>CP102593.1:3095000-4295000 GCA_025666215.1 Xanthomonas campestris pv. phormiicola | reverse complement strand
CAGCAACGTCGGCAGCAGCCCGAACCGGGCCACCCCGCGCGCGCTGACCAGCGCCGAGCAGAAGTACGCCGCGCCGAGCACGATGAAGGCATTGCCCGACTGCAGCGGCGACAGCCCGGCGCCGGACTGCAAGGTCAGCGCAAGCACGAACATGAAGCCGCTCCAGCAGGCGAAGAACACCCCGCCCAGCAGCAGCGCGAAGCGCACGCTGGGCAGGCGCAGCAGCGCCGGCGGCAGCAGCGGCACGCGGCCACGGCGCTGCTGCCAGGCTTCGGTGCGGGCCAGCGCCGCCAGCAAGGGCACGCTCGCGGCCAGCACCGCCAGGCACGGCGCCGACCAATGCAGGGTGGGGCCGAGCGCCAGCGGCAGCAGCAGGCAGGCCAGGAACAGCCCCAGCAACCCGGCGCCGGCCAGGTCGGGCGGCATCCGCCGCGCCGCGCGCGTCTCCGGCACCGCGCGCAGGCCCGCCAGCGCCAGCACGCAGAACGGCAGGTTGATCAGGAAGATGGCGCGCCAGCCGGAACCGGCGATGTCGGCCGTGACCAGGGTGCCGCCCAGCACCTGGCCGATGACGAAGGCGATTCCGCCCAGCGAGCCGTACAGCGCCAGCGCCCGCGCATGCGCCGCGCCGCGCAGGCTGACGTGGATGGTGGCGAGGATCTGCGGCACCGCCAGCGCCGCGCCCAGGCCCTGCAGCACGCGGCCGGCGAGCAGGGCGGGCACCGACCCGGCCAGTCCGCACAGCAGCGAGGCCACCGCGAACAGCAGCACGCCGGCGGCGAACACCCGGCGCCGGCCCAGGTTGTCGCCCAGCCGCCCGCCCGCGGCCAGGCCCACCGCGAACGCCACGCCGTACACCGCCACGATCAGTTCCAGCGCCGTCGCCGAGGCGTGCAGCGTGTGGGCGATGGAACCCAGGGCGACGTTGATGATGGAAAAATCGATCAGCGGCAGCATCTGCCCGAGCAGCAGGATCGCCAGGCCCCAGGCGCCCAGCGTCGGCGGCGAGGCGCTGGGGCAGGCGCATGCAGGCGGCTGCCGGTCGAGGCGATCGAGCGAATGGGGCACGGCGGCGGGAGCGGAGGAGGTGGTCATGGCGCGCAGTATCCGGACCACTTAAACTGGTACAAGTAGTTATTTATCCTGGTATTGGTGCTTCCTGCCTGGGGCTGGGATCGCGGCGGTGGAACAGGGAGAACAGCAAGATGTTGAGTGATCGGGTGAATCCCATGACCGACGCGGCGGACGGTGGCGCCGTTGCCGCGCACGCTGCTGCGCTGGCGGCCGAACGCGCACGCGCGCTCGGCGCCTTCCTGCGGGCGCGCCGCGAGAGCCTGGATCCGGCGCGGCTGGGCCTGCCGCGTGCCGGCAGGCGCCGCACGCCGGGCCTGCGCCGCGAGGAGGTGGCCGCGCTCGCCGACGTCGGCGTCACCTGGTACACCTGGCTCGAACAGGGACGGCCAGTGCGCGCCTCCGCACGCGTGCTGACCGCCATCGCCGGCGCCTTGCAGTGCTCGGAGGTGGAAACCGGGCACGTGCTGGCGCTGGCCGGATTGGGCGATGCGGCGCCCCGACTGCAGCCGCTGTGCGAGCGGTTGACCGACACCGGGCGCATGTTGCTCGATCAGCTCGGCCCCTGGCCGGCGATGCTGCAGAGTCCGCGCTTCGACATTCTCGGCGCCAACCCGGCCTTCGAGCGGCTGATGGGGGTGACCCTGGCCGATCTGCCGGACGCCGACCGCAACTGCGTCTACCAGGCGTTCACCAATCCGCACTGGCGCGCCCGCCTGGCCGATCGGGACAACGTCCTGCAGCACATGGTGGCGCTGTTGCGCGCCGCCATGGGCGAGCACCTGGGCGAGCCGGCCTGGGAGCGCCTGCTGGCGCGCTACCGCGCCGCCTCGCCCGAGTTCGACGCCTTGTGGCAGCAGCGGCGCGAGGTGCGCGGGGTGGAAAACCAGCTCAAGCGCTTCCACCACCCGCAGGCGGGCGAACTGCACCTGCAGCAGGTCAACTGGTGGTCGGCGCCGCGCAACGGCAATCGGCTGGTGGTGTACCTGCCTGCCGACGAGGCGGCGCGGGTCGCGCTGCTGCAACTGCATGCGCAGTCGGCCGGGGTCGCCGCGCCGGCCCACCGCCACTGAGCGCATCGTCACCGAGCGCGGACGCGCAGGCCGGGACAAGCGCGCTGGAGCGGTCTTGGATCGCGGCATGCGTGGCCGATCGCGTCGAAATGCCGCTGCGGACAGGAAGAAGAGGGCCGAAACGTAATGCGCGCTTACCCGTTTCGGGAAAGCTGAATGCGTAACCGGTTCCAGCAGGAAGCGGTTCAGACGCCAAGCGCATTAATGCAGTCGTGACACCAAAAGTGACGGAGCAGCCATGAACATCAAACGCATTGCCACCCTTGCCCTTTCGTCCCTGCTGGCGCTGGGTTTCATGGCGCCCGCGGCGTTCGCCCGCGACGGCTGGGACGATCGCGATCCCCGCGGTTGGCACGACCGCGACCACGACCGGCGCGACGACGACCGCGACCGCGGCTGGCGCGAGCGCGAACGCTACGACGACCGCCGCTATTACGGCCAGGGCTATCGCGACGGTTACCGCAGCCGTCCGGACGTCGTCTACTACCGCCCGGGTCCGCCGATTCCGCCGCCGTGGGCGCGCGGCCAGCGTTATTACGGTCCCAACTACGTGGTCTACGACTACGACCGCTACCAGGTGCGGCGCCCGCCGTACGGCTACCGCTGGGTGCGCGACGACCGCGGCAACCTGCTGATGGTCGCCATCGCCAGCGGCATCATCGCCGACCTGGTGCTCAACGGCCGCTGATCCGGGCCGCACGGCACGCCACGACGGCCTCCTTCGGGAGGCCGTCGTCGTTTTGGTTCGCCGCCGGCCCTGCGCGGGGCTTAAACTAGCGGTCTGCCTTTTGTCCATGCCCCTGGAGACCCGATGTTCCCGCGTGCCGCCCGCATCGAAACCTACGATCCCGAACTGGCCCAGGCCATCGCCGCCGAAGCCGGCCGCCAGGAAGACCATGTCGAGCTGATCGCCAGCGAGAACTACTGCAGCCCGCTGGTGATGCAGGCCCAGGGCAGCCAGCTGACCAACAAGTACGCCGAGGGCTACCCGGGCAAGCGCTACTACGGCGGCTGCGAATTCGTCGACATCGCCGAGCAGCTGGCGATCGACCGGGTCAAGCAGCTGTTCGGCGCCGACTATGCCAACGTGCAGCCGCATTCGGGTTCGCAGGCCAACCAGGCGGTGTACCTGGCGCTGCTGCAGCCCGGCGACACCATCCTGGGCATGTCGCTGGCCCACGGCGGCCACCTGACCCACGGCGCCAAGGTCAACGTCTCCGGCAAGCTGTTCAACGCGGTGCAGTACGGCGTGAACGAGCAGGGCCTGATCGACTACGACGAAGTCGAGCGGCTGGCGCTGGAGCACAAGCCGAAGATGGTCGTGGCCGGCTTCTCCGCGTATTCGCAGAAGATCGACTGGGCGCGCTTCCGCGCCATCGCCGACCAGGTCGGCGCGGTGCTGTTCGTGGACATGGCGCACGTGGCCGGCCTGGTCGCCGCCGGCGTGTATCCGAGCCCGCTGGAGCATGCGCACGTGGTCACCTCGACCACCCACAAGACCCTGCGCGGCCCGCGCGGCGGCATCATCCTGGCCAAGGGCGCCAGCGAGGAGCTGGTCAAGAAGCTGCAGTCGATCGTGTTCCCGGGCATCCAGGGCGGTCCGCTGATGCATGTGATCGCGGCCAAGGCGGTGGCGTTCAAGGAAGCGCTGGAGCCGGAGTTCAGGGACTACCAGCAGCAGGTGGTGAAGAACGCGCAGGCGATGGCCAACACGCTGATCGCGCGCGGCTACAAGATCGTCTCCGGCGGCACCGAGAACCACCTGATGCTGGTGGACATGATCGGCAGGGACGTGTCCGGCAAGGACGCGGAAGCGGCGCTGGGCAAGGCCCACATCACCGTCAACAAGAACTCGGTGCCCAACGACCCGCGTTCGCCGTTCGTGACCTCGGGCCTGCGCCTGGGCACCCCGGCCATCACCACCCGCGGCTACCTGGAGCAGGACAGCATCGACCTGGCCAACTGGATCGCCGACGTGCTCGACGCCCCGGCCGACGCCGCGGTCATCGCCCGCGTGCGCGACGCGGTGACCGCGCAGTGCCGGAAGTATCCGGTGTATGGCTGAGGTGTCGGGACTCGGGACTCGGGACTCGGGACTCGGCAAAGCGCCGGCTCCCGCGCCTGCCTGCATGGCCGTCATGCTGGCAGGTCGATGGATTGCGCTTTTCCCCGAGTCCCGAGTCCCGGGTCCCGAGTCCCGGCTTTCCTGATGCATTGCCCTTTTTGCCAGCACACCGACACCCGCGTGATCGATTCGCGGGTGTCCGAGGACGGCGCGACGATCCGTCGCCGCCGCGAGTGCGAGGCGTGCGGCGAACGGTTCAGCACGCTGGAGACGATCGAGCTGAAACTGCCGACGGTGATCAAGAGCGACGGTGGCCGCGAGGCCTTCGATGCGCGCAAGCTGCGCACCAGCTTCGATCGCGCGCTGCAGAAGCGGCCGGTGGCCGAGGAGCAGATCGAGGCGGCGGTGCGCGCGGTGGTGCACCAGCTGCGCATGTCCGGCGAGCGCGAATTGCCGTCGATCCGCGTCGGCGAGTACGTGATGGCCGAGCTGCGCAAGCTCGACCACGTCGGCTACGTGCGCTTCGCCTCGGTCTACCGCAGCTTCCAGGACGTGGCCGATTTCCGCGAGGAGATCGAGAAGCTCGAGCGCGAGCTGCCGGTGGGCAGCGAGCAGTTGCCGCTGCTGGAGTTGGTCCGTGCCGACAAGCCGGGCGACAAGTCCGGCAAGCGCTGAGGGCGGCATGCGCATCGTCTGCCTGGCCGAGGCGCCGCAGCACATTCCGGCGCTGGCCCGCGAACACCTGCAGGCCTTCGGCGAGATGCTGCCGGAGTGGAACGTGGTCGAGGCCGAGGCCGACCTGCGCAGCCATCGCTGCGACAGCCGCATCCCGACCAGCTGGATCGCGCTCGAGGGCGACGACTGGCTCGGTTCGGTCAGCCTGCTGCAGAACGACGATGCGCGCATCCGCCAGTTCTCGCCGTGGCTGGCGACGCTGTACGTGCGCCCGCAGGCGCGCAGCGGCGGCGTCGGCGCGCGGCTGGTCGCGCATTGCGTGCAGGCCGCAGCGCGGCTGCAGGTGGGCCATCTGTATCTGTATTGCGAACCGCGGCTGGTGCCGTACTACGAAGGCCTGGGCTGGCAGCCGCATGTGCAGCTGCCGCTGGGGCCGCTGCAGGTGACGGTGATGCGCATCGACGCCGGCGCGCTGGCGGCACCGGCGCAGAGCGCATGAGCGCGGACGTCGTGAGCGCGGACGTCATGAGCGATTTCTCCGCCGACGATCATCGGCACATGGCGCAGGCGCTGCGCCTGGCCGAGCGCGGCGCCTACACCACGCGTCCCAACCCGATGGTCGGTTGCGTGATCGTGCGCGACGGCGCGGTGGTGGGCGAGGGCTTCCACCAGCGCGCCGGCGGCCCGCATGCGGAGGTGTTCGCGCTGCGCGCCGCCGGCGCGGGCGCGCGCGGCGCCACCGCCTACGTGACCCTGGAACCGTGCGCGCATTACGGGCGCACCCCGCCGTGCGCGCTGGCGCTGATCGAGGCCGGGGTGGCGCGGGTGGTGGCGGCGATGGCCGATCCGTTTCCGCAGGTCAACGGCGGCGGCTTCGCGCTGCTGCGCGAAGCCGGCGTCGAGGTTCGCTGCGGGCTGATGGAAGCGCAGGCGCGCGCGCTGAACCGTGGCTTCCTGTCGCGGGTGGAGCGCGCCCGACCGTGGCTGCGGATCAAGCTCGGCGCCAGCCTGGACGGACGCACCGGGCTGGCCAGCGGCGAATCGAAATGGATCACCGGCGCGGCCGCGCGCCAGGACGTGCAGCGCTGGCGCGCGCGCGCCGGGGCGATCCTCACCGGCGCCGGTACCGTGCTGGCCGACGACCCGTCGCTGAGCGTGCGCCTGGACGATGGTGCCGAGGTCGTGCCGCCGCTGCGCGTGGTGCTGGATGCGCAGCTGCGCACGCTGCAGCAGGCCAAGGTGCGCGACGCCGCGGCGCCGACCCTGTACCTGCATGCGCCGGGCGTGGCGCCGCCCTCGCTGCCCGGGATCGAGTTCGCCGCGGTCGCGCTGCAGGCCGGCCGCTTCGATCTGGGCGCGGTGCTGCAGTTGCTCGCCGCGCGCGGCATCAACGAGGTCCAGGTCGAGGCCGGCGCGACCCTGAGCGGCGCGCTGCTGCGCGCCGGCCTGGTCGACGAAGTGCTGGTGTACCTGGCGCCGCTGCTGCTCGGCGACGCCGCGCGCCCGCTGCTGGCCGGGCTGGGCATCGACACGATGGCGCAGCGCGTGCCGCTGCAGTTGCTGGAGACGCGCCAGGTCGGCGACGACCTGCGCCTGCTGCTGCGGCCGGCGGCGACGGACGCCGGGTAACGGCAACCGGCCTCTGCTGCGCCGGCGCGCTGCCGCCACGGCGCAAGGTTGCCGCCTTCGTCGCGACGCTACGTCCCATCGGTGGCCCGCCCCGCCGCAGCGGCCGCCATGTTGCGCCCTGCTAGAATGCGCGAGCCGGTTCGCCGGCAACCACAAACGTCTTCAGGGCGGGGTGCGATTCCCCACCGGCGGTAGGTGCGTTCGCGCACGAGCCCGCGAGCGCTTGGGTCGTCGGGCCGGCACACGGGTGCGGTTCGGGGACGCAAGGTCAGCAGATCCGGTCCGATGCCGGAGCCGACGGTATAGTCCGGATGAAAGAAGACGGCCTTCGCGCAGCCTTGCGGCTGTGCGCGCGCCTGTTTGCCTTGTGGCGTTTTTCGCTCACCATGCTTGCGAGAAACGTTTTATGTTCACCGGAATCATCGAAGGCGTCGGCCGCCTGGCCGCGCGCCAGCCGCAGGGCGGCGATATCCGCTTCACCTTTGCCACCGGCAGCCTGCCGTTCGCCGACGTGCAGCTCGGCGAGAGCATCGCGGTCAACGGCGTGTGCCTGACCGTGGTGGCCTTCGACGCGGCGTCGTTCCAGGCCGATGCGTCCACCGAAACCCTGGCCCTGACCACGCTCGGCGCGCTCGCCGAAGGCGCGGCGCTGAACCTGGAGCGGGCGATGCGCCCGAGCGACCGGCTCGGCGGGCACCTGGTCAGCGGCCATGTCGATGGCCTGGGCACGGTGCAGTCGGTCCATGACGATGCGCGCGCGCAGCGCTGGCGCTTCGCCGCACCACCGGCGCTGCTGCGCTACATCGCCAAGAAGGGCTCGATCTGCGTGGACGGGGTCAGCCTGACCGTCAACGAAGTGGACGCTGCCGGCTTCGAGGTGGCGCTGATCCCGCACACGGTGGCGAACACCGCGTTCGCGCATACCGCGGTCGGCGCGGCGGTGAACCTGGAGATCGATCTGGTCGCGCGCTACGTCGAACGCCTGCTGCACGGCCGCCAGGACTGAGTTCCGCCGCGCCTGTCGCCTGCCGCATCGTCGCCGCTGCCCGCGGCGGCGCGCGGCGCCTTCCGTCTTCTGCGAGTCCCTCATGTCGCCATCCACCACCCCCAGCCTGAACTTCGCCCCCGTCCCCGAACTGCTGGAGGAACTCCGCGCCGGCCGCATGGTGGTCATCGTCGACGACGAGGATCGCGAGAACGAGGGCGACCTGATCATGGCCGCCGAGCTGGTCAAGCCCTCGGACATCAATTTCATGGTCACCCATGCGCGCGGCCTGGTGTGCCTGTCGCTGACCCGCGAGCGCTGTGCGCAGCTCGGGCTGGCGCCGATGGTCCAGCACAACACCGCGCAGTTCCACACCAACTTCACCGTCAGCATCGAGGCCGCCGAGGGCGTCACCACCGGCATCTCGGCCTACGACCGCGCGCATACCGTGCGCACCGCGGTCAAACCCGACGCCAAGCCGCACGACCTGAGCCAGCCGGGCCACATCTTCCCGCTGATCGCCCAGCCCGGCGGCGTGCTGACCCGCGCCGGCCACACCGAGGCCGCTGGCGACCTGCCGCTGCTGGCGGGGCTGGAACCGGCCGGGGTGCTGGTGGAGGTGCTCAATCCCGACGGCAGCATGGCGCGGCGCCCGCAGCTGGAAGAATTCGCGCGCCTGCACGGGCTGAAGATGGGCTCGATCGCCGACCTGATCGCCTACCGCCTGGCCACCGAGCACACCGTCGAGCGCATCGACGAGCGCGCCATCGAGACCGAATTCGGCAGCTTCACCCTGGTCACCTACCGCGACCGCATCGCCCACGACCTGCATTTCGCGCTGGTCCGTGGCGCCCCGGACGCCGAAACGCCGACCCTGGTGCGGGTGCAGGTGGAGAACCCGCTGGCCGACCTGCTGCACTGGCGCCGCGACGATTTCGGCGTGGCCGCCAGCGACGCGCTGCGCGCGATCGCCGCGGCCGACAGCGGGGTCATGGTGGTGCTGTCGGCGCCGCGCGACAGCCAGGCGCTGCTGGCGCGGCTGCGCAAGCAGCCGGACGTGGTCGCCAACAGCAAGGACGTGGGGCAGTGGCGGCGCAACGGCGCCGGCAGCCAGATCCTGGCCGACCTGGGCCTGGGCAAGCTGCGCGTGCTGGGCACGCCGCGCCGCCAGGTCGGGCTGGCCGGGTTCGGGCTGGAGGTGGTGGAACACGTTGAGCCGGGACTCGGGACTCGAGACCCGGGACCCGGAAAAGGCTGATTCCTCCGCTGGCACGCGCTCACCGTGCTCTAAGCTCTTCCGAGTCCCGAGTCCCGAGTCCCAGGCAAGCCGCCTGCTAAACTCTCCCACCCCCTGGACCTGCCACCGCCATGACCCACTACGAAGGCGACCTCCGCGCTCCCGAAGCGGCCCGGTTCGCGATCATCGCCAGCCGCTGGAACGCACGCATCACCGACGTGCTGGTCGCCGGCGCGCGCGCGAGCCTGTCCGGCAACGGTATCGCCGACGACGCGGTGGACGTGATCCGCGTGCCCGGCGCGTGGGAACTGCCGCTGGCCGCCGCGCGCCTGGCCGCCACCGGCCGGCACGCGGCGATCATCGCGCTGGGCTGCGTGATCCGCGGCGACACCCGCCACTACGAACACGTGGCCGATGGCTGCGCCCAGGGCCTGCTGCGGGTGTCGCTGGATTTCCGCATCCCGGTACTCAATGGCGTGCTGGCGGTGGAGCAGGTCGAGGACGCCGAGGCGCGCGCCGGCGGCAGCCATGGCAACAAGGGCGAGGAAGCGGCGCTGACCGCGCTGGAGATGGTCAATCTTTTGGAGCTGCTGCCGTGAACAAGTCCGCTGGCCACAAGCATGCCCGCCGCGACGGCGTCGATCCGGTGCTGCGTTCGCGCGCGCGCCGGCGTGCGCTGCAGGCGATCTACGCCTGGCAGATCGCCGGCGGCACCGCGCAGCATGTGATCGCGCAGTTCGCGCACGAGCAGGCGCACGAGATCGCCGACCTGGTCTATTTCGAGAATCTGGTCGAAGGCGTGCTCAAGCACCGCGCCGAACTGGATGCGGCGCTGGTCGGCTACCTGGACCGCACGGTCGAGGAAGTGGACGCGATCGAGCGCGCGGTGCTGCGCCTGGCCGCCTACGAACTGCTGCACCGGCACGACGTGCCGTACCGCGTGGTGATCAACGAAGCGATCGAGACCGCCAAGCGTTTCGGCTCCGAACACGGCCACACCTACGTCAACGGCGTGCTCGACCGCGCCGCGCTGGAATGGCGCACGGTGGAGTCGGGTGGCGCGGGCGCCTAACGGCGCGGGATTGGGCATTTGGGATTGGGGATTCGCAGGCGCTGCATTCCCTCCCGAGCCACGGCTGTGGCCTGGCTGTCGCCAATCCCCAATGCCGAATCCCCAATCCCGGCTCCCAAAATGCCTGAATTCGATCTGATCGATCGCCTGCGTGCCCGGATCGGGACGCACGCGGACGTGCCGCTGGGCATCGGCGACGATGCGGCGCTGCTGCAGCCGCCGCCGGGCGAGCAACTGGCGATCACCACCGACACGCTCAACGCCGGCGTGCACTTTCCGGCGGAGACCGCGCCTGCCGATGTGGGCTGGAAGACGCTGGCGGTGAACCTGTCCGACCTCGCCGCGATGGGCGCGCAGCCGCGCTGGTGCACGCTGTCGCTGTCGTTGCCGCACGAGGATGCGCGCTGGATCGATGCCTTCGCCGACGGCTTCTTCGCGCTGGCCGATGCGCACGGCATCGTGCTGGCCGGCGGCGACACCACGCGCGGGCCGCTGTCGCTGTCGGTCACCGCGATCGGCAGCGTGGCGCCCGGCGCGGCGCTGCGCCGCGACGGCGCCCAGCCGGGCGACGAGATCTGGGTCAGCGGCCGTCCGGGCGAGGCTGCCGCGGCGTTGGCCCTGTGGCAGGCCGGGCGCCTGGACGTGACGCGTGCGGCCGCCGATCCGGTCCACGAGCATCTGCGCCAGCGCCTGTTGCGGCCGTCGCCGCGGGTGCAGGCCGGGCGGCGCTTGCGCGGCCTGGCGCACGCCTGCGTGGACATTTCCGACGGCCTGCTGGCCGACCTGGACCACATCTGCGCGCGCAGCGGCGTCGGCGCCGAACTGTGGCTGGCCGCGTTGCCGGTGGTCGCCGCGCCGGCGGAGGCGAGCGCCGCGCAGGTGCACGCCTGGCAACTGGGCGGCGGCGACGACTACGAGCTGTGCTTCACCGCCGCGCCGGCGCAACGCGCGGCGATCGTGCAGGCATTGCAGGCGATCGGCGAGCAGGCGACGCCGATCGGGCGCATCGTCGCCGGCGGCGGTATCGTCGTGCGCGACGCTGACGGCCAGCCGTGGCAGCCGCCGCGGCGCGGCTACGAGCATTTTTTCGCCGGTTAGCGGAAATCCGCGAGTCGCTTCGCGCCGTCCCCTCACCCCAACCCCTCTCCCGGTGGGAGAGGGGCTAAAGCACACCGCGCCGTTCCCTGTTGTGGTCAAGTTTTGGTGGACACGTGGATAGGGGATTTCAGGTGGTGGCTTTCTCGTAGTCGGCTGGAGATCGATAGCCGAGGGTGGAGTGCAGGCGGTGGGTGTTGTAGAAGCCGACGATGTAGTGGGTGATGTCGGCGATGGCCTCGTTGGGGTTGGTGTAGCGACGCTGCCAGACGCGCTCCATTTTCAGGCTCAGGAAGAACCGCTCCATCACCGCGTTGTCCCAGCAGTTGCCCTTGCGGCTCATGCTGGCCACCAGCTTGTGCTTGGTCAGCAGGTCGCGGTGGGCCTGGCTGGCGTACTGGCTGCCGCGGTCGCTATGCACGATCAGCCCCGGCTTGGGCTGGCGCAGGGCAATGGCCATCTGCAAGGCGGTACAGACCAGCTCGGCCGGCATGGTCGGCGCCATCGCCCAGCCCACCACCTTGCGCGAGTACAGGTCCAGCACCGCGGCCAGGTACAGCCAGCCGCGCTCGGTGCGGATGTAGGTGATATCGGCCACCCAGGCCTGGTCGAGGGCGTCCGGGTTGAAGCGCCGATCCAGATGGTTGTCCGCCACCGGCATCTCGTGTCGGCTGTCGGTGGTATGGACGAACTTGCGCCTCCAGCGCGCCTTCAGTCCCTGCTGCTTCATCAGGCGGCGGACTCGATGGCGACCGGCGGGCAGGCCCTGGGCCTTCAGGCTCGCGCTCAGCCGGCGGCTGCCGTAGTTGCCGCCGCTGGCCTGGAAGGCCGCCTGCAACGGCGCAGCGAGCGTGCAGGACCTCGGTGCTGCGCGCCGCCGACGGGCCGCATACAGCCCCGAGCGGCTCACGCCCAGCAGCTGGCACAGCCGGGCGGTTGCGGCCTTCTCCTGCCACTGATCGATCATCTGCTGGATCATTTCAGTTCCCGGGCGAAGAAGGCCGATGCTTTTTTTAACAAGCTGTTGTCCTCACGCAGTCGCTGGTTCTCCCGTTCCAACTCACGGATGCGTTGCTGCTCGGGGGTCAGGGGCCGACCTTGCCCAGGCTGGCCGGCATGCTCGGCCTCGTATTGGGCCAGCCAGCGACGCACGGCGCTATCGACCAAGTCCAGATCGCGGCACACCTGACCCACGCTCAGGCCTTGGTCGCGGATCATTTGCACCACCTGCAGCTTGAAGGCGGTATCGAAATTTCTACGGATACGGGGCGTCATGTCGTTCAAAGTCCTCGCTGGGCATGATCATCCCCTATCGAGGTGTCCACGAGAATTAGACCAGGACACCCTTCTCCCGTCGGGAGAAGGTGCCCCGCAGGGGCGGATGAGGGTCCGGGCGCAGCCTCGTACACCCAACTCCGCGAGTCGCTTCGCGCCGGACCCTCACCCCAACCCCTCTCCCAGTGGGAGAGGGGCTAAAGCACGCCGCGCCGTTCCCTTCTCCCGTCGGGAGAAGGTGCCCCGCAGGGGCGGATGAGGGTCCGGCCGAAGCAGAAACGGTGGACCACAGATGGATCTACTGGGCGGCCACAAGAGCCCCACCATACCGTGCCGCACTGCGGCGTGAACTTTCCCGTACCCACTGGTATGGTCGCGACGCTCGACTCCCCACGTCGCTTACCCGTAACCGTTTCTGGCAGCTGGGCCATTCCGACCCGGCGCCGTTTGGGAGGCAGTACATGCGTACGTCCGTGTCCCGCTGCATCGCCCTGTGCGCGATGCTGTTGTTCTCCGCCGCCGCCTTCGCCGGCGGTTTCAGCAAGCAGTACCAGACCATCCCCAGTTGGGACGGCACCAAGCTCGGCGCGCTGGTGCTGGTGCCGCAGGGGCAGGGCGCCGGGCCGTTCCCGCTGGTGGTGATGCCGGCCAGCTGGTCGCTGCCGAACCTGGAATACGTGGGCCGCGCCAGCGAGCTGGCCAGCGACGGCTACGTGGTGGTCAGCTACACCTCGCGCGGGTTCTGGGATTCGGCCGGCGTGATCGATATCGCCGGGCCGCCGACGGTGGAGGACGTCAGTGCGGTGATCGACTGGGCGCTGGCCAATACGCCGGCCAATGCCGGGGCGATCGGCGTCTCCGGCATTTCCTACGGCGCCGGCACCAGCCTGCTCGCCGCCGCGCGCGATCCGCGGATCAAGGCGGTGGCCGCGCTCAGCGGCTGGGCCGACCTGCAGGCCTCGCTGTACGCGAACGCCACCGTCAGCCAGCAGGGCGTGGACCTGCTGGTGGCGTCCGGCGCGATCACCGGCCGCCCCGGCCCGGACCTGGCGCAGATCAGCGCGCGGGTCGCCCTCGGCGACTACGACGGCGCGGTGCAGGGCTTCCTGCCCAAGGCCGGCGAGCGCAGCGTGATCAACGAAGTGCAGGCGCTCAACCGCAACGGCCCCGCGGTGCTGATGGCCAATGCGTTCAACGACGGCCTGTTCCCGCCGAACCAGTACATCGACCTGTACAACCGCCTGAGCGTGCCCAAGCACCTGATGTTCAGCCAGGGCGATCACGCCACGGCCGAACTGCCGGGCGCGCTGGGCCTGCCGAACGAGGTGTACACGGAAACCACCCGCTGGTTCGACCACTACCTCAAGGGCCAGGCCAACGGCGTGGACAGCGAGCAGCCGGTGCAACTGGCCACCCTCGGCGGCACCTGGCTGCGCTATGCCGACTGGAACAGCGTGCAGGCCGGCGCCACCAGTTACGCCCTGACCCGCCCGAGCGGGCTGATCGCGACCGGCGCGCTGAGCAGCGGCGCCAGCAACGGCTGGAGCCACCGCATCGCCACCGGCGTACCGACCCTGGCCGATTCGGGCGTGCTGCTGGTCAGCGGCCTGCTGCAGGGCCTGGGCCAGCCGGTCACCATCTCGATCCCGCTGGTGGACCGCAACGGCGCGGTGGTATGGAGCGGGCCGGTGTACACCAGTGCCAAGCGCCTGGCCGGCAGCCCGTCGCTGCGGGTGACGGTGACTCCGAGCCAGGCCAACGTGTCGCTGTTCGCCTATCTCTACAGCATGAACGGGCTCGGCGTGGCGCAGTTGCTGAGCCACGCGCCGTACTCGCTGCGCAACGCGACCCCGGGCGTGGCGACCACGATCGACCTGCCGCTGCAGGCGACCGCCGCCGAGATCCCGGCCGGCAACCGCCTGGTGCTGGTGGTGGACACCACCGATCCGCGCTACACCTCGGCCAGCCGCTTCGGCGGCAGCGTCAGCTTCAGTTCGCCGGCGGCCGCGCCGTCGCGCCTGAGCGTGCCGCTGCACTGACGGTTCGTTTGACGGAAAGGCCGGCGCAATGCCGGCCTTTCCTGTCTTTGCCGCCGCCCCGCGGCCGCGGAAATTACGCGAAATTTACGCCGCGGCCGGTATCGGCCGATAGCGACTTTACGGCCCTGCGCCGGAACATGACCAGGTCGGCGGAACGGTTCCGCCCTGGACCTCACGTCATGCTTTCCCCGCTTTCCCGCAGCGCCCGCCGGCCCGTGTCGCGCGGCGCGTTTGCGCTTTCGCTGCTGGCCGCCGCCGCCTGCGCGCACGCCGCCAGCGTCAGCGGCAATGCCACGCTCACCAGCGACTACGTCTGGCGCGGCAGCACCCAGAGCGATGGCGATCCCGCCGTCCAGGCCGGTCTGGCCCTGGCCGCCGACAACGGCGCGTACGCGTCGCTGTGGGCCTCGTCGATCAAGTTCGACAGCACCCCGCACGCCAGCACCGAGGTCGACGGCGTGCTCGGCTGGCGCGGCCAGTGGACCCCGGACTGGGTCTGGGACGCGAACCTGACCCGCTACCAATACCCCTCGGCCGCCGCGCTGAACTGGACCGAGCTGGGTGCCGCCGTGACCTGGAAGCAGCGCGTGTGGGCGCAACTGGGCTGGTCCGACGATGCGCTGGCCAGCGACACCACCGGCACCTACGCGCAGCTCGGCGCGCGCTACCCGTTCAACGAGCGCTGCCGCGTCGAGGCGGCGCTGGGCCATTACTGGCTCGCCCGCAGCTACGCGGATCGCTACACGCATGGGTTGGTCAGCGCCGTGTTCACCCTGCCCGGCATTCGCCAGGGCGGACCGGGACTGGAGCTACGGCTGACCGCGCACGACACCGACCGCGCCGCCGAGCGGCTGTTCCCCGACATGGCCGGCACGCGGGTCGAAGCCGCGCTGCAAGCCACCTTTTGAGTCCTGAGGAGAGATGACATGCCGACCTGGCTATCGCTGATCTGCGGCGTGGCGGTGATCGTCGCCGCCGGCTACCTGTTGTACGTGATTCTGCGTCCCGAAGATTTCTGAGCCGAGTGCTACTGCCATGATCGATACATTGCTTGTCTATGCGCTCGCGCTGCTGCTGGGTTGGCCGCTGGGCCTTTACCTGGCCAAGGTGATGCGCGGGGCGCCGATGCGCGGCGACGCGCTGTTCGGCTGGATCGAACGGCCGCTGTACCGCCTGCTCGGCACCGATCCAGCGCGCGGCATGAGCTGGCGCGGCTATGCCGGCGCGTTCCTGGCCAGCAACCTGGTGCTGGGCGCGCTGGTGTTCGCCCTGTTCGTGACCCAGGCGTGGCTGCCGCTGAATCCCGATGCGGTGCCGAACATGCGCTGGGACGTGGCCCTGCACACCATGGTCTCGTTCCTGACCAACACCGACCAGCAGCACTACTCCGGCCAGGCGCAGCTGTCGTATCTGTCGCAGGCGGTGGGCGTGGTCGGGCTGCAGTTCGTCACCCCGATGATGGGCCTGGCGCTGGTGGTGGCGACCTTGCGTGCGCTGTTCGGTGGGCGAGCGGCCGCCGCGAACGCTGGGACCCAGCAGGCGACGCTCAGCGTCGACGAAGCCGACGTCGGCAACTACTGGGCCGACGTGATCCGGCCGACGCTGCGCTTCCTGCTGCCGCTGTGCCTGCTGTGGACCGTGCTGCTGACCCAGCAGGGCGTGCCATCCACGCTGGCGGCCGGTCCCACTGCCACGCCGCTGGACGCCAGCGCCGGCATGGCCGCGCAGAAGATCCCGCTCGGCCCGGTCGCGGCGATGGTGGCGATCAAGCAGCTCGGCACCAATGGCGGCGGCTGGTACGGCCCGAACAGCGCGATGGCGCTGGAGAACCCGACCCCGTTCTCCAATCTGCTGGAGATGCTGGCGATCGTGCTGATCCCGGTGGCGATCGCGTTCATGGTCGGCCCGTTCACCGGGCGCCGCAAATTCACCGTGCTGGTGTTCGGCAGCATGCTGGCGATGTCGCTGGCCTCCACCGCGGTGTCGGTGTGGTCCGAAGGCCATTCGGCCAGTACCGCCAGCGTGGCACTGATGGAGGGCAAGGAAGTGCGCTTCGGTGCCGATGCCTCGGCGGCGTGGTCGTCGCTGACCACACAGACCTCCAACGGCTCGGTCAATGCGATGCACGATTCGCTGGCGCCGCTGACCGGCGGCGTGGCCATGGTCAACATGCTGGTCAACGCGATCTGGGGCGGCATCGGCTGCGGCCTGCAGCAGTTCCTGGTGTACCTGCTGCTCAGCGTGTTCCTGGCCGGGCTGATGACCGGACGCACGCCGGAACTGTTCGGGCGCAAGATCGAAGCCGGCGAAGTGCGCCTGCTGGCCTTGCTGATCCTGCTGCAGCCGCTGGTGCTGCTCGGCTTCACCGCGTTGACCCTGGCCATGCCGGCGGCGATCACCGCCACCTCCAATCCCGGCTTCCACGGCATCAGCCAGGTGTTCTACGAGTACACCTCGGCCTTCGCCAACAACGGCTCCGGCTTCGAAGGCCTCGGCGACGGCATTCCGTGGTGGAACCTGACCTGCACGCTGGTGCTGATCCTGGGCCGCTATCCGGCGCTGATCGTGCCGCTGATCGTGGCCGCGCAGATGGCGCGCAAGCGCGTGGCGCCGGAAACCGGCGGCAGCCTACAGGTGGAAACGCCGACCTTCGCGCTGACCCTGATCGCGGTCATCGCGGTCCTGACCGTTCTGCAATTCACGCCGGCACTGGTGTTGGGCCCGATCGCCGATCACCTGACGCTTGCCGCGCACTGAGACCACGACCATGAGCACCCCGCTTCCGCAAGCTTCTTCCTCCGTCCACAAGCCCGGTCTGCTCGACGGCCCCGCACTGCGTGCGGCGCTGCGCGCCAGCGTGCTGAAACTCTCGCCACGCCATCTGCTCGGCAGTCCGGTGATGGCGGTGGTGTTCGCCGGCACCTTGCTGTCGGCCCTGATCACCGTGGCCGGGCAGGGCGCGCCCGCGTTCGGCTGGGCGGTGACCGCGATCCTGCTGATCACCGTGCTGTTCGGCAATTTCGCCGAAGCGGTGGCCGAGGCGCGCGGCCGCGGCCAGGCCGCCTCGCTGCGGCGCGCACGCAAGGACCTGGTGGCGCGCCGGGTGAGCAGCGCGCACCTGGACGGCGAAACCAGCATTCCCGCCGCCGAGCTGAAGCCCGGCGACCTGGTGGTGATCTCCGCCGGGGAACTCATTCCGGCCGATGGCGAGATCGTGCACGGCGTGGCCACGATCAACGAAGCGGCGGTCACCGGCGAATCGGCGCCGGTGCTGCGCGAGGCCGGCACCGACCGTTCCGGCGTGATCGGCGGCACCAAGGTGCTGTCCGACGAGATCGTGGTGAAGGTCACCGCCGAACCGGGCCACAGCTTCCTGGACCGCATGATCGCGCTGGTCGAAGGCGCCAACCGGCAGAAGACCCCGAACGAGATCGCGCTGACCATGCTGCTGGCGGCGATGACCCTGACCTTCCTGATCGTGGTCGCGACCTTGCCGGTCATCGCCGGCTACGTCGGCGTGCGCATCGATCCGCTGCTGCTGATCGCGCTGCTGGTGTGCCTGATCCCGACCACCATCGGCGGGCTGCTGCCGGCGATCGGCATCGCCGGCATGAACCGCGCGCTGTCGGCGAACGTGCTGGCCAAGTCGGGCAAGGCGGTGGAAGTGGCCGGCGACGTCGATGTGCTGCTGCTGGACAAGACCGGCACCATCACCTACGGCGACCGCCAGGCCACCGCGTTCCATGCGCTCAGCGGCGTGGATACGGCGCAACTGCGCGAGGCGGCGATGCTGTCCTCGCTGGCCGACCCGACTCCGGAAGGCAAGTCGATCGTGCGCCTGGCGCGCGAGCAGGGCCTGCCGCCGGCCGATCCGGACGGCGCCAGCTTCGTCGCCTTCACCGCGCAGACGCGCATGTCCGGCGTGGACCTGCCCGTGCAGGGACAGCAGCCGCCGCGTTCGATCCGCAAGGGCGCGGCCGATGCGGTGATCCGCCACGTCACCGCGCTGGGCGGGCTGGTGCCGGCGGAACTGAAGGGCCGCGTCGAGCAGGTCGCGCGCAGCGGTGCCACGCCGCTGGTGGTGGCCGAGGGCCGCCACGTGCTCGGCGTGGTCGAGCTGTCGGACGTGGTCAAGCATGGCGTGCGCGAGAAGTTCGCGCGGCTGCGTGCGATGGGCGTCAAGACGGTGATGATCACCGGCGACAACCCGCTCACCGCCGCGGCGATCGCCGCCGAGGCCGGCGTCGACGACTACATCGCCGAGGCCACGCCGGAAGACAAGCTCGCGCGCATCCGCGCCGAGCAGGCCGGCGGCCGGCTGGTGGCGATGGTCGGCGACGGCACCAACGACGCGCCGGCGCTCGCGCAGGCCGACGTCGGCCTGGCGATGAACTCGGGCACGCAGGCGGCCAAGGAAGCCGGCAACATGGTCGACCTGGATTCGGATCCGGCCAAGCTGCTGGCGGTGGTGGAAGTGGGCAAGCAGCAGCTGATCACCCGCGGCGCGCTGACCACCTTCTCGCTGGCCAACGACGTGTCCAAATACTTCGCGATCCTGCCGGCGCTGTTCGCCGCCTCGATCCCGCAGATGGCGGCGCTGAACGTGATGCGCCTGTCCAGCCCGGTGCATGCGGTGCTGGCCGCGTTGATCTTCAACGCGCTGGTGATTCCAGCGCTGATCCCGCTGGCGTTGCGCGGCGTGCGCTTCACCCCGGCCACGGCGACCTCGCTGCTGCGCCGGAACATGCTGATCTACGGCGTCGGCGGCGTGCTGCTGCCGTTCGTCGGGATCAAATTGATCGACATGATCCTGGTGGCGCTGGGCTGAGCCCGGCGCCGATCTTCCGCTTCCTTTTCGGACCACCCGCGATGAACGTTTCCCCGGTTTCTGCTTCCTACCGCGAACCGCTGCGCTGGCGCGCGGCGCTGCTGCTGCCGCTGCTGGTGCTGGGCGCCGCCGCGCTGTACTCGCTGCTGTCCACCCTGCTCGCCGGCGCGCTGTTCCCGGCGCAGGCCAACGGCAGCCTGCTCGCACGCGACGGCCGCGTGCTCGGCTCGGCGCTGGTCGCGCAGCCGTTCGCCGCGCCCGGCTATTTCCAGCCGCGTCCGTCGGCGGCCAAGTTCGACCCGATGGCGGCGGCCGGCAGCAACCAGGCGCGCAGCAATCCGGAGCTGCAGCAGCGCATCGCCGACGCGCGCGCCAGCGTGGCCGCGCGCGACGGCGTCGCCGCGGCGCAGGTGGCGGAGGACCTGCTGACCCAGTCCGGCAGCGGCCTGGACCCGGACATCAGCGTGGCCGCGGCGCAGCAGCAGGTCGCGCGCGTGGCCACGGCGCGCGAATTGCCGGTGGCGACCGTCGCCGCGCTGGTCGCCGCGCAGGTGCGGCCGCGCCAGTTCGGCGTGCTCGGCCAGCCGCGGGTGAATGTGCTGGCGCTGAATCTGGCGTTGGATCGGGCCGGGACTCGGGACTCGGAACCCGGGACTCGGGAAAATCAAGAGCAAAAGCAATAAGCCGACGGTCCGCGCTGTACGCTCTGCGAGTCCCGAGTCCCGAGTCCCGAGTCCCGAGTCCCGAACCGCACCTATGCCCGATCCCCGCACCCAGCAGGCCGACGCCTTGATCGGCGCGCTCCAGCGCGAACGCGGCGGGCGCCTGACCGTGTTCCTGGGCGCGGCGCCGGGGGTCGGCAAGACCTACGCGATGCTGTCGCGCGCGCGCCAGCTGCAGCAGCAGGGCAGCGAGGTGGTGGTCGGGGTGGTCGAGACCCATGGCCGCGCCGAAACCGCGGCATTGCTGGACGGGCTGGCCGTGCAGCCGCGGCGGCGCGTGGAATACCGCGGCCGCACGCTCGAGGAAATGGACCTGGACGCGCTGCTGGCGCGGCGCCCGCCGCTGGTGCTGGTCGACGAACTGGCCCATCGCAACGCGCCAGGCAGCCGCCACGAGCGGCGCTGGCAGGACGTGCAGGAACTGCTCGACGCCGGCATCGACGTCTACAGCACGGTCAACATCCAGCACCTGGAAAGCCTCAACGACGTGGTCCACCGCATCACCGGCATCCGCGTCGGCGAGACCGTGCCCGATGCGATCTTCGACCGGCTGCGCGACATCGTGCTGGTCGACCTGCCGCCGCGCGAACTGATCGAACGCCTGCAACAGGGCAAGGTGTATCTGCCCGAGCAGGCGGGACAGGCGCTGCAGGCGTTCTTCTCGCCGTCGAACCTGGCCGCGCTGCGCGAACTGGCGATGCAGACCGCGGCCGACCGCGTCGACAACGACCTGCGCGACGTGCAGGCCGCACAGGGCCGCACCGGCGTGGCGCTGCGGCGGCGGGTGCTGGTGGCGATCGACGGGCGCGGCCAGTCCGACTACCTGGTGCGGGTGGCGCGGCGCCTGGCCGAGCGCCGCGGCGCGCCGTGGAGCGTGGTCACCGTGCAGACCCAGGCGCAGCCGGAGGAGGCCTGGCAGCTGGAGGTCGACCGCGCCTTCGCGCTGGCGCGGCGGCTCGGCGGCGACGCCGCGCTGCTGCACGGCGCCAGCGTGGCCGATGCATTGCTCGACCACGCCGCGCACAACGGCGTGTCCACGCTGCTGCTCGGCCGCACCCGCGAACGGCCGCTGGCGCGGATGATCAACCGCACGCTCACCCAGCAACTGCTGCAGCGCGGCGCGCACTACGAGCTGGTCATCATCAGTTCGCCGGAGGCGCGCGCACGCGCGCGGCGGCGCTGGCGCCGTCCCGGCCACTGGCTGTCGCGCGACGACCTGGTGTTCGCCACGGTGGCCTCGCTGCTGGCGGTGGCGGTGGGCTGGATCGCCGAGCGCTGGGTCGGCATCGACGACCTGTCGATGGTGTTCATCGTCGCGGTGGTGATGGTCGCGGCGAAGACGCGCATGGCCGCGGCGGTGCTGTCGGCGCTGCTGAGCTTCTTCGCCTACAACTTCTTCTTCATCGAACCGCGCTACACGCTGCACATCGGCGCGCGCCAGGGCGTGGTCACGGTGCTGCTGTTCCTGGTCGCCGCGCTGGTCGCCGGGCGGCTGGCGTCGCGGCTGCGCATGCAGGTGCTGGCGCTGCGCGCGGCCAACGCGCAGACCACCGCGCTGCAGCGGCTGGGCCGCGAACTGACCAGCGCCGCCGACCTGGGCCAGGTGCTGGAGGCCGGGCGCCGCGCGCTGGCCGCCACGCTCGAGGCCGAGGCCTGGGTGCGGCTGCAGCCGCTGGAGGCGGCGCACGCCGCCGCGCAGGACGGCGCGCACGACTACGCGGCGTCGATGGCGGCGGTGGACCGCAGCGCCGCCGACTGGGCGCAGCGCCACGGCCAGGCCACCGGCCGCTTCACCGACACCCTGGCCGGCGCCAGCTGGTGGTTCCTGCCGGTGCGCCACGAGCGCGGCGCGATCGGCGTGGTCGGGCTGAAGTTCGCCGCCGGCGTGCAGCGTCCCGGGCTGGAGCAGCAGCGCCTGGCCGAAGCCATGGTCGAGGACATCGGCCAGGCCGCGCTGCGCACGCGGCTGGTCGCCGACCTGGAAAGCGCGCGGGTCAGCGGCGAGACCGAACGCCTGCGCTCGGCGCTGCTGTCGTCGGTGTCGCACGACCTGCGTTCGCCGCTGGCGGCGATGATCGGCGCGGCCAGCAGCCTGGCCAGCTACGGCCAGGCGATGGACGCCGACGACCGCCGCAGCCTGCTGGAGACGATCCAGCTGGAAGGCGAGCGCCTGGACCGCTACATCCAGAACCTGCTCGACATGACCCGGCTCGGCCATACCGGGCTGACCTTGCACCGCGACTGGATCGACGTGGACGAACTGATCGGGTCGGCCGCGCGGCGCCTGCAGCGCTACCAGCCGCAGGTGCGGCTGGACATCGCCCTGGCCGCCGAGCTGCCGACGCTGTGGGTGCATCCGGCGCTGGTCGAACAGGCGATCTTCAACGTGCTGGAGAACGCGGCGAAATTTTCGCCGGAGGGCGAGGCGATCCGCGTCGCCGCGGCGATGGTCGACGGGCGCCTGCGCATCGACATCGGCGACCGCGGCCCGGGCATTCCCGAGGACGAGCGCGCGCGCATCTTCGACATGTTCTACAGCGTCGAACGCGGCGACCGCGGCCGCCACGGCACCGGCCTGGGCCTGACCATCTGCCAGGGCATGATCGGCGCGCACGGCGGCAGCGTCGAGGCGCTGCCCGGCGCCGATGGCCGCGGCACCACGATCCGCATTACCCTGCCGTTGATCGAACCCGCCGCCCCGCCGTCCCGCCCCGATGCCGACTGAGTCCCACGCCGATCCGATTCCGCCGCCGCGCGTGCTGGTCATCGACGACGAGCCGCAGATCCGGCGTTTCCTGGACATCAGCCTGCGCGCGCAGGGCTACCGCGTGCTGCAGGCCGCCAGCGGCGGCGACGGCCTGGCGCAGCTGGCCGCGCACGGCGCCGAACTGGTGGTGCTGGACGTGGGCCTGCCCGACCAGGACGGGCACAGCGTGCTGCGCGAACTGCGGCAGTGGTCCGCGGTGCCGGTGATCATGCTCACCGTGCGCGCCGGCGAGGCGGAGAAGGTACAGGCGCTGGACGCCGGCGCCAACGACTACGTGACCAAGCCGTTCGGCGTGCAGGAACTGATGGCGCGCATCCGCGTGCTGCTGCGCATGCAACCGGCCGCCGGCGAGGCCGAGACGGTGTTCGACGATGGCCACCTGCACATCCACCTGGGCCTGCGCGAAGTGCGCCTGGACGGCGAGCCGCTGCCGCTGAGCCGCAAGGAATACGCGCTGCTGGCGCTGCTGCTGCGCCACAGCGGGCGCGTGCTGACGCAACCGCAACTGCTGCGCGAAGTGTGGGGGCCGACCCACCAGGAGGATACCCACTACCTGCGCATCCTGGTCGGCAAGTTGCGGCAGAAACTCGGCGACAGCGCGGTGGCGCCGCGCTACATCGCCACCGAGCCGGGCGTGGGGCTGCGCTTCATAGGTACGGCGTCGTGAAAACGGCTTGCGCCTTTCTTCCACCAGGGCTGCGCAAGTTTTAATGCGTGCCGGGAGGTCGGTAGCCGTCCCTCTCTTCGCCCAGTCTCCCTGCGTGAAATATTGCCCCGGCCCACTAAATTTTCACCTTAATTGTACGTTTCAGCAATTGCTGGAAAGCCATTTGCAGTGAAATCTGTTTAAAAATTTCACTGGAACTGTTATTTTCAGTAGATGCTGAAAGCCGATCAATCGATGAAAGACCTTGAGCGCCAGGCATCAGATGCGCTTTGCTTGCTCTTGGAGCAAGTGCCCATGATCAAGGTTTTGGAAATCGAGCGCGAGATGTTGACGCCTGATCACCGGACCATCGATATCGTGGCACGCATCGAGGCGTCTGGCAGGCTCCACACGCTGTTTTGCGAAGTGAAGTCCAGCGGTCAGCCGCGCAACGTTCGTTTGGCCCTGCTGCAACTGCGCCACCTCATGGCGAACCAGGCAAATGAGACGACGCCGGTCTTCATCGCTCCTTATCTGTCGCCCGAAGCTCAGGCGCTATGCCTTGAGCAGGGCGTGGGCTATCTCGATCTGGAAGGCAATGCCCGGTTGACCTTCGACAGCGTTTTCATCGACCGGAAGGTCGCAAGCAAACCTGTGGTGGAGCGGCGCGAAATCAGGTCGCTGTTCAAGCCCAAGTCCGCGCAGGTGTTGCGTGTGATGCTTCGCGATCCGCGTCGGGCATGGCGGGTCACCGAGCTGGCGGAGGTTGCCGACGTCAGTTTGGGGCACGTCAGCAATGTGCGCGTGGGCTTGCTTAATCGCGAATGGGCACAGGTTTCCAGGGAAGGCCTATTTCTGTCCGAACCCGATGCGCTTGTGGATGCTTGGCGCGACGCCTACGTGGCACCTGCTGGCCATCGATTGAGCTTCTATACGACGTTGCACGGCCATTCGTTCGAGGAGGCGACGCGACGCTTGCTGCGCTCGGAGCCTGCACCGGGTCGCCTCGCACTGGCCTCCTTTTCGGCGGCGCACTGGCTCGCCCCGTATGCCCGCACGGGCACGCAATACTTCTATTCGGACGAAGCAGGTCTTGAGCAGCTGCGGTCGGGCTTGAGGCTGTCTTCCACTTCGAAGGGCGAAAACGTCACCGTCACCTTGCTAAAAGACCTTGGCGTATTCCGCGATACGGTGGAGCCGGCGCCTGGCGTGATCTGCACCGGCCCGGTGCAGACCTATCTGGATCTCGCCGCAGCCGGGGAGCGCGGGCGGGAGGCGGCCGATCATCTGCGACGAGAAAGGCTGACATGGCAAAAATGACGCCGGGCGAGCCGCAGTCAGCTGCCGACTATGACGACCGCACGACGGCGGCGGTGAAGAAGGTGTTGATCGAAATCGGCCAGATCCTTGGGAGTTTCAAGGGCAAGTTCGCCATCGTTGGCGGCGCCGTTCCATGGTTGCTACTTGGCAATGAAGACATGCCGCACGTCGGCACGCTCGACGTGGATCTCGGCCTGGACGCCGAGGCATTGGGCAACGGCGAGTACGCCAAGCTGGTCGAGGCTCTGCAGGGGCATGGCTACCGGCGACGGCGTGATCTTCGGCGCTTTCAACTCGTTCGCCAGATCGTGACCGAAGATGGCGGCGCCGCGATCGACGTCGTCGTCGATTTCCTGATGCCGCGCGATGCCGCGATCGCCAAGAACGCGCCGCCTTTGATCAGCGATTTTGCGGTGCAAAGAGCGGATGGCGCCGATCTGGCCCTCCGTTTCTACCAACTCGTGGCCATTACCGGTTCGATGCCTGCTGGCGGCACGAACCGAGTGGAGATCGCGGTTTGCTCGATCCCGGCGCTTCTGGCCATGAAGGGACATGCGATCGAGGGGCGCTACAAACAAAAAGATGCCTACGACATTTACTATTGCATCCGGAACTACCCCGGAGGCCCAGAGGCGCTGGCCGAGGAGTGCAGGCCGTTGCTCGACCACGCCAGCGGCGCGGCAGGTTACGCATTCATCGCTAGCAAGTTCGATACGCTAGATGGTTTCGGACCGACCTGCGTTCGTCGCTTCGTCGAACAAACGGATGTACTCGGTGAACGCAGCCCGGAACAGTGGCAGCAAGACGCATTTGGTCAAGTCGAGGCCTGGCTGCGCGCACTCGGTTTGAAGGCTTAGCCGGGTACGATTTGCGCCGTTCCGGATGGAACGGCATTCAGCGACTGGGCAAAACAGGATACGCAGGATGGTGCGCGGGCCCTGTTGCCGGCCAGAGGCGAGCAACAAAATCTGGATCGCTCATGTTCCTTGCATCAGTGGCGGGCCGCCAGTACGGGATTTGCAGACCCGAGTAGCTCATGCATCTGGAAGAACCTTCCCCGGATTGAGGATGCCGTCCGGGTCCAGCGCGCGCTTCACCGCGCGCATCGCGTCCAGCGTGGCCGCATCGAAGGCCTGCGCCATGTAGTCGCGCTTGGCCACGCCGATGCCGTGCTCGCCCGACAGCGTGCCTTCCAGCGCCAGCACCAGCGAGAACAGGCGCGGCAGCGCGGCATGCGCACGCGCGGTCTCGGCGGCATCGTCGGGCGCGTACATGATGTTGACGTGCAGGTTGCCGTTGCCGGCATGGCCGAAGGCGACGATCGGCAGGTCGAATTCCGCCGCCAGCGCCTCGACTCCGGCGACCAGCTCGGGAATGCGCGACACCGGCACCACCACGTCCTCGTTGATCTTGCCCGGCTTGATCGTGCGCAGCGCCGGCGACAGCGCGCGCCGCGCCGCCCACAGCCGGTCGCGTGCGGCGCCGTCGGTGGCCACGTCCAGCGACAGCAGGCCATCGCCCTCGGCCGCCGCGCCCAGCGCCTGCAGCGCGTAAGGCAGGGTGTCGTGGTCGCCGTCGGCCTCGATCAGCAGCATCGCGCCGGCCTCGGGCACGTCGCTGCCGTTGCGGCGCAACAGCGCGATCGCGCTGCGGTCCATGAATTCCAGCATCGCCGGCGTGGTCGGTTGCGCCATCAGCCGCGACACCGCCGCCGCGGCGCTGCCGGCGTCGCGGTAGAACGCGCGCAGCCCGGCCTGCGCCAGCGGCCGCGGCGACAGCTTCAGCGTGGCCTCCACGATCAGCGCCAGGGTGCCCTCGCTGCCGACCAGCAGGTGGCTCAGGTCGTAGCCGGTGGCGTCCTTGGTGTAGGCGCCGCCGCAGCGGATCAGCTCGCCGGCGCCGGTCACCGCGACCACGCCGAGCACGTTGTCGCGGGTGGCGCCGTACTTCACCGCGCGCGGGCCGCCGGCATTGGTCGACAGGTTGCCGCCGACGCTGCAGATCTCGGCGCTGGACGGGTCCGGCGGCCAGAACAGGCCGTGCGGCGCCAGCGCCTGCTGCAGCTCGCCGTTGAGCACGCCCGGCTCGACCACCGCGCAGCGGTCCTGCGGGCGCAGCTGCAGGATGCGGTTCATGCGCGCGAACGACAGCACCACGCCACCGTCGAACGGCACCGCGGCGCCGGCGGTGCCGGTGCCGGCGCCGCGCGCGACGATCGGCACGCGGTGCGCGCGGCAGGCGCGCACGATCGCCTGTACCTGCTCGCGGGTCTGCGGCAGCGCCACCGCGTCGGCCAGCGCCCAGCGCCGCGAATCGTCCTCGCCGTAGCTGCGCCGGCTGGCGTCGTCGGTGCGCCAGCCGTCGGCGCCGAGCAGGTCGGCGAGGGTCTGGGCCAGGGAAGCGGGCAGCGGCGTGGTCATGGCAGCGATCGCGAAGCGGGAGAGGGCGGCGGTTGCAGCAGTTTCCAGGTGACGACCGCCGCCGCCAGCGGCAGCCACACCCAGCGCAGTTCGGATAGCAGCGTGGCGACGCCGCGCGCGCCGAAGAAGCCGTTGGCGAACGGCGACACCCGGATCGGCCGCCACGGCGCGAACCAGCGCTGCTCGCTCCACGGCCAGGCCAGGGCGACGCCGAGGCCGCCGGAGGTCAGCGCATCGAGCAGCGGATGCGAGGCGGCGCAGACGAACATCCAGGTCGCCGCCTGCAGCGGGCGCGCGCGCAACGGCCGAGACAGGGCCGCACCGATCGCGCCCAGCACGGCGGCGAACAGCAGCGAATGGCTGGCGCCGCGATGGCCGAACGCATCTGCGTAGGGAATGTGCAGGGCGAACGCGAGCACGTCCAGGTCCGGCAGCGTCGCCGCGACGATGCCGGCGCCGAGCAGGCGCGCGGAAATGCGCCCGCGCTCGGCGGCCGCCCACAGCGCCAGCGGCACCGCGGCGTGGGTGAAGATGCTGGGCACGTCAGCAGTCGTCGGCGCGAAACGCGTCGCGCAGCCAGGTCAGCCGCGGCGGTTCGCCCTCGGCCTCGACCACGTCGAAGCGGCATGGCCAGTTCGCGTAGTGCGGATGCGCGGCCAGGAACAACTGCGCGGCCAGCAGCAGCCGGCGGCGCTTGCGCAGGTCGACCGAGGCGGCGCCGCCGCCGAACGCGGCGGTGCGCCGGTAGCGCACCTCGACGAACACCAGGCACTGCGCCTGCTGCATCACCAGGTCCAGTTCGCCGCCGCGGTAGCGCACGTTGGCGGCGATCAACTGCAGGCCGGCGCGCTCCAGTTCGGCGCGCGCCGCCGCTTCCACGTCGTTGCCGCGT
Organism: Xanthomonas campestris pv. phormiicola; assembly: GCA_025666215.1. Classification (NCBI taxonomy): domain Bacteria; kingdom Pseudomonadati; phylum Pseudomonadota; class Gammaproteobacteria; order Lysobacterales; family Lysobacteraceae; genus Xanthomonas; species Xanthomonas campestris. The sequence goes on along the minus strand of CP102593.1, from coordinate 4,267,189 downwards.
TGCTGGCGGTCAACGCCCATCGGGCAGCGGCGTCGCGCGCCCGCCGCTGAAGGTGGACCAAGCCGGGGTGCGCAGGATGTTGCCGAAGCCGTCCAGGTGCAGCACGCCGGTGGCGCCGCGCAGGTTGGCCTCGGCGCCGGTGGCCAGCTTCTCCAGGTAGGCGCTGATCTGCCAGGCGTCGTAGCCGAACGCGAACAGGCGCCCGGCCGGGCCGCGCGCGGTCGGCAGGGTCTCGGCCACGCTAGTCGCCGCCGGCAGGCCGCCGACGCCGCGCACGTTCCACAGTTCGCTCGGGTAGGCGATGCCGTCCAGCACCAGGTCGTCCTCCGGCTTGCCGGTGCCCAGCACCAGCTGCGAGGTCGCCACCCGGCTCTTGCCGGCGAAACCGGCCAGCGCCAGCTGCGGCGCCAGCGCGCGCGCGGTGCTGCCCTTCACCGCCAGGAACACCGCGTCGGCGGCGCCGGCGTTGCGCAGCTGCGCGCCGACATCGCCCGGCACCTCGGCCACGCTGACGCTGGCGGCGACCTTGCCGCCGCGCTCGCTGAAGCGTTCGCGGAACGCGGCCACCGCGCGGCGGCCGTTGTCGTCGTTGCTGCCGATCACCAGCGCGTTGCGGCGCTCGTGCGCCAGCAGGTACTCGGCGGCGGCGATGCCGTCGTCTTCCGGCGCCAGCGAGAAGCCGGCGCTGCCGGCGGGCGGGGCGCCGGTGCCGCGGTTCAGCGCCAGCAGCGGCACCGGCAGCGCGTCGCGCGCGAACAGCGCGCTGACCTCGTCACGGCCGAGCGGGCCGACCACGAAGTCGGCGCCGCCGTCGATCGCCTTCTGGTAGGCGGCCAGCGCGCCGGCGGGGGTGCCGGTGGTGTCGATGAAGTCGATCTCCGGGCGGCGCCGGGTCTCGCCGTAGTAACCGGCGAGCAGGCCGTCGCGGACCGGCGCGGCCGCGGTGGCCAGGGTGCCGCTCAGCGGCAGCAGCACCGCCAGCTTGGCCGGCGGGCGGTAGCCGTCGCGCTCGGCCGGCGGCCGCTTGCTGGTGTCGAAGCCCCATTGCTCGCCGCGGTCGAACGGCCGCGGCAAGGCCAGGCCGCGGCTGATCAGCGCGCGCCCGGCGAAGTTGTACAGCGGATCGCCGGCCGGCAGCGCGGCGGCGCGCGCCTGCAGCGTGGCGTCGTTCAACGCGGCCAGCTGGCGCACGATGGCGCGCTGGTTGTCGCTGCGCGCCTGGCCGGTCAGGCCGATATCGGCGCGGGCGCGTTCGTCCAGCGCCGCGGTGGCGTCGCCGGTGCCTTCCAGCGCCTGCGCGCGGGCCAGGTGCCAGCGCGCGCGCAGGTTCTGCGGCACCGCCTGCGGATCGCTGCCCAGCGCCTGCAGCGCCTGCGCCGGCTGGCGGTCGACCAGGGCCAGCTCGGCGTTGACCAGGGCCAGCCGCACCTTGCTCAGGCCCGACAGCTGGCGCGGCTGCACCTGCGCGGCCAGGCTGCGCGCGCGGGCGACGTCGCCGCCCTCGTACCAGGCGAAGGCGGCATCGGCCAGCAACTGGTTGCGTTCGCTGCCGGTGGCCGTGGCGGCCTGCGCCTCGAGCTGCTGCGCCGCTTCCCGCGGCTTGCCCTGGTCGAGCAGCGCCAGCGCGGCGGATTGGGCCGGCGAGGACGCGCTCTGCGTCACGCTGGTGGTGGCGCAGCCGGCGAACAGCAGCGCCAGCAGCGACAGGGCGGAAATCCTTGCGAATCGCTTGTTCATTTCTGGTCCATTCGGCAGGGCACGCCGGGGCGCGCCGGGGAAAACCGCTACGATTCTACCCTTGACCATGGAAAGCCGTAGATGAGCGCCCAGCCCGGAACCCTGCATGTCGTCGCCACGCCGATCGGCAATCTCGCCGACCTGACGCCGCGCGCGCAGGAGGTGCTGCGCGCGGTCGCCGCGATCTGCGCCGAGGACACCCGCCGCAGCGGCCAGCTGCTGGCGCATTTCGGCATCGACAGGCCGCTGGTGGCGCTGCACGAGCACAACGAGGACGCGCTGGCGCAGCGCATCGTCGCGCGCCTGCTCGGCGGCGAGTCGCTGGCCCTGGTCAGCGACGCCGGCACCCCGCTGGTCAGCGACCCCGGCTACCGGCTGGTGCGCGCGGCGCGCGAGGCCGGGGTGCGGGTCAGCCCGGTGCCCGGCGCCTGCGCGGCGATCGCCGCGCTCAGCGTGGCCGGCCTGCCCAGCGACCGTTTCAGCTTCGAGGGCTTCCTGCCGGCCAAGGCCTCCGGCCGCCGCGAGCGCCTGGCGCGCCTGGCCGGCGAGCCGCGCACCCTGGTGTTCTACGAATCGGCGCACCGCATCGTCGAATCCCTGGCCGACTGCCGCGCCGCGTTCGGCGACGCGCGCCCGGCGGTGCTGGCGCGCGAGCTGACCAAGCTGTTCGAGACCGTGCTCGACGGCAGCCTGGCCGCGCTGCAGGCGCAGGTGGAAGCCGACGACAACCAGCGCAAGGGCGAGTTCGTGCTGATCGTGCAGGGCGCCGGCGACGATGCCGACGCGCAGCTGGCCGAGGGCCGCCGCGTCTATGCCACGCTCAGCGCGCACCTGCCGCCGTCCACCGCCGCCAAGCTGGCCGCGGAGATCACCGGCGCGCCGCGCAAGGCGTTGTATGGGGGGTGAGCTGCGGTAGTAGTGCTCGCGTCAAGGTTCTTTATGCAGGCCAGATCCATGATCAAAACCCATAGGTACGACCTGTCGGCGACCTGCAAGTCATGATCTCCTTGGCTGTCCGAATACAAAATGCGTTGTTGTCTACCGGGTTAACTGGTTGGATTTAAAGAATGCTTGCGCAATGTCGATAAGGGCCTATCGAGCATCCATGGAGCATTGAAGCTATGTTTGGACTTGTCGCTGGAAAAGCGAAGCTCTTGTCCGAGTCTCTAAGCGAAAAGGTCGTCTCAGTGAAGGGCGCTGCACTGAGTTCGGTTGCAGGCGGCGCAAGTGTTGCTACCGAGTACGTGGAAAAGCACTGGCCGCAAATCGAACGCCTACTAGTCGACGGTATGTTGACCATTGCGCATGAGCGCATCGCCGACGACGAATCATTTTCGCTCGTGGCGGAAAAAGCCTTCGAGCTTCTGCCTACGCCTGTTCGCCTGTTGCTTCCCAGGTCAGCTTTCCTGGCCCACAGCGAGAAGCATCGAGCGTCCATCATCCAGCTTATAGAGGGTAAGCGGAGAGAGCGGTTGGCGCTTGAGAGCCAGCCTTAGCAGGCGAAGCCCCCGGTTGGGCCTGCAGCGTGATGCATCAGGTACAGGAGTAGTAAAGTGGCGGAGCCGGCCGATAAGCCGGGTTCTGTCGTGGACAGTCATTCTTCTAGGCGCCGCGTCACCGCGGCGCTCGAGCAACCTACCCGGACCCGACGCGGGCAGCGCCATGAGGTCCCTATTTGGTCTTGCTCCAGGTGGGGTTTGCCGTACCGGTCCGTTACCGGACTCGCGGTGCGCTCTTACCGCACCATTTCACCCTTACCGGTCTGCTTGCGCAGACTTAGGCGGTATCTTTCTGTTGCACTGATCCGTCGGCTCGCGCCGCCCAGGCGTTACCTGGCACCTTGCCCTATGGAGCCCGGACTTTCCTCGGCACCACGTTGCATCGAAATGCACCGCGATGACGCGACTGTCTGGCCGACTCCGCCGTAGGTATTGTCGCATGTGCGGCGCCACTGCGCCGCGCGGCATCGGATGTCCGGAAAAGCACTTGCTTTACCGGGTCCCGAGTCCCCGGTCCCGAGTCCCGCGCCCCTCCAGCCGCGTCTCCCCCAGGAACACCCCAGCGGCGCCGAAGCGGCGCTCGTGGATCCAGCCGCGTCCCTCGCCGTCCACCGCGACGATGGTGCTGGCGCGGGTGCCGTAGTCGTGGCCGCGGATGAAGGCCGGCGACAGGCGCCGCTCCAGGTCCAGGCCCACGCCGGTGTCGGGCAGCTGCGCGTCGGCGGCGATGGTTTCGTCGGCCAGCGCCCGCCATAGCGGGGACAGGTCCTCGTCGCCGGAGGCGACCCAGCCCGCCAGGACCTCGCACAGGCGCACCGTCTTCGGCCATGGCGCGTCCAGCGCGCCATTGGACATGCCGTGGATGCCGGGCGCCAGGCGCTGCCGGGCAGGCGGGTGGTTGCCCAGGTATTGCGCGCCGTCGGCGTCGGCCAGCAGCAGGTTGAACGGCGGGTAGGCGTCGGCGCGAAGCGCCAGTGCGTCGGCGAAGGCGCCCGCCGGCGCGGCGCCGGCCAGGTAGTCGGCGACCAGGGCGCCGCGCGAGGCGCCGGACATCGAGGCCAGCGGGTCGCGCACGTTGGTGACCACGCTGCAGCGGCCGGCATCGTCCAGGCCCACCCAGCTGCCGCCGGAACGCAGGTCGCGCCCGGCCAGCACGCGCTGCGCCGGGGCCGCCCAGCGCTGCAGCGGCGCGGTCGGGCGGGCGTGGAATTCGTCGCGGTTGCCGACCAGCAGCAGGCGCCAGCGCGGGTGCGATCGGAGGGCGAGGGCGACCAGGCACATAGGCCGCGAATTGTGCGGTTTTGCGCAGTGGCATGCGAGCGGTCCGGCGGCGGAGGCGGCAACTGGCCGCCGTCTTAACGCCTTGTGCACAGGGCTGAATTTCCGCTCAATCTCAAAATATGAGACGAAACAGCAACTTGTGGATAAGCTTTGAACAAGTCTCTAAAGAATGGCGCAAGCCATTGATGTGGCTAGCGATTTATCGCTCGCAAAGGTGTTGACAACCTTTCGGGCGCTGCTAAGGTGGGCACTCGAGGGGAAACCGGGTTTTTTGTGGTTTTTCGTGGTTCAATGACCGCCCAGGCGGATTTGGAAAGGTGTAGGCGTCGTGTTTCAGGGCGAGACCGCAATCACAGTGGACGACAAGGGGCGTATGGCGGTTCCCACCGCGTACCGCGACCTCGTCGCGCGTGCGAGCGGCAATCGGCTGGTGCTGACCTACAACCCGTTCGAGGCCGGATGCCTGTGGCTGTACGCGGAAAAGGAGTGGGAGCGGGTCCGTGACGACGTCATGGCCAAGCCCAACACCCAGCGCGTGGTACGGGTCCTGCAGCAGAAGCTGGTCGGTTCCTCGGCCGCGCTGGAGCTGGACGCCAACAGCCGCATCACCATCCCGCCGAGCCACCGCGCTGCGGTGGGCATCGAAAAGCGCGCCGTGCTGTTGGGCATGGGCGACAAGTTCGAACTATGGAGCGAGCAGGCTCATCGCGCACTGATCCAGCAGACATTGTCTGACGAGGATCTGGGCGATGGATTGCTCGATCTGAAGTTGTGAGCCGGGGTGTCCGGATGCGCGGACAGGCGCAGGCCGGTCACCTTCCGGTGTCGCAACCGCCGGCGGCGCATGTGCCGGTGTTGTTCGCGCAGGTCATGGACGGGCTGCAGGTGATCGAAGACGGAATCTATCTGGATGGCACGTTCGGGCGTGGCGGACACGCGCGCGGGGTGCTGCACAAACTCGGCCCAGGAGGCCGGCTGCTGGTGATGGACAAGGATCCCGAGGCGATCGCCGAAGCCGAACATGCGTTCGGTGGCGACGCGCGGGTGCGCATCCGCCGCGGCAGCTTCGCCGAACTGGGCCAGTGGGACGCCGCCGCCGATCTGGACGGGGTGCTGTTCGACCTGGGCGTGTCCTCGCCGCAGCTGGACGTGGCCGCGCGCGGTTTCTCGTTTGGCAAGGACGGCCCGCTGGACATGCGCATGGACCCGGACGCCGGCGACAGTGCCGCGCAGTGGCTGGCGCACGCCAGCGAGCGCGACATCGCCGACGTGCTGTGGACCTATGGCGACGAACGCCAGAGCCGGCGCATCGCCCGCGCGATCGTGGCGCGTCGCGCCGAGCAGCCGCTGACCCGCACCGCGCAGCTGGCCGAGCTGATCGCCAGCGTGATGCCGCGCGGCGACAGCAAGACCCATCCGGCCACGCGCAGCTTCCAGGCGATCCGCATCCACATCAACCGCGAACTGGCCGACCTCGAAGCCGGGCTGGACGCGGCGCTGGCCAGGCTCAAGCCGGGCGGGCGCCTGGCGGTGATCAGCTTCCACTCGCTGGAAGATCGCATCGTCAAGCAGTTCATGAACCGCCACGCCAAGGCCCCGCCGAGCAACCGCCGCCTGCCCGAGGCGCAGCCGTTCGTGCCGACGCTGCACCTGCACGGCGGCGCGATCAAGGCCGACGGCGCCGAGCTGGCGCTCAATCCGCGCGCGCGCAGCGCGGTGCTGCGGGTGGCCGAGAAGCTGGGAATCGGGAATCGGGAATCGGGAATCGGTAAAGGCGAAAGCAAGAGCTCGCTTCCCGGCGCGGACGGTTTCCGGGCGCAGGCCACCGGCTCTTCCCCATTCCCCATTCCCCATTCTCCATTCCCGCCGGCACATGAAGCGCTCCACAGGAGCGCGCCATGAGCCGGCTCCTGCTCATCGTCCTGCTCGCCTGCACCATCGCCTCGGCGATCGGCGTGGTGTACATGCGCCATCGCCATCGCCAGCTGTTCGTCGAGCTGTCGCGGCTGGAGCACAACCGCGACGAGCTGAACATCGAGTTCGGCCGGCTGCAGCTGGAGCAGGCGACCTGGGCCGAAAGCAATCGCGTCGATCAGGTCGCGCGCGAGCGGCTGGGCATGAAGTTTCCGGAAACCGGCGACATCGTGGTGGTGCGGCCATGAGCAAGACCGGCCGCAACCGCCCGCGCAGCAACTTCAATCTCCGTGGCCGGCTGGTGCTGGTGGGGGCGGCGCTGAGCCTGTGCTCGGTCACCCTGATCGGCCGCGCCGCCTACGTGCAGATCATCAACAGCGACTTCTACCAGCGCCAGGGCGAGGCGCGCTACCTGCGCGAGCTGCCGATCGCGACCTCGCGCGGCATGATCACCGACCGCAACGGCGAGCCGCTGGCGGTGTCCACGCCGGTGGAGTCGATCTGGGTCAATCCGCAGGAGCTGCTGCGCAATCCCGACCGCATCCCGCAGCTGGCGCAGGCGCTGGAGCTGCCCAGCGACGAGCTGACCGCCAAGCTGTCGCAGAAGGCGGACAAGGAGTTCATGTACCTCAAGCGCCGGATCAATCCGGACAAAGCACACGCGGTGGTCGCGCTGGGCATCCCGGGCGTGTTCTCGCAGCGCGAGTTCCGCCGCTTCTACCCGCAGGGCGAAGCGATGGCGCACGTGCTCGGCTTCACCAACATCGACGACCGCGGCCAGGAAGGGCTGGAGCTGGCGTTCGACGAATGGCTGCGCGGCAAGCCCGGCTCCAAGCGCGTGATCCGCGACCGCAAGGGCGCGATCGTGGAGAGCATCGATCTGGTCAAGCCGGCCGAGCCGGGCAAGGACCTGACCCTCAGCATCGATCGCCGCATCCAGTTCCTGGCCTACAAGGAACTGCGCAACGCGCTGGTGGAAAACAACGCCGCCGGCGGTTCGATCGTGGTGATGGACGTGGCCACTGGCGAGATCATGGCCATGGTCAACCTGCCGACCTACAACCCGAACTCGGTCACCGGGGTCAATTCCGATGCGCGCCGCAACCGCGCGGTCACCGACCTGGTCGAGCCGGGTTCGACGATGAAGCCGTTGACCATCTCCACCGCGCTCAAGGCCGGGGTGGTGACCAAGGACACGCTGATCGACACCAACCCGGGCTACATGGCGATCGGCCGCTTCACCATCAAGGACGTGCCGCGCAACAACGGCGTGCTGACCGTGACCGGCGTGATCACCCGCAGCTCCAACATCGGCGCGGCCAAGATCGCGGCCAAGCTGCCGGACCAGACCTTCTACGACCAGATCCACAGCTACGGCTACGGCAGCGCCCCGCACAGCGGCTTCCCCGGCGAATCGGCCGGCGTGCTGCCCTCGCCGGCACGCTGGAGCGGGTCGTCCAAGACCACCATGTCCTACGGCTACGGCCTGTCGGTGACGCCGCTGCAGATCGCGCGCGCGTACTGCGCGCTGGGCAACGGCGGCAAGCTGGTCACGCCGACCTTCGTCAAGGGCCAGCACGAGGACACCAAGGAAGTGCTGAGCCCGGCGATCGCCAAGGAAGTGGTGTCGATGATGGAAACCGTGGTGACCCAGGGCGGCGCCAAGGGCGCGGCGATCCTCGGCTACCACGTCGCCGGCAAGACCGGCACCGCGCGCCTGAACGGTCCCGGCGGCTATATCCGCGGCCACTACAACGCGCTGTTCGCCGGCCTGGTGCCGGCGACCAATCCGCGCTTCGCCACGGTCATCGTGATCAACGATCCGCAGGGCGCCAAGTACTACGGCGGCCTGGTTTCGGCGCCGGTGTTCCACAACGTGATGGAAGGTGCGCTGCGGCTGATGGACGTGCCGCCGGACGACATCCAGGCATGGCTGGCGGCGCAGGCCGCCGGCAAGAGCGGCCATGCGCCGCCGCCGGCACCGGTGGAGCCGGATCCGGCCGTGGTGCCCGATGCCGCCGCCGAAGTGGAAGCGGCGCTGCCCATCGCCCGTGCCGTCACGCCGCCGCCGGCCGCGCAGCCGGTGCCGTTGCAGGAGACCCGCCAGTGAGCCGCGCGCTGCCGCTGTCGCAGTTGCTGCCGGACGTGGCGCTGGCGCGCGACGTGCAGGTGTCCGGGCTGGTCATGGACAGCCGCGCGGTGCGCGCCGGCGATGCGTTCGTGGCGATCGCCGGGTTCGGCGCGCACGGGCTGGGCTTCGTCGCGCAGGCGCAGGCCAAGGGCGCCGCGGCGATCCTGTTCGAACCGCCGGCCCCGGCCGAATTGCCGGTGCCGGCCGACGCGATCGCGGTGCCGGGCCTGCGCGCGCGCATGGGCGCGATGGCCGACCAGTTCCACGGCCATCCGTCGCAGACGATGACCATGGTCGGGGTCACCGGCACCAACGGCAAGACTTCCACCGTGCAGTTGCTGGCGCAGGCCTGGCAGTGCCTGGGCACGCGCAGCGGCAGCATCGGCACGCTCGGCGTCGGCCTGTACGGCGACGTGGTGCCGACCGGTTTCACCACGCCGCTGGTGCTGCAGACGCACGCGCTGCTGGCGCAGCTGCGCGACGCCGGCGCGCAGGCGGTGGCGATGGAAGTGAGTTCGCACGCGCTGGATCAGGGCCGCGTCGATGCGGTGCACTTCGATGTGGCGGTGTTCACCAATCTCACCCGCGACCATCTGGACTACCACGGCGACATGGCCGGCTACGGCGCGGCCAAGGCGCGCCTGTTCGCCACGCCCGGGTTGAAGGCGGCGGTGGTCAATCTCGACGACGCGTTCGGCCGCGAGCTGCTGGCGACGCTGGCCCCGGCGCTGCGCGGCATCGGCGTCAGTTCGCGCGGTCAGACCGGCGCCACGCTGCGCGCCGAGGCGCTGCGCCTGGACGCGCGCGGCATCGGTTTCGACCTGCTGATCGATGGCGCGCGGCATCCGCTGCAGTCGCCGCTGCTCGGCCGCTTCAACGTGGACAACCTGCTGGCGGTGGCCGGCGCGCTGCACGCGCTGGACGTGGCGCCGGCGCGCATCGCCGCGACGCTGTCGCAGCTGCAGCCGATCCGCGGACGCATGAACCGCCTCGGCGGCAGCGACGCGCAGCCGCTGCTGGTGATCGACTACGCGCACACTCCGGACGCGCTGCAACAGGCGCTGTCCAGCCTGCGCGGCCATGCCCGCGGCCGCCTGCTGTGCGTGTTCGGCTGCGGCGGCGAGCGCGACACCGGCAAGCGTCCGCAGATGGCGGCGATCGCGCAGCGCCTGGCCGACGCGGTGATCGTCACCGACGACAATCCGCGCGGCGAGAACGGCGACCGCATCGTCGCCGACATCCTGGCCGGCTTCACCGACCTGCACGCGGTGCGCGTGCAGCGCGACCGCGCGCAGGCCATCGTCCAGGCAGTGGCCGAAGCCGGCCCCGAGGACATCGTGCTGATCGCCGGCAAGGGCCACGAGCCCTACCAGGAGATCGCCGGCATCCAGCATCCGTTCGACGACACCGAGGTCGCCGCGCAGGCGTTGCAGGCGCGCGCCGCGCAGGCCGCCCACGCCCAGACCGGGGAGGGCGCACGATGAAGCGCCTGCCGCTGTCGATGATCGCGCACTGGGCCGGCGCCGAGCTGCATGGCGACGACGTGGCGATCGATGCGATCGCCCACGACACCCGCACGCTGGCGCCGGGCAGCCTGTACGTGGCGTTGCGCGGCGAGCGCTTCGACGGCCACGACTTCGCCGCCGATGCCGCCGCGCGCGGCGCCAGCGCGCTGCTGGTGGAGCTGCTGCAGCCGCAGATCGAGCTGCCGCAGATCCTGGTCGCCGACACCCAGCTGGCGCTGGCGCGGATCGCCGCCGGCATGCAGCGCGGCCGCGCCACGCGGGTGGCCGCGATCACCGGCAGCAACGGCAAGACCAGCGTCAAGGCGCTGCTGCTGGCGATCCTGCAGCATGCCTGTCGGGTGAACGGCGGCAGCGTCTACGCCAACCCCGGCAACCGCAACAACGAGATCGGCCTGCCGCTGGCGGTGATCGAAGCGCCGGACGCGGCCGACTACGCGATCTACGAGATGGGCGCGGGCAAGCCGGGCGACATCGCCTACCTGACCGACATCGTCGCCCCGCACGCGGCGCTGGTGAACAATATCGCCGCAGCGCACCTGGAGCGCATGGGCAGCCTGCTCGGCGTGGCGCAGACCAAGGGCGCCATCTACGCCGCGCTGACCGCCGATGGCACCGCGGTGATCAATGCCGACGACGCGTTCGGGCTGTGGTTCGAACAGCGCCTGCCGGCGCCGGCCCCGCGCGTGCTGCGCTTCGGCCTGCAGGCCAGCGCCGAGGTCACCGCCACGCAGTTGCGCCTGCGTCCGGACCGCTCGCAGTTCGTGCTGGTCACCCCGCACGGCGAGGTCGACGCGACGCTGCCGTTGCCGGGCCGGCACAGCCTGATGAACGCACTGGCCGCCGCCGCGCTGGCGCTGGCGCTGGGCGTGACCCCGGCGCTGATCGCCGCCGGCCTGGCGCAGGTGCAGCCGGTGCCGGGCCGGCAGATCGCGCACACGCTGCCCGGCGGCGCGGTGCTGATCGACGACAGCTACAACGCCAACCCCGGTTCGCTGGCCGCGGCGATCGACGCGCTGGCCGCGGCCGGCGGCGAGCGCTGGCTGGTGCTGGGCGACATGCGCGAACTCGGCGACGGCGCGCAGGCGCTGCACGCCAGCGGCGGCCGTCGCGCCCGCGACGCCGGCCTGACCCGGCTGTATGCGCTGGGCCCGCTCAGTGCGATCGCCGCGCAGGCGTTCGGCGAGAACGGCCGCGTGTTCGACAGCCATGCGGCGCTGATCGCCGCGTTGCGCGCGGACCTCCGCGCGGCCGCGGCCGCGGTCGGGACTCGGGACTCGGGACTCGGGACCCGGGAAGAGCAGGATCAAGAGCAGGAACCAATGCAAAAGCATGAGAACACCGGCGCGGCAGCAGATGGCGTCGCGCCTTTACGAGTCCCGAGTCCCGAGTCCCGAGTCCCGGCTTCACTGAGTCCCGAGTCCCGAGTCCCGGCGACCGTCCTGGTCAAGGGTTCGCGCGGCAGCTCCATGAACAAGATCGTGAGCGCGCTGCTGGCGCAGGGAGAGGAGGCGCCGCATGCTGCTTGAACTGTCGCGTTGGCTGCAGCAGCTGGAGAGCCTGTTCGGGTTGTTCGGCTACCTCACGTTCCGCGGCATCCTCGCGGCGCTGACCTCGCTGTTCCTGTCGCTGTGGCTGGGCCCGGCGGTGATCCGCAAGCTGGCGCAGTTCAAGGGCGGCCAGCCGATCCGCCAGGACGGCCCGCAGAGCCATTTCTCCAAGGCCGGCACGCCGACCATGGGCGGCTCGCTGATCCTGCTCACCGTGCTGCTGTCGGTGCTGCTGTGGGGCGACCTGCGCAACCGCTACGTGTGGCTGGTGCTGGCGGTGATGCTGGCGTTCGGCGTGATCGGCTGGTACGACGACTGGATCAAGATCGTGCGCCGCGACCCGAACGGGCTGAAGTCGCGCTGGAAATACCTGCTGCAGTCGATCTTCGGCCTGGCCGCGGGCCTGTTCCTGTACTACAGCGCCGACGTACCGGCCGCGATCACCTTCTACATCCCGATGTTCAAGTCGATCGCGCTGCCGCTGGCCGGGATCAGCTTCGTCGCCATCGCCTACTTCTGGATCGTCGGCTTCTCCAACGCGGTCAACCTGACCGACGGCCTGGACGGGCTGGCGATCATGCCGACGGTGCTGGTGGCCTGCGCGCTGGGCGTGTTCGCCTACGCCTCGGGCAACGCGGTGTTCTCCGCCTATCTGAAGATTCCCTCGATCCCCGGCGCCGGCGAGCTGATCATCATCTGCGCGGCGATCGCCGGCGCGGGCCTGGGCTTCCTGTGGTTCAACACCTACCCGGCGATGGTGTTCATGGGCGACATCGGCGCGCTGGCGCTGGGCGCGGTGCTCGGCACCATCGCGGTGATCGTGCGCCAGGAACTGGTGCTGGTGATCATGGGCGGCGTGTTCGTGATCGAGACGCTGTCGGTGATGATCCAGGTCGCCTCGTTCAAGCTCACCGGCAAGCGCGTGTTCCGCATGGCGCCGATCCACCACCACTTCGAGCTGAAGGGCTGGCCCGAGCCGCGGGTGATCGTGCGCTTCTGGATCATCTCGGTGGTGCTGGTGCTGGTCGGCCTGGCCACGTTGAAGGTACGCTGATGAACGACACCGCCCACCAGGCGACCCGACTCGAGGCCATCGGCGGCCGCTACGACCCGTGGCTGCTCGGCGCCGTGGTGGCGCTGGCCTCGCTGGGGGTGGTGATGGTCGGTTCCAGCTCGATCGAGCTGACCGTCAGCCCGTTCTACTACCTGACCCGGCATCTGCTGTTCCTGGCCGGCGGCATCGGCCTGGCGATCTGGACGATGCGCACCGAGCTGAAGAACATCGAGCAGTACAACCAGCTGCTGCTGCTGGCCTGCTTCGGCCTGCTGATCGTGGTGTTCGTGCCCGGCCTGGGCAGCAGCGTCAACGGCGCGCGGCGCTGGATCAATCTGGGCATCTCCAAGTTCCAGACCGTGGAAGCGGTGAAGGTGCTGTACATCGTGTGGCTGTCCAGCTACCTGGTGCGCTTCCGCGACGAGGTCAACGCGACCTGGCCGGCGATGCTCAAGCCGCTGGGCGTGGCGGTGGCGCTGGTCGGCCTGCTGCTGATGCAGCCGGACTTCGGTTCCTCCACGCTGCTGCTGGCGATCACCGCCGGCATGCTGGTGCTGGGCGGGGTCAACCTGCCGCGGATGTCGATGCCGATCGTGATCGGGCTGCCGGTGTTCGCCTTCATCGCGATCCTGGAACCCTATCGGCTGCGCCGCATCACCTCGTTCCTGGACCCGTGGGCCGACCAGCTCGGTTCCGGCTACCAGCTGTCCAATGCGCTGATGGCGGTGGGCCGCGGCGAACTGTTCGGGGTCGGCCTGGGCGGTTCGGTGCAGAAGCTCAACTACCTGCCGGAAGCGCATACCGATTTCATCTTTTCGGTGATCGCCGAGGAACTGGGCTTCACCGGCGTGTGCCTGATCATCGCGCTGTACGCGCTGCTGGTCGGGCGCGCGTTCTGGCTGGGCATGCGCTGCGTGGAAATGAAGCGCCACTTCTCCGGCTACATCGCCTTCGGCATCGGCCTGTGGATCAGCCTGCAGAGTTTCGTCTCGGTCGGCGTGAATCTGGGCATCCTGCCGACCAAGGGCCTGACCCTGCCGCTGATCTCCGCCGGCGGTTCCAGCGTACTGATGACCTGCGTGGCGATGGGCCTGCTGCTGCGCGTGTCCTACGAACTCGATCGCGCCGAACGCCAGGTGGCGAAGGTGCGCAGTGATGCCGCGCCGCCGGTCAGGCAGACCGTGGACAGCGCCGAGGACCTGCAGGCCGCACGCGAGGCCAGCGCCAGCGCGGTGGCCGCGGCGATCCAGGCCGGCACCCCGGCGCGCGGCACTAGCCGCATGCAGCCGCGGGTCGAGCCCACCTTCGGGAGGCTGGGATGAGTGTGTCCGTGCCGATGACCGGCACCGCCATGACCGACGCTGCGTCGCGTCCGGTGATGATCCTCGCCGGCGGCACCGGCGGGCACATCTTCCCGGCGCTGGCGGTGGCCAAGGTGCTGCGCGCGCGCGGCGTGCCGGTGGTGTGGCTGGGCGCGGCCGGGCGCATGGAAACGCAACTGGTCCCGCAGCACGGCATCGAGATCGACACCATCGAGATCGGCGGGCTGCGCGGCAAGGGCGCGCTGGCGCTGTTCGGCGCGCCGCTGCGGGTGCTGCGCGCGATCCGCGCGGCCGGCTTCGTGTTGCGCCGGCGCATGCCGCGCGCGGTGGTCAGCTTCGGCGGCTTCGCCGCCGGCCCCGGCGGCATCGCCGCACGCCTGCTGAAACTGCCGCTGCTGGTGCACGAACAGAACCGCGCGCCGGGCCTGACCAACAAGGTGCTGTCGCGCGTCGCGCGGCGCGTGCTGACCGGGTTCCCGGGCAGCTTCGCCGCACGCGAGGAAGCGGTGGGCAATCCGGTGCGCGCCGAGATCGCCGCGCTGGCGCCGCCGGCGCAGCGCTTCGCCGCGCGCGACGGCGCGGTGCGCCTGCTGGTGCTCGGCGGCAGCCAGGGCGCGCGCGCGCTGAACCAGGCGCTGCCGCGCGCCCTGGCCGCGCTCGGCGCGCAGGTCGAGGTGCGCCACCAGTGCGGCGAGAAATTGCGCGACGAAGCCGCCCAGGCCTATGCCGAGGCCGGCGTCGCCGCCAGCGTCGAAGCCTTCATCGGCGACATGGCCGCCGCCTACGCCTGGGCCGACCTGATCGTGTGCCGCGCCGGCGCCTCGACCCTGGCCGAACTGTGCGCGGTCGGCATCGGCAGCGTGCTGGTGCCGTTCGCTGCCGCCGTCGACGACCACCAGACCCGCAATGCCGAATACCTGGTCGAACGCGGCGCCGCGGTGCTGCTGAAGCAGGACGACGCCCTGGCGACCAACCTGCAGGGCGTGCTGCGCGACCTGCTCGGCAACCCCGCGCGCCGCCTGTCGATGGCCGAGGCCGCCCGCCGCCTGGCCAAGCCGGATGCGGCCGAGCGCATCGCGGACATCATTCTGGAAGAGGCCGGGAGTCGGGATTCGGGACTCGATGTAACCGGGACTCGGGACTCGGGACTCGGGACTCGTCACCAGCAAGAACAAGAGCAAAAGCATATGCAAGCAGACGATTCCAATGGGGTGGCGCGTAGCGCCGCCGCTCCGCTTCCCCCGAGTCCCGAGTCCCGAGTCCCGGGTCCCGGCGCGAACGGAGTTCGCGCATGATTCGGCGTCTCCACGACACCGGCGACCTGGTCCGTGCGTTCCCGCGCGTGCATTTCGTCGGCATCGGCGGCACCGGCATGAGCGGGATCGCCGAGGTCATGCTGACCCTGGGCTACGAGGTGTCCGGGTCGGACAACGCCGACAACGCGGCGACGCGGCGCCTGGTCACGCTCGGCGCACGGGTGATGCGCGGGCATTCGGCGGCCAACGTGCTCGGCACCGACTGCGTGGTGGTGTCCAGCGCGATCCGCGACGACAACCCGGAGCTGATGGAGGCACGCAGCCAGCGCATCCCGATCATGCCGCGCGCGGCGATGCTGGCCGAGCTGATGCGCTTCCGCCGCGGCATCGCGGTGGCCGGCACGCACGGCAAGACCACCACCACCAGCCTGGCCGCGGCGGTGCTCAGCGAAGGCGGGCTGGACCCGACCTTCGTGATCGGCGGGCAGCTGCTCGCCGCCGGCGCCAACGCCAAGCTCGGCGGCGGCCAGTGGCTGGTGGCCGAGGCCGACGAGAGCGACGGCAGCTTCCTGCGCCTGAATCCGCTGATCTCGGTGATCACCAACATCGACGCCGACCACCTGGAGAACTACGGCAACGACTTCGCCCGGGTCCAGGCTGCATTCGCCGAATTCCTGCAGCGCCTGCCGTTCTACGGCCTGGCGGTGCTGTGCATCGACGATCCGGAAGTGGCCGCGCTGGCCGCCAAGACCCCGCGCCACGTGATGAGCTACGGGCTCAGCGAGAACGCCGACGTGCGCGCCGAGGACGTGGTCCAGGACGGCCCGCGCATGCGCTTCACCCTGCGCCTGCCGGAAGGCAGCAGCACCCCGGTGACGCTGGCGTTGCCGGGCCGGCACAACGTGCTCAATGCGCTCGCCGCCGCCGCCATCGGCTGGCAGCTGGGCGTGGCGCCGGCGGCGATCGCCAGCGCGCTGCAGAGCTTCGCCGGCATCGGCCGCCGCTTCAACGACCTGGGCGAAGTGACCACCGCGGCCGGTGCGCGCGTGCGCCTGGTCGACGACTACGGCCACCATCCGCGCGAACTGGCCGCGGTGTTCGCCGCCGCGCGCGGCGGCTGGCCGGACAAGCGCCTGGTGGTCGCGTTCCAGCCGCACCGCTACAGCCGCACCCGCGACCAGTTCGATGCGTTCGCCGCGGTGCTGTCTGAAGTGGACGCGCTGGTGCTCAGCGAGGTCTACCCGGCCGGCGAAGCGCCGATCCCCGGCGCCGACGCGCGCTCGCTGGCGCGCGCGATCCGCGCGCGCGGGCGTAGCGAGCCGGTGGTGGTCGGGCAGGTCGCCGAACTGAGCGACGTGCTGCCGGACGTGCTGCAGGACGGCGATCTGCTGTTGATGATGGGCGCCGGCGACATCGGCTACGTCGCCCAGCACATCGCGCAGGACGGCTTCGTCGGCGGAGCCAAGCCATGAGCGCGCAGAACTTTCCGCCGCCGCGCCACACCGACCCGGCCGTGTTCGGCCGCGTCGCGGTGCTGCTCGGCGGTACTTCCAGCGAACGCGAGGTGTCGCTGGATTCGGGCCGCAACGTGCTCGAGGCGCTGCGCGCGCGCGGCGTCGACGCGGTGGCGGTGGACGGCATCCCGGCATTGGCGCAGGCGCTGGTGGACAAGCGCTTCGACCGCGTGTTCAACGTGCTGCACGGCCACAACGGCGGCGGCGAAGACGGCATCGTGCAGGGCCTGATGGAGGCGTTCGGGGTGCCGTATACCGGCTCGAACGTGCTCGGCTCGGCCTTGAGCATGGACAAGATCCGCACCAAGCAGGTGTGGCTGTCGCTGGGCCTGTCCACGCCGCGCTATGCGCGCCTGGCGGCCGGCGCGAGCGCGGCGGAAGTACACGCCGCTGCGCGGCAGATCGGCTTGCCGGTCATCGTCAAGCCGGCCAACGAAGGCTCCAGCGTCGGCGTCAGCCGCGTGTTTGACCAGGCCCAGCTCGAAGAGGCGGTGACGCTGGCGGCGCGCTACGACGGCGCCTTGCTGATGGAGCAGATGATCGAAGGCGACGAACTCACCGTCGCCATCCTCGGCGATGTGGCGCTGCCGTCGATCCGCATCGTGCCCAAGGGGCAGTGGTACGACTACAACGCCAAGTACATCGCCGACGATACCCAATACCTGTGCCCGGGCCTGGACGGCGATGCCGAGGCGCAGATCGCGCAGCTCGCGCTGGACGCGTTCCGCGCCGCCGGTTGCCGCGGCTGGGGCCGCGTCGACGTGATGCGCGACCGCGCCAGCGGCCAGCTCTACCTGTTGGAAGCCAATACCGCCCCGGGCATGACCAGCCACTCGCTGGTGCCCAAGGCCGCACGCCAGCTCGGCATCGGCTTCGAAGAACTGGTGTGGCGCGTGCTGGAGCAGACGCTGTGAAGCCGGGATTCGGGATTGGGGATTGGGGATTCGCACAACGGCAGCGTCGCGCTGCCGATGCGCCCTGCTGCGCGCTTTGCGCCAATCCCCAATGCCGAATCCCGAATCCCGCGGCACGGAGTGCCGCATGACCGCCCTGCTGCGCATCCTCGCCTGGCTGCTGGCCCTGGCATTGGTCGCGTTGCCGGTGGTGGCGGTGCTCAACGGCTGGGTCGGTGCCGAGCGCTGGCCGCTGAGCCGGCTGCAGGTCAGCGGCGATTTCAAGCGCGTGCCGGCCGAGCAGTTGCGCCAGGTGGTGCTGCCGTACGCGCGCCGCGGGTTCTTCGCGGTCCGCCTGCAGGACGCGCAGGACGCGATCGAGCGGCTGCCATGGGTGGAGAGCGCACGCGTGCGCAAGCGCTGGCCGGACGTGCTGGAAGTGCGCGTCACCGAACACCGCCCGTTCGCGCGCTGGGGCAGCGACCGCATGCTGTCCGAGCAGGGCCGCATCTTCGCGCTGCCGAGCGAATTGCGCGGCATGGCGTTGCCGCAACTGGCCGGCCCGGACGCCAAGGCGCAGGACGTGGTCGCGCTGTACAACGAATCGCGCGCGCTGTTCGCGCCGGCCGGGCTGCAGGTCGACGGCGTGGCGATGGACGCGCGCGGCAGCTGGTCGCTGCAACTGGGCAACGGCGTGCAGGTGGTGGTCGGGCGTGACGACGCCCGCGCCCGCCTGGCGCGCTTCGCCCGCGTGCTGCCACAACTGGCCACGCCGGAACAGGCGCCGATCGCGCGCGCCGACCTGCGCTACACCAATGGATTCACGGTGGAGCGGGGAATCGAGAATCGGGAACCGGGAATGGAGAAAAAGCCCACGGCTCCGACCCAACCCGCGCGCCATGCGGCATTGGCCTACCCTCCATCCCCGCGCATGAGCCCGCTCTTCCCCATTCCCCATTCCCCATTCTCCATTCCCGGCTCCAAGACATGAACCGCAAAGGCGACAAATCCCTCATCGTTGGACTGGACATCGGCACCTCCAAGGTCGTCGCGCTGGTCGGCGAGTACTCGCCCGGCAATCCGATCGAGGTGATCGGCATCGGTTCGCACGAATCGCGCGGGCTCAAGCGCGGCGTGGTGGTGGACATCGAATCCACCGTGCAGTCGATCCAGCGCGCGGTCGAGGAGGCGGAGCTGATGGCCGGCTGCGAGATCCGCTCGGTGTACGCGTCGATCTCCGGCAACCATGTGCAATGCAAGAACTCGCCCGGCATCGTGCCGATCCGCGACGGCGAAGTGACCTGGAACGACCTGGACCGGGTGCTGGAAGCGGCCAAGGCGGTGGCGATTCCGGCCGACCAGCGCATCCTGCATGCGATCCCGCGCGAGTACGTGCTCGACGATTCGCAGGAAGGCATCCGCAACCCGGTCGGCATGACCGGCGTGCGCCTGGAGGTGCACGCGCACCTGGTGGTGTGCGCGCAGTCGGCCGCGGCCAACATCAGCAAGTGCGTGCAGCGCTGCGGCCTGCAGGTGGACGACCTGATCCTGTCCTCGCTGGCGTCCTCGGTGGCGGTGCTGACCGCCGACGAGCGCGAGCTGGGCGTGGTGCTGGTGGACATGGGCGCCGGCACCACCGACCTGGCGGTGTTCGTGCAGGGCGCGATCTGCCACACCGCCTCGCTGCCGATCGCCGGCGACCACGTCACCAACGACATCGCGCACATGCTGCGTACGCCCACCCCGGAAGCCGAGCAGATCAAGGTGCGCTACGCCTGCGCGCTGGCGCAGCTGGCCACCGCCGAGGAAAGCATCCAGGTGCCGAGCGTCGGCGACCGCCCGCCGCGGCGCATGCCGCGCCATTCGCTGGCGCAGGCGGTGCAGGGCCGCTACGAGGAGATCTTCGAGATGGTGCAGGCCGAACTGCGCCGCTCCGGCTTCGAGGAACTGGTGCGCGCCGGCATGGTGCTGACCGGCGGCGCCTCGAAGATGGAAGGCGTGGTCGAACTGGCCGAGGAGATGGTGCAGATGCCGGTGCGCGTGGGCATCCCGCAGCACGTCACCGGCCTGGGCGAAGTGGTCGGCAACCCGGTGCACGCCACCGGCGTGGGCCTGCTGCTGATGGGCAGCCAGATCGAACACCCGCGCCGCCCGTCGCTGCCCACCGGCCGCGCCGGCAGCCTGTTCAAGAAATTGAAGAATTGGTATCGCGGGGAGTTCTGAGGGCCGGGACTCGGGTTTCGGGACTCGGGACTCGGGACTGGTAAGAGCGATAAAGCGGAGAGCGGAAGGGCGGAGAGCAGAGACGGTAAAGCGGTAACGGCAACATCCACTAAGAAATTGCCGGCGCGAAGGCCGGGCAGGGAACCGAAAAGCAGCTTTTTTCGCGTCCCGAGTCCCGCGTCCCGAGTCCCGGCTCCATAACAAGAGGAAAACGGACATGGCGCATTTCGAACTGATTGAAAAGATGGCACCCAACGCGGTAATCAAGGTGGTCGGCGTGGGCGGCGGCGGCGGCAACGCGGTCGCGCACATGGTCAGCAGCAGCGTGGACGGCGTGGAGTTCATCACCGCCAACACCGACTCGCAGGCGATCAAGAACTGCGGCGCCAAGCTGCAGCTGCAGCTCGGCACCAACGTCACCAAGGGCCTGGGCGCCGGCGCGAACCCGGAAGTGGGCCGCCAGGCCGCGCTGGAAGACCGCGAACGCATCATGGACGCGCTGCAGGGCGCGGACATGGTGTTCATCACCGCCGGCATGGGCGGCGGCACCGGTACCGGCGCCGCCCCCGTGGTCGCGCAGCTGGCCAAGGAGATGGGCATCCTGACCGTGGCCGTGGTCACCAAGCCGTTCCCGTTCGAAGGCCGCCGGCGCATGCAGGTCGCGCTGAAGGGCATCGAGGAACTGAGCCAGCATTGCGACTCGCTGATCACCATCCCCAATGAAAAGCTGATCACCGTGCTCGGCCGCAACGCCACCATGATCCAGGCCTTCCGCGCCGCCAACGACGTGCTGCAGGGCGCGGTGCAGGGCATCGCCGACCTGATCGTGCGTCCGGGTCTGATCAACGTCGACTTCGCCGACGTGCGCACCGTGATGTCGGAAATGGGCCTGGCGATGATGGGCACCGGCTCGGCACGCGGCGACGACCGCGCGCAGGCGGCGGCCGAAGCGGCGATCCAGAACCCGCTGCTGGACGACGTCAACCTGGCCGGCGCCAACGGCATCCTGGTCAACATCACCGCCGGTCCGGACTTCACCATGGCCGAGTTCGACGAGATCGGCCGCACCATCGAAGGCTTCGCCTCGGAAGACGCGACCGTCGTGGTCGGCACCGTGCTCGACCCGGACATGCAGGACGAAGTGCGCGTGACCGTGGTCGCCACCGGCCTGAACCGCGCCGTGTCGCGCCAGACCCAGCGTCCGGAGCAGCGCGCGCCGATCAAGCTGGTGCGCAACGCCACCACCGGCCAGCCGGAATTCGGCGACTTCGAGCATGGCGGCGACGCCGTGTCCAAGGCCGTCGGCGGCGCGATGGGCCTGGGCCTGCGGCGTCCGAGCAGCGATGCGATGGGGTCTTCGGCACCGACACCGGCGGCGGCCGATCTGCCGAACGACTACCTGGATATCCCGGCGTTTCTGCGCCGCCAGGCCGACTGACCGCGCCAGGCCGGCCCTGCGCCGGCCGCAACACCGCCGATCGGGACTGTCCGCCCGTTCGGCGCGCCGTATCCTTTGCTGCCGGGTCACCTCGACCCGGCAGGTTTTTGCGACCGCGACGCGGGCCTTCGCCAGCGTTGCGCAAATAGGATGCTGTGACCGTCTTGTTAAAATTTGGCTAAACGCGTGATATTCTCAATTCCGTTCAGTTCCCGTCTGAGCGGACGTTCCCAAACTGTCTCCCATGACCCAGCAACGCACCCTCAAGAACACGATCCGCGCCACTGGCGTAGGCCTGCATAGCGGCGACAAGGTGTACATGACCCTGCGTCCTGCGCCGGCCGATCACGGCATCGTGTTCCGGCGCGTCGATCTGGAACCGGCGGTGGAAGTGCCGGCCGATGCCGAGCTGGTCACCGAGACCACGCTGTGCACCGGGCTCAGCCGCGGCGAGGCCAAGATCCAGACGGTGGAACACCTGATGTCGGCGATGGCCGGCCTCGGCGTGGACAACGCCATCGTCGAGCTGTCCTCGGCCGAATTGCCGATCATGGACGGTTCCTCCGGTCCGTTCGTGTTCCTGCTGCAGTCGGCGGGCATCGTCGAGCAGGGCAAGCCCAAGCGCTTCATCCGCATCAAGCGTCCGGTGGAAGTGCGCGACGGCGACAAGATCGCCCGCTTCGAGCCGTACGACGGCTACAAGCTGGGCTTCACCATCCAGTTCGATCACCCGATGATCCCGGCCAAGCAGTCGCGCCAGGAAATCGAGTTCTCGACCATGGCCTACATCAAGGAAATCTCCCGCGCGCGCACCTTCGGCTTCATGCGCGACCTGGAGTACATGCGCGAGCGCAACCTGGGCCTGGGCGGCTCGATGGACAACGCCATCGTGCTCGACGAATTCCGCGTGCTCAACGACGACGGCCTGCGCTATGCCGACGAGTTCGTGCGGCACAAGATCCTCGATGCGATCGGCGACCTGTACCTGGCCGGCGGCGCCATCCTCGGCGCCTACGAAGGCTACAAATCCGGCCATGCGCTGAACAACAAGCTGGTGCGCGCGCTGCTCGCCGAGCAGGCCGCGTGGGAGTGGGTGAGCTTCGATTCCAAGGCCGTGCCGGCGCCAGTGACCTACGGGGCCGTGGCCTACGCCTAAAGTTTTCCGCCCCGCGGCCGGGGGCGGTCCGGGATCACGGAATGGGCGATCCGTCGCGCCTTCGACCTTTCTTAACTTTTATTTAACGAATCGATAACGACCTCGACGCCGGCGCCCGCTAGGATGCGTCGGGTCGTGACGTGCGTGTCTACGTACGCAGACCGCGCCGGCCGGAGGCCGTCGTTGCTTCAGGCGTCGTGGAATCGACGTCCTGCAAGGATGCCAGCGCGTCGCGCAATCCCTTGTGCGTCGCCGCGGAAACCGGTGCTGGCTTGCTCCTTGCCTGTTGCATTGGGGAATGCGCGGATGCAGTGGCAATCTTGACGGTCACCCTGGTGGCCTTCAGCCCTAGGGACCGGGCCGCAGCGAGGATATCGGCCTCGGCGAGCCTGACCCGGGCGTGCCAGACCGGAGCGTCAACGAGAAAAACGAGCTGTTCGCCGTTCACATTGGCCAACCGACACCGGGAGGCCAGGTTCGGCGGCAGATGGGGGCGCAACTGTCGGTCCAGCGCGTCGAGCCACAAGGCACGCCGCAACGGGTCGCCCACCTTGTCCGCCAATGCGGCGTCCAACGCCGGCATCGGCGCGGTGGTATGGCCCTCGCCGGACTTTCGCTTAGACATGAAAACTCATATGGCGTTTAAGAAGATCGTAATCAATTCGCGTGAAAAGGGGATAAAGGACCTGCCGTGGCGGCTGCGCGAGCTCGCAGACCGGCGTCCCCTGGCCGTGCTGGGCACGGTGCTGGCGGTGGGCATGGTACTCGGCATCGGCGTCAGCGCCGCGACCGGCTTCGTCGGTTCGGCGCAGCTGCGGGCCAAGGTGGAGCGGCAGGACGCGGAGCTGGCGCAGGTGCGCCGCGACGCGCAGACCCAGGTCAACGCGCTGGCCGCGCGGCTGGGCGAACTGCAGGCGCAGGCCACGCGCCTGAACGCGCTGGGCGAACGCCTGACCCGCATGGGCAAGCTGCAGGACGGCGAATTCGACTTCGACCAGCCGGTCGGCGTCGGTGGCGGCGACGACGAGGCCAGCCAGGACATGCCGGCGCCGCAGCTGGGCAAGGAACTGGACGGGCTGCAGCAGCAGTTCGCCACCTCCGGCCAGCAGCTGTCGGTGCTCGAATCGCTGCTGTTCGACCACCAGCTCGACCAGAACGCGGTGCCGTCGCGGATGCCGATCCGCAACAGCTACATCACCTCCGGCTTCGGCGGCCGCGCCGATCCGTTCGGCCGCGGCGCCGGCAACCACAAGGGCATCGACTTCCACGCCAACGTCGGCGACCCGGTGCTGGCCGTGGCCGATGGCGTGGTCAGCTACTCGGGCGTGCGCGGCGGCTACGGCAACGTGGTCGAGGTCGATCACGGCAATGGCTATGTCACCCGCTACGCGCACAATTCGCGCTTGTCGGTGAAGGTCGGCGACCTGGTGCGGGTCGGCCAGGAAGTGGCCAAGGCCGGCTCCACCGGCCGTTCCACCGGCGCGCACGTGCATTTCGAGGTGTGGAAGGACGGCGTGGTGATGAATCCGGCCAAGTTCCTCGGCGACGGCGCCACCCCGGTGGGCCGTCGCGGCCGCGGCTGAGCGGCGCTGGGGCGGCGTGCCGGCGCTTGAATCGCCGGAGCCCGCCCCAAGCTACAATACGCTTTGCCACGACAGGGCGCCTCGCGCCCTGTTTCGTTTGCGGCCCGCCGATTCCCTGGGGGATTGGGCCGTACGGGCGTTCCTTTCCAACCGGTTCCTTCAATGATCAACAGTCTGCTTACTCGCGTTTTCGGTAGTCGCAACGAACGCCAGCTGCGTCAGCTCCACCGTATCGTCGCCAAGGTCAATGCGCTGGAACCGGAGATGGAGCAGCTCTCCGACGCGCAGCTGCAGGCCAAGACCCCGGAACTGCGCGGGCGCATCGCCGGCGGCGAGAGCCTGGACAAGGTGCTGCCGGAAGCGTTCGCGGTGTGCCGCGAGGCCAGCCGCCGCGTGCTCGGCATGCGCCACTACGACGTGCAGCTGATCGGCGGCATGGTCCTGCACCTGGGCAAGATCGCGGAAATGCGCACCGGCGAAGGCAAGACCCTGGTGGCGACGCTGCCGGTGTACCTCAACGCGCTGGAAGACAAGGGCGTGCACGTGGTCACCGTCAACGACTACCTGGCGCGCCGCGACGCCGCGCAGATGGGCAAGCTGTACAACTGGCTGGGGCTGAGCGTGGGCGTGGTCTATCCGGGCATGCCGCACAGCGACAAGCACGCCGCCTACGCCGCCGACATCACCTACGGCACCAACAACGAATTCGGCTTCGACTACCTGCGCGACAACATGGCGCTGTCCAAGGCCGACCGCTACCAGCGCGGCCTGAACTACGCCATCGTCGACGAAGTGGACTCGATCCTGATCGACGAGGCGCGCACCCCGCTGATCATCTCCGGCCCGGCCGACGATTCGCCGGAGCTGTACATCCGCGTCAACCGCATCGTGCCGCAGCTGAGCAAGCAGGAGTCCGAGGAAGGCGAGGGCGACTTCTGGGTCGACGAGAAGGGCAAGCAGGTGCACCTGTCCGAGGCCGGCATGGAGCACGCCGAAGAGCTGCTGCGCGCCGCCGGCATCCTGACCAACGACGAGGACCGCCTGTACGGCGCGCAGAACCTCAGCGTGGTGCATCACCTCAACGCCGCGCTGCGCGCGCATGCGATCTACCAGCGCGACGTGGACTACATCGTGCGCGACGGCGAAGTGGTCATCGTCGACGAATTCACCGGCCGCACCCTGCCGGGCCGGCGCTGGTCCGACGGCCTGCACCAGGCGGTGGAAGCGAAGGAAGGCGTGCCGGTGCAGCGCGAGAACCAGACCCTGGCCAGCATCACCTTCCAGAACCTGTTCCGCATGTACAAGAAGCTGTCCGGCATGACCGGTACGGCCGACACCGAAGCCTACGAATTCCAGAGCATCTACAACCTGGAAGTGGTGGTGATCCCGACCAACCGCCCGACCATCCGCAAGGACTGGCCGGACCAGGTGTTCCTCAACCGCCAGGGCAAGTTCAACGCGGTGCTCGCCGACATCGAGGACTGCGCCAAGCGCGGCCAGCCGGTGCTGGTCGGCACCACCTCGATCGAGACCTCGGAGATGCTGTCCGAGCACCTGCGCAAGGCCGGGGTCAGGCACGAGGTGCTCAACGCCAAGCAGCACGAGCGCGAGGCGCAGATCGTCGCCAACGCCGGCCAGCCGGGCGCGGTGACCATCGCCACCAACATGGCCGGCCGCGGGACCGACATCGTGCTCGGC
Source organism: Xanthomonas campestris pv. phormiicola (assembly GCA_025666215.1). Taxonomy (NCBI): domain Bacteria; kingdom Pseudomonadati; phylum Pseudomonadota; class Gammaproteobacteria; order Lysobacterales; family Lysobacteraceae; genus Xanthomonas; species Xanthomonas campestris. Next base: position 4,241,417 of record CP102593.1, on the reverse strand, counting down.
GGTTCGCTGGAAGCGGAACTGCAGGCGCTGGGCGAGGACCTGAGCGAGGCCGAACGCGCGCGCCTGAAGGCGGCCTGGCAGGAGCGCCACGACGCGGTCAAGGCCGCCGGCGGCCTGCACATCATCGGTACCGAGCGCCACGAGTCGCGGCGTATCGACAACCAGCTGCGCGGCCGCTCCGGCCGCCAGGGCGACCCGGGTTCCTCCCGCTTCTACCTGTCGCTGGAAGACAACCTGATGCGCATCTTCGCCTCCGACTGGGTGCAGAAGGCGATGCGGATGATGGGCATGAAGGAAGACGACGTCATCGAGGACCGCATGGTCAGCCGCCAGATCGAGAAGGCGCAGCGCAAGGTCGAGGCGCACAACTTCGACATCCGCAAGAACCTGCTCGACTTCGACGACGTCAACAACGACCAGCGCAAGGTGATCTACGCGCAGCGCGACGAACTGCTAGACGCCGAGTCGGTCAAGGACAACGTCGACGGCATCCGCGACGACGTGATCTACGACCTGGTGGCGCGCTTCGTGCCGCCGAATTCGATCGACGAGCAGTGGGACCTGGCCGGGCTGGAAGCGACCCTGTCCAGCGACCTGGGCCTGCCGCTGTCGCTGACCGACCTGGTCAAGCGCCACGAGGAACTGGACGCGGCCGGCATCGCCGAGAAGGTGCGCGAGGAAGTCGATCGCCACTTCCAGGAGAAGGAGACCGCGGTCGGCGGCGAGACCATGCGCGCGCTGGAGAAGCACGTGATGCTGACCGTGCTCGACCAGAGCTGGAAGGAGCATCTGGCGCGCATGGACTACCTGCGCCAGGGCATCCACCTGCGCGGTTACGCGCAGAAGCAGCCCAAGCAGGAATACAAGAAGGAAGCCTTCGAACTGTTCTCGGAGATGCTCGAGCACGCCAAGCGCGAGGTGGTGACCTTGCTGGCGCGCGTGCGCATCCGCAGCGAGGACGAAGTGGCGGCGCTGGAAGCGCAGGAACGGCAGCAGATGGAGGCGCAGTTGCGCCAGGCGCAGTTCCAGCACCAGGACGTCGGCGGCTACAGCGCCGACGAGGAGGCCGAGCAGGTCGCGCTGGGCGCCAACCCGCCGCAGGTGGCGCAGGTCACCCGCGAGGCGCCCAAGGTCGGCCGCAACGATCCGTGCCCGTGCGGCAGCGGCAAGAAGTACAAGCATTGCCATGGGCAGTTGAGTTAAGCGCGCTGTTGCGCAATCGCGCAACAGCCCCACGTTTGGCTTCGCAAAACGCGGGCCCCAGCTCATCTCTCCCCAAATCCCCGCGCCTATCGGCGCGCCCCCTTTACTAAAGGGGGCGCGGCTCCAGACGGGGTGCGGTGATTGGTCAAACCCTTGCATCTGCAGCCCCGCCTTGTGCGGGGCGCTTTGTTTTGGGGGCGGCCCGGACGGGGGGGGCTTGTCTGTGTGGCGTGTCGCGCGTTCTGTGGGTAGGGTGCCGGGTGTCGCCATTGCCGTTGGATGCATGCCGTGGAGCGTTCCGCCAGTCTTGAATTGAAGGTGTTCGTGCCGGCGCGCGACTTTGCGCTGTCCGTGGATTTCTATCGCGAGGTGGGGTTCGTGGCGGAGCCGCTTGGCGACGGACTGGTCTGTTTTCGCCATGGCGAGCGCTGTGCGTTCCTGCTGCAGGATTTCTACGAGCAGGGACTGGCGCACAACCTGATGCTGCACCTGTGGGTGGAGGATGCCGATGCCTGGTGGCGGCGGCTGGGTGCCGCGGATCTGGCCGGCCGCTTTGGCGCGCGCCTTGGTGAGCCGGAGGATCGGCCGTGGGGCATGCGCGACTTCACCCTGCACGATCCGGGCGGGGTGCTGTGGCGGATCGGACACGCCTTGCCCGGGTGAGCGGGGAGCGGGCGTCCGGGCGGTGGCGGTGCCGCCGGCACAGCTGTCCGTGGGTGTATCCATTCGCATGGCCGCGTGCGCTCGGTTGCGTCGTTGATGCGGGGTCGGCCAGGCCGTCGCCTCGTCGCAGGTTGGCCGAATGCGTGCGGATCGCTGCCGCGACCCGCGGATCGCCGACGATGTGAACCGGATTCATTGCGTTGGCACCGCCGAAGACGGCAAGCTTGCGCCATGTCCGAACCGCTCAGATCCATCCATGTCGTCGCCGGGGTCATCACCGATGCCCGCGGCCGTATCCTGCTGGCCCGGCGTACCGAGGGCCGCGACCTTGCCGGCCTGTGGGAGTTCCCGGGCGGCAAGCGCGAACCGGGCGAGACCTCCGAGCAGGCCCTGGTGCGCGAGCTGCAGGAGGAACTGGGCATCGAGGCGACGATCGGCGCGCAGCTGATGGAAGTGCCGCAGCGCTATCCGGACAAGCGGCTGCGCCTGGAGATGCGCCAGGTGCTGTCGTGGAAGGGCACCGCGCGCGGCCGCGAGGGCCAGGCGCTGACCTGGGTGGCGCCGGACAAGCTGAGCCGCTACGCGATGCCGCCGGCCGACCAGCCGGTGGTGGCGATGCTGCGCCAGCCCGATCGCTATCTGGTGACACCCGAGCCGGTCGATCCCGAGCGCTGGCTGGCGGCGCTGGAGCGCGCGCTGCAAGGCGGCGTGCAACGCGTGCAGTTGCGCGCGCGCAGCCTGCCGGCCGCCAGCTGGCAGCCGCTGGCGCGGGCCGCGGTGGCGCTGTGTGCGGCGCGTGGCGCGCAGGTGCTGGTCAACCGCGATCTGGCGCTGGCGCAGGAATTGGGGGTCGGCGTGCACCTCGGCGCGGAGCAGTTGCCGCAGTTCGACGCGCGCCCGCTGCCGCCGGGGCAATGCGTCGCCGCGTCCTGCCATCGCCTGGAGGAGCTGCACGCGGCGCAGCGGATCGGCTGCGACTTCGCCGTGGTCGGCCCGCTGGCCGCCACCGCCAGCCATCCCGGCGCCGCGCCGCTGGGGTGGGAGGCGTTCGAGCGCCTGCGCGAGGAAGTGGCGCTGCCGCTGTACCCGATCGGCGGCCTGCTGCCGGCGCAGGTGGCCGAAGTGCGCCGCCACGGCGGCCAGGGCATCGCCGCGATCCGCGGCCTGTGGCCGGTGGACGTGGACGTTGCCTGAGCGGACTGCGCGGCGTCGCGCGACGCCGTCGATCGCGGCACGTTGCGCGACGTGAGGGTGTTGGCGACGCGGCGCGCGGCGCGCAGCGCAGAACATGTTCCGATCGAGATGCCGCAGGTGTGGGAGCGACTTCAGTCGCGACCGGCCTTGCCGACGCGGCCCGCCGCGACTGACTTCGCCCCTACGACGCCTAGCCGGCTGCAAAGCGCCGAGTCGGAAATGCGCTAGAAACTGATCCAGAAGCAGTTGTACTGCCGGCGCAGGCCCAGCACGGTCGAGGTCGGTGTCGCGCTGCCGCCGAAGGTCTGCTCCAGGCGCAAGCCGGTCGCGCGTGCGCGCGGCGGCGTAGCGCTGTCGCCGAGCGGGGCGTCGGTCGATGCCTGCGCTGCCGCAGGCGTGGTGCTGGATGTGCGTTGCTCCGCAGTGGCCAAGGCGTCGGCCGCGGCGGGTACGGCTGGCGGGTAAGACGCCGGCTCCGGCGTCACCGGCACGACCGCGACCAGCGGCCGCTGGACGATCGCGTCCAGGTGGTCGAGGATGCGCCGCGCCGCGTCGTCCGAGACGCCGTTCCACCAATACAGCGTGGACAGGCGATTGACGTCGCGCGCGTCCACCGCGGTGCGGATCTGCTGCGCCAGTTCGCTGAGCCGGCGCACGCACTGCGGCCGGTACAGGCCGCTGGCGCCCTCGCTGGCCGCACTGGGTGCGGCGCGCGGCGGCAACCGGTCGATCGCGCCCAGGTCCTCGCAGCGGCGATCGCTGAACACCGTGGCGCCGTCGGCACCGGTGCAGCGGTTCACCTTCTGCGCAGCTGCGGGCATGGCGTACAGGCACAGCAGCAGGAGGATCGACGGGCGCATGCGCATCCACTCAGCCTAGCGGCAGGTCTGTTCTCTGGGAAGCGGTTGAAGGTGCCGACGGCTGCTTGGCGAAGCGTGGATCGCCCTGAGCCAGATCAGCGCTGAAGTGCAGGGCGCCAACGCGGTCGATACGCCGATCGAGCGCTTGCGTTTCCTGCGCGACGTCGCCCGCGGCCGTGGCGATCTTTGGAACGATCGACTGAACGTATTGCTGCGCTGCTGCGTGGTGGCCGGCGTGCGCTTTGCGACGGCGACCGCAAGCCGGATCGCAGTGCCGACCGAAGGCCGAAAAAGCGGCCAAGAAGGCTGGGGCGTCGAGGAGCGATTGCGCGAGCGCAGCGAGGAAACGCCCGACCTGGCGGCCTAGCTGCGCGACGAACGGGCCGGCCTTCCTGCTAGGGCAAGCTGTCGCGCTTAGCGAAGATGCTTGCCATCTCCGCCATGTGCTCGGTTCCCCAGGTGCACAGCGGGACGATCGCGCCAGCCAGGCTGCGGCCGAGCGGCGTCAGCGCGTAGTCCACGCGCGGCGGCACTTCCTTGTAATCGGTCCGCACCAGCACGTGATCGGCCTCCAGGTCCTTCAATGACTGGATCAGCACCTTGTTGCTGACGCCCTGGACCAAGCGCTTGAGCTCGCCGTAGCGTTTCGGGCCGTCGTGCAGGAAAAACAGGATCAGCGGTTTCCACTTGCCCGAGATGATGCGGAGCGTGGCGTCGAGCCCGCAGGAGAAGCCGCCGGTACCGCAGGTCTCAGCAGGTGTCGTCATTTTATGGTTACCAAAAGGTGCATACTTGTCCATAGGTTATCAGGGCCGCATCCTTGTTCTCAAGCAAGCAGTTCCCCGCTTTCGTAGAACTCCAACCCAGGATGCACGAGATGACCAGACTGAATGGAAAGACCGCTGTGATTACCGGTGGCGCGACCGGCATCGGCCTTGCCGCGGCAAAGCGCTTCATCGAGGAGGGCGCCTTCGTCTTCATCTTTGGCCGCCGAACGGCAGCGCTCGACACCGCCGTGGTCGAGCTCGGGCCCAATGCCCGTGCGGTGCGGGGCTCGGTCTCGGATGAGGCCGACCTCGACGGCCTCTACGCGGCGGTGAAGGCCGAGCGCGGAACCCTCGACATCGTCTTCGCCAATGCCGGTGCGGGCAGCCCGCTTCCGCTCGGCCAGATCACCGCCAAGCACATCGACGAAACCTTCGACACCAATGTGAAAGGCACGATCTTCACTGTGCAGAAGGCGCTGCCGCTGATGAGCCGGGGCGGTTCGATCATCCTCACCGGGTCGAGCGCCGGCACCACGGGCGCCCCGGCATTCAGCGCCTACAGCGCGAGCAAGGCGGCGGTGCGCAATCTCGCGCGGACCTGGGCGGAGGACCTGAAGGGCACCGGCATCCGGGTCAACGTGCTGTCGCCTGGGGCGACGGCGACCGAGCTTGCGAAGGAAGCGCTGGGTGAGGAAGGCCAGAAGGCCTATGGCGCGATGACGCCGCTCCAGCGCATGGCCGACCCGGCCGAGATCGGGGCGGTGGCGGCCTTTCTCGCATCGTCGGACAGCAGCTTCATGACCGCCAGCGAGGTCGCCGTCGACGGCGGCCTGGCGCAACTCTGACCCGCTGCGCCCGGCCGGTCGCTCCGTGCGCTGGCCGGAGTTTGCAGGGCGCGGCAAACCAAAAGGAAAATCCATGAGCTACGCCATCATCGGCTTCGGCAGTATCGGCCAGGCCCTGGCCAGGGCGTTTGCCCGCAGCGGCATCGAAGTGTGCGTTGCGACCACGCGCGACCCGGCAAGCTTCGCATCCGCCGCGGCCGCGATCGGACCGACGATCGTTCCCAGGACGCTGGCGGACGCCATCCAGGCGGATATCGTCTTTTTGGCGGTGCGTTTCGAGTCGCACCCGGATGTCGCCAAGGCGCTGCCCACTTGGCAGGGGAAAACCATCGTCGATGTGACCAATGCCTACGGCGTGCCTCCTGAGCAGCTGGGAGGACAGCCTTCGTCCAGGGTGGTCGCGCAGGCTTTCCCTGGCGCAAGGCTGGTCAAGGGCTTCAATCATCTGGTCGCCGCGGTGCTCGCTCAAGGCCCGGCCGCGCATGGCGGCAGGAGAGTCGTGTTCCTGGCAAGCGACGACGACGACGCGGCCACGGAAATCGGTGCGCTTGCGGAAAATCTCGGTTTCTCGCCGATCAAGCTTGGCGGGCTGTCGGAAGGCGGGCTGCTGGTGCACGCGCGCGGAAACAGCTGGGGTCAACTGATCTTCAGGGACCTGGTCAAGTTCGACGGATGAAGCGCGATCGCAGGTTCGGTGCGATCCTGCCTCTTGAACAAATGGCAGTCGCGGTTCGACTGAAGCCAGGGCGCGCCGGCAGTCGGCCGCGCTCCGGTCATCAGGCAAGTGCCGGGTGGCCTCGGGCCATCGGTCCCGACGCTGTCCGGCGTCGGGACGCCTGCCGCCTCGCCGATGGCCGCCGACGTCGCGACTGCAGGTGCGCACGCTGGCCGCCGACGTCGCTCACTTCAAGCGCGACAGAACGCCGACGGTGGGCTTGGCCAGGTTGAGCGTGTAGAAGTGCAGCGACGGCGCGCCGCCGGCGAGCAGGCGTTCGCACAGTGACGCGACCAGGTCGGCGCCGAACTCGCGGATGGCGTCGGCATCGTCGCCGTAGGCCTGCATGCGCTTGCCGATCCAGCGCGGGATCTCCGCACCGCATTGCTCGGAGAAACGCCGCAGCTGGCTGAAATTGGAGATCGGCATGATCCCCGGCACGATCGGGATCTGCACGCCGAGCTTGCGCACCGCATCGACGAAATGGAAATACGCGTCGGCGTTGTAGAAGTACTGGGTGATCGCGCCATCGGCGCCGGCATCGACCTTGGCCTTGAAATGGCGCAGGTCGCTCAGCGCGTCGCTGGCCTGCGGATGCGTTTCCGGATAGGCGCCGACCTCCAGGTGGAAGGCGTCGCCGTGCTCGGCGCGGATGAAGGCGATCAGGTCGGCGGCGTAGCGCAGGTCGCCGGGGTGGCCCATGCCCGAGGGCAGGTCGCCGCGCAGCGCGACCAGGCGCCGGCAGCCGATCGCGCGGTACAGCTTGAGCAGCTCGCGGATCTCCTCGCGGCTGCCGCCGACGCAGGACAGGTGCGGCGCCGCCTCGAAGCCGTGGTGCTGCTTCAGATGGCGCACCGTCTCGGAGGTGTAGCTCAGGGTCGAGCCGCCGGCGCCGAAGGTGCACGACACGTACTCCGGCGCGTAGGCCTTCAGGCGTGCGGCGGTGCGGTCCAGCTGCGCCCGCTGCTCGTCGGTCTTGGGCGGGTAGAACTCGAAGCTGATGGCGGTCATGGGCGCGGCGCGTCAGGTGATGCGTGGAGTATATCTCTTCATCCGGATGGATGCGAAACCTTGATGGGCGTCCTGCCCGGCTGCCCGCGCGGCCGCCGCGTGGGCGCTGTCCGCGAAGGCCAGGCCGCAACGGACGCCATGGGGTCCGTTGCGGTCCGTTCGCGCAGGATCAGCGCTTCCACATCCGCGCCTGCCGCGGCGGCAGGCTGAAGGTGTAGCTGCTGCTGGAGATGCGCACCACGCTGCCCGAGCCGAGCGCGTCGCTGTAGTCCACGTTCCAGCGCAGCACGCTGCCGCTCATCGCCACCGTGGCGCTGACCGCGGTGCCGCACTTGTTGATGCCGACGATGCCCAGGTCGCCGCGGCGGAACAGCAGGTGGCAGGCGTCGTGCGACAGCACCTGCATGTCGCTGCCCTGCGCGGCGTTGTGGAAGCCGATCATGCGCTGGAGGTCGTCGCGCTGGTAGGCGTCCACCCAACGGTTGTCGCCGCTCTCGTTGTTGTCCGAGTACACCATCGGCACGCCGCCGTCGCGGCCGAGCAGATACGCATAGGCCAGGGTCTCGTCGACCGGGTCGAGGATCGCGTAGCGGAAGCCGGCGTTGTTGGGAATGTCGTGGGTGACGGCGAAGGTCACCGCGCGATTGCCGGGCAGCGCCTGGCCGTAGGCGCCAGGATCGACCAGCAGGTCCATGCTGCCGCCGTAGGCGAAGGCGTTGCGGATCGAGTTGAACAGCGGGAAATCGTAGGCCGCATGCGGCGTGGCCTGCAGGTAGGGCGCCAGGAACTGGTCGTAGTCGGCGTTGCCGGCGCCGCCGCCGGTGATGACCTCGCCGAACACGTGCACCCCGGAACGGATGCCGGCGTCGAGCACGCGATTGAGATGATCGAAGGTCATGTGCTTGGCCGCGTCGATGCGGAAGCCGGTCACGCCCAGCGCCTTCAGCGACTGCAGATAGCTGCGTTGCTGCTGCACCACCCAGTCGTTGCCGACCAGGTCGGGCAGGCCGGGATCGCCGCCGCCGCCGCAGATGCGGTAGGTGCGGACCTGGTCGGCGTCGTTGTAGTCGGTGATGCATTGCGCCGGACCGAAATCGCCGGCGCCGAGGACATTCACCGACAGGTCGCCGAACAGCCGCAGCGACGCGTAGCGCGACGGGTCGGCGGCGTACTGCGACAGCACCGCGCTGCCGGGGTAGTCGAGATCCGGGCGCGTCGCCGCCTCGTTGGCCATGTGGTTGAGCACCACGTCGGCATAGGTTTCCACGCCGACATCGGCCAGCGCCTGCACCATCTGGGCGAAATCCTCGGTGTCGCCGAGCGGGTTGTCGATCACGCGCATGTCCTGCGGTTGATAGCGCGCCCACCAGGCGCTGCCCTGCGAGCGATAGGCCGGCGCCACCATCACCTTGCGATAGCCGGCCGCGGCGATCTGCGCCGCCCGCGCCTCCACGGTGGCGTAGGGCCAGTTGAAGGCGTGCAGGATGACCTCGGCCTGGGCGCTGGCCGTGACCAGGGTCAGCAGCAGGCCGACGAGGAACAGGCGCCAGCGGTGCGGGCGCAATGGAGCGGTTGCAGCGGCGGGGCGTTCGCGCATCACACAGATCTCCTTCGGTCGGGGCGCCATGAACGCAGCACACGGCGTGCGGCGCTGCGTGGATGCTAAGCGCGCATCGCGGCGCAGCATGCGCGCGCTACATACGTATTCATTGCATTGGCCGATGCAAAGCGGGACCGGTATCCGGTTCTGCCGGCGCTGTGCGGGGCGCGAGCGCATTGCGGGACCGACGCCGCACGGCGGCCGATGCACGCCGGTGCGCGTGTCGCGGCGCCGATGGGGGGCCGCGGCGCCGCGGTCGCCTGCGGATGGAGGCGGGGACGTGCCGTTGTTGAAGCGGCATGCGGAACATGCGATGCAGGCATGCGCATGCGGCCGCGCTTGCATCGTCGCGATGGCTGCGTTGCCCGGTGCTAAAGTCATGCGCCTCACCGGCACGCGCGGACCCGCAAGATGACACTCGATACCTTCTACCCGATCGGTACGCCCGGCACGCCGTGGGGGCCTGCGGAAAAGGCGGCGTGGCTGGCGCGGCAGCGTCGGCAGCGCAGCTACCAGGAGGAGGTGCTGGCGGCGATCGAACGCTTGCGGGGACAGTTGCAGATCGTCGAGTACGGCATGCTGGATTACGCCGGGGAGCAATACCCGCTGCTGGCGTTGCGCAGCCGCGCGTGGGACGACGCATTGCCGTGCATGCTGGTGACCGGCGGCGTGCATGGCTACGAGACCAGCGGCGTGCACGGCGCGTTGCAGTTCGCCCAACGCCACGCGGGCGCGTACGCCGGGCGCGCCAATGTGCTGGTGGCGCCGTGCGTGAGTCCATGGGCCTACGAGCGGATCCATCGCTGGAACGCGGACGCCATCGACCCGAACCGTTCGTTCCGCGCCGACAGTCCGGCCCAGGAGTCGGCGGCGCTGCTGCGGCTGGTCGCGCCGTTGCGCGGACAGATCGCGATGCACATCGACCTGCACGAGACCACCGACAGCGACGAATCCGAGTTCCGTCCGGCGCTGGCGGCGCGCGACGGCGTCGCCTATGTGCCCGATGGCATTCCCGATGGTTTCTACCTGGTCGGCGACAGCGAAAACCCGCAGCCGGCGTTCCAGCAGGCGGTGGTGGCGGCCGTCGCACAGGTCACCCACATCGCGCCGGCCGATGCCGACGGCAGGATCATCGGCTCGCCGGTGGTGGCGCATGGCGTCATCCACTACCCGGTGAAGCAGCTGGGTCTGTGCGCGGGCATCAGCGATGCGCGCTACACCACGACGACCGAGGTCTACCCCGACAGCTCCACCGCCACGCCCGAGCAGTGCAATGCCGCGCAGGTGGCGGCGATTCGTGCGGCGATCGATTACGCGTTGGCGCATGCCTAGCAGACGCCGGACGTGAAAAGCGGGACATGCCGCCTGTCTGCGCGATGGCGGCATCGCGGCGCGCTGGTCGGATCAATGCCATGGCGGCCGCGATCCGGGTGTGCAGCGCTCATGGTGTCCATCGTCCAGCGAGCGCGCTACGCTTGCCCGCTCCTCGTGCCCGTCCCCGCCATGTCCATCGTCCTCACCCGCTTCGCCCGCACCCGCCTGTTCCCGCGCGACGCTCGCCGCAACGCGATCCAGGACTGCACTCCGGAACAGTTCGAGCGCCAACTCAACGATGCCGCGCCGCTCCGGGTGCTGGACGGCTACGCGCCGTTTTGCAAGCTGCACGTGCATCCCAACTGGACCTCCACCCGCTGCCTGACCGTGCCGATCACCGAGGCCAATCGCCACCTGCTGCGTTCCGGCTACGAAGCGCGCAGCAGGGAGGAATTGCCGGTGCTGGTGCGCTGGTTCGAAGGCGTCGAGCCGCCGGTGGCTGCGTACCTGTTGCCGATCCTCTACAGCCGCGAACAACTGGCGCGCGAAGGCGAGCCGATCGAGGCCGAGTGGGGCGTGGTCGGCTGCCTCTACACCGCCGAGCCGCAGGAGATCCCGATGGCGCCGATCACCATGCTGCGCAACGCGCTGGGCTTGGAAGAGGGCGGCTCTGGCGTGGCAATGGACCGCGAGGCGTATCGGCGCAGCGTGGCGTTCTGGGAAGGCAACGCGAACTGGCGCGGATGAGCGTCGCGCGGCGGCCCGGCTGAGTGCGCATGGCTGCGGCATGAATCGCGTGCGCCACCTGGCCGCCGGATTGCGCATCCTGCTCGCCAATGCAAGGACGCACGCCGCCGGGGCGTGCTAGGTTCCGGGCCTGGCAACATCGGATCGGAGAAACGGCGATGTCTCTTCAGGTGATCGGGGCCGGTCTGGGCAGGACGGGAACGCTGTCGCTGAAGTTCGCGTTGGAACATCTGGGATTCGGGCCCTGCCACCACGCGACGGAGGTCGCGGCGAACATGCGCACGGCGCTGCCGCTGTGGAACGCGGCCGAGCGTGGAGCTGCGGACTGGCCGTCGATCTTCGCAGGCTACCGGTCCAGTACCGATCATCCCGGTTGCTATTACTGGCGGCAACTGATCGAGGTGTATCCGCAGGCGAAGGTTGTGCTGACCGTCCGCGATCCCGACAGTTGGTTCGAATCAGTGACGCAGACCATCCTTGCGCCTGGCAGGAAGAGCACCTTTCTCGGCCCGGAAGGGGAAATATTCAGTACGTTTCTGAAGCAGCAGTTCGCCGGCCGCAGCGACGACCGGGCCTTTATGGTCGATTATTTCAAGCGCTGGAACCAGGCGGTCATCGACAGCGTGCCGGCGGATCGGTTGCTGGTGTTCTCGCCGTCGCAGGGCTGGGCGCCGCTGTGCGCCTTCCTGAGCGTGCCGGTGCCTGCACAGGCGTATCCGCACCTGCATGCGCGGCCGCGGTTGCGCTGGTTCGCGCGCGGCCTGCACCTGCCCAACGACATCGCGTCGCGCGAGCAGCATGTGCGCGATTATCTCGACTACCTGCGCAAGGACCTGTTCGGATGAATGGGGGTTGTGTGCGGCCAGTAGCGCTCGCAGTGCGATTGAGTGCGTGATATCGCATACGCAGAAAGAAAATATTGCCGGTAACGTTGATTGGCCATAAGAATATTGCTAGGTTGAAAGAGGCGGATATTCCGCCATTCCAAAAACTCCTGAATAGGTGAGTGTGATGAAAATCGCCAAAGCTATGCTGTCCCGCGCGTTTTCGAAACTGTTGACGGTGTTCGGTCCACGCAAGGTCGCGTATATCTACACGCAGTGACTGGGGTTTTCGAAGGCTGATCTTGGCAGGCTGATCGGAGCACGTCGTGCAGCTGGCGCGTCGCTTGCTGCGGCGAGCGATATGCCGGTACACAGGACTCCGTAGCCTGCCGAGATCTCGAATGCAGCGATGCTTTCTTCGATTCGCATGCGTTTTGCATCGGACCTGCCGACGTGCGCTTGGATGCACGCCGGCGAGAGCGGATGCGTTCTGCGTGCCAGGCGCCACCGGTCCGAGCAGGGCCGACAGGACAGCGACGTGGGCATGCCTTCCAAACAACGGGAATATCCCAACCGCTTCTTCGATTCCACTGTGTGGAACGAGTTCGCTTTCCGTGCCGACGACATCGTCATCGCCAGCTACGCGAAGGCAGGAACCACCTGGGTCCAGCAGATCGTCGCGCAGCTGATCTTCGCCGCCGATGCGCAGGTCAAGCTGTCCAGCGTGTCGCCATGGTTCGATTCGGTGTATCCGGACAAGGCGACCAAGCTGCGGTTGCTGGCCGAGCAGCGCCATCGCCGGTTCGTGAAAACCCATCTTCCTGCCGATGCGTTGGTGCTGTCCGAACAGGCGCGCTATCTCTACGTCGGCCGCGATGGCCGCGACATCGTCTGGAGCCTTTACGACCACCAGCGTGCGGTGAGCGCCGACGCGCAGGCGCGCCTGGACGCGGAGCCGCACAGCGCTGGCAAGCTGAAGGTGATGCCGCCGCCCTCATGCCCGGTCGACGAGTATTTCGACACCTGGCTGCGCGAGGACGGCGCTCCGCTGTGGCCGTTCTGGGAAGGTGTGCGCTCCTGGTGGGCGTTGCGCGACTGCGACAACGTACTGCTGGTGCATTACGCAGCGTTGCTGGAGGACCTGCCGGCGCAGGTGCGCCGCATCGCCGCCTTCCTCGACGTTCCGCTGGACCCGGCGCGTTGCGAACGCGTCCTGCGGCATTGCAGCCTCGATTACATGCGCGCGCATGCCGCGCGCTACGTTCCGCAGGGGGCCGGCTTCTGGCGCGATGGCGGGCGGGCGTTCTTCAACCGTGGCTGCAACGGACGCTGGCGCGAAACCCTTGCGCCTGCCGCCAACGTGGCCTATCTGCAGCGCGCCGCCGCCGAACTCGGTGCCGATTGCGCGCATTGGCTCGCCACGGGCGAACCTGCCGGCGCCGCGCATGCGGCGGTCGGCATGGTCGTCTAGGCGGGTTTTCCGTTTCCTGTCCGGGTAGGGGCCATGCACGCATCGTCGGCGCACGCGTACGACCGAGTTTCGCAATATTACGACCTGCTGCAGGAACAGCGAGCCGCCGCCAACGCGCCGCAGTGCGTACAGCTGTTGGCCGAGCTGGTGGGCGGCGGCACGGCGCTGGAATTGGGTGTCGGCACCGGCCGTATCGCCCTGCCGCTCGCGGCCAGCGGCGCAGTGGTGAGCGGGATCGACAACTCTCCGCTCATGCTGGACAGGCTGCGCGACAAGCCGGGCGCCGAGCGCCTGACGCTGGTCTGCGACGATTTCGTCGATGTGCCCATCGCCGGACCGTTCGACCTGATCTACTCGGTATTCTCGTTCGGCTATCTGCTGGCGCAGAGCGCGCAGGTGCGCTGTCTGGTCGCGGTGCGCGAGCGCCTGTCGGCCTCCGGCGTGTTGGTTCTGCAGACCTTGGTGCCGCAGGCGGAGATGCTGCAGGCCGGCGCCAGGGTGACGCCGGTGCTGGAGGCGCCGGCCCTGGACGCGGGCGATGCACCGGTGCTGTTGCTGTGCTCCAGTACCGATCCGGTGCGGCAGCTGGTCCAGCAACGCATCGTGCTGATCGGCGAATCAGGCACCCACATCTTCAACGACCGCTATCGCTACGTATGGCCGTCGGAACTGGACCTGATGGCGCGCCTGGCGGGACTGGAACTGCAGGAACGCTGGTCGGACTGGGCACGGCGGCCTTTCGGCGCGACCGCGCGCGCGCAGATATCCGTCTACCGTCGTGCCGGGTAGACGCGGCGCCTCGGGCCGCCGCCTTGGTGGCGGCGCGCGCCGCGGGCGCACGGGGACTCTGCCCGGACACAGATCGGGCGCCTTGCGGCGCCCGATCTACGACTGATGGCAGTACAGCGACCGCTCAGTACCGGTAATGCTCCGGCTTGTACGGACCGTCGACCGACACGCCGAGGTAGGCGGCCTGGTCGTCGCTGAGCGTGGTCAGCTTCACGCCGATCTTTTCCAGGTGCAGGCGCGCCACTTCCTCGTCCAGCTTCTTCGGCAGGCGGTAGACCTGCTTCTCGTAGCTGTCCTTGTTCTGCCACAGGTCGATCTGCGCCAGGGTCTGGTTGGCGAAGCTGTTGGACATCACGAAGCTGGGGTGGCCGGTGGCGCAGCCCAGGTTGACCAGGCGGCCTTCGGCCAGCAGGAAGATCGCGTTGCCGTTCGGGAACACGAACTTGTCCACCTGCGGCTTGATGTTGATCTTCTGCACGCCGGGGTACTTGTACAGCGCCTCGACCTGGATCTCGTTGTCGAAGTGGCCGATGTTGCAGACGATGGCCTGGTCCTTCATCTGCGTCAGGTGCTCGATGCGGATGATGTCCTTGTTGCCGGTGGTGGTGACGTAGATGTCGGCCTGGCCCAGGCTGTCCTCGACGGTGTTGACCTCGAAGCCTTCCATCGCCGCCTGCAGCGCGCAGATCGGGTCGATCTCGGTGACGATGACGCGGGCGCCGTAGGCGCGCAGGCTGTGCGCCGAACCCTTGCCGACGTCGCCATAGCCGCAGACCACGGCGACCTTGCCGGCCAGCATCACGTCCATCGCGCGCTTGAGGCCGTCGGCCAGCGACTCGCGGCAACCGTACAGGTTGTCGAACTTGCTCTTGGTCACCGAGTCGTTGACGTTGATCGACGGCACCAGCAGGGTGCCGGCCTCGGCCAGCTGGTACAGGCGGTGCACGCCGGTGGTGGTTTCCTCGGACACGCCCTTCCAGTCCTTGACCACGCGGGTCCAGTAACCGGGACGCTCGACCGCCACACGCTTGAGCAGGTCCTTGATCACCTGCTCTTCGTGCGAGGAGGCGGGCTCGTCCACCCACCTGGAGCCGTTCTCCAGCTCGTAGCCCTTGTGGATCAGCAGGGTGACGTCGCCGCCGTCGTCCACCACCAGCTCCGGGCCGGTCTGGGTGCCGTCGGCCAGGGTGAAGGTCAGCGCGTCGAGGGTGCAGTCCCAGTATTCCTCCAGGCTCTCGCCCTTCCAGGCGAACACGGGGGTGCCGGTGACGGCGATCGCCGCGGCGGCGTGGTCCTGGGTGGAGAAGATGTTGCACGAGGCCCAGCGCACGTCGGCGCCGATGTCCTTCAGCGTCTCGATCAGCACCGCGGTCTGGATGGTCATGTGCAGCGAGCCGGTCACGCGCACGCCGGCCAGCGGCTTGGCGGCGGCGTACTGGCGGCGGATCGACATCAGGCCCGGCATCTCGTGCTCGGCGATGTCCAGCTCCTTGCGGCCCCAATCGGCCAGGGAGATGTCGGCGACCTTGTAGTCGCCCTCGGTGGAAAAGCTCTTGCGTACAGCGTTCATCGGTAGTGCTCCGGTCAATGGCGAGAAAACTCGCGAAGGTCCGGGCGCCGTTGTCGCTCAAGCCTGCCGCCGAGCCTGGCCGGGTCTGGAGGCGGGGAGCCCACCTCGACACGGTCGCAGCGCCCCTCGGCGGAGGGTTAGCCAAGTATAGCGGCTGCGGCGTGCGGCGCTTGAATGGGCGCATTGCGGCCTGGGACGCGGCGCACGCCGGACATCCATCGACGGCCCGGTTGCGGAGGGCTGGCCCTGCGGCCGGGCGGCGCACCAGCCCGCGCTGCCGAGCACGCACCGGCATCTGCAGGGGCGACTGCAGCCGCTCCCACAGGTCCCGGGCGCCGCGCATGGCCGGCGATGGTTCGCTTTGAAACCGTTACCACGCCAGGCGAGCGACTAATACTTTTGGGTTAGTCTTGCGACGCCCCCACAGCCGAGCCATGCGTTTCCGATGAACGAGTACCGCAGCAGCATCGTGTTCGCCACGCCCGACATCCCCTTGCGCGACGACGTACGCCGATTGGGGGCGCTGGTCGGCGACCTGCTCGCCGAGCAGGTGTCTGCGGAGTTCCTGGACGAGATCGAAACCATCCGCACCACCGCGATCGCGCGCCGCGAGAGCGATGCGCCGCCGTCCTCGCTGAGCGAACAGCTGTACGCGCGCGCGCCGCGCGACGCCGAGGCGCTGGTGCGCGCCTTCAGCACCTACTTCCAGGTGGTCAACATCGCCGAGCGCGTGCACCGCATCCGCCGCCGCCGCGACTACCAGCGCAACAGCGCCGACACCCCGCAGCCGGACGGCCTGCACGACGCGCTGCGCCGGCTCAAGGCGCAGGGGGTGAGCGCGCAGGAGCTGGGCGAGTGGCTGCCGCGCATCGACGTGGAGCCGGTGTTCACCGCGCACCCGACCGAGGCGGTGCGCCGCGCGCTGCTGGAAAAGGAGCAGCTGATGGTGGCCAGCCTGGTCGACAACCTCGACGGCATGCGCACCCCCGGCGAGCGCGCCACCGATGCGGCGCGCTTCCGCATGGCGCTGACCGCCTCCTGGCAGACCGCCGATTCCTCGCCGGTGCGGCCGACCGTGGAAGACGAGCGCGAGCACGTCGGCTTCTACCTGACCCAGGTGCTGTACCGGGTGGTCCCGGTGATGTACGAAACCCTGGAGCATGCGATCGAGCAAACCTACGGCGTGCCGGTGCCGCTGCCGCGGCTGCTGCGGTTCGGCACCTGGGTCGGCGGCGACATGGACGGCAATCCGAACGTGGATGCCGGCACCATCACCGCCACGCTCGACGCGCAGCGCCGCGCGGTGCTGGACCGTTATCTGAAGGAACTGTGGCAGCTGGCCAGCCTGCTCAGCCAGTCGACCACGCTGGTGGCGGTCAGCGATGCGTTGCTGGCGCAGCTGGAACGCTACCGGCACCTGCTGCCCGCGGCCGCGGCGCGCTCGCGGCCGCGCCATGGTGACATGCCGTACCGCCTGCTCAACGACCTGATGCGCGCGCGCCTGCAGGCGACGCTGGACGACGCGCCGGGCGCCTACGCCGCGCCGGCCGAACTGGAGCAGGACCTGCAGCTGATCCTGGACAGCCTGCAGGCCAACAAGGGCCTGCACGCCGGCTGGTTCGCGGTGCGCCGCCTGTTGTGGCGGGTGCGCAGCTTCGGCTTCCACCTGGCGCGGCTGGACGTGCGCCAGGAGTCCAGCGTGCATGCGCGCGCGGTCGCCGCCGCGCTGGGCGAGGACGACTGGGATGCGCGTTCGCCCGAGGAGCGTGCGGCGGTACTCGGTGCCTACGCCGGCGGCGAGCAGATCCTGCCGGCCGCCCCCGAGGATGCCGGCAACGCAC
Organism: Xanthomonas campestris pv. phormiicola; assembly: GCA_025666215.1. Classification (NCBI taxonomy): domain Bacteria; kingdom Pseudomonadati; phylum Pseudomonadota; class Gammaproteobacteria; order Lysobacterales; family Lysobacteraceae; genus Xanthomonas; species Xanthomonas campestris. The sequence continues at coordinate 4,224,003 of CP102593.1, read as the reverse complement.
GCCTGGACGCGGTGTTCGCCGCGCTCGCCGACGCGCGCGCGCGCCATGGCGCCGATGCGCTGGGCAGCTACATCATCAGCATGGCGCACAACCGCGCCGACGTGCTGACCGTGCTGGCGCTGGCGCGGCGCGGCGGCCTGGTCGATGCGCAAGGCGCGGTGCCTTTGGACATCGTGCCGCTGTTCGAGACCGTGGACGACCTGCGCGGCGGCACCGACACCCTGCGCGACCTGCTCGCCGATCCGGTCTACCGGCGCCACCTGGCCGCGCGCAACGACGTGCAGATGGTGATGCTCGGCTACTCGGACAGCGGCAAGGACGGCGGCATCGCCGCCTCGCGCTGGGGCCTGCAGCGCGCGCAGGTGGAACTGCTCGACGCGGCTGCCGACCTCGGCATCCGCCTGACCTTCTTCCATGGCCGCGGCGGTTCGATCGTGCGCGGCGGCGGCAAGACCACGCGCGCGCTGGAAGCGGCGCCGCGCGGCAGCGTCGATGGCCGCCTGCGGGTGACCGAGCAGGGCGAGGTGATCCACCGCAAGTACGGCATCCGTGCGCTGGCGCTGCGCTCGCTGGAGCAGATGACCGGCGCGGTGCTGCTGTCGAGCCTGCGTCCGCGCGCGCCGGACGCGCGCGAGGGCGCGTGGCGGCCGGTGATGGACATCGTCGCCGAGCACAGCACCCGCGCCTACCGCAGCTTCGTCGGCGACGCCGAGTTCATGCGCTATTTCCGCCTGGCCACGCCGATCGACGTGATCGAGCGGATGACCCTGGGCTCGCGGCCGTCGCGGCGGCTGGGCCAGGACGCGGCGCTGGACAACCTGCGCGCGATCCCGTGGGTGTTCGCCTGGAGCCAGGCGCGCGCGGTGATCCCGGGCTGGTACGGCGTCGGCAGCGGCCTGCGCGCGGCGGTGGAGGCCGGCCACGAGGACACGCTGCGCGAGATGGCCGCGGACTGGCCGTTCTTCCGCACCTTCCTCGACGACATCGCGATGGTGCTGTCCAAGGGCGACCTCAACATCGCCGAGATGTTCTCGCGCCTGGCCGGGCCGCTGCACGAGCGCTTCTTCCCGCGCATCCGCGACGAACTGGCGCTGACCAAGGGCTGGGTGAAGTCGCTGACCGGGCAGGCATCGCTGCTGCAGCACGACCCGCGCCTGGCCTTGTCGATCCGCCTGCGCAATCCCTACATCGACCCGATCAGCGTGCTGCAGGTGGACCTGCTGCAGCGCTGGCGGGCCACCGACGGCGAGGACGAAGCGTTGCTGCGCGCATTGGTGGCCTGCGTCAACGGCGTTTCGCAGGGCGTGCAGAACACCGGTTGACGGTCGCCGCGCGCAACCCGGCAGCGGCGTTCCAGCGGCGTTGCCGGGGCGCCACATGCGGTCCGGCCAACGCCGCGCTTGCAAGCGGACAAAATTGTCCGATAATCCCCGGCATGGACCTCCGCGCCGATGCCGCCCAACGCCGCCGCCTGCTGCTCGACGCGGCCGATGAAGTGTTCTGCGAGCACGGCGTGCTGGCGCCGCTGGAACTGGTGGTCGAACGCTCCGGCGTCGGCCGGGCCACGCTGTACCGCAATTTCGCCGACCGCACGGACTTGATGATCGCGCTCATGCAGCGCGCCCTGGACGGGCTGGAATGCTGCGCGCGCGATATCGGCGAGCGCCCGGATGGCCTGTTCCTGCTGCTGCGCGATGTCGCCGAGCACATCGCCATGTCCGCGCCGCTGGCCGACCACTGGCGCTCGATGCCGCGCGACCATCCGCAGGTCGAAGTGGCGCATGCGCGGCTGATGGCGATCCTGCTGCCGTTCCTGCAGCGCGCCACCGACGCCGGCCTGTGCCGCCCGGGGCTGGATGGCGACGACCTGACCTTGTTGATGGACATGCTCGGTGCCTGCCAGCGCGGCAGCGACGAAGCCGAGCGCAAGGCGTTGGCGCTGCGCGGTTGCCGGCTGCTGTGCCATGCGCTGGCCACGCCCGCGGCGGCGCCGGCACTGTGAGCGCACATCGCCGGCGAGGGCGGGGGGGCGATAGCGCCGACAGTGCCGCGCGCGGCATCGCGCAACGGCGCTGGCCGGCACGCCTGGTGCGCGCCGCCGCGGCGCTGGCGATCGTGCTGGCCGGCGTCTGGGGTGGGCTGTTCCTGGCCTACCTGCCGCACACCGGTACCCTGGTGCGCCATGCCTCGGCGCTGCTGTGGCTGGCGATGGGCGGTGCCGCGTTGTGGGGCCTGCGCCACCCCCGCGAGTACCGCGTGCTGCCGTGGATCTTCGCGGTGGCCTGCGCCGGCCTGGTGTTCGGCTGGTCGCAGCTGCTGCCCGAGCAGAACCGCGACTGGGCCGACGACGTGGCGCAGCCGCTGCAGCCGCAGGTCGATGGCCACCTCGTCACCCTGCACAACGTGCGCAACTTCGCCTGGCGCAGCGACAGCGACTACACGCCGCGCTGGGAAACCCGCCAGTACGACCTGGACCGGCTGGTTTCGGCGGACCTGGCGCTGTCCTACTGGATGGGTCCGGCGATCGCCCACACCCTGGTCTCGTTCGGCTTCGACGACGGCCGCCGGGTGGTGTTCTCGCTGGAGATCCGCAAGGAGCGCGGCGAAGCGTTTTCGGCGCTGGCCGGGTTCTTCCGCAATTTCGAGCAGGTGATGGTCGCCGCCGACGAGCGCGACATCCTGGCGGTGCGCAGCAACGTGCGCGGCGAAGACGTCTACCTGTACCGGCTGAACATCCCGCGTGCGCAGTTGCGCCAGCTGTTCATGGGCTATGTGGCGCAGGCGCAGCAGTTGCAGCGCACGCCGAAGTTCTACAACACCGCCACCAGCAACTGCACCACCATCGTGTTCGAACTGGTGCGCAAGTTCGAGCCGCAGCTGCCATTGGACTACCGCTTGCTGCTGTCTGGCTATCTGCCCTCGTATGTGTACGCGCAGCACGGCTTCGTGCCCGGCTACGCGCTGGCCACGCTGCAGGCGCGCGGACGCATCGGCGAACGTGCGCGCCAGGCTGGCACCGGCGCCGATTTCTCGCAGCGTATCCGCGAGGGCATCCCCGGTGAAGAACCGCCCGGAGCGGCGCGCTGATGCGCGCGGCGTACGCCGGTTGGCAGCTGGCGGCGCGCACGCTGCTGGCCGCAGGCCTGCTCGCCGGGTCCGGCTGCGCCATGGTCACCGTGCAGTCGCGCGCGGCCGGCGACTACATCGCGGCCAAGCGCGGCGACGTGCTCAGCACCGGCCAGCTCAGCGATGCCAGCCAGGAGACGCTGCGCGTGGTCGCGATCGAGCGCAAGACCTGCGAGGCCGATATCCCCGTCTGCGCCGCGCAACTGCGCACGGTGCAGGGGCTGGACGAGGAGCGCCGCCTGGCGACGCTGTCGGAACTGTGGCTGCGCGCGGCGACCACGCGCACCGCCAAGCGCGACGCCACGCTGATCGACGATGCGGCCTTGCAGGCGTGGCTGGAAACCGCGCGCTACGCGTATGCCTACCTGTTCTATACCGAACGCCCGGCCAGCGTGCGCGCCTTCGAGGACCGGCAGACGCAGGTGCGCGACTACTACAACTACGCGGTGCAGCATGTGGTCGGCAGCCTGTTCGAGCGCTGGCGCACGCGCAACAGCAGCGGTGAGTTGCGCGACGACGACACCCTGGCCACCGCCGGCTGGCAGGTGCGCGCGCAACTGGACAGCTTCCGCCTGCCAGGCGGGGTGGCACGGCCAAATGCGATGGTGCCTGCCGCCTCGCTGCGCTTCGACGGCCTGCGCAGCACCTATCGCCGCGATGGCTTCGGCGCCGAGCTGGTGGCGGAAGTGTCGCCGGCGCAGGTCGGCGATCCGACCGCGATCATGGCCGCCGCGCAGCCAGGGCCGGCAAGCGCCGACACCGCAGGCTACAGCGAACTGTCGTACGCGCCGACCACGGTGCTGCTGCGCTTCGACGGCGACAGCCTGGCGCAGGTGCTGGAGACCCACGGCGTGGTGATCGCGCCCTACGATCCGTATCGCGATGGCGAGGTCACCGTGCACGGCCAGCGGCTGCCGCTGGCGGCCAATTTCACCGCCGCCTACGGCCTGTGGCTGGCGCGTTCGGGCTTCGCCAAGCAGTCGCTGCGCTCGATGCTCGGGCGCCAGTACGGCATCGAGCAGCCGCACCTGTACCTGATGCAGCCGTACGACCCGAACCGGCGCATCGTGCTGATGCTGCACGGCCTGGCCAGCAGTCCGGAAGCCTGGGTCAACGTCGCCAACGAGATCATGGGCGACGAGCGACTGCGCCGGCACTACCAGATCTGGCAGGTCTACTATCCGACCAACATGCCGATCGCCTGGAACCGTGCGCAGATCGAAACCTTGCTGCAGCAGACCCTGCACAATTTCGATCCGCAGGGGCAGGCAGCGGCGTCGAAGCACATGGTGCTGATCGGCCACAGCATGGGCGGGGTGATCGCACGGCTGCTGGTCAGCAGCTCCGGCGATCGCATCTGGAACGACCTGCTTGCCGGCCGCGACCTGAGCGGCGAACGCGGCGCGCGGGTACGCGAGCGCCTGCAGCCGCTGTTGCGCTTCGCGCCGCTGCCGCAGGTGGACCGCGCCATCTTCATCGCCGCGCCGCACCGCGGCACCGCCATGGCCGAAGGCAGCATCGGTCGCCTGGTCGGCGGCCTGATCCACCTGCCGGTGGCCTTGCTGCAGCGCTTCACCGACGTGATGCAGGACATCGCCGGACAGGATGGCGTGCCGCAGCGCCTGCCCACCGGCATCGACAATCTGCGCGATACCGATCCGTTCGTGCGTGCGGCCGCCGACCTGCCGATTTCGCCAGCGGTGCGCTACAACTCGATCATCGCCCGGCGCAACCCGGCGCTGCCGCTGGCCGATGCCGACGACGGCGTGGTGCCGTACCGCAGCGCGCATCTGCAGGGCGCCGAATCGGAGCTGGTCGTCACTTCCGGACACAGCGTGCAGGAGACGCCGCAGGCGATCCTGGAGATCCGCCGCATCCTGCACGCGCAGATCGCATCGCAGTGATGCGGCGCAGTCGATGCGCGTCGGGCCAGCGCGGCCTGTGGGAGTGGTTTCACTCGCGACAGGCTCTACCGGTAACGCCCGTCGCGACTGAAGTCGCTCCCCCAAGGTCATGCGGCACGCCGGCTGGTCGCACTGCAGAACGGGCTTGAGCCCCGACCGATTGCGAAGTCGGCCCACGTTTCCACTCCGCTTGGCGCGGCCGAAGCCGCTCCTGCGGGAACGCTGCGGCGCGCTGGCTGTGCACCGCGGGAGGAGCTTCAGCTCCGACGCTGCAGCATCAGTTACGCGATACGCACGCGGATGCATCATCTATGTAGCGCGTTTCCGTTGACTTATGAACTCCGTCACGCACCTGCAAACATCGCCGCACACAATGCGCCGCAGTTGTTAACGAGCCGTCAGTTCGCGCGGCCCAGCTCCGACACGGAACTCCCTCAGATGCTCGCTCAGTTGCCGGCTCGACGCCGGCGATACGGGCACTGCTTTGCCTTCTCCGGCCGCGCAGCGTCGCTGCGTGCCGGGACACCACCCACGTCCTGATGGAATTCCCATGAACCACGCATCGCACCGCGCCAGGCCGCACCGGCTTGCCGGTTCCATCGCCCTGGCCCTGAGCCTGGCCCTCGCCGCCGCCGCCCACGCCGAAGACGCCGCGCAGCAGCAGGCGCAGAACAGCGCCAACGACGACACCGCGCCGGCCGCGGCCAAGAACGACGCCAAGACGTTGTCGGCTGTGACGGTCGCAGCCAACCGCTACACCGCCGCCGACATGCAGATGGCGGCCAGCAACACCGCCAACGTGCTGTCGGCCGACGACCTGAAGTACACCGCCGTGCACAACATCGCCGAGGCGCTGGGCCTGCTGCCGGGCGTCAACGTGGTCAACACCGGGCAGTCGTACTTCGGCGGCGTCGACGGCGCCGCGCGCGGCGAGGGCATGTTCGCTTCGGTGCGCGGCCTCAACGCCGAATACAACGTCAACCTGATCAACGGCGTCAACGTCGCCCAGGGCATGCCGTACAGCCGCAGCGTGCAGCTGAGCCTGCTGCCGCCCTCGGGCCTGCAGACCATCGTGTTGAACAAGACCTCCACCGCGGCGATGGACGGCGATGCGATCGGCGGCACCATCGATTACCGCACCCCCAGCGGCTTCGACTACAGCGACGCGATCGGCGGCAGCATTACCGCCAGCGGGCGCATGGAAAGCCGCGCCCGCGACTACGACGAGAGCGGCATCGGCAAGGGCGCCGCCGGCGAGTTCCACGCCAAGTTCGGCAGCGAGCACCAGTTCGGCATCTACGCCAGCGCCTACTACGACGAACGCCACTACGTGAACAGCGAAGTGGCCAGCGCCTCGGCCGCGCGCAACGACGGTTCGTGGGAATACTCGCGCACCACCGCCAAGGGCGCGCTAGCCGCCGGCTACGATGCGGAAGATTCGCTGCAGTCCACCGGCACCAACATCGGCTATTCCGGCGGCGACACCAAGCGCTACGGCGGCAACGTCTCCTTCGACTGGCACGTGGACCCGACCCTGCAGCTGTACGCGCGGGCGACCTATGCCTACGCCAAGACCGAGCAGAACACCGGTTATACGCAATTCGTGCCGGCCAGCGTCAGCTACACCCAGATCGGCAGCACCGGCGTGTACCAGCCGCAGATCAACCGCGTCGCGGTGCGCTACTGGTACGAGACCAACCCGGAAGTGGCGGACCTGGCCACGTTCCAGTTCGGCGCCGACAAGCAGCTCGGCAACTGGACGCTGTCGCCGAACCTGTTCTACAGCTTCGGCGACAACGACCGTCCGGACCACATCGAAGTCTCTGCGCGCGTGGATCAGTACAGCTCCACCCAGTTCCCGTACGGCGCCAACAGCTTCATCAGCTACGACAGCGAAGGCTTCCCGGTGCCGCAGCTGACCACGGCGATGCGCAACCAGGCCGACGACATCGGCAGCCTGTACGCGCGTCGCCACGGCCAGCTGACCAAGTCCTACAGCGGGCAGAAGAAGGGCGGCGCCAAGTTCGACGCGCGCTACGACTTCGACGACGGCGCGCTGAGCAACCTGCAGTTCGGCGTGAAGTACGTGGACAGCTCGCGCGAGTTCACCGAGCGCGACTGGACCACCGCCAAGTTCACCGACGGCACGCTGCTGGAGAACACCGGCCTGGTCAGCGGCAGCTACGACTCGGTGTATCCGGGCAAGTACGACTACCCGACGGTCAAGCTGAGCAATTCGGCGCTGAAGGCCTCGATCGCCAAGTACCTGACCGCGAGCAGCTTCGACACCTGCGGCAGCCTGGCGGTCAACAATCAGAACTGCGACACCATGCGTGGCACCGAGGCGGTGGCCGCGGCCTACGCGATGGCGACGTTCAAGACCGGCGACCTGGAGATCATCCCCGGCCTGCGCTTCGAGCAGACCCGCATCCGCAACACCTACTGGACCATGCCCAAGGACAGCAGCGGCAACGAGCTGGCCGGCTACTTCCAGAACAACCACACCACCTACGACGTGCCGCTGCCCAGCGTGTTCCTGAACTATCGTCCCGGCAACGCCAACGCGGTTTACCGCGCCTCGGTGTGGACCAGCTACACGCGCCCGGCGTTCGTGCAGCTCGGCGGCGGTTCCAGCTACAGCGTGTCCAGCGACGGCATCACCACCATCACCGAAGGCAATCCGGATCTGAAGCCGATCAAGGCGGTCAATGTCGATGTGTCCGGCGAGTGGGACAACGGCGTCGGCGGCCACGCGATGCTGGCCGGCTACTACAAGCGCCTGTCCGACTACATCTACGAGAACGGCTCGGATGCGGCCAATGCCGGGGCGAGCACCAGCGGCAGCGTGCGCTACGTGCGTCCGCAGAACGGCGGCGACGGCAAGGTGCTGGGTGTGGAAGCGGCGGTGCGGCAGACCCTGCAGGGCATGCCGGCGCCGCTGGACGGCTTCGGCATCGGCGCCAACCTCACCCGCCAGTCCACCCGCGTCGACCTGGGCATGACCGGCTTCCACGACGAGCGCATCCAGAACGCGCCGGACCTGATGGCCAACGCCGAGCTGTTCTACGAGAAGGGCCCGCTGTCGGTGAACCTGAGCTACCACTACTCGGGCGAATACGTGTCGGTCTACGACTACCTGGACCAGGGCGCCAGCTGGGACGACCTGTGGGTGAAGCCGATCACCCGCGTCGACCTGCACGTGGGCTATGCGGTGAACGAGCACCTGCGCGCCGACCTGTCGGTGGCGAACCTGACCAATCGCCTGAGCTACTGGGCGCATGTGGGCCGCAACAGCACCGCGATCTCGGACATCGTCGATGCCGGGCGCACCAGCCTGCTGACCGTGAAGTACACGTTCTGAGCCAACGGCCTGTGCATGGGCCGGCTTCCCTCGCGCGTCGCGGCATGTTGCCGCGGCGCGTGCGGTGGCGTCCATGCGATCGATGGGCGCGAGGTGCCGGCGCATGATCGGCGCTGGGCCGGCGCGCGCAGGTGGTGTGGGTGTCCGCTGCGCAGTGGAGCGGCAGCGATGAGGGTGCGGGTGTATCCGTCGCTTCGCGGCCACCGACACGCGATCGCCACGCACGTGCGCTGCAATCGCACCGGCATGCACTGCGATGGATGCCGCGCAATGAGTGGTTTCTTTTTCCCCTTTTTCCTGGAACGACGATGGGCAAGCGGATGCGGTGGATGCTTTTGACGGTGCTGGCGGCGGCCGCCGGCGCGCACGCGCGGCCTGCAAGCGAAGCGTCTGCGCCGCAGTTGCGGGTCGAGCAGGTCCTGATGCTGTTCCGCCACGGCGTGCGTGCGCCGCTGGAAGGCGAGGCCGCGGCGGCGGCCTTGGCCGACCGGCCGTGGCCGGTATGGAACACGCCGGCGAGCCTGCTCACCGCGCACGGCCGCACTGGCGTGCAGCTGAGCGGCGACTACACCCGGCAATGGCTGGTCCGCGACGGCGTGCTGCCGGCGACCGGCTGCCCGGCCGATGGCGCGGTGAGCATCTACGCCAACACCGACCAGCGCACCATCGCCAGCGCGCAGATCCTGGCGCAGACGCTGGCCCCCGGCTGCGGGCTGCAGGCCGGGCATCGGCCGCAGGGCAGCGACGATCCGCTGTTCCGCCCGGTCGAGGCCGGCGCGGTGGACTTCGACGCGGCCGCCGCGGTGGCCTCGATCCAGCACCAGACCGGCGGTCCCGGCGCGGTGCTGGCGCCCTACGCGAAGGAGCTGCGCACGATGCAGCAGATCCTCGGTTGCAGCGCCAAGACCTGCGATTTCGCGAAGATGCCCTCGTCGCTGAGCGCAAGCGCCAACGGCCGCGGCATCGCCATGCACGGTCCGCTGGACCTGACCTCCGGCACCGCCGAGGTGTTCATCCTGCAATACGCCGAAGGCCTGCCGCTGGACCAGGTCGGCTGGGGCCGCGCCACCCGCGAGCGCATCGGCGTGGTGTCGCGGCTGCATGCGCTGCTGTTCGAGATCTACGCGCGGCCGCAGTACATGGCCGCGCGCGCCGGCGCGCCGCTGGCGCGGCGGGTGCTGGACACGCTGGGCGTGGCGGACGCGCCGAAGCTGAGCGTGCTGGTCGCCAGCGATACCCATATCGCCGCGCTCAGCGGCCTGCTCGACCTGCACTTCCATCTGCCCGGCTTCGGCCGCGACGACTCGCCGCCGGGCGGCGCGCTGGTGCTCGAGCAACTGCGCGACACGCGTAGCGGCCAGCGCTACGTGCGCCTGCGCTACCAGGCGCAATCGCTGGACCAGCTGCGCGAACTGACCCCGCTGAGCCTGCGCAAGCCGCCGCTGCTGCAGACCCTGCGCGTGCCGGGCTGCAGCGACGCCAGGACCCAGCTGTGCACGCTGCAGCAGTTCCAGACGGTGTTGCAGGAAGCGTTGCAGCGGCGCGGCTGAGCCTGCGTCTGTTGCCCGTCACGGCAGGCCCGCGCGCCGCTGTGCCGCTACTTGTGGGAGCGACTTCGGTCGCGACAGGCATGACCGATAAAGCCCGTCGCGACTGACGTCGCTCCCCCATGAGAAATCCGCATGTCTTCGCCGGAGCACGTTCTGCCTGCATGGCGCGTGCGCGACCATGCCGAGGTGACAAAAAAACGGGCCGCGATGCGGCCCGTTTTGGTGCAAGCGCGGGCGAGCCGGCTTACTTCAGCTTCGCGTCCGCGCGCAGCGCGTCGGCGCGGTCGGTCTTTTCCCACGAGAACGCCGTGGCGGTGTGCTGCGCGCCGGTGCCGTCGGTGTAGGTGAACGCCTTCGGGGTGCGGCCGAAGTGGCCGTACGAGGCGGTCTGCTGGTACATCGGGTGGATCAGGTCGAGCATCTGGATGATGCCGAACGGACGCAGGTCGAAGTGCTTGCGGATCAGCTTCTCGATCTTGTCGTCGGCGATCTTGCCGGTGCCGAAGGTGGTGACCGAGATCGAGGTCGGCTCGGCCACGCCGATGGCGTAGGAGACCTGCACTTCGCAGCGGTCGGCCAGGCCGGCAGCGACCACGTTCTTGGCCACGTAGCGCGCCGCGTAGGCCGCGGAACGGTCGACCTTGGACGGATCCTTGCCGGAGAACGCGCCGCCGCCGTGGCGCGCCCAGCCGCCGTAGGTGTCGACGATGATCTTGCGCCCGGTCAGGCCGCAGTCGCCGACCGGCCCGCCGATCACGAACTTGCCGGTCGGGTTGATGTGGAACTTGGTGCCCTTGTGCAGCCACTTGGCCGGCAGCACCGGCTTGAGGATCTCCTCGCGCACGGCTTCGACCAGGTGCTTCTGCTTGATGTCCGGGTCGTGCTGGGTGGACAGCACCACCGCGTCGATCGCGGTCGCCACGCCGTCCTCGTAGCGCAGGGTGACCTGGCTCTTGGCGTCCGGGCGCAGCCACGCCAGCGGCGAGTTCTTCTTCTTGCGGACCTTGGCCTGCTGCTCGACCAGGCGGTGCGCCAGGTGGATCGCCGCCGGCATGAAGCTGTCGGTCTCGCGGGTGGCGTAGCCGAACATCAGGCCCTGGTCGCCGGCGCCCTGTTCTTCCGGCTTCTTGCGGTCCACGCCCTGGTTGATGTCCGGCGACTGCTTGCCGATCAGGTTGAGCACGCCGCAGGTCTCGCCGTCGAAGCCGACGTCGGAGCTGTTGTAGCCGATGTCCAGGATCACCTTGCGGGTCAACGCCTCCAGGTCGATCCAGGCGCTGGTGGTGATCTCGCCGGCGACGATCGCCACGCCGGTCTTGACCAGCGTTTCGCAGGCAACGCGGGCGCGCTTGTCCTGGGTCAGGATCGCGTCGAGCACCGCATCGGAAATCTGATCGGCGATCTTGTCCGGGTGGCCTTCGGAGACCGACTCGGAGGTGAAGAGATAGCTGGACATCGCGGCTATATCCTTGTATTCGGATGAAAAGATGGACGCGCATGATACACGGGCGCGCGGTGCTGTGCATTGTGGCCCGGCCGGCGTTGGGCAAGGTTAACCGGTCAGCCGGCGGGACCGCGGGCGTCACTTTGCCGTAGTCATATTGCAAGATCGGTGTCGCCGCGGGGGCCGAAGCTGTGCGCAGTCAGCCAGGGGGCTTGCCGTGCTCGCACTCGAACGTCGTCTGCAGGATCGCTACCCGCACTGGTTCGCCGGGCGCCGCTCGCGGCTGGTGCGGCCGCTGTTGCGCGGCCTGCAGAAATGGTCGGGCCTGGACGCGCTGGAGGCGTTCCTGGACGCCAGTCACGACCTGCGCGGCTTCGCCCTGGTCCAGGCCGGGATGGATTTCCTGCAGGCGCGCTACGTGGTCGCGCCGACCCCTGCCGAGTGCATTCCGGCACGCGGGCGCCTGCTGATCGTCGCCAACCATCCGTCCGGCGCGCTGGACGCGCTGGCGCTGCTGGATTGCGTGGGCCAGGTGCGGCGCGACGTGAAGATCGTCGCCAACGACTTCCTGTGGGCGCTGGAAGGCCTGCGCGAGCTGCTGCTGCCGGTGCGCATCCTCGGCGGTGCGCCGTCGCCGGCCAGCGTGCGCGCGATCGAGCAGGCGCTGGAGCAGGAGCAGTGCGTGATCGTGTTCCCGGCCGGCGAAGTGTCGCGCCTGGGCTGGGGCGGGGTGGCCGACGGGCGCTGGCGCCGCGGCTTCACCCGCTTCGCGCTGCGCACCGCCACCCCGGTGCTGCCGGTGCGCATCCATGCGCGCAACTCGGCGCTGTTCTACGGCGCCTCGGCGCTGTTCAAGCCGGCCGGCACCGCGTTGCTGGCGCGGGAGATGTTCGCCCGCCGCGAGCGCCGCATCGCGCTGAGCCTGGGCCGCGCCCGCGCGCTGCCGCAGGGGCAGTCCGAGGCCGAACTGATGCGCGGCCTGCGCCGCGAGCTGTATGCGCTGGGCCGGGCCGGGGCGAGCACGCCGGCGCCGAGCGAGGAGCCGCTGGTCGCCGCCGAGGATCCGGCCGCGGTGGCGGCGGAGATCGGCGCGTTGCGCAGCCTGGGCCAGACCGTGGACGGCAAGCAGATCCGCGTGGGCCGGCTGCGTGCCGGCTCGGCGCTGCTGCGCGAGATCGGCCGCCTGCGCGAACTGACCTTCCGCGCGGTCGGCGAGGGCACCGGCCGGCGCCTGGACCTGGACGACTACGATACCTGGTACGAGCACATCGTGCTGTGGGACGGCGCCGCCGCGCGCGTGGTCGGCGCCTACCGCGTGGCCCGCGGCGCGCCGGTGCTGGCCGAGCGCGGCCTGGCCGGTTTCTACACCGCCGGGCTGTTCCGCTACGGCGAAGCGCTGCTGCCGCGCATCGCCGCCGGCATGGAACTGGGCCGCAGCTTCGTGGTCCCCGACTACTGGGGCAGCCGCAGCATCGACTACCTGTGGCAGGGCATCGGCGCCTACCTGCGCGACTACCCGCAGGTGCGCTACCTGTACGGCGCGGTCTCGATCAGCGCGGCGCTGCCGCGGCAGGCGCGCGAGCAGATCGTGGCCTACTACGCGCACTACTACGGCGATGCGCTGGGCGAAGCCGCCTCGGCGCGGCCGTTCGACTATTCGCAGGCGCCGCCGGCGTTCGACGCGCTGGACGCGGACACCGCGTTCAAGGTGCTCAAGGGCAACCTGGACGCGCTCGGCGCCGCGGTGCCGATGCTCTACAAGCAATACACCGAGCTGTGCGAGCCGGGCGGCGCGCGCTTCCTCGCCTTCGGCGTCGATCCGGCGTTCAACGACGCGGTCGATGGCCTGATCGAACTGGATCTGCAGCGCATCCGCAGCAAGAAGCGCATGCGCTACCTGGAACGGCCCCGCAGCGAAGCAGAGGTGATGGCATGAACACGGTGAGCAGCTTGTCCCCGCGCCGGGCGGTGTTCGTGTCCGACGTGCATCTCGGCGCGCCGCACTGCCATGCGCGCGAACTGGCCGATTTCCTCGGCGGCCTGCATTGCAGGCAGCTGTACCTGGTCGGCGATATCGTCGACTTCTGGTGGATGGCGCAGCGCCGCGCGGTGTGGGGCGCGGCGCACCAGCGCGTGGTCGACGCGCTGCATGCGCTGGCGCGCGGCGGCACCGAACTGATCTACGTGCCCGGCAACCACGACCGCCCGATCCGCCGCTTCTGCGGCCTGGCGCTGCCGGCGATGCAGGTGCGCCGGCGCGCGGTGCACGTGACCGCCGACGGGCGCCGGCTGCTGGTGGTGCATGGCGACGACTACGACGCGGTCACCCAGTTCGGCGGCCTGCAGGAGAAGTTCGGCGACTGGCTGTACTACCGCATCCTCACCGGCAACCAGTTGACCAACCGCGTGCGCCGCCGCTTCGGCATGCGCTACTGGTCGCTGGCCGACTACCTGAAGCGGCAGAGCAGCGCCGCCGAGCGCTACATCGAGCGCTTCGTCGACGCCGGCCTGGACGATGCGCGCCGCCGCGGCCTGGACGGCGTGGTCTGCGGCCACGTGCACCGCGCCGGCCTGTTCGAGCGCGACGGCCTGGTCTACGCCAACGACGGCGACTGGGTCGAAAGCCTGACCGCGCTCGGCGAAGAGGCCGACGGTACCCTGCGCCTGCTCTCGCATCGCGGCGAAGTGCTGACCGAACTGCCGCCGCGCCTGCGGTTGGCGCAGCACAGCGCCTGGCCGCGCGCGGCCTGACGCCAGCGGTGCGTGCGATACGACGCAGTGCCGGGGTGTGTGCTTCGGCAGCTCGTGCGGCCGAACCTGAGTGCTTCTTGCCGAGCGTTTGCATCGGCGGCGCGCGGCGCCGCGGCCGACCGCCAGATTGGCCAGTCGGTGCGTGCGCTGGAAGGACGTCGAACATTGCGGTGTGATGGACATTCCGCAATCGACGCGCCGCGGCCATGAGCGCGGCATGCGCTTGATCGGCATGCACTCCATCGGGTCTACTGCGTTCCTTCGGAGCGGCGAACCCGGACAGGACTCCACGATCGGGTCTGGTTACCCGCACTGACCAACGGCGGCGCCGCGCCAGCGCGTCGCATCTCGATCACGTCGGGGTTCATGGAGAAAGTGAAGCCAGGGAAGGCGTTGTCCAGCCGGTCGTTGCGATCCGCGTGGAATCGGATGAACCCGATCGCGCCGGCCTCTTCCGGCATCGTCGTTCACACGCCCGCCACGACCGCATGCGCCCGCTTTCCGGCAAGACTCGGACTGTGCTGCGTGCTCATCCTGCTCGCGGCGAACGGTACCGCGATCGCGCGAAACACGGTGTCCGGCTGCCCGGATGACAGGGTGGCGCGCACGCTTCCGGACGCGGCGCTTTGCGTCCGGCATGCCGGGCTTTCGCCGTTGGAAACGGCGCGCGGCGCGCGGGTGGAAGCGCTGTTCGCGCACGCCAGGGACCGCCTCGACGCTGGCCGCTTCGAGGCCGCCGAGCAGGCGCTGGATTGCGCCGACGCAAACATCGGCGAAGGCGGCGACGAGCGCTTGCGCTACGAACTCACGCGCCGCCGCGGCATTCTCGATTTTCGCCGCGAACGCATTGCGCAGGCGCTCGAGCGGTTCGAGTGCGCGGCCACGCTGTCCAGGGCGCTCGGCGATCGCGGGGCGGAGGCGCGCGATCTGAACAACGTGGGCGCGGCGCTGCGCCGTCTCGGCGATTTTCGCGGCGCCCTGCGCAACATGACGATCAGCCTCGGGATCCAGCGCGCCCAGGGCGGGGCAGCGGCATCCGTGCTCAACAACATCGCCGACGTGTATCGCGAATTGCGCGAGCCCGACACCGCGATGCGCTACTACCGCGATGCGCTCGCCGCCAACCGCGCGAAGGGCGACTCCATCGAGGCGGCGCATGTGCAGGAGACCATGGCAGAGCTGGCGCTCGACAGCGGCGATACGCGCCAGGCGCTGGCCTGGCTGCAGGAGGCCCTGGCCGTCTACCGCGAGAAGGGCCGCCGGGCCTATGAGCTGCGGGTCCATGACGGCCTGATCCGCGCGGCGCTGGCGTTGGGCGACGTGCCGCAGGCGCGGCGCTGGAGTTCCAGCGCGCTGGCGCTGGCCGACGCGTGGAAGCTGCCGCTGCCTTCGGCGTTGCAGTTGCAGATGGCGCGGACGACACGGCTCGAAGGCAACGCCGCCGCCACCGCGGCGCGCCTGCGCGAGGCGCTGGCATCGGCCACCAGCGGCGATCCGGTGCGGGTGCCGCTGCTGGAGGAACTGGCGCGGCTGCAGGAAAGCACGGGCGATGCCGTGGCGGCCAACGCCACGCTGCGGCGTGCGAACGCGGACGCGGCAGCGCTGGTGCGCGCACAGCACGACCGCCAGTTGGACTGGTTGCGGATCCGTTTCGAGAGCGCCGAGCAGCAGCGCACCATCGACCAGTTGGCGAGCGAGAACAGCCTGCGCAAGGCGCAACTGCGCCAACGCACGCTGCTGCTGTGGCTGGTACTGGTGTCCGGTCTTGCGGCCGCGCTTGGCGGCTGGCTGCTGCTGCAGCGGCGCCGGCAACGCGCGCGCCTGCTGGAGGAAACGCGGCGGATCCGCCACGAGGAGGAACTCGCCCGCTATCGGCGCGAGGCGGACGCGCTGGCCGAGGATCGCAACCTGCTGCAGACCCTGCTCGACAGCCGCGAGGATGCGGTGTGCCTGCTCGATGCCGAAGGTCAGGTGCTGGTCGCCAATCGCGCCGGACGCCTTCGGCTCGGCGGCGCGGACGCTGCCGAGCCAGTGGGACAGGCGGTCTCCGCCTTCGTGGCCGAAGCCGAGCGTCCCGCGCTGCAGTCGGCGCTGGAGCGGATGGAGGACAGCGCGGCGCAGCGCGTCGCATTCGTCGCCCGGCACGGCGGCCCGCTGATCGCGACGCTCGAACCCTGGCCGGGAGGCGACGGCCTGGTCGTCCTCGTCTTGCAGGAACGCGGCAGCGATGCGGCTACCGACACCGGGCAGGCCGCGGAGCAGGAGGAGGGCGCCGCCGCGCCTGCGGCGCGCGATGCGTTCCGGCGCACGCTGGTCGAACTCATGCTGGCGGTCATCGACACCTGGGAACGGGCCACCGGGACCGGCCGGCTGGAACTGGCCGAGCGCAGCCGGATCTGGTGCGTGAACATCGACGACGGCCGCCTGCGCGCACGCGCGATGGAGCGCTATCTGGCGGTCTCCAAGTTGCCGCACAACCCGCGCTGGCGGGATGTGCTGCGTTCGGCCTATTTCGTGCTCGCGCACTGCGACGGGCTGTCGGCGGACACGCGCGCCGCGCTGCAGGCCAGGGTCGACGCGGTGCTGGCCTACACCCGCCGGGACGCGCTCGTCTGACGGCGGGCGTCCCTCGCCGGCCGCTCAGCGTCCGCGCTTGGCCGGGCACACCACGCAAGCGCCTTTCAGGCCCTGTTCCATGCGGTACGCGGTGTGGTGGTCCCTGGCCAGGAAGGCATCGGGTCCGAGGATGACCGGCTTCGCCGATCGCGCCGGCGCCACGATGTCGCAGTAGGCGCCAATGGTCTCCAGGGCGTTCATGTACGGCTGCTCGTGGTCGACCACGCCGCACTTGGCCATCAGCTCCTGCAGTTGCCTGCCGTTGAAATCGAACTTCACGACGATCTCCGGCTCCTGGGTTTCCTCCAGGCACCAGTCGGGCGGCAGGGTCTCGTGGCCGTGGGCGGCCATGGGCGATGCCAGGAGGGCCACGACGATGGCGGTATGGACAGCGCGACGGAAGGCAGGCATCGGAGTCTCGCAACAGAAGAAACGGGACCTGCAGCGTAGGAGCGGTGGCGACCCGGATGCCAGCGCGCCCGCGGGTATAGACCGGGAACAAATCCGCGCAACGCATTGATTCTTCGATGGTGGCATCCGTTCCGCAGGCCGGGGAACGCGCGTCCGCAACGGTGCGGGGCCGATCCCGGATTCGCCAATTCGACCCGGTTCGCTCCTGCGGCGACCCGGTTTCGCCCTCGTGCCTCGCCGCAGGCCTGCCTAGCCTGACACCGCCGCATCGAGCCGCGTGCCGATGCGGCGCTGGCCACATCGCCCGAACACCTCCGCACGGCGTCGGGAGGCCCAGCCACCTTCAACCCATCCATCACAGGAGAATGCTCATGGAGAAGAAGCTCCTTGTCGCAACGGTCGCCCTTCTGGCCGGCGGTGCCTTCGCTGCCCCCGCGCTGGCGGCCGAGAACCCCGTGGACCAGGCAGGCATCCAGCACAACATGTATCTCGGTTGCCTGATGGACGCCAATGCCTCGCCCGACGAAGCCCTCACCGTCGCGGTCAAGAAGTGCGGCTACGACCCCGGCATGCCGCTGGAGCGGTTCATCGCCACGCAACAGCCCATCGTCGACTCGGTCGACCCGACCCGGCCGATGGCGGAAAACCTGGCCGGGCTGCGCCAGCAGCTCAGTGCCTACGAATTCTCGTTCATCGTGCGGATGGACCAGATCATCGAGAACGCCGAGGACCTGGACGCCGCGGCGGTGCAGTTCGAGGAACTCGAGAAGGAGGCCATGCTGCGGCTCGATCCCAGGTCCAGGAACGGCGCGCTGATCCTGGGCGGGCTGAGCGTGGCCAAGCACTCCAACCGCTACTGGTCCGAGTACGCGGCCGAGAACGGTGAGGCCACGGCTGGCGACACCACCGCGAAGAAGAAAGGGCGGTTCTGGAGATGGCTGGCCGTCGTCGGGTCGGACGTGGTCGGTTTCCTGCTCACCGAAAACCCCGTCACCGCGGCCACCACCTCCAGCACGGTCTACGACATCGTGTTCTGACACGACCACCGTCCCCATGCGCCACCTGCATCCGCACCGCATCGCGCCATGCCCATGCGTCGGTGACCACATGCCCAGGTCTGCGCATGGACCCGAGTCACCTCACCCATTTATTGCAAGAGAATGCTCATGAAGAAGAAGCGCTTTGTCGCAACCGCCGCCCTGCTGGTCGGCAGTGCCTTCGGTCTCCCCGCGCTGGCGGCCGAGAACCCCGTGGACCAGGCAGGCATCCAGCACAACATGTATCTCGGCTGCCTGATGGACCTGAACGTGTCGCACGACGAGGCCCTGACCCTGCTGGTCAAGAAGTGCGGCTACGACCCCGGCATGCCGCTGGAGCAGTTCATCGCCACACAGCAGCCGATCATCGATGCGATCGATCCGACGCGGCCGTTGACGGAAAATCTGGACGGGCTGCGCCAGCAGTTCAGTGCCGACGAATTCGCGTTCATCGTGAGGATCGACCAGATCGTCGAGAACGCCGAGGACCTGGATGCGGCGGCGGCACAGTTCGAGGAACTGGAGCGGGACGCCATGGCGCGACTCGATCCCAGGTCCAAGAACGGCGCGCTGATCCTGGGCGGGCTGAGCGTGGCCAGGCACTCCACGCGTTACTGGTCCAAGCAGGCGGCCGCGAGTGGTCAATTCGCGGCCGAGAGCGCCACGTCGAAGAAGAAGGGGCGGTTCTGGAAGTGGCTGGGGGTCATCGCGGCCGATGTGATCAGCTATTTCCAATCGGAAAACCCCGCCACGGCGGCCACCTCCTCCGACGATGCCCATTCCCTCTTCTTCGAAGGATTCTGATCCGGGCGGCGTATGGGAAAGGGAAGGCGTCCCGGTGGGGCGCCTTTCTTTTGCGTTTCGCCGACCGCGAACTGGCGGGTCGCCGCCGTCGCGACGGCGCTTTCCCATGACTCCGCTTGGCCCAAGAGGCATCCCGGCCGAAATGCCGCTGCCGCTTGCACTGCAACTGCTCGCCGCTGCGGCCATGCAAGCAGAGCAAATCACGGCGACCGCCACCAGCACCGCCACTGTCCGCGCCCCCGTGGCGCCATCGCTGCTAGCATCGGCCGATGGATTCCCTCTCCCAGATCGTGCTCGGCGGCGCCGTCGCCGCCGCCATCGCGCCTGCCGCGCACCGCCGCGCCGCGTTGCTCGCCGGCGCCGCGCTCGGCACCGTGCCCGACCTCGATTCGCTGCTCCTGCTGCCGCTGACCCGCGACCCGGTCACGCTGATGACGGTGCACCGCAGCTTCAGCCATTCGCTGTTCGTGCTGCCGCTGCTCGGCTGGCTGATCTGGTGGCTGTACCGGCGCTTCGGCCATGGCCGCGTGGCCGAAGCGCCGCGCCGCTGGTTCTGGGCGATGCAGCTGGCCTTGATCACGCATCCGCTGCTGGATGCGTTCACCGTCTACGGCACCCAGCTGTGGTGGCCGTTGCGGCCGCCGCCGGCGATGTGGTCCAGCGTGTTCATCATCGATCCGGGCTACACGCTGTGGCTGATCGTGGCCTGCGCCATCGCCTGGTGGGCGCGCGCGCGGCGCGTGGCGCAGCAGGCGCTGCTGGCCGGGCTGATCCTGAGCAGCGCCTACCTGGGCTGGTCGCTGCTGGCCAAGCACCTGGTCGATCGCCAGGCCGACCGCGCGCTGGCGGCGATGGGCCTGCAGCACGCGCCGCGCTTCTCGGTGCCGATGCCGTTCAACACGCTGTTGTGGCGCGTAGTGGCGATGACGCCGAGCGGCTATGTGATCGGCGAGCGCTCGCTGGTCGCCGACCGCGGGCCGATGCGGTTCCAGGGCTATCCCTCCAACACCCAGGCGCTGGGCGAAGTGCGCGCCTTGCCGGCGGTGCAGCGGCTGAGCTGGTTCAACCGCGGCTTCATGCGCGCCCAGGTCAAGGACGGCGAACTGGTGCTCAGCGACCTGCGCATGGGCCTGGAGCCGGACTACAACTTCAATTTCGCGGTGGCGCGGCAGCGCGGCGACGGCTGGCAGGCGATCGCACCGCGCCAGCTGCAGGCCGCGTATCGCGCCCCGGTGGCGCGCGGGCAGATCGGCGCGGCGCTGGCGCGGATGTGGCGGCGGATCTGGACCGAACCTGCAGCGGCGACGCCGGTCGGCGCGCCGGCGCCGTCCGAGCTGCACTGAGCGGCCAGGGGATCGCCGCCGCAGCCCGGTCCGCTTGCGGGTGCCGCTGGGCACGTGCGGCCGGGGCCACCTGCCGCTGTCGTCGCTCTGGTCGAACGGCCCGCCGCCGAACCGGCGCGCTCGTTTCAGCCGCCGCGCCTGCGTGGTAGCGGAGAACGCCGTACGGCTGGGGACGGGACCCGCCGCGAATGCCTGGCGTGGCCCTGCGCCGCGGCGCTCAGGCCGCGGCGGGTAGGTCGGGCGACACGCCGGCGATCAGTGCGTCGAAGTAATCGGCCGTCAGCCGCAGCTGCGCATCGGCGCTCTCGGCGCGGTTGACCACGGCGCGGAATGCCGCGTTCTCGGGGCGGTCCCTGGCGTACCAGCCCAGGTGCTTGCGCGCGATGCGCACGCCCTGCGCCTCGCCGTAGAACTCGTGCAGTGCCTGCAGGTGGCCGAGCAGGGTGTCGCGCACGCACGCCAGCGACGGCGCCGGCAGCAGTTCGCCAGTGGCCAAGTAGTGCGCGATCTCGCCGAAGATCCACGGCCGGCCCTGCGCGGCGCGGCCGACCATCACCGCATCGGCGCCGGTGGCGGCCAGCACCTGCGCGGCCTTGTGCGGCGAATCGATGTCGCCGTTGGCGATCACCGGGATGCGCAGCGCGGCCTTGATCTGCGCGATCGTGGCGTATTCGGCCTGCCCGCCGTAGTGCTGGTCGCGGGTGCGGCCGTGCACGGCCAGCGCGGCGATGCCGCAGTCCTCGGCGATGCGCGCGATGGCCGGGCCGTTGCGGTGGTCGCAGTCCCAGCCGGTGCGGATCTTCAGCGTCACCGGCACCGGCGAGGCGGCCACCACCGCGCCGAGGATGCGCGCCACCAGCGCCTCGTCGCGCATCAGCGCCGAGCCGGCCCAGGCGTTGCACACCTTCTTCGCCGGGCAGCCCATGTTGATGTCGATCAGCTGCGCGCCGTGGTCGGCGTTGTAGCGCGCCGCCTCGGCCAGCTGCTGCGGCTCGGTGCCGGCGATCTGCACGCTGACCGGGTCCGGCTCGCCGGCGTGGTCCATGCGCTGCAGCGACTTGCGGGTCTGCCAGAAGCGCGGGTCGGAAATGGTCATCTCCGACACCGCCAGGCCGGCGCCAAGACGCTTGCACAGCAGCCGGAACGGCTTGTCGGTGACCCCGGCCATCGGCGCCAGGATCACCTTCGGTTCGATCGTGTAGGGGCCGATGCGCATGCGGCCATTGTCGCCGCCGCCGCCGCCGCTGCCAACTCGGACAGCCATGTTGGCGGCGGCAAGCGCGGCGACCTGGCTGTGATACCCCCAAGCGCGCGCCGACGGATCGCGTGCACGCGCCCTGGCCGCAGGTCGCCGATTCAGCGGATCAGCTGGTACAGCTCGAAGCCCTTGGCGTTGCCGTCCAGGATCAGCAGCAGTTCGTCGGGGCCCAGCGCCACCAGGCGCCCGACGCTGTTGCCATGGGTGCCGTCCGAGACGTTGCCGGGCGCGTAGTGGCCCTGCGGATCGTCGTTGACCGTGCTGGCGCCGAGGAACGCGAACTCGCGGCTGTCCTTGGCCAGCGGATACAGCGTGCCGCTGCGGCGCTGCGAGCCGCTGGTCTTGCTCAGGCGATAGCCGCAGGGATCGCGCGCGATCTCGGCCTTGAAGTAGGGGTAGGCATAGGCGAAGCGCTGGTCGACCTGGATCGAGCGCACCTTCCAGCGGCCTTCCAGCTTGCCCGGCAGCTGCGGCGACTGCGCGCGCTGCAGCAGCGTGCGCGCCAGGGCCGCGCCGTCTTCCTGGTCGGCATCGTCGTAGTGCGCCGCGATCGCCTGTTGCAGGCTGTCGGCGGAGACGGTCACCGCGGCGCGGTCGGCATCGGCGGCAGCGCTGTTCCAGTCGCAGCGCTGCGCGGCGAGGGCGGATAGCGGGGCAAGCAGCGCGCACAGCGCGCCGAACGAGATGGCGGAAAAACGCGGCATCGGAAACTCCTTGTCGGGATGCAGGCCCGGCGCGGCGCCGGGCGGTGGGTCGGCGGTCTGGGTGCACGGGAACGGATGCCGCCAGCGGCGCGGACGGCTCAGCCGGCGTCCGGCACCAGCCGCGGCATCGACGCGGCCGCGCCCTCGGCCTCGGTCGAACGCGCCGCGTAGTGGTTGGCGAAGCGCACATGGGTGGCGAAGCCGGCGTTCGGCGATTGCGCCAGCGAGGCCGCCAGCGCGCCGTTGAACGCATCGCCGGCGCCGGTGGTGTCCACGGTGTGCGCCGCCTCGGCGCCGATCCGGTAGTACGGCTGCACATCGCCGCGCTGGCGCTCTTCGGGGTGCGAGATGAACGCGCCGACCGAACCCAGCGTCACCACCACGGTGCCGCCGGGCAGCAGCTTGCGGCACAGCGCGTGCAGGCTGCCGCCATCGGTGGCGGCGACGTCGTCGGCATCCACGCGCTCGCCGACGTGGCGCGCCAGCAGCGCGGCGAACTCGGTCTCGTTCGGGGTCAGCACGTCGGCCAGCTTGAGCAGGCCGATGCTGGTCTGCGCATTGGCCGGCGCCGCGTTGAGCACCGTGGTCAGGCCGGTCTCGCGCGCCAGCGCCAGGGTCGCCTCGATGGTCTCGATCGGCGATTCCAGCTGCGCCAGCAGCACCCGCGCCGAGCCCAGCAGCGCGCGTTGCGCCTGCACGAAGCCCAGGCTCAGCGCGGCGTTGGCGCCGGCGCCGATGACGATGGTGTTGCGGCCGTGGCCGTCGACGTAGATGCCGCCGGTGCCGGTCGGCTCGGTGCTGGCCTCGGCGGCCAGGTCGATGCCGTCCTGCGCGGCCAGCGCACGCGCCATCGCGCCGCCGGCGTCGTCGCCGAGCGCGCACACGAAGGTGGTGCGGGCGCCGGCGCGCGCCGCCGCCACCGCCTGGTTGAAGCCCTTGCCGCCGGGGCCGGTGCTGTAGCGGCCGGCGATGGTCGCGCCCGGGGCGGGCAGGGTCTCGCAGCGCCAGACGTGGTCGACATTGAACGAACCGACGACGATGACCGAACTCATAGGCATGTGCTGCTTCTCAACAAGGACTGGGGAAAGGGGAATCGCATCAGCCGAAGTGCGACAGCACGCCGGCGATGGTGGCGGTCATGAAGGTGGCGATCGAGCCGCCCAGCACCGCGCGCAGGCCGAACCGCGCCAGGTCGTGGCGGCGCTCGGGGGCCAGGCCGCCGATGCCGCCGATCTGGATCGCGATCGAGCTGAAGTTGGCGAAGCCGCACAGCGCGTAGGTGGCGATCAGCCGGCCTTCGCTGCTCAGGCTCATGCCCGGGACCTGGCCTTTGACGATCTGCGCCAGCTCGCTGTAGGCGACGAATTCGTTGATCACGACCTTCTGCCCGATCAGCGAGCCGACCGTGGTCGCATCCGCCCACGGCGTGCCGATCACCCAGGCGATCGGCGCCAGTACATAGCCGAAGATGGTCGACAGGTTGGTCGGGCGGCCGATCGCCGCGGCCAGGCCGGTGACGTCGCCGATCCAGGTCAGCGGCGCGTTGACCAGCGCGATCAGGGCGATGAAGGCCAGCAGCATCGCGCCGATGTTCAGCGCCAGGCGCAGGCCGTCGCCGGCACCGGCGGCGGCGGCGTCGATGATGTTGCTGGTGGTCTTCTCCACTTCCATCTTGACCGTGCCGCGGGTCAGCGGCGTGCCGGTTTCCGGAATCAGCAGCTTGGCCACCACCAGCGTGGCCGGCGCGGCCATGATGCTCGCCGCCAGCAGGTGCTTGGCGTAGAACGCCTGTTCCGCCGGGTCGGTGCCGCCGAGCATGCCCACGTAGGCGGCCAGCACGCCGCCGGCGATGTGCGCCATGCCGCCGATCATCATCGTCAGCAGCTCGGACTCGGTCATCTTCGGGATGTACGGGCGCACCGTCAGCGGCGCCTCGGTCTGGCCGATGAACACGCTGGCGCAGACGCTGGTGGTCTCCGCGCCGGACACGCGCATCACCTTGGTGATCGCCCAGGCCATCACCCGCACCACCGCCTGCATCACCCCCAGGTGGTAGAGCACGCCCATCAGCGCGGAGAAGAAGATGATCGTCGGCAGCACCTGGAAGGCGAAGATGAAGCCGTAGGTCTTGGTGTCCATCAGGCTGCCGAAGATGAAGCCGGAACCTTCGTTGACGAAGCTCAGCACCTTCACGAACAGCTGCCCCAGCCAGTCGAAGACCTGGCGTCCGCCGGGCACCAGCAGCACCAGCGAGGCGAAGCCGATCTGCAGGATCAGGCCGGTCGCGACCAGCTTCCAATCCACGGCGCGCTTGTTGTTCGAGCACAGCCAGGTGATCCCGATCAACACCGCCAACCCGAACAGGCCGAAGCCGATCCTCCCCAAACCCTCGACCATCTGCTTCCCCTGGATCGCCGGACCAAAGAGAGGGAGCGTAGTGCAGGGGGTGACGGGCGGCAAGGCAAACCCCGTTCAGCGCCGAAAATCCCATGCGATCCAGACAGTGCGCCGATTGCGGGCGCATGCCGGCGGCCTCGCTACACTGTGCGGCCGCCCGCCGGCCACCTTCGCCGGCTCGCCCAGCAGGAGGAATTCGCATGCATTACCGTCGCCTTGGCGCCACCGGGCTGCAGCTGTCGGCGCTGTCGTTCGGCGCCTGGATCACCTTCGGCGGACAGATCGGCCGCGACGAAGCGCGCAACCTGATCGCCGCCGCGTGGGACCACGGGGTCAACTTCTTCGACAATGCCGAGGTCTACGCGCAGGGCCGCGCCGAGCAGGTGATGGGCGATGTGATCGCCGACCTGCGGCTGCCGCGCGACGGCTATTGCGTGTCCAGCAAGGTGTACTTCGGTGCGGTCGACGCACCGCGCCCGACCCAGCGCGGGCTCTCGCGCAAGCACGTCACCGACGCCTGCCATGCCGCGCTGAAGCGGCTGCGCGTGGAGTATCTGGACCTGTACTACTGCCATCGTCCCGACGCCGACACGCCGGTGGAGGAAACCGTGCGCGCGATGGACGCGCTGGTGCGGCAGGGCAAGGTGCTGTACTGGGGCACCTCCGAATGGCCGGCCGAACGCATCCGCGAAGCGGCGCAGGTGGCGCAGGCGCTCGGCCTGCAGGGGCCGTCGATGGAGCAGCCGCAGTACAACCTGCTGCACCGCCAGCGCGTGGAGCAGGAATACGCGCCGCTGTACGCCGAGCTCGGCCTGGGCACCACGATCTGGTCGCCGCTGGCCTCGGGCCTGCTGACCGGCAAGTACAACGACGGCATCGACCCGGCCTCGCGCCTGGGCCAGGCCGGCAACGCCTGGCTGCACGACGAAGTGATCGGGCCGCCCGCGCAGCGCCGCGTGCAGCGCGCACGCCGTTTCACCGCGCTGGCGGCCGCCGAAGGCGTGGCGCCGGCGGCGCTGGCGATCGCCTGGTGCCTGCGCAATCCGCACGTGTCCACGGTGATCCTCGGCGCCAGCCGCGTCGCGCAGTTGCTCGAGAACTTCGACGCGCTGCCGCTGGCCACGCGCGAAGACCCGGCATGGTGGGCGCAGGTCGAGGCGGCGGTGGCCTGAGCGCGCCTCGCCTCAGGTTCACGGTCTAGGGAGCGCGCTCCGCGGGGACTGGGCGATAGTCGATTCTTAAAAGCTGTCGAAGATCGAATTTCGATTCGTATCTTGAATCTCTATAAACGAGAACGGCTCTTGTTTAATTATCGAGAATCATTATCATCTTCATCGACCCCTGTGTACGGAGCCCGACCATGACCGCTCAACCCGTCCTGTTGCGTCACCCCGAAACCCTGAGCCTGCGCGAGCGTGCGCTGCCGCGCGCGGTCCCGGTGGAAGAGACGATCAGCAGCGAAGCGCTGCTGAAAGGGCGCCGCGAAGTGCTGATCCAGCACGGCGACCGCGTCTATCGCCTGCGCCATACCAGCAACGACAAGCTGATCCTGACCAAGTAAGCCGTGCGGCGCGCCGCGCGCCGCCGGACCACCCGCTCGACACTGCCGCCACCTGGCCGGACCCGATGGGTCCGCCGCGGCCGCCCGCAGTCGCGACCGTTTCTCTCCTCGGCCCCTGCGCCGGCCTGCGTGCCGGCGTGGCCGGGATCTTTCGCGACCCACCGATGACTTCCATGATCCGTACCGCTCCGCTCACCGGCGCGCTGTGGCTGGCCCTGGCCGCCTGCGCGCATGCCGCTCCCGTCGACGCCACCGATGCCGTCGATGCAACCAGTTCCGCCACGCCGCGCGACTTCGACCGCCTGCAGGTCACCGCCACGCGCACCCAGCGCGCCATCGTCGAGGTGCCCAGCAGCGTCGATGTGATCGATCGCGAGCAGATGGACCAGGAGCTGGTGTACGACCTGAAGGACCTGCTGCGCTACAGCCCCGGCGTCTCGGTCACCGGCAACAGCGGCCGCTTCAGCGGCATCGGCGGCATCCGCATCCGCGGCCTGGACGGCAACCGCGTGCTGATCCAGACCGACGGCATCCCGGTCGCGGACACCTTCAGCTTCGGCAGCTATCTCAACGCCAACCGCAACTTCGTCGACATGGAAACGCTCAAGCGGGTCGAGATCGTGCGCGGCCCGGCCAGCTCGCTGTACGGCTCCGATGCGCTCGGCGGCGTGGTCGCCTACGTGACCAAGGATCCGGCCGACTATCTGGCGCCGGGCAAGACCAGCTACGTGGGCCTGAAGTTCGGCTACGAAAGCGAATGGGACGGCCTGTTCGCCGGCGCGCTGGTCGCGTTCGGCGGCGAGCGCTGGAGCGGCATGGCCGCGGTCAGCCACCGCCAGGGCCAGGAAAGCGAGACCCAGGGCGACAACCGCAGCACCGGCGCGGCGCGCACCGCGCCCAATCCGCTCAGCAACGACGGCCGCAGCCTGCTCAGCAAGCTGGTCTACGCGCCGAGCGCGAACCAGCGCTTCAAGCTGACCGTGGAAGGCAACGAGGACTACTCCAGCATCGATGCGCTGAGCAACGTCACCTCCAGCATCCTGTCGCAGCGCGGCCGCGACCATCAGACCCGCGCCCGCGTGTCGCTGGCCCACGAAGTGGACCAGCTCGACACGCTGCTCGCCGACGACCTGCAGTGGCAGCTGTACCGGCAGGACAGCGAAAGCCTGCAGCGCACCGACGAGCGCCGCAGCAACAACACCCTGCGGCACATGGAGCACGACTTCGACCAGCGCCTGTACGGGCTGCAGGCCAACCTGCACAAGCAGGTGGACCAGGGCCGCGTGGTCCACGAGGTCAGCTACGGCATCGACCTGTCGTGGAGCGACACCCACGAAAAGCGCGACGGCTACGCGCAGAACCTGACCACCGGCGCGATCAGCAAGACGGTGGGCGTGGAGACGTTCCCGGTGCGCGATTTCCCGGTCACCGAGACCACCAAGGCCGGCGCCTACCTGCAGGACGAGATGCGCCTGGCCGACGGCCGCTTCAGCCTGATCCCGGGCCTGCGCGTGGACTACTACCGGCTGTCGCCGCAGGTCGATGCGATCTTCGCCGCCGACAACCCCGGCGTGGCCGCGGAGAAGGTCACCGACAGCAACGTCTCGCCCAAGCTCGGCGCGATCTGGCGCATCGACGACGCCTGGTCGCTGTACGCCAACTACGCGCACGGTTTCCGCGCGCCGCCGTACAACGACGTCAACATCGGCTTCACCAATCTGCAGTTCGGCTACACCGCCATCGCCAATCCGGACCTGAAACCGGAGACCAGCAAGGGCGCCGAACTGGGCCTGCGCTACACCGCCACGGCGGGCTATTTCGGGCTGAGCGGCTACTACAACGACTACCGCGACTTCATCGAGTCCTACAGCTTCGTCGGCTACAACGCCGACGGCCTGATGCTGTACCAGTCGCGCAACGTCGATCACGTGGTGATCAAGGGCGTGGAGGCCAAGGCCGGCGTCGATTTCGGCGCGCTGTCCGCGCGCTGGGACGGCTGGTCGCTGCATTCCAGCGCCGCCTATGCGCGCGGCGACAACAAGACCGACGCCACGCCGCTGAACTCGATCGATCCGCTGCGCGGCGTGCTCGGCCTGGCCTACGATCGCCAGAGCTGGGGCGCGCAACTGGTCGGCAGCTTCGTGGCCAAGCAGAAACGCCCGGCGTCGGCGACGTACTACACGCCGTCCGGCTACGCGACGCTGGATCTGCTCGCGCACTGGAACTTCACGCCCGGCGCCAAGCTCAACGTCGGCGTGTTCAACCTGGCCGATCGCCGCTACATCGACTGGAACACCCTGCCCAGCGCGACCCTGGCCAGCAGCGCGGTGCTGGACCGCTACACCGGCGCCGGACGCAACGTCTCGGTCAGCCTGGCGCTGGACTGGTAGCGGCGCATGGGCAAGGCGGCGCCAGCGACCACCGACGCGACCCGGATCGCCGCATCCGCGCCGCTGCCGCGCCCGGCGCAGCTGGCGGCGCTGGGTACCGTGCTATGCCTGTACCGCGCGCAGCTGGGCACCGAGCTGATGGGCTGGAACCATGCGCTGCGCGTCGGCGCGCAGCTCGGCGTGGACAGCGACGGACTGCTCGAAAGCCTGTGTTTCTACGATCGCCAGGAACGCTGCTGCTGGCGCCTGTACCTGCTGCCGGACAGCGATTTCGTCGCCTGGGACGCGTTGCTGTCGGCGTTGCCTGCGGTCCACGGCGGCAGCGCCGATGCCGGTGTCGCCGAACGCCTGTGGCGGCGCGTGGCCGGCCGCCTCAGCGGCGACAGCTGGCGCGCACGCGCGTTGCGCCTGCATGCCAGCGACGGCGAACTGGCGGCCAGCGTCGCCAGCGTGTCGCCGCTGGGCGCCAGCATCGCCCGGCGCATCGCGCGGCTGGAGGCGGCCGAGGGCGAAGTGCTGGTCGACGAGTGCTGCTGCGCCCGCGCCGGACGGCCTGCCGCGCGCCCCGATCCGGAGCGGCCGTGGCCGTTGCTGCGCCTGTAGCGCGGGTTCGCTCTCTTCTCTCTTCAACTCACCTACCGCGACCGATCACGACGATGAAATCACCGCTTCTGCTCATGTTCCCGTGCCTGCTGCTGCTCGCCGGCACCGGCCCCGCCCACGCCCAGGACGCCGATCCGCAACGCGACCGCACCAGCATCCTGGCGATGCAGGGCGAGTACATGGTGGATTTCGCCTTCGACGAGACCGTCCTGCTCAAGCCCGGGTACGAGCGCGCGCCGGCGATGCGCAGCGGCGCCAACGAAGTGGTGATCGTGGTCGAGGACAGCCCGCGCAAGGTGGTGCTGCAGCATCTGCTGGTCGATACGAAGAGCGGCCACGTGACCAAGCACTGGCGCCAGGACTGGAGCTACGAAGCGCCGCAGCGCTTCGAATTCAGCGCCGACCAGACCTGGCAGGTGCGCCCGCTCGCCGCCGCCACGACTCGCGGCGCCTGGACCCAATGCGTGTACGAAGTCAGCGATGCGCCGCGCTACTGCGGCACCGGCCGCTGGGACTACGCCGACGGCCATCCGACCTGGACCAGCGACCTGAGCTGGCGCCCGTTGCCGCGCCGCGAATACACCAAGCGCAGCGACTACAACGCGCTGGCGGTGATCAACCGGCACACGCTGACTCCGGCCGGCTGGACCCACGAGCAGTTCAACACCAAGGTGCTGCGCAAGCCCGACGGCAGCCAGCAGCCGATCGCGCGCGAATTCGGCTTCAACGACTACGTCAAGACCGATGAGGTCGACTTCAGGCCGGCCTACGCCTACTGGAAGGCGACGCAGGGCTACTGGGCCAAGGTGCGCGCGCACTGGGACGCCTTCCTCGGCAAGCCGCCGGGCGTGCACCTGAAGACCAAGCTCGACGGCATGGCGATGATCATGCCGCTGTTCGAGCAGGCCGAGGCGGTGCAGCAGGGCAAGCCGGTGGCCGATGCCAGGATCGCCGCGGTGTTCGCGCAGTGGGTGGAGCCGGCGCCCGCCGAACGCTGAGCGCCGCCGCCGACGCAGGCTCAGGGTGGGAAGGCGGCCAGGACGGCGCCTTCCTTTTTTGCGAGCGCGAGCCGTGCGCGGCGGCGCTGGCCTACAGGTCGGTCACCAGGTGGTAGCTCAAGCCCTTGTACTCGGGCAGGGTGACGATCAGCGGAAAGCCGATGCACAGGCCGCTCAGGTCGAGCCACTGCGGATTGGACGATTCGATCAGGCCGCGCTGCCAGCAATGGCTGAGCCGGGAGATCTCCGCGGCGCGGAGCAACGCGGCGACTTCGTTTTCGCACTCCTCGTACCACACCGCGAGAATCGCGACCGGATCTTCGGTTTGCCCGCGCACGCTGTTGCGCTCGCGCAGGGTCTTGCCCAGCCCATCCAGCGCCTGCGGCGTCGGTGCGGTGGCGATGTAGTACGGGCCGCTGCGGGTCTCGGCCAGGATGCAGGCCAGGTACGGCACGCCGTTGCGCGCGGCGATCTCGCTGGCTGCGGCAGACGCGCTGTGCGGTGGGATCTGGCTTGCCGGCATGGTCCTTGTACTCGCCGATGCTGACCGGGCGCGGGCCGATCTGCGCAGGAAGCGGCAGCGGCAGTCGCAGCGATGCTCGGCGAAGGCAATGGCGGCAGTCAAGTTTTGCGCATGCCCGTGCGGATCGGGCGCGCGCCGCGCGACTCAGCGCTGCATGCCCCAGCGACGCACGGTGAGCCGTTCCAGCACATGGAAGCCGGCGCCTTCCACCAGCAGGCCGAGCAGGATCACCATCGCCAGCCCGGCGAACACGCGATCGGTGTACAGCTCGTTGCGGTTCTGGAAGATGTACCAGCCCAGGCCGCCCTGGCCGGAGGTGGCGCCGAACACCAGCTCGGCGGCGATCAGGGTGCGCCAGGCGAAGGCCCAGGCGATCTTCAGGCCGGACAGGATCGCAGGCAGCGCCGCCGGCACCAGGATCGCGACCACGTAGCGCAACCCGTGCAACCCATAGTTGCGCCCGGCCATGCGCAGCGTTTCCGGCACGCCCTGGAAGCCGGCATAGGTGTTCAGCGCCAGCGGCCACAGCACCGCGTGCACCAGCACGAACACCAGGCTGCCGTTGCCCAGGCCGAACCACAGCAAGGCCAGCGGCAGCAAGGCGATCGCCGGCAGCGGATTGAACATCGCGGTCAGCGTGCCCAGCAGGTCGCGGCCGATCCGGGTCGAGACCGCCAGCGCGGTCAACGCGAAGGCCAGCGCCACGCCCAGCGCATAGCCTTGCGCGAGCATGTGCAGCGAGGCGCCGACGCGGCCGGGCAGTTCGCCCGACCACAGCCCGTCGGCGAACGCGCGTGCGGTCTGCACGACGCCCGGCAGCAGCAGGTCGTCGTGCAGCCAGTGCGCCGCCGCTTCCCACAATCCGGCCAGCGCGAGCAGGATCAGCGCCTGGCGCAGCCAGTCCGGCAGCTGCCGCCGCGGCAACGCCAGCGTCGATGCGGTCGCGACGTAGGCAACGACCGGGCGTTCGTACTCGGCGCGGATCGGCGGCCGCAGCGGCGCGGTGACGCTCATGGCGCGACCTCGCGCAGCGGCGCGCGCCGGCGCAACGGCGCCACGTTGCCGGCGGCCGCCTCAGCGGCACAGGCGTCGTCGCCGGGCGGATCGAACAGCAGCCGGTGGATGCGCTGCGCGGCCTGCTGGAACGGCGCACTGCCGAGACTGGCCGGGCCGAAGCCATGGCTGTTGAGTTCGGCGCGGACCTGGCCCGGATGCGGCGACAGCAGCACGATGCGATTGCCCACCAGCAAGGCCTCGTCGATCGAATGGGTCACGAACAGCAGGGTGAAGCGCAACTCGTCCCACAGGTCCAGCACCTGTTCCTGCATGCGCTGGCGGGTCAGCGCGTCGAGCGCGGCGAACGGCTCGTCCATCAGCAGCACGCGCGGCTGCATCGCCAGCGCCCGCGCGATCGCCACACGCTGCTTCATGCCGCCGGACAAGGTGTGCGGATAGGCGTCGGCGAACGCGGACAACCCGACCTTCTGCAGGTAGTGGTCCGCGCGCTCGGCCGCTTCGCGTCGGCCCAGCTTGCGCGCCGCACGCAGGCCGAAGGCGACGTTCTGGCGCACCGTCTTCCACGGCGCCAGCTGGTCGAATTCCTGGAACACCACCACCCGGTCCGGTCCCGGCGCGCGCAGCGTCTGTCCGTCCAGGCGGATCTGCCCCTCGCTGGGCGTGACGAAGCCGGCGATGGCCTTGAGCAGGGTCGACTTGCCGCAGCCCGACGGGCCGAGCAGCACCAGGCGGTCGGCGGCGTACACGTCGAAGCTGACCTGGTGCGTGGCGCGCACCACGCGCTGCCCGGTGGCGTACTCCAGGCTGACCCGCTCGACCTGCAGCAGCGGCGCCGGGGTCAAGGCGAATGCGCTCATCTCAGCTGCCTCCGGCGACTTGCGCGCTGTCGAAGAAATAGTCCTTGACCGCGCCGGGCGCCTGCTTGATCGCGCCGATCCGGTACAGGAACTGGCCGAGCTTGAGCGTGTTCTGCGGCGCGGTCCTGAACTGCACCTTCGGGTCCTTGAGGATGCGCAGCACCAGCGCGCGATCGATCTTGCCGCCGTTGGCGCGCACGAACAGGTCCGCCGCCTGCTCCGGCTGGCGCTGCACGAAGCTGGCCGCCTCGGCCAGCGCGGCGACGAAGGCCTGGTAGGTCCTGGGGTTGTCGCGGCGGAACTTCTCGGTGGCGTACAGCACCGTGGCCGAGGTGGGGCCGCCTTCGATCGCGTACGAGTCGAGCACGATGTGCGCCTTCGGATTGCGCGCCAGTTCCTGCTCCTGGAACGGCGGGCTGGCGAAGTGCGCGGTGATCTCGGTGCCGCCGCGGATGATCGCCGCGGCCGCGTCCGGATGCGGCAACGCCACCTGCTGCGTATCCAGCCGGTTGTAGGCCTTCTCGCCCCAGCGCTGCGCGCAGGCGTGCTGCAGCAGCCGCGACTGCACCGACACGCCGACCGCCGGTACCGCGATGCGGTCGCGCGGGCCGAAGTCGTCCAGGGTCTTGATCCGCGGATCGTTGCTGATCAGGTAATAGGGGAAGTTGCCCAGCGAGGCCACGCCGCGCACGTTCTGGCGGCCGCGGGTGCGGTCCCACAGCGTGAACAGCGGGCCGACCCCGGCGCCGGCCACATCGATCGAGCCGGACAGCAACGCGTCGTTGGCGGCGGCGCCGCCGGACAGTTGCACGGTTTCCACCACGATGTCGATGCCGGCGGCCTTGCCGTGCTTCTCGATCAGCTTCTGCTGCTGGGCCACGTCCAGCAGCAGGTAGACGATGCCGTACTGCTTGGCGATGCGCAGCCGGCCTTCGGCATGCGCGGACTGGCCGTGCAGCAGCGCGATGGCGAGCAGCGCGGCGGCGAACCAGCGCAGCCGCCGCGACGCGGCGGCGGGCGGCGCGGTGGCCGGGAAAGCGGGCGAATCGAAAGCGGTCATGCGTCGCTCCGTTGTGGGGAAGGGCGGAGTGGCGGGGGGAATGCGCGGTGCCGGCGCTGGCGTCGGCCTAGAACGGCACGTCGCCCTCGATGGTGGTGCGGTGCAGGCGCCGGCGCAGATGGTCCGGGGTGCCGCCGGCCAGGTGGGTGACCGAGCGGTTGTCCCAGAACACCATGTCGTGCGCCTGCCAGCGATGCCGGTAGACCAGCGGATCGGCGCTGCTGTGCGCGAACAGCGCCTGCAGCAGCGCATCGCTTTCGGCCTGCGGCAGGCCGACGATGCGGGTGGTGAAATGCTCGCTGACGAACAGCGCGCGGCGTCCGGTTTCCGGGTGGGTGCGCACGACCGGGTGGCGCACCGGCGCCACCTCGTCGATCTGCGCCTGGGTCAGCGCCGGCCGCCACGGATTGCGCGCGCGCAGCTCCTCGTATTTGGCCAGGTAGCTGTGCTCGGCCAGGCGGCCGTCGACCGCGCGCTGCAGGTCCGGCGTCAGCGTGTCCCAGGCCAGGTGCTGGTTGGCGAACAAGGTGTCGCCGCCCTCGGCCGGCAGCTCCTGCGCCAGCAGCATCGAGCCCAGGCTCGGGGTCGGCTTGTACGACAGGTCCGAGTGCCAGTAGAGCCCGGCGTCGCCCAGCCCGATCGGCTGGCCGTTCTCCTTGATGTTGGACACCACCAGCACTTCCGGCTGCTCGCGCAACTGGAACTGGCGCAGCACGTGGATCTGCAGCGGGCCGAAGCGGCGGCTGAAGGCCACCTGCTGCGCCGGGGTGATGCGCTGGTCGCGGAACACCAGCACGTGGTAGTGCAGGTGCGCGCGATGCAGCAGCGCGAACGTGGCCGCGTCCAGTGGCTGCGCCAGGTCCAGGCCCAGCACCTGCGCGCCCAGCGGCGCGGCGAACGGTTCGATGCGGACTGCCGATGTCGCGGGGGCAGGCCGTGTTGCGGTGGAGGCGCGTGCCATCGTCTGACCTCGTCTGCGAAAGATGCAGCGCCGCGCGCACGGCACGCGGCATCGATTGCACTGTAGGCAGAGGTGGACGCACGTTGAAGCAACGATTCGGATGGTGCTTATACGCAACCGGCATATGGCGCTTGCGCGGGATTCGGGATTGGGGATGCGTAGTGCACCGCCGATTTCTATCGGCGGTGCACATCGTCGCCGCTGGCCGCGAGCACGCGCTGGCCGACGCCCAGGTCCTCGCCAAGCACACGCACGCCGGGCCGCGTCGCAGTGCGCTCAGTGCTCGCGCAGGGCCAGGGCCGGCGGCGTGCGCAGGATGCGGCGCGTGCCCGACCAGCCGGCCAGCAGGCTCAGCAGCACGCCGCCGACTCCGCCCAGCAGCAGCGCCGGCCACGGCGGCGACAGCGCCAGGTCGAACGCCTGCTTGGCCACCACCACGCCGATCCCCGCCGCCGCGCCGACCGCCAGGATCGCCGCGAGCAGGCCGAGCGCGCCGAATTCCACCAGCACCGCGCCGCGCAACTGGCCCCGGCGCGCGCCCAGCGTGCGCAGCACCGCACTGTCGTAGCGGCGCTCGCCGGCGGTGGCCTGCAGCGCCGCCAGCAACACCAGCACGCCGGCCAGCAGGCTGAAGCCCATCACCAGTTGCACCGCCTGCGCCACCTGGTTGATCACCTCGCGCACCCGCCCCAGGATCGCGTCGATGTCCAGCAGCGACACGTTCGGATAGGTGCGGCTGAGGCCGCTCAACTGCGCGGCGGACCCGCGCGGCAGGTGGAACGCGGAGATCAGGTTGTAGGGCGCGTCCTGCACCGCGCCGGCGTTGAGCAACAGGAAGAAATTGACCCGGAACGAATCCCAGTCGGCCTTGCGCACGCTGGTGACGGTGAAACTGCGCTGCTGCTCGCCGAGCAGCAGGGTGATGCGGTCGCCGAGCTTGAGGCCGTAGCGCTGCGCCCAGGCTTCCTCCACCGAGGCTTCCGCCGCGGTGCTGTCGGCGGCCCAGAAACGGCCGGACAGCAGGCGGTTGGCGGCGGGGAATGCATGCCGCCAGGAGAAGTTGATCGGCCGATCGGCGCCATCGCCATCGTCCTCCGGCCCCTGCTCCTGGCGCTGCGGCGGCTTGCCGTTGATCGCCACCAGCTTGCCGGTGCTGAACGGCTCCACCGCCGCGTCGGTCACGCCCAGCCCGCGCAGCGTGCCGAGCACGTGCTCGGCCTGGTCGGGCTGGATGTTCATCAGGAAGTAGTTCGGCGTGTCCGCCGGCAGCCGGTCGCGCCATTGGCCGAGCAGACCCGGGCCGATCACCGCCAACAGCAGCAGCGCGCACAGCGACAGCGACAGCCCGACCAGTTGCACCACGCTCAGCGCGCGGCGCCGGGTCAGCGCCGCCAGGCCCAGCTTCCATGGCCCGCGCAGGCGCGATTGCAGCCGCCGCAGCAGGGCCAGCAACAGGCCGCCGACCGCCGCGGCGAGCGCGGCCAGCAGGGTCAGCCCGCCCAGCACCCAGGCCGCGAGCACGCCATCGCCGGTGGCGTACACCGCCAGCACCACGGTGGCGACCAGCGCGGCGGCGTAGACCAGCAGCGAGGTCGGCGGCAGCGCGGCGAAGCTGCGGTTGAGCACGCGCATCGGCGGCACATTGCGCAGCCGCAGCAGCGGCGGCAGGCCGAAGCCGAGCAGCAGCAACAGGCCGATGCCGGCGCCGGCCAGCGCCGGGGTCGCCTGCGGCAGCGGCAGCCGGTTCGGGATCAGGCTGCCCAGCGCTTCGACCAGGCCGATCTGCGCCAGCATGCCCAGGCCCACGCCGAGCGCGCAGGCGGGAAGCGCCAGCAGCAGCAACTGCAGCGCCAGCGCGCCGAGGATGTCGCGCTGGCGCGCGCCCAGGCAGCGCAGCACCGCCACGCTGTCGATGCGGCGCAGCGCGAAGCGGTTGGCCGCCAGCGCGGTGGCGACGCCGGCCAGCAGCACCGCCAGCAACGCGGTCAGGGCGAGGAAGCGGCCGGCGCGGTCGAACGCGCCGCGCACCCCGCGCTGGGTGTCTTCGATGCCGACCAGGCGGAACGCCTTGGCGCGTGGCGCCAGCCATTCGCGCAACGCGGCGATCTCGCCCGGCGCGCCGGCGAACATCAGCCGGTACGAGGCGCGGCTGCCGGGGCCGAGCAGGCCGGCGGCGTCGACGTCGGCACGGTTGACCAGCAGCGGCGGCGACAGCTGCATCAGTTCGCCTGAAGCGTCCGGCTCGGCGCGCAGCACCCGGGTCACGCGCAGCGTGCCGGCGCCGAATTCCAGGGCGTCGCCGAGCTTCAGCCCCAGCGCTTCGAGCAGGCGCGGATCGGCGTAGGCCTGGCCGCGCGGTGGCGGGCCGGCGCGCTCGCTGCCGGCGCCGGCGGTGTCGCGTGCGACCAGCAAGTCGCCGCGCAACGGATAGCCGACGTCGACCGCCTTGATGTTGGCCATCTGGCTGGCATCGCCATGGAACAGCACGCTGGGAAAGCTGACCAGGCGCGTGTGGCGCACGCCGCGGCGCTGTGCCTGTTCGGCGAACGCGGCGGGGATGTCCTGGCGCCCGGTCACGCCGAGGTCGCCGCCGATCACCTCGGCGGCGCTGCCGGTCAGCGCCAGGGTGACGCGATCGACCAGGGTGCCGACCGCGGTCATCACCGCCACGCCGAGCACCAGCGCGGCGAACACGGTCAGCAGGTCGCCGGCGAACAGTTCGCGGCGCAGCGCGCGCGCGGCGTGGCGCAACACGTTCATGCGTCGGCCACCGCTTCGGCCTGGCGCAGGCGCCCGCGGTCGAGCCGGTAGCGGTGTTCGCAACGTTGCGCCAGGCGCAGGTCGTGGGTGACCAGGACCAGGGTGGTGTCGCTGCCGGCGTTGAGCGCGAACAGCAGGTCGCTGATCTGCTGGCCGGTGGCCTGGTCGAGGCTGCCGGTGGGTTCGTCGGCGAACAGGATCCGCGGCCGCGCCACGAACGCGCGCGCCAGCGCCACGCGCTGCTGCTCGCCGCCGGACAGTTGCCGCGGGTAGTGCCGCGCACGGGCGGTCAGGCCGACCGCCTCCAGCACCTCGCGCACCCGCGCCGGGTCCTCGCGCCCGGCCAGCTCCAGCGGCAATGCGATGTTTTCGGCGGCGGTCAGCGACGGCAGCAGGTGGAAGCTCTGGAACACGAAGCCGACCTCGCGCGCGCGCAGCGCGGCGCGCGCTTCCTCGTCCAGCGCGTTGAGCGACTGCCCGGCGAGCACGATCTCGCCACGCGTCGGCAGGTCCAGGCCGGCGAGCAGCCCGAGCAGGGTGGTCTTGCCGGAACCGGAGGCGCCGACGATGGCGACGCTGTCGCCTTCACCGATGGTCAATCCGACGTTGTCGAGAATGTGGACCGTGCCCTCCGGTCCGCTGACGGATTTGCCGACATCGCGCACGTCGATCGCGATGCCGGTGCGGGGAGTGGGGGCCAGACTGTCGATGAGGAAATCTCCGGATGCGTGGCAACGATACGAAAGGAACGCCTGCCTGGACGCGCAGCGCCTGGCTCTGGGCCTGTCTGGCATGGTGTCTGCTGCTGCCCGCC
This sequence comes from Xanthomonas campestris pv. phormiicola, assembly GCA_025666215.1. Lineage (NCBI taxonomy): Bacteria > Pseudomonadati > Pseudomonadota > Gammaproteobacteria > Lysobacterales > Lysobacteraceae > Xanthomonas > Xanthomonas campestris. The sequence continues at coordinate 4,185,753 of CP102593.1, read as the reverse complement.
ATCGCCTGTGCCAAAGGTGCGGCGGGGCCGGTGCTGGTGGTCGGCGACAGCCTCAGCGCCGCGCACAACATTCCGGTCCAGTCCGGCTGGGTGGCGCTGCTGGAGCGCCGCCTGCAACAACAGATGCAGGCGCCACCGGCCGTAGTCAATGCCAGCATCAGCGGCGAGACCTCCTCGGGCGCGCTGACCCGGCTGCCGGCGCTTCTGCAGAAGCACCGGCCGGCGGTGGTGGTGATCGAACTCGGCGGCAACGATGCCCTGCGCGGGCTGACCCCGGCGGAGCTGCGCGGCAATCTGGAGAAGATGATCGTGCTCAGCCGCAACGCCGGCGCGAAGGTGCTGTTGCTCGGCATCGACGTGCCGCCGAACTACGGGCCAGCCTACCGCCAGCGGCTGCGCACGGTCTACGCCGACCTGGCCAGGCAATACCAGACCGGGCTGCTGCCGTTCCTGCTGGAGGGCGTGGCGCTGAACCCGGCGCTGATGCAGGACGACGGCCTGCATCCCACCGCCGCCGGCCAGCCCAAGGTGCTGGACAATGTGTGGCCCAAGCTCAAACCCTTGATCGGCGGGTGATTTCTGCGCCGCTCAGGCAGATGAAGCGTTCTTCACGCCGTCACCACCGGGCTTCCGGCATGTTTCACAAAGCTGAAGACTGAGGAAGCTCTATGCGTCAGACCAAGGAAACCTCCGGACTCGTTCTGGTCGTCGAGGACAACCGCAACATCTCCGAAATGATCGGCGAGTACCTGGAAGGCCGCGGATTCGAAGTGGATTACGCCTGCGACGGCCTGGACGGGTATCGCCTGGCCGCGGAGAACAGTTACGACGTGGTGGTGCTGGACCTGATGCTGCCACGCCTGGACGGCATCGAAGTGTGTCGCCGTTTGCGCAACGACGCGCGCAAGTCCACGCCGGTGCTGATGCTGACCGCGCGCGACACGCTCGACGACAAGCTCACCGGCCTGGGTTTCGGCGCCGACGACTACCTGACCAAGCCGTTCGCGATCCAGGAACTGGAAGCGCGGCTGCGCGCGTTGATCCGCCGCGAGCGCCGCCAGGTGGGCTCGGAAGTGCTGAAGGTGGCCGACCTGGTGCTGGACCCGGTGAGCATGCGGGCGACCCGTGCCGGCACCGAGCTGCAGCTGTCGCCGATCGGCCTGCGCCTGCTGACCATCCTGATGCGCGAATCGCCGCGCGTGGTCACCCGCCAGGAGATCGAACGCGAGATCTGGGGCAACGGCCTGCCGGACTCGGACACGCTGCGCAGCCATCTGTACAACCTGCGCAAGATCATCGACAAGCCGTTCGACCGGCCGCTGCTGCACACCGTGCAGAGCGCCGGCTACCGCATCGCCGACATCGCCCAGCCGATGAGCTGAGCGGTGCCGGTCGCGCCCCGCGGCAGGCCTCCGGAACGGGGCCTGCTTGCACGGTGGATTCACGATCCGCCCTCCTATAATCGCGGCGAAAAGAAACGGAAGCTGTAATGCCGCACGGTTTGCCGCGCAAAGTCCGCCTGGCCCTGATCGCACGCATCGTGTTCGCGGGCTGCATCGTCGCGTTGGGCAGCTATCTGGTGGTGGCGGTGGTGCAGCACTCGCTGGTGGGCTCGGTGATGCGCGAGGAAGCCGCGCACTACTGGCGCCTGTACGCGCAATCCCCATCGCAGCCGCCACCGAACAGCCACACCTTGCGCGGCTATCTGGTGCCGGCCGGGCAATCGGATGCGGCGGTGCCGGCGAATGTGCGCGGCCTCAAGCCCGGCCTGCACGAGAACCGCCCCGGTGGCGAGATGGTGCTGGTCGACGACACCAGGGCCGGACGTCTGTACCTGGTGTTCCTGCGCGCGCAGGCGCAGCGCCTGGCCTTCTGGTTCGGCATCGTGCCGGTGCTGCTGACCCTGATCGCGGTGGTGGCGGTGGGATGGCTGACCCACCGCGCCTCGCGGCGGCTGCTGTCGCCGGTGAACTGGCTGGCGCGGCGCGTGTCGCAGTGGGATCCGCGGCACCCGTCCACCGCCGACCTGGCGCCGGAAAACCTGCCGGCCGACGTGCAGGGCGAATCGCGGCAGCTGGCCGCCGCGCTGCACGCGCTGGCCTTGCGCGTCACCGACCATGTGGCGCGCGAACGCAACTTCACCCGCGATGCCAGCCACGAATTGCGCACGCCGCTGACCGTGATCCGCGTCGCCAGCGACATCGCGATGACCGATCCGGACCTGCCGCCGCGGCTGAGCCGCAGCCTGCAGCGCATCCAGCGCGCCGGCCGCGACATGGAAGCGGTGATCGACGCGTTCCTGATCCTGGCGCGCGAAGCGGACGTGGTGCCGCAGAGCGAGACCTTCGAGGTCGCCGAGGTGGTCGAGTACGAGGCCGAGAATGCGCGCGAGCTGCTGACCGGCAAGCCGGTGACGCTGACCGTCAAGGTGCTCGCCGTCGCCCGCCTGCATGCGCCGCCGCGGGTGCTGCATGTGGTGGTCAGCAACCTGCTGCGCAATGCCTGCAGCTATACCGACGCCGGCAGCATCGAGGTCGAGGTCGGCAGCGACCGGATCAGCATCCGCGACACCGGCATCGGCATGTCCAGCGAAGCGCTGCAGCGCGCGTTCGAGCCGTTCTTCCGCGCCGAGCCGGATCGCCCGCAGGGCACCGGGCTGGGCCTGTCGATCGTGCGCCGGCTGTGCGAGCGCTTCGGCTGGCGGATCGGGCTGGAAAGCGCCGAAGGCGGCGGCACCACCGCCACGGTCAGGTTCGATCCGGCCAGGTGAGCGGCGCTGGCGCGACCCGCCTTCGGCGGAGCGTTTGCTGGGACCACCGCCATCGCAGGCCCACGCCGACGGCCAGGCAGGATGGTCCCGGGCGCGATCGACGCCGCGTCAGGTTTTTTCGCCTGCCTCCCAGCCGCCGCCCAGCGCGCGGATCAAGGCGACGCTGGCCCGCAACTGCCGGGTCTCCAGATCGATGACGCTGCGCCGCGCATCGAGTGCGGCCGTCTGCGCCTGCACCACCTCGAGGTAGCCGACGGCACCCTCGCGGTAATGATTGAGCGACAGCTCGACCGAGCGCTGCGCGGCAGCGGCCGCCGCGCGCTGATCGGTCAACGCCGTGCCCAGGTCGCGCAGCAAGCTGAGGTTGTCCTCGACCTGGGCGAAGGCAGTGAGCACCACCTCGCGGTACTTCGCGCCGGCCTCGGCGGTCGCGGCCTGCGCCGCTTTCACGCCGGCCTTGCGGCGACCGCCATCGAACACGTTCAGCAGCAGGCTGGGGCCGATGGCCCAGAACCGGTTGGGCGCGGTGGCGATGCCGCCCCAGCGATCGCTCTGCCACCCCCCTTGCCCGTCGATGGTCAGCTGCGGGAAGAACGCGGCGCGCGCGATGCCCACCTGGGCGTTCGCCGCTGCGGTACGCCGTTCCGCGGCGGCGATGTCCGGGCGACGCTGCAACAGCGTCGAAGGTACCTGCAGCGGGATCGCCGGCACCGGCACCTGCGCGGTGTTGGCCGCGAGCTGGAAGCTGGACGCGGAATCGCCGACCAGCGCCGCGATGCCATGCAGCACCAGCGCGCGTTGCGCTTGCGCCTGCATGCGCTGCGACTTGGCGTTGGACAACTGCGTCTGCGCGCGCGCCACGTCCAGGGCCGAGGCGATCCCCCCGGCATGACGCGACTGGGTGAGCTGCAAGGCCTTGCCGAACGCGTCGATGCTCTCGCTCAACACCTGGATCTGGCGGTCGTCGCCGTTGAGTTGCAGGTAGCTGTCGGCGAGCTGCGCCTGCAGGCTCAGGCGCGCCTGTGCGAGATCGGCGGCGGAGGCGGCCTGCTGCGCTTCGCCAGCGGCGACGGTGTCGCGCACGCGGCCCCACAGGTCCACTTCGTAGTCGAGCTGGGCACCGACGGTGTACGCGTCGTAGTAGGCCGGCGAGGTGGCGCCGCGCAGCGGGCGCGTATCCGATTGGCGGTTGCGCGCGGCGCTGCCGTCCAGGCCCAGGGTCGGGAAGTACCCGGCGCGGGCCTGCTGGGTGAACGCCTCGGCCTGCTGGTAATGGGCGAGCGCAGCGGCCAGCGTGGCGTTGTTGGCCAGCAGGCGCGCCTGCAACTGGTCGAGCCGGTCGTCGCCATAGACCTTCCACCAGCCGTCGCGGTCGAGATGGTCGGCCGGCTGCGCTTCCACCCACGGCGAATGGGGATCGCTGTACTGCGCCGCCACCGGCACCTCGGGCGCCTGGTAGGTGGGCGCCAGCGAGCAGGCCGCCAGGCCCAGCGACGCCAGTACCGCGGTCGCGGCAAGCCGTGCGCGGACGCGATCAGACCTTTGCATGGTCGCCTGCCGGCTTGGGCGCAGCGATGCGCACGCGATCGCCTTCGGCCAGGCCATCCGGCGGGCTCTCGATCAGGCGGTCGCCGGCGGCGATGCCCGAGCCGAGCTGCACCGTCCTGCCGAAGTCGCGGGCGATGGTCACGGTCTTGAACGCCACCTTGTCGTGCGCATCGACCACCGCCACGCGCAGGCCCTTGTCGTCGAACACCAGCGCGCTGGCCGGCACGCGTAGCAGCGTGGCGTTGGCGGCAAGCGCGAAGGTGACGCTGGCATAGCCGCCCGACAGCAGCTTGCCGTCTTGGTTGTCCACGGCCACCTGGACCAGCGTGGTGCCGGAGGCGGCGTTGATCGCCTGCGACGACCTGTCGACGACGCCGGCGAAGGTCTGGCCCGGATACTCCGGCACCGTCAGCGTCACGCGGGTGCCCGGACGCACCGACGGCGCGTAGTTCTGCGGCACGTTCACGTACATGCGCAGCTTGCGCGTGTCCGACACCACGAACAGTTCCTGGCCGCCGCCGCCGGCGTTGACCAGCGCGCCGACATCGGTCTCGCGCGCGGTGACGGTGCCGTCGAACGGCGCCACCAGCCTGGCGAAGCCCTTCAGCGCCTGGATGCGTTCGACGTTGGCCTGCGCGGCCTGCGCGAGCGCGCGCTTGGCCGCGTAGTCGCCGCTCTTCTCGTCCACTTCCTGCCTGGACACCGAGTCGGAATCGCCCATGGCCTGCCAGCGCCTGGCGGTGGTCTGCGCCAGTGCCGCGTTGGCGCGGGCGCTGGCCAGATCGGCCCTGGCCTGGAGCAGTTGCTGGTCCAGGTCGGGGGTTTCGATCTCGGCGAGCACGTCGCCGGCCTTCACCTTGCTGCCGATGTCGGCCTTCCACCATTTCAGGTAACCGCTGGTGCGGGCGTAGATCGGCGCGCGCGCATACGCCTGCAGGCGGCCCGGGAGGTTGAGCGCGCTGTCGCCCTGGCCAGCCTCCGGCGTCACCAGTTGCACCGTCGGCATGGCCTGGTCGTCGGTCCACACGCGCAGCGTGCGCGCCTCGTTGGCGCGCGTGGCGACCCCGGCCACGACGATGGCCAGGACCACGATCAGCGCGATGATGCCGGCCAGGCGGAGGCGGCGCGGCGGCCGGGTGTGCGGGGTATCAGGCGACATGCAAGGACTCTCCGGAGGCGTTCGCCGGGGGGGAAGACGGATGGGCGCGGCGGCTGTGGATCATGCTGAAGACGATCGGCACGAAGAACAGCGTGGCCGTGGTGGCGAAGATCAGGCCGCCGATGACGGCGCGGCCCAGCGGCGCGTTCTGCTCGCCGCCTTCGCCCATGCCCAGCGCCATCGGCGCCATGCCGATGATCATCGCCAGGGCGGTCATGAGCACCGGACGGAAGCGGACGAAGCCGCCCTCGAGCGCGGCCTTGGCCGCGTCGCCGTGCTCGGCCAGGCGCTCGCGGCAGAAGCTCACCACCAGGATCGCGTTGGCCGTGGCCACGCCCATGCACATGATGGCGCCGGTCAGCGCCGGCACCGACAGGCTGGTATGCGTGGCGAACAGCATCCACACGATGCCGGCGATCGCCGCGGGCAAGGCGGTCACGATCACGAACGGATCGCTCCACGACTGGAAGTTCACCACGATCAACAGGTAGATCAGCACGATCGCGCCGAGCAGGCCGAAGATGAGTCCCGAAAACGCGTTGTTCATGGTCTGCACCTGGCCGAGCAGGGCGGTGCTGGACGCCTTGGGCAGGAACTTCTGGTTGGCGTCGACGATCTTCTGGATGTCGGCGGCGACCGCGCCGAGGTCGCGGTCCTGGGTGGCGGCGAAGATCTCCACCATCGAGTTGATGTTGTACTGGCTGACCACCGCGTTGGTCGCGGTCCGCGACACCGTCGCCAGGCCGCCGAGGATCTGCGCGCCGCCGCTCCCCGAGCTGGGGCTGATCGGCACGTTCTCCAGGCCGGGCAGGCTGTCGAGGCTGTACTGCGGGGTCTGCATCACGATCGGATACGACACCCCGTTCTGCGGATTCAGCCAGAAGGTCGGCGCGATCTGGCTGGAACCGGCCAGGTTCACCCCCAGGCTGCTGGTGACGTCGCGCTCGGTGATGCCGACCTGTTGCGCACGACTGCGGTCCACGTTCACGTTGAAACCGGGACTGGTCTGCGACTGCTGGATGCGCGCGTCCACCACGCCCGGCACGCGGCGGATCTCGCGCAGCAGGCGGTTGGCGTAGGCGAAGTTGGCCGCCAGGTTCGGGCCGCGGATCTGCAGGTCCACCGGCGCCGGCGAACCGAAGTTCAGGATCTGGCTGATGATGTCGGCCGGCGGGAACGAGAACACGACACCGGGGAACTGGCGCGGCAGGGTCTGGCGCAAGCGGCGCACGTAGTCGGCGGTGGGCGCGTGGCCCTCGTTCAGCGCGATCTGGATGTCGCCATCCTGCGAGCCGATGGTGCCGGTGTTGTTGTAGGTGTTGTTGATGCCCGAGGACGACAGGCCGATGTTGTCGACGACGCTGCCGAGCTGCTCCTTGGGAATCAGCGTGCGCACCGCGCCGGTCACGTCGGCGAACAGGCGCGCCGTCTCCTCCACCCGCGTGCCGACCGGCGCACGCACGTGCATCAGGATCTGGCCGGAATCCACCGACGGGAAGAAATTGCGGCCCAGCATCGGCACCAGCAGGAACGACAGCGCCACGCAGGCCACGAAGCCGGGCACGAACAGCCTGCGCCGCAACAGCGCGATTTCGAGCAAGGCGTGGTAGCGGGCCCGCAGGGCCTCGAAGCGCTTCTCGAAACCGCGCTGGAAGCGCAGCAGCGGATTGCGCGAAGGCGGTTGCCCAGGGCCGTCGCCGTGCAGGTCGGTATGCGGCGCATGCGGGTGCAGCAGGTACTTCGCCAGCGTCGGCACCAGCGTGCGCGACAGGACGAACGAGGCGATCATCGCGAACATCACCGCCTCGGCCATCGGCACGAACAGGAAGCGCGCCACGCCCTGCAGGAAGAACATCGGCACGAACACGATGCAGATGCACAGCAGCGAGACGAAGGCGGGCGTCACGATCTGCGCCGCGCCGTCCAGGATCGCGGTTTCGACGTCCTTGCCCTGTTCCAGGTGCCAGTTGATGTTCTCGATGGTCACCGTGGCGTCGTCCACCAGGATGCCCACCGCCAGGGCGAGGCCGCCCAGGGTCATGATGTTCAGCGTCTCGCCGATCGCCGACAGCGCGGCGATCGAGCTGAGGATCGCCAGCGGGATCGAGGTGGCGATGATCAGCGTCGAACGCCAGCTGCCGAGGAACAGCAGGATCATCAGGCTGGTCAGCGCCGCGGCGATCACGCCCTCGCGCGCGACGCCCTCGATGGCGCCGCTGACGAACAGCGACTGGTCGCCGATGGGGACGATCTTGAGGTCGGCCGGCAGGGCGTCCTTCATCGCGGCGACGCGCTGCTTGACCCCGGCGATGATCGCCAGGGTCGAGGCAGAGCCGTTCTTCAGCACCGTCATCAGCACCGAGCGGTCGCCGTCGACGTGCACGATGTTGCTCTGCGGCGGCGCGCCGTCGCGCACGTGGGCCACGTCGCGGATGAACACCGTGGCGCCGTCGACCACCTTCACCGGCAGGTTGCCCAGTTCCTCGATGTCGGACGGCGAGTTGTTCAATTGCAGCGTGTATTCGTACCTGCCGATCTTCTGCGTGCCCACCGGGGTGATCAGGTTCTGCGCGGCGAGGGCGTTGGCCACGTCCTGCGCCGACAGCCCGCGCGCCAGCAGCGCCGGCGGATCGATATCGATCTGCACCTGGCGGGTCTTGCCGCCGAACGGATACGGGATCGCCGCGCCGGCCACCGAGGTGAGCTGCGGACGGATGATGTTGAGGCCGAGGTCGGCCAGGTTCTGTTCGGTGAGGCCTTCGCCGGACAATGCCAGCTGGATGATCGGCACCGTGGACGCGTTGTAGTTGAGGATCAGCGGCGGCGTGGTGCCCTGCGGCAACTGGCGCAGCATGGTCTGCGCGACGGCGGTGACCTGTGCGTTGGCGGTGCGGATGTCCGCGCCCGGCTGGAAGAAGATCTTGACGATGCCGAAGCCCTGGATCGAGCTGGCCTCGATGTGCTCGACGTCGTTCACCGTGGTGGTGAGCACGCGCTCGAACGGCGAGGACACGCGCCCGGCCATCTGCTCGGGCGGCAGGCCGTTGTACTGCCAGACCACGGCGATCACCGGGATCCTGATGTCGGGGAAGATGTCGGTGGGCGTGCGCAGCGCGGCCAGCGGTCCCACGATCAGGATCAGCAGGGCGAGGACGACGAAGGTATACGGTCGCGTCAGGGCGATCCGGACGATGCCAATCATGGAGGACGGGTTCCGTGCGCGAATGTTGCGTCGCAGCGGATTCTGCTCCCGGACCTTCCCCGGGCGTAGTTAAGATTTATTTAGACGTGCAGGCGGCGGTCGAAAAAACGCGATGGCGGAAGGGTTTGCGCGCCGATCACGGCGCCACCGGGCGCGCATCCGGCAGGCGCTCGCCCGGCGCGCCGAGGTCGACCTGTTGCAGGCGGCAGGCCACGGGCGTGCGGTGTTCGGGCGACGCGGCGGGCGGGCAGATCACCGAGAACACCGCCCCGCGCGCGTCGCCGCCCACGCGCAGCGCATAGCCATGCAGGCGCACGATGGCGCTGACGATCGCCAGCCCCAGTCCGCAGCCGGGTTTGGCGCGCGTCTGGTCGCCCCGGTAGAACCGGCGGAAGACGGCCTCGCGCTCTTCGGGCGGAATGCCGGGTCCGGTATCGGCGACGTCGATGCGGGCGTTGCCGCTCTGGTCGGTGAACCCGATCAGGCGGATCGTTCCCCCGTCGGGCGTGAATTTGATGGCGTTGCCGACCAGGTTGGCCAGCGCCTCGAACAGCAGATGGGGGTCGCCGCGCACGGCCGGCAGCGGCTCCAGCGCCAGCGCGAAGGCCTGCCCGCGGTCCTCGGCCAACGGTGCGTAGAAGTCATGGACATCGTGCAGCAGGGCGCCGAGGTCCATCGTCGCGAAGCACGCGCTGCGCTGGCGGTCTTCCAGCTCCGACACCCGCAGCAGGGCGCGGAACCGGGTCAGCACGGTGTCGATCTCGCCGACGCAATCGTCCAGTTGCTCGCCTTCGGGGCGGCCGGCGAACTGTTGCTGCAGGCGGTACAGGCGCGTGCGCATGCGTGTGAGCGGGGTGCGCAGGTCGTGGGCGATGTTGTCGGTGACGCCCTTCACCTCGCCGAGCAGGCGCTCGATCTCGCCGAGCGCCTGGTTCACCGTGGCCGCGAGCAGGTCCACCTCGTCGCCGCCGCGCGACACCGGCAGGCGCACGCTGAGGTCGCCCTGGCGGATGGGGTCCATGGCGTGCTGGATGGCGCGGATGCGCCGCGCGGGACCGCGCGCGATGAGGATGCCGCCGAGCACGCCGGGCAGCAGGGTCAACGACAGCCCCCACAGCAGTCCGCGGCAGATGATCCCGCTGAGTCCGTCGATGACGTTGCTTTCCTTGGCCACCACCAGGCGCCGGCCGTCCGGCAGCTGCCGGGCGATGCCGCGCGCGCGGGTCTGGCTGCCGTGCCCGGCGTCGATCAGGCTGGCCTCGATGGGGCTGACCGTGCCGTTCTCGGCCATGCCCCTGGGTATCGCGTCGATGTTGCCGGCGATGCGGCGTCCGTGGGCGTCGAACAGGCCCACCCACATGAAGCCCTGGATGTCGATGGCGCTGGCTGCGGCCACGGTGTCGGCCAGGCGCCTGGGGTCGGTGTTCTCCAGGTAATGGATGCGCGCGGCCAGCATCTGGTCGATCACGTTCGACAGGTAGCGCGAGGACTCCCACTGCACCACGCCGAGCAGCACGATGCACCAGACCGCGAACAGCGCCCCGTAGATGAGGATCAGCCGCGAGGTGGCCGAATGCCAGGCGTCAGTCAGCGGGCGCAAGCACATACCCCGAGCCGCGCATCGTGCGGATGAGCGGCGGCTGGCCGTTGCCGTCGATCTTGCGCCGCAGGCGGCCCAGATGGACGTCGATCACGTTGGTGCCCGGATCGAAATGGAAGCCCCACACGTGCTCGAAGATCATCTGCCGGGTCACCACCTGGCCGGCGTTGCGCATCAGGAATTCGAGCAGGCGGAATTCGGTGGGCAGCAGCGCGAGCGGCTGGCCGTTGCGCAATGCGTTGTGGCGGACCAGGTCGAGTTCGAGGTCGGCCACGCGCAGGCGGGTTTCCGGCGTGGCGCTCGCGCTGCGACGGCGGCGCAGCAGCACTTCGGCGCGCGCGGCGAGTTCGTCGGGCGAGAACGGCTTGGTCAGGTAGTCGTCGCCGCCGGCGCGCAGGCCGCGCACGCGCTCGTCCACCTCCGACAGCGCGCTGATCATCAGCACCGGCGTTTCCACCGCGCGCTTGCGCAGTTCGGAGACGACGTCGATACCGTCCATGCCGGGCAGCATGCGGTCCAGGGTGATGATGTCGTAGCCGTCGGCCAGCGCGTGCTGCAGGCCGTCGCGGCCGTTGGCGATCCACACGGCGGTGAAGCCATGCGCGCCGAGTTCGGCGACGATGTCGCGGGCGGTCACTTCATCGTCTTCGATGACCAGGGCCCTGGGCATCCTGTGCTACTCCACGCTGGGGGACAACGGAACACGCCCGCCAAGGGTAGCCGCTCGGGCGGCCGGGCGGGCGCTATTTCCTACTTGCGCTGCAGATACGGCCGCACGATGTCGCGCCACAGCGCATAGCCGGTGGCGTTCATGTGCAGGTGGTCCGGGCCGAACAGCTCGGCGCGCGGCTGCCCGTCGGCGCCGAGCATCGGCGTGGACACGTCGATGAAGTCCACCCGCTTCAGCCCGGCGGCGGCCTTGCGGATCAGCGCGTTGGCCTCGGCCACCTGCGGCAGCAGCGCCGCGCGCGCCGGGCTGGGTTTGATCGCGAGGTAGGCGATGCGGGTGCCGGGCAGGTCGCGGCGCACCCTGGCCACGAAGGCCAGGAAATCCTCGCGCAGCTGCTGCGGGCTGCGGCCGCTGTTGAGGTCGTTGTCGCCGGCGTAGAACACGATCAGGCGCGGACGGTACGGCACCACGATGCGGTCGGCATACCAGGTGCTGTCGCGGATCTCCGAGCCGCCGAAGCCGCGGTTGAGCGTGTCCACGCCGGGGAAATCGCTGGCCAGCGAGGTCCAGAAGCGGATCGAGGAGCTGCCGACGAACAGCACGCCGCCGGGCTTGGGCGGATGCGCGGCATCGGCCTGGGCGAAGCGCTGCATGTCCTGTTCCCAGTCCGGACTGGACACCTGTTCGGGGATCTTCGGCGCGGCCGGCGCGGTGAGTGCCAGCGCGGAATGCAGGCCGAGCAGGAACAGGCAGGTGGCGAGCAGCGCGGCGCGCAGCGGCGAACGGGGCATGGAGCGGCTCCTGACGGCGACGGAGCGGCGATGGTGCCGCAGGCGCTATGCCGCGGGCAAATCCGCCGGCTGCGGCGGCCCGTCCCAGCGGCGGGCGGGGGCTTGTGGCAAAATTGGCGTCTAGCCCGCTTCGCCATTGCCCATGACCGTTCCCTTCCGGCCGTTGCCGTCGCGTCTTCGCTCCCCAGGCCGGGCCTGAGCCATGGCCGACCAATTCGGGCACCTGCCGCGCGGGCCGCGGCGGATGCTGATGGCGCTGCGCTGGTCGTACCAGGGGCTGCGCGCGGCCTGGCTGCACGAGTCCTCGTTCCGGCTGGAAGTGTGCCTGTTCGTGCTGCTGGCGCCGTTGGCGCTGTGGCTGGGGCAGGGGCCGGTGCAGCAGGCGCTGATGATCGGCTCGCTGTTGCTGGTGCTGGCGGTGGAGCTGCTCAATTCGGCGATCGAGGCGGTGATCGAGCGCTACGGCCCGGAGCACCACGAACTGGCCGGCCGCGCCAAGGACATGGGCTCGGCCGCGGTGCTGCTGATGCTGGCCAATGTGGTGCTGTGCTGGGGGCTGATCCTGCTGCCGCGCCTGCTGTGACGCCCGCCTGTCTTTTTTACCGTTAAAGGATTCGACCCCATGGCTTTCGAGTTTCTCGCCGATCCCAACACCTGGTTGACGCTGCTGACGCTGAGCGCGTTGGAAATCGTGCTGGGCATCGACAACCTGGTGTTCATCTCCATCGCGGTGGGCAAGCTGCCCGAGGCGCAACGCCCGGCCGCGCGCAAGTTCGGTATCGCGGTGGCGTGCCTGACCCGCATCGCGCTGCTGGTATCGCTGGCGTTCCTGGCGCGGATGCAGGGCGATCTGTTCAGCGTGGCCGGCATGGGCATCTCGGTGCGCGACCTGGTGCTGATCGTCGGCGGCGTGTTCCTGCTGGTGAAGGGCTCGATGGAGATCCGCGAGATGATCACCGGCGGCGAAGACGCCGACCCGACCACCAGCAAGGCCTCGGGCGTGTTCTGGATGGTGATCGCGCAGATCGCGGTGATCGACATCGTGTTCTCGCTGGATTCGGTGATCACCGCGGTCGGCATGGCCCAGCACATCCCGGTGATGGTGGCGGCGGTGCTGCTGGCGGTGGCGGTGATGCTGCTGGCGGCCAACCCGCTGGGCCGCTTCATCGATGCCAACCCGACGGTGAAGATGCTGGCGCTGGCGTTCATCCTGATGATCGGCGTGGTGCTGATCCTGGACGGCCTGGACGTGCACGTGCCCAAGCCCTACATCTACGCGGCGATGGGCTTCTCGGTGCTGGTGGAATGGCTGAACCTGCTGATGCGCCGCCGCGCCGCCGCCCATCACGTGCCCGGCGCCGGCCAGTGGTGAACGGCTGACGCGGCCGCGGCTGCGTTTTCACGGGGCGCGTGGCAAGCTGCGCGCTGTCTTCATGCCGGAGAGCGCCATGCGCCTGTTGTCCCGCTCGTTGTTCCTCGCCGCCGTGGTGGCGCTGTTGTCCGGTTGCGGCTACAACGCGATCCAGCAGAAGGACGAGGCGGTCAAGGCCGGCTGGTCCGAGGTGCTGAACCAGTACAAGCGCCGCGCCGACCTGATCCCGAACCTGGTCAACACGGTCAAGGGCTATGCCGACCAGGAACGGCAGGTGCTGACCGACGTGACCAACGCCCGCGCGCGGGTCGGCCAGGTCCAGGTCAATGCCGACGACGCGGCGTCGCTGCAGCAGTTCCAGCAGGCGCAGGGCCAGCTGTCCAGCGCCCTGTCGCGGCTGCTGGTGGTCACCGAGAACTATCCCAACCTCAAGTCCGACCAGTCGTTCCGCGACCTGCAGGCGCAACTGGAAGGCACCGAGAACCGCATCACCGTGGCCCGCGGCCGCTACATCCAGGCGGTGCAGGACTACAACACCTACATCCGTTCGTTCCCGCAGGTGATCACCTCCAAGATCTTCGGCTACAAGGAAAAGCCGAACTTCTCCGTGGCCAACGAGGCGCAGATCTCCGAGGCGCCGGCGGTGAACTTCGGCGGCCAGCCGGCGCAGACCGCGCCGCAGCCGCAGCAGGCGCCGCAGCCGGCGCCGGCGCAGTAAGCGCATTGCAGCGCGTGGCGGTGCCGACGCTGGCGCCGCTGCGCACCGGCCGGCGCTGCGGCGTGCGGCCGGTGTGTGCAGCCGGGCCGGCGGCGTGAGCCAGCCGGTCGCTTCCCCGGCCCCCCACCGCTGTGGTGTCCCCCCTTCGATGCCGCCGCGCGATCGCGCCGGCAGGAGTCCGCAATGCGCGATACGACCACCCGCCACCGCCCCGCGCGCCGCGGCCGGCATGCCTGGATCGGGATGCTGCTGCTGGCGCTGTTGCCGCTGCTGGCCTGGGCGCAGGCGGCCAGCGAAGCGCCGATCCCGCCGCTGGACACGCCGGTGGTCGACACCACCGGCACCTTGCCGCCGACCCAGCGCCTTGCGCTGGAGCAGCAGGCGGTGCAGCTGCAACAGCGCAAGGGCAGCCAGCTGCAGGTGCTGGTGGTCGCGACCACCGCGCCGGAGACGATCGAGCAGTACACCCAGCGCGTGTTCGACCAGTGGCAGATCGGCCGCAAGGGCGTGGACGACGGCGTGCTGCTGGTGGTGGCCAAGGACGACCGGCGCGTGCGCATCCAGCCCGGCTACGGCCTGGAAGGCGCGATTCCCGACGCCACCGCCAACCGCATCATCCAGGAGTACCTGGTGCCGCGCTTCCGTGCCGGCGACTACGCCGGCGGCATCGCCGAGGCCACCGCGATGCTGGTCAAGCTGATCGACGGCGAGCAGTTGCCGCCGCCGGTGAGCACGCATGCGACCGAATCACGTTCCGGCGGCAAGCTGCCGCTCGGTTTCTTCGCCGGGCTGTTCGCCGCCTTCGTCGCGCAACTGCTGTTCGCGCGCGCGCCGCGGCTGCTGCGCGGCGTGCTGGCGGCGCTCGCCGGCGGCGGCGTGGGCCTGTTGCTGAGCCTGTCGCTGTTCGTCGGCGCGCTGACCGGCGCCATCGGGCTGGTGCTGGGCCTGCTGTCGGGCATCGCGCCGGGCCGCTCGGTCGGCGGCGGTGGCGGCGGGTGGGGGGGCGGCGGCTTCGGGGGCGGCTTCGGCGGCTTCGGTGGCGGTGGTTTCGGAGGGGGCGGTGGTTTCGGCGGCGGAGGCGGAGGTGGCTGGGGCGGTGGCGGCGGCAGTTCGGGAGGCGGTGGCGCCTCGGGGAGTTGGTGATGCGGCTGCTCCGCCATCTGTTCGCGCCGGCGGCGCACCGGCTGTTCCCGAGCGCCAGCCTGGAGCGCATCGGCGCGGCGATCGCCGACGGCGAGCGCACGCACCGCGGCCAGGTGATGTTCGCGGTCGAATCGGCGCTGGCGCCAGCGCCGCTGCTGCGCGGCCTGGCGCCACGCACGCGCGCCGAGCAGGCCTTCGCGCAGTTGCGCACCTGGGACACCGAGGCCAACAACGGCGTGCTGATCTATCTGCTGCTGGCCGACCACCGGATCGAGATCGTGGCCGACCGCGGCCTGCGCGGACGCGTGGACGCCGCGCAATGGCGCGACGTCTGCGCGCTGATCGAGCGCGACATGCGCGCCGGCCAGCCCGAGCAGGCGGTGATCGCCGGGGTGGCGGCGGTGTCGGCCTTGCTGGCCACGCATTTCCCCGCGCAGCCGGGCCAGGCCGGGCGCGACGAACTGCCGAACATGCCGCAGCTGCTGGATTGAGCGCCGGCGCGGCATGGCCCCGCTGCGCTGCGGGTCGCGCCTGCCCGCAGATCAAGCGCAGCGCCATCCGGATCGACCGCAAGCGCGGCTTCTGCCGGCATCGATGGCGGACGCTGGCGTCTGCCGGCAGATGAAGCCTGGCGCCGTCCAGGTCGACCAAGACCACGGCAGGGGCCAGCGCCAGTGGCAGAATAGGCGACCCCCGCCCTCCGGCCGACGTTCCCGCATGACCTATCTCCACCAGATCGATCCCATCGCCTTCTCGCTCGGCCCGGTGAAGGTGCACTGGTACGGGCTGATGTACCTGGCCGCCTTCGCCTCGGCGTGGTGGCTGGGCCGGCTGCGCATCCGCGCCGGCCGCCTGCCCGGCGTGGACATGGAGGGGTTCTCCGACCTGCTGTTCTACGCGATGCTCGGCGTGGTGCTCGGCGGGCGCATCGGCTACATGCTGTTCTACGCGCTGGGCGATTTCCTCGCCAACCCGCTGCTGATCTTCAAGGTCTGGGACGGCGGCATGAGCTTCCACGGCGGCCTGATCGGCGTGCTGGTGGCCGCGGCCTGGTGGACGCGCAAGGCGCGCCTGCATTTCTTCGACACCATGGATTTCGTCGCGCCGCTGGTGCCGCTGGGGCTGGGCTTCGGCCGCGTCGGCAATTTCGTCGGCGGCGAGCTGTGGGGCAAGTTCACCGGCGCCGGCTGGGGCGTGATCTTCCCGCGCGCGCCGGAGCTGCAGGACTGGCCGCTGGCGCAGATCCAGGCGCAGTACGCCAGCGGCGCGCTGGACAGGTTCGCGCGGCATCCGTCGCAGCTGTACGAGGCGGTGCTGGAAGGCCTGGCGATGTTCGTGGTGCTGTGGTCGTTCTCGCTGCGGCCGCGCGCGCGCTACGCGGTGTCCGGCATGTTCGCGCTGCTGTACGGCGTGTTCCGTTTCGCGGTGGAGTTCGTGCGCGTGCCCGACGCGCCGATCGGCTACCTGGCGTTCCATTGGCTGACCATGGGCCAGATCCTGAGCACGCCGCTGATCCTGCTCGGCCTGTTCCTGCTGTGGCGCTCGCGCGGCGCGCCGGTGCTGCAGCCGGTGCCGCTGGCGGCGGACGCCAAGCGATGAAGGCCTACCTGGACCTGCTGCGCCACGTGCTCGAGCGCGGCGCGGAGAAATCCGACCGCACCGGCACCGGCACGCGCAGCGTGTTCGGCTGGCAGATGCGCTTCGACCTCACTGCCGGCTTCCCGCTGGTGACCACCAAGAAGCTGCACCTGCGCTCGATCGTGCACGAGCTGCTGTGGTTCCTGAAGGGCGAGACCAACATCGCCTACCTCAAGGACAACAAGGTCAGCATCTGGGACGAGTGGGCCGACGCGCAGGGCGACCTCGGCCCGGTGTACGGCAAGCAGTGGCGGCGCTGGACCGGTGCCGACGGCCGCGAGATCGACCAGATGCAATGGCTGGTGGACGAGATCAGGCGCAATCCGGATTCGCGGCGCTTGCTGATCAGCGCCTGGAACGTGGCCGAGCTGCCGCAGATGGCGCTGATGCCGTGCCACAGCCTGTTCCAGTTCTACGTGGTCGACGGCAAGCTCAGCTGCCAGCTGTACCAGCGCAGCGGCGACATCTTCCTGGGCGTGCCGTTCAACATCGCCAGCTACGCGCTGCTGACCCACATGGTGGCGCAGGCCACCGGGCTGGGCGTCGGCGATTTCGTGCATACGCTGGGCGACGCGCACCTGTACTCGAACCACTTCGAACAGGCGCGCGAACAGCTGGCGCGCACGCCGCGGCCGTTGCCGACGCTGCGCCTGAATCCGGCGGTCACCGACCTGTTCGCGTTCACCTACGACGACATCGCGATCGAGGGCTACGACCCGCATCCGGCGATCAAGGCGCCGGTGGCGGTATGAGTCGCCGGGACCCGGGACTCGGGACTCGGGACCCGGAAAAAGCAACAGCGGTGGCATCGGCGAGGACGGGGAGGGACGAGTCCCGAGTCCCGAGTCCCGGGGCCCGGCTGACCCTGATCGCCGCGCTCGATCGCGCCAATGCCATCGGCCGCGACAACGAGCTGCCGTGGCGCCTGCCGGACGACCTGAAGCGCTTCAAGGCGCTGACCCTGGGCAAGCCGGTGCTGATGGGGCGCAAGACCGCGCAGTCGCTGGGACGCGCGCTGCCGGGGCGCCTGAACCTGGTGATGACGCGCTCGGGGCAGGTGCCGTTCGAGGGCATGCAGGCGGTCGCCTCGCTGCAGGCGGCGATCGAACTGGCGCAGGCGAGCGGGGCGGACGAACTGTCGGTGATCGGCGGCGGCGACATCTTCGCGCTGGTCCTGCCGCAGGCCGACATGCTGTACCTGACCCATGTGGACACCGTGGTCGAGCGCGCCGATGCGCATTTCCCGGCATTCGATCCGGCGCAGTGGGAGGTGGTCGCGCGGCAGGCGCACGCGGCCGATGCCAAGCATGCGCTGGCGTTCGAATTCGTGGATTACCGGCGCAGGCGTGGCGTGCCGTAGCGGATCGGGGGTGGCGCCTGATGATGCGTCGAGGTGGCCGATTGCCTTAGGCCATCAGGATCCCCGCTGCAAGCGCCGCAGCAGTGCGGTCCATTTGCAGCCAGCGGAGTGTTGTGGGAGCGGCTTCAGTCGCTCCCACAAACAGCATCCATCGCGACCGAAATGCTTCAGACAGGTCTGTCAGTCCTGAGTGGGCGGCGGCGGTGTAGTGGCACCACCACCACCCGCGCTACGCCCACCGCCGGACCTGCGCCGCGGCGGCCGCGCGCGCGGCACCGGCGGCGGGCCTTCGACCGGGCGTCCCGGCACCTGCACCACCTGCAGGTCTTCGCCGTCCAGCCGCAGCGCGGTGAGCTTGCCGCCCCACACCGCGCCGGTGTCGATGGCGTGCACGCCCTGGGTGATGGTCAGGCCCAGCGTCGACCAGTGGCCGCAGACGATCTTCAGGTCGCGCTCGACCCGGCCCGGCACCTCGAACCACGGATACAGGCCCTGCGCCTGGGTGCCCGGCGTGCCTTTCTCCTCGATCGCGATGCGTCCGCGCGGGGTGCAGTAGCGGGCGCGGGTGAACAGGTTGATGATCGCGCGCGAGCGGTCGTAGCCGGTCAGCCCCGGCGACCAGGCCGGGCGGTCGCCGTACATGTTGCGGAACAGCTTGCGGTAGCCGCCGCCGTGCAATTGCTGCTCGACCTCGCGCGCATGCTTCTCGGCCAGGGTGGTGGTCCATTTCGGCGCCAGGCCGGCGTGGATCATCATCCAGCCCAGTTCGCGGTCGGCGTGCAGCAGCTTCTGCATGCGCAGCCAGGTCAGCAGTTCGTCGCGGTCCTCGGCCAGCACGATGCGCTGCAGGTCCGGGTTGACCTTGCGCTGCTCGTCCAGGCTGCGTTCGCCGATCGCCAGCAGCGACAGGTCGTGGTTGCCCAGCACCACCACGCTGTATTCGCGCAGCGAATGCACCAGGCGCAGGGTTTCCAGCGACTGCCCGCCGCGGTTGACCAGGTCGCCGCAGAACCACAGCCGGTCCACCGCCGGGTCGAAGCGGATCTTTTCCAGCAACCGCTGGGTGATGTCGTAGCAACCCTGCAGGTCGCCGATGGCCCACACGCTCATGCCGACGCCATCAGTGCAGGGTCCGCGGCACGGTCAGCACGAACGGGGCGACCGGGGCGACGAAATGGGTGCCGTCGTCGGCTTCCATGTCGTAGTGGCCGCGCATCGTGCCGTGCTCGGTTTCCAGCATCAGCCCGGAGGTGTAGCGGAAGTCCTCGCCGGGACGCAGGCGCGGCTGTTCGCCGACCACGCCGTCGCCGTCCACGCGCTCCACGCGGCCGTTGCCGTCGGTGATTTCCCAATGCCGGGCGATCAGCCGCGCGGCGACGCGGCCGCGGTTGTGGATGCGGATGGTGTAGGCGAACGCGTAGCGTCCGTCCTCCGGCGCCGATTGGTCGTCGAGGAACCGGGGCGACACTTCGACCTCGATCCGATAGGGGGCGTCATCGTTCATGCCCCACAGTGTAAGCAAAGCCGGTGCCGGAATGGACGGCGACCTGTCTACGAGCGTGCCGCAGGCGGCGCGCGCGAGCGGCGGATGCCGCATGTGCTGCGTTCGAGCGCGATGCGATGTCGGTATTTGCGTTCGTGGCGTGCGCGCGGCGCGGATGGATGCGGGAACGTGCCGTGCCGCGCGGGCGGGTCCCGCTCAGGCCTGCGCGACGTTGGCCAGGCGCACGAAATCGGCCACTTCCAGCTGCTCGGCACGCGCATCCGGGCGTACCCCGGCGGCCTCGAACTGGGCCGCATCGCAGACCCCGCCCAGTGCATTGCGCAAGGTCTTGCGGCGCTGCCCGAACGCCGCGCGCACCACGTCGGCGAAGCGCCGCCGGTCGGCGATGCCGATGTCCTGCGGCGCATGCGGCACCAGCCGCACCACCGCCGAATCCACCTTCGGCGGCGGCCGGAACGCGCCCGGCGGCACCACGAACAGCGAGGTCACCTCGCAGTACGCCTGCAGCATCACGCTGAGCCGGCCGTAGACCTTGCTGCCCGGTCCCGCGGCCATGCGGTCGACCACTTCCTTCTGCAGCATGAAGTGCATGTCGGCGATCGCCGCGGCATGGTCCAGCGCATGGAACAGGATCGGCGAGGAGATGTTGTAGGGCAGGTTGCCGACCAGGCGGATGCGGCCGTCGCCGGCCAGTTCGGCGAAATCCACCGACAGCACGTCGCGGTTGAGGATGGTCAGTGCGCCGACCCCTTCCGCCGCGGCGGTCAGCGGCGCGATCAGGTCGCGGTCGAATTCGATCACGGTCAGGCGGCCGTGGCGGCGCAGCAGCGGGAAGGTGATCGCGCCCTGGCCGGGGCCGATCTCGACCAGCAGGTCGTCGGGCTTGGGATTCACCGCGCGCACGATGCTGTCGATGTAGTGGCGGTCGCTGAGGAAGTGCTGGCCAAGCGATTTCTTGGCCGGGGCGCTGAAGCCGGAATAGGAAGTCATGCGGGCATCTTATCGGGATGCGGCCGGGATGGCGCGCGCGGGCCCTGCAGGAGCGGCTTGCGCCGCGACGAAGCTCTAGCGGGAAACCTTTTTCGCGGCCGATGGCCCGAGGCCACCTGCAGCCGCTGCTACGCAAGCGCCTTGCGTGTAGCCAATTGCGCGCACTGCGCGACCGCGGCGAACAGGCTGGACGGATCGGCGATGCCGCGCCCGGCCAGCTCCAGCGCGGTGCCGTGGTCGACCGCCACGCGCGGGTAGGGCAGGCCCAGGGTCAGGTTCACCGCCTGCTCGAAGCCGCTGTACTTGAGCACCGGCAGGCCCTGGTCGTGGTACATCGCCAGCACCGTGTCGACGCCGGCCAGTTTCTGCGGCAGGAAGGCGGTATCGGCCGGCAGCGGGCCGACCAGGCGCATGCCTTCGCCGCGCAAGGCGTCCAGCACCGGCGCCATCACCTCGATTTCCTCGCGGCCCAGGTGGCCGTCTTCGCCGGCGTGCGGATTCAGCCCGAGCACCGCGATGACCGGCGCGGCGATGCCGAATTCGCTGCGCAGCGCGGCGTGGACGATGCGCAGGCAGCGTTCCAGCAGCGCCGGCGTCAGGGCATCGGCGACCGCGCGCAACGGCAGATGGGTGGTGGCCAGGGCCACGCGCACGATGTCGTTGGCCAGCATCATCACCACCTCGCACCCGGCGTGGCGGGCGAGCAGTTCGGTGGTGCCGGTGTAGGCGATGCCGCCGTCGTTGATCGCCGCCTTGTGCACCGGGCCGGTGACCAGGCCGGCCAGTTCGCCGCGCAGGCAGGCGTCTGCGGCCTGGGTGAGCGCGCCGATCACGGCGGCGGCATTGGCCGGTTCGGTGTGCCCGAAACGGCTGGGCCGCGCATTGCCGACCGCGCGCAGGCGCAGGTCGCCGGGAACCAGGGCGGGGGCGGATTCGGGAAGCAGCTGCAGCGGCAGCAACAGCGCCGCGGCGGCGGCGCGCAAGGTGTCCGGATCGGCGAAGGCCAGCAGCTGGCAGTCGCGGCGCGGCTGTTGCGCCAGCCGCACGCACAGTTCCGGGCCGATCCCGGACGGCTCGCCCGGCACCAGCGCGAGCGAGGGCAGCACGGCTTACGGCTTGGTGGAAGCCGGTGCCGGCGTTGCCGCCGGCGCGGTGGCGTCGGCGGCCGGCGCGGCATTTTCGGCACCACCGACACGCAGGTTCACATAGGCTTCGCCGCGCATTTCCTGCAGGAAGCGGTTGTACTCCTCCTCCAGCTTGCGGCGGCCGATGGTCTCGCGGACCTGGGCGCGCTGGGTGTCGCTGGTCACGTCGGTCTGGCGCGTGGCCACGCGCTGCACGATGTGCCAGCCGGCCTCGGTGCGGAACGGCTGCGAGATCTGGTTGTCGCTCAGGCCTTCGATCTGGTGGCCGAAGTCCGGGCCGAACGCGTCGGCCGGGAACCAGCCCAGATCGCCGCCCTGGCCACGGCTGTTGGCGTCGTCGGAGGACTCCTTGGCCACGGCCTGGAAGTCGGCACCGCCGGCGATGCGCGCGCGCAGGGTCTCGATCTTGGCCTTGGCGGCCGCATCCGGCTGCGCCTCGTTGACGCGGATCAGGATGTGGCGGGCGTGGTACTCGGTGACCGTCTTCTTTTCCGGATTGGCCGAGGCATCGCGGATCTCGACCAGCTTCAGCAGCTGGAAGCCGCTGGGGCCGCGCAGCGGGCCGGCGACCTGGCCCGGCTTCATGTCGCGGATCAGCTGCGCGAAGGCGTTCGGGATCTCGTCCAGGCTGCGCCAGCCGAGGTCGCCGCCTTCCAGTGCGTTGGGGCTGTCGGAATAGCGCACCGCAGCCGCGCTGAAATCGATCTCGCCCTTGTCGATCAGGGTCTTGACCCCGTCGATCTTGCTCTGGCCGGTCTTGATCTGGTCGGCGGTGGCGCCTTCCGGCAGGCCGACCAGGATGTGCGCCAGGTGGTACTGGGCGCCGGTGGTGACCTGCTGCGCCAGCGCCGCATCCACTTCGCTCTCGCTGACGTTGATGCGACTCTGCGCGAAGCTCTGGCGCAGGCGCTGCACGGTGATCTCGTCGCGCACCGAGTTGCGGAAGTCGTCGAACGCCATGCCGTCGGCGGCGAGCTTCTTGCGCAGGCCGTCGACATCGGTGCCGTTCTGCTGGGCGATGCTGCCGATGGCGCGGTTCAGTTCATCGTCGCCGACGCGGATCCCGGTGCTGTTGGCGCGCGCCACCTGCAACTTGACCAGCACCAGGCGCTCGAGCACCTGGCGTTGCAGCACGTTGTCCGGCGGCAGCTGCGCTTCGCGGCCGGCATACTGCGCCTTCACGTTGCGAACGGCCCGATCCAGTTCGCTCTGCAGGACGACATCCTCGTCGACGACCGCAGCGATGCGGTCCAGTGGTTGGGTTTGTTGCGCGGCCGCCGGAGCGGACACGCCGGCGATCGCCAGCAAGGTGACGAGGAAAGCGGAGAGGGTATTGGTCATGGAATCAGGTTCGGATCGTAAGCGTCCGGATCGGTCGTGGTGTTGCTGGGCGGGACCAAGTACAGGTCGTCGCGGTTGTAGCCGAGAATAGCACGGCGCAGAACGCGGTCCGTGTCCTGGCCAAGCGAGGAGAGTCCCTTCAAGACAAATTCGATCTGGAACGCGGTGCCCATGTCACCAGTGCGATTGCGGATGTAGCGCCGCGCCAATGCGCGCACCGCCAGGCAGCAACTGTCCCACTGCACGCCGGCGATGATTTCCAGCGGCTTGCTGTCTGCCAGCGAATAGTAGTGGCGCCCGACCAGGCTCCAGGTCGGGTTGATCGGATACAGCACCGACACGTCGGTCTGCTCCAGCAGGTCGCGGCGGAAGCGGTAGCTGACGTTGATGATGCCGTCGTCCGGCAGCAGGTAGCGGGTGCGGAAACTGGCCAGGTCCTTGCGCCGGTACTTGGGATCCCACTGGTAGGTGGTGCCCAGCGTCCAGCGGTCGTTGATCATGTAGTTGGCGTCGGCGACCCAGGCCGACTTGCCCTGCTCGATGGTGGTGTCGCTGTTGGGCAGGCTGACCTTGGAGTCGCTGAAGTACAGGATCTGGCCGAGGCTGACCGACAGCTTTTCCTTGCCGTCGTCCTGGCGCAGCAGGCGCGAACTGACGGCCATGGTCAGCTGGTTGGCGTCGTTCTGGCGATCGGCGCCGGTGTAGCGCGAGTCGCGGAACAGCTGGCCCCAGCTGAAGGTGAATTCGCGCGTGTCGAAGATCGGCAGGTCGTCCTGGTTGCGGTACGGCGTGTACAGGTAGAACAGCCGGGGCTCCAGGGTCTGTAGATAGTTGGTGTCGCCGAACTTGGTGTCGCGATCGAAGTACACGCCGGCATCGACCGTGGCGATCGGCAGGCTGCGCGAGGGCGAGGTGTCGCCGCCCAGCGTCGTGGCCAGGTCCTTGTCCAGCTGGTAGGCGGTGTAGCGCCAGGCCAGGGTCGGCTTGAGGAACCACGCGGCGCCGGCCAGCGGCATCGAGATGTAGGGCTTGAGGTCCAGGCGGCTGCCGCCCGGTTCTTCGGTGACCACGCCGGTGCGCTCGTACAGCGCGTCCTTGACGTGGATGTCGTCGTGCACGAAGCGCACCGCCTCGCTGTAGATGCCGGCTTCGAACCAGTTGCCGAAGGCCTGGTCCCAGTTGAAGAAGGCGCGCGGCTGGCGGTTGTACGGCAGCGAGGACTCGGTCAGGGTGTAGTCGGTCAGTTGCCAGCGATCGGCCATCAACCCGGCGGTCCAGGTGTTGCCGGTGCCGTAGATGCCGATCGTGCTCTGCAGGTTGGTGACCGAGGTGCCGAGCAGGCGGTTGGAAAAGTCTTCCGTGTAGCGCTCGTCGCTGACCCAGGCGATGGAGGCGCGCGCCTGCCAGTGCGAATCCAGGTTGTGGTAGCCCTGGTATTCGAACTTGCCGCGGTCCTTGTCGCGCAACTGATCGTCGGGCATGTAGGTCGTTTCGATCTGGCCCTTGCCGCCGTCGTACAGATAGCGGAATTCGGCGCCGAGCATGAAGCCGCGTGCGCTCATGTAGCGCGGGTAGAGGGTGGCGTCGTAGTTCGGTGCCAGGTTCAGGTAATACGGCTGCAGGTAGTCGAAACCGTTGCGCCCGGAGAAACCGATCGCCGGGAACAGGAAGCCGCTGGTGCGGCGATCGTCGATCGGGAACTTGAACCACGGCGCGTACAGGATCGGCACGTTGTAGATCTTCAGGATCGCATTGCGCGCGGTACCGAAGCCCTCGTCGTTGTCGACGTCGATCTCCGGCGCGTGCAGTTGCCATACCACTTGCGAAGGATCGCAGGTGGTGTAGGTGGAGCGGTGCATCTGCCCCAGCGCGCCCTGCAGATCCACCGAGTCGGCCCTGCCGTTGCCGCGCCGTTCGATCAGCTGGTAGCGGATGTTGGTGATCTTGTGGGTGTCGGTGTCCTGGTTGCCCTCGGCGCGGTCGGCGACCAGGCGGATCGACGAATCCTGGTAGCGCACGTGACCTTCGGCGACGTAGTTGCCGGTCTCCGTGTCCACGCGCAGGTTGTCGGTGCCCATGAACTGGTCGCCGCGCTTGAGCGCGACGTTGCCGACGTAGTTCGGGACGGTCGTGGTGCCCGACAGCTTGTCGCCTTCGATGTCGGTCGGCTGCTGGTCGCGTATGGCCGCCAGTTTCGGGTCGACCTTGGGCGCGTCGTCGAACTTGGGCAGCACGTCCGGGGTCGGACACAGGCCCCAATTGGGCGCCTTCTCGGCTGCCATCGCCGGCAGGCAGAGGGCGATACTGAACGGAAGGGGTAGCAGGCGGAGGGCTCGGCGCACGCGCGTCAGGTATCGGGCTAAAACGACCGCTAGCTTGCCCCATCCCATGCATGGGGGCAATGAAGGCGTCCCCAGGGCAGGGGACGGGGTTCATCCGACGTGGCGGGATTCAGCGCAGCGCGTCGACGTGGGCGACGCTGCATTCGCGCAGCGCCTGCAGGTCGTAGCCGCCCTCCAGCAGCGACACCACGCGGCCGCGCGCATGCCGTTCGGCCAGCGCGCGCAGCTCGGCGGTGAGCCAGCCGAAGTCCTCGGTGTCCAGCATCAGGTCGGCCAGCGGATCGCGCATATGCGCATCGAAACCGGCCGAGATCAGCAGCAGCTGCGGCTTGAACGCGTCCAGCAGCGGCAGCATCTGGTCGGCCCAGGTGTTGCGGAAGCGGAAGCCGCCGCTGCCCGGCGGCAGCAGCGCGTTGTGCAGGTTGCCGACGCCGCGGTCGTGGACCCCGCCGGAGTGCGGGAACAGCCCGGACTGGTGGGTGCTCAGGTACTGCACGTGCGGATCGCGCTCGAAGATCGCCTGGGTGCCATTACCGTGATGCACATCGAAATCGACGATGGCGATGCGTTCCAGGCCATGCGTGTCGCGGGCGTGGGCGGCGGCCACGGCGACGTTGTTGAACAGGCAGAAGCCCATCGCGGTGGTGGCGGTGGCGTGATGGCCGGGCGGGCGTACCGCACAAAAGGCGGTGTCGGTCTCGCCGCGCATCACCGCGTCCACCGCGGCCAGCCCGGCGCCGGCGGCGCGCAGGGCGGCGGCGCGCGAGCCGGGCGAGATCACCGTGTCCACGTCGAGCATGCGCTTGCCGTCGATGTCGGCCAGCACGTTGTCGATCAGTTCGCGCTCGTGGACCCGGGCCAGGTCGCCGAGCTTGGCCAGCGGCGCCTCGCGCCATTCCAGGTCGGGAAACGCCTCGCGCAGCGCGGCGGTGACGGCCTGCAGGCGCTCCGGCCGCTCCGGATGCTCCGGCCCGGGTTCATGGCCCAGGCAGGCGGGATGGGTATAGATCAGCATGCGTGCCGCCCGTTCCGCGCGCCGCCGCGGCCGCTCAGGCCTGGCGGCGGTCGTGGCGCCACAGCACTTCGCCCTGGCCATCGGCGCGGGCCAGCACCCGCGCCAGCACGAACAGCAGGTCGGACAGACGGTTGAGGTAGCGGATCGCCTGCGGCCGTACCGCGTCCTGGCGCGACAGCGCCACCGTCTCGCGTTCGGCGCGGCGCACGATGGTGCGCGCCAGATGGCAGCGTGCCGCGGCCTCGCCGCCGGCCGGCAGGATGAAGTCCTTCAGCGCCGGCAAGGTGTCGTTGTAGCGGTCCAGGTGCCGCTCGAGCGCGTCGATGTCGGCGTCGTGGATCGCGGCATGGCCGGGGATGCACAGCTCGCCGCCCAGGTCGAACAACTGGTGCTGGATCGCGGTCAGCAGGGCGCGGACGTCGTCGGCGAGCGGACTGGCCAGGACCACCCCGAGCGCCGAATTGGCTTCGTCGACGGTGCCGTAGGCGGCCACCCGCGCCGAATCCTTGCCGACCCGGTTGCCATCGCCCAGGCCGGTGCTGCCGTCGTCGCCGGTGCGGGTGTAGATCTTGGAGAGACGATTGCCCATCGCCGGCGACCAGGCCTGGCTCAGTGGCCGGCGGGCTGGCCGCGCTGGCCCAGCCGCGCCAGCTGCTCGACCCCGACCTGGATCGCTGCGGCCAATGCGGTGTACAGCGCGGCGCTGCCGAGGTAGGGCAGCAGCCAGTCGCTGTAGTTCTGCCACCAGCCGGCGACGGTCGGGTTGGGCACGCTGCGGCTGACCCAGTAGAAGCTGCCCTGCGCGATCAGCTGGCACACCGCCACCGCCACCACCAGGCTGGCCGCGGTCAGGCCCAGCGCGCGCCAGTCGGCGCCGCGGTAGCGCCGCGCCAGCCAGCTGCCGCCCGCCCACAGCGCTAAGTAGGCCGGGATCAGGCACCAGTACGCCGGCGACACGCAGTAGTGCTGCCAGAAGTCCAGGCCCTGGCTGCGGATCACCAGGTAGTCGACCAGCACCGCCAGCGCCATCAGCCCCGGGAACGCCCAGCGGGTCCAGCCGCGCAGGTAGAAGCCGCCGACGAAGAACACCGCCCAGGAGGCGTCCGGAATCGCGCCGAAGTGGTTGATGCGGGTCGCGGCCAGCAGCGCTGCCAGCAGGAGCAGGGCGGGAAGGCGATGGCTGGAAGGGGGCATGGCGGATCACGGCGGGCGGTGGATGGGGCCGATTCTACTGGAAGCGCCGGGCCGCGGTGGCGCGCCGGGTGCGGTTGCCTGGCGGGGCATCAATGGCGATGTGTGTGCCGTGTTTTTGCCGTTCGTTGCACGTCTTGGCAATGGCGTGCCACGCCCGCGCACTAGATTTGCGTGGCGCGGTGGGGTCGCCAGGTGCGGCCGTATGCCGGCGTCGTGGGATTCATGCGGATTCGTATCCAACACGAGACGGTCCGGTCGTTCGCCGGCGGGAGGCCCTTGCCGTCCCCCGGCCACGCAGGATCGACGGGGGAGAGGGCATGCGGTATCGAGCCAAAGACCGGGCCTGGCCTTGGTCCGGCGGGGGCGCCGGCGGGTTCAGCCTGATCGAGTTGATGGTGGCGATCGCCGTGCTGGCGATCGTGCTGGCCATGGCGGTTCCCGCCTTCGCCGCGCTGATCAACACCAATCGCCTGGTGGCGCAGTCCAACGAACTGGTGGCCTCGCTGCAGCTGGCGCGCTCGGAAGCCGTGCGCCGCAACGCCAATGTGGTGCTTTGCCCGAGCAGTGACGGCAGCAGTTGCGCCGGCATCAGCGCGGCCTGGCCCGGGTGGATCG
The DNA here is from genome assembly GCA_025666215.1 of Xanthomonas campestris pv. phormiicola. Taxonomy (NCBI): domain Bacteria; kingdom Pseudomonadati; phylum Pseudomonadota; class Gammaproteobacteria; order Lysobacterales; family Lysobacteraceae; genus Xanthomonas; species Xanthomonas campestris. The sequence goes on along the minus strand of CP102593.1, from coordinate 4,157,636 downwards.
TGCGCGTCTCCAGCAGCGGCGAGCTGCTGCGGGCGAACCTGGTCGATCCCTCGGTGCAGGTGCGCGCTAGCGCCGCGGTCAACGACAACGCCGCCGCGATCGTGTTCTATCCCGACGGCCTGGCGCGCGACGCCAGCAACGGCCTGCTGGCGGCCAGCATCGCGGTGTGCATGGCGGTCAGCCGTCCCGAGAACAACCAGCGCCGGATCGGCATCGCGGCGGGCAGCCGGGTGGCGATCAGCAGCGAGAATACCCAGGCGGCCTGTGCCGTGCCCGCCGATGAATGAGCGTTCGCCGCCACGCACGCCGGGGCCGCGCCGCCAGGCGGGGGAATTGTTGCTGGAAGTGCTGATCGCGGTGTTGATCCTGGGGATCGGCCTGCTCGGCATCGCCGCGATGCAGGCCACCGCGCTACGCAACAACCACAGCGCGATGCAGCGCAGCCAGGCGGTGGTATTGGTCACGACCCTGCTGGATGCGATGCGGGTGAACCGCAGCGTGTCCCTGGCCGGAGGCTATGCGCTCAGCCGCACCTGCGCCGCGCCCACCGCCGGCACCCTGGCCGCCACCGATCTGAACGCGTGGATGCAGTCGCTGCACAGCATGGTCGGCGCCAGCGCCTGCGGCACGGTCAGCTGCAGCAGCGGCCTGTGCACGGTCACCGTGGACTGGGACGACAGCCGCGCCAGCGATGCGTCGGCCAGCGGCGTCGGCAGCGGTGCGGCACGCTACAGCCTCAGCATGAGCGCCCAGCTGTGAACGCCGGCGCGCGTTCGCGGCCGGGCGCGGCGGGATTCGGCCTGATCGAGTTGATGGTCGGGATGATGCTCGGCCTGATGGTGACGATCGCGGCGATCGGGATCTTCCTCAGCAACCAGCAGACCTACCGCAGCAGCGAAGGCCTGAGCCGCATCCAGGAAAGCGCACGCACCGCCTTCGACCTGATGTCGCGCGACCTGCGTGTGGCCGGCGGCAGCGCCTGCACCCATCGGGCGTTGACCAACACGTTGAGCAGCAGCGCGTGGTGGGGCAGCCTGGGCCGCTGGGGCGACGCGCTGAAGGGCTATTCGTCCAGCGCCGAGTTTTCCGACGCCACGCCCGCGTTCGGCAGCGGCAAGGGCGCGCGCGTGGCCGGCACCGCGGCGCTGCAGATGTTCTCCGGCAGCGACTACGTCGCCTCCGTCGCCGCCGACAGCGGCACGGTCTTCACCTTGAACGGCAGCCTGCACGATTTCGTCAGCGGCGACGTGCTGCTGGTGTGCGACGGCAACACCAGCAGCGTGTTCGCCGCCTCCAGCGTCGCCACGACCAGCGTCTCCCATCCCGGCACCATCAGCTACGCCGCCAATGCCGCGGTGGCGCGGTTCAATGCGCTGCGCTGGTATGTCGCCTACAACGGCAACGGCAGCACGTCGCTGTACCGCAGCCGCCTGTATGCCGGCGCGCTGAAGCAGGAAGAGGTGGCGCAGGGCGTGTCGGCGATGGCGCTGAGCTACCTGGTCAGCGATGCGACCACCTATGTCGATGCGGCGGCGGTCAGCGACTGGTCGAGCGTGATCGCGGTGCGCATCGCGCTGACCGTGGACAGCCCGGACAAGGTGGGCAGCGACGGCAAGGTGCTGCAGCGATCGATGGTGCACGTGGTCGGTTTGAGGAATCGCAACGGATGAACATGGTCACAATCCCGGTGTCCGGCGCCGCATCGCAGCGCGGCATTTCGCTGCTGGTGGCGTTGATCCTGCTGCTGATCATGTCGCTGCTCGCGGTAGCGGTGCTGCGCAGCACCTCGCTGGAGGAGCGGATGAGCGCGAATCTGCTGGATCGCACCCGTCAGTTCCAGGCGGCGGAGTCCGCGCTGCGCATCGCCGAGACCGCGATCTCCGCAGGGGTGAGCGTGCCCAGCAGCGGCTGCACCAGCGGTGTGTGCGTCGCGCCGCTCGCAGGCGCGACCGACCGCTGGCTGGACAGCGGCTTCAGCGGCTGGACGACGGCGAGCAACACCGGCAACACCGATACGGCCATCACCACCAGCTACATCATCGAATACATGGGCGACGGCGCCTACGGGCCGAACTGCACCACCTCCAAATCCACCGCGTCCACCGACGCCAACTGCGACATGCAGCGCTACCGGATCACTGCGCGCAGCACTGGCAGCGACCGCGCCGCGGTAATCCTGCAAACCAACTATCTGGTGGCCAAATGAGCGCAATGGCGCGCGTGCGCGGCATCCGCCTCGGTCCGGCGCTGTTGTGGCTGGCTGCGCTGGTTTCGGCGCCGGCTTCGGCGGCGACGAGCGGCCTGGACCTTCCCGACACTCCGCTGATCACCGACACCACGGTGGCGCCGAACATCCTGTTCATCCTCGACGATTCGGGGTCCATGGACTACACCTACATGCCCGACAGCGTGCCGGCGACCGGCACCGTGTCCGATGTCGCACTGAAGACCTACGCGCGCAACACCATCTACTACAACCCGGCTACCAGCTACACGCCCTGGGTGGATTCGACCGGCACGCAGATGACCGGCGGGATCAGTTACGGCAGCGTCTACACCAGCCTGGAATCGGCTTCCGGCAGCACCACCAGCCTGTATGCGAGCGTGCAGACCTTCTACGTGCCCAAGAACACGGCCAGCACCGATACGACGGTGTACCTGGCCAACGGCGCCAACTACTACCGCTACCAGATCCTGACCAGCGGGGCGATCTACCGCAGCGAGTACACCACCTACAGCGCCGCCAACACGCCCTCCACCGCCTCCTCGATGGGCTGCGCCACCTCCACCTCGGGCAGCGGCTGGCGCAACTGCGTCAGGACCACGCCGACCGGGCGCAGCGAGGCGGCCGAGCGGGTCAACTTCGCGACCTGGTATTCGTACTACCGCACCCGCAACAAGGTCGCCAAGGCCTCGGCCGGGCGCGCGTTCAGCGAACTGGGCGCGAACGTGCGGGTCGGCTTTCGCACCATCTGGGCGCGGCAGCTGCATACGCTGTCCAGCAACTACATCACCAACGCGTACCCGATCCCGGTCAACAACAACGATGGGCTGTTCGACGATCCGAACGGGACTACCGGCAGCAACAACAACCGCACGCAGTGGTACGACCGCCTGTACAGCGCCAACGCCAGCGACAGCACGCCGCTGCGCGGCGCGCTGGCCTCGGCGGGAACCTACTTCAGCAGCAGCGATGCCGCCGGCCCCTACGGCCCGGAGTCGGGCACCAACCAATATGCATGCCGGCAGAACTTCGCGATCCTGACCACCGACGGCTACTGGAACGAGTCCAGCTACACCCCGACCGCCGGCGAGCAGGACAATGCCAGCGGGTCGACGATCACCGGGCCCAGCGGCAATACCTACACCTACACTCCTGCGCTTCCCTACAGCAGCGCCTATGCGGACACGCTGGCCGACGTGGCGATGCGCTACTGGAAGAACGACCTGCGCAGCGACCTGTCCAACATCGTGCCGACCAACAGCGACGACCCGGCGTTCTGGCAGCACATGGTCACCTTCGGCATCTCCATCGGTGCGGCGGGCACGCTGGATCCGTCCACCGACCTGGCGGCGATCACCGCCGGCACCCTGTCCTGGCCGAAGCCGGTCAACAACACCATCGTCAACATCGACGACCTGTGGCATGCCACGGTCAACGGCCACGGTTCGTTCGTGGTCGCCAGCGATCCGGACAGTTTCGTCACCGCCTTGCAGTCGGCGCTGGCCGCGATCACCGAGCGCACCGGCTCCGGATCCAACATCAGCGCCACGTCCACCAGCCTCAGCAGCAGCACCCAGCTGTTCTCGGCGCTGTACGTCTCCGGCACCTGGAGCGGACAGTTGCTCGCCTGCGCGGCCACGGTCAGCACCTGCAACGCGAGCAGTGCGTCCTGGCTGGCGACGGCGGGCATGCCGGCCGCCACCGCGCGCACCATCGTTACCTATGAGAACGCGGCCGGCGCCAGCTTTCCCACCACCACCCAGCAGACCGCGCTCGGCGGTGCCGATATCGCCAGCTACCTGCGCGGCGACCAGAGCAACGAGAAGCAGAACGGCGGCACGCTGCGCAACCGCAGCACGGTGCTCGGCGACATCGTCGATTCCACGCCGGCCTACGTCGGCGACACCGGCACCGTGTACGTGGGCGGCAACGACGGCATGCTGCACGCCTTCGATGCCGGCACCGGCGCCGAGCTGTTCGCCTACGTGCCCGGGGCGCTGGCCATGAGCGATCTGGCCACGCTCGCCGATCCCGATTACACGCACCAGTTCTTCGTCGACGGTCCGGTGGTGGTATCCACGCGGACGCAGACCAGCAGCAGGAACATCCTGGTCGGCGCCCTGGGGCGCGGCGGCAAAGGCCTGTACGCACTGGATGTCAGCAGCCCGACCGCGTTCTCGGCCAGCGCCGTGCTGTGGGAGAAAACGGAAACCTCCGCCGGCAACATGGGCCTGGTGCTCGGCCAGCCGTTCATCGCCAAGCTCAACAACGGCGTGACCGCGCTGGTGACCGGCAACGGCATCAACAGCGGCAACGGCCATGCGGTCCTGCTGGTCTACGACCTGAGCACCGGCGCGCTGATCCGGGAACTGGACACGGGCAGCGGCGGCACCACCACCGCCACCAGCAACGGCCTGTTCGCCCCGACCGGCTGGGATGCGGACGGCAGCGGCACGGTGGACTACGTGTATGCGGGGGATCTGCAAGGACATGTGTGGAAGTTCGACCTGTCCGCCAGCGCCGCCGCGTCCTGGTCGGTCGGCAACGGCGCGGCGGCGCTGTTCAGCGCGACCAGCAGCGCCGGCGTGGCGCAGCCGATCACCGGCGGCGTGCTGGTCGCCGAGGATCCCGGCACGTCGGCCACCTGGGTGTTCTTCGGCACCGGCCGCTACCTGCTCAAGAGCGACCTCCAGGACACCTCGGTGCAGACCATGTACGGCATCGTCGACGCCGGCGCCACCGTGGCGCGCAGCGGCCTGACCGCGCGCAGCATCGCGGTCAGCAGCACCAGTTCCGGCTACGGCGTGCGCGGCTTCCAGAGCTATGCCGCGCTGCCGGCCGGGTCGCAGGGCTGGTCGCTCGACTTGCTGACCGATGCCAGCAACCCGCAGGGAGAGCGCGTCGTCGGCACCCCGGTGATCTCCGGCACGACCCTGGTGTTCAGCAGCATCATTCCCAGCAGCAGCGCCTGCCAGTCCAACGGCACCAGCTACGTCAACGCGATCAGCGCATTCACCGGGACCAGCACCAAGACCGGGTATTTCGACCTGGACGGCAACGGCAGCACCAGCAACGACACGCTCACCACCAGTGCCGGCGCCAGCGTCGCGGTCGGTTCGGTGGCGATCAGCAGCGGCATGGCCAGCGTGGCGGCGCTGCTCAACGGCAAGCTGGTGGTCAGCGACTCCAGCGGTACCAGCACCAGCCTCGCCACGTCGGCGATCAGCCCGAGCCGCGTGTCCTGGCGCGAGGTCATCAAGGAGAAATGAGCATGCAGCGCCAGCGGCACCCCCAGCGGCGGCGGATCGCCGGCTTCACCCTGATCGAACTGATGATCGTGGTCGCGGTGATCGGAATCCTGGCGGCGATCGCCTATGCCAGCTACACCTCCTCGATCGTCAAGTCGCGGCGGCGCACGGCCGCGGCCTGCCTGCAGGAGCGCGCCCAGTTCATGGAGCGCTACTACACCACCAACATGACCTATGCCGGCGCGCCGGATCCGGCGCAGTGCGAAGCGGTCTCCAATTTCTACAGCGTCGCCTTCAGCGGCACGCCCAGCGCCACCGCGTTCAAGATCGTCGCCACCCCGCTCGCCGGCCAGGCCGTCGCCGATACCGCCTGCGCGGCGCTGGGCATCGACCAGACCGGCACGCGCAGCGCCACCGGCAGCGCCGGCGCCGGCAGCTGCTGGTAGCGCAACGGCGGCGTGTTCGTGGTCTGACGGCGGCGGTCGTATCATGGCCGGATGAGCAAAGCACATGACGTAGTGATCGTCGGCGGCGGCCTGGTCGGCGCCAGCCTGGCCATCGCGCTGGACCGCCTGGGCGTGGACGTGGGCCTGATCGAGGCCGCGCCGCCGGGCGCGCTGCCGCCGGTGTTCGACCAGCGCAATCTCAGCTTCGCCGCGGCCACGGTCAACGCGCTGGGCGCGCTCGGGGTGATGCAGCGGCTGCGCACGCCGACCGGCCCGATCCGGCGCATCCACGTCAGCCGCGAAGGCGATTTCGGCCGGGTGCGGCTGGACGCGGCCGACTATGGGCGCGAGGCGTTCGGGCAGGTGGTGGTGGCGCGCGACTTCGGCGAGGCGCTGGAGGCGCGGTTGGCCGAGGCGACCCATGTCAGCCGCTACCGGCCGGCGCAGTTCCTGGCGCTGGAGCCGGGCGAGGAGGCAGGGGTGCGCTCCGTGCGCATCGCCCAGGACGGCGCCACCCAGGTGCTGCAGGCGCGCCTGCTGGTCGGCGCCGACGGCAGCGCCAGTGCGGTGCGCGGCGCGCTGGGCATCGACGCGGCCCGCCACGATTTCGGCCAGACCCTGTTCGTGGCGCGGGTGCGCGGCAGCCGCCAGCCCGATGGCACCGCCTACGAGCGGTTCCGCGACGACGGCCCGACCGCGCTGTTGCCGCGCGGCGACCGCCACTACGGCGCGATCCACGCGGTCGCCGCCGAGCAGGCCGACGCGGTGGCCGCGCTCGACGAGGCCGCCTGGCTGCAGCGCCTGCAGGAGGCGCTGGGCTGGCGCGTCGGCCGCCTGCTGGGCAGCGGCGAGCGCAGCGCCTACCCGATCGTGCAGGTGCTGGCCGGGCGCCTGACCGATGCGCGCGCGGTGCTGCTCGGCAACGCCGCGCAGACCCTGCACCCGCTGGGTGCGCAGGGCTTCAACCTGGGCCTGCGCGACGCGCTGACCCTGGCCGAACTGATCGAGCGCGACCGCGCCGATGCGGGCGCGCCGGCGCTGCTGCAGCACTACGCGCAGCGCCGCGAACAGGACCGGCAGCGCACCGTGACCTTCTCCGGCGGGCTGGCGCGGCTGACCGCCAACCCGGCGCCGCTGCTGCGCCCGCTGCGCAGCCTGGGCCTGCTGGCGGCGGCGCAGGCCACGCCGCTGCAGTCGTTCCTGGTCGGCGGCGCGATGGGCTTCCGCGGCGAAGTGCCGCAGCTGTGCCGGGAGGCGACGGCATGAGCCGGCGCGGGGTGCTGGACGTGGTGGTGGTCGGCGGCGGCGTGGTCGGCGCCGCCTGCGCATTGGCGCTGGCCGCCGAAGGCCTGGCGGTGGCCCTGGTCGAGGGCCGCGAGCCGCCGCGCTGGTCGCCGGCCGAGCCGGACCTGCGCGTGTACGCGTTCGCACCGGACAATGCCGCGCTGCTGCAGGCGCTGGGCGTGTGGCCGCAGGTGCTGGCGCGGCGCGCGCAGGCCTACCGACGCATGCGCGTGTGGGATGCCGGCGGCGGCGGCGAGCTGGACTTCGATGCCGATGCGCTGGGCCGCGACCAGTTGGGCTGGATCGTCGAGCATGCGTTGCTGGTCGAGCAACTGTGGGCGGCGCTGCCGGCGGCTGGGGTGCAACTGCACTGTCCGGCGCGGGTCGAGGCGCTGGAGGCGTCGGACGAGAGGGTGCGCCTGCGCCTGGACGACGGCAGCCGGCTCGACGCGCGCCTGGCGATCGCAGCCGACGGCGCCGATTCCACGCTGCGCGGCCTGGCCGGACTGGACGCGCCGGCGCACGACTACGGCCAGCGCGGCGTGGTCGCCTTCGTGCACACCGAACGGCCGCACCAGGACACCGCCTGGCAGCGCTTCCTGCCCGGCGGCCCGCTGGCGTTCCTGCCGTTCGCCGACGGCCGCAGTTCGATCGTGTGGACGCTGCCCGAGGCCGAGGCGGCGCGAGTGCTGGCGCTGGACGACGCCGCGTTCGGCGCCGAGCTGACCCAGGCCTTCGGCGCGCGGCTGGGCGCGGTGCGCGCGCTGTCGCCGCGGCTCGGTTTCCCGCTGTGCCGGCAACTGGTGGAGGACTACCACCGCGGCCGCCTGCTGGTGCTGGGCGACGCCGCGCACGTGGTGCATCCGCTGGCCGGGCAGGGCGTCAACCTCGGCCTGCGCGACGTCGCCGCGCTGGCCGCGCAGGTGCGGCAGGCGCAGGCGCGGCGGGTCGACTGGTCGGCGCCGCACCGGCTGGCGCGCTGGGCGCGCGGCCGCCGCAGCGACAACACCGTGGCCGCCTACGGCTTCGATGCGATCAACCGGCTGTTCTCCAACGACGAGATGCACCTGACCCTGCTGCGCGGCCCGTTGCTGGGCCTGGCCGGCAAGCTGCCGCTGCTGATGCACGGGTTCTGGAAGCGCGCGTCGGGGGTGTAGCGATCCGGGGTGGGGCGAGAGGCGTTGGTCGCTCCTGCGGGAGCGGTGCGGGCACAGCGGGCATCGGCCCCGGTAGCGCGAGGCGTCCGCTCGTCGCGACTGAAGTCCAACAGAGACTTGCGGTGAACCGGCTGGGTGCACTGTGGGAGGGACTTCAGTCCCGACTGTTTCCGAAGCCGGGGAGCTGGATGTCTTCGTTCGTCGCGGTTGAAACCGCTCCTACAGGGACTTGCGATTGGTTGGATGGGTGCACTGTAGGAGGGGCTTCAGCCCCGGCCGTGGCGTCGGTCGCGTTCGCCGCGGCTGCGGTCCGCGGCTCACACGCGGCTGGTCTGCACGCGGTACCCGACCCTGCGCGACGAATTACTTGAGCCAGCCGGCCAGCTGCTCGCGGCTCAGGCGCCCGCGGCGTTGCGGGTCCAGCGAGTCGAATTCGTCGGCCAGCGCCGGGCTGGCCTGCGCTTCGCTGCGGCTGATGTAGCCGTCGTGGTCGCTGTCCAGCGCGTCGAAGTCGATGCGGTAGTTGCCGGCGACGGTGTCGGGCTGGACCGTGCGCACGGTGACCGGCGCCTGGCCGTGCGGGACCTCCAGCCGCACCTGGTGGGTCACCTCGCCGCTGCTCAGCGGCTGCGCCTGCACGATGCTCGGCACGTCGCGCAACGGCTCGGTGACGACGCTCGAGGTCGGGTTGAGGTTCTGCGCGGCGGCCGGGCCGATGGCGGCCGCAAGCACGCAGGCGGCGAGGGAGGAAAGGCGGTACATGGACACAACGGACTCCGGTGGTTCGACATGATGGAACGGCGTTGCAGCGTCAGCCGGGGATGAACGGGAACGCCAGTTTCAGCAGTCCCTTCAGTGCGCCCTCGGCGGTGCTGGCGATGGCCTTGGCGCCGAGGCTGTTGAGCGCGCGGCGCACATCTTCCCAGCGTAGCTTGGCCACGTCCTTCTTCAACAGATCGGCCACTTCCTCGGCGGTGGGAGTGAGCTTCTCCAGCTCGCGCACCACCTTCTCCGGCTCCGGCTGCAGGTAGCCCCAGCGCTCGGCGATCTTGAGCAGGGTGTCGAAGCGCACCGCGACCACGTCGCGGTTGCGCTCGTACACCGGCAGCGCGCCGACGTCGACGATGGCCTGCTCGAAGCGCTGCTGGTCGTCCGGATGCTCGATGCGGATCGCCAGGAAGCCTTCCTTCTTGCTGCGTTCGCTGACGTGCTTGGCCCCGGCGCGCAGGTTGTCTTCGGTGAGCACGGTGGCCACGATGCGCTCCAGCGCCGCGTCGCCGTCTTCGGGCACCAGCGCGCGCCAACGCGCATAGCCGTCGCGGCGCAGGCCCTTCACCTTGGCCGGGGTCACCCGCAGGCGCAGCGCCACCGCGTTGTTGGAGTCGCTGCGCGAGATCGCGCCGTCGCGTTCCATCAACACGAAGATCAGCAACTCCAGGTCGCGCTTGGTCAGCGACTGGAACCCCTGCAACAGGGTCAGGCGCAGGAATTCGTCGGCGAAGCCGGCCGGGTCTTTCAGTTCGATCGGCTGCATGTGCGCGGCTCTCCAGTCAGTGCAGGCAGGATGCCCGACGCCGATTGCGCGGACTGAGACGGCGATGCGATGCGCATCCCAGCGCCATTGTATGGACTAAGGCCCGTATTCGCGTCCGGAGCGATCGCTGCGGAAGGTCTCGATCGCGCCGCGGTCCTGCAGGGTCACGTACACGTCGCGCCCGTCCTTGCCGCCGAAGGCCACGTTGGTGGGCTTGCGGCCCTTGGTCGCGATCTCGTGCAGGATCCGGCCGGCCGGATCGAGCACCAGCACCTTGCCGGCGTCGTAGCGGGCCAGGTACAGATTGCCGTCGGCGTCGCAGCGCATGCCGTCCAGGCCGAAATCGGGGAACGCCAGCAGCAGGCGCTTGTTGGACAGCGTGCCGTCGCCGGCGCGGTCGTAGACCCACAGCTTGCGCTGCACGCTCTCGTTGACGTACAGGCGCTTGCCGTCGGGGCTGACCTCGATGCCGTTGGTGGTGCCCATGCCGGTTTCGACCAGGTGCGCGCTGCGGTCGCGGTCGATGCGCCACAGCTGGCCGCCCTCGCCTTTCCAGTCCGGGTCGCTGGCGTACAGGGTGCCGTCCGCGGCGATGGCGATGTCGTTGGGCTGGAACGCGCCGGGCAGCGTGGCATAGACCTCGATGCGCTTGCTGTGCGGCGCGATGCGCAGGATGCGGTGCTGGCCGTAGTCGGCCACGTACATGCGCCCGGCATGGTCGAAACGGATGCCGTTGCCGATGCTGCCTGCGGGCAGGTCCACGAACAGCGCGGCCGTCGCGCGGCCGTCGGCGGCGAAGCTGACCCGGCCGATGCTGCCCTCGTGGCCGAAGTTGACCACGTACAGCGCGCCGTCCGGGCCGCTGGCCGGGCCTTCGATGCCGTGGGTGAACACGCCATCGCCGATCAGGTCGCGGGCGCGGAACAGCGCGGCGTCCGCTGCGGGCGCCGCAGCGGATGCGCCAGCCAGCAGCAAAGCCGCAGCGGCAGCGGCACGCAGGGACAGACGAGGGGACATGGATCGATCCGGTGCGAATGCAGGGCCGGGCAGTGTGCCAGACGTGCCGGCGGCGACGGGAGAGCGCTCACATCGCCGGGCGGTGGATACGTTAAGGTTTCCGGCACGTTGTATCCGGCCATCAGGGAGATCCGCATGTCGCTGTCCTCGCCGAATCGTCGCCGTGTGCTGCTCGCCGGCCTGTCCGCGGCGGGCGCAGGCCTATTGGGATCGCCGTTGTTGGCGGCCCCGCGCGGCAAGCCGAAGAAGCCGCTGGGGGTGGCGCTGGTCGGATTGGGCGATTACGCCAGCACGCGCCTGGCGCCGGGCCTGGCGCTGACCAGGCATTGCCGGCTGGCCGGCATCGTCACCGGCTCGCCGCACAAGATTCCGCAGTGGCAGGCGCGCTACCGCATTCCCGATCGCAACGTCTACAGCTACGACGACCTGGAGCGCATCGCCGACAACCCCGACATCGATGTGGTCTACGTGGTCACGCCGACCCATCTGCATGCGCCGCTGAGCCTGCGCGCGGCGGCCGCCGGCAAGCACGTGTGGTGCGAGAAGCCGATGGCGATGCATGCCAACGAGGCGCAGTCGATGATCGCCGCCTGCGCGCGCAACAAGGTGCGGCTGAGCATCGGCTACCGCATGCAACACGAGCCGAACACGCGGCGGATCATCGCGCTGGCCGGCGAGCGCCCGTTCGGCGCGATGCGCACGGTGCGCGCCGAGGCCGGCTACAACGGCTACCGCGACACCGATCCGGCGCAGCGGCCATGGCGGCTGCGCGCGCAGTTCGGCGGCGGCGCGATGTACGACATGGGCGTGTATCCGCTCAATGCGGCGCGCTACACGGTCGGCGCCGAGCCGCTGGCGGTCAGCGCCACCCGCTCCACCGACCGGCCGGCGCTGTTCGACGAGGTCGACGAACACATGCAGTTCAAGCTGGAATTCCCGCACGAAGTGCTCGCCGACTGCGCCACCAGCTTCGGCCGCAGCATGAACCGGCTGCGCGCCGAGTGCGAGCGCGGCTGGTACGAACTGGCGCCGTTCCAGAGCTACGACGGCATCCGCGGCCGCGCCAGCGACGGGCGTGTGTTCGACGCGACGGTGCGCCACCAGCAGGCGCTGCAGATGGACGAGGACGCGCTGGCGATCCTCGACGGTACGCCGCTGCGCGCGCCGGGCGAGGAAGGCCTGCGCGACATGCGCGTGATCGACGCGATCCACCGTTCGGCGCGCGAGGGCGGCAAGCGGATCGTGCTGTAGCGGGTGCGGGTGGTTGCGGGCCAAGGGATGGTGAAGGCCAGCGCGGGTTTCTCCTTATGTGGGAGCGACTTCAGGGCACCTCTAATAACCCCAAAAACTCGACTAAAACGCTCGCAAGTCATTGATGCGCATAGTGCGAAATTTTTAGAATCGAGGGTATTAGAGGTGCCCTGAAGTCGCTCCCACAACACCGCGCTAGCTGCAAGCATCCGAGTTGGAATGCTCTTAGGACCTCGGTGCGCCTGGCATCGAAGCCGTATCGCGACGACCGGCGCAGCGCCTCAGGCCGGCATCGCCAGCACGGTGATCTCTTCGCGGTCGTGGTACAGCTGCTTGGCGCGGATCTGCAGCGGCCGCTCGGCGCGTTCGGCGAACAGGTCCAGGCACAGCTGGGTCTCGTCCCAGCGCTTCTTCATCGGCAGCTTGAGGTTGAAGATCGCGTGCCGGCACCAGCCTTCGCGGAACCAGGTGCCCATGAGTTCGGCGACGCGGCGCGGCTGCTCGACCATGTCGCAGACCATCCAGTCCAGCGCCTGCGGCGGCTTCCAGTGGAAGCCGTCGGCGCGCAGGTGGTCGACCAGGCCGCTGTCGAGCACGTGCTGGCGCAGCGGGCCGTTGTCGACGCTGGTCACGTGCAGGTGCTGGCGGGTCAGTACCCAGGTCCAGCCGCCGGGCGCGGCGCCGAGGTCGGCGGCGCGCATGCCGGGCTTGAGCAGCGCCTCGCGCTCTTCCGGCGCCAGCAGCGCCAGCAGCGCTTCTTCCAGCTTCAGTGCCGAGCGCGACGGCGCTTCCGACAGCAGCTTCAGGCGCGGAATGCCCAGCGGCCACGGCGCGCTGTCGTCGCTGTCGGCGACGGCCAGCAAGGCGTGGGTGCCGGCGAGGAAGCACACGTGCAGGCGCGGCAGCTTCGGCTGCGGCTTGTCGCTGAGCAGGCCGGCCTTGCGCAGCGCCGGGCGCAGCGCATTGCCGAAACTGCGCGCCAGCCCGGACAGCTGCTTGCCTTCGTCCGAATCCGGGTGCTCCACCCACAGGTCGCCGAAGCGGCTTTGCCCGGCCAGCGCCTGCAGCATCGGCGCGATCCGGTCGGCCGGATCCAGCTCGCGCAGTTCGGCCAGCAGGCGCAGTTTCTGCCGCGCGAAGATCAGCCCGCGCCATGGCAGCGTGCGCGGCGGCAGGGCCGTTTCGCAGAGCAGCAGCGCATAGCCGCTGTTGCGCTCGGTGCGCGCATAGGCCGGCAGGTCGGCGCGCGCGGCGCGGTCGTTCAGTTCGGCCGCCAGTTCGGGCTCGAAGCCTTGCCGGCAGTAGCACAGCAGGCCGTTCAGGGAGGACATGGACGAAGCCTTCGCCGGGCGGCGGTCAGTAGCGGGGGCTGTCGAGCTCGCCGTAGCGGCGCAGCACCGCGCAGGCGGCGTCGCGATGCAGGCCGCGCACCACCTCGATGCCGCGGCGCTCCAGTTCGCCGATCCAGTCCGCCGGCAGCGGGCCTTCGTCGAACGGGGTCAGCGCCATCACGTCCTCGGCGCTGGCGCCGATCAGCAGCCGGTCGATGCCGGCCCAGATGGTCGCGCCATAGCATTGGCAGCACGGCTGCGCCGAGGTCGCCAGGGTCACCGGCGCCAGCACCGCGTTCAGCCGCGGCGTCTGCAGGCGCTGCTGCGCGAGCATGTAGGCCATGTTCTCGGCGTGCGCCAGCGACGTAGTCTGCGGCACCACCCGGTTCACGCCGACCGAGATGATGCGGTGGTCCGGGCCGAACACCGCCGCGCCGAACGGACCGCCGCTGCCGGCGTCCACGTTCAGCCGCGACAGTTCCACCGCCAGCGCCACCTTGTCGGCATCGCCGGGATAGACGGCCTGCGGATCGACCGCCTCGTGGATCCAGGCGGGCAGGGTGAGGTGGACTTGCGCGTAGAGCATCAGCGGACGGGTTCGGCAGGCTGGGGGTCGCGCAGTGTATCGGCTTGCGCGCCCTTGGCGCTGCATTGCCCGGCCACGCACTGGCAGCCGCTGATCGCGCGCGAGCCGCACACGCTCATGCGGCCGCTGGCCTGGCATTGCGCCATCACGCCCTGCGGATCGGTGGGACTGTCGCGGTTGACGCAGGCCGGCATCGCGCCGCAGCAGTTGCCGACGTCCTTGACCGCGCAGTCGGCGTCGCTGCGGCAACTGCTGTCCACCTTCACCGGCAAACCGGGCGCGGCGGGCCTGGCGCCTTCGCTGCGTGCGCATCCGCTGAACAAGAGGGTGCCGGCGAACAGGCACAGACAGCACAGCAACAGCGCGAAACGACTGAACATGGCGACCTTCCGTGCGAGAGACCGCTGCCATCCTAACGCGCATGGCCGCGGCGCCGGCAACTCAGCGGCGGCCGACGGCGATCGTATCGGCGGTTTCCTGCCTGACCTGGAGCGCGGTGCCGTCGATGGCCTGGTGGATCGCCTGGCGGATGCTGATCCGGCCCTTCACCGCATTGACCTGCAGCGGCGACAGCGACTGGTCGTCGTAGACGATGCCGCAGCCGGTGCCATGCGCCAGCTGTTGTGCGGTTTCGTCGAAACGTGCGGCCGGAAGGTCGTAGGCGTGGTCCGGCACGCTGTCGCACTTGCCTTGCGCCGCTGCCGCTGCCGTTGCCGGCGCAGGCGCAGGCGCCGCAGCGGCGGGTTGGGACGGAGCGGAAGACGGCGCCATGTCGCAACCGGCCAGGAGGGCGAGCAGCGCGAGGCCGGCACAGGAGGTAGGGAAGGCAGCAGACATGGGCAAAGGTTCCTGGGACGGGTGAATGGCGGTCCTAGTCTAGGTGCCGTGGCTTAACCCGGGGTGCGGCTGGCCTCCGCCTCCGGTGGCGCATGCAACCAAGCGCACCACAGCACGCCGACCAGCAGGCAGGCGATCGCCAGGGTTTCCAGCGGCGTGGGCCAGCGCGCCTCCCACAGGAAACCATAGAGCAGCGCGAACACGGTTTCGAACACGATCATCTGCCCGACCAGGGTCAGCGGCAGCAGCCGGCTGGCGTGGTTCCAGCAGGCATTGCCGATCACCGAGGCGAACACGCCCAGCACGATCGCCACGCCCCAGAACCGCGCCCAGTCCGCCGCCGCATGGCCGTGGCCGAACGCGAACGCGGGGATCGCCAGGGTCAGCGCCAATGCGCCGGTGACCACGCCGGTCAGCATCGACCAGTCGCGCCCGGAGATCTCGGGCCGGCGCGCGAGCCAGCCGGCGTTCTTGACCGAATACGCCGCCCAGCACGCCAGCGCGCCGACCGCGCACGCCAGCCCGGCCGCGCGCGTGCCCACGCTGGTCTGTGCGGGATGCGCGGCGTCCAGCGTCTGCGCTGCGACCAGCGCCACGCCGAGCACGCACAGCGCGCACGGCGCGGCCAGCCGGCGCAACTGCATCGCGCCGGCCGCGCGCGAACCGAGCACCGTGACCACCGCCGGCAGCAGACCGATGATCAGCGCGGTGGTCGCGCCGCCGGCCCATTGCACCGCGCTGCCCAGCAACACGTAGTAGACGATGTTGCCGAGCAGGCTCAGCCGCAGCAGCGCCCACCATTCCGGCGCCCCGAGCGCGCCGGTGGCGGTGCGCCAGCGCGGCGCCAGCAGCAGCGCGGCGACCGCGCCGTAGGCCAGGTAGCGCGACACCGCCAGCTGCAGCGGCGAGAACCCGGCGAGCAACTGCGGCGCCAGGAACACCAGTCCCCACAACGCGCCGGCCGCCACGCCGCTGCCCACTCCCGCCCATAAACGCCTGCGCATGCCGTGTCCTGTCGCTTCGTTCCGAATGGCGCCAGCATGGCCTGCGCGTGCCGCCCCGGCTTGTCCCAGGCTACTGGTCCGGCGTTGCGGCCGTCGCCCGATGGCGGCGGCGATAGGCGGCGGGCGTGTGCCCGGTCGTACGCCGCAGGGCGCGGGTCAGCGCGCTCTGGTCGGCGTAGCCGCTGTCCAGCGCCAGTTGCGCGATCGGGCGCTCGCCGTACGCCAGTTGCCGGCGCACCCAGTCCAGTCGCCGCGCCGACAGCCATGCCTGCGGCGTGCGCCCGAGCGCTTCGCGGAACAGCGCATGCAGGCGGCTCACGCTCAGGTGCGCGGCCTGCGCCATGCGTTCCACCGGCCATGGCTGGCCCGGGGCGTCCTCGATGCGCCGGCACAGCGCCTGCAGCCGTGTCCAGGCGCGGCGCTGTGCGCACAACTGGCGCAGCGCCAGCGCTGCGCAGGCTTCGGCGCTGGCGCTGGCCTGGACGGGGTCGAGCGTGGCCAGCAGACGCTGCAACTGCGGCGGCAGGTCGATGAAGGGAACGCGCTGCAGGCGCTCCAGTGCGTCGTCGTCGAAGGTCGCCGTCGCGCAGTCCAGCACCAGGAAGCGGTTGTCGCCTTCTGCCGACTGCGCATGCCGCGTGTGCGGCGCGACGACGGCGCCACGGAACGCATCCAGGCGGCTGCCGCGTCCGCCGACCTCCATCTCCAGTTCGCCACGCAGCGGCAGCACGATCTGCACATGCGCGTGCTGGTGGGCATGGCCATCGCGGCCGTAGCTGCGCAGGCTCAGGGTGGGGGCGGGCGACATGGGCGCTACGCTAACGCGCTGGCGATGCCATTGGAAAGCGCGGCGCTGGCAGCGACGGTGCGAGGCGGCCGTCGCGGCACTGCATGCGGTCGGGCGCCGCATGCCGGAAACCGCGTCAGCGATGCGGCGGTTGCGCGCCGCGCGCCGGCCGACCCCGCGAAACGGTCGGCGCGGCGAGGCGCGGTTGCGTCAGGCTGCGCCCTGGCCGCTGCTCCAGGTGTCGCGCAGGGTCACGCTGCGGTTGAACACCGGCGTGGCCGCGCTGTGGTCGTAGCGGTCGGCGACGAAATAGCCGCTGCGCTCGAACTGGAACGCCTGCTCCGGCGCGGCCTGTGCGGCGGCCGGCTCGACGTAGCCGCGCACGCTGCGCTTGGACGCCGGGTTCAGATGGTCGCGGTAGGTCTTGCCGTCGGACTCGTCGTCGGGCTTCTCCACCGAGAACAGGCGGTCGTACAGGCGGATCTCCGCCTCCAGCGCATGCGCCGCGCTGACCCAGTGGATGGTGCCCTTGACCTTGCGGTTGGCGCCTTCCATGCCGGGGCGCGACTCCGGATCCAGCCAGCCGCGCAGCTCGACGATCTCGCCGGCGGCGTTCTTGACCACCTCGTCGACGCGGGCGATGCCGGCGCCGCGCAGGCGCACTTCGCCGCCCGGCACCAGCCGCTTCCAGCCCTTGGGCGGGACTTCGGCGAAATCCTCGCGCTCGATCCACAGTTCGCGCGAGAATGGCACCTCGCGCGTGCCGAAGGATTCGTCCTTGGGATGGTTGGAGAAGCGCAGCGTCTCGCTGTGGCCTTCCGGCAGATTGCCCAGCACCAGCTTGAGCGGCTCGATCACCGCCATGCGCCGCGGCGCGGCGGCATCCAGGTCCTCGCGCAGGCAGCCTTCCAGTACCGAGAAATCGATCACCGAGTTCTGCTTGCTGATGCCGACCCGGTCCACCAGCAGGCGCAGCGCCGCCGGGGTGTAGCCGCGGCGGCGCAGGCCCTGCAGGGTGTACATGCGCGGGTCGTCCCAGCCGTCGACCAGCTGCTCGGCCACCAGCTGGGTCAGCTTGCGCTTGCTCATCACCGTGTAGTTGATGTTCAGGCGCGAGAACTCGATCTGCCGCGGCTTGGCCGCCTCGCGCGGCAGGCCCTTGTCCAGCAGCGGCTGCAGCAGCTCCGGATGGCCGGCCAGGTCGACCTTGTCCACGCACCAGTCGTACAGCGGGCGGTGGTCTTCGAATTCCAGCGTGCACAGCGAGTGGGTGATGCCTTCCACCGCATCGCCCAGCGAATGCGCGAAGTCGTACATCGGGTAGATCGGCCAGACGTTGCCGGTGTTCTGGTGCTCGACGTGCTTGATCCGGTACAAGGCCGGATCGCGCAGGTTGATGTTGCCGCTGGCCATGTCGATCTTTGCGCGCAGGGTGCGCGCGCCGTCGGGGAACTCGCCGGCGCGCATGCGCCGGAACAGGTCCAGGTTCTCCTCGACGCTGCGCTCGCGGTAGGGCGAATTGCGGCCCGGTTCGGTGAGCGTGCCGCGGTAGTCGCGCACCTGCTCGGCGGTCAGGTCGCAGACGAAGGCGTGGCCGTCGGCGATGAGCTTCTCCGCGGCCAGGTAATACACCTCGAAGTAGTCCGAGGCGTGGCGCAGTTCGGCCCAGTCGAAGCCCAGCCAGCGCACGTCGTCCTGGATCGCGGCGACGAACTCGGGGTCTTCCTTGGCCGGGTTGGTGTCGTCGAAGCGCAGGTTGCAGCGTCCGGCGAACTCGGCGGCGATGCCGAAATCCAGGCAGATCGCCTTGGCGTGGCCGATGTGCAGGTAGCCGTTGGGTTCGGGCGGGAAGCGGGTGCGCACGGCCGCGTGCTTGCCGCTGGCCAGGTCCTCGCGGACGATCTGGCGGATGAAGTCTTTCTTCTCGGCCGGGGCGGTGGCGTCGGTGGCGGGGGTCTCGGACATGCGCGCTTCAGCAGAAAGTAAAGCGCAAGTTTAGCCGAGCTGGCCGCTGGCCGCCCCGCCGCGTACGCTGCGGGTCTGTCCACGTCCGAGATCGCGTCATGCCGCTTCCCCGTCTGGTCATCGGCGACAAGAACCTGTCTTCGTGGTCGCTGCGGCCGTGGCTGCTGCTGCGCCACTTCGACGTACCGTTCGAGGAGGTGCCGCTGCCGCTGGATACGCCGGAGTTCGCCGCGCGCATCGGCGCCTATTCGCCGACCGGGCGGGTGCCGGCGCTGTGGGACGGCGAGTTGCAGATCTGGGATTCGCTGGCGATCTGCGAGTACGCCAACGAGCGCTGGCTGGGCGGCCGCGGCTGGCCGGTGGCGCTGGAGGTGCGCGCGCAGGCGCGGGCGGCGGCCTGCGAGATGCATTCCGGGTTCCTGGCGCTGCGCCGGCAGCTGCCGATGCAGGCCTGCCGCCAGCCCGACGGCGAGCGCTGGGACGCCGAGGCGCGGGCCGATATCGCGCGCATCGTGCAGCTGTGGGCGACGCTGCGCGAGACCCAGGGCGGCGGCGGGGCGTTCCTGTGCGGCGACTTCGGCATCGTCGATGCGATGTTCGCGCCGGTGGCGCTGCGTTTCGCCGGCTACGGGGTGGAGGTGCCGGCGCAGGCCGCGCAGTACATGGCGGCGCTGGAGGCCTTGCCGGCGATGCGCGAATGGCGCGCCGGCGCGGCCGCCGAAGTCGCCGTGCGCGGCTGAGGGCGGGCCATGCAGATCGCCTATCGTGCCCAGCACCTGATCGACGCGCACCTGGCCAAGCACGCGCTGGAGGATGCCGGCATCACCGCGTTCGTGTTCGGCGAGGCGCTGCTCGGCGGCGCCGGTGAACTGCCGTTCGGCGTGGTGCAGGTCTGCGTGGCCGACGAACTGCTGGAGAAGGCGCAGGAAGTGCTCACGGCACTGGGCCTGGGCGGCCAGGTCACGCGGGCGATGTAGGTTTGGGGCCGGGATTGGGGATTCGGGATTGGAGATTCGAAAAAGCAGGCCTGCGGCTCTTGCGAATCCCCAATCCCGAATCCCCAATCCCGGCCTTCAATCAATCGGCGCGCCAGCCTGGTGGGGCGGCTTCCGGATCGGCCAGCGCGCGCAGGCGCTTGAACAGCACCGTGGTCTCGGCCACGTTCCAGACCCGCAGCGCGACTTCGAAGGTGTCCAGCGGCTTGGTCAGGAAGTCCTTGGCGCCCAGGCCGAGCGCGCGGTGGCGCGCGCTGCGGCTGGGGTCGGCGGTGAGCACGATCACCGGCAGGAAGCTGGACGCGCCGGCCAGCCGCGACAGCTGCTCCAGGATCGCGTAGCCGTCCAGCTCCGGCATCATCAGGTCGAGCAGGATCAGGTCCGGCGCGAACGCCGAGACCAGGCCCAGCACGCGTTGCGGATCGGTGGTCGCCACCACCTGCTGGAAGCCTTCGCGCTGCAGCAGGTCTTCGAGCAGGCGGACGTTGGCCGGTTCGTCGTCGACGATCAGGATGCGCGAGGCGAGGACATCGTTGCGGGTCATGCGAGGTGTCGGTCCAGAACGGTGAAGAATTCGGCCACGTCCAGCGGTTTGGTCAGGTAGGCGCGTACGTTGTCGCCCTGCACCCGCGCCAGCGTGGCGGGCGTCGCGTCGGCGCTGACCACCACCACCGGGATCGCCGCGGTGTGCGGCTGCTCGCGCAGTTGCCGCAGCAGGTCCTCGCCGTTGCCGTCGCTCAGGTGCAGGTCGAGCAGGATCAGGTCGGGGCGGGCCTGTTGCAACTGCGCGCGCGCCTGCGCCAGCGTCGCCGCCTCGTGCAGGCGCCAGTGCGGGCGGCGCTCGGCCAGGGTGCGGATCAGCGCCTGGTTGGAGGGATTGTCCTCGACGCTGAGCACGCTGCGCTGGCCATCGCCGGCCGCCGTCGCGGCGATCGCCGGATGCGGCGCCGGCGCGTCGGCGGGCCGATCCAGCGGCAGCGCGATCCAGAACCGCGAACCCTCCGGGCTGCTTTCCACCACGATGCGCCCGCCCATCGCTTCGGTCAGGCGCTTGCTCAACGCCAGGCCCAGGCCGGTGCCTTCGATCGCCGAGCGCTCCGCGCCCAGCCGCTCGAACGGAGTGAACAGCCGCTGCACCTGCTCGGTCGACAGGCCGTGGCCCCGGTCGTGCACGGCGATGCCCAGGAACTCGCCCTGCCGCTCGGCGCTCACCCACACCGTGCCGTCGGGGCGGTTGAACTTGATCGCGTTCGACAGCAGGTTGATCAGCACCTGGCGCAGGCGCTGCGGATCGGCGCGCACGGTCCAGGCCGGCGGGATCTGCAGCGGTTGCAGGACGATGCCGCGGGTGTTCGCCTCCGGCGCGACCAGGCCCAGCGCTTCCTCGACCGCCGTGCGCACCGGGACCGGCTGCAGGCTCAGGTCGAGTTGGTCGGCCTCGATGCGGGCGATGTCCAGCAGTTCGGTGATCAGCCCGAGCAGGTGTCGCCCGGCACCGAGGATGTGCTGCAGCTGGCCGCGCTGCGCGGCGCCGGGCAGGTCCATTTCCAGCACCTGCGCATAGCCGAGGATGGCGTTGAGCGGGGTGCGCAGCTCGTGGCTGCTGCGCGACATGAACTCGGTCTTGGCACGGTTGGCGGCCTCGGCCTCGCGCCGCGCCGACTGCGCCTCGGCGGCACGCGCGGCGAGCAGGGTGCTGGCCTGGTCCAGGCGTTGCGCGACCTGGCCCAGTTCGTCGCCGGTGCGCAGTTGCGGCGCCAGCGGCAGGCCTTCGCCCAGGCGGTCGGCATTGGCCGACAGCACGCGCAGCCGCCGCGACAGCGACGAGGCGAACCAGGCCACCGCGAACACCGCGCCGAGGCCGCCCAGCATCGCCGCGCACAGGGTGATCAGCAGGTTGCGCTGGCGCAGCGCCTGCGCCTTGGCGGTGCGGACCTGCAACTGCGCGGTCTCGTAGTTGCGCAGCTCGCGCAGTTCGGCGCGCAGGATGTCGAGCTTGACCTTGCCCTCGCTGAGCTGGCGGATTTCTTCCTCGCGGCTCAGGTCCGGCGCCAGCAGCCGGCGCCAGCCCTGCATCTTCTCCGCGAACAGCGGCTGGATGCGGGCGAAGCGCTGCGCCTGCTGCGGATCGGTGATGCGTTGCGCCAGGCGCTGCACCACGGTCTGCAGGCGCGGCTCGGCGTCGCGGTACGGGGTCAGGAACGCGTCCTGCCGCACCAGCCGGTAGCCGCGCACGCCGGCCGCGGTCTCGGCCAGCAGCGCATGCGCCTCGTACAGGTCGCTGAGCACCTCCAGGGTCTGGCGCACGTCGTTCTCGGCGGCGATGTTCTGCCGTTCCACGCTGTAGATCGCCACCAATGCCGCCAGCAGCAGCAACAGCGGCAGCGCGACCACCGCCAGGCTCTTGCGGGTCAGCGGCCAGTCGTTCCAGCGCAGCGTGGCGGCGCTCACAGCGCCATCCCCGCCTGCACCGCATACACCGCCGCCTGGGTGCGATCGGACACCTGCAGCTTCTGCAGGATGCGCTCCACGTGGACCTTGGCGGTGCCGGCGGAAATGCCCAGTTCCGCGCCCAGCCCGGCGTTGGTCAGGCCACGCGGCAGCAGCGCCAGCACCTGCCGTTCGCGCGCGCTGAGCGCGCCGAGCCGGTCCGGTTGCGCCGGCTTGCGGCGCCGCGGCGCACGCGCCGGTTCGGCCACCGCCGGCGCCAGCAGCGCGGCGATGGTGGCGATCGCCTGCACGTCGCCCGGTGCCGGCGCCATGCGCGCGTTCCAGCCCAGGCACAGCGTGCCCAGCGTGGCGCCCAGCGCGGCGATCGGCACGCACAGCTCGGCCGCTTCGCCCGTGCGCGCGGACAGGTGCCAGGACAGCGCCGGGCCGTCGCTGGCGACGCTGGCGCCTGGCGGCAGCGCGTCGCCATGGCTGGCCAGCACCAGGCTGCGGCTGCCGCGCAGCGCCAGTACCGCCGCGTGCGGCGCATCCACCAGCTCCCGCGCCAGACGCAGCGCGTCGGCCCCGGCCTGCTCGGCGCCGCTGGCGCGGCTCACCGCGTCGGCGGCGTCGGCCACGGCCTGCCAGCGCGCGCTGTCGGCCGCTTCGCGGCGCAGCGCCTGCCGCCATTGGCCCGCATTGAGAGGGGTTTGCATGACGCTCTCCACTATGCCGATCGGCATATTAAAGGATATGCCGCCCAGCGGATTTTGCGCAAGCCGCGGCCGCCAATACTGGCTTCGCCCCAAGACGGCATTCCCTCATCCACAGCGGAGATCCACCATGCGTCGCATCCTGTTCACCCTGGTCCTGAGCCTGTCCGCCACCGCCGCGCTGGCGGCCCCGGCGATGCACTACGATGCCCGGCCGTCGCTGCCGGCCGCCGGCGAGGAGCGCGAGATCGCCGGCCTGTTCGACCGCTGGAACGCGGCGCTGGCCACCGGCAACGCCGACCGCGTCGCCGACCTGTATGCCCGCGACGGCGTGTTGCTGCCGACCGTGTCCAACCAGGTCCGCGCCAGCCGCGCCGAGATCAAGGACTACTTCGACCACTTCCTGGCGGCCAAGCCGCAAGGCGTCATCAACTACCGCCAGGTGCGGCTGCTCGACGACGACAGCGCGGTCGATGCCGGCGTCTACACCTTCACCCTGACCAATCCGGACGGCAGCACCCGCCAGGTGCAGGCGCGCTACACCTTCGTCTACGAGAAACGCGACGGCCGCTGGCTGATCATCAACCACCACAGCTCGGCGATGCCGGAAGTGGTGGGCGGCGGCAGCAAGGCCGCGGCGCATTGACCTGGCGGGCGCGTGGCCTGGGTCCATGGCGGCCCAGCGCCACGCGCACCTTGAAAGCCGGTGCCGGCAGCGCCATCCAGGAGGCATCCCTTTCGATGCCAGGAGTCCGCGCCATGTTGGGAATCGGTGCCTTCAAGCAGCGCCTGCCGCGCCCGGGCGAAAGCCTGCCCGGCCGCGCGGAGCCGCTGCCGCTGCACAACCGCCATTTCGTCAATGGCCACCCGCTGCGCGACGCGTTCGCCGGCCTGCAACAGGTGCAGTTCGGCCTGGGCTGCTTCTGGGGCGCCGAGCGCAAGTTCTGGACGCTGCCGGGGGTGTTCAGCACCGCGGTCGGCTACGCCGGCGGGCAGACGCCCAACGCCACCTACCGGGAAGTGTGCTCCGGCCAGACCGGCCACACCGAGGCGGTGCTGGTGGTATTCGATCCGCAGGCGGTGAGCTTCGAGCAGGTGCTGCAGACCTTCTGGGAAAGCCACGATCCGACCCAGGGCATGCGCCAGGGCAACGACACCGGCACCCAGTACCGCTCGGCGATCTACTGCAGCACCCAGGCGCAGTACGACGCGGCCATCGCCAGCCGCGACGCCTACCAGCAGCGCCTGCGCGCGGCCGGCTACGGCGAGATCACCACCGAGATCCTGTTCCCGGCGCCGCCGTTCTACTACGCCGAGGACGAGCACCAGCAGTACCTGGCCAAGAATCCGGGCGGCTACTGCGGATTGGGCGGCACCGGGGTCAGCTGCCCGCTGGGGCTGGAGGCCTGAACATCTGAGATGAAGGTTCAGTCCTGAGAATCAGGATCTGCTTTTGCAGATTCTGACTTTTCTTTCATAGTCCGAGTGTTTGGAGCTGATTCTTTGATGCGCGGCTTAACGATGGCTGGTGTTTTAGCTGGCGGCTGAAATGTTGGATAGCACCGATCGAAATCGTGCGTCAACTGATAGGCAGCTTCCGAGCACGCAGATAGCCATGTGAAGAACGGCGTTGCGATCACCAGCGACGCTACTACTCCCACTGCAAGTTGCTTCGAAGGTTCGAAGAGCGTGAAAACCAAGGACGCAACTGGCCATGAAGTGAATGCTGCTGCGTAAAGTGCGGCCGCTGCGATTCTGTAATGTTTCGCAGCTTTCCAGCGTCCCTTTGGCACGAAGTTTAGCTTGTCTTCTGATACGCCGACCATGCCTTTCGCCATTTTGCAGTGGCCCAGTACCCGGGTGGCATCGCTGCGCTCTAGCGCGATTCTGATCTGGTCGGCGCTCAGGTTGCCGCCGATTGCATTGCTGATAGCGATCTGGAGCGCGGGGGCGTCCGCGTTTCGCCAAGCGCCTTTGCGAGTTAGAGCGTAGAGGCGTTGCGTGCGTTTCACAGAATGCCTGAGAAAACCCATTCTCCATTTGAGAAAGAGGATCACCAAAGCTCCGACAGCTCCGGCAACGCCGGGGATGCTGCCGTAATAGCTGATGATCTGAGTAAGTGTCATGTCGGACTCCGCTGTCGGTTGCTCCAACAGACCATGAGTCCTTCTCACGGGATGAGACCAGGCCAACTCGGTTCAATATGTTAGCTACGCAACGCCCGGTCAATATGGTCAAAACGTCGCGTGCAAGCGCGCGACGTTGTCCAAGGGCTCGTGCCTGGGACGCAGACGGCTACGCCGCCAGCTTGTGCCGGATCGTGTCGCGCAGCGCCTGCAGGTCCTTGGCGAAGGTGTCGATGCCGCTGGCCAGTTTCTCGGTCGCCATCGGATCGGCGGCCAGGTCGGCGGCGAACTGCTTGGCATCGATCGGCGCGATCTGCGCGCCGTCGGCCTGGCCGGGCGAGAGCTTGCGCGGCAGCTCGCCATGGTCGGCGTCGAGCTTTTCCAGCAGCTCCGGCGAGATGGTCAGGCGGTCGCAGCCGGCCAGCGCCTCGATCTGCGCGGTGGAGCGGAACGAGGCGCCCATCACCACCGTCTGCGAACCGCGGCGCTTGAACTCGGCGTACACGCCGCGCACGAACTGCACGCCCGGGTCCTCGTCGATGCTGGCCGGGGTCTGCCCGTTGGCCACGTACCAGTCCAGGATGCGGCCGACGAACGGCGAGATCAGGAACACCCCGGCCTCGGCGCAGGCCAGCGCCTGGGTGCGGTTGAAGATCAGCGTCAGGTTGCAGTCGATGCCATCCTTCTGCAGCTGGCGCGCGGCCTCGATGCCTTCCCAGGTCGCGGCGACCTTGATCAGGATCTTGTCCTTGGCCACGCCGCGCTCGGCGTACATGGCGATGAACTTGTGCGCCTTGGCGATGGTCGCGGCGGTGTCGTGGGCCAGGTCGGCGTCCACCTCGGTGGACACGCGCCCGGGCACCAGCGCGCTGAGCCTGCTGCCCACGCCGATGGTCAGGCGGTCGGCGATCTCGTCGACCAGGGCGGCGCGGTCGCCGCCCTGGCTGCGCGCCCAGGCCAGCGCCTCGTCGATCAGCTCGGCATAGACCGGCAGGTCCAGGGCTTTCTTCACCAGGGTCGGATTGGTGGTGCAGTCGACCGGCTTGAGCCGCTTGATCGCATCGTAGTCGCCGGTATCGGCCACGACCACGGACAGCTCGCGCAGCTGGGCCAGCTTGGAAGGAGCGGAAGACATCATCGATAGGTCTCGGAACGGATGGAATGAAGGATAAGCCCGCGCACGTTAACCCGCCGCGGGCGCGAAGTCGCTTGCGGCCTGCACCGCGAGCACGCGCAGGCGCAGCGCGCGTCCGCCGGGGGCCTGCCAGTCGATCGACTGGCCCACGGCCAGGCCGAGCAGGGCGCTGCCGACTGGTGCCAGCACTGAAATGCGGCCTTGCGCGGCATCGGCTTCGTGCGGGTAGACCAGGGTCAATTGGTGGCGTTCGCCGTGCAGTTCGTCTTCGCATTCCACGCGCGAGTGCATGCTGACGATGCCGGCGGGAATCTGGTCGGGCGGCACCACGGTGGCGCGGCCGAGTTCTGCGCCCAGCGCGAGCGCGGCCGGGTGCTGCTGCAATGCGGGGGATTCGAGCAAGGCCTCCAGACGGGCCAGGTCGTGGCTGGACACGATCAACGAAGGGGGCAGGCCGCTTTGCGGTTGCGAGGACATGACAGACTCCTTGGGTCAAGAAAAAGGCGGCGCTGCAAGGCGCCGCCCGGATGGCGCTGGCTGTTGCGTGGCACCGGCCGCATGGCCGATGGCCGCGCTCAGCCAGCAGGAACGTGCGGCTGCGCCGGCAGCAGGTGTTCCAGCACCGCCAGCAGCAGCGGGCCGTCGAACAAGGCGGTGTAGCTGACGCTGACCTTGCTGCCGCCGCGCAGTTGGAACTGCAGGCGCGAGGTCCATGCCGACACGTCCATGGCGACGATGTCGTCGATGCGGATCTCGTTGTCGGCGAAGGCGATACGCGCGCGGCTCAGCTGCACTGTCTGGATCGGGCCGCGGGTGAAACCCTTCATGTTGACCGCGAATTCGCGGCGGATCGCGCCGGCGGTGGTGACCATGCGGAAGCTCACCGTCTGCCCGGCATCGAGACTGGCCAGCAGCACCGGCACGCGCGCCTGCAGGTAGCCGTGCATGAAGCGGTCGAGGAACTTGTAGTAGCCGCCGATGTTGCCGTTGGCCGCCTGCCACTGTTCCTGGCCTTCGCGCCGCCAGCCCAGGTTGACCGACAGGCCGGCGCGGTAGAACTGGCAGGTCTCGACGATGTCGCGATAGAGATAGGTGCCGTCGCTGCGCTCGGGGAACTGGCGCACGCCCAGCTCGCCCTGTTCCCAGCCGCCGCGGCGGATCGCCCAGCCCAGCAGAAGGGTCAACACGCCGACCAGCGCCAGGCCGAGCATGATCCATTGCAGCGTCTGCGCCGATTCCGGCGCGACCTTGTCGCGCACCGCGAACAGCAGCACGCCACAGGCCAGCAACGCCACGCCGAACAGCATGACCAGGATCGACAGCGTCGCATTGTTGCGATGGCGGCCGAGCACGGTTCCAATAGACGTCATCCGCATTCCTTAACCTAGATAAGGGCGGGATTGTCGCACCGTCGGCTGTAAACCGGGCGTTAGCGTCGCCCGGGCGCGGCGCGCCAACGGCGCCGCGACGCGCTCAGATGGCTGCGACGCGTGGCGGCGCCGCGGCGGCGGGGACGACCACGCTCGGCGCGGCCTTGACCGACAGCAGCGCCTCGGGCAGCGCCTTGAACAGTCGCGCCAACTGCTCCAGGAAATCGCTCATCGCCGAACTGCGGCGCCACAGCATCGCGATGCGCCGGCTCGGGCCGGAGGCGTCGTCGAAGCGCAGCAGGTGGATATTGGACGAGGTGGCCACCGGCGGTTGCACGGCAAGCAAGGGTAGCAGGGTCACGCCCACGTTGGCGGCCACCATCTGCCGCAGCGTTTCCAGGCTGGTGGCCTGGAATTCGGCTTTTTCCAGCGCGCCGGACAGGTGGCACACGTCCAGCGCCTGCTCGCGCAGGCAGTGGCCGTCCTCCAGCAACAGCAGCCGCTGCTGGTGCAGTTCGCTCAGGCTCAACGAATCGCGCTGGGCCAGCGGATGGTTTTCCGGCACCGCCAGCACGAACGGTTCCTCGAACAGGAATTCGGTATGCAACTGGTCGTCGTGCAGCGGCAGCGCCAGCAGCGCCGCGTCGAGCCGGCCTTCGCGCAGGCGGTTCAGCAGCACGTCGCTCTTTTCCTCGATCAGCAGCAGTTCCAGTTGCGGGAAGCGCTCGCGGATGGCCGGAATCACGTGCGGCAGCAGGTACGGGCCCAGCGTCGGGAAGATGCCCAGGCGCACCGTGCCCGCTTCCGGATCCTGGCTGCGCCGCGCCGCTTCCTTCATCTGCTCGATCTCGGCGACGATGCCGCGCGCGCGGCTGGCCGCCTCGCGCCCGGCCGGGGTCAGCATGACCTTGCGCGGCGCACGCTCGACCAGCGGCACGCCCAGTTCGTCCTCCAGCTTCTTGATCTGCGTGGACAGCGTCGGCTGGCTGACGAAACAGGCCGCCGCGGCGCGTCCGAAATGCTTGTGATCGGCCAGCGCCACCAGGTATTTCAGATCACGCAGGTTCATCGGCAGGTTCCTTGGCGGTGCGCTCGGCGCGGCGTGGGGCCAGTCGCCCCCCGGGACAGCATAGGCCCCGCGCCGGCTCGCGGCGCGGGGCGGTCGCGCATCAGGCCGCTTCGGCGACCGAACTGCCGACCGGCGCGCTGCTGCGGATCAGGTGGTCGAACGCGCTCAGCGCCGCCTTGGAGCCTTCGCCCATGGCGATGATGATCTGCTTGTACGGCACCGTGGTGGCGTCGCCGGCGGCGAACACGCCGGGCAGCGAGGTCTGGCCGCGGTCGTCGACCACGATCTCGCCGCGCGGCGACAGCGCCACCGTGCCCTGCAGCCACTCGGTATTGGGCAGCAGGCCGATCTGCACGAAGATGCCTTCCAGCGCCACGCGGTGGACGTCGCCGCCGACGCGGTCCTTGTAGACCAGCCCGGTGACCTTGCTGCCGTCGCCCAGCACCTCAGTGCTCTGCGCGTTGACGAGGATGTCCACGTTGCCCAGGCTGCGCAGCTTGCGCTGCAGGACTTCGTCGGCGCGCAGCTTGGCGTCGAACTCGACCAGGGTGACGTGGCTGACGATGCCGGCCAGGTCGATCGCCGCTTCCACGCCGGAGTTGCCGCCGCCGATCACCGCCACGCGCTTGCCCTTGAACAGCGGGCCGTCGCAGTGCGGGCAATAGGCCACGCCCTTGTTGCGGTACTGGTCCTCGCCGGGCACGTTCATCTGCCGCCAGCGCGCGCCGGTGGACAGGATCACGCTGCGGCTCTTCAGCGACGCGCCGTTGGCCAGCCTGATCTCGACCAGGCCGTCGGCGCCGGCCGGAATCAGCTGCTCGGCGCGCTGCAGGTTCATGATGTCCACGTCGTACTGGCGCACGTGCTGCTCCAGCGCCGCGGCCATCTTCGGGCCTTCGGTCTCCTGCACCGAAATGAAGTTCTCGATCGCCATGGTGTCCAGCACCTGGCCGCCGAAGCGCTCGGCCGCCACGCCGGTGCGGATGCCCTTGCGCGCCGCATAGATCGCCGCCGCCGCGCCGGCCGGGCCGCCGCCGATCACCAGCACGTCGAACGGCGCCTTGGCCGCGATGTTGGCCGCGTCGCGCTTGGCCGCGCCGGTATCGAGCTTGGCCACGATCTGCTCCAGGCTCATGCGGCCCTGGTCGAACACTTCGCCGTTGAGGTACACGGTGGGCACCGACATGATCTGCCGCGCCTCCACCTCGTCCTGGAACAGCGCGCCGTCGATCGCCACGTGCTGGATGTTCGGGTTCAGCACCGCGGCCAGGTTCAGCGCCTGCACCACGTCCGGGCAGTTCTGGCAGGACAGCGAGAAATAGGTTTCGAACACGTACTCGCCGGGCAGGTTGCGGACCTGCTCGATGACCTCGGCGGTGGCCTTGGACGGATGCCCGCCGACCTGCAGCAGCGCCAGCACCAGCGAGGTGAACTCGTGGCCCAGCGGCAGCCCGGCGAAGCGCAGGTGGATGTCGTGGCCGGGGCTGCCCAGCGCGAACGACGGGGTGCGTTCGGCGCTGTCGCGGTGCACGTCCAGGCTGATCTGGTCCGACAGCAGCACCAGATCCTCGAGCAGGTCGAGCATCTCGCGCGACTTGGCGCCGTCGTCCACCGACGCGGTGATGTGGATGGGCCGAACGACCCGCTCCAGGTAAGCCTTCAACTGGGTTTTCAGATCGGCATCCAACATGGCGGACTCCTGACGATGGGCAAAACGAAGGGAAGGCGTCGCTGCCGCAGGGGCAGACCGCCGTAAGAATTGGGAGGAGGGGTGAACCGCAGCCGGCGCTCGCTGCCGGGTGGCTGGCGTGAGGCGGGCGTGGCGACCGCGACGCGGGCTGCGGTTCACCCCCACCCCCGCCGAAGCGGCGGAGATGGGAGTGCGGCGCGGCTTAGATCTTGCCGACCAGATCCAGCGACGGCTTCAGGGTCTTTTCGCCTTCCTTCCACTTGGCCGGGCACACTTCGCCCGGATGCGAGGCGACGAACTGCGCGGCCTTGAGCTTGCGCAGGGTCTCGGTGACGTCGCGGGCGATCGCGTTGTCGTGGATTTCCAGGGTCTTGATCACGCCTTCCGGGTTGATCACGAAGGTGCCGCGCAGGGCCAGGCCTTCCTCGTCGATGTGCACGCCGAACGCGCGGGTCAGCTGATGGGTCGGGTCGCCGACCAGCGGGAACTGCGCCTTGCCGACGGCCGGCGAGGTCTCGTGCCACACCTTGTGCGAGAAATGGGTGTCGGTGGTGACGATGTAGACCTCGGCGCCGATCTTCTGGAACTCGGCGTAGTTGTCGGCGGCGTCTTCCACTTCGGTGGGGCAGTTGAAGGTGAAGGCAGCCGGCATGAAGATCAGCACCGACCACTTGCCCTTCAGGTCCGCGTCGGTGACTTCGATGAATTCGCCGTTCCTGTAAGCGTTGGCCTTGAACGGCTGGACCTGGGTGTTGATCAGAGACATGGAGTTTCCTCGTGGTTGCGAAGGGGAGCGGGGGATAGAACGAGGCTCATCATAGGAGGGGTCGATAGATATCTCAAATCGATTGATGGAATTGAATAGATAGGTTTGGCCTATCGCTATTCAAGTCTGGCTCTTTGCTGCACTGCGGTGTAGGTACACCGTGCGATGGTTCTACCACGTTGGCTTTTCCAGGCCGCTGCGGCATCGTGACGCCGATGAACGCCCCCACCCCCGAGTCCCTGCTGCGCGCGGCCTGCGCGCAGATCGACCGCGCCGACGCCGAAGCCCTGTTGATCCACGCCCTGCAGCGCGACCGTGCCTGGCTGTTCGCGCACGCCCGCGATCCGTTGCCGGAGATCGCCACGCAGCGCTTCGGCGAACTGCTGGCGCGGCGCGCGCAGGGCGAACCGGTGGCCTACCTGACCGGCCGGCGCGGCTTCTGGACCCTGGACCTGGCGGTCGGCCCAGCCACGCTGATCCCGCGCGTGGACACCGAGCGCCTGGTGGAACTGGCGCTGGAGCGGCTGGACACGGCGCCGGGCCGCCGCGCCGCCGACCTGGGCACCGGCAGCGGCGCGATCGCGCTGGCGCTGGCCAGCGAACGGCCGCAGGCGCAGGTGCTGGCCACCGACCTGAGCGACGCGGCGCTGGCGGTGGCGCAAGCCAATGCGCGCACGCACGGCCTGCACAACGTCCGTTTCGCCCACGGCCCCTGGCTGGCGCCGCTGGCCGGTCAGCGCTTCGACCTGATCGCCAGCAACCCGCCCTACATCGCCGCCGGCGATCCGCACCTGGCGCAGGGCGACCTGCGCTACGAACCGGCCAGCGCACTGGCATCCGGCGCCGACGGCCTGGACGACATTCGGCTGATCGTCGCCGGCGCATCGGCGCATCTGCTGCCGGGCGGCTGGCTGCTGCTGGAGCACGGCTGGGAGCAGGGCGAGGGCGTGCGCGCGCTGCTGGCGGATGCCGGCTTCGCTGCCGTGGCGACCTACCAGGACCTGGAAGCGCGCGACCGGGTCAGCCTGGGATGTTGGCCGGCTGGCTGAGGCGCGCGCCGCCAGCCATGTCTGCGCCGGAAGCCGGCGTGGGCAAACGGCGACGGCGGATGCCGCAGGGCCACGCCATCCACGGGTAAAATCCAGTTTTCAAGCACCGTTTTCGAGCAGGAGCCGCCATGCGTACGCTGTATCCCGAGATCGAACCGTTCGACAGCGGCATGCTGCCGGTGGACGCGCGCCACACGCTGTACTACGAACAGTGCGGCAACCCGCAGGGCAAGCCGGTGGTGCTGCTGCACGGCGGGCCGGGCGGCGGCTGCAATGCCAAGATGCGCCGCTTCCACGATCCGGCCAGATACCGCATCGTGCTGTTCGACCAGCGCGGCTCCGGCCGCTCCACCCCGCATGCGGACCTGGTCGACAACACCACCTGGGATCTGGTGGCCGACATCGAGACGCTGCGCGAAACGCTCGGCATCGCGCGCTGGCAGGTGTTCGGCGGCAGCTGGGGCTCGACCCTGGCCCTGGCCTATGCGCAGACCCATCCGCAGCGCGTCACCGAGCTGGTGCTGCGCGGCATCTTCATGCTGCGCCGCTGGGAACTGGAGTGGTTCTATCAGGAAGGCGCCAGCCGGCTGTTCCCGGATGCCTGGGAACACTACATCGCCGCGATTCCGCCGGTGGAGCGCGCCGACCTGATCTCCGCGTTCCATCGCCGCCTCACCAGCGACGACCAGGCCACGCGCCTGGCCGCCGCGCGCGCGTGGAGCGTGTGGGAAGGCGCCACCAGCTTCCTGCACGTGGATGCGGATTTCGTCAGCGGCCACGAGGACGCGCAGTTCGCGCTGGCGTTCGCGCGCATCGAGAACCACTACTTCGTCAATGGCGGCTTCTTCGAGGTGGAAGACCAACTGCTGCGCGACGTGGGCAGGATCGCCGACATCCCCGGGGTGATCGTGCAGGGCCGCTACGACGTGGTCTGCCCGCTGCAGAGCGCCTGGGAGCTGCACAAGGCCTGGCCGAAGGCGACGCTGCAGATCACCCCGAGCGCCGGCCATTCCGCGTTCGAGACGGAAAACGTCGACGCGCTGGTGCGCGCCACCGACGCTTTCGCCTGAGGCGGGCATGCCGTGCGCCGCACCCGCGGCGCACGGCGTGCGGCAACGTTCGCGCTGCCGGCCTCGATCCAGCCGGGTTGCGACGTATCGGAAATCGGCCCGCCCATGCGCGATGCCTGCGTTGCAGGCGCCGCGACGCGGCTCAGCTCTTTCGTTTTGCGGCGTTTCCGCGGTGGTACACGCGATCGACCTCGAACACCCCGCCGCGCTGCGATTCGGCATGGCCTTCGGCGCGGATGTGCACCCGCAGGCTGTCCGCATCCTGCGCATCGGTGATGTAACGGTAGGACACGCGGATGCCGTTGCTGGTGCTGATTTCCACCAGCATGCCGTCGGGGGTGTCGTGCAGCAGCGCCTGCACGCCGGGCGCGATCTGCACGTGCGCGCCGGACAGCGGCAGGATCACCACCTCGCTGCTGCCGGGGCGGCCGAACACCACCGATTCGCGGGTGCGGTACAGCAGCAGCGTATCGGTCAACGGTGCGGCGAAGTCCATCTCCGGACGCAGCAACTGCAGCGGACCGCTGGCGCGGCGTGCGCCCGATCCACCGCCGGGGGGATCTCCCGGCGGGCCGCCTTCGCCGCCTGGACCGCCCGGGCCTGCGTGACCGCCGCCCGGGCCTTCGCCGCCAGGCGCGGGTCCGCCGGCGGCCGTTTGCCGCGGCACCGCGCGCTCGGCGGCCTTTTCGGCCTGCTTGGCGGCTTTCTTGTTGGCCCTGGCGTCGGCTTGCCATTGCGTCGGCGGGTCGGTGGCGACCTGTTGCGCGAACGCCGGGACCTGCAGCATCAGCACCAGCAGCAGAAGAGGGGGACAGCGACGGCGAACGGGCACGGCAAGACTCCGACTGGCAACGAGTCCGACGATGCTACGTCGCGGCGTTTGCGCGCTCTTGCCGCGGCGTGTCGTGGCCAGCCACGCACGCGTGCTGCCTTTTCACGGCAGGACCATGGCCTCTTTTGGGGGGAAGGTGGCCCCGAAGGGGCGGACGAGGGGACGGGCGAAGTCCTTGGATTTGGCTGCAGTCGGGACTGAAGTCCCTCCCACAAAAGACAGGCCCGTTCATTGCCTGGCCCCATGTTCGCGAAGGGGCGACCGGCGGGATGGCTTCGGGCCGCCGGCTGCGACGGACGCTGTCGGGACTGCCCGTCGCGACCGCTGCGCCGATCCCGCAAGCCACTGCGGGATGCGGCTGCATCTGGGGCGAACCGCCCTACAGATAGAGTCCTTCGGTCTGCAGCGCAGCGCCGTTGCCGGCGGCGCCGGTTGCGCTGGCGGGGCGCGGATCCAGCCGTGCCTGGTCGGTCTCGTCGGTCCACACCACGAACGATTCCAGCGTGTTGTAGCCAAAGGTGTTGCTGATCGCCACGTCGGCGGCGTCGCGGCCGCGCGCGATCAGCACCCGGCCGATGCGCGGCAGATTGTGGCGCGCGTCGAAGGTGTACCACTGCCCGTCCAGGAACGCCTCGAACCAGCCGGAGAAATCCATCGGCGCGGCCGAGACGGGCACGCCGATGTCGCCCAGGTAGCCGGTGCAGTAGCGTGCCGGGATGTTCATGCAGCGGCACAGCGCGATCGCCGAGTGGGCGAAGTCGCGGCACACGCCGCGGCCTTCCTGCAGCGCCTGCGCGGCGCTCTTGGTCGGGCGCGCGTGCTCGTAGCCGAATTCGATCTGCGCATGCACATAGTCGCAGATCGCCTGCACCCGCGCCCAGCCGGTCGGCGCGCTGCCGAACAGGTCCCAGGCCATGCCGCTGAGCAAGTCGGTCTCGCAGTAGCGGCTGCCGAGCAGGTACATCAGGGTGTCGTCCGGCAGCTCCTGCACCGGCGTCTGCGGCGCGTCGTAGCGGTACTGGTCGGGCAGGCCGCTGTCGCGCACCACCGCATCGGCGCGCAGGGTCAGCACGCCGGCCGGGGCCAGCATGCGCGTGCAACTGTTGCCGAACTGATCGCGATAGCCGCGCAGCGCGATCGCCGGCTCGGTCTGCAGCGCGGTGGCGACGACGATGTCGGTGCGGCGGCTGTCGTGGATGTCGAGCATGGCCAGCACCGGCGTGGGCTGCAGGAAGCGATAACGGATCTCGTAGCCGAGGCGGATGAGCATGGGGGAGGCTCCGGTGCGTAAAGCGAGGGGCGTCGAAACGGACGGCGATGCAGCGAGAGTGCGCAGCCTGCGCTCAGCCCGGTGTGAAGGCAGCTTGCAACCGATTCAGCATGCTGAGCAAGCGCTGCGCCCATTGCCGCTGTCCGGCGGGCGCGGCGATCAGGTCCTGGCGGATCTCCAGTTCCACGTGCGCCAGGCCGCGCGCTTCGGCGTGCACCGGGATCGCATAGTCGGTGGCGTCGCTGACCGAATACGGCTGGTTGTCGCCGACAATCAGCCCCGGCTCGGCGCGCAGCTCGGCCAGCAGCGCCTGCGCGAAGCGGGCGTCGCGCTGGTACAGCACCCCGGCATGCCAGGGCCGCGCCACGCCCGCCATCGACGGGGTGAAGCTGTGCATGGCGATCAGGATGGTGGCGATGCCGGCGTCGCGGCGCCGGTCCAGTTCCGTGGCGATGCGCGCGTGGTAGGGCGCGAAGATCGCGCTGGCGCGCGCCGCCCGCGCGCTGGCGTCCAGGCCCTGGTTGCCCGGCACCACGGTGCCGTCGCTGGCCTCGGCGATCGAACCCGGCGCCGACAGCGGCCGGTTGCAGTCGATCACCAGCCGCGAATAGGTCTGCACGATCGCGAACGCATCCAGCGCCTGCGCCAGTTCGCGGGTCACGCCGGCGATGCCGATGTCCCAGCCGATGTGCCGGTCCAGTTCGCGCTGCGGCAGGCCCAGGTCGGCCAGCGCCTGCGGCACCTGCTGCCCGGCGTGGTCGGCGATCAACAGGTAGGGCGAGCGGCCCTGCGCCTGGTACACGCTGTAGGGCGGCGGATCGCCGGGGGCGAGCAGGGAAGGCGTGGCGTCGGTGCGCGCGGTCGGCTCAGCCACGCGGGGTGCCGTCCAGCTGGTGCTCGATCATCCACAGCCCGGCCCACAGCTTGGCGTCCAGCTGGTAGCCTTCGCCCATCTTCTGCACCAGCCAGGCCGCAGCGCGGGCGCGCGGCACGGTGTGCACGGTGATGTCCTCGCTGGCGTCGCCGCCGCCGTCGCCGACCTTGCGCAGGCCG
Organism: Xanthomonas campestris pv. phormiicola; assembly: GCA_025666215.1. NCBI lineage: Bacteria > Pseudomonadati > Pseudomonadota > Gammaproteobacteria > Lysobacterales > Lysobacteraceae > Xanthomonas > Xanthomonas campestris. The sequence goes on along the minus strand of CP102593.1, from coordinate 4,121,397 downwards.
CTGGCACGCACGAAGGCGATCTTTTCGCTGCTGGCGCCGGAGGAGGTCGGGCCGATCAACAGCACCTCGGCATGGTCGGCGGTCCAGCCGGTTTCTTCCTCCAGTTCGCGCACCGCCGAGACCTCGATCGACTCGCCGGCGTCGATGTCGCCGACCAGCCCGGCCGGCATCTCGATGGTGCGCGCCTGCAGCGGCACCCGGAACTGCTCGACGAACAGCACCTCGTCGTCCGGGGTCACCGCAATGATGATCGCGGCCAGGCCGCCGGCGTGCACCCGTTCGGAATACTCCCAGGTGCCGCGCACCACCATGCGCTGGTATTTGCCTTCGTAGACGATGCGGGGCGGGGAATCGTGGCGGGTCATGGGCAGGGTTCGCTCTGCTGAGGAGTAAAGAGGCGGCGGCGCGGATCGCGACCGCCGGATGACCGGAGTGTAGGGCCATCGACGTCGCCACGATGCCATGCCGCCGCGCGCCGCGCTGCGGTGGCGTGCGCGGTGTCCGATGCTGCGCACGATCCAGGTGTCGCGAAGCGCTGCGTTGCTGCGTCGCCGGGAGCATGCGTGCAGCGCCGGGCTCGCGCAGCGTCCCGATAAAGGCGCGCAGCGCGGCGGGGACGTGGCGGCGGCCGGGGCAGTGGCGGCACAGCCCCGGGAACCGGAGCACCGGTCTTCCAGTGCGGCGTCGATCAGCAGCGTGGAATCGTCCAGCGTCAACCTGCCTTCCGCATCGACCAGCGGCTGCTGTCCGCGCTTGGCGAATTCCCCGCGATACATCGCGCCGCCCTGCGTGCCGCGCGCCTGTCGACCTCGCAGCAGGGGAGGCGATCTTCCAGGCAGCGTCCGGCACCGGCCCGCGCCTGCGCTGCGTGGCCACCCAGGACATCGTGCGGCTGCTGGCGGCGCAGCGCAGCTACATGGCGTTGATGCGGGAGCAGTCCGAGTCGGCCGATTGCGCGGAAGCAGCGCCGTGCGACCGACCTTGCGTCTCTGCTGGCGCCACGGCCTGGCTATTCGCCGAGCGTCGCCAGCCCGGCCGCCTGCAGCAAGCGGCGCCGGGTCAGCGGGCCGAAGCGCAGCGCTTCGCACAGGCCGTGCAGCATGTCGGCGTCGGCCTGGCCGCGGGCGAAGCCGGGCGCGGCCGAGTGCAGCGGCGCGTCCAGCGCGATGGTGGCCAGCTGCCGCCACAGCAGCGCCTGTTCGCGCTGTTCGCGCAGGCGCAGCGCCATCTGCGCCGCGCCACGCAGGCGCAGGAACGCCACTTCGTCGATCCGCGCCAGCAAGGTGTCCAGGTCGCCGAAATGCGCCAGCAGGATCGCCGCGGACTTGGCGCCGATGCCGGTGACGCCGGGAATGTTGTCGATCGCATCGCCGGTCAGCGCCAGGTAGTCGGCGATCTGGTGCGCATGCACGCCGTGCCGCGCCTTGACTCCGGCCGTGCCCCAGCGCTGGCCGCGCGCGTAGTCCCACTGTTCGTCGAAGTCGAGCAGCAGCAACTGCGACAGGTCCTTGTCGGCGGACACGATCACGCCGTGGAAGCCGGCGCCGCGCATGCTGTGCAGGGCGCTGCCGATCAGGTCGTCGGCCTCGTAGTCGTGGTGCGCCAGTACGCCCAGGCCGAGCGCCGCGCACAGCGCCTTGCAGTGCGCGAACTGGCGCCGCAGCGCATCCGGCGCCGGCGCGCGGTTGGCCTTGTAGGCCGGGTACAGGCGATTGCGGAAACAGCTGTCCAGCGCTTCGTCGAAGGCGATCGCGATGTGCTGCGGGCGCTCGCGTTCGAGCAGGTCGAGCAGGAAGCGGGCGAAGCCGTGCACCGCGTTGGTCGGCCAGCCCTGCGCGTCCTGGAACTCGTCGGGGATCGAGTGCCAGGCGCGGAACACGTACAGGCTGGCATCGACCAGGTACAGCGGCCGCGTCGGCGCCGCTGCGTTCACGGCGTCCAGTCGCTGAGCAGCTGCTGCGGATCGGGACGCTCGCGCTCGGGCACCTGCATGCGCGGGGTGCCGATATGGATGAAACCGGCGATGCGCTCGTTCTCGGCCAGGCCCAGCCGCGCCGCCACCGCGTCGTCGTAGGCCATCCAGGCGGTCAGCCACTGCGCGCCGAAGCCGTAGGCCTGCGCCGCCTGCAGCAGCGCGAAGCAGACCGAGCCGGCGGTCAGCCATTGCTCGATCTCCGGTACTTTCGCTTCGCGCTGCAGCCGCGCGATCACCGCGATCGCCAGCGGCGCATGCGCGAAGCGTTCGCGATCCTTTTCCACCGCGGCGGGCGGGGCGCCGGGGTCGCGTTGCAGCGTGCGCTCGGCCAGGAAGTCGCCCAGCGCCAGGCGTGCCTGGCCGGCGATGCGCAGGAACCGGAACGGCACCAGCTTGCCGTGATCGGGCACGCGCACCGCCGAGCGCAGCATCGCCAGCAGGGTCGCGTCGTCGGGTCCCGGCTCGCCCAATTGCCTGGACGGCACCGAGCGGCGCTCATCCAGCGCTTGCAGCGAGTGAAGTGTGCGCATAGTCTCGATTCCGTGGGGCGGGCGCCGAATTATAGTCGCGTGCCCGAAAGCGGCAGCGGATGCCGCGGTTACACGGAGAGTCAAGTTCCATACATGATCTGCCGCTAACTTCCGAATTGACGTCGGTCTCACTTGCGCTTGCGTATCACACTGCCATGACAATCGCCGAATATGCCGAGGAGCTGCTGCCCAGCCGCAACTCGGACCTGCTCGATCAGGTCCGGGACGTGGTGTCGGTGCCGCTCGCCGGTGCATTCGGCGAGGTGCTGGACGTGCTCGCCGATGCGCTGTTCCGCATGGCCGAGCGCGCGGGGCCGACCCAGAACGACTATTTCGAGGCGATCCAGCTGCTGCGGCAGCAGCGCGAACCGATCGCGGCGCGCTTCCGCGGCCACCTGGCGCAGGCCTGGCAGGCCCTGGAAGCCGGCCGCCCGCTGTCGGTGGAACGCACCCTGGCGCGCGAGCGCGGCGACCTGAGCCTGGTCTCCGAACAGGAACTGGACCTGCGCCTGGCGGTACGCAACCTGGCCGGCGCGATCCAGCACCGCTGGCGTCCGGAACTGATGCGGCTCAACCGCTTCCTCGGCTTCATCGCCGGCGGCCAGCGCATCGACGCCGACAACAACCCGTTCGGTCCCGAGCACATCGGCGCCGCCGTCTATGCGGCGCTGCACGGGCTGGTGCTGGCGCCGCAGGTGCAACTGGCGATCGTCAAGATCTGCGAGCAGGAACTGCAGGAGCGGGTCGGCGAACTGTACGCGCGGCTGGAGCAGCGCCTGGATCAGGTCGCGCGGGCGCGCTCGCTGCCGATGGGGCGCACCCGCCGCCGTGCCATCCCGCGCAACGGCGCCAGCGGCGACGACGCGGCGCCGGACTGGATCAGCCGGTTCTTCGAGAGCTGGCATGCCGCAGTGCCACTGTCGGCCGCGCAACGGCGCGCCGCGCGCGCGCTGGACGCGCATGCCCGCGACGACCAGGACGTGTTGCCGCCGGCATTGCGCGCCCTGCTGCACGAGGCGCAGCCGGCCGCGCCGGATCCTGCCGCCGACGCGCGCCGCAGCCTGTCGCCGCGCGAACTGCTGTCGGTGCTGTCGCTGCTGCAGACCACGCCGCTGGCCGGCTTCGCCGCGATCGCCGAACACGGCGAACCGCTGGCGCAGGGGCTGCGCCGGCAGGTGATGGCGACCGGCGCATCGCTGGGGCTGGATCCGGCCAGCACCCGGCTGGAGCCGGCCGATGCGGACACGCTGGACCTGGTCGGTCTGCTGTTCGAGGTGCTGCTCGACGAATGCGTGCTGCAACCGGCGCAACGCCAACTGCTCGGGCAGATGCTGGTGCCGCTGGCCAAGGTGGCGCTGATCGACGGCCGCCTGTTCGTGCGCGACGGGCATCCGGCGCGGCGCCTGCTCAATCTGCTGGCCGACGCCTGCGACGGCAACGCCGGCGACAGCGCGATCGAGCAGGTGCTGCAGGCGCAGGCGCAGGCCGTGGTGGAGCGGGTGGTGTCCGATTTCGACGAGCACCTGGCGGTGTTCCTGACCCTGGAAGCGGAATTCGGCAGCGCCTGCGAGCAGTACCGGCGCCGGGTGGACATCGCCGAGCGCCGCGCGGCCGAGCTGCAGCGTGCCGAGGAACGCCGCGACAAGGCGCGGCACCTCGCCGCACAGGCCGTGGACGAACGCCTGCAGCGCGCCGCCGCCGGCGCCGCGCTGCCGGCGCCGATCGAGACCTTCCTGCGCCAGCCGTGGTGCCAGTACCTGCAGCAGTCGGCGCTGCGCGACGACGGCCATGGCGCGGCGGTGAGCGCAGCGCTGGCGCTCGGCGACGCGGTGCTGGCGCAATGCCGCCAGGCGCAGACCGGCGGCGGCGTGCCGGCGGGCGGCTGGCTGCAACCGCAGCGCGCCGAGCTGCTGCGGCTGTGGACCAGCGTCGGCCTGGATGCGGCCGCCGCCGAGGCCGCCTGGCTGGGCTTGCAGGCGGCCCTGGACGATCTGGCGCATGCGCGCCCGCTGCAGGCGCCGGCCCCTGTGGTCGCTCCCGAGGCGCCGGCGGCCGAGACGGTGCCGGCGTTGCCCGAGCCGGCGCAGGCGACCGATTTCGACCACACCACCGCCGAGTATTTCCGCACCCTGGCGATGGGCACCTGGCTGGACTTCGTCGACCGCGAAGGGCGCGTGCAGCCGGGCAAATTGTCCTGGGTCAGCCCGATCTCGTCGCGGCTGATGTTCGTCAACCGTCGCGGCGGCCGCCTGTGCGTGGCCTCGCCGGAAGCGTTGGCGATGATGGTGCAGCTGGATCGGCTGCGCCTGCATCGCGACGACGATGCGTTCTACAGCGCGATGCAGGGCGCGGTGGACCGGCTGGAACGGGTCGCGGTCGCGGCCTGAACCCGCCGCGACAAGCGCGGTTTCGCACGGCCTTGCAGGTGGCGTTACGCAAAGACCACCTAGGATGACGGACGAGGTCAGGTTCCGGAGCGTAAAATGCGTAGCGCATCACGGTTGCTGTTCAGGTACCTTGCCTACCATGCAGAGGCGGAAACAGGGGCCGCTTCCGTTCGACTTCCTTTTACTCCTTTCCTGGCGCCGCTCCCGGCGCGGAGCCTTCGCGCATGAGTTTCAGCCCCAGCTCGCCGCACGCACATCCCGCGCGCGACCCGCATCTGCTGATGCAGGCGCGCGACGGCATGCTGCCGGTGCTGGGGCAGGCATTCGCCGCCGCGCTGGCGCATTTCGACGACGTGCTGTTCGACCGCGCCGAGAGCGCCGGCGCCTCGCAGCTGCTGTTCCTGGACGGCATGCGCGAGCTGCGCCGCCGCCGCGACGAAATCGCGGTGCGCTTCCGCGCGCAGCTGGACCAGGCCTGGCAGGCGCTGGAAGCCGGCACGCCGCTGTCGGCCGAAGTGGCGCTGGCCGGCTACGGCCAGGGCCTGAGCCTGGTGTCCGAACACGAACTGGAATCGCGGCTGGCGGTGCGCAACCTGGCCAGCGTGCTGCTGCGCGAATGGAAGCCGGTGCTCAACCGCATCGACCGCCGCCTGGGCTGGATCGCCGGCGGCCTGGCACTGGACGCCGACACCAATCCGGTCGGCCCCGAACACATCGGCGTCGCGGTGCATGCCGCGTTCTCCACCAGCGATTTCGCCCCGGAAGTGCGCTTGGTGCTGATCAAGCTGTGCGAGCGCGATCTCACTGGCGGCATCGGCAAGCTCTACCAGGAACTGGACGACAACCTGGCGCGGGCCGGGGTGATGCCGGAAATCTCGCGGCCACGCCCGCCACCGCCGCCGCGCCGCGCGCCGCTGCCGGAAGAACGCCAGGCACGCGGCGACACCCCCGGGTTCGGCGAGGACGGTGGCGTCGCCGGCGAGGCGGGCGAGTACGACGAGCAGTACGCGCCGGCCTGGGCCAGCCGCTTCGTCGACCGCTGGGCCGAGAGCCGCGGCCGCCTGCAGGCCACCGACGGCTACGCCGAGGCCGGCGCCAACCTGCCCGGCGGCAGCCAGGGCGTGCTGCTGGAGGCGCTGCACGAACTGTTGCAGCAGACCCGCAGCGTGCGCGAGAGCGCGACCTCCGCGGCCAGCGCCGCGGTCGGCCAGCAGCGCTCGCTGAGCCAGCGCGAGATGATCTCGGTGCTGTCGCTGCTGCAGGCCACGCCCAGCGCCACGCTGCGCGCGGCGATCGGCGACGACGGCGAATCGCTGGCACAGCGGCTGAAGAGCGAGGTGCTGTCCAACGCCACCCAGTTCGGCGTGGATCCGGCGCATGCGCGGCTGGATCCGGTCGACGAGGACGCGATCGACCTGGTCGGCATGCTGTTCGACGTGATGCTCGACGAACGCGACCTGGAAGGGCGCTCGCGCGAGCTGATCGGGCGGCTGGTAGTGCCGTTCGTCAAGGTCGCGCTGCTGGACCGGCGCATGTTCGTGCAGAAGACCCACCCGGCGCGGCGCCTGCTCAACTCGCTGGCCGAGGCCTGCGAAGGCAATACCGGCGAGAGTCCGGCCGAGCGCGTGCTGATGGGCAAGGTCGAGGAGATCATCGAGCGGCTGGTCGCCGAGTTCAACGAGAACCTGGCGATCTTCCTGACCCTGGAAGAGGAATTCCGCGAGTTCCTGGCCCAGCACCGGCGCCGCATCGAGATCGCCGAGCGCCGCGCCGCCGAGACCCAGCGCGGCCAGGAAAAGCTCGAACTGGCCCGAAAGCGCGCCGAGGCGGAACTGCAGGCGCGCTTGCAGGGCCGGCAGCTGCCGCGGGCGCTGGACGACTTCCTGCGCCAGCCGTGGCAGCACCATCTGACCATGGCGGTGCTGCGCGAAGGCGAGGACGGCACCGGCGTGCGCGACGCGCTGGCGCTGGCCGACGGCCTGCTCGAGGAAGCGGCCGAGGCGCAGCGGCACATCGTCGGCAAGCCCTGGCTGCAGGCCTGGCAGGGACCGCTGACCAAGGTCTTCGCCAGCGTCGGCCTGCATGCCGAGGCCGCCGCTGCGGCGATCAACGTGCTGCACGACACGCTGCAGGCGGTCGCCGAACTGCGTCCGGAACTGGAGCGCCCGTTGCCGGAACTGCCGCAGGTGACGCTGCCGCAACCGCCGGCGCAGGAGGCGCAACCGGTGGAGGTCACCGCCGCGGAGACGGTCGAGGACTACGACAACGCCGATGCCGACCGCTTCCGCGCCATGCCGATCGGCACCTGGCTGGATTTCATCGACCGCGACGGCAAGGTGCAGACCGGCAAGCTGTCGTGGGTGAGCCCGATCTCGGCGCGGCTGCTGTTCGTCAACCGCCGCGGCGTGCGCTTCTGCGTGGCCTCGCCGGAGGAACTGGCGGTGATGGTGCGGCTGGGCCGGCTGCGCAGCCACATCAACGACGGCGCCTTCGACAGCGCGATGCAGGGCGTCATCGACCGCCTCGATCCGCAGAACGCGACCTTGCACTGAGGGTCTGCTGCGATCCATCCCTTGTGGGAGCGACTTCAGTCGCGACGGGCCTTCCCGGTAGAGCCCGTCGCGACTGAAGTCGCTCCCACACGTTGCTCGCGGGTCCTCGCGCATGCCCGCGCGCCCGCGGTGCGACCCGCCAGGACGCGCACCAGCCGCCCGGCGCTGCCATCGCCGCGCGGACCCTGTAGCATCGGCGCCGACTAGGGCGGGCAACGCATGGGGAATCGCATGGCAGTGCAGGTGCTGGTGGTGAAGGAATCGGCGCAGGGCGAACGCCGCGTGGCGGCGACGCCGGAGACGGTGAAGAAGCTGGTCGCGCTCGGCGCGCAGGTGCATGTCGAACCCGGCGCCGGCGTTGCCGCCGGCTTCGTCGATGCGGCCTATCTGGCGGCCGGCGCGCAGCTCGCCGATGCCGCGACTCCGGCGCAGGCCGATCTGGTGCTGTGCGTGCAGCCGTTGCCGGTCGTCGCGCTGAACCAGCTCAAGCCCGCCGCCGGCGTGGTCGGCATCCTGCAGCCGCAGGCCGACCCGGCGCGCGCCGAGGCGATGCAGGCGCGGCAACTGATCGCGTTCCCGCTGGAGCGGCTGCCGCGCACCACCCGCGCCCAGGCGATGGACGTGCTCAGCTCGCAGGCCGGCATGGCCGGCTACAAGGCGACCCTGATCGCCGCGCAGCTGGCGCCGCGCTTCTTCCCGATGCTGACCACCGCCGCCGGCACCATCCGCCCGTCCAGGGTGCTGATCGTCGGCGCCGGCGTCGCCGGCCTGCAGGCCATCGCCACCGCCAAGCGCCTGGGCGCGCAGGTCGAAGGCTTCGACGTGCGCCCGGAGACGCGCGAGCAGATCGAATCGCTGGGCGGCAAGTTCCTCGACCTGGGGGTCAGCGCCGCGGGCGAGGGCGGCTACGCGCGGCAGCTGACCGAGCAGGAGCGCGCCGAGCAGCAGCGGCGCCTGGCCGAGCATCTGCAAGGCATCGACGTGGTGGTCTGCACCGCCGCGGTGCCCGGGCGTCCGGCGCCGAAGATCCTCAGTGCGGCGATGGTCGAGGGCATGAAGCCGGGCAGCGTGGTGGTGGACCTGGCCGCCGAGACCGGCGGCAACTGCGAACTGACCCGCCCCGGCGACACCATCGAGCACGCCGGCGTGGTCGTCGCCGGCCCGCTCGACCTGGCCAGCATGGGCGCGGTGCACGCCAGCGAGATGTATGCGCGCAACGTCTACAACTTCGTCGCGCTGTTCCTGAAGGACGGCGCGATCGCCTACGACTGGGACGACGAGTTGCTGGCCAAGACGCGCTGGACCGGTTGATCGGTGCTGTCGGCCGCGTGTCGCGCCTGGCACGGCGGCCGGCACCGACGCCGCGCGCCGATGCGACAGGCGCCGACGCTGCCAGAGCGTTGTCTCCCGACATTCCCCGCATCGTGCCGGCCCCCAATGAGGCAACGGCCAGTCGCAAGTTGCAGGCGGCGGGCTGCGGGAGCCAACTGTGGGAGCGACTTCAGTCGCGACGGGCATTCCCGATGACGCCAGTCCCGAATGATCGCTCGATGGCCGCCGGGAAGCGCGCCCACCCCTGCAAAGTCTCCGAGCAAGGCCCCTGCGTCCACCTGCCGGCGCATTTCCGCCTCTGACGGTGGTGCGATGCAGCCTGGCGTTGCGTCGCGACGGATTCGACCGGTGGCCCGCGTCGCGATCGATGCTGCAGACCGGCCCCCAGTCGCGACGGCAGCGTTTAGACAGCGATAGAAAAGCGCCGCCGCCTCGACGCGCTTACGGGTCGGTCACCTGGAACCCGGCACAGGCCTGGTGTCCGGGCCGGCATTGGCCTTGATCCAGGCGTCGCGCTGCTGCGGGGTCATCGCTTCCCAGCGATCGCGCAGCGCCTTGCGTTGCTCCGGCGGCAAGGTGCGCATGCGTTCGAACAGCACGCGCGCCTCTTCGCGCTGCTGCGGACTCATGTCTTCGTAGCGGCGTGCGCCCTTGCGCGCGCGTTCGCGCTGCTCGGGGGTCATGCTCTGCCAGCGCTGCGCGTGCTCGAACATCCTGCGCCGCTGCTGCGGCGCATCGTTCCAGCGCTGCCGCATCGGTGCGATCAGCAACTCGCGCTGCTGCGCGCTCAGGTGTTCCCAGTCCGGCAGCGGCGGACCCGCGTCGGCGTCGGCATCCGACGGCGGTGGCGGCGGTGGCGGCGCGGCGAACGTCGCCAGCGGGGTGGCCCCGGCCAGCAGGGCCAGCGCCAGGGACATGCGGATCAGGCGGTTCATCGTGGTCATTCCATCGCCAGCGAGGTGTCGGAACCCAGCCACAGGTACAGGTCGGGATTTTCGTCGAGCAGGCCGGCCACGGCGTCGTCGCCGTCGCCTTGCGCGGCCACGCTCGCGGACACCGCGGCCGCGGCGGGAACGCCGGCGACGCCCGTCGCCGGGGCCGCGACGGGCAGCGCCGGGCGCAGCAGCAGATGCATGCCGAAGGTGGCGCCGAGCAGCGCCGGGGCCGCCGCCAGCAGCCAGCCCCAGCGTCGCGCCGGCGTGGCGTGGGGGCGGCTGGCGGCGTGGCGGGCGGCGCGCAGTCGCGCCAGGGTCGGTGCCGGCAACGCCTGCAGCGAGGCCTGGTGCGCGCGGCGCATCTGCGCGTCGAACGCGGCCGAATGTGTGGTGTCGGGTTTCACCGGACGTCCTCCAGAAGTTTCTGCAATGCCTCGCGGGCGCGCGACAGATGGGTCTTGACCGAGCCTTCGGAGCAGCCCATCGCGCGTGCGGTGGTGGCCACGTCCAGCTCCTCGAGCACGCGCAGGGTGAAGGCTTCGCGCTGCCGCGCCGGCAGCGCGCGCAACGCCGTGACCAGCCGCGCATGCGTCTGCCGCTGCTCGTGGCGCTGCGCCGGCGTCGGGCCTTCGTCGGCCCAGTCCGGCTGGCTGTCCTCGCCGTACTCGCTGGCCGGCGCCCAGAAGCGCAGGCGGAAGCCGCGGCGGCGCTGCAGGTCGATGATGCGCCGGCGCAGGATGCTCCAGAACAGCGGGGTCCATTCCTGCGCCGGCCGCTCGCGGTAGGCGAGCAGCTTGATCATCGCGTCCTGCACCGCATCCAGCGCATCCTCGCGCTGGCGCAGGCCGGCCTCGGCGAAGCGGAACGCGCGCGGGCCGATCTCGGCCAGGAATGCGTCCAGCGACGCCGGCAGCGGACGCGCGGCAGCGTCGCTGTCGAGGTCGGTCGTCGGCGGGTCGAGGGCGGGCGTGCTCACCAGCACAGCTTAGCTTCCTGGCGCGGGGATACCGTGGATAACGCATCGCCGCCGCCGCGGTTGACCTGGCGCCGGGCCGGTCGCCGCCGCTGGCCGCGCCACACAGCCATCGCCCACCGATTCAGCACCCGGTTATGATTGCGGCGGTCGGGCGCGGCGCCCGGGAGAAGCGGAATGAGCGACGGTTTCGTGGCCTTGTACATCTTCATGCTGGCGGCCATCGCCGGGCATGTGATCATCTCGCGGGTGCCGGTGATCCTGCACACCCCGCTGATGTCCGGTTCCAACTTCATCCACGGCATCGTGCTGATCGGCGCGATGGTGGTGCTCGGCCACGCCGACACCACGCTGGAGAAGGCGGTCGGCTTCCTCGCGGTGCTGCTCGGCGCCGGCAACGCCGCCGGCGGTTACGTGGTCACCGAGCGCATGCTGGAAATGTTCAAGAGTTCCAAGAAGCCCGGGGACTCGCCATGACCGCCGCGCAGCCGGCGCTGGTCGCGGCGCGCCCGCAGGGTCCCAGGGCCTGGTTCCAGATGCTCAGCTACCTGCAGTATCCGGCGATGGTCGCGGCCGCGGTCTACGCCGCCAAGCCGCTGTTCGCCGGCATGGTCGGCATGTTCGACGACTGGAACTACGCCTTGCTGTACGCCGGCGTGGGCGTGGGCCTGTCCTCGCTGCAGGATCCCACCCGCACCCAGAACAAGATCTCGCACAGGGTCTGGCAGGACCCGCGCAAAGGCCGGCTGATGCTGTGGCTGCTCTCGGTCGAGGCGCTGCTGCCGATCGCGATCGGGCTGGTCGGCGCCTACCTGGCCAGCTCCACCGCGCTGAACCAGCTGTCGCTGGGCCTGGTCGCGTTCGGCCTGGGCATGGTGGGTCTGTTGAAGACCGCGCTGGAGATGTTCGAACACCATCGCCTGGATCGCCGGCCCGATGCCGCGGCGCCGCTGGCGGGGGAGCGCGCATGAGCACCGCCGACGCCCTGTCCTGGCTGGTGAAGGCCAGCTACCTGGTGGCCGCCACCTTGTTCCTGCTCGGCCTGCAGCGCATGGCCTCGCCCAAGACCGCGCGCAGCGGCATCCACTGGGCCGGGTTCGGCATGTTGCTGGCCACCGCGGCGACGTTCCTGCTGCCCGGCCTGCACAACCTGACCCTGATCCTGCTGGCGATCCTGATCGGCACCGGCGCGGCCTGGATCTCGGCCAAGAAGGTCGCCATCACCGACATGCCGCAGATGGTCGCGCTGTACAACGGCATGGGCGGCGGCTCGGCCGCGGCGATCGGCGCGGTGGAGCTGCTGCGCTTCTCGTTCCTGGCGCACCGCGACACGGCGCACTGGAGCGACAGCGCGATCGCCGCGCTGGCCGCGCGCCAGCCCGACGCGACCACGCTGGCGCTGGCCATCGTCGGCTCGGCGATCGGCGCGATCTCGCTGTCCGGCTCGGTCATCGCCTGGGCCAAGCTCGACGGGAGGCTGGACAAGCGCGTCACCTTCCCCGGGCAGCAGGCGTTCAACCTGCTGGTGTTCGTGGCGATGCTGGGCCTGGGCGCCTGGGCCGCGATCGGGCTCAGCCCGGTGGCGATCGTCGCCTTCTTCGCGGTGGCGCTGGCGCTGGGCGTGCTGATGACGCTGCCGATCGGCGGCGCCGACATGCCGGTGGTGATCTCGCTGTACAACGCCTTCACCGGCCTGGCGGTGGCCTTCGAGGGCTACGTGCTCGGCAACGAGGCGCTGATCATCGCCGGCATGATGGTCGGCGCGGCCGGCATCCTGCTGACCCGGCTGATGGCCAAGGCGATGAACCGGCCGATCAGCGGCGTGCTGTTCTCCAACTTCGGCGGCGGCGGCCAGGCGCAGGAGATCAGCGGCGCGCAGAAGCCGATCGAGGCCGGCGACGTGGCGGCGATGATGGCCTACGCCGAGCGGGTGGTGATCGTGCCCGGCTACGGCATGGCGGTGGCGCAGGCGCAGCACAAGATCTGGGAACTGGCGCAGCGGCTGATCGAGCGCGGGGTCAAGGTCAAGTTCGCGATCCATCCGGTGGCCGGACGCATGCCCGGGCACATGAACGTGCTGCTGGCCGAGGCCGGCGTGCCCTACGACCTGATCGCCGACATGGACGACATCAATCCCGAGTTCCCCAGCACCGACGTGTCGCTGGTGATCGGCGCCAACGACGTGGTCAACCCGGTCGCCAGGACCGATCCGGCCAGCCCGATCTACGGCATGCCGATCCTGGACGTGGTCAATTCCAGGAACGTCGTGGTGATCAAGCGCGGCAAGGGCACGGGCTTTGCCGGGATCGAGAACGCGCTGTTCTACGCCGACAACACGCGCATGCTGTACGGCGACGGCGCCGAGGCGGCTGGCGCGCTGGTCAGCGAATTGAAGGCGCTGGACGGCGGGCATTGAACCGGCGCCGGCGATCGGCGCCCCTGGATGCTGTCGCGGCTGAAGCCGCGACCATTGTCCTCAGCGCGCGCTGAAGTAGGCCACGCTCAGGCCCATGCCCAGCCACAGCACGTCGCCGGGGCGGTTGGCCAGCACGGTCAGCGTCCACGCGTAGCGCGCGCCCAGTTTCAGCGACGAATCCCAGGGATCCAGGCCCAGCCCGGCGCCTATGTGCGCGGCGGCGATGCCCCAGTTGGCGGCGACGATCACCAGCGCGGTGGCCAGCACCGCCACGGCGATGCGCAGCTTGCCGCGCGGCAGCGTGCCCAGGCGCAGCATCCACGCGACCTCCAGCGCCACCAGCACCGCCATCCAGCCGGATTGGTGACCCAGGCTCAGCGCGACCAGCATCCAGGCGATCAAGGCGGTGACACAGCCCAGGCAGAGCAGCAAGGGCCATAGCCAGTGCGAAGTCCTGGCCGGCATGGAAGAGGGCGGCATGCGATGTTCCCGGAGAATCCGCACAGGATACCCTTCGCCGCGTTCCCCCGCGCACTCGGATAAACTGGACGACTTGCACCGGCGGGGCCAGCCCCCATATCGCCCCCATGTATTCACGCAGCAGCGAACCTGTCCAATTCGAACGCGATTGCGCGGCGGTGATGGTGCCGCAAGGCGACGCGGTCACCCTGCCGGCCGGCAGCTACGGCTACATCACCCAGGCGCTGGGCGGCAGCTACACGGTGTTCGTCGAAGGCAACCTGTTCCGCATCGCCGGCAAGGACGGCGACGCGATCGGCAAGGAACCGCCGCCGGGCCTGGACCTGCCGGAGGGCGCCAGCGACGAGCAGGTCGAGGCGCTGATCTGGCAGCAGCTGCGCACCTGCTTCGATCCGGAGATCCCGTTCAACATCGTCGACCTGGGCCTGGTCTACGAGGTCGGCGTGCAGCATCGCGAGGACGGCCAGCGCATGGTCGAGGTGAAGATGACACTGACCGCGCCGGGCTGCGGCATGGGCGAGATCCTGGTCGACGACGTGCGCAGCAAGCTGGAGCTGATCCCGACCATCGCCGAGGCCGAGGTCGAACTGGTGTTCGATCCGCCGTGGGGCCGGCATATGATGTCCGAGGCCGCCCGCCTCGAAACCGGCATGCTCTGACCCGCGCGCGACTGCGCGACCTGGGGCCGGGACAAGGCGCCGCCGCTGCGCTTCGATGATGCAGCGGCACGGCCGTCCCTCGACTACCACAGGAAACCCCGGTGTCCGCTACCGAGCCGTCTTCGCAGTTCCGCCTGATCCCGTCCACCACCGCACGCAGCGCCGACCAACGCGCGCAGATCCTCGCCGCGCCGGGCTTCGGCAACTACTTCACCGACCACATGGTCGCCATCGAATGGGACCGCGAGCAGGGCTGGCACGATGCCCAGGTCCGCGCCTACGGCCCGCTGGCGCTGGATCCGGCCGCCTCGGTGCTGCATTACGGCCAGGAGATCTTCGAGGGCATCAAGGCCTACCGCCATGCCGACGGTTCGATCTGGACCTTCCGCCCGGAGGCCAACGGCAAGCGCCTGCAGCGCTCGGCGCAGCGCCTGGCGCTGCCGGAGCTGCCGGTGGAGCTGTTCGTCGAATCGCTGCGCCGGCTGATCGCGGTCGATGCCGCGTGGGTGCCGTCGGCGCCGGAGACCAGCCTGTATTTCCGCCCCTTCATGATCGCCAACGAGGCGTTCCTGGGCGTGCGCGCGGCGCAGAAGGCCGGCTACTACGTCATCGCCAGCCCGGCCGGCGCCTATTTCGCCAAGGGCGTGGCGCCGGTGGCGATCTGGCTGTCCACCGACTACGCGCGTGCGGCCAAGGGCGGCACCGGCGCGGCCAAGTGCGGCGGCAACTACGCCGCCTCGCTGCTGCCGCAGCAGCAGGCGCAGGCGCAGGGCTGCTCGCAGGTGCTGTTCCTGGACCCGGTCGAGGGCAAGTACCTGGAAGAACTGGGCGGCATGAACGTGTTCCTGGTGATGCGCGACGGCAGTCTGGTCACCCCGGCGCTGTCCGGCAGCATCCTCGAGGGCATCACCCGCGACAGCATCCTGCAGTTGGCGCGCGACCGCGGCATGGCCGTGATCGAGCGCCAGGTGAGCATCGACGAATGGCGCGACGGCGTGGCCTCCGGCGACATCGCCGAGGTCTTCGCCTGCGGCACCGCCGCGGTGGTGACCCCGATCGGGCAGCTGAAAGGCAAGGATTTCGCGGTCGGCGACCTGGCCGCGCCGGCCGGCCCGGTGACCCTGTCGCTGCGCCAGGAACTGACCGATATCCAGTACGGCCGCGTGGCCGACCGTCACGGCTGGCTGCTGCGGCTGGGCTGAGAGGTCCCGCGTTCTTCGCCCGCCGGCATTGGCGGGCTTGGAGCTGGGCGTGGCGCAGGCTGCGCCCAGTGTCGATCGCGTCAGGGCGCGTCGCCCGTTCCCGGACACGCCATGGGGTCTGCCAGGCCCAACCCGCCACACCGCCAGGTTCGTACGCGGTCGCGCGCGCGCCGGGGCGCAAGTTGTCCAATGTTCGCCGCGACCCCTGGCGCTAGCGCTGCGCATGGCGGTCGGTGGCCCTGTCGATGTCCGGCGGAGCCGCTCCCTGATGGCGCGACCTGCTGTGCGGACGCGTGGCCACGCCGCGCCGCGCAAAAATGTCCCGGGACTGTCTTCTCGAGCCAGCGGTGTTGCCGTCGTGTCGCAAAAAGCGAAAGTGATGCCGTCATTTATGTTGACAAACGTCACATTTACGAGTTTTGGACGATAAAGAGTTCATCCATACGCGTCTGTATTGGGATAGCGTCGGATGAACGGCTGGCAACAGGGGGCCGGCCTGGGAGTCGCGCTGCATCCGGATTCAGTGCCCGTGTAGGCATCCGCAGCGCGAAAATCGCCATCAGGTGGCAATCAACGAAAAGGAAGTTCCGAATGTCCGAAATTTCGCAACGTGGTTCGCGCCAGCGCCCTTGGCTGATCGTGCTGGGAGCGTCCGCATTGACTTCGCTGTTGCTGGCGACGCCGGCCTTCGCAGGCGACGTCAACCTCTCCGGCCTGTCCGCCGAGCCGACCGTGCAGCGCTTCATCGTCAAGACCCGCGATGCCGCCCCGGTCGGCATCGCGAGTACGTCCGCGGCCGGCCCCTCGGCGTCGCTGCGCGCGACGTTGCAATCGGTCGCCGCGACGATGCCGGCCAAGAACGGCCGCGCGCTGGGGCTGACCAGCCTGCGCCGCCTGGCGATCGGCCCGGAAGTGATCCAGTCCAGCCGTGCGCTGGACCATGCCGAAGCCGAGACGCTGATGCGCCAGCTGGCCGCCGACCCGAATGTCGAGTACGTCGAAGTCGACCAGCGCATGACCATCGCGCTGACCCCGAACGATCCCAGCCTGTCCAACCAGTGGGCCTTCGGCACCACCACCGCCGGCATCAACGTGCGTCCGGCCTGGGACCAGGCCACCGGCACCGGCGTGGTCGTGGCGGTGATCGATACCGGCATCACCAGCCATCCGGACCTCAACGCCAACGTCCTGCCCGGCTACGATTTCATCAGCGTCGCCGCCGACGCGCGCGACGGCGACGGCCGCGACAGCAACCCGGCCGACGAAGGCGACTGGGCGGCCGCCAACGAGTGCTACTCCGGTTCGCCGGCGTCCAATTCCAGCTGGCACGGCACCCATGTGGCCGGCACCATCGCCGCGGTGACCAACAACAGCACCGGCGTCGCCGGCACCGCGTTCAATGCCAAGATCCTGCCGGTGCGCGTGCTCGGCAAGTGCGGCGGCTACACCTCCGACATCGCCGACGCGATCACCTGGGCGTCCGGCGGCACCGTCAGCGGCGTGCCGGCCAACACCACCCCGGCCGAAGTGATCAACATGTCGCTGGGCGGCAGCGGCACCTGCTCGACCACCTACCAGAACGCGATCAACGGTGCGGTCGGCCGCGGCACCACCGTGGTGGTGGCGGCCGGCAATAGCTCGGCCAACGTCTCCACCTCGGTGCCGGCCAACTGCGCCAACGTGATCGCGGTGGCCGCGACCACCTCCTCGCGGGCCAAGGCCAGCTACTCGAACTACGGCACCGGCATCGACATCTCCGCGCCGGGCTCGAGCATCCTGTCCACGCTCAACGACGGCACCACCACCCCGGGCAACGCCAGCTACGCGTCCTACAACGGCACCTCGATGGCGACGCCGCACGTGGCCGGCGTGGTCGCGCTGATGCAGTCGGTGGCGCCGACGCCGCTGACCCCGGCGCAGGTGGAGAGCACCATCAAGAGCACCGCGGCCAGCTTCTCCTGCTCGCAGGGCTGCGGCGCCGGCCTGCTCGACGCCAATGCCGCGGTGACCGCCGCGCTGGGGGGCGGCAGCACCACGCCACCGCCCACCGGCAACACGCTGCAGGACGGCGTGCCGGTCACCGGGTTGGGCGCCAGCACCGGCTCGGAGCTGAACTACACCGTGACCGTGCCGTCCGGCGTCAGTTCGCTGACCGTCACCATCTCCGGCGGCAGCGGCGATGCGGACCTGTACGTGCGCCTGGGCAGCGCGCCGACCGACAGCAGCTATGGGTGCCGCCCGTATCTCAACGGCAACAACGAGACCTGCACCTTCAACTCGCCCAGCGCCGGCACCTACTACGTGCGGCTCAAGGCGTACAGCACGTTCTCGGGCGTCACCCTGACCGCGAACTACTGATCCGCCTGCGCGGTGCGGCGCGCGCCTGGACGGCGGCGCCGCGCCAGTAGCGGCTGCTGCACGCAGCGGCAGGGCAGGACGCCTTGGACGCTGCGCAGACGACGACCCCGCGCCCTGGCGCGGGGTTTTCTTTTGCGTGGCCTCCGCCGCCGGCGCCTACTGCGTGGAGATCTGCCGGTGCAGTCCGCAATACGAGTGGCTTGCTGTCACAGATCGGAATATTGGTAGCACTCCCCCCTGCGTTGTCTACAAGCAGCGCCGATATGGAGGACGCAGGACCGTCTTCACCGGCTGCGGCGGCGATGCCGTCGCAGCGCAAGCGCGCTTGGCGGTGTCCCGCCCGGCGCCAGGCACGGCCGACTGCGCCATGCGCCATAGAGGGAAGTTCGATGTCCAAGCATGCACTGTCTCATCGCGCGCGCCGCGCCGCGGTCGTGTCCATCATGTCGCTGGCGGCGTGCGCAAGCGCTGCCGCCGCCGGCGAGGTCGGCCTGCAAGGCCTGTCCTCGACGCCGAATCCGCAACGTTTCATCGTCACCTACCGCGACGCCGCCCGTCCCGCGCTGTCGGCGCGCACGGCGCCGCTGGCGGACGCGGCACGCATCCTGCCGGCGCGGCGCGGCCGCGCGCTCGGCCTGGCCTCGCTGCGGCGCCTGGCGACCGGCGCCGATGTGGTCGGTGCCGACCGCGCGCTGGACCGGGTCGAGGCCGAGACGCTGATGCGCCGCCTGGCCGCCGATCCGGCGGTGAAGAGCGTGGAGGTCGACCTGCTGTTGCGGCCGACGCTGGTCCCGAACGACCCCGGCCTGCCGCAGCAGTGGGCATTCGGCACTACCTCGGCCGCGATCAACGTGCGCCCCGCCTGGGACGTGGCCAGCGGCAAGGGCGTGGTGGTGGCGGTGATCGATACCGGCATCACCGCGCATCCGGACCTGGCCGCGAACGTGCTGCCCGGCTACGACTTCATCAGCGACCCGTTGGTCGCCGGCGACGGCGGCGGCCGCGATGCCAATGCGGCCGATCCGGGCGACGGCTATCCGGCCAATACCTGCGGTGCCGGCACGCCCGGCGCATCCTCCAGCTGGCACGGCACCCACGTCGCCGGCACCATCGCCGCGCTCACCAACAACGCCACCGGCGTGGCCGGCGTCGCGTTCAATGCCAAGGTCCTGCCGGTGCGCGTACTGGGCAAGTGCGGCGGTTACCTGTCCGATGTCGCCGATGCCATCGTCTGGGCGTCTGGCGGCAGCGTCGCCGGCGTTCCCGCCAATCCAACCCCGGCGCAGGTGATCAACCTGTCGCTGGGCGCCAGCGGCACCTGTTCGGCGACGATGGCCAATGCCATCGCCGCCGCCGTGGCGCGCGGCACCAGCGTGGTGGTGGCCGCCGGCAACAGCAACAGCAACGTCGCCGGCAGCGTGCCGGCCAACTGCCCGAACGTGATCGCGGTGGCCGCGACCACCTCCGCCGGCGCACGCGCCAGCTTCTCCAACTATGGCGCCGGCGTGGATGTCGCTGCGCCAGGGCAGGGCATCCTGTCCACGCTCAACACTGGCACCCTGGCGCCGGCCGCGGCCGGCTACGCATTCTATAGCGGCACCTCGATGGCGGCGCCGCATGTGGCCGGCGTGGCCGCCCTGGTGCTGTCGGCCGCGCTGAACCCGCTGACCCCGGCGGAACTGGAGGCGCGCTTGAAGGCGACCGCCAGTGCATTGCCGGTGGCCTGCACGCTGGGTTGCGGCGCGGGCCTGGTCAATGCCGGCGCGGCGGTGGCGGCGACGCTGAAGGCGCAGACCCTGGTCCGTGGCGTGCCGCTGGGTGGCCTGGCGCTCAAGGCGGGGACTTCGCTGTACTACCAGGTCACCGTGCCGGCCGGCACGCCCTGGCTGAAGCTGGCCCTGGCCGGCGGTACCGGCAACGCCGACCTGTATCTGCGCGGTGGCGGCCTGCCGACCGACACCGTCTACGGCTGCAGATCGATCGCGGCGGCCAATGCCGACAGCTGCACGCTCAACCTGCCTGCCGGGACCTACTACGTGCGGGTGAAGGCGGTGACCGCGGTGGCCGGGGTGGGCGTGACCGCCAGTTACTAGGGAGCCTCACTCGCATAGGTCGCAGGCGCGCGCCTGCAATACGTCGAGCAGTCGCTCGGCGTCGATTTCCAGCAGCAAGCCGCGCTGGCCGGCGTTGAACCACACGCTGCCCGGAGCCAGCGCCGATCGCTCGACCAGCACCGGCGCCGGCCGTTGCTGGCCCAATGGACTGATCCCGCCGACCTTGTAGCCGCTGCGCCGCTCGGCCTCGGCCACTTCCATCATCCGTGCCGATTTGCCGGCGCCGGCTGCGGCGAGCTTCTTCAGCTGCACGCGGCGATCGGAGGGCACCACCACGCACACGGCGTTGTGGTCGATCCACGCCATCAGGCTTTTCAACACCCGCGCCGGCGGCAGGCCGAGCGCCTGCGCCGCCTGCAGGCCCTTGGCGCCGGCTTCGGCTTCGTAATCGTAGGGATGCAGGCGATAGGCGACGCCGGCCGCGTCCAATGCCCTGGTTGCGCGGGTGGCTTTGGACATCGCGGCTCAGACGGGCTCGAAGCGGTTCGCGGCCACGTTCTTGCGTACCTTCTGCGGGTCCCAGATCTGCCCGTTCATGGCGATGTAGACCCCGGCCGGCAGCGACTGCACCGCGCCGACCGCGCAACCGATGTTGAATTCGGCATCCGAGCCGCGGAACCGCGCCGGGTTCAGCGCGCCGGTCATCACGATGGTCTTGTCCGGGATCGTCTGCAGCACCTTGCCGGTCTGCACCATCGAGTCGGTGCCGTGGGTGAGCAGCACGTGGCGCGCGGACTGCGCGGCGACGGTGGCGCGGATCAGCTCGCGGTCGGCGTCGGTGATGTGCAGCGAGTCCTTGCGGATGATCGGGATCACGCTGAAGCGGAAGGTCACGCCCAGTTCCTTGAGGATCTGGCCGATCTGCGGATCGCCGATCTGGTAGTCGGACTTGTCGTCGAAATAGATCTTGTCGATCGTGCCGCCCGTGGTGACGATCAGGAGTTCTTCCATTGCCGGTTCCTAGAGCATGACGGGGCGCCGCCGTGGCCGCGCAAGGCCGCCATGATAACCGGCGTGCCGGCGGCGGCCGCTCAGGGTGTGTCGCCGCCGGGCGGTCTGGCGCCGCGCTTGCGGGCGAAACGCGCGCGCAGTCCCGGCGCGCTGGACAGCCCGATCGCCAGCAGCGCCAGCAGCAGTTCGGCCCAGGCGTAAGCGCGCTGCGGCGGATGGCTCCAGGCGGCCATCACCCCGTGGCTGAACCAGAACAGCCCGAACACGCCGGCCCAGAAGCGCGCCACCGCCGAGCCGCGCAGCGCGCCGATCGCCAGCAGCAGCGGCGGCAGCGCGAACACCAGCAGCGCGGCGAGGCGGTGGCGGTCGTCGTGGAACCAGGCCGCGTACAACAGCGCCAGCAGCAGCAGCGTGGCGGCCAGCGCACGACGCAGGCGGGCGGTGCTCATGGCGCCGCCAGGCGTTGCGCGATGCCGGCCAGGCGCCGGCCCAGCGCGCGCGCCAGCTGCGCTTCTTCCTCGCTGGGCTGCGGGTCGTCCCCGGCGCCGGCGACGTGGCTGGCGCCGTACGGGGTGCCGCCGCTGCGCGTGCTGCTGAGCAGCGGTTCGGTGTAGGGAATGCCGACGATCACGCAGCCGTGGTGCAGCAGCGGCAGGTGCATCGACAGCAGCGTGGCTTCCTGGCCGCCGTGCAGCGAGGCGGTGGAGGTGAACACCGCCGCCGGCTTGCCGGCCAGGGTGGCGCTGGCCCATTCGGCGCCGAGGCCGTCGATGAAATGCTTGACCGGCGCGGCCATGTTGCCGAAGCGGGTCGGGCTGCCCAGCGCCAGGCCGGCGCAGTCGCGCAGGTCGCTGGCGTCCACGTACGGCGCGCCGCTGTCGGGCACCGGCGGCGCGCTGGCCTGGGTGACCGCGGCCACCGGCGGCACCGTGCGCAGGCGCGCGGCCATGCCGGGCACTTCGCCGACGCCGCGCGCGATCTGCCGCGCCAGGCGCGCCACCGAACCGCCGCGGCTGTAGTACAGGACCAGGATCTCGGCCATGCGGCCCTCGCTTGCTTGCACCAGAACGGCCGCCAGTATCGGCGATGCCGGCGTCCGCGCGCATCGGGTACCCTTGCCCGATGCAGCCTTTGGACACGGTCAATCTCTGGACGGAGCGGGTGCGCGACCGCGCGCGGATGCGCAGCTTCGCCGCTTTCCTGTGGCGGCGCTTCCTCGACGACCGCCTGTTCCAGGCCGCGGCCTCGCTGGCCTACACCACGATCTTCGCGCTGGTGCCGCTGGCGATGGTGGTGTTCGGCGTGCTCTCGGCGTTCCCGGTGTTCGACCGCTGGAGCGACCAGCTCAGCGACTACATCTTCTCCAACTTCGTGCCGGCCGCGGCGCGCTCGGTGGAAGCCTATCTGCGCCAGTTCTCGGCCAGCGCCGGGCAGCTGACCAGCGCCGGCACCATCGCGCTGATGGTGTCGCTGCTGATCACCTTGAACAGCGTCGAGCAGACCTTCAACCGGATCTGGCGGGTGGTCTCGGCGCGGCCGCGGCTGACCCGCTTCCTGGTGTACTGGACGGTGCTGACCCTGGGTGCGCTGCTGGCCGCGGCGTCGCTGGCGGCGTCGGCGCGGTTCTTCGCGCTGCCGCTGTTCCGCACCAGCGAGGGCCGGCTGCTGGCGCAGATGGCGCTGGGCCTGGCGCCGGTGCTGATCGAATTCGTCTGCATCACCCTGGTGTACCGGGTGGTGCCGCACCACACGGTCAAGCTGCGCCACGCGGTGCCCGGCGCCCTGCTGGCGGTGGCCTTGCTGGAACTGGTGAAGTGGGGGCTGAGCCTGTACCTGGGCAGTTTCCAGTCCTACCAGCGCATCTACGGCACGGTCGCGTTCGTGCCGATCTTCCTGCTGTGGACCTACCTGAGCTGGATCGGGATCCTGCTCGGCGCCTCGCTGGCGTCCTCGATCGCCGCCTTCCGCTACCAGCCGGCGTCGATGCGGCTGCCGGCCGGCTACGAGATCTACGGCCTGCTGCGCCTGCTCGGGCGCTTCGCGCAGGCGCGCAAGGACGGCCACGGCCTGCAGGAAGATCAGATCCTGCAGCTGGAGCCGATGCTGACCGATTCGCTGGTGCAGGAGTTGTTGTGCGAGCTGGAACGCAGCCGCCTGCTCAGCCGTGCCGAGCACGGCGAATGGCTGCTGGCGCGCGACCTGGCCGACGTGCCGCTGACCGAGCTCTACGAAAACTGCCAGCTGCGCATCCCGATCGCCGAAGCCTACCTGCCGTGCCGCGACGACGCGCTGGGGCAGGCGGCGTGGCGCGCGCTGGACGAATTGCGCATGCCGCTGCGCGACGTGCTGAAACGGCGCGTCGGCGATCTTTACACCGATATCGGAGACCTCGCATGACCCCGCGCATCCTGTTCCCGTTGTTCGCCGCCGCCGCGCTGCTGGCCGGCTGCGATCGGCATCCTGCGCCCGCCGACGGCGCCGCGCCGGGCGCGCCGGCGCCTGCGGCTCCCGCCGCCCCGGCGGCGCCAGCCGCGCCCGCTGCGGCAACCGCGCCCGCCGCTGGCGAAGCAGCGAACGTGGTGCAGGAAACCCGGCCGCAGCCGACGCTGAAGGTGAAGGCGGTGGACGGCAGCGAGTACGACCTGGCCGCGCATCGCGGGCAGTGGGTGGTGGTGAATTTCTGGGCCACCTGGTGCGCGCCGTGCCTGAAGGAAATGCCGGAGCTGTCGGCGTTGCACGTGATGCGCGACAACATCGAAGTGGTGGGCCTGGCCTACGAGGACATCGAGCCGGCGGAGATGCAGGCGTTCCTGAAGGAGCACCCGGTGGCCTACCCGGTGGCGATCCTCGACACCTATGCGCCGCCGGCCGATTTCGCCACCCCGCGCGGGTTGCCGATGACCTATCTGATCGCCCCGGACGGCAAGGTGGCCAAGCAGTTCCTGGGTCCGGTCAATGCGCACGACATCGAGGCGGCGATCGCCGCGGCCGGCGGCAAGGTCGCCGGCCAGGCGAAGGCGGCCGGTTGATGGGTGCCGTCCGCTTCCTGGTCTCCGGCCGGGTGCAGGGCGTGTATTTCCGCGCCTCCACCCGCGAACGCGCGCTGGCGCTGGGGCTGGACGGACGCGCGCTGAACCTGGCCGACGGCCGCGTCGAGGTCGTCGCCTGCGGCGAGGCCGCGGCGCTGGAGGCGCTGGCCGAATGGCTGCGGCACGGCCCGCCGGCGGCGCGGGTCGAACAGGTGCTGCGCGAACCCTGGCCGGCGCCGGTGGCAGCGGGCTTCGCGATCGGGTGACATCCCGGAAATCCTGGCGGCTCGCTGTGGGAGCGACTTCAGTCCCGACGCGGCCTTACCGGTAGCGCGTCGGGACCGAAGTCCCTCCCACACCACCGCCTGCCGCTGCAGAAGGCGTGTCAATCCGGCCGCGTCTTTGCGGAGGCGTCCGGTCGCGGCTGAAGCCTCCTACAGGAAGCCATTGCACCGTCGGTCGCGGACCGCATCATCGAGTCCCGAGTCCCGAGTCCCGAGTCCCGGCCCTCAAACCGGATACGACGCAATCGGCTGCAACGCGCCGAATTTTTCCTTGCGCGGTTTGTGCTTCAGTGGCGGCAATTCCAGCTCCGGCTCCTGCAGCAGCGTGTCGGGCAACTGGTCGAGCAGGTGCCGGATCAGGGTCAGGCGGCCGCGCTTCTGGTCGTTGAAATCGACCAGCGTCCACGGCGCGCGTTCGCTGTGGGTGGCGTCCAGCATCGCCTCGCGGGCACGGGTGTAGTCGGCATATTGGGCGCGCGACTGCAGGTCCACCGGCGACAGCTTCCAGCCCTTCAACGGATCGTGCAGGCGTTCGGCGAAGCGCTTCTCCTGCTGGTCCTGGTCCACGCACAACCAGTACTTGAACAGGCGGATGCCGTCGTCGACCAGCAACTGCTCGAACAGCGGCGCCTGGCGCAGGAAGGCCTGGTACTGCGCATCGCTGCAATAGCCCATGACCCGTTCCACCCCGGCGCGGTTGTACCAGCTGCGGTCCATCAGCACGATCTCGCCGGCGGCCGGCAGGTGCGCGACGTGGCGCTGGAAATACCACTGCGTGCTTTCGCGGTCGGTCGGCTTGGGCAGCGCCACCACCCGGCACTGGCGCGGGTTGAGGTGTTCGGCGATGGCCTGGATCGCGCCGCCCTTGCCGGCGGTGTCGCGGCCTTCGAACAGCACCAGCACGCGCTGGCCGCTGTGCTGCAGGGCTTGCGCCAGCGCCACCAGCTGCAGTTGCAGCGGCTGCATCAATGCATGGTACTGCTTGCGTTTGAGCTTGCTCATTTGCTGCGCCTCGCGCGGGTGCCGGCCATGCTTCGCGCCACTTCCAGCAGCGCGCCCTGTTGGCGGCTGTCCAGGGTGCGGTAGGCCTGCAGCAGATCGTGTTCGCCGCGGGTGCGGGCCGGGTCGAGCTGGCTGGCCAGTTCGCCGAGCAGCGCGCCGGCGGGGACGCCGAAGGCGCGCGCCAGCGCGTTGAGCTGGTCGCGGCCGGGCATCTTTTCGCCGGCCAGCCAGGCCTTGACCGTGGCCGCACCGGCGCGCGGGATGGCGGCGGCGATGTCCGCGGCGGTCATGCCACTGGCCTTGGCCAGCAGGCGCAGGGTGGTGTCCAGTGACATGCGCGGTTCCAGGTCATTCCTTCAGGCGTGGGCGCAGCGTGGCCAGGTTGCACGGCCGGGTGCGCGCGTCGAGCTGCGCGGCGACGATCCTTTCCCAGGCGGTGCGGCAGGCCGAGGTCGAGCCGGGCAGGCAGAACACGAAGGTGGCGTTGGCCAGGCCGGCGAAGGCGCGCGACTGCAGCGAGGAAGTGCCGATCTCCTCGAAGCTGATCGCACGGAACAGCTCGCCGAAGCCGGGCATCTGCTTGTCCAGCAGCGGCAGCAGCGCTTCGGGGGTGGAGTCGCGGCCGGTGAAGCCGGTGCCGCCGGTGACCAGGATGCCGTCGACCTGCGGGTCGGCGATCCACGCCGAGACCACCGCGCGCATCCGGTAGCGGTCGTCGGGCAGCAATTGGCGTGCGTACAGGCGGTGGCCAGCCTCGCCGAGCACCGACACCAGGTAATCGCCGGAACTGTCTTCGGCCAGGCTGCGCGTGTCCGACACGGTCAGTACGCACAGGTTCAACGCGATGAAATCGGCTTTGGCGCTCATGTAGGAAGCCTAGCGGCTCGCCCGGTCGGCGTACAGCCTGCCGCCACGCATCGGCAGCGCGCGTACAGGCGCCGTCGCAGAAGCGGGGCGATGCCGGTTCAGGTGCGGCCGTGCGTGGGTTGCGCTGGATCGCCAAGCAGGGTCAGCGCATGCGGCCGGTAGTGGGTCACCCTGGCCGCAGGATGGGCCGCCAGCGGCAGGCGTTCGGGTTCGCGCTGCAGGGCGCGACGCTGCGCGTCGGCGCTGCTCCATTCCGCATAGTCGAGCAGGCTGCGGCCGTCGTCGGACAGGTGCAGATGCGAGGCGATCAGGCCGCGCAGCGCGTGCGCGCCGTCTTGCAGCGCGGCGAACGCCGCGTTGGCGTGGAACTGCGCCTGCGCGGCATCGCGGGTCGCCAGCCTGGTCACCACGACGCAGCCGGGCACGCGCTGTGGATCGGACACCCCGCTGCGGATGCGACGGTAGCGGCGCAGCGTCAGTCGCGGCGCCGGCGCGCGCGGGTGCAGGCTGCGGCCGAGAGGCGTGGTGTCGTCGCCGCAGCATTGCGCGTACAGCAGGTCCGGCGCGGCGCTCAGCGCTTCCAGCCAGGCCAGGGCATGCAGGCCGCCGCCGGGGTGGGCGTGCAAGCGTGCGAGCAGCGTCGCGCAGACCGGTGCCGAGGCATGGGCGACCAGCACGCTGCGTGCATGCGGGGAGGTGAGGTCGGGCGACAGGCGTGATGGCATCGGGGCGTGCGCGAACGGAAGGCGCGCAGTGTCGAACCTCAACTGCGCTTCAGGTCAAGCGCGTTTGTGCATGAGGGCGCTTCGGCAGCGCGCGGCGATGTGCGTGTCGTCAGCCGCGGTCGGCTGTCGCTCGCGCGCGTTGAAGAATCGGGATCGCCGACGCCGGCAACCTGCCGGGAGGTTTGGTCTGGAGGCGAACGCATCCGTTCCCGCGCGCCAGGTGTCGGTGCCGCCACGGCCGGGCGATTCGCGGGCTACTGCGGCCCGCTCCAGCCGTGCCGGCGCGCGGTATCGCGCAACAGGTCGGCGAAGTCCGCAGCGAAGCCCTGCATGTCGAACAGGCCGGCGCTGGCGCGGCGCTGCTGCAGCGTGTCGCGCAGCGCGCGCAGCGCGGCCGGGTCGCGGCCCAGCTGCACGGCCTTGGCGACGAACGCGGCGTCGTCGGCCACGTTCATTGCGTCCATGCCCAGGTGGTGGTTGAGACTGCCGGCCACGCGTGCGGCGAAGGTCGCGCCGGGGCAGGTCAGCAGCGGGCAGCCGGCCCACAGCGCGTCGGAGGCGGTGGTGTGCGCGTTGTACGGATGCGTGTCCAGGAACAGGTCGGCATGCCGGTAGCGGGCCAGGTAGTCGGCATGCGCCAGCTTGGGCATGAAGCGCAACCGCGCCGGATCCACTTCGGCGCGGCGCGCGGCCTCGCGCAGCCGCGCATCGGCCTGGCCGGGTCCGGACAGCAGCCACAGCATGCTGTCGGGCACCTGGCGCAGCACCGCGAGCATGCGCGTCATGCTGCGCGGGGTCAGCTTGTAGCTGTTGTTGAAGCAGCAGAACACCGTGCCGTGTTCGGGCAGCCCGCAGTCGCGGCGCGACGGTGGCGCGCCGACGTGGCGGCTGTCGTCCGAGGGCTGGAACGCGCGCGGCAGGCGCAGCACGCGCTCGCTGTAGTGCGCGGCCAGCGCATCCGGCAGCGCGAACGCATCGCCGACGACGTAGTCGATCCACGGTGCGCCTGACGTGCCCGGGTAGGCCAGCCAGTTGATCTGCAGCGGTGCCGGACGCAGCGCCAGCACTTCCGGCGCACCGCCGCCGCCCCAGCCGCGCAGGTCGAACAGGATGTCGATGCCGGCAGCGCGAATGCCTTGCGCGATCGCCCGGTGCGGTTGTCCGGCGACATCGTGCCAGGCGTGCGCCGCAGCCTGCAGGCGCGTGCGGATCGCGCTGCCGTCGTCGCGGTTCAACGCGAACAGCTGCAGGTGCAGGTCGGCGTGCGCGCGCAGCCGCTCGAACAAGGCCACGGTCAGCAGCCCGGTGGGATGCGCGCCGAAGCCGTTGGACAGGAAGCCGACCTGCAAGGGGCCGGCGCGGCGCAGCGTCGTCGCCGGCAACGGCGCCAGCGTCTGCGCCAAGGCGAGCGCACGGTTGCGCGCGCAGTGCAGCTGTTCGGCGGCGCTGGCGTCTTCGTTGAGGAAGGCGAACGGTTCGATCGCCGGATGGCCCTGGCGCACCGCGCCGCGCACCTGCTGCGACAGCGCATCCAGCGCGCGCCAATCGCACAGCTTGCGCCGCCAGTTCAGCAGGTGCGCGGCGATCGACGGTTCCTGCGGCAGCAGCGCATGCGCGTGCGCATAGGCCTGCGCGGCGGCTTCGGCCTCGCCGTTGTCCTCCAGCGCATGGCCAAGCCACAGGGCGATGCCGGGATGCTGCGGCGCTTGCTGCTGCGCCTGGCGCAACGCGGCGGCGGCCTCGGCGTGGCGGCCCTGGCTCCAGCGCACCCGGCCCAGCCGTGCCAGGGCTTCCGGATGTGCCGGGCGCAGCTGCAGTGCGCGCAGGGCGGCCTGTTCGCCGGCGGCGATCGCCCCGGCGCCGAGTTCGGCGTCGGCCAGCATCACCCAGGCGATGAAATCCTGCGGGTCGCGGCGCACCGCGGCCTGCAACTGGCGCAGTGCGTCCAGCGCGCTGCCGCTCACGCGCGCACGGTGGCCGGCGCGTGCGCAGCGGCGCGGCGCATGCGCACGCTCACGGGCTGTCGCTCAGCCGCGCCAGTTCGTCGACCTGGTGTTCGTGGCTCAGCCGCTCGATCAGCGCGTCGAGGTCGCCTTCGATCACGTTCGGCAGGTCGTACAGGGTCAGGCCCTCGACCCGGTGGTCGGTGATGCGGCCCTGCGGGAAGCTGTAGGTGCGGATGCGCTGGCTGCGGTCGCCGCTGCCGACCTGCAGCTTGCGGTCCTGCGCTTCGGCCGCGGCCTGCTTGCTGCGCTCGGCGTCGAGCAACTGCGCCTTCAGCCGCTTCATCGCCTTGTCGCGGTTGGCGTGCTGGCTGCGCTCGGTCTGGCATTCGACCACCACCCCGCTCGGCACGTGGGTGATGCGGATCGCCGACTCGGTCTTGTTGACGTGCTGGCCGCCGGCGCCGGAGGAGCGGAACGTGTCCACCTTCAGGTCGGCCGGATTGATCGCGATCTCTTCCACGTCGTCGGCTTCGGGGATGATCGCCACCGTCGCCGCCGAGGTGTGGATGCGGCCCTGCGATTCGGTCGCCGGCACCCGCTGCACGCGGTGCGTGCCGGATTCGAACTTGAGCTTGGAGTAGGCGCCGCGGCCGACGATGCGCGCCACGATCTCCTTGTAGCCGCCATGTTCGCCGGGGCTGTCCGATTCCACTTCCACCTTCCAGCCCTGGCGCTCGGCGTAACGCGCGTACATGCGGAACAGGTCGCCGGCGAAGATCGCCGCCTCGTCGCCGCCGGTGCCGGCGCGCACTTCCAGGAACAGGTTGCCGTCGTCGCGCGGATCGCGCGGCACCAGCAGCAGCGCCAGCTGTTCGTCCAGCGCGAGCAGGCGCGCGTGGGCGGCGGCGATTTCCTCCTCGGCCAGTTCGCGTAGTTCCGGATCGGCGCGCATCGCCTCGGCCGCAGCCAGGTCGGCCTTGGCCGCGGCCTCGTCGGCCAGCGCGGCGGCGACCGGCTCCAGTTGCGCGAATTCGCGCGAATAGTCGCGGAAGCGCGCGTTGTCGCTCACCACCTCGGGATCGGACAGCAGGCGTTCGAGTTCTTCGCGACGCTCGGCCAGCGCCTCCAGCTTACGGCGCAGGGTCGGTGTCATCGGTCTTCAGGATGGGATGGAAATAGCCCGGCTTTTCCGGGAACAGGCGCTCGGCGGCGCGGGCCAGCTCGGCATCGCCGCTCAGCGCCGCCTCGCGCAGCGCCGCGGTGGGCGGATGCAGCAGGCGGTTGGTCAGGGTATTGGCGAGGAATTCCAGCACTTCGTCGGCCGGCTTGCCGTTGGCCAGCTGCTGCCGCGCCTTGGCCAGCACGTCGTCGCGGGTGCTGTCGCCGTGCGCGCGCAGGCGCTTGAGCGGCGCCTGGCGGGTGCTGGCCTGCAGCGTCTCGATGTAGCGCAGCACCTGCAGGTCGATGATCGCCTCGGCGGCCTCGGCCGCTTCGCGGCGGCCGCGGCGATTGTCCTCGACCGCGCGTTCCAGGTCGTCCACGGTGTACAGATAGGCATCGGCCAGCTCGGCCACGCCGGCCTCGATATCGCGCGGCACGGCCAGATCGAACAGCAGCATCGGCTTGTGCTTGCGCGCGCGCAGCGCCTGCTCGACCTGGGCCCGGGTCACCACCGGCTCGCGCGCGGCGGTGGCCGAGAACACCACGTCGGCCTCCTGCAGATGCCGTTCCAGCTCGCTCAGCGGCAGCGCCACGCCGCCGTGGCGGCTGGCCAGCTCCTGGGCGTGGGCGAGGGTGCGGTTGGCGATCAGCAGGCGCCGCACGCGGCCTTCGCTGAGGTGCTTGGCGGCCAGTTCGATGGTCTCGCCGGCGCCGACCAGCAGCACCGTCGATTCGCTGAGCCGGGCGAAGGAGTTCTGCGCCAGGCGCACCGCGGTGGAGGCTACCGACACCGGATTGGCGCCGACCCGGGTGTCGGTGCGCGCGCGCTTGGCCACCGAGAAGGTCTGCTGGAACAGCCGGTCCAGGCGGTTGCCCATCGCGCCGTGCTCGCGGGCCAGCGCCCAGGCGTCTTTCACCTGGCCGAGGATCTGTGGCTCGCCCAGCACCATCGAGTCCAGCCCGGTGGCGACGCGGAACAGGTGCCGCACCGCGTCGGCGTCCTGGTGCTGGTACAGGTAGCCATGCAGGCCGGCCGCGTGCGCATCCAGCCAGTCGGCCAGGCTCTGCGCGTCCTCGGCGATCGCGTACAGCTCGGTGCGGTTGCAGGTGGACAGCAGGGCGGCCTCGGCGACGTTGGGCAAGGCGCGCAGCGACTGCAGCGCGCGCGGCAGCGCATCGCCGGCGAACGCCACCCGTTCGCGCAGGTCGACCGGCGCGGTCTGGTGGTTCAATCCGAGCACCCACAACGTCATCTGTTCAGTTGCTTGCGATAAGCTGCTGGCCATTCAGGGCCCCATTTTACGGCCCGGTTGCCCCCGATGCCCGCATTGATTCGCATCCGTATCGTTCTATTGCTGTCGGCGCTCGCCGCTTTGCCGGCCATCGGCGCCCCCGCCGCCGCGCCGACGGCCGCCGCCAAGGTGCCGCCGAGCGCCGCGGCGTCTTCGTTGACGCCGGTGCTGGCCGGCGAATTCGCGCTGCAGGCCGGGCAGCTGGCCGATGCCTCGCACTGGTACCTGCAGGCGGCGAACGAGTCGCCCGGCGATGCCGGTCTGGCCGAGCGTGCGACCCGGATCGCGATGCTGGCCAACGACAACGCCGCCGCCGCCCAGGCCCTGGCGCTGTGGCGCCAGCGTGCGCCGGAGTCGCTGGCGATGCGCAGTTCCGAGGCGTCGCTGGCGCTGCGCAACGGCAATCTGCGCCAGGCGCGTGGCCTGCTGGTGGCGCTGCTGCGCGACAAGGACGCACGCGGCTGGCGCTACGCGCTGGTGGCGCTGGTCAGCGGCAACCGCGATCCGGAGGTCGCGGCCAAGGTGCTGGACCAACTGCTCGACGCCAATGCCATCCCCGACCAGCTCGAGGCCTGGCAGGAGTTCGGGCGCCTGGCGCTGCGCCTGGAACAGCCGAAGCTGGCCGAGCGCATCGTCGATCAGCTGGTCAAGCGTTTCCCGGAGGAGCCGCGGGTGGCCCTGCTGCACGCCACCCAGCTGCAACAGGCCGGCAAGACCGAGCAGGCGCGTGCGCTGCTGCGGGGCGTGGAGCCCAAGGCGCCGCGCGATCCCGAGCTGCGCGGCGCGCTGGCCTACGCCTACGACGCGATCGGCGACACCGCCGCGGCGGCGCGGGTGCTGACGCTCGGCCCGCAGGACACCCAGAACTACGGCCTGCGCGCTTCGATGCTGGCCAAGCTGCAGGACAACGCGGCGCTGAGCGCGCTGTACGCAGAACTGAGCAAGGAGGCGACGCAGCCGGACCCTGAGCGGCGCCTGCTGCTCGGCAAGATCGCCGAGTTCCTGAAGCGCTACCAGGAAGCGGTGACCTGGTACCGCGGCGTGCCGGGCGGCCCGCTGCGCAACGAGGCGCGGCTGCGCACCGCCGGGGCGCTGTACGAACTCGGGCAGAAGGACGCCGCCTTCGCCGAGGCGCGCGCGCTGCAGGACGATGCCGAGGCCGACGATGCCGCGCGCCGCGACGCCTACGTGCTGGAGGCGGAATTGCGCCAGCGCAGCGGCGACGACGCCGGCGAACTGCAGGTGTTCGAGCGCGGCCTGGCCGCCTATCCGGACGACAACGCGCTGCTGTACGCGCGCGGCCTGGCCTGGGAGCGACGCGACCGCATCGACCGTGCCGAAGCCGACCTGCGCAAGATCCTGGTCACCGAGCCGGAGAACGTGGCCGCGCTCAATGCGCTCGGCTACACCCTGGCCGACCGCACCCATCGCTACCGCGAGGCGCTGCAGTTGATCGATCGCGCGCGTACCGCCGATCCGGACAACGCCGCGATCATCGACAGCTACGGCTGGGTGCTGTACCGGCTGGGCAAGACCCAGGAAGCGCTGGTGCAGCTGCGCCGTGCCTGGACCCAGTTCAAGGATCCGGAGATCGCCGCGCACATCGGCCAGGTGCTGTGGGAGCAGGGCAGGCAGGACGAGGCCAACAAGTACTTCGACGAGGCGCGCAAGCTCGATCCGAAGAATCGCGCGCTGCAGCGGGCCATGGACAAGGTCGCGCCGTGAGGCCGGGATTGCGTGCGGTGTGCGCGCTGGCGGCGCTGCTGGCGCTGGGCGGCTGTAGCCCGCTGGCGCCGCGGCAGGCGCCGCCGGCCGCGAGCGCGCCGTTGGGCGAGGCTGCGCGCCAGGCCGATGCCGCGCGCACGGCATGGCTGGCCGCGCATCCGAACTGGTCGTTCCAGGGCCGGGTGGCGATCACCAAGGGTCGCAACGGCGGCAGCGGGCGTATCGACTGGGCCCAGCAGCAGCGGCAGTACCGGATCGAGCTCAGCGCGCCGGTGACCCGGCAGAGCTGGCGCCTGAGCGGCGACAGCCAGGGTGGTGGCCGCCTGGAGGGGTTGGAAGGCGGCCCGCGCGCGGGCGAGGACGCGCAGCAGGTGCTGCGCGAGGCCACCGGTTGGGAGATTCCGGTCAATCTGCTGCCGGATTGGGTGCGTGGGCAGGTCGCGGTGGACGCCGCGGCGCCCGAGCAGGTCGGCTACGACGCCGAGGGGCGCCTGCAGGCGCTGCGGCAGATGGGCTGGGAGATCCAGTTCCAGGAGTGGTACCCGCCCAGCGACGGCCGTCCGGCCCTGCCACGGCGCATCGAGGCGCGCAACGGCGACGCCAAGGTGCGCCTGCTGCTGGACCAGTGGGACTTCGCCACGCCATGAGCGCGGTGGGAGAGGACGGCTGGTCGGCCTGGCCGGCCCCGGCGAAGCTGAACCTGTTCCTACAGATCACCGGCCGCCGCGCCGACGGCTACCATGAATTGCAGACCGTGTTCCGCCTGCTCGACTGGGGCGATACGGTGCGCCTGCGGGTACGCGGCGACGGTGTGGTGGCGCGGATCGGCGACTCCGTGCCCGGCGTCGCCGAGGCCGACGACCTGTTGGTGCGGGCCGCGAAACTTCTGCAAAAAGAAGCCAACATTGCCCAAGGTGTGGATATATGCGTCGAAAAGCGCATTCCGGCCGGTGGTGGTTTCGGCGGCGGCTCGTCCGACGCGGCGACCGCGCTGGTCGCGCTGAATGCGCTGTGGGGCGCCGGACTGGACGAGGATGCGCTGGCCGGCCTGGGCCTGACGCTGGGCGCTGACGTGCCGGTGTTCGTGCGCGGTCGCGATGCCTGGGCCGAGGGCGTGGGCGAGCGGTTGACGCCATTGCCCCTGCCGCCGGCCTGGTATGTACTGGCCGATCCGGCGGTTCACGTGCCCACCGCGGCGCTGTTCCAGGCCCCGGATTTGACGCGGGATGCTGCGCCCGCGAAAATGGCCGACTTCGTTTCAGGTTTCCTGCTCGGCAATGCGTTCGAGCCGGTGCTGCTCCGCCGCGAACCGGCCATCCAGGCCGTGTTCCAGGCGCTCGCGCAGATCGGCACGCCGCGCCTTACCGGGTCGGGGAGCGGGTGTTTCGTCGAGTTCGCCGATCGCGCTGCCGCCATGCGCGCGCTGGCGGCCTTGCCGGACGGGTTGCGCGCCTGGGTGGCCGGCGGCGTGACCCGCTCGCCGCTGCTCGACGCGCTGGAGGCATAGCAACAGTTTCATGCAGGGGCGTCGCCAAGAGGCCCAAGGCACCAGGTTTTGATCCTGGCATTCGTAGGTTCGAATCCTACCGCCCCTGCCAAATATGCGAGTCCCTCGCAGAAGCCCGCACATCCATGTGCGGGGGTTCAACAGGTAGAAGCGTCGCTTCGCCTGGGTTTTCCACGGTTTCATGCTGTTTCTTCGTTTCGCAGTTCTTTCGCCGCCGCCGCCGCCCGAGACACACTCTCATGCAAGATCAACGTAACCTGCTGGTGTTCTCCGGCAATGCCAACAAGCCGCTTGCCAAGAGCATCTGCAAGGAGCTGGGCGTGCGTCCGGGCAAGGCGATGGTGTCGCGCTTCTCCGATGGCGAAGTGCAGGTGGAGATCGAGGAGAACGTGCGCCGGCAGGAAGTGTTCGTGATCCAGCCGACCTGCGCGCCCAGCGCGGAAAACCTGATGGAGCTGCTGGTGCTGATCGACGCGCTCAAGCGCGCCAGCGCCGCCAGCGTCACCGCGGTGGTGCCGTACTTCGGCTATTCGCGGCAGGACCGGCGCATGCGCTCCTCGCGCGTGCCGATCACCGCCAAGGTCGCGGCGAAGATGTTCACCGCGGTCAACGCCGACCGCGTGCTGACCGTGGACCTGCACGCCGACCAGATCCAGGGCTTCTTCGACATCCCGGTCGACAACGTGTACGCCTCGCCGCTGCTGCTGGCCGACATCTGGCGCGCCTACGGCACCGATAACCTGATCGTGGTGTCGCCGGACGTGGGCGGCGTGGTCCGCGCCCGCGCCGTGGCCAAGCGCCTGGACGACGCCGACCTGGCGATCATCGACAAGCGCCGCCCGCGCGCCAACGTGTCCACGGTGATGAACATCATCGGCGACGTCGAAGGCAAGACCTGCGTGCTGGTCGACGACATCGTCGATACCGCCGGCACCCTGTGCGCCGCGGCGGCCGCGCTGAAGGCGCAGGGCGCGCTGAAGGTGGCCGCGTACTGCACGCATCCGGTGCTGTCCGGGCCGGCGGTCAGCAACATCAGCAATTCGCAGCTCGACGAGCTGGTCGTCACCGACACCATCCCGCTGTCGGACGCCGCCCGCGGCTGCAGCAAGATCCGCCAGCTCAGCGTCGCCGAGCTGCTGGCCGAAACCATTCGCCGCATCGCCTTCGGCGAGTCGGTGAGTTCGTTGTACGTGGATTAAGGCTGGGAATGGGGAATCGGGAATAGGGAATCGCAACGGCGCAGTGTCGCGCTTTGTCCGATTCCCCATTCCCGATTCCCCACTCCCGGCTTCACAGACTCTTCTGGTCGCGGAAGAGTCCTCAAAACCGCCGCGAGGCGGTTCATTCAACCAAGGTAGTAAACGCAAATGGCAACCACACATGAAATCAAGGTTCAGCGCCGCGAGGTCGAGGGTAAGGGTGCGAGCCGCCGCCTCCGTCGCGACGGCCTGATCCCCGCCATCGTCTACGGTGGCGAACTGAAGCCGGTCAACATCGAGCTCAACCACAACGAAGTCTGGCTCGCCAGCCAGAACGACTGGTTCTATTCGTCGATCCTGAGCCTGAGCCTGAACGGCGACATCCAGAAGGTGCTGCTGCGCGATATGCAGCGCCACCCGTTCAAGCAGCTGATCATGCACATCGACTTCCAGCGCGTGAACGACAACGAGGCGCTGCACGCGTCGGTGCCGCTGCACTTCCTCAACGAGGACGTGTCGCCGGCCGGCAAGTCGGCCGAAGTCGTGGTCACCCACGAACTGAACGAGATCCAGGTCGTGTGCCTGCCGAAGGACCTGCCGGAGTTCGTCGAAGTCGACCTGTCCGCGCTGTCCGTCGGCGACGTGATCCATCTGTCCGACCTGAAGCTGCCGGCCGGCGTCGAGCTGCCCGAGCTGAAGCTGGGCAAGGAGCACGACGTGGCGGTGGTCATCGCCAAGCACGGCCAGATCGAGGCCGAGCCGGAAGCGACCGACGCCCCGTCTGCCGCCGAGCCGGCCAAGAAGGACGGCAAGTAATCGCCTGCGCAGCGCCTGGGCCTCGCGGTCCGGGCGCTGCGGCGATGCTGCGGCATGACTGGTCTGCGTCTGATCGTCGGTCTGGGCAATCCCGGAACCGAACACGCGAACACCCGGCACAACGCCGGGTTTCGTTTTGTCGAGCACCTGGCCGAGCGGGCCGGTGCGCGCTGGAGCGTGGATGCCAAGCTGTTCGGCGAAACCGCCAAGGTCGATGTGGCCGGGCAGGCACTGTGGCTGCTGAAGCCGGCCACCTTCATGAATCTCAGCGGCAAGTCGGTGACCGCCGCGTTGCGCTACTGGAAGATCGAACCGGAGCAGGCGTTGCTGGCCCACGACGAACTGGATCTGGCGCCGGGCACGGCGCGGCTCAAGTTCGACGGCGGCCATGGCGGGCAGAACGGTTTGCGCGACACCATCCGCCTGCTCGGGCATGCCGGTTTCCACAGGCTGCGCATCGGCATCGGCCATCCCGGACACAGGGACAAGGTCGTCCCCTGGGTGCTGGGACGTGCGGGCAAGGACGACCAGATCCTGATCGATCGCGCCATCGACGAGGCCATCGCGGTGCTGCCGCTGGCGGTGCAGGGCGATTTCAACGAGGCGATGAAGCGGTTGCATACGCAGGGGAAATAGGGAATGGGGAATGGGGAATGGAAAGGCGGCTATGCTTTTCCGATTCCCTATTCCCGATTCTCCATTCCCGGATTACAAACATGGGCATCAAATGCGGCATCGTCGGCCTGCCCAACGTCGGCAAGTCGACTCTGTTCAATGCGCTGACCAAGGCGGGCATCGCTGCGGCCAACTTCCCGTTCTGCACCATCGAGCCCAATGTCGGCGTGGTGCCGGTGCCGGATCCGCGGCTGGGCGAGCTGTCCAAGATCATCAATCCGCAGAAGGTCGTGCCGACCGCGGTCGAGTTCGTCGACATCGCCGGCCTGGTCGCCGG
Source organism: Xanthomonas campestris pv. phormiicola (assembly GCA_025666215.1). NCBI lineage: Bacteria > Pseudomonadati > Pseudomonadota > Gammaproteobacteria > Lysobacterales > Lysobacteraceae > Xanthomonas > Xanthomonas campestris. The sequence goes on along the minus strand of CP102593.1, from coordinate 4,084,028 downwards.
CGCGGCCAGCGGCGAGGGGCTGGGCAACAAGTTCCTGGCGCACATCCGCGAGGTCGATGCGATCACCCACGTGGTGCGTTGCTTCGAGAACGCCGACGTCATCCACGTCAACAACAAGGTCGATCCGATCTCGGACATCGAGACCATCGATACCGAGCTGGCCCTGGCCGATCTGGACAGTGTCGAGAAGGCGCTGAACCGCGCCGAGCGCAGCGCCAAGGGCGGCGACAAGGACGCGGCCGCGCGCAAGCCGGTCCTGGCCAAGCTGCAGGCCGCGCTGGCCGACGGCAAGGCCGGGCGCAGCGCGGGCCTGGACGAGGAGGAGAAGGCGCTGGTGCGCGACCTGTTCCTGCTCACGCTCAAGCCGGTGATGTACATCGCCAACGTGCTCGAGGACGGGTTCGAGAACAACCCGCACCTGGATGCGGTGCGCGCGCGCGCCGCCACCGAGGGTGCCGAGGTGGTGCCGGTGTCGGCGGCGATCGAGGAAGAGCTGTCGCAGCTGGACGACGCCGACCGCGACACCTTCCTGGCCGACCTGGGCCTGGCCGAGCCGGGCTTGAACCGGGTGATCCGCGCGGCGTATTCGCTGCTCGGGCTGCAGACCTATTTCACGGCCGGCGTCAAGGAAGTGCGTGCGTGGACGGTGAAGGCCGGATCGACCGCGCCGCAGGCCGCCGCGGTGATCCACACCGACTTCGAGAAGGGCTTCATCCGCGCCGAAACCATCGCCTACGACGACTTCATCAAGTACAAGGGCGAAGCCGGCGCGCGCGAGGCCGGGCGGCTGCGCCTGGAAGGCAAGGAATACCGTGTGCAGGAAGGCGACGTGCTGCATTTCCGCTTCAACGTCTGACCCGCGTGCATGCGCGTCTGTGCCCGCTTGCGGGCGCTGGCGGGCGACAGGCGTTTTCCTGCGACATCGCGTCAAAATACTGTTGACAAGGCAGGGATGTCAGGGAAGAATAGCGGGCTGTTTCACCCCGGACTGATTTCGGCCTTGCGGCCTGGTCGGGACGGGTAGCTGGAGGGATACCCAAGCGGCCAACGGGGGCAGACTGTAAATCTGCTGGCTTACGCCTTCGGTGGTTCGAATCCACCTCCCTCCACCAGTTTTTTTGTTGTGGCAGTGCGGCATCCCGTAGCGGGAGTAGTTCAACGGTAGAACCTCAGCCTTCCAAGCTGATGGTGCGGGTTCGATTCCCGTCTCCCGCTCCATTGAACGCGCTTGTGTCACAATAGAACTACGCTCACGTAGCTCAGTCGGTAGAGCACCTCCTTGGTAAGGAGGAGGTCGAAGGTTCGATTCCTTTCGTGAGCACCATATTCAGTCTTCAAATCTTTCTACGATCACCGAGAAGAAGCAGCCATGGCCAAGGGTAAGTTCGAGCGCACCAAGCCGCACGTCAACGTCGGCACCATCGGTCACGTCGACCACGGCAAGACCACGCTGACCGCGGCGCTGACCAAGATCGGCGCAGAGCGCTTCGGCGGCGAGTTCAAGGCGTACGACGCGATCGATGCGGCGCCGGAAGAGAAGGCGCGCGGCATCACGATCTCGACCGCGCACGTGGAATACGAATCCCCGAACCGTCACTACGCGCACGTCGATTGCCCGGGTCACGCGGACTACGTCAAGAACATGATCACCGGTGCGGCGCAGATGGACGGCGCGATCCTGGTGTGCTCGGCCGCTGACGGCCCGATGCCGCAGACCCGCGAGCACATCCTGCTGTCGCGCCAGGTCGGCGTGCCGCACATCGTGGTGTTCCTGAACAAGGCGGACATGGTCGACGACGCCGAGTTGCTCGAGCTGGTCGAGATGGAAGTGCGCGAGCTGCTGAGCAAGTACGACTTCCCGGGCGACGACACCCCGATCATCCACGGTTCGGCGCGTCTGGCGCTGGAAGGCGACCAGAGCGAGATCGGCGTGCCGTCGATCCTGAAGCTGGTGGAAGCGCTGGATTCGTTCATCCCGGAGCCGCAGCGCGACGTGGACAAGCCGTTCCTGATGCCGGTGGAAGACGTGTTCTCGATCTCGGGCCGCGGCACCGTGGTGACCGGCCGTATCGAGCGCGGCGTGATCAAGGTGGGCGACGAAATCGAAATCGTCGGCATCCGCGCCACGCAGAAGACCACGGTCACCGGCGTGGAAATGTTCCGCAAGCTGCTGGACCAGGGCCAGGCGGGCGACAACGCCGGTCTGCTGCTGCGCGGCACCAAGCGTGACGACGTGGAGCGCGGCCAGGTGCTGTGCAAGCCGGGTTCGATCAAGCCGCACACCGAGTTCGAGGCCGAGGTCTACGTGCTGTCGAAGGACGAGGGGGGGCGTCACACCCCGTTCTTCAAGGGTTATCGTCCGCAGTTCTACTTCCGCACCACCGACATCACCGGCGCTTGCGAGCTGCCGGAAGGCGTGGAGATGGTGATGCCGGGCGACAACGTGAAGATGGTGGTCACGCTGATCAACCCGGTGGCGATGGACGAAGGTCTGCGTTTCGCGATCCGCGAAGGCGGCCGCACCGTCGGCGCCGGCGTGGTGGCCAAGATCATCAAGTAATGCCCGCTGCGGCGACTTCGGTCGCCGCAGTTTGACGATGTGCAGGCGGCTTCGGCCGCCGGGTTCAGCGAAGGGCGGGCCGGAACCTTCGGTCCGCCTTCGCCGTCTAAGGGAAATGCAGCGTTCGTAACTACACGCCAGTAGCTCAATTGGCAGAGCAGCGGTCTCCAAAACCGCAGGTTGGGGGTTCGAGTCCCTCCTGGCGTGCCAATCTGCCGCTCCCTATCCAGTGACCTTGGTCGCATAGCCGCAAGAGTCGGATGAACAGCAAGATCGAGCATTCCAAAGGCACCGCCGTTTCCTCGGGTGGCGATATCGTCAAGTATGTCATCGCTGCCTTGCTGGTGGTCGCGGGCCTGTTTGTCTGGTTCTGGTTCGGCGAGTCGAGTCGTGCGACGCAGTTGGGGAGCTGGTCCGGTCCGTTGCGTGGCCTGGCCGTCATCGTCGGCCTAGTGGCCGCCGGCGCGGTCTTCTTGCTGACCGCCAAGGGGCGCGAGTCCCGCGAGTTCGTCTCCGAGTCCCGGTTCGAACTGCGCAAGGTGGTGTGGCCGACCCGTCAGGAAGCGATCCGCACCACCTGGGTCGTGATCGTGGTGGTGATCATTCTGAGTCTGCTGCTGGGCGGGTTCGATTTCCTGATCCAGAAGCTGATGCAGTGGTTCGTGAGTCGTTGAGGAGAATGCAGCAGTGAAGCGTTGGTATGTCGTTCACGCCTATTCAGGCTTCGAGAAGTCCGTGGCCCAAGCGCTGCGCGACCGCATTGTGCGTGACGAGATGCAGGAGCGCTTCGGCGACGTGCTGGTGCCGACCGAGGAAGTGATCGAGATGCGCTCCGGCCAGAAGCGCCGGTCCGAGCGCAAGTTCTTCCCGGGCTACGTGCTGGTGCAGATCGAGACCCACGAGGAGGGCGGCATCCCGCGCATCGACAACGAAAGCTGGCACCTGGTCAAGGAAACCCCGAAGGTGATGGGGTTCATCGGCGGCACCGCCGATCGTCCGCTGCCGATCCGCGACGAAGAAGCCGATGCGATCCTGCAGCGCGTTCAGGATGGCGTGGAGAAGCCGCGTCCGAAGGTGCTGTTCGAGCCGGGCCAGATGGTCCGCGTCACCGATGGTCCGTTCAACGACTTCAACGGCGTGGTCGAGGAAGTGAACTACGAGAAGAGCCGCCTGCGCGTGGCGGTGCTGATCTTCGGCCGCTCCACCCCGGTGGAGCTGGAATTCGGCCAGGTCGAGAAGGCCTGAGCCCGCGCCGGCGCGGATGCGCCGGACGCCAGAATCTCTGCTATACTGCGCGGCTGGCTGTCCAGGCTTGTCGCCTGGCAGGACCGGAAGCCGCCGCGAGGCGGCTTTCTGCGCACTTCAAACGTGATGGCGGGACACGTGATTTTCCCGTCGCGATGGGGAGCCTGCGGTTTGGGCGCTAGCACCCGGAGACCACTGAAATGGCAAAGAAAGTAGTCGGTTACATCAAGCTGCAGGTGAAGGCCGGTCAGGCCAACCCCTCGCCGCCGGTCGGTCCTGCGCTGGGTCAGCGCGGCCTGAACATCATGGAATTCTGCAAGGCGTTCAATGCCGCCACGCAGAAGCTGGAGCCGGGCCTGCCCACTCCGGTCATCATCACGGCCTATTCGGACCGTACCTTCACCTTCATCACCAAGAGCACCCCTGCGAGCGTGCTGTTGAAGAAGGCTGCAGGCGTCACCTCCGGTTCCAAGCGCCCGAACACCGAAAAGGTGGGCAAGGTCACCCGCAAGCAGCTCGAAGAGATCGCCAAGGCGAAGGAAGCCGACCTGACTGCAGCCGAGCTGGAAGCGGCGGTGCGTACGATTGCGGGTTCCGCCCGCAGCATGGGCCTGACGGTGGAGGGTTAAGCGATGGCACAGACCAAGCGACAGAAAGCGATCCGTGCTGCCGTGCAGCCGGGCAAGGCGTATTCGATCGACGAAGCGCTGAAGATCATCAAGTCCACCAGCAAGGCCAAGTTCGTCGAAGCCGTCGACGTGGCCGTGCGCCTGGGCGTGGATGCCAAGAAGTCCGACCAGCAGGTGCGCGGTTCCACCGTGCTGCCGGCCGGTACCGGCAAGAGCGTGCGCGTGGCGGTGTTCGCCCCGGCCGGCGCCAAGGCTGACGAAGCCCTGGCCGCTGGCGCCGAAGCCGTCGGCATGGACGACCTGGCCGAGAAGATGCAGGCCGGCGACCTGAACTACGACGTGGTCATCGCCACCCCGGACGCGATGCGCGTCGTCGGCAAGTTGGGCACGCTGCTGGGCCCGCGCGGCCTGATGCCGAACCCGAAGGTCGGCACCGTGTCGGCCAATCCGGCCGAAGCGGTGAAGAACGCCAAGTCGGGTCAGGTGCGCTACCGCACCGACAAGGCCGGCATCATCCACTGCACCATCGGCAAGGCCAGCTTCGAAGACGACGCGCTGAAGAACAATCTGCAGGCGCTGTTGATGGACCTGGTCAAGGCCAAGCCGGCGACCTCGAAGGGCACCTACCTGCAGAAGATCTCGGTGAGCTCGACCATGGGTCCGGGCGTCACCGTCGATCAGGCGTCGCTGTCCCTGAAGTAATCGCAACACGGCGGCGCTCCGCGAGGCGCGCCGCCGGTTCCACCCTTTTGAAGGCGTCGCCGAGGGGCAACCCGGAGCGAAGCCGTCAAAGACCGCAGGCGCGGTCGGCGCATACCGACGACGGGCACGGAAGCTCGATATGGCAAGGAGTCGCCGTCGGTACAGCGGGATCGCTTAATCCAGTCCCCTCGGGGACGGGCCGGCGTAGATGGTGCCGCCTTTCTGGAGTTTTTCTGGTTCAGGCCAGTTCGGGATTTCCCGAGCGCGCTCACTCCAGGTCTGGAACGGCCACCAACTGGGATGCCATTCGGCGTCCCCGGCATCCAGGATGGAGGCCGCCCAGGACCGCACGCGGCAGGAGCCGCAAGCGGAGTTTGTTTGAAGCAGGGATTCGCGATTTGAGATTGGGGATTGGCAAGGGCGGCGTTGTCGCTCCTGACGAATCCCGAATCACCAATCCCAACTCTCTGCTTTAACGGAGGAGTGCAATGGCTCTCAATCTGTCCCAGAAGCAAGAAGTCGTCGCCGAACTGGCAGACGTTGCCGCGAAGGCTCACTCCTTGGTTGCTGCCGAGTACGCCGGCATCACGGTCGCCCAGCTGACCGCGATGCGCAAGAAGGCGCGCGAAACCGGTGTGTACTTGCGTGTTGTCAAGAACACCCTGGCCGCGCGTGCCGTTGCCGGTACCGAATACGAGTGCGTCCAGGACGCGCTGGTCGGTCCGCTGCTGTATGCGTTCTCGACGGAAGAACCCGGCGCTGCCGGTCGTCTGATCAAGGAATTCGCCAAGGGTAACGACAAGCTGCAGACCAAGGTCGTGTCGATGGGTGGCCAGCTGTATCCGGCCGCTCACCTCGAGGTGTTGGCATCGCTGCCGACCCGCGAGCAGGCGCTGGCCATGCTGGCACGCGTCCTCGCCGAGCCGGCGAGCATGTTTGCACGCGCGGTCAAGGCAGTGGGCGACAAGCTCGGTGGTGGCGAAGAAGCCCCCGCCGCAGCGGAAGAAGCCCCGGCCGAAACGGCTTAAGTTCGCGACACCTGAAACGGTTCACTAGAACCTCATCCAGAAAAAAATTCCAAAGGTAATCACAATGTCCCTGTCTAACGAACAGATCGTCGACGCAATCGCCGAAAAGACCCTCATGGAAGTGATGGAGCTGGTCAAGGCCATCGAAGAGAAGTTTGGCGTTTCCGCCGCCGCCCCGGTCGCCGCTGCCGGCCCGGCCGCTGCTGCCGCCCCGGTCGAAGAGCAGACCGAGTTCAACGTCATCCTGAAGGCTGTCGGCGAGAAGAAGGTCGAAGTCATCAAGGCCGTCCGCGCCATCACTGGCCTGGGCCTGAAGGAAGCGAAGGACCTCGTCGAAGGTGCTCCGCAGACCGTCAAGGAAGCCGTGTCGAAGGAAGATTCCGAGAAGTTCAAGAAGGATCTCGAGGCCGCCGGCGCGACCGTCGAAATCAAGTAATCGGCATCTTGCATCGCCAGCGTGTCAGGTGATGCATCGAAGGCTGGGGACGCAAGTCCCCGGCCTTTGGCCGTTTCAGGCGGGAATCGGGAATAGGGAATGGAGAATCGGAAAAGCCGCGTTGCGTGCGCTTCACGATTCCCGTTTCTCCATTCCCGATTCCCTGCCTTACCGAGTTGGTAGTTGGAAGTAGCAAGAGAAGGCGTGCTGGTGCCGGCAATACCAGCGACTTCCAACTGACAATTTATGTTCACTCAGGGCCGCGGACGCGCGGCCCGCACAGCCAAGGTGATACCTCATGACGTCTTATTCGTTCACCGAAAAGAAGCGTATCCGCAAGGATTTCGGCAAGCAGCGCTCGATCCTCGAAGTGCCGTTCCTGCTGGCGATCCAGGTGGATTCCTACCGCGAGTTCCTGCAGGAGAACACCGACCCGAACAAGCGTTCGGACCACGGCCTGCACGCGGCCCTGAAATCGGTGTTCCCGATCTCCAGCTACAGCGGCAACGCGGCGCTGGAGTACGTCGGCTACAAGCTGGGCGACCCGGTGTTCGACGAGCGCGAGTGCCGCCAGCGCGGCATGAGCTACGGCGCCCCGCTGCGCGTGACCGTGCGCCTGGTGATCTACGACCGCGAGTCCTCGACCAAGGCCATCAAGTACGTGAAGGAGCAGGAGGTCTACCTCGGCGAGATCCCGCTGATGACCGACAACGGCACCTTCATCGTCAACGGTACCGAGCGCGTCATCGTCTCGCAGCTGCACCGTTCGCCGGGCGTGTTCTTCGATCACGACCGCGGCAAGACCCACAGCTCGGGCAAGCTGCTGTACAGCGCCCGCATCATTCCGTACCGCGGCTCCTGGCTGGACTTCGAGTTCGACCCGAAGGACGCGCTGTTCACCCGTATCGACCGCCGCCGCAAGCTGCCGGTGTCGATCCTGCTGCGCGCGCTCGGTTATTCGAACGAAGAGATGCTGGCCGAGTTCTTCGAGATCAACACCTTCCACATCGACCCCAAGGAGGGCGTGCAGCTGGAGCTGGTGCCCGAGCGCCTGCGCGGCGAGACGCTGAACTTCGACCTGGCCGATGGCGACAAGGTCATCGTCGAGGCCGGCAAGCGCATCACCGCGCGCCATGTCAAGCAGCTCGAAGCCGCCGGCGTCGCCGCGCTGGCCGTGCCTGACGAGTACCTGGTCGGCCGCATCCTGTCGCACGACGTGGTCGATGCTTCGACCGGCGAACTGCTGGCCAGCGCCAACGACGAGATCAGCGAAGACCAGCTGACCGCGTTCCGCAAGGCCGGCGTCGACGCCGTGGGCACGCTGTGGGTCAACGATCTGGACCGTGGTCCGTACCTGTCCAACACCCTGCGCATCGATCCGACCAAGACCCAGCTGGAAGCGCTGGTCGAGATCTACCGCATGATGCGTCCCGGCGAGCCGCCGACCAAGGACGCCGCGCAGAACCTGTTCCACAACCTGTTCTTCACCTTCGAGCGCTACGACCTGTCCACGGTCGGCCGCATGAAGTTCAACCGCCGTGTCGGCCGCAAGGAAGTCACCGGCGAGTCGGTGCTGTACGACAGGAAGTACTTCGGCGAGCGCAACGACGAAGAGTCCAAGCGCCTGGTCGCCGAGCACGCAGACAGCTCCGACATCCTCGAAGTGATCAAGGTCCTGACCGAGATCCGCAACGGCCGCGGCGTGGTCGACGACATCGATCACCTGGGCAACCGCCGCGTGCGGTCGGTCGGCGAGATGGCCGAGAACGTGTTCCGCGTGGGCCTGGTCCGCGTCGAGCGTGCGGTCAAGGAGCGCCTGTCGATGGCCGAGTCCGAAGGCCTGACCCCGCAGGAACTGATCAACGCCAAGCCGGTGGCCGCCGCGATCAAGGAGTTCTTCGGCTCCTCGCAGCTGTCCCAGTTCATGGACCAGAACAACCCGCTGTCGGAAGTGACGCACAAGCGCCGCGTCTCCGCGCTGGGCCCGGGCGGCCTGACCCGCGAGCGCGCCGGCTTCGAAGTGCGCGACGTGCATCCGACCCACTACGGCCGCGTCTGCACCATCGAAACGCCGGAAGGCCCGAACATCGGCCTGATCAACTCGCTGGCGGTGTATGCCCGCACCAACCAGTACGGCTTCCTGGAGACGCCGTACCGGAAGGTCGTGGACGGCCAGATCACCGACGACGTCGAGTACCTGTCGGCGATCGAGGAGAACGAGTACGTGATCGCGCAGGCCAATGCGCTGCACGATTCCAAGAGCCGCCTGACCGAGCAGTTCGTGCCGTGCCGCTACCAGGGCGAGTCGCTGCTGAAGCCGCCGGCCGAAGTGCACTTCATGGACGTGTCGCCGATGCAGACCGTGTCCATCGCGGCGGCGCTGGTGCCGTTCCTGGAGCACGATGACGCCAACCGCGCACTGATGGGCGCGAACATGCAGCGCCAGGCCGTGCCGACGCTGCGTGCGCAGAAGCCGCTGGTCGGTACCGGCATCGAGCGCGCGGTGGCGCGCGACTCGGGCGTGACCGTGAACGCGCGCCGTGGCGGCGTGATCGAGCAGATCGACGCCGGCCGCATCGTGGTCAAGGTCAACGAGGAAGAGATCGGCGGCGGCACCGATGCCGGCGTGGACATCTACAACCTGATCAAGTACACGCGTTCCAACCAGAACACCTGCATCAACCAGCGTCCGCTGGTCAATGTGGGCGACGTGATCGCGCGCGGCGACGTGCTGGCCGACGGTCCCTCGACCGACATCGGCGAGCTGGCCCTGGGCCAGAACATGCTGATCGCGTTCATGCCGTGGAACGGCTACAACTTCGAAGACTCCATCCTGCTCTCCGAGCGCGTGGTGGAAGAGGATCGCTACACCACGATCCACATCGAAGAGCTGACCTGCGTGGCGCGCGACACCAAGCTGGGGCCGGAGGAAATCTCCGCCGATATCCCGAACGTGTCCGAGCAGGCGCTGAACCGCCTGGACGAGTCGGGCGTGGTGTACATCGGCGCCGAAGTGCGCGCCGGCGACATCATGGTCGGCAAGGTCACGCCGAAGGGCGAGAGCCAGCTGACCCCCGAAGAGAAGCTGCTGCGCGCGATCTTCGGCGAGAAGGCCTCGGACGTGAAGGACAGCTCGCTGCGCGTGCCGCCGGGCATGGACGGCACCGTCATCGACGTGCAGGTGTTCACCCGCGACGGCATCGAGAAGGACAAGCGCGCCCGCCAGATCGAGGAAAACGAGATCAAGCGGGTCAAGAAGGACTTCGACGACCAGTTCCGCATCCTGGAAAGCGCGATCTATGCGCGCCTGCGCACCCAGCTGATCGGCAAGGTCGCCAACGGCGGTCCGAACCTGAAGAAGGGCGACACCATCACCGATGCGTACCTGGACGGGCTGAAGAAGTCCGACTGGTTCGCGCTGCGGATGAAGGACGAGGAGCCGTCGGACGCGATCGAGCGCGCGCAGAAGCAGATCCAGGCACACGAGAAGGAATTCGAGCGTCGCTTCGCCGACAAGCGCGGCAAGATCACCGCCGGCGACGACTTGGCTCCGGGCGTGCTGAAGATGGTCAAGGTGTTCCTGGCGGTGAAGCGCCGCATCCAGCCCGGCGACAAGATGGCCGGTCGCCACGGCAACAAGGGTGTCGTGTCGATGATCCAGCCGATCGAGGACATGCCGTACATGGCCAACGGCGAAACCGTGGACATCGTGCTGAACCCGCTCGGCGTGCCGTCGCGCATGAACATCGGCCAGGTGCTGGAAGTGCATCTGGGCTGGGCCGCCAAGGGCCTGGGTCGCAAGATCCAGAACATGCTCGAGGCCCAGGCCAAGGTCGCCGACCTGCGCAAGTTCCTGACCCAGATCTACAACCACGACCAGAAGCTGGGCGAGGACCGTGTGGACCTGGATCAGTTCAGCGACGCCGAGCTGCTGGCCCTGTCGAAGAACCTGACCGACGGCGTGCCGATGGCCACCCCGGTGTTCGACGGCGCCACCGAAGCGGAGATCAAGCACATGCTCGAGCTCGCCGACCTGCCGATCAGCGGCCAGACCCAGCTGTACGACGGCCGCACCGGCGAGGCGTTCGACCGCCACACCACGGTCGGCTACATGCACATGCTGAAGCTGAACCACCTGGTCGACGACAAGATGCACGCGCGCTCCACCGGTCCGTACTCGCTCGTCACCCAGCAGCCGCTGGGCGGCAAGGCGCAGTTCGGCGGCCAGCGCTTCGGCGAAATGGAAGTCTGGGCGCTGGAAGCCTACGGCGCGGCCTACACCCTGCAGGAAATGCTGACGGTGAAGTCCGACGACGTGCAGGGCCGCAACCAGATGTACAAGAACATCGTCGACGGCGAGCACGAGATGGTCGCGGGCATGCCGGAATCCTTCAACGTCCTGGTGAAGGAAATCCGCTCGCTGGCCATCAACATGGAATTGGAAGACTGATCGTGTCGGGACTCGGGTACCGGGACTCGGGACTCGGAAAAGCGAGAAGCGCCAGCGCTCTTGCTTTCCGAGTCCCGAGTCCCGAGTCCCGAGTCCCGAGTCCCGCAAACAGCCTCTAGCCCCGTCCTCGATACGAAATTCCTCCGACCCGGAGATACCCAATGAAAGACCTGCTCAACCTCTTCAACCAGCAGCGCCAGACGCTGGACTTCGACGCGATCAAGATCGCGTTGGCCTCGCCGGACCTGATCCGCTCGTGGTCCTTCGGCGAAGTGAAGAAGCCGGAAACGATCAACTACCGTACCTTCAAGCCCGAGCGCGACGGCCTGTTCTGCGCCGCCATCTTCGGCCCGATCAAGGACTACGAGTGCCTGTGCGGCAAGTACAAGCGCATGAAGCACCGTGGCGTGGTCTGCGAGAAGTGCGGCACCGAAGTGACCCTGGCCAAGGTGCGCCGCGAGCGCATGGGCCATATCGACCTGGCCTCGCCGGTCGCGCACATCTGGTTCCTGAAGTCGCTGCCGTCGCGCATCGGCCTGATGCTGGACATGACCCTGCGCGACATCGAGCGCGTGCTGTACTTCGAAGCCTACGTGGTGACCGAGCCGGGCCTGACCGCCCTGGAGCGCCGCCAGCTGCTGACCGAAGAGCAGTTCCTGACCGCGCGCCAGGAGCACGGCGACGACTTCGACGCCGCGATGGGCGCCGAGGCGGTGTACGAGCTGCTGCGCACGATCGACCTGCAGTCGGAAATGACCCGCCTGCGCGAAGAGATCGCCGGCACCGGCTCGGAAACCAAGCTCAAGCGTCTGACCAAGCGCATCAAGCTGGTCGAAGCCTTCCTCGAGTCGGGCAACCGTCCGGAGTGGATGGTGATGACCGTGCTGCCGGTGCTGCCGCCGGATCTGCGTCCGCTGGTGCCGCTGGACGGCGGCCGCTTCGCGACCTCCGACCTGAACGACCTGTACCGCCGCGTCATCAACCGCAACAACCGCCTGCGCCGCCTGCTCGAGCTCAATGCGCCGGACATCATCGTGCGCAACGAAAAGCGCATGCTGCAGGAATCGGTGGATGCGCTGCTGGACAACGGCCGCCGCGGCCGTGCCATCACCGGCACGAACAAGAGGCCTTTGAAGTCGCTGGCCGACATGATCAAGGGCAAGCAGGGCCGGTTCCGCCAGAACCTGCTCGGCAAGCGCGTGGACTACTCCGGCCGTTCGGTCATCGTGGTCGGCCCGACCCTGCGCCTGCACGAGTGCGGCCTGCCGAAGAAGATGGCGCTGGAGCTGTTCAAGCCGTTCGTGTTCGCCAAGCTGCAGCGTCGCGGCCTGGCCACCACCATCAAGGCCGCCAAGAAGCTGGTCGAGCGCGAAGAAGCCGAAGTCTGGGACATCCTGGAAGAGGTCATCCGCGAGCATCCGGTGCTGCTGAACCGCGCGCCGACCCTGCACCGCCTGGGCATCCAGGCGTTCGAGCCGGTGCTGATCGAAGGCAAGGCGATCCAGTTGCATCCGCTGGTGTGTACCGCGTTCAACGCCGACTTCGACGGCGACCAGATGGCCGTGCACGTGCCGCTGTCGCTGGAAGCGCAGCTGGAAGCGCGCGCGCTGATGATGTCCACCAACAACATCCTGTCGCCGGCCAACGGCGAGCCGATCATCGTGCCGTCGCAGGACGTGGTGCTGGGCCTGTACTACATGAGCCGCGCCCTGGAGAACAAGAAGGGCGAGGGCATGGTGTTCGCCAACATCGCCGAAGTGAAGCGCGCCTACGACAACCGCGTGGTCGAACTGCACGCCAAGGTCAAGGTCCGCATCACCGAGACGGTGATCGACGAGGACGGCAGCCGCAGCAAGAAGACCTCGATCGTGGACACCACGATCGGGCGCGCGCTGCTGGCCGAAATCCTGCCGGAAGGCCTGCCGTTCGCGCTGGCCAACACCGAGCTGACCAAGAAGAACATCAGCCGCCTGATCAACTCCAGCTACCGCCAGCTGGGCCTGAAGGACAGCGTCGTGTTCGCCGACAAGCTGATGTACACCGGCTTCGCCTACGCGACCCGCGCCGGCGTGTCGATCGGCATCGACGACATGCTGATCCCGTCGGAGAAGAAGGGCATCCTCGGCGAAGCCGAGCAGGAAGTGCTGGAAATCCAGGAGCAGTACCAGTCCGGTCTGGTCACCGCCGGCGAGCGCTACAACAAGGTCGTGGACATCTGGTCGCGTACCAACGAGCGCATCGCCAAGGCGATGATGGACACCATCGGTACCGAGAAGGTCACCAATGCCAAGGGCGAGATCATCGACCAGAAGTCGATGAACTCCCTGTACATCATGGCCGACTCCGGCGCGCGTGGTAGCCAGGCGCAGATCCGCCAGCTGGCCGGTATGCGCGGCCTGATGGCGCGTCCGGACGGCTCGATCATCGAGACCCCGATCAAGGCCAACTTCCGCGAAGGCCTGAACGTGCAGGAGTACTTCAACTCCACCCACGGCGCGCGCAAGGGTCTGGCCGATACCGCGCTGAAGACCGCCAACTCGGGTTACCTGACCCGGCGTCTGGTCGACGTGGCGCAGGACGTGGTCATCACCGAGCCCGATTGCGGCACCAGCGACGGCCTGACCATGACCCCGATCGTGGAAGGCGGCGACGTGGTCGAGCCGTTGAAGGATCGCGTGCTCGGCCGCGTGGTGGCCGAGGACGTGTTCCTGCCGGGCAACGACGAGGATCCGATCGTCACCCGCAACACGCTGCTCGACGAGCAGTGGGTGGCCAAGCTGGAAGAGGCCGGCGTGCAGACGCTGAAGGTGCGCTCCACGATCACCTGCGAATCCTCGTTCGGCGTGTGCGCCCGCTGCTACGGCCGCGACCTGGCGCGCGGCCACCTGGTCAACATCGGCGAAGCGGTCGGCGTCATCGCCGCGCAGTCGATCGGCGAGCCGGGTACCCAGCTGACCATGCGGACCTTCCACATCGGCGGCGCGGCCTCGCGTGCGGCGGCGGTGGACAACATCACGGTCAAGACCACCGGTTCGATCAAGTTCAACAACCTCAAGTCGGTCGAGCACGCCAACGGTTCGCTGGTGGCGGTGTCGCGTTCGGGCGAACTGTCGGTGCTCGACGGCCACGGCCGCGAGCGCGAGCGCTACAAGCTGGCCTACGGCGCCACGATCACCGCGAAGGACGGTGACGCGGTCAAGGCCGGCCAGTCGGTCGCCAACTGGGATCCGCATAACCACCCGATCGTGTCGGAAGTGGCCGGTTTCATCCGCTTCATCGACTTCATCGACGGCGTCACCGTCATCGAGAAGACCGACGATCTGACCGGCCTGGCCTCGCGCGAGATCACCGATCCGAAGCGTCGCGGCACCCAGGCCAAGGACCTGCGCCCGATCGTGCGCATCGTCGACGGCAAGGGCAACGACCTGACCATCCCGGGCACCGACCTGCCGGCGCAGTACCTGCTGCCGCCGCGCTCGATCGTCAACCTGCAGGACGGTGCGGCGGTGGGCGTGGGCGACGTGGTCGCCAAGATCCCGCAGGAAGCGTCCAAGACCCGCGACATCACCGGTGGTCTGCCGCGCGTGGCCGATCTGTTCGAAGCGCGCAAGCCGAAGGATCCTGCGATCCTGGCCGAGCGCTCGGGCATCATCAGCTTCGGCAAGGACACCAAGGGCAAGCAGCGCCTGATCATCAAGGACACCGATGGTTCGGAACACGAAGAGCTGATCCCGAAGTATCGCCAGATCATCGTGTTCGAAGGCGAGCACGTGGCCAAGGGCGAGACCGTGGTCGACGGCGAGCCGAGCCCGCAGGACATCCTGCGCCTGCTCGGCGTGGAGCCGCTGGCCGCCTACCTGGTCAAGGAAATCCAGGACGTGTACCGCCTGCAGGGCGTGAAGATCAACGACAAGCACATCGAGGTCATCACCCGGCAGATGCTGCGCAAGGTCGAGATCACCGACCAGGGCAACAGCAAGTTCCTCAACGGCGAGCAGGCCGAGCGCCAGCGCGTCATCGAGGAAAATGCCCGCCTGGTGCCCCGCAACGAACTGCCGGCCAAGTACGACCCGGTGCTGCTGGGCATCACCAAGGCCTCGCTGGCCACCGAGTCGTTCATCTCGGCGGCGTCGTTCCAGGAGACCACCCGCGTCCTCACCGAGGCGGCGGTCCGCGGCACCAGCGATACGCTGCGCGGCCTGAAGGAAAACGTGATCGTCGGCCGCCTGATCCCGGCCGGCACCGGCCTGGCCTACCACAGCCTGCGCCGTCGCAACTCCAGCGGCCTGACCGAGTCGGAGATGCAGACCCTGTCCGGCGGCAACGCCGAGCCGGCGGTCGAAACGCCCGCTCCGGCGGCTGCCACCAGCAGCGAAGAGTAAGCCCGATCGGCCCCGTGCGCGGGGCCGGCCGTTCCAGGCGAAAGGGGGCGCAGCGGACGCGCCCCGTGTTCCGGTCCCGGATGGACCCGCAGGTTAAGTTTCCGTTGAGTTGACGGAGCTTTTACTTGCCCGCTATACTTTCCTGTCTCGGCAGGCCGTCCTTCGGCCTGCCTTCGTTTTCACGCATCCAGGCCCCACGGCCTCAATCAGAAGAATCCACTGATGGCGACGATCAACCAGCTGGTCCGCAAGCCGCGGCAGGCGACCACCTACAAGAGTGCCTCCCCGGCGCTTGACAAGTGCCCGCAGCGCCGTGGCGTCTGCACGCGCGTGTACACCACCACCCCGAAGAAGCCGAACTCGGCCCTGCGTAAGGTCGCCAAGGTGCGCCTGACGAACCAGGAAGAGGTCATCAGCTACATCGGCGGCGAAGGCCACAACCTGCAGGAGCACTCCGTGGTCCTGATCCGCGGCGGTCGCGTCAAGGATCTGCCGGGCGTGCGCTACCACACCGTGCGCGGTTCGCTCGATGCCGCCGGCGTCGCCAAGCGTCGCCAGGGTCGTTCCAAGTACGGCGCCAAGCGTCCGAAGAGCTAAGGGAAAGCACACATGTCTCGTAAAGGTTCTACTCCGCAGCGCACCGTCCTGCCGGATCCCAAGCACGGCAGCGAAACCATCGCCCGGTTCATCAACATGGTGATGCTCAGCGGCAAGAAGTCGGTCGCCGAAAAGATCGTCTATGGCGCAATGGACGTCATCGGCGAGAAAAACCCGAATGCGGTCGAGCTGGTGCAGAAGGCGCTGGACAACGTTGCTCCGGCGGTCGAAGTCAAGTCGCGTCGCGTCGGCGGTGCCACGTACCAGGTGCCGGTCGAGGTGCGTTCCTCCCGTCGCATGGCGCTGGCCATGCGCTGGCTGATCGACTCGGCGCGCAAGCGCGGCGAGAACTCGATGCCGCGCAAGCTCGCGGCCGAGCTGGTCGACGCCTCGGAAAACCGTGGTGGCGCCATCAAGAAGCGTGAAGAAACCCACCGCATGGCGGAAGCGAACAAGGCGTTCGCGCATTACCGCTGGTGACCTTCCGGGCCTTGGAAACAGGGCCCGTCAGCACAATCTATATGTGCTGCTAGCGGCGCCGCTGAGCGCTGCACAAATCCGAAGGCCGCCGCAAGGCGGCGTTCGGCCATCCGCAATCCAAGAATTCTGAGAGGCTCCCTGTGGCCCGCAACACTCCCATCGAGCGTTACCGCAACTTCGGCATCATGGCCCACATCGATGCCGGCAAGACCACCACCTCCGAACGCATCCTGTTCTACACCGGCGTCAGCCACAAGATCGGCGAGGTGCATGACGGTGCCGCGACGATGGACTGGATGGAGCAGGAGCAGGAGCGTGGCATCACCATCACCTCCGCCGCGACCACCGCGTTCTGGAGCGGCATGGACAAGTCGCTGCCGCAGCACCGCTTCAACATCATCGACACCCCCGGGCACGTCGACTTCACCATCGAAGTCGAGCGTTCGCTGCGCGTGCTCGACGGCGCGGTGTTCGTGCTGTGCGCGGTCGGCGGCGTGCAGCCGCAGTCGGAGACCGTGTGGCGCCAGGCCAACAAGTACGCGGTGCCGCGTCTTGCCTTCGTCAACAAGATGGACCGCACCGGCGCCAACTTCGACAAGGTGGTCGAGCAGCTGAAGTCGCGCCTGGGCGCCTACCCGGTGCCGATGCAGGTGCCGATCGGCGCCGAGGACGGCTTCGAAGGCGTGGTCGACCTGATCAAGATGAAGGCGGTCCATTGGGACACCGCCTCGCAGGGCACCGTGTTCGAGTACCGCGAGATCCCCGCGCACCTGGCCGACAAGGCCGTCGAGGCGCGCGCGTTCATGGTCGAGGCCGCGGCCGAAGCCAACGAAGAGCTGATGGACAAGTACCTCAACGAGGGCGAGCTGTCCGAAGAGGAAATCGTCAGCGGCCTGCGCGAGCGCACCCTGAAGGTGGAAGTGGTGCCGGTGTACTGCGGTACCGCGTTCAAGAACAAGGGCGTGCAGGCGATGCTCGACGGCGTGATCCAGCTGCTGCCGTCGCCCAGCGACCGTCCGCCGGTCAAGGGCATCGACGAGGACGACAAGGAAGACAGCCGTCCGGCCACCGACACCGCGCCGTTCTCGGCGCTGGCGTTCAAGATCATGACCGACCCGTTCGTGGGCTCGCTGACCTTCTTCCGCGTCTACTCCGGCACGTTGAACTCCGGCGACCAGGTGTACAACCCGGTCAAGTCGAAGAAGGAGCGCGTGGGCCGCATCCTGCAGATGCACTCCAACAATCGCGAAGAGATCAAGGAAGTGCGCGCGGGCGACATCGCCGCGGCGGTGGGCCTGAAGGACGTCACCACCGGCGACACGCTGTGCGCGCAGGACCACATCATCATCCTGGAGCGCATGGTGTTCCCGGAGCCGGTGATCTCGATGGCGGTGGAGCCGAAGACCAAGTCGGACCAGGAAAAGATGGGTATCGCGCTGAGCCGCCTGGCCCAGGAAGATCCCTCGTTCCGCGTCAACACCGACGAAGAATCCGGCCAGACCATCATCCGCGGCATGGGCGAGTTGCACCTGGAAATCATGGTCGACCGCATGAAGCGCGAGTTCAACGTCGAAGCCAACGTCGGCAAGCCGCAGGTGGCCTACCGCGAGACCATCCGCAAGGCGGTCAAGCAGGAAGGCAAGTTCGTGCGCCAGTCCGGCGGCAAGGGCCAGTACGGTCATGTCGTGCTCGAGATCGAGCCGCAGGAGCGTGGCCTGGGCTACACCTTCGAGAACGCGATCGTCGGCGGCGTGGTGCCGAAGGAATACATCCCGGCGGTGGACAAGGGCATCCAGGAAGCGGTGGCCAACGGCGTGATGGCCGGCTACCCGATCGTGGACATCAAGGTGCGCCTGATCGACGGCTCCTACCATGACGTCGACTCCTCGGAAATGGCGTTCAAGATCGCCGGCTCGATGGGCTTCAAGGAAGGCTTCAACAAGGCCAGCCCGGTCCTGCTGGAGCCGATCATGAAGGTCGAAGTGGTGACCCCGGAAGACTATCTGGGCGACGTGATGGGCGACGTCAGCCGTCGTCGCGGCATCCTGCAGGGCCAGGACGACAGTCCGTCCGGCAAGGTGATCAACGCGATGGTGCCGCTGGGCGAAATGTTCGGCTACGCCACCACGCTGCGCTCCATGTCGCAGGGTCGCGCCACGTTCTCGATGGAATTCGACCATTACGCCGAAGCGCCGGCCAACATCGCCGAATCGGTCATCAAGAAAAGCTGACATCAGTGAGACGGGATTCGGGATGCGGGCATGGCCAGTCCCGCATCCCGCTCCCTTGTCCCCCATTACGAATTACAAGGTAAATACATCATGGCAAAGGGTAAGTTTGAGCGCACCAAGCCGCACGTCAACGTCGGCACCATCGGTCACGTCGACCACGGCAAGACCACGCTGACCGCGGCGCTGACCAAGATCGGCGCAGAGCGCTTCGGCGGCGAGTTCAAGGCGTACGACGCGATCGACGCGGCGCCGGAAGAGAAGGCGCGCGGCATCACGATCTCGACCGCGCACGTGGAATACGAATCCCCGAACCGTCACTACGCGCACGTCGATTGCCCGGGTCACGCGGACTACGTCAAGAACATGATCACCGGTGCGGCGCAGATGGATGGCGCGATCCTGGTGTGCTCGGCCGCCGATGGCCCGATGCCGCAGACCCGCGAGCACATCCTGCTGTCGCGCCAGGTCGGCGTGCCGCACATCGTGGTGTTCCTGAACAAGGCGGACATGGTCGACGACGCCGAGCTGCTCGAGCTGGTCGAGATGGAAGTGCGCGAGCTGCTGAGCAAGTACGACTTCCCGGGCGACGACACCCCGATCATCCACGGTTCGGCGCGTCTGGCGCTGGAAGGCGACCAGAGCGAGATCGGTGTGCCGTCGATCCTGAAGCTGGTGGAAGCGCTGGATTCGTTCATCCCGGAGCCGCAGCGCGACGTGGACAAGCCGTTCCTGATGCCGGTGGAAGACGTGTTCTCGATCTCGGGCCGCGGCACCGTGGTGACCGGCCGTATCGAGCGCGGCGTGATCAAGGTGGGCGACGAAATCGAAATCGTCGGCATCCGCGCCACGCAGAAGACCACGGTCACCGGCGTGGAAATGTTCCGCAAGCTGCTGGACCAGGGCCAGGCGGGCGACAACGCCGGTCTGCTGCTGCGCGGCACCAAGCGTGACGACGTGGAGCGCGGCCAGGTGCTGTGCAAGCCGGGTTCGATCAAGCCGCACACCGAGTTCGAGGCCGAGGTCTATGTGCTGTCGAAGGACGAGGGCGGCCGTCACACCCCGTTCTTCAAGGGCTACCGCCCGCAGTTCTACTTCCGCACCACCGACATCACCGGCGCCTGCGAGCTGCCGGAAGGCGTGGAGATGGTGATGCCGGGCGACAACGTGAAGATGGTGGTCACGCTGATCAACCCGGTGGCGATGGACGAAGGCCTGCGTTTCGCGATCCGCGAAGGCGGCCGTACCGTCGGCGCCGGCGTGGTGGCCAAGATCATCAAGTAATGCCTGCCATGTCGGCGGCCCCTTCAGGGGCCGTCCGGCCGGTGGCGACCGCGGCTCCGGCTGGCGGTTCAACGAAGGGTCGGCGCAAGCCGGCCCTTCGTCGTTTTGTGGGAGGGCAGGGCGCCATGAAATTCTTGCCGCGACATGTTGCGGGCGGGTGAAACAGCCGCTATAATGCGCGGCTCGGCATTCCTGGGTAGGGTGCCGGATACACCGCGAAAAGAGAGGCAGGATGCCCCTCGTGTTCGCCAGACCGGGAAGGTCGCGCTGCATGAAGCAATCAACGGCCTTGCGCTGTTGACGTTGTTTTATCTGCGCATTATACTTTTCCGTCTGGGCAGGCCGGGTAACTGGTCTGCCTCAGTTTTTGGGCGGAGGAATGGCCCTCGCCAGCTGGATGCTCGGCGGCATACGACATCAGGAAATAATCGGGGCAGGTATCCCAGAGGCCTTGCCCGTCGCTCTTTTAACGAAGGAACCCACCGCCATGGCGGAGCAAAAGACCGGTCAGAAAGCGGATCAGAAGATCCGGATCCGGCTGAAGGCGTTCGATCATCGTCTGATCGACCGTTCGGCCAGCGAGATCGTTGAGACGGCCAAGCGGACCGGCGCGCAAGTGCGCGGCCCGATCCCGCTGCCGACCAAGATCGAACGCTACACCATTCTCGTTTCTCCGCACGTCGACAAGGACGCGCGCGACCAGTACGAGACCCGCACGCACAAGCGCGTGCTCGACATCATCGGCCCTAACGACAAGACCGTGGACGCGCTGATGAAGCTCGAGCTCGCGGCGGGCGTCGATGTCCAGATCAAGTTGACCTGAGGACTACGACCATGACGAAGAAATATTCGTTGGGCTTCGTGGGCCGCAAGGCCGGCATGAGCCGCGTCTTCACCGAAGACGGCCGCTCCATCCCGGTCACCCTGATCGAAGCGACCCCGAACCGCATCACCCAGCTCAAGACCGTCGAAAGCGATGGCTACAGCGCCGTTCAGATCACCGTGGGCGCCCGTCGCGCCGCGCTGGTCAACAAGCCTGCCTCCGGCCACTACGCCAAGGCGAAGGTCGAAGCCGGTCGTGGCCTGTGGGAGTTCCGCGTTGCAGACGCGCAGCTGGGCGATTACGCCATCGGCGGCGAGATCAAGGCGGACATCTTCGAGGTCGGCCAGAAGGTCGACGTCCAGGGCGTCACCAAGGGCAAGGGTTTCCAGGGCACCATCAAGCGGTACAACTTCCGCATGGGCGATGCCACCCACGGTAACTCGTTGTCGCATCGCGCGCCGGGTTCGCTGGGTCAGCGCCAGACCCCGGGTCGCGTTTTCCCGGGCAAGAAGATGTCCGGCCACATGGGCGCGGTGCAGCAGAGCACGCAGAATCTGGAAGTGGTCAAGGTCGACGTCGAGCGTGGCCTCATCGCCATTCGCGGCGCTGTGCCTGGCGCTGCCGGTGGCGACGTGATCGTGCGTCCGGCTAGCAAGGCATAAGGAGAGATGACGATGGAACTCGTTATCACGGGTAGCAACAACAAGGTCTCGGTCTCCGACGCCGTGTTCGGTCGCGATTTCAGCGAGGATCTGGTTCACCAGGTCGTCGTCGCCTATCGCAACGCCGGCCGCGCCGGCACCAAGGCGCAGAAGACGCGTTCGGAAGTCAACGGCACCACCAAGAAGTCGAAGAAGCAGAAGGGCGGTGGCGCACGCCACGGCGCGCTGACCGCTCCGATCTTCGTCGGCGGCGGCGTGACCTTCGCGGCCAAGCCGCGCAGCTTCGAGCAGAAGGTGAACCGCAAGATGTATCGCGCCGCGATCTGCGCGATCCTTTCGGAGCTCAACCGCCAGGGTCGCCTGATGGTCGTCGACGCGTTCGACGTCGAGGCCAGCAAGACCAAGGATCTGATCGAGAAGCTGAAGGGTCTGGAAGTGGGCAAGCGCCCGCTGATCGTGACCGAAGAGGCGTCCGAGCATCTGTACCTGTCGGCGCGCAACCTTCCCTACGTGGAAGTGCGTGACGTGCAGGGCCTGGATCCGGTGTCGCTGGTCGGGGCCGATACGGTCGTGATCACCGCCGATGCGGTCAAGAAGGTCGAGGAGTGGCTGGCATGAGCAGCAACGAAAAAATCTTCAGCGTGCTGCGTGCCCCGCGTGTCTCCGAAAAGACCGCGCGCCTGCAGGAACTCTCCAATCAGTACGTCTTCGAGATCTCGAGCGAAGCCACCAAGGCCGATGTCAAGGCCGCGGTCGAGCAGCTGTTCGACGTCAAGGTCGAGTCGGTCAACGTGTTGAACGTCAAGGGCAAGAACAAGTCCTTCCGTTCGCGCAGCGGTCGTCGCGGCGATTGGCGCAAGGCGTACGTGCGTCTGGCCGAAGGCCAGTCCATCGACGTAACGGCCAAGGCCTGAGGTCCATCCCATGCCATTGATGAAATTCAAACCCACTTCTCCCGGCCGTCGTTCGGCCGTGCGCGTGGTCACGCCCGATCTGCACAAGGGCGCGCCGCATGCCGCGCTGCTGGAGCCGCAGAGCAAGTCCGGTGGTCGTAACCACCATGGCCGCATCACCACCCGTCACGTCGGCGGTGGCCACAAGCAGCACTACCGCCTGATCGACTTCAAGCGCAACAAGGAAGGCATTCCGGCGCGCGTGGAGCGGATCGAATACGATCCGAACCGCACCGCCCATATCGCCCTGCTGTGCTACGCCGACGGCGAGCGCCGCTACATCATCGCGCCGAAGGGCCTGAAGGCCGGCGACCAGGTGATCGCCGGTTCGGATGCGCCGATCAAGACCGGCAACACCCTGCCGCTGCGCAACATCCCGGTCGGTACGACGGTGCACGGCATCGAGCTGAAGCCGGGCAAAGGCGCGCAGATCGCGCGCGCTGCCGGCGCCGCGGTGCAGCTGGTCGCGCGTGAAGGCATCTACGCCACCCTGCGTCTTCGCTCCGGCGAAATGCGCAAGGTGCCGGTCGAGTGCCGCGCCACCATCGGCGAAGTCGGCAACGACGAGCACAACCTCGAGAAGCTGGGCAAGGCGGGCGCCAAGCGCTGGCGCGGGGTGCGTCCGACCGTTCGCGGTGCGGCCATGAACCCCGTCGATCACCCGCACGGTGGTGGTGAGGCGAAGGCCGGTCAGGGTAATCCGCATCCGGTCACCCCGTGGGGCGTGCCGACCAAGGGTTACAAGACGCGCCATAACAAGCGCACCGAACAATTCATCGTCCGCGATCGTAGGGGCTAATCGACCATGGCACGTTCACTCAAGAAAGGCCCGTTCGTCGATCACCACCTCGTCAAGAAGGTGGAGGCCGCGGCCGGCAGCAAGCGTCCGATCAAGACCTGGTCGCGTCGCTCGATGATCCTGCCGGAGATGGTGGGTTTCACCATCGCCGTGCACAACGGCAAGAACCACGTTCCGGTGCTGGTCAACGAGAACATGGTCGGCCACAAGCTCGGCGAATTTGCCGTCACCCGGACCTTCAAGGGTCATGGTGGCGACAAGAAGTCGAGCCGGTAAGGAGAGATGACGATGGAAGCGAAAGCAATCCTGCGCACTGCGCGCATCTCCCCGCAGAAGGCCCGCCTGGTCGCCGACCAGGTGCGCGGTCTTTCCGCCGAGCGGGCGGTCAACCTGCTGAAGTTCTCGGACAAGAAGGCTGCCCACCTGATCAAGAAGGTGGTGGAGTCGGCGATCGCCAATGCCGAGAACAACCAGGGCGCGGATGTCGACGAGCTGAAGGTCAAGACCATCATGGTTGATGAAGGTCCGACCCTGAAGCGTTTCATGGCGCGGGCGAAAGGCCGCGGTACCCGCATCCTCAAGCGCACCAGCCACATCACTGTGGTTGTGGGCGCCGCCAAGTAAGCGGAAAGGAAAAGACGATGGGTCATAAAGTTCATCCGATTGGAATCCGCCTGGGTGTCTCCAAGGACTGGAATTCCAAGTGGTACGCCAACAAGGGCGAGTTCGCCGGTTACCTGGCAGCCGACCTCAAGGTCCGTGAAATGCTGCGCAAGAAGTTGGCGCAGGCGGGCATCAGCAAGATCCTGATCGAGCGTCCGGCCAAGACCGCGCGCGTGACGATCCACACCGCCCGTCCGGGCGTGGTGATCGGCAAGCGCGGTGAGGACATCGAGAAGCTGCGCAAGGAAGTGAGCGAGATGATGGGCGTCCCCGCCCACATCAACGTCACCGAAGTGCGCAAGCCGGAGCTGGATGCGCAGCTGGTCGCCGAGTCGATCGCGCAGCAGCTGGAGCGTCGCATCATGTTCCGCCGCGCGATGAAGCGCTCGGTCGGCAACGCGATGCGCCTGGGTGCCCTGGGCATCAAGGTCAACGTCGCCGGCCGCTTGAACGGTGCGGAAATCGCCCGTTCCGAGTGGTACCGCGAGGGCCGCGTGCCGCTGCATACGCTGCGTGCCGACATCGACTATGGCTTCGCCGAAGCCAAGACGACCTACGGCATCATCGGCATCAAGGTGTGGATCTACAAGGGCGAGATCTTCGATTTCTCCCAGGTTGGCCAGGAAAAGCAGGACGATTCCCCGCGCAACGATCGTAACGATCGCGGCGACCGTGGTGACCGTCCGTCGCGTCCGGCTCGTGAAGCGAGGTAACGGCAATGTTGCAACCCAAGCGAACCAAATACCGCAAGATGCACAAGGGCCGTAACGACGGCCTGGCATGGAGCGGCAACGCCGTCAGCTTCGGCGAGTACGGGCTGAAGGCCACCGCGCACGGTCAGCTGACCGCG
Source organism: Xanthomonas campestris pv. phormiicola (assembly GCA_025666215.1). NCBI lineage: Bacteria > Pseudomonadati > Pseudomonadota > Gammaproteobacteria > Lysobacterales > Lysobacteraceae > Xanthomonas > Xanthomonas campestris. The sequence goes on along the minus strand of CP102593.1, from coordinate 4,059,257 downwards.
CGCCAGATCGAAGCGGCGCGCCGCTCGATCAGCCGCTACGTCAAGCGCGGCGGCAAGATGTGGATCCGCGTGTTCCCGGACAAGCCGATCACCAAGAAGCCGATCGAAGTGCGAATGGGCTCCGGTAAGGGTAACGTCGAGTACTGGGTCGCCCAGATCCAGCCCGGTCGCATGATCTATGAAATCGAAGGCGTCGGCGAAGATGTCGCGCGCGAGGCGTTCCGCCTGGCCGCTGCCAAGCTTTCGGTGACCACCACCTTCGTGACCCGGACGGTACGCTGATGGACATCAAACAACTCCGCGAGAAGTCGGCTGACGATCTGAAGGCCCACCTGACCGATCTGCGCAAGGAGCAGTTCGCCCTGCGCATGCAGCAGGTCACCGGGCAGCTGCCGAAGACCCACGAAACCCGCCGGGTGCGCCGCGAGATTGCTCGCGTGAAGTACCTGATCGGCAGCACGAAGTAAGGATGGCCGCCATGAGCGACACTAACGAAAGCAAGACGCTGCGCACGGTCGAAGGCCGCGTCGTCAGCAACAAGATGGACAAGACCGTCACCGTGCTGGTGGAGCGTCAGGTCAAGCATGCGTTGTACGGCAAGTACATCAAGCGCTCGACCAAGCTCCACGCACACGACGCCGACAACGCCTGCAACGAAGGCGATGTCGTGCGCGTGACCGAGATTGCGCCGATGTCCAAGACCAAGAACTGGCGGGTGGTGGAAATCGTCACCCGTTCGGCCGAATAAGGGAGATCTGAATCATGATCCAGATGCAGAGCTACCTCGACGTCGCCGACAACTCCGGTGCCAAGGAAGTGATGTGCATCAAGGTGCTCGGCGGCTCCAAGCGCCGCTACGCGCACATTGGCGACATCATCAAGGTCACCGTCAAGGACGCGATCCCGCGCGGCAAGGTCAAGAAGGGCGAAGTCTACGACGCCGTCGTGGTGCGTACCCGCAAGGGTGTGCGTCGTCCCGACGGTTCGCTGATCCGCTTCGACGGCAACGCTGCGGTGTTGCTCAACAACAAGCAGGAGCCGATCGGCACGCGCATCTTCGGGCCTGTTACCCGCGAGCTGCGTTCCGAGAAGTTCATGAAGATCGTCTCGCTCGCTCCTGAAGTGCTGTGAGCGGAGGACATACACATGGCTAACCGTATCAAGAAGGGCGACCAGGTCGTCGTCACTACCGGCAAGGACAAGGGCAAGCAGGGCGAAATCGTCCGCGTCGACGGCGATCGGGTGATCGTCTCCAACGCGAACATCGTCAAGCGCCACACCAAGCCGAACCCGCAGGCAGGCGTTGCCGGCGGCGTGGTCGAGCGTGAAGCGTCGATCCATATCTCCAACGTGGCGATCGTCAACCCGGCAACGGGCAAGGGCGAGCGCGTTGGCTTCAAGGTGCTGGAGGATGGACGCAAACTGCGTGTGTTCCGCTCCAGCGGTGAGGCGCTCGACGCCTGAGGAATGACACAATGAATTCCCGTCTCGAAAAGATCTACAAGGAAGAAGTGGTACCGGCTCTGATGAAGAAGTTCGGTTACACCAATCCGATGCAAGTGCCGAAGCTGGTCAAGGTCACCCTGAACATGGGCGTGGGCGAGGCGGCGACGAACAAGAAGATCCTGGAAAACGCCGTGGCCGACATGGCCAAGGTCTCCGGCCAGAAGCCGGTCGTCACCAAGTCGCGTATCTCGGTGGCGTCGTTCAAGATCCGCGATGGCTGGCCGATCGGCTGCAAGACCACGCTGCGTCGCGCCAAGATGTACGAGTTCCTGGATCGCCTGATCAACATCTCGCTGCCGCGCGTGCGCGACTTCCGCGGTGTTTCGGGTCGCTCGTTCGACGGTCGCGGCAACTTCAACATGGGCGTGAAGGAACAGATCATCTTCCCGGAAATCGATTTCGACGCCGTCGATGCGATCCGCGGCATGGATATCGCCATCACCACCACCGCCAAGACCGACGCCGAAGCGAAGGCGCTGCTCGAAGCGTTCAAGTTCCCGTTCCGTAACTGATTGACAGCCGGGATTCGTGATTCGGATCCGGGATGGGAAGGGCGCTGCGCCCGCCACATCCCGGGTTCCGCAAATCTCCAATCCCCAATCTCGAATCCCGAGGATTTACAGATGGCAAAGACCTCCATGGTCAACCGCGACATCAAGCGGAAGAAGCTGGCGAAGAAGTTCGCCGACAAGCGCGATGCGCTGAAGAAGATCATCGCCGCCGACAGCTCGTCCTACGACGAGAAGGCCGACGCGGTGGTCAAGCTGCAGAAGCTGCCGCGCGATTCGTCGCCGAGCCGCCAGCGCACCCGTTGCGAGCTGTCCGGTCGTCCGCGCGCCGTGTACCGCAAGTTCGGCCTCGGCCGCAACATGCTGCGCAAGGCGACGATGAACGGCGACGTGCCGGGCCTGCGCAAGGCCAGCTGGTAACAACCGGCGGTCCCGGCTCCGTTCGCGGGGCCCGGGGCAGGGCGGTCGCCCGCCCGCTTGCTGTTCCGTCAACGAGTCCGACGCAAGTCGGACTTTTTGTCGTATAATCCCGCTCCTTGCCTGCGCCTAGCAGGGCGGGTTGCGGTAGGCCCTGGCCTTCTCCAGGACGTTTCATGCTGCATATCACTGCTTCATTCCACAGCTTCACATCACAAGATTTTCGCGAAAGCGGATATCGGTGCACTCAAAGGTAGACACCATGAGCATGACTGATCCCATCGCCGACCTGCTGGTCCGCATCAAGAATGCGGCCGCGGTTGGCAAGCCGACGGTGAAAATGCCGTCCTCCAAGATCAAGGTAGCGATCGCGGAAGTGCTGAAGGCCGAAGGCTATATCAGCGAACTGCGCGTCAACCCGATCGAGAACAACAAGTCCGAACTGGAAATCGTGCTGAAGTATTTCGAGGGCCGTCCGGTCATCGATACGCTCAAGCGCGTGTCCCGTTCGGGTCTGCGTCAGTATCGCGGTAAGGCCGAACTGCCGAAGGTTCTCGGCGGTCTGGGCGTTGCCATCATTTCCACGTCCAAGGGCATCATGACCGATGCGCAGGCCCGTCAGGCCGGCGTCGGTGGCGAAGTCCTGTGCTTCGTGGCCTAAGGGAAGGAGCAAGTAAATGTCCCGCGTAGCCAAGAAGCCGATTTCCCTCCCGAAGGGCGTCGAACTGAATGTCCAGCCCGAGCTGGTGAGCGTCAAGGGCCCGAAGGGCACCCTGTCGCTGCCGAAGCCCGCTGGCGTCGAAATCAAGCAGGAAAACGGTGTCGCCACGCTGTCGGCGAACGATCCGTCGCAGATCGCCATCACCGGCACCGTCCGCGCGATCCTGGCGAACATGGTGCACGGCGTGTCCGAAGGCTTCGAGCGCAAGCTCGAGCTGGTCGGCGTCGGCTACCGCGCCACGATGCAGGGCAAGGACCTGAGCCTGGCGCTCGGTTTCTCGCACCCGGTCGTGTTCAAGGCGCCGGAAGGCATCACCCTGGCCGCCCCGACTCAGACCGAGATCGTGGTGCAGGGCGCCGACAAGCAGCGCGTCGGCGAAGTCGCCGCCAAGATCCGCGGTTTCCGTCCGCCGGAGCCCTACAAGGGCAAGGGTGTGAAGTACGCCGGTGAAGCCATCATTCGCAAGGAAGCCAAGAAGGCCTAAGTAGGCCCATCCGCTGGGAGCCCGGCCGTCCACCGCCGGGCTCCCAAACGAAAAGCCCCGCTTCCTTCAGCTTCCGTAGGACACAGACATGACCATCAACAAGAACATCGCCCGCCTGCGTCGCGCCAAGTCGACCCGTGCGCACATCCGCGAACTCGGCGTCGCGCGCCTGTCGGTGCTGCGCACCGGCCAGCACCTGTACGCGCAGGTCTTCACTGCCGACGGCTCCAAGGTGATCGCTGCGGCGAACACCCTGCAGGCCGACGTCAAGGACGGCCTGAAGAGCGGCAAGAACAGCGAGGCGGCCGTCAAGGTCGGCAAGCTGATCGCCGAGCGCGCCAAGGCCGCGGGCATCGAGAAGGTCGCGTTCGACCGCTCGGGCTACCGCTACCACGGCCGCATCAAGGCGCTGGCCGACGCCGCGCGCGAAGGCGGCCTGCAGTTCTGATCCTTGCGGGTGCGGCGTCCACGCCGCGCCCGACCTGCCGATGCGGGCTGCATCGGACCCTGGCGCGCCTTGTGCGCGCGTCCGGGGAACACGGTTCCAGTCAACAACTACAAGCGGCATGCAAGCCGTAAATCTTTCAACTACCAAGGAATACACAATGGCTGAAGAACAGCGTGCACCGCGGGGTCGTGATCGCGACCGCAACCGCGAAGAGAAAGTCGACGACGGCATGATCGAAAAGCTGGTCGCGGTCAACCGCGTCAGCAAGACGGTCAAGGGCGGTCGCCAGTTCACCTTCACCGCGCTGACCGTGGTCGGCGACGGCAACGGCAAGATCGGTTTCGGTTACGGCAAGGCGCGCGAAGTGCCGGTCGCGATCCAGAAGTCGATGGAGTATGCGCGCAAGGGCATGCTCAACATCGACCTGAACAACGGCACCCTGTGGCACGCGGTGAAGTCCGGCCACGGCGCGGCGCGCGTGTTCATGATGCCGGCGTCGGAAGGTACCGGCGTCATCGCCGGCGGCGCGATGCGCGCCGTGCTGGAAGCGGTCGGGGTCAAGAACGTGCTGGCCAAGGCCGTCGGTTCGCGCAACCCGATCAACCTGGTGCGCGCCACGCTGCGCGGCCTGGAAGACATGCAGTCGCCGGCGCGCATCGCGGCCAAGCGCGGCAAGAAGGTGGAGGAACTCAACCATGGCTAATGCGTCCAACAAGACGGTGAAGGTGCGCCTGGTGCGCGGCCTTCGTGGTACCCAGTCGCGTCACCGTCTGTCGGTGCGTGCGCTGGGCCTGAACAAGCTCAACGATGTGCGTGAACTGAAGGACAGCCCGCAGGTGCGCGGCCTGATCAACAAGGTTCAGTACCTCGTCCAGGTTGAGGAGTAAGCGACCATGACTTTGCATCTGAATGATCTGAAGCCCGCCGAAGGCGCGCGGACCGAGCGCACCCGCGTCGGTCGCGGTATCGGTTCGGGCCTGGGCAAGACCTGCGGCCGCGGCCACAAGGGTTCGTTCGCACGCAAGGGCGGCGGCAAGATCAAGGCCGGTTTCGAAGGCGGCCAGACCCCGATGCAGCGCCGGCTGCCGAAGATCGGCTTCCGTTCCAAGATGGCCAAGGACACCGCCGAAGTGCTGTCCTACCAGCTCGACAACCTGCCGGAAGGCGAGATCGATTTCGCCGCGCTGCGCGCTGCCAAGCTGGTCCCGAGCACCGCGAAGAAGGCCAAGGTCGTCCTCAAGGGCGAGCTGAGCAAGAAGTTCGTGCTCAAGGGCATCGCCGCGACCGCCGGTGCCAAGGCGGCAATCGAAGCTGCCGGCGGCAGCGTGCAGGAGTAACACGCAGATGGCGCAGGCTGGCATGGGTAACCTCGGCGGCGGGCTTGGCAAGTTCACGGAACTTCGCCAGCGCCTGTTGTTCGTTCTCGGCGCATTGATCGTCTACCGCATCGGCTGCTATGTGCCGGTGCCGGGCGTCAATCCCGAAGCCATGCTTGCGCTGATGCAGGCGCAGGGCGGCGGCATCGTGGACATGTTCAACATGTTCTCGGGCGGCGCCCTGCACCGTTTCAGCATTTTCGCGCTGAACGTGATGCCGTACATCTCGGCGTCGATCGTGATCCAGTTGGCCACGCACATCTTCCCGTCGCTGAAGGCGATGCAGAAGGAAGGCGAATCCGGCCGGCGCAAGATCACCCAATATTCGCGCATCGGCGCGGTGCTGCTGGCGGTGGTGCAGGGCGGCAGTATCGCGCTGGCGCTGCAGAACCAGACCGCGCCGGGTGGCGCACCGGTCGTGTACGCGCCGGGCATGGGCTTCGTGCTCACCGCGGTGATCGCGCTGACCGCCGGCACCATCTTCCTGATGTGGGTCGGCGAGCAGGTCACCGAGCGCGGCATCGGCAACGGCGTGTCGCTGATCATCTTCGCCGGCATCGTCGCCGGCCTGCCGGCGGCGGCGATCCAGACCGTGGAAGCCTACCGCGACGGCAACATGAGCTTCATCTCGCTGCTGCTGATCGTGCTGACGATCCTCGCCTTCACCCTGTTCGTGGTGTTCGTCGAACGCGGGCAACGGCGGATCACGGTGAACTACGCGCGCCGCCAGGGCGGCCGCAACGCGTACATGAACCAGACCTCGTTCCTGCCGCTGAAGCTGAACATGGCCGGCGTGATTCCGCCGATCTTCGCCTCGAGCATCCTCGCCTTCCCGGCGACGCTGTCGATGTGGTCGGGCCAGGCCGCCTCCAACAGCACCTTCGGCAGCTGGCTGCAGCGCATCGCCAATGCGCTGGGCCCGGGCGAGCCGGTGCACATGATCGTGTTCGCCGCGCTGATCATCGGTTTCGCGTTCTTCTATACCGCGCTGGTGTTCAACTCGCAGGAAACCGCGGACAACCTGAAGAAGTCCGGCGCGCTGATCCCGGGTATCCGTCCGGGCAAGGCCACCGCCGACTACGTCGACGGCGTGCTGACCCGCTTGACCGCCGCCGGTTCGCTGTACTTGGTGATCGTGTGCCTGCTGCCGGAAATCATGCGCGCGCAGCTCGGCACCTCGTTCCACTTCGGCGGCACCTCGCTGCTGATCGCGGTCGTGGTGGTGATGGACTTCATCGCGCAGATCCAGGCGCACCTGATGTCGCACCAGTACGAAAGCCTGTTGAAGAAGGCCAACCTCAAGGGTGGCTCGCGCGGCGGCGGTTTCGCCCGCGGTTGATTGCTATAATTTGACTTCCTTCCGCGAAGACGCCCCGGTTCCCGGGCGCAGTCTTCCGACTTGAAGGGCGGCCCATGCAGCGGTCTCGTGCGTGGGTGCGACGTGGTGGTCCTGCGCTGGAGTAGCGCGGGCGGCCGAGGTGGATCCTCACCCTGGTCAACGACGTCCGGCGCCGGAGCATGGGCACACTCCCCATGCCGGGCCTGCGAAACCGAAAGGTTCCACGGGCTTCCATGTAACCCGAGACCTTGCTAGACTTACAAGTTCACTTTTTGATCCATCCTGCCGGATGGCGCCGCAGTGCGCCGTCGGGCCATCACTCAGTTGGAGAACCGCGTCATGGCGCGTATTGCAGGCGTCAACCTGCCAGCCCAGAAGCACGTCTGGGTCGGGTTGCAAAGCATTTTCGGCATCGGCCGTACCCGTTCGAAGAAGGTCTGCGAAGCCGCAGGCGTGACCTCGACCACCAAGATCCGTGACCTGTCCGAGCCGGAAATCGAGCGCCTGCGCCTCGAAGTCGGCAAGTACATCGTCGAAGGCGACCTGCGTCGCGAAGTGGGCATCGCCATCAAGCGTCTGATGGACCTGGGCTGCTACCGCGGCCTGCGTCATCGTCGTGGCCTGCCGCTGCGTGGTCAGCGCACCCGCACCAACGCCCGCACCCGCAAGGGCCCGCGCAAGGCGATCAGGAAGTAAGGGACAGACATGGCTAAGCCCGCAGCATCAAAAACCAAGAAGAAGATCAAGCGCGTCGTCACCGACGGCGTCGCCCACGTCCACGCTTCGTTCAACAACACCATCGTGACCATCACCGACCGTCAGGGCAATGCATTGTCCTGGGCGACCTCCGGTGGCGCTGGTTTCCGCGGTTCGCGCAAGTCCACGCCGTTCGCGGCGCAGGTGGCCGCCGAGAAGGCCGGGCGCGCGGCGCTCGACTACGGCGTGAAGTCGCTGGAAGTGCGCATCAAGGGCCCGGGTCCGGGTCGCGAGTCCGCCGTCCGTTCGTTGAACAACGTCGGATACAAGATCACCAACATCATCGACGTGACGCCCATCCCGCACAACGGGTGCCGTCCGCCGAAAAAGCGTCGCGTCTAAAGGAGCGATAAGAAATGGCTCGTTATATCGGTCCTACCTGTAAGCTCGCGCGCCGTGAAGGCGCCGATCTTTCCCTCAAGAGCCCGGCGCGTGCGCTGGACTCCAAGTGCAAGCTGGAGCAGAAGCCCGGCCAGCACGGCGCGACCGCCCGCAAGGGCAAGCTGTCCGACTACGCCACCCAGCTGCGCGAGAAGCAGAAGGTCAAGCGTATCTACGGTCTGCTGGAGCGTCAGTTCCGCAACTACTACAAGAAGGCCTCGACCAAGAAGGGCAACACCGGCGAGAACCTGCTGCAGCTGCTGGAAACCCGCCTGGACAACGTCGTCTACCGCATGGGCTTCGCCGTCACCCGTCCGGCCGCGCGCCAGCTGGTGTCGCACCGTGGCGTGCTGGTCAACGGCAAGTCGGTGAACCTGGCCTCGTACCAGGTCAAGGCCGGCGACGCGATCGCCCTGTCGGAAAAGGCCCAGAAGCAGCTTCGCGTGCAGGAAGCGCTGACCGTTGCCGAAACGCACGACCTGAACCCGTCCTGGGTCGAGGTCGATTCGAAGAAGTTCAGCGGCATCTTCAAGGCCGTGCCGGATCGTGCGGACCTGCCTGCCGACATCAACGAAGCGCTGATCGTCGAGTTGTATTCGAAGTAATCACATTGGAGAGCCTCCGGCAACGGAGGCTCGTCAGGAGAACCCGCAACATGACGGTTACCGCCAACCAGGTTCTGCGCCCCCGTGGGCCGCAGATCGAACGCCTTACCGACAACCGCGCCAAGGTCGTAATCGAGCCCTTGGAGCGCGGGTATGGGCACACGCTGGGCAATGCCCTGCGTCGCGTGCTGCTTTCCTCGATCCCCGGCTACGCGATCACTGAAGTCGAGATCGACGGCGTGCTGCACGAGTACACCACGGTCGAAGGGCTGCAGGAGGACGTGTTGGAAGTCCTGCTCAACCTCAAGGACGTGGCCATCCGCATGCACACCGGCGATAGCGCCACGCTGTCGCTGTCCAAGCAGGGTCCGGGTACGGTCACTGCCGCCGACATCAAGACCGACCACAACGTCGAGATCCTCAACAACGACCACGTGATCTGCCACCTGACCAAGGACATGGCGATCAACATGCGTCTGAAGATCGAGCGTGGCTTCGGCTACCAGCCGGCCGCCGCGCGTCGCCGTCCGGACGAAGAAACCCGCACCATCGGCCGCCTGGTCCTGGATGCGTCGTTCTCGCCCGTGCGTCGCGTCGCCTACGCGGTCGAATCGGCGCGCGTCGAGCAGCGCACCGACCTGGACAAGCTGGTCCTGGACATCGAGACCAACGGCACGATCGATGCCGAGGAAGCCGTGCGCACCGCCGCCGACATCCTCAGCGATCAGCTGTCGGTGTTCGGCGACTTCACCCATCGCGACCGTGGCGCGGCCAAGCCGGCCAGCAACGGCGTGGATCCGGTGCTGCTGCGTCCGATCGACGATCTGGAACTGACCGTGCGTTCGGCCAACTGCCTGAAGGCCGAGAGCATCTACTACATCGGCGATCTGATCCAGAAGACCGAAGTGGAGCTGCTCAAGACCCCGAACCTCGGCAAGAAGTCGCTGACCGAGATCAAGGAAGTGCTGGCCCAGCGTGGCCTGTCGCTCGGCATGAAGCTGGAGAACTGGCCGCCGGCCGGTGTTGCCCAGCACGGCATGCTCGGCTAAGCAGCCGCAGCTGGCCGATGCCGCACCGGCATCGGCCACGGACGGACGCATGTCCGGTCATGGATGGCCGGGCCGGGCTCTGCGGAGCCCAGGCAATACCGCCAGGGATGGACGCAGGGGCGCCTTCGCGGCGCCTCGCGCCGCATCAGTTGCACAACTACGCCGACGGGTCTTCAAGCCCGCGGCGTTGTCCGGTCAGGGACGGCCGGCTCGGACCATCCGCAGTCCATTGTTCAACGCCAGGACGGCGACAGCGATCTCCAGCAGTTTCAACTTTCCATAGGAACCAAGACCATGCGTCACCAGAAATCCGGCCGCAAGTTCAACCGCACCAGCGCCCATCGCCAGGCGATGTTCTCCAACATGGCGGCCTCGCTGTTCAAGCACGAGCTGATCAAGACTACCCTGCCGAAGGCCAAGGAGCTGCGTCGCGTCGCCGAGCCGCTGATCACCATCGCCAAGGTCGATGGCGTCGCCAATCGCCGCCTGGCCTTCTCGCGCCTGCGCGACAAGGAAGCGGTGGGCAAGCTGTTCGTCGAGCTGGGCCCGCGTTACCAGTCGCGTCCGGGCGGCTACCTGCGCATCCTCAAGTGCGGCTTCCGCGCCGGCGACAACGCGCCGATGGCGTACGTCGAGCTGGTCGATCGCCCGACCGCGATCGCCGAGGAAGTGGCCGAGTAACTCCGGCCCGCACCGCGTCAGCAGGAAGCCCGGCATGTCCGGGCTTTTTTGCGTCTGCGGCGGCGGTTCTGGCCGCGCCCAGGAGCCCACCGCCAGACCCGCTGGGCGCGCCGACGCACGGCACATGGTGGCGAGGCGGGCGATGGCGGATAATGCGCGGATCGTTCATGTGAGCCCGATCCGATGAACCCGTTACGCTGGAGTTTCCGCGCGCAGTTCCTGTTCGGTTTTCTGATCTGTGCCGGGCTGCTGGGCTATGCGATCTACGTGCAGCTGCAGCTCGGCATCGAGCCCTGTCCGCTGTGCATCTTCCAGCGCATCGCGTTCGCCGCGCTGGGCCTGCTGTTCCTGCTGGGCGCCTTGCACGGACCGGCACGCAGCGGCGGACGCAAGGTCTATGGCGTGCTGGCGTTCCTGGCCGCGGCCATCGGCGCCGGCATTTCCACCAAGCACGTGTCGGTGCAGTTGTTTCCCGATCCGATGGCTTCCTGCGGTCCACCGCTGAGCTTCCTGCGCGAGACGCTGGGGCCGTTCGAAGTCCTGCGCCGCGTGCTGACCGGCACCGGCGACTGCGGCAACATCGACTGGCGTTTTCTCGGCCTGTCGATGCCGATGTGGTGCCTGATCTGCTTCGTGGCGCTGGCGCTGTTCGCGCTGTATGCCGGGTTCAAGGCCCGGCGGCGGTCGCTGCACTGACAGCGGCCGGACGCCGCGCTGGCCCCGCGACGCGGCAAAGGCGGCAGCGCTGTCCGCCTTCAGCGGAATCGGGCCGGGGCGACGCCCCCTGTGGGAGCGACTTCAGTCGCGACAGGCGTTACCGATAAGGCCCGTCGCGACTGAAGTCGCTCCCACAACACAGCGTGTGTTGCGAATTCATGGGCGGGAATGGCCGGCGGATTTCGGCTTGGCGCGCCGTCGCGCCTGGTTCGTGACTTGAACTGGCTTTCGCCCGCAAGCGACAGCTGTGCAGTACCTCTGTTCTCCCCGCATCCAGGCCGGCCCGTCCTGCGGGCGCAGCCTGGCTGCGCACCGGCCTCAGAAATCCTGCTGCAGGCTCAGGTACACGCCGCGACGCGGCGCCCATTGCGGGGCGAACACGCCGATGCCGCCGCCGTCGCGCAGCTGGTAGGCGCGATCGAGCACGTTGAGCACCGCCACTTGCGCGTGCAGCGGATGCGCGCTGAGCGCGAAGTCGTGTCCGGCGCTGAGGTTCAGCTGGAAGTACGAGGGCAGCTCGGCGCCGTTGGGCACGGTGTCGGTATCGGTGCGCAGGCCGCTGCCGAACAGGTAGTTGGCGCCGATCCGGCTGTCGTCGGCGATCGCGTAGCTGATGCCGCCGGAGGAGGTGAACTTCTGGTCGTGGTCCAGGTGGATCCAGTTGTCGTAGGCATAGGCCAGCGCGTCCGGATCGAAGTTGTACAGACTGGTCATGACCCGCTTGCCCATCGCCTTGCTGTAGGCGACGTTGAAGTAGGCGGTGACCGGTCCGTTGCTGTAGTCGGCGCTGAACTCCGCGCCGCGGATGCGGCCGTAGCGGTAGTTGAAGGTGGAATACACATAGGCGGCGCCGAACTGGCCTTCGTCCTGCAGGCGGTCGGCCTTGCGGTAGTAGGTGTCCAGGCCCAGGGTCAGGTGTTCGTTGACCACCTGCGAGATGCCCAGGTCGTAATAGTCGCTGCGCTCACTCAGCGGCGTGGTCGCGCCGCCGGCAGTGGACTGCTGGTTGGTGGTGCCGTCGTACAGGGCGATGTCGCTGGTGGAGATCAGTTCGCTGGCCGGCGGGGTGAAGTAGCGCGCATAGCCGGCGTGCACGGTGGTGTCGGCGCTGGCCTGCCAGACCACGCCCAGGCGCGGGCTGAGCTGGCCTTCGGTGGTGCCGAACGCCTTGTAGCGGTCGCCGCGCACGCCGTAGTTCACGGTCCAGGCGTCGCCGATCTTCCATTCGTCCTGCAGATACAGCGCGTAGGTGCTGGCATGGAAGCGGCTGGCGTCGGGGATGAAGACCGGCACGTTGCTGGTCTGGTTGCCGTCGGCATCGGCCGGGAACACATAGGAGTTGTTGCTGGCCACGGCATGCTCGAAGTTGCCGTACACGCCGTAGCGCAGCGTGTGCGCGTCGCCGAGCGGCGTGGAGAAGTCGGCCTGCACCGTGTTGGCGCGGTTGCTGCGGTCCACCTGCGAGGCGACGCCGTTGAAGATCAGGTCGCCGGCGACGTCGGGCGAGAACGCCACGCTGCTGTAGCGCTGCCCGGCCGACAGCTGGTAGCTGGTGGCACCGAGCGAACCCTGCAGCACCAGCGTGCCGAAGCGGGTGTTCTCGCGCTGGTTCTCGTCGAGCTTGGACGAATCGAAATCGGTGGTGCCCAGGTAGTCGTACGCCGGCGTCTGCCCCGGATTGTTCGGGATCTGGAAGCGGTTGTTGGCATAGCCGACCAGCAGGCTGAGCCGGGTGTTCTCGTCGATCAGGTAGCTGAGGTCGGCGAAGCCTTTGCCCTGATGGGTCTTGTCGTGCTCGGGGTCGCGGCTGTTGACCGGGTTCTCCAGGCCGAGCTTGTTCTGCTCGTAGTCGCCGGTGACGAACCAGCTCCAGCGGCCGCTGCTGCCCCACCAGGAGGCGTTCGGATTGAGCGTGCCGTAGGAGCCGCCGGTGATGCCGACGCTGCCGCCGTTGCCCAGTTCCACGCCGCTCTTGGTGGTGATGTCCACCACTGCCGCGGTGCGGTCGCCGAACTGCGCCGGCAGCGCGCCATCGAGCAGCTTGATGCTCTTGATCGTACGCGGATCCAGGCTCTGGCCGAAGCCGGAGATGGACTCGGGGATCAGCACGCCATTGATGCGGTACTGCAGGTTGGCGTGGTCGCCGCGCACGTGGATGCCGCCGTAGGAATCCTGGACCACGCCCGGCGCCTGCAGCAGCACCTGGTTGAGCGGGGTGGAGGCGCCCAGCGGCAGCCGCTCGATGTCCTCGGCGGTGATCGCGTACTGGCTGCTGCCGATGTCCGGCGACAGCGCGTTGCGCGCCGCTTCCAGCCTGGCGGTGACGGTGACCGCATCCAGGTCGGTGGTGCGTTCGGGACCGGTGTCGGCGCTAGCCGCATCGGCGGCGAAGGCGAGGCCGGGCGCGGCCAGCAGGACGAGGGCGATGGCGGCGGAGAGGGGGCGGGGCGTCATGGCGTAGGCGAGACCTGGGGAGGGGAAGGAAAAGATTTGTTATGTAATAACATTCTGCTTTCGCGGTGGCGTTGGCGTAGGCCGGAAGTCATGCCTGGCATGTGCGCTTTGCCTGCCGTTCATGTGCTTCACGCTGCTGCGGCCACGGCTGCGCAACCGCGTCACGCAGTGCTTTGCGTCGCGGCCAGGCTCTGCGAACATCGCAGGCTGCCAAGGAGTCCTTTCATGAACCTGTCCGTCCCCGCCGCCCCGCCCGAATCCGCTTCGCCGTCCTGGGCGCCCGCAAGCTGGCGCGGCAAACCCGCGCTGCAGATGCCGCTGTATCCGGACGCGCAGGCGCTGGAGGCGACGCTGGGCGAATTGCGCCACCTGCCGCCGCTGGTCACTTCGTGGGAGATCTTCGCGCTGAAGAAGCAGCTGGCCGAGGCGCAGGAAGGCAAGCGTTTCCTGCTGCAGGGCGGCGATTGCGCGGAGAACTTCAGCGATTGCGAGTCCGGCACGATCTCCAACCGGCTCAAGGTACTGCTGCAGATGAGCCTGGTGCTGGTGCACGGCCTGCGCCTGCCGGTGGTGCGGGTCGGCCGCTATGCCGGCCAGTACGCCAAGCCGCGCTCGGCCGATACCGAGACCCGCGACGGGGTGACCCTGCCCAGCTACCGCGGCGACGTGGTCAACGGCCCGGAGTTCACCGCGCAGGCGCGCGTGCCCGATCCGCGGCGGATGATCACCGCGCACTCGCGTTCGGCGATGACGATGAACTTCGTGCGCGCGCTGATCGATGGCGGCTTCGCCGACCTGCACCATCCCGAGTACTGGAACCTGAGCTGGGTCGGCTACTCGCCGCTGGCCGAGGACTACCAGAAGATGGTGTCCTCGATCGGCGACGCGGTGCGCTTCATGGAGACCCTGTCCGGCGCGCAGCTGTACAACCTCAACCGGGTCGATTTCTACACCTCGCACGAAGCGCTGCTGCTGCCGTACGAGGAAGCGCTGACCCGCGAGGTGCCGCGGCAGTGGGGCTGGTTCAACCTGAGCACGCATTACCCGTGGATCGGCATGCGCACCGCCGCGCTGGACGGCGCGCATGTGGAATATTTCCGCGGCATCCGCAATCCGATCGCGATCAAGGTCGGGCCGTCGGCGCAGCCGGACCAGTTGCTGCGCCTGATCGACGTGCTCAATCCCGAGGACGAACCGGGCCGGCTGACCTTCATCCATCGCATGGGCGCGGCGCAGATCGCGCAGCAGCTGCCGCCGCTGCTGGACGCGGTGAAACGCGACGGCCGCCGCGTGCTGTGGGTGTGCGATGCGATGCACGGCAATACCGAAAGCACCAGCAACGGCTACAAGACCCGGCGCTACGACAACGTGCTGGGCGAGGTGGAGCAGTCGTTCGACATCCATGCCGCGGCCGGCACGCGGCTGGGCGGCGTGCACCTGGAGCTGACCGGCGAGGACGTCACCGAATGCACCGGCGGCGCGCGCGAGCTGACCGAGCGCGACCTGGAGCGGGCGTATCGTTCCAGCGTGGATCCGCGCCTGAACTACGAGCAATCGCTGGAGATCGCGCTGGCGATCGTGCGCAAGCAGAACGGGCGCAGCGTGCCGTTGAGCACGGACTGACGGCGCGCTCCCTTGGCCCTGCAGCGCGCTTGCTGGTGCGCTGCGTGCGCCAGGTGCCGATGTCGTGGCGATGGCGTTCGTCGGCGTGCTTGAAGTCGTCGATATCCGACACCGCGAATGCAGCCGCGGCGCGCGTGTCGCGGCCTGCGTTGGGGGGCTGGTTGGCGATGTCGGCGCCTCGGGTCTTGGCAGGCGCCGCGTCTGCCGCATCCAGCTTCGGACGTAACTGAGGACGCATCATCCGCAGCGGCGGCTGCGGGCCGTTGGCGAGTTGCTTGTCGCCGCTCAGGAGCCGCGCACGCTGCAATCGCGCACACCGGTCATGGACTGCGCCAGGAACGGGGCGCCGCTCGCCCGCGATGCGCCTGTCGCGGATGTGCGCCGTGCGCACGCCTGGCGATGGCGCCGCGATTCGTGCCGCGGCGCAGCGCTCGACACTGCGCTCATGCCTGCTTTGCCACACTGTCGCGACTCCTCCCCCCTTCAAGGAGCGCATCTTGAACCTGGATCTCGACTGGATCCCGTGGCGCGCTTACACGCTGCCGATCGGCGCCGCGGTAGTGCTCGGCTTCCTCGCCTGGTGGCTGTTGTTGCGCATCGCGCAGCGCATGCGCGGGCGCGACTACCGGCGCGCGCGCATCGTCCGCGTGGTCAGCGTGCCGATGGCCTTCCTGCTGCCGATGCTGATGCTCAGCTTCGCACTGGAATCCACGCCGCTGGACGAGCGCGCGTTGACCGACCTGCAGCGTCTGCTGCACATCGGCATCATCGGTTGCGTGACCTGGCTGTTGGTCCGCGGCGTCGCCGCGCTGGAAGCGGCGATCCTGCGCAGCTATCCGATCGAAGTGGCCGACAACCTCGCCGCGCGGCGCATCCAGACCCAGACCCGGGTGCTGACGCGGGTGGCGATGGGCACGATCGTCCTGCTCGGCGTTTCGGTCGTGCTGCTCACCTTCCCCGCGGTGCGGCAGATCGGCACCACGCTGCTGGCCTCGGCCGGCATCATCGGCCTGGTCGCCGGCATCGCCGCCAAGCCGGTGTTCGGCAACCTGATCGCCGGCCTGCAGATCGCCCTGACCCAGCCGATCCGGCTCGACGACGTGGTCATCGTCGAAGGCGAGTGGGGCCGCATCGAGGAGATCGGCAGTTCCTACGTGGTGGTGCGGATCTGGGACGAGCGGCGCATGGTGGTGCCGTTGACCTGGTTCATCGAAAATCCGTTCCAGAACTGGACGCGCAGCAGCGCCGACTTGCTCGGCACGGCGTTCCTGTGGCTGGATTACCGCACGCCGATGCCGCAGTTGCGCGCCGAACTGGAGCGGATCTGCAAGAGCGAGCCGCTGTGGGATGGCCGGGTCTGCGTGACCCAGGTGACCGAGACCAGCGAGAGCACGATCCAGGTGCGCCTGCTGGTCAGCGCGCGCAACTCCGGCGATGCGTTCGACCTGCGCTGCATCGTGCGCGAACGGATGATCGATTTCCTGACCCGCGAACATCCGTATGCCTTGCCGAAGCTGCGCGCGGAAATTTCCTCCGATGCCGCGGGTGCGCGACGGCCGCCGTCGACGGCCAGCGATTCGGCGGCGATGCGTTCGCCCGGCGCCGAGGATGGCGCGCCGGCGGCGACAGTGCTGCAGGGTCCGGACGCGCCGAGGCCGGATACGGCATAGCGTTGTGGTGTGCTGTGTCGTCGTTGCGCCATGCGCCTGCCGCGTCCGTGCGTTGGTGCTGGCGCATCGCTCGAAGGCAATGCAACAGGCAACTCAACCTGATAGGAGCAACTATCAGCCGCGACGGGCGAAGTGGTGAATTGCCCGAACTGGCATGCAGTCGGGACTGAAGTCTCTCCCACAAGAGGCCTCGCAGCTCCGCGGTGCCGATGCAGCCCTTGTGGGAGCGACTTCAGTCGCGACGAGCGTAGCGGCAGGCCTTCCGGCTTCGGAAGTTGTCGCGGCTGAAGCCGCTCCTGCAGGGCGTCTGTTGATGTGTTGCGCCTTGGCATCGTTGCGGCGCTACCGGCTTTACGGATGCTGCGTGGTCCGCAGCAGCGTCGGCAAGAATGCCGGCGGCGTGCGTGCGCGACTGCGCTGTTCGTAGGCGTAGCCCAGTTCGATCAGGCGCGGCTCGCTCCAGGCGCTGCCGATGAACAGCAGGCCCAGCGGCAGGCCGTCGCTGGCGCCCATCGGCACGGTCAGGCTGGGATAGCCGGCCACCGCCGCCGCACCGTAGCTGGCCCCGGGAAAGTCGTCGCCGTGGAGCGGGTCGGTCTTCCAGGCGCGGCCGGTGGTCGGCGCGATCAGCGCATCCAGCCGCTGCGCGCGCAGGGCCGCGTCGATGCCCTCCGCCCCGGCCAGGCGTTTGGCTGTCGCCCGTGCGTCCAGATAGGCCGGGTCGTCCAGGCCGCGGGTGGCCTGCGCCCGTTCGAACAGGGCCTGGTCGAACGGCGCCAGCTCGCGCTCGGCATGCGTGCGATTGAAGGCGATCAGTTCCGCCAAGGTGCGCAGCGGCGCCTGGCGCGTGTCGAGGTAGCGCTCCAGCCCGGCCTTGAACTCGGTCAGCAAGACGGTCAGTTCGGCGTCGTCCCATTGCCCGGCGCTGGGGATGCGTGCGTCGACCACGGTGGCGCCGGCCGCGCGCAATGCGGCGACCGCGCGCGCCTGCGCCGCGGCGATGTCCGGGGTCTGCGTCAGCGGCGAGGGCAGCAGGCCGATGCGCGCACCGCGCAGCGCGTCGCGGCGCAGGTGCGCGGCGTAGTCGTAGCCGGGTGCACGCGGTGCCGCGGCGGTGGCCGGGTCGGCGGTGTCGGGCGCGGCCAGCACGCTCAGCAGCGTCGCCGCGTCGGCGACGCTGCGGGTCATCGGTCCGGCGGTGTCCTGGCTGGCGGAGATCGGGATGATGCCGTCGCGGCTGACCAGGCCGACGGTCGGCTTCAGCCCGACCAGGCCGTTCACCGCGGCCGGGCAGACGATGCTGCCGTCGGTCTCGGTGCCGATCCCGGCGGCGGCCAGATTCGCCGACACGGCCACCCCGGTGCCAGCGCTGGAACCGCAGGGATTGCGATCGAGCACGTACGGATTGCGGGTCTGTCCGCCGCGCGCGCTCCAGCCGGAACTGGACTTGCTGGAGCGGAAGTTGGCCCACTCGCTGAGGTTGCTCTTGCCCAGGATCACCGCGCCGGCCTGGCGCAGGCGCTGCACCAGGAAGGCATCGTGCGCCGGGTGGAAGTCGGCCAGCGCCAGCGAACCGGCCGAGGTGGCCATCGGCCGCGCATCGATGTTGTCCTTCAACACGATCGGGATGCCGTGCAGCGGGCCGCGCAGATGCCCGGCGCGGCGTTCGGCGTCCAGCTGCCGCGCTTCGTCCAGGGCGTGCGGATTGCGTTCGATGATCGCGTGCAGCGCCGGTCCGTGCCGGTCCAGCGCATCGATCCGCTGCAGGTAGGCCGCGGTCAGGCCGGCGCTGTCGAGCGTGCCGCGCGCCATCTGCGCCTGCAATGTGGCGATGTCGGCTTCGGCATAAGCGAATGCGGCCGGGGCTTGCGGCGGCGCGGCGACGGCGGTGTCGGGCAGGGCGGCGTGGTGGCAGCCGGCGAGGGCGCCGCACAGCAACAGGACGGGCAGCAGACGCATCGGCAGGGTCCCGGGGAGTCGTTCTCCAGGAGGCTACGCAGCGCGATGGGGATTGGCAAACCGGTGCGGGCGCCTGCCGGTATGCGCTCAGCGCGCGGGACGCCGTCGGCGCCGGACCAGGTCGCGGGCCAGGATGCCGACCACGGCCAGATTGATCGCCAGGACCGCCCACGCGGCCCAGCCGGGATGGCGCACGATCGCGTAGATATCGAACGGCAGGTAGATGGCCGCGGAGATGCAGCCCAGCATCGACGCCCAGGCCTTGGCGCGCCACAGGCCCCAGGCTTCGACGATGTGCAGCACGCCGTAGGCGAGCATGCCGGCGGCGGCAAGATGCACCGCGCCGGGATTGATCATGGTGAGCAGCGACGGCAGCGCGCCGTGCTCGGGGTCCAGGCTGAAGCGGACGATCAGCCGGCCCACCGCCGCGCGCAGCGGCAGCGGGCCCATCAGTTCCAGGCCCGTGGCCGCGAGCACCGCGAGCAGGCCCTTGCCGGCCTCCAGCAGTGCGATCAGGTGCAGGCCCGGATGCGCATGCGGATCCGGGTTGTACGCCTTCTTGCTGACCACGGACGTTAGGCGATCAGCCGCCGCGACCGGCGCGCTTGCGATCGCTTTCGGTCAGGAACTTCTTGCGCAGGCGGATTTCCTTCGGGGTGACTTCGACCAGCTCGTCGTCCTCGATGAAGTCCAGCGCCTGTTCCAGCGTGTACTTGATCGCCGGGGTCAGCTTGATCGCATCGTCCTTGCCCGAAGCGCGCATGTTGGTCAGCGGCTTGGTCTTGATCGCGTTGACGGTCAGATCGTTGTCCTTGGAATGGATGCCGATCAGCTGGCCTTCGTACACGTTGTCGCCTTCGGCGGCGAACAGGCGGCCGCGCTCTTCCAGCGGCCCCAGCGAGTAGGCGGGGGTGGCGCCGGCGGCATTGGCGATCATCACGCCGTTCTGGCGCTTGGCGATGGCGCCCTGTTCCTTCGGACCGTAATGGTCGAACACGTGGAACAGCAGGCCCGAGCCCTGGGTCAGGGTGCGGAACTCGTTCTGGAAGCCGATCAGGCCGCGCGCCGGGATCATGTAGTCCAGGCGCACGCGGCCCTTGCCGTCCGGCTCCATGTTCTTCAGCTGGCCCTTGCGGATGCCCAGCTTCTCCATCACGCCGCCCTGGTGCTGCTCTTCGATGTCCACCACCAGCTGCTCGACCGGCTCCATCAGCTTGCCGTCGATCTCCTTGACGATGACTTCCGGGCGCGACACCGCCAGCTCGAAGCCTTCGCGGCGCATGTTCTCGATCAGCACGGACAGGTGCAGCTCGCCGCGGCCGGAGACCAGGAACTTGTCCGGGTCGGACCCTTCCTCGACCTTCAGCGCGACGTTGTGCAGCGTCTCGCGCTCCAGGCGCTCGCGGATCTGGCGGCTGGTGATGAACTTGCCGCCGCTGTGTTCCTTGCTGCCGGCGAACGGCGAGTTGTTGACCTGGAAGGTCATCGAGATGGTCGGCTCGTCCACGGTCAGCGCCGGCAGCGCTTCCGGCGCGTCCAGCGCGCAGATGGTGTCGGAGATGCTCATGTCGGCCACGCCGGAGATGGCGACGATGTCGCCGGCCTCGGCCTCTTCCACTTCCACCCGCTCCAGGCCCATGAAGCCCAGCACCTGCAGGATCTTGCCCTGGCGCTTCTTGCCTTCGCGGTCGACGATGCTGACCGGCATGTTCTTCTTGACCTTGCCGCGCTGGATGCGCCCGATGCCGATCAGGCCGACGAAGTTGTTGTAGTCCAGCTGGCTGATGCGCATCTGGAACGGGCCGTCCGGATCCACCTGCGGCGGCGCCACGTGCTTCATGATCGCTTCGTACAGCGGGGTCATGTCGCCTTCGCGGGCGCTGTCGTCCAGGCTCGCGTAACCGTGCAGCGCCGAGGCGTAGACGATCGGGAAGTCGAGCTGCTCGTTGGTCGCGCCGAGCTTGTCGAACAGGTCGAACACCTGGTCGATCACCCAGTCCGGACGCGCGCCCGGGCGGTCGATCTTGTTGACCACCACGATCGGCTTGAAGCCCATCGCGAAGGCCTTCTGGGTCACGAAGCGGGTCTGCGGCATCGGCCCGTCCATCGCGTCGACCAGGATCAGCACCGAGTCCACCATCGACAGAACGCGCTCCACTTCGCCGCCGAAGTCGGCGTGTCCGGGGGTGTCGACGATGTTGATGCGGTTGCCCTGCCAGGTGATGGCCGTGTTCTTGGCCAGGATCGTGATGCCACGTTCCTTTTCCTGATCGTTGCTGTCCATCACGCGCTCGGCCAGCACCGTGCGCTCGGAGAGGGTGCCGGACTGCTTCAGCAGGCAGTCGACGAGGGTGGTCTTGCCATGATCGACGTGGGCGACGATGGCGATATTGCGAAGATTTTCGATGGACATGCGAAAGGGGGCCAACCGGCGCCAGAAAGGAAGGAGAGTAAGCCCCCTATTATACCTGTATCGCGGCGCGCCTGCCGGTTCAGGATTCGGCGGCTGGCGGCGGCGCCATTCAGTCCCCGAATCGGGAGCCCTGGAGCGGGCGAAACGGGCCTCCGTGTATCCTATGCGCCCCAAATGACGCCCCCGTTTCCAAGGAATCCCATGTCCCTGATCGCCCATTTCGACACCGCCCGCGGCCCGATCACGATCGAGCTGTATCCCGACAAGGCGCCGCTGACCGTGGCCAACTTCGTGAACCTGGCCAAGCGCGGCTTCTACGACGGGCTCAGCTTCCATCGCGTGATCGCCGACTTCATGATCCAGGGCGGCTGCCCGGAAGGCTCCGGCCGCGGCGGACCGGGCTACCGTTTCGAGGACGAGACCAGCAACGGCGTGCGCCACGAGCGCGGCGTGCTGTCGATGGCCAATGCCGGCCCGGCCACCAACGGCAGCCAGTTCTTCATCACCCACACCGCCACCCCGTGGCTGGACGGCAAGCACACCGTGTTCGGCAAGGTGACCCAGGGCCTGGACGTGGTCGACAGCGTCGTCCAGGGCGATGCGATCAACAAGATCACCATCGAAGGCGACGCTGATGCGGTGCTGGCGGCCAAGGCCGACCGCGTCGCCGAGTGGAACCGCCTGCTCAGCGCCTGAGCGCTGCCGCTGCGGTCGGCCGCCAGGCCGGTCGCAACCGGCCTGCGTGCTAACATTTCCCGGTTGACTGCCGCGCCCGACCCTCGATGACGATGCGTCCCCTTCTGTTGTGCATGGTGCTGCTCGGAATCGGTGGCGGCGTGCATACGTGGTGGCGCAGCGGCCAGGCGCAGACGCCGGCCGCGCTCGCCGCCGGCGATCCGCGGCTGCGCACCGGCGAAGACGGCATCGTCATGCTGGCCGCCGACTGGTGCGGCTACTGCCGCCGGCAACGGGCCGATTTCGAACGCGCCCAGGTCCGCTACCGCGTGCTCGACGTGGAGCAGGAGGACGGCCGCCTGGCCGCCGCCGCGCTGGGCCGCGAAGGCGTGCCGATCACGGTGATCGGCCAGCACGTGATCGACGGCTACGACACCGCCGCCCTGGACGCGCACCTGCTGCCGCTCGGCTACCGCGTCTACTGACTCTTATCCCTTTTTTAGCAGAGGAACCCCCCATGAAGACACCCGTACGTGTTGCTGTGACCGGCGCTGCCGGCCAGATCGGCTATGCCCTGCTGTTCCGTATCGCCTCCGGCGAAATGCTGGGCAAGGACCAGCCGGTGATCCTGCAGATGCTCGAGCTGCCGATGGAGAAGGCCCAGGCCGCGCTGAAGGGCGTGATGATGGAACTGGAGGACTGCGCGTTCCCGCTGCTGGCCGGCATGGTCGGCACCGACGACGCCGAAGTGGCGTTCAAGGACGCCGACGTGGCCCTGCTGGTCGGCGCGCGTCCGCGCGGCCCGGGCATGGAGCGCAAGGACCTGCTGCTGGAGAACGCCAAGATCTTCACCGCGCAGGGCGCGGCGCTGAACAAGGTCGCCAGCCGCAACGTCAAGGTGCTGGTGGTCGGCAACCCGGCCAACACCAACGCCTACATCGCGATGAAGTCGGCGCCGGACCTGAACCCGAAGAACTTCACCGCCATGCTGCGCCTGGACCACAACCGCGCGCTGAGCCAGCTGGCCGGCAAGCTCGGCAAGCCGGTCGGCGGCATCGAGAAGCTGGTGGTGTGGGGCAACCACAGCCCGACCATGTATCCGGACTACCGCTTCGCCACCGTCGAGGGCGCGTCCATCGCCGAGGCGATCAACGACCAGGAGTGGAACGCCGGCACCTTCATCCCGACCGTGGGCAAGCGCGGCGCGGCGATCATCGAGGCGCGCGGCTCGTCCTCGGCCGCCTCGGCCGCCAACGCCGCCATCGACCACGTGCGCGACTGGGTGCTGGGCAGCAACGGCAAGTGGGTGACCATGGGCGTGCCGTCCGACGGTTCCTACGGCACCCCGGAAGGGGTGATGTTCGGCTTCGCGGTGACCACCGAGAACGGCGAGTACACCCTGGTCAAGGATCTGCCGATCGACGACTTCAGCCAGAAGTACATCGACAAGACCCTGGCCGAGCTGGAAGAAGAGCGCAGCGGCGTGGCGCACCTGCTGGGCTGATCGCTGCGCGATCGCGTCACCGAACGCCGGGCTCTGCCCGGCGTTCTGCGTTGTGGGGATCCGAACCTGCAGGCCGCCTTGCCCGAAACGTTTCCGGAAGGGGGGCGGCTCCGGGGAGTTGGAGGCTGGGGGGGGGGGGGGGGGCGACCGGCCGCAAGCCTGCAGAGCCAGGCCGCCAAAAGCCCCTCTCCCGCCGGGAGAGGGGTTGGGGTGAGGGTTCGGCGCGCAGCGTCCCGCGGAGTTTGGGTGCACGAGGCTGCGCCCGGACCCTCATCCGGCCCTGCGGGCCATCTTCCCCGTCGGAGAAAAGATGTCGGCTTCATGGAGGGACTGGAGAGGCCAGTGCGGTGTGCTACGTTTTCGCAGCCATTCGCCAGGGACAATTTCTATGGTCATGCCGTACCGGTGGGTCTTGTCGCTGGCGCTCGCCAGCGTGTTGCCGTTCACCGCCGCCGCCGCGGACAGCGGCTACCGGCAGCCGCCGGAGCCGCTGCTGGGGGTGATGCGCGCGCCGCTCAATCCGTCGCCGCGCTTGGATCCCACGGGCAAGACGCTGCTGCTGGTGGAGCGCACCCGGTATCCGCCGATCGCGCGCGTCGCCGAGCCGTACCTGAAGCTGGCCGGGGTGCGCGTGGAGCCGCGCAGCCACAGCCGCCACGACATGTCCAATGGCTACGGCATCCGCGCCTGCCTGGAAGGTTTCAGCCTGGTCGACGTGGCCAGCGGCAAGCAGACCGCGGTGACCCTGCCGGCCGGCGCCTGTCCGGCGCTGCCGGTGTGGTCGCCGGACGGTCGCCGTTTTGCCTTCAACAACACCGCCGCCGACCGCGTCGAACTGTGGCTGGGCGACGTCGCCACCGGCAATGTGCGCCGCATCGACGGCGTGCAGCTCAACCCGGTGCTGGGCGGCGAGATCCAGTGGCTGGGTGGCAGCGACACGCTGCTGCTGAAGACCGTGCCGCAGGACCTGGGCGCCGCGCCGCGCAAGGCCGCGGTGCCGCCGGGGCCGGAGGTCAAGGAAACCATCCAGGGCAAGGGCGAGAGCAGCACCTACGAGGCGCGCGACACGCTGTCCAGTCCCGAGGACGAGGCGCTGTTCGCGTACTACGCCACCTCGCAACTGCTCACCGTCGATGCGGCCAGCGGCAAGCAGCGCAAGGTCGGCGCGCCGGCGGTCTATACCGCGGTGGATGGCGCGCCCGATGGCCGCCATGTGCGCGTGGAGCGGCTCAAGCGGCCGTATTCCTACGTCACCACCTATGCGCGTTTCGCCCACGATGTGGCGGTGCTCGATCTGTCCAATGGCGGCGAGCGCGTGCTGGCCGATCTGCCGGTCGCCGACCGGGTGCCGGTGCAGGGTGTGCCGACCGGTCCGCGCGCCTACTCCTGGCGGGCCAACCAGCCGGCCACGCTGGTCTGGGCCGAAGCGTTGGACGGCGGCGATTGGAAGGCCAACGTGCCGGCGCGCGACAAGCTGTTGACCCTGGCGGCGCCGTTCACCGGCAAGCCGCGCGAACTGGCGCGGGTGACCCAGCGCTACGCCGGGCTGTCCTGGTTCGCCCAGGGCGGGCAGGCGCTGCTGGACGACTACGACGAGAACCGCCACTGGCGGCGCACCACGCTGCTGGACGCCGACCGTCCCGGCACGCCCGGACGCGTGCTGTTCGATCTGTCCACCGACGATCTGTATGCCGATCCCGGCACCCCGGAACTGCATGTGCTGGCCAATGGCGAAGCGGTGTTGCGCGAGGACCGCGGTGCGCTGTTCCTGAGCGGGCAGGGCGCCACGCCCGCCGGCGACCGCGCCTTCCTCGACCGCTACGCGCTGGCCAGCGGCAAGACCGAGCGCCTGTTCCGCAGCGATGCCAGCGTCGACGAGGTGTTCGCCGGGTTCGCCGGCGACGACACCACCCGGCTGCTGACCTGGCGCCAGTCGCCGACCGATCCGCCGAACGTGTATCTGCGCACGCTGGGCCTGGCGCAGCCTGGCGCGGCGGCGGGCGAGGCGGTCTACGCATCGAGCATCGTGCCGGTCACCCGCTTCCCCGATCCGACGCCGCTGGTGCGGCAGATCAAGAAGCGCCTGGTGACCTACAAGCGCAAGGATGGCGTGGAGCTGTCGTTCACCCTGTACACGCCGCCCGGCTACAAGGAAGGCACGCGGGTGCCGGCGATCCTGTACGCCTATCCGCTCGACTACGCCGACCCGTCCAAGGCCGGCCAGGTCAGCGGCGCCAACGAGCGCGACTTCACCCGCCTGAGTTCCTACCAGCTGCTGTTGCTGGCCGGCTACGCGATCATCGACGACACCGCGTTCCCGATCGTCGGCGATCCCAGGACCGCCTACGACACCTATCTGCAGCAACTGGTGGACAACGCCACCGCCGCGGTGGACAAGGCGGTGGAACTGGGCGTGGTCGACCGGCAGCGGATCGGCGTCACCGGGCACAGCCACGGCGCGCTGATGGCGGCCAACCTGCTCGCGCATACCGACCTGTTCCGTGCCGGCGTGGCGACCAGCGGCAGCTACAACAAGACCCTCACGCCGTTCGGCTTCCAGAACGAGCGGCGCTCGTTCTGGGCCGCGCCGGAGGTCTACGCGCAGGCCTCGGCGTTCTTCCATGCCGACAAGATCAACGAGCCGCTGCTGATCGTGCACGGCATGGACGACGCCAATCCCGGCACCGAAACCACCCAGGCGCCGCGCCTGTTCCAGGCGATCCGCGGCAACGGCGGCACCGCGCGGCTGGTGCTGCTGCCGTTCGAGCCGCACTGGTACACGGCGCGCGAGTCCAACGAGGACGTCGTGGCCGAGATGCTGGAGTGGTTCGACCGCTACGTGAAGAATGCGCCGCCGCGTGCGGCTGCGGAGGCGAAAGCGGCAGCGCAGAAGCGGTAGTCGGACGTGCCATGACGGTGCCTTGCTACCCCGGTACAGACATTCCCGTCCGCCGCGGCGACCTGGTCAGGTGGTTCGATGACCAAAGCCCATCCACAGTGCTCTTTGTGGTCAGCACCGGCGACTTTCCCCTGGAAGAAGACGCGGCCTCGAGGGAATGGTTTCGGTTGGAGTTCGGCGCAGGGGTGATGATCGACACGGCACGGGCTGGTCGGGTGCTGGAGTCGGAGGACTGTGCGAACCTGACATTGCTGCGCTCGGTCGATGAAGGCGCCTGACAATTCGTCCAGGCCAACGCCGCTCCGCGGCGGGGCTTGATTCAGGCGTTCGGCCGCCCGCGCCGTTCGACCAAGGTCGGAAGGACGCCCGCGCCGCGCAGGGACTATGCTCGGGGCGGTGCATCGCCTTGGGAGGGGCCGCATGGACTACGCGACGCTGTACCGGCGCTCGATCGAGCAGCCGCAGGAGTTCTGGGCCGAGCAGGCCAAGGCCATCCACTGGCAGCGGCCGCCGCAGGCGATCCTGGAATACGACGACCCGCCGTTCCGGCGCTGGTTCGGCGGCGGGCTGACCAACCTGTGCTACAACGCGGTCGATCGGCACCTGCCCGAGCGCGCCGCGCAGCTGGCGCTGGTGGCGGTGTCCAGCGAGACCGGGCAGACCCGCGAATTCACCTATGCGCAGCTGCACGCCGAGGTCGTCGCCTTCGCCGCGGTGCTGCTGCGCCTGGACGTGCAGCGCGGCGACCGCGTGGTGATCTACATGCCGAACATGGCCGAGGCGGTGTTCGCGATGCTGGCCTGCGCGCGCATCGGCGCGGTGCACTCGGTGGTGTTCGGCGGCTTCGCCGCGCACAACCTGGCGCTGCGCATCGACGATGCGGCGCCGAAGCTGCTGATCGCCGCCGACGCCGGCAGTCGCGGCGGCAAGATCATTCCGTACAAGCCGCTGGTCGATGCTGCCTGCGCGGAAGCCAGCGCGCCGCCGCCGAAGGTGCTGATCGTCTCGCGCGGGCTGGATCCGGCGCAGCCGCGCAACGACGGCCGCGACGTGGACTACGCCGAGTTGCGCGCGCAGGTCAGCGACGCGCAGGTGCCGGTGGCGTGGCTGGAATCCAACGAACCCAGCTACCTGCTGTACACCTCCGGCACCACCGGCAAGCCCAAGGGCGTGCAGCGCGACGTCGGCGGCTATGCGGTGGCGCTGGCGCTGTCGATGCGCACGGTGTTCGATTGCGCGCCGGGCCAGGTGATGTTCTCCACCTCCGATGTCGGCTGGGCGGTCGGCCATTCGTACAACGTGTACGGTCCGCTGATCGCCGGCTGCACCTCGCTGCTGTACGAGGGCTTGCCGGTCAATCCGGATCCCGGCGTGTGGTGGGCGCTGTGCGAGAAGTACCGGGTGCGCACCATGTTCTCCTCGCCGACCGCGATCCGGGTGCTGAAGAAGCACCCGGCGCACTACATCCATGATCGCGACCTGAGCGCGCTGCAGTACCTGTTCCTGGCCGGAGAACCGCTGGACGAGCCGACCGCGCTGTGGATCGGGGAGGCGCTGGGCAAGCCGGTCATCGACAACTACTGGCAGACCGAGACCGGCTGGCCGGCGCTGACCCTGCTGCCTGGACTGGAAATGCGGCCGGTCAAGCCGGGTTCGCCGGGGTTTCCCAACCTGGGCTACAAGATGAACATCGTCGACGCGCAAGGCGTCGAGGTGCCGGCCGGACGCAAGGGCGTGCTGGTGATCGAGCCGCCGCTGCCGCCGGGCTGCATGACCACGGTGTGGAACGACGACGCGCGCTTCCTGCGCAGCTATTTCGGCCATTTCGACGAATTGCTGTACAGCTCGCTGGACTGGGCGATCCGCGACGACGACGGCTATACCTTCATCCTCGGCCGTACCGACGACGTGATCAATGTCGCCGGCCATCGCCTGGGCACGCGCGAAATCGAAGAGGCCATCGCCGGCCACCCGGACGTGGCCGAAGTGGCGGTGATCGGCATGCACGACGAACTGAAGGGACAGGTGCCGGTGGTGTTCGCGACGCTGAAGGCGCAGGCGGCGCCCGCCGCCGCCGCCGGCATCGCCGAGCAGTTGCGGCAATGCGTGGTCGAGCGGCTCGGCGCGGTGGCGCGGCCGGCGCAGGTGTACCTGGTGCAGGCGTTGCCGAAGACGCGCTCGGGCAAGTTGCTGCGGCGCTCGTTGCAGGCCTTGGCCGAGCAGCGC
The DNA here is from genome assembly GCA_025666215.1 of Xanthomonas campestris pv. phormiicola. Taxonomy (NCBI): domain Bacteria; kingdom Pseudomonadati; phylum Pseudomonadota; class Gammaproteobacteria; order Lysobacterales; family Lysobacteraceae; genus Xanthomonas; species Xanthomonas campestris. The sequence continues at coordinate 4,030,845 of CP102593.1, read as the reverse complement.
GATCCCGGCGACCTGTCGACGCTGGACGATCCGGGCGCGCTCGACGAGATCCGTCGGGTATTGGGACGCTGAGGCCGCGCCGCGCGCCTCAGCGCGCAGCAACGCTGACGCGCAACCAGGGGAGGGCGGGGAATGAGCGAGCGTTATGCCAAGACCGAAGCGGGACGGCAGGAGATCGCGGACCGCGCGCGCCGGCTGCCGGCGCAGCTGCGCTCGATCCTGCTGGTGGTGGATGGACAAAAAGATGCCGCCGCGCTGCAGCAGATCGTCGCCGGCCTGCATGCGCCGGAAGATGCATTGGCGCAGCTGCAGCAGAGGGGATTGATCCGCCGCGGCGGCGATCCGTCGGCGCCGCCTGCGACATCGGCATCGGCATCGAGCGCGCCGCCGCCGGCATCGGCGGCGACGGTAGCCGGTGCCGTCCACGCCTTGGCGCATCCAGCCGATGCGCCGGTCTCGCGCGAAGCGGCGCAGCGCTATTCGCAGCTCTACGAAGCGATGAGCGAAGCGGTGCGCCAGCACCTGGGACTGAAGGGCTATTTCATGCAGTTGAAGATCGAGCGCTGCAGCGATGCCGCCGCGCTCGAAGCGCTGCTGCCGGAGTTCACCGCCGCGCTCGGCAAGGCCAAGCGTCCGGCGCTGGCCGCGCGCTGGCTGCAGGATACGCTTGGCGCCGATCCGCATTGAAGCAGTGTTTACTCGAGCATGTGCAGTTCGCGAAATGTTGTGGGAGCGACTTCAGTCGCGACGGCTTTGCCGGGAAGGCTCGTCGCCACTGAAGTCGCTCGCACAGTGGCGTCATCCGATGTGGAAATTCTCTAGCAACTGCTCCATGCACATAACGCCCCGCCCGCGATGTGGCGTACCTGCACTCAATTCAGCCCTTCGGCCTGCAGCGCCGCCTGCACCTGCGGATCTGCCGCCATGCGCGCGAAGAAGTCCTGCAGGTTGGCACCGAGTTCGATCTTCAGCGCTTGCGCCCAACGCAGCGTGACGAACAGATAGGCATCGGCGATCGAGCGTTGTGCGCCGGCGAGCCACGGCTGCGTCGCCAGTTGCGCATCCACGCGTGCGTACAGCGTGCGCACGCGCTCGCGCGCATGTTCCTGGGTGCGCGCGATCACCGCCGCGTCCTCCAGGTAGCGCGTGCTGCCGAACAGCGGATGGAAGGCCGGATGCAGGTCGGCGTTGAGGAAGGCGAGCCAACGCTGCACTTCGGCGCGGCTGCGCGCGCTGCCGTCGCCGGCCAGCTGCGCCGCTGGTGCGCGATCGGCGATGTAGTTGAGGATCGCCGAGTTCTGGGTCAGCACCCAGTCGTCCACCTGCAGCGCAGGCACCGCGCCGGCGGGATTGATGGCGAGATAGGCTGGCGCCTTCATCGACGCGGCATCGAGCAGTTCCAGTTCGAACGGCAACGCTGCCCAGCGCAACGCGATGTGGTCGGCCAGCGAGCAGGCGCCGGGTTTGGCATACAGTTTCATGGCAGCACTCCACACGGACAAAGGGCCGGGAAGCGTACCCGGCCCTGCGTGCAGTTGGCGACAGTGCAGCGACGCGGGTCAGGAAGCGTTGCGCGGCCGCAGCTTCTGCACGCGGTAGAACGTGTGGTCGCCGATCGTCGCCACCTGGTAGGCGTTGCGCCAGCTCGGGCTGGCGATCGCATGCGCGGCGAAATGGCTGGCGCCGGGCACGATCTCCTTGCGCTGGCCTTGCGGCAACGCCCAGTTGCGCTCGGCGGCGAAGGCGACGTCGACCGCATCGGCCCAGGCGTCGTCGTTCTTCAATTCGGTGCCCGGTTTCACCAGTCCCGGCGCGAACTGCTTGCGCGCGGTGACCACCTGGCACATCGAGTTGCCCCACAGGCCGCTGTCCAGGCGCCGCAGCGCCACTTCGGCGACGGCCTGCTGGCCGCGCAGCGTCTGGTCGCGCGCTTCCAGATAGACGGTGGTGCTCAAACACAGCGAATCGGCGGCGGGTTGCGGCAACAGCTGCGACAACCAGAGTATCCAGGCCAGTTTCATATAACTCCTTGCTCCGTATGGGCCGTCATCGGGGCTGCACCGGGTGGCGCGGCAAGGCGATGCGGCTTGGCGTCATGGGGAGGCGGCCTGTCACGGGTCGCCCGGGTGCCGGCGCAAATCTGGAGGCCGGCGGATCCACCAAGATGGGCGGATCGGAAGTGGCGCGCACAATAGGCGCCGCTTCCCCAATCGCAACTGAACCCCGGTTGTTGACAGGGTTCACGGTCCTTGCCGGTGTGGGCGCTCTCAGGCCGGTCGAGCACGCCGCAATGCGGGCGATTTCACGCCTGTGTCGGCCTGCGTCTGGTTGCGGCGGCCGGCGTTTCGCCAGCGTCCGGCTCTGGCAGTCGCGAGCGCATGGTGACGCCGGCTTGCCGGATCCGCGATACCGCCACGGCCACGCGCGGCATCGATGCCACGCGGTCGGCGTCGCGAGCATGCTGCAGCTGCGCCAGATGCGCATCGGCGCAGGCGCGGTTGTGCTGTTGCAGCACTCGGCGTTGCGCCGGCAGCGTCGCGCGCTGCGGCACCGGCGGCAGGTCCGCGGCGGTGGCCTGCGCATCGGCAGCGGACCCGGCGGCGCTGCCGCGTGATACGCGCTGGTGGCTACTGCGCAGCGCGCAGATAGCGTTGCAGCGCCAGCGGCTCGTCGGTCTGGATCATGCTCACCCCATGCGCACGCAGCGCGCCCCAGACGCTGGCCGGATCGCGCAGCGCGCGCTGGTCGGTGTAGTTCGCCGACAGCCGCATCGGCCGGCCGCTGGCGATGTCGTTGGTCATCGTGTTGACGAACAGGCGCGCGCGTGGCGCCAGTTCGCGTTGGGCGATGTCCAACACTGCCGGGTCGTCGAACATCAACTGCACCACCGCCGGACGCAGCGCGGCGGCGCGGCGCAGCGCCTGCTGCGGCGAAAGCGCGGTTTCGCGCTGCAGGTACAGCACCTGCAGCGCGATGCCGGCTGCGTGCGCGCGCTGCAGCGCAGCCGGCGGCACGTCCAGCGGTACGTTCAACAGCACCTCGCGTTGTGCACCGGCCGCCTCGACCACGTCGATGATCTGCTCCAGTGCGGCGGCCTTGACGTCCAGGTTTACCAGTACCTTGCCGCGCGCCGTTGCCAGCGCCTGCGCCAGCGTCGGCGGGTGCCAGTGGGTGAGTGTGCTGTTGCGGCCGCCACCGTGTGTACGCACGCGCAACGCGGCGATCTGCGCCGCGTCCAGGTCGGCCACTGCGCCATTTCCGTCGGTGGTGCGATCCACGCGCTCGTCGTGCATCAGCACCAGCGTGCCGTCGCGGGTGGTGCGCACGTCGACCTCGACCATGTCCACGCCGCGCGCGATGCACGCGGCGATGCCGTCGAGGGTGTTCTCCGCGGCGAACTTCCAGCACGCGCGATGCGACACCACCAGCGTATCGCCATGCGGATCGCGCAGGCGCTCGGGGAGCGACGGCGCTGCCGCCGCGATCAGCGGCAGCCAGATCGCCGCACCCATCAGCAGTTTCCGGCAGCGCATGCTCACCACCGCCAGGTCAGCGACGCGTTGTAGTTGCGGCCGAAGATCGGTCGCGCATAGATCGCCTCGGCGGTGCCTTGCCCGGACAGCGTGTCCACCCGCGCGTTGCCTTCGGTCAGGCCGGTGCCGTTGTCCACGTTGGCCGCATGCAGCTGCAGTTCCACGTTGTCGCTGAGGTGGGCGAACACGCCCAGGTCGTAGGTGGTGTAGGCGGGCAGCGCGGTGGCGTTGGTGTAGTCGACGTAGCGCTGGCCCATGCGGTAGGCGGTGGCCGAGAGTTCCAGCGGACGCCCGGCGATGTCGAAGTACAGGGTCGGGCTCAGCGAGGCGATGAATCTGGGGATGCGCGCGATCTGCTTGCCGTCCAGGTCGCCGTAGCTGACGCCGGTAGTGGCATTGGCCAGGCTGCGCGTCTGCGGATCCTGCAGCGTGGCCGAGCCGGTCACGCCGAAGTACGCCGACGGACGCCAGGTGAATTCCGATTCCAGGCCGAAGGTCTGGGTCTTGCCGACCAGCGCCAGGGTCTGCACCGCACCGGCATCGTTGAGCACGATCGCGCTGACCGACAGGTCGTTGAAGCGGCTCCAGAAGCCGACGGTGGAGAACGAGAAGGTATCGCCGAAGGCGCCGCGCAGGCCGGCCTCGGCCTGGTCGATGTCGGTGACCGCCGCGTTCTGGGTCTGGTAGACGTTCTGCAATCGCGGCAGGCGCTGCGACTTGGTATAGCGAGCGAAGGTCTGCAATTGCGGAGTCAGCGCGAACTCGGCGCCGAGCGTCCACTGCGTGGCATGGCGGCGATCCTCGCGCGCGCTGAACGCGCCGCTGAGGCCGCCGACGTTGTCGTCGGCCAGGGTGCCGGGGTTGCCGAGATTGCGCGTGGTGTTGGCATACACGCCGCCGTCGGCGCTGTAGCGGGTGTAGCGCACGCCGGCGTCCACGCCGAGGCGGCCGAACCTGGCCGAGTCCCACAGGTACGGCGACAGGTAGGTACCGTTGGCGAAGCCGCGAGTCACGCCGTTGCCATAGCGCACGAAGCCGTTCTGGGTCACCGAGCCGACCACGTTGCCGGCCGCATCGTAGGCCAGCACGTCCAGGCGCTGCGCGTTGTTCTGCAGCGTGGTCAGCACGGTGTTCTGCAGGCGATCCTGCGCGAATTCGAAGTGCTGCACGTTCACCCCGGCGGTCAAGGTGTGCTGGCCGAGCGCCGATGCATCGAATGCTTTGCTCAGGCGCAGATCGTCGGACAGGGTGCGCAGGTGGGTGCGTGCGTTCCACAGGCCGCTTTCCAGCACCAGGCCGTCGGCGCCGGCCGGGTCGTAGGCGGTGCCGGTGCCGCTGGTGACGTAGCCGACGCGGGCCACGCGGTTGCCGAAACCGGTGCGCGCGCGGCCGAGCTGGGTGGACAGGTAGGCGGCCGCGTCGGACGGCGCGGCGCCGGAGAACAGCGCGGTGTAGTCCACCTCGGCATCGACGAAGCGCATGCGATTGTTCAGGGTCAGGCCGTCGTCCAGGTTCCACTCCAGGTGGGTGCCGAGTTGCTTGACCTGGTTGTGGATGCCGTCGGCCAGGTCCAGGTTGCGGGACAGGATGCGGTTGCCGTCGAAGGTCGGCACCGTGGTCCGGCGCAGGTCGTTGGACAGCAGGGTGCCGTCCAGCGCGTCGAGCAGCGCCGACAGCGACTGCGAGGGCGTGCGCGGATCGTCCAGCGGAATCGGGTTGTAGAACGCGGTGCGGTCGTCGAGATATTTGGCGTCCACGTCGAGGATCGCATCGCCCATCAGGAAGGTCAGGTTGCCGCGCAACTGGCCGCCCTTGTCGGCGGTGTAGCCGGTCTCGCGCAAGCCGTCGTCGCTGCGGTGGTAGCCGCCGATGCTGTACAGCACGTTCTCGCTCAGCGGGCCGGAACTGTAGGCGTCCTCGCGGCGCAGGCCGTCGCTGCCGACGGTCATGCGCACCGCGCCCTCGGGCGTGGCGGTGCCGTGGCGGGTGATGGCGTTGACCGTGCCGCCCGGTGCATTGGTCGCGAACAGCGGCGAGGTGCCGCCGCGCACCACTTCCAGGCGCTCGGTCATCATGTCCAGCGAGAACAGCGTATCGACGTTGAAGAAGCTTTCCTGCGGCTCGTCGAACAGGGTCATGCCGTCTTCCTGGTACTGCACGTAGTACCAGCCGCCGGCGGGCAGGCCGCGCACGTACAGGTTCTGGCCGCCGCCCTGGCCGCCGGAGGGCTCGGCCGAGAAACCGGGCACGGCGCGCAGCATGTCGACGCTGCTGCTCGGCGCCGCGCGATCCAGGCGTTGCTTGGACACCACGCTGATCGCGAACGGTGCGTCCTTCTGCGACTGGCCCTGCGGGGTACCGGTGACGACGATCTGATCCAGCGTGGTGGTGGCGTCGGCGGCGGGTGCCTGCGGCGGCTCCTGGGCATGGGCGCCGGCGGCGAGAGCGGAAGACAGTGCCAGCGCGAGCAGGCTCCGGTGTGGATGGTTGGTACGCATGGAGCTCCCCAGAGAAAGTATGTGCAGTTAATACTATTTGCTATGTATGAAATTTTTATGTCCACATGCTAGCGTTGCGCCATGTCCACTGCGGGGTCCGCTTCGTCCCATGCTCCATGCCGACTTCCCCCCACGCGTCAGCGTCGGCGGCCGCCAGTTGCTCGACCGTGTGTTCAAGGCCGGGGTGCAGACCCAGGCGGTGCTGAGTCGCGACCTGGGCCTGTCGCAGCCCACGGTCGCACGCCTGCTGCAGGGCTTCGTGCAGGACAAGATGGTGCAGCTCAGCGCGCGCGCCGCCGAAGGCCGCGGCAACCCCAGCGTCGATGTGCGCCTGGCCCCGGACTACGCCTACGCGTTCGGCATCGGCCTCATGGGCGACGTGGTGGCGCTGGCCCTGGTCGATTTCGCCGGCGCGGTGCGCGGCCAGCGCCGCGTCGGCCTGGCCGACATGCGGCGCGCCCCGGTGCTGGCGCAGCTGCTGCGGTTCCGCGAGGAGCTGTTCGCCGAAACCGGCGTGGATCCGGCGCGGGTGGTCGGCGCGGGCATGGCGATTTCGGCCTTCTTCACCGGACAGGGCCAGCAGATGGCCGGGCCACCGGCGCTGGAGGACTGGACCCAGGTCGAGCTGGGTCCGATCCTGGAAGACGCGCTGGGCTGTGCGGTCATGGTGGAGAACGACGGCGCGGCGGCGGCGGTGGCCGAGAGCCTGTACGGGGTCGGCCGCGACTGCCGCGATTTCGCCTACCTGCACCTGACCAACGGCTTCGGCGGCGGCATCATCGCCGACGGCCGGCTGTTCCGCGGCCATCGCGGCAATGCCGGCGAGTTCGGCGGCATCTGGACCGTCGGCGGCATGGCCTACCCGAACCTGGACGCATTGCTGGCGCTGGTCCGCGCGGCGGGGCAGGACTACGCCGGCGTGGAGCAGATGCTGGGCGACATCGGCCCGCACAGCCCGGGCGTGGACGCCTGGCTGGCGCTGGCCGAAGCGCCGTTCTCGCAGTTGTGCGCGTACCTGGCCTACACCCTGGATCCACAGGCGATCGTCATCGGCGGGCGCCTGCCGGCGCCGATCGGCGAGCGCCTGATCGAACGCATCCGTATCCCGCGTGCACCCAACCGGCATGGGTTGGCGCCGCCGCTGCCGGAACTGCGCATCGCGGGTACCGCGGGCGACGCGGTGACCCTGGGCGCGGCGCTCATGCCATTGCAGCGAGCCTTCTTCGCCTGAGCGGGCGGCGCCCTGACAGCAGCGCCAGCAGCAGGCACAGCGCACCGCAGGCCAGCGGACCGGCGGCCATCGCCCAGCGCAACAGCAGGCAATGGCTCTCGCGGTAGTCCACCGCGCCCAGCAGCAGCCCGATCACGGCGATGCCGGCGGCCAGCGCCACCTGTGCGCTGGCCACCAGCGCGGCGAAGCACAGCGCGTGCTGGGCGACCGCGCGTTCGGCGGTCAGCTGCGCATGCCAAGCCCAGACCACTTGGCCGCCGCTGCCGCCGATCGCGCCGATGCACGCGGCCGCCAGCAGGCTCAGGCGCGGCTGCGCCGGCAGCGCCAGCGCGAACAGCGGCGCGCTCAGCAGCAGCGCCGCGCCGAGCCAGGCCAGCCGTTGCGGCGGCGGATGCTGCCGGCCCAGCCGAGCGGCCAGCGGCTGCACCAGCACCGACCCCAGCGCATAGGCGATCAGCACCGCGCTGCCCCAGTCCGGCGACAGCAGGCCGTAGGCGGCCACGTACGGCGCCAGTTTGGTGAAGGCGGGCAGGGTCAGTGAGATCGCGGCGATCAGCAGCAGCGGCTGCCAGGGAATCGCGCGCCAGCAAGGCGCCGGTTCGGTGCGTGTCGGTGCGTCGGCGATGGCGCCCGCCAGCGGTGCGCCATCACCCAGGAGCACCCGTCGCAGATGCCAGGCGCACAGCACCGCCACCGCGGCCAGCAGGGCACTGGCCTGCAGTGCGAAGGCCGCGCCGTCGGCACCGCGCGCCAGCATCGCGCCAACGATCACGCTGATCAGCAGCGCCGCGATGCTGCTGCCGGCCAGACGCAATGCGCTGGCGCCGTCGTGGCCGCGCCACGGCCAACGCACCAGGCTCAGCAAGGTGTTCTGCGCCACGTCGCAGACCGCGTAGGCGATGCGGAACTGCAGGCTGAGCACCAGCACGTAGCCCAGCCGCAGCGGCGCCGGCAGCAGCGGCGCGGCGAACACCAGCAGCAGCGCCAGCGCCGCCGTGCTCAGGCCCCGCCACTGCAGGCGCCCGACGCTGGCCACCCCACGCAGCTGCCGGCGCAGGCTCCAGCCGGCGCCGAGGCCGATCGCCGCGCTGACCAGCAGGCCCAGCGCCAATACCAGCCCGGCGGCGGTCGCATCCAGTCCGGCGTGTTCGGTCAGCGAATAGATCAGCAGCAGTTCGCCGGCGTACCACAGCAGGCTCTTGCCGAAATGCGCCAGCGCGTAGGCCTGCAGGCCGGCCATGGACAACGGTAGCGCCACCGGCGACGACGTGGGGTCGTGCGGGGCGGGGCGGGACGGAGGCGGACTCATCGCGTCGATATACCTGAGCAACGCGACAAAGCGGAGAAATATGCCATCGCATTGCAGAGGCGCGCTTAGCCCCTCTCCCCCCGGGAGAGGGGTTGGGGTGAGGGTACGGTGCAAGGCATCGCTAGGCATGCACGCGGCTTCGCCATCCCCTCTCGCGCCCTGTGTGGCTACTTCCTCGATGGGAGAAGCAGCCGCGCCCAGGCTCGGGCGCAGCGTTCGCTCAGAGCATGGCCGCCAGGCGGCTGCCCTGGGCGATGGCGCGCTTGGCGTCCAGCTCCGCGGCGACGTCGGCGCCGCCGATCAGATGCACCTTGCGGCCGGCGGCCTGCAGCGCGTCGTGCAGGTCGCGGCGCGGTTCCTGGCCGGCGCAGACCACGACGGTGCCGACCGGCAGCAGCTGTTCGGCACCGTCCACGCGGATGCGCAGGCCGGCGTCGTCCATGCCCAGGTACTCGACCCCGCCGAGCATGGTCACGCCCTTGGCCTTCAGCGTGGCGCGGTGGATCCAGCCGGTGGTCTTGCCCAGGCGCGCGCCGGGACGGCCGGCGCTGCGCTGCAGCAGCCACACCTTGCGCGCCGGCGCTTCCGGCTGCGGCTTGCGCAATGCGCCGCGCGCCTCGAACTGCGGGTCCACGCCCCATTCGGCCATCCACCGCGCCGGGTCCAGCGCGGTCGATACGCCGGCCTGCACCAGGAATTCGCCGACGTCGAACCCGATGCCGCCGGCGCCGATGATCGCGACCTTGTCCGCCGCCTGCACCCGGCCCTGCAGCACATCCAGATAGCTGACCACGTTGGGATGGTCGGCGCCGGGGAAATCCACCGCGCGCGGCACGATGCCGGTGGCCAGTACCACCTCGTCGAAACCGGCCAGCAGCGCCGCATCGGCGGTGGTGTGCAGGCGCACGTCCACGCCGGTGGCGTCGAGCTGGTGGCGGAAATAGCGCAGCGTCTCGTGGAATTCTTCCTTGCCGGGAATGCGCTTGGCCACGTTGAACTGGCCGCCGATCTCCGCGGCGCTGTCGAACAGGGTGACGCGGTGGCCGCGTTCGGCGGCGACCGTGGCGCAGGCCAGTCCGGCCGGGCCGGCGCCGACCACGGCCACGCGCCTGGGCGCCGCGGTGGGCAGGTAGTTCAGCTCGGTCTCGGCCGCGGCGCGCGGATTGACCAGGCAGCTGGCGGTCTTGTTCTCGAACACGTGGTCCAGGCACGCCTGGTTGCAGGCGATGCAGGTGTTGATCGCCTGCGCCTGGCCGCGCCGCGCCTTGTTCGGCCATTGCGGATCGGCCAGCAGCGGCCGCGCCAGCGACACCATGTCGGCGCCGCCGCCGGCGAGGATGCGTTCGGCCACCTCGGGCATGTTGATGCGGTTGGTGGCGATCAGCGGCACCCGCACGTGCGGCTTGAGCTTGGCGGTGACGCCGGCGAACGCGGCGCGCGGCACCGAGGTGGCGATGGTCGGCACCCGCGCCTCGTGCCAGCCGATGCCGGAGTTGATCAGCGTCGCGCCGGCCGCCTCGATCGCCTGCGCCTGCGCCACGATCTCCTGCCAGTCGCTGCCGTCCTCGACCAGGTCCACCAGCGACAGCCGGTAGATGATGATGAAGTCCGGCCCGCAGGCGGCGCGGATCTGGCGCACGATCTCCACCGCGAAGCGCATGCGCCTGGTCGCGTCGCCGCCCCAGGCGTCGTCGCGGCGATTGCTGCGCGGGGCCACGAACTCGTTGATCAGATAGCCTTCCGAGCCCATCACTTCCACGCCGTCGTAGCCGGCCTCGCGTGCCAGCCGCGCGGCGCGCGCGTAGGCGCCGATCTGGCGCTCGACCCCGCGGGCGGACAAGGCGCGCGGCGTGAACGGATTGATCGGCGCCTTCAGCTTCGACGGCGCCACCGACAGCGGGTGGTAGGCGTAGCGCCCGGCATGCAGCAGCTGCAGGCAGATCTTGGCGCCGTGCGCATGCACCGCAGCGGTCACCTGCCGGTGCGGGCGCACTTCCCACGGCCACGACAGCTTGCCGCCGAACGGCTTCAGCCAGCCGACCAGGTTCGGCGCGAAGCCGCCGGTGACGATCAGCCCGGCGCCGCCGGCGGCGCGCTCGGCGAAATACGCGGCCAGCTTGGGGAAGTCGCGCGCGCGATCCTCCAGGCCGGTATGCATCGAGCCCATCAGCACCCGGTTGCGCAGCTGGGTGAAGCCCAGGTCGAGCGGGGCGAACAGGTGCGGATAGGCGGCAGGGGACGGGTCGGGCTGGCCGGAGGCGGGCGACATGGCTTTGGATACGCTTGCGTATGGATGGGCGCAGGGTGCCGCGAAACCCGCGCCACGGCAAGAGGCGCGTTCGCGCGTTGCAGCCGTGACGGTGCAATCGGTCCGTCGGTGCGGGCTACTCCTCTGTCGGCCTGACGCTGCGGGAGCGGCTTCAGTGGCGACGGGCTTTCTCGGTAATGCCCCGTCGCGACTGAAGTCGCTCCCACAGACGACATCGCGGCGGATCGAATTGCGTCAGCCGCTCAGCCCCAGCCGGCCAGCGCCAGCTTGCCGATGGTGCTGCCCGATTCCAGCCGCCGGTGCGCCTGCCGCAGATTGGCCGCGTCGATCGGCGCCAGCGTCTCGGTCAGCGTGGTGCGCAACGCGCCGGCATCGATCAGGCTGGCGGCGCGCGCCAGGATCCGGTGCTGCTCGATCATGTCGGCGGTCTTGAAGCGCGCCCGCGCGAACATCATTTCCCAGTGGATGCCGATGCACTTGGCCTTGTACGGATCGCCGATGCGCAGCGCGCCGGCCGGTTCCACGATCAGGCCGACATGGCCCTGCGGCGCGACCAGGTCGCCGAGCGCGTCCCAGTAACGATCGGTGTCGGCCAGGTTCAGCGCCGCATCCACCTGTGCGATGCCCAGCGCCTGCAATTGCGGCGCCAGCGGCTGGCGATGGTCGATCACGTGCTGCGCGCCGAGCTGCAGGCACCAGTCGCGGGTCTGCTGGCGCGAGGCGGTGGCGATGACCTCGAAGCCGGCGTGCCGCGCCAGCTGGATCGCGATCGAGCCGACCCCGCCGGCGCCGCCGATCACCAGCAGGCGGCGGCCGCGATTGCGCTCGTCGTCGAAGTCGAACGGCATGCGCTGGAACAGCAGTTCCCAGGCGGTCAGCGTGGTCAGCGGCAACGCCGCGGCCTGCGCGAAATCCAGCGTCGCCGGCTTGCGCGCGACGATGCGTGCGTCCACCAGCTGGTACTGCGCGTTGCTGCCGGCGCGGGTGATGTCGCCGGCGTAATAGACCTCGTCGCCGGGTTCGAACCCCTCGACCTCGGCGCCGACCGCTTCGACCACGCCGGCGGCGTCGTAGCCCAGCACCTTGGGCTGCGCTTCGACCTGCGGCTTGGGTGCGCGCACCTTGGTGTCGACCGGGTTGACCGACACCGCTTCCACCCGCACCAGCAGGTCGAAGCCGGTGGGCGCGGGCGGGGTGGGTACATCGGTATCGAACAGCGACTGAGGATCGTCGATCGGCAGATAGTGGGTCAGGGCGACGGCTTTCATGGTGTCTCCAGGAGTGGGGAAGCGGTTGTTTCGGCGCGCGGCGTATCCGGCTCAGACCGGTCGCGGATTGCGCTCGGCGAAGCCGCGCTGATGCCAGTACGGATACGGCGGCACCACCGCGCTGGCCGCGTCCAGCCGCTGCACCTGCGCGGCGTCGAGATTCCAGCCGACCGCGCCCAGGTTCTGCCGCAACTGTTCCTCGTTGCGCGCACCGATGATGACGCTGCTCACCGTGGGCCGCTGCAGCAGCCAGTTCAGCGCGATCTGCGGCACGCTCTTGCCGGTCTCGGCGGCGATCGCCTCGAGCGCGTCGATCACCCGGTACAGGCGTTCGTCTTCGACCGGCGGGCCGGCTTCGGTGACCTTCTTGTCGTGCAGCCGGCTGCTTTCCGGCAGCGGCTGGCCGCGGCGGAGCTTGCCGGTCAGCCGGCCCCAGCCCAGCGGACTCCACACCACCGCGCCGACGCCCTGGTCCAGCCCCAGCGGCATCAGTTCTTCCTCGTAGTCGCGGCCGATCAGCGAGTAGTAGGTCTGATTGGCGACGTAGCGCGACCAGCCATGGCGGTCGGCCACCGCCAGCGACTTCATCAGGTGCCAGCCGGAGAAGTTGGACACGCCCAGGTAGCGGATCTTGCCTGCGCGGACCAGGTCGTCGAGCGTAGACAGGGTTTCTTCCAGCGGCGTCTTCGCATCGAAGCCGTGCAGCTGGAACAGGTCGATGTAGTCGGTGTCCAGGCGCTCGAGCGCGGCATCGACCGCGCGCAGCAGGTGGAAGCGCGAGGAGCCGACGCTGTTCGGATCGTCGGGGTCGAAGCGGAAGGTGGCCTTGGTCGAGATCAGCACCTGGTCGCGGCGGCCCTTGATCGCCGCGCCCAGCACCGATTCGGCGGCACCGCCGGAATAGATGTCGGCGCTGTCGAACAGGTTGACCCCGGCCTCCAGGCAGATGTCGATCAGGCGTCGCGCCTGGTCCACGTCCGAATTGCCCCAGGCGGCGAAGAAATCGTTCGAGCCGGCGAAGGTGCCGGTGCCGAAGCTGAGGACGGGGACCTTGAAGCCGGAGGCGCCGAGATGACGGTAGTCCATGGTGAGGATTCCTTTGCGGGGGAACGGAAGGGAGGTGCGATCAGCGTGGCGAGGCCGCGGCGGGATAGGCGTTGGCGTTGTCGCCGAGCACGCGCGCGGCGGCCTCGGCCATGGCGGCATAGCCGGCATCGCCGGGGTGCAGGTGATCGCCGGAATCGAAGGCGGGCAGCATGCGGGTAGGGTGCGCGGGGTCGCGGAGCAGGGCGTCGAAATCGATGATCGCATCGAAACCGTTGCCGTCGCGTATCCACGCATTGACCTGCTGGCGCACGCGCTCCTTGTCCGCGCTGTAATAGCCGTGGATCGGCGTGTCCGGCAGCGCGCCCTCGAACGGGGTGAGCGTGGCGCCGATCACGCGCAGGCCGCGCGCCTGCGCACGCTGCAGCAGCTGGCGGTAGCCGGCGATCAATTCCTGCGCGGAGACCGGCGCATCGTCCGGCGCGAACGGCGTGGCGTACCAGCTGATGTCGTTGATCCCGATCAGCAGCACCAGGGTGCGCACGCCGGGTTGCACCAGCACGTCGCGGTCCAGCCGCGCCAGCGCATTGCTGCCCATGCGGTCGCGCAGCACGCGGCCGCCGGAGATCCCGGCGTTGAGCACCGCCACGCGCTGCGCCGCCAGCCGCGTGGCCAACTGGTCCGGCCAGCGCCGGTCGCGGCCCGGGGTGGACGCGGCACCATCGGTGATCGAATCGCCCAGCGCTACCACCGCGCCGGCGGCGTCGGCGCGGCGCACCTGGATGCCGCTGACGAACAGCCGCACCGGCAGCGGCGCCGCGTCGTCCAGCGCCGCATCCGCGGTGCGCTCGCCGGCGGCCAGCCAGGCGCTCTGCAAGCCTTCCCAATGGAAGGTGGACGGCGCCGTCGGCTGCGGCAGGTACAGGCTGACGCTGAGCCGGGCCAGGTCCGGCACGCGCAGCGCGACCGGATCGCTGAGCACCGGTGCGCCAGGCGGAATGGTCACCGCGCGCTGTCCGCCGAAGCGCAGCTCGCGGTCCGAGCCGGGCACGGTCGCCGCGCCTTCGCCGGCCAGCGCCAGGTGCGCGGCGCCGATCTGCAGCGGCGCGCTACCGTAGGCATTGGACAGTTCCACGCGCACCGACTCGCCGCCCAGGCTGATTCGCGCCACCTGGCGCACGGTCTGCCGCCACAGGTTGAACGGAGTCTGGGTCGGGAACGGGAAGTCGGCCGCCCACAGCGGCTGCGGACTGGCCTGCCAGGTCGCGATCCAGTCGCGCTCGGCGGCCCCGGCCGGCGCTGCCAGCGCCCCCAGCAAGGTGCCAACCACTGCGGCCTGGCGCAGGCGCCGGCTCATGCCGCATCGCCCGCGGCGCATGCCGCCGCCGGCGCAGTCTTTGCGGCTGCGGGCGACAGTCGCAGCGCCAGCAGCGCCACCGCCAGGCCGGCCGCGGTGACCAGCGCCGCCGCCCACGGCAACTGCGCCAGGCTGCCGCCATGGCTGATCACCAGCCCGCCGAGCCAGGCGCCCAGCGCATTGCCCAGGTTGAACGCGCCGATGTTCAGGCTCGACGCCAGGTGCCGGCCGGCGTCGCCGGCCTTGCCCAGCACCCACAGCTGCAGCGGCGCCACCGTGGCGAACGCGGCCACCCCGAGCAGGCCGGTGACCAGCACCATCGCCGGCGCCGAGTGCAGTGCGAAGGCCAGCGCCGCCAGCACCAGCGCCAACAGGCCGAGGGTCAGCGGCAGCGCCTGGCGCGGCTGGCGGTCGGCCAGGCGCCCGCCGAACACGTTGCCGACGATCATGCCCACGCCGAATACCAGCAGCAGCGGCGAGACCGCGCTGTCGGCCAGGCCGGTGACCCGGGTCAGGATCGGCTGGATGTAGGTGTAGACGGTGAACACGCCGGCATAGCCGAGCACCGTCGTCGCCAACCCGAGCAGCACCGGCGCGCGACCGACCGCCTGCAGTTCGGCGCGCAGCGGCGGCGCCGCTGCGCCGTCGTCGCGGGCCGGCACCAGCGTGGCGATCACCACGGTGGCGAGCAGGCCGATCGCGGCCACCGCCCAGAACGTCGCGCGCCAGCCGTACTGCAGTCCCAGCCAGGCGCCGGCCGGCACCCCCAGCAGGGTGGCCACGGTGAGCCCGGTGAACATGGTGGCGATCGCCGAGGCCTTGCGTTGCGGCGCCACCAGGCCGGTGGCGACCACCGCGCCGACGCCGAAGAAGGTGCCATGCGCCAGCGAGGTGACCACCCGCGCCGCCATCAGCGTGGCGTAGTCCGGCGCCAGCGCGCAGGCCAGGTTGCCGGCGGTGAACACCAGCATCAGTGCCACCAGCACGCGCTTGCGCGGCCAACGCCGGCTGGCCACGGTCAGCAGCGGCGCGCCGACGAACACGCCCAGCGCGTAGCCGGAAATCAACAGCCCTGCCGCGGGCACGCTGACCTGCAGGTCGGCGGCGACCTGCAGCAGCAGGCCCATGATCACGAACTCGGTGGTGCCGATGCCGAACGCGCCGGCGGTCAGCGCGAACGAGGCGAGCGGCAGCCGCGGCGCTGGCGCAGCGGCAGGCGAAGGGGAAGGAGGCATGGCGGTTCCGGAAGGCGGGAGAAGCACAGCCTATGACCGCGCTTTATCAGCACAAACTGGCAAGATGTTGAGTGACTTTCAACGGAATCGAGAGAATGGACCGGATCGGCGACATCGCGCTGTTCCTGCGCGTGCTCGACCTGGGATCGATCAGCGCCGCGGCGCGCAGCCTGGACCTGTCGGTGGCGGTCGCCAGCCAGCGGCTGCAGCGGCTCGAGCGCGACCTCGGCGTGCGCCTGCTGCACCGGACCACGCGGCGCCTGCATCCCACGCCCGAAGGCCTGCAGCTGGCCGAGCAGGGACGCGCGCTGGTCGAGGACCTGGAGTCGCTGGCCGGCGGCCTGCGCGAAGCCGGCCGCGCCGCCGCCGGTACCTTGCGGGTGACCACGTCGGCCTCGTTCGGGCGCCAGTACGTGTCGCCGCTGCTGCCGCAGTTCATGGCCCTGCATCCGCAGGTACGGCTCAGCGTGCATCTGAGCGACAACGTGGTGGATCTGGTCAGCGAGGGCTTCGACCTGGCGATCCGGATCGGCGCGCTGCGCGATTCCAGCCTGGTGGCGCGACGCCTGGCCGGCAACCGCCGCGTGCTGTGCGCGTCTCCCGACTACCTGCGCCGCCACGGCGAACCGGAAACCCCCGCGGATCTGGCCGCGCACGCCTGCCTGCTGCTGACCGGCGCCGAAGGCCGCCAGGACACCTGGCGCCTGCTCGGCGCCGAAGGCGAGATCGCGGTCAGGGTGAACGGTCCGCTGGAGTCCAATTTCGGCGAGGTGCTGCGCGACGCGGCACTGAACGGGCAGGGCATCGCCCTGCATTCGGTGTGGCACGTGGCCGAAGACCTGCGCCACGGGCGCCTGCGCCAGGTCCTGCCGGAGTACGCGATCGCCGAGACCGGCATCTACGCGGTGATGCCGCAGCGCCGGCTGGTGCCGCCGCGGGTGCGCGCCTTCGTGGAGTTCATGCAGGTTCATCTGGCGGATCCTCCGCCCTGGGAGCGCATGAAGTGAGGCCGCCGTGCGATGCCGGCCGGCTGTCTACAAGCACGGACGGCCGCCAAACGCCGCATTGCATCATTTCATGAAGCTGTATACGGTATGTCCACGACTGCAAAGGGTCTGGTCGTGGGTTTCACATGTTACGTGCCTGTTAACGCCGTCTTCACCATGCCGAGCATAATGTGCGCGGCGATGGCGTGCGGAACGGCCGTCTGGATGTGACGAGACATCTGTACTGAACCATGCCCTATCGGTTTCTATATCCCCGAAACAAGGAGCTGTATTAATGAACAAGAAAATTCTCACCGCCGCGTTGCTGGGCGGTCTGGCCGTCGCCCAGGCAGCGTCCGCACAGGAATTCGACGATCGCTGGTACCTGACCGGTTCGGCCGGTTTCAACTTCCAGGACAACGACCGTCTGACCAACGACGCCCCGTTCGTCACCCTGGGCCTGGGCAAGTTCGTCAGCCCGAACTGGTCGATCGACGGTGAACTGAACTATCAGAACCCGAACTTCGACAAGAACCAGGACCTGAACTGGAGCCAGTACGGCATCTCGTTCGACCTGCGTCGCCACTTCATCCAGGAAGGCCGTGGCTGGAACCCGTACCTGCTGTTCGGTCTGGGCTACCAGCGTTCGGAAGAAGAGTTCGACACCGGCGGCGCCGTGTCCCCGGGCCAGCGCAAGGACGGCAACTTCGCCGCCAAGGCCGGCGTCGGCCTGCAGACCACCTTCGACAAGCGCGTTGCCGTGCGTGCCGAAGTGGCCTACCGCGCTGACTTCGACGACCAGAGCGTTGCCGCTCCGTCCGAGAACTGGTTCGGCGACGTGCTGGCCTCGGTCGGCGTCGTGATCCCGCTCGGCCCGCCGCCGGCTGCCCCGGTTGCCGCCCCGGCTCCGACCGCTGCCCCGAGCTGCGCGGACCTGGACGACGACGGTGACGGCGTCAACAACTGCGACGACAAGTGCCCGACCTCCCAGCCTGGCCAGACCATCGGTCCGGACGGTTGCCCGGTGCCGGTGTCGATCGACCTGAAGGGCGTGAACTTCGACTTCAACAAGTCGACCCTGCGTCCGGACGCGATCGCGATCCTGAGCGAAGCCACCGAGATCCTGAAGCGTTACCCCGACCTGAAGGTCGAGGTCGCCGGTCACACCGACTCGAAGGGTACCGACGCTTACAACCAGAAGCTGTCCGAGCGTCGTGCGACCACCGTGTACGACTACCTGACCAAGAACGGCGTGGACGCTTCGCGTCTGGTCGGTCCGATCGGTTACGGCGAGAGCCGCCCGATTGCGCCGAACACCAACCCGGATGGTTCGGACAACCCGGAAGGCCGTGCGAAGAACCGTCGTACCGAGCTGAACGTCCAGAACTAATCGGACGCTTCATGCTTCAAGCAAAGCCCGGCCTCGCGCCGGGCTTTGTTTTTGTGCGTGTGGACCCGGGACTCGGAAAAGTGGCACTCCTGCGGAAGCAGGACAAAACGTCTTGCAAGCTGAACTTTTTCAGCCTTCCCAATTATTTAGCGCATGCAGTGCCGGTATCGGTTGAAACTGCGCCTGGCCCTGCCTACACTCGCGGCGATGTCTCGCCTGAATGGAAAAAACCCGATGCTGCGTATTGTTACGGCCGGCCTGCTTGGTCTTGCCTTGATTCCTGCCGCCCATGCCGCACCGGATTGCTCCGGCGACGTGCTGCCCAAGCCGCTGCCGCTGCCGGCCACGGTCGGTGCGCCGATCGCCTCGGAGCTGTACACGCGCAACCTGCAGCTGGGCATGCCCAGCGGCGTGCTGGCGCAGTCCTACAGCAGCGACCAGTCGCTGGACCGGGTATTGCTGCGCCTGCGCGCCGAAGGCTGCCAGAGCCTGGCCAACGCGATGCCGGCCGGCGCTGCGGTGAAGCCGAACGACCCGGCGGCCTACAAGCCGACCACCGCGTTCGACAACACCCCGTGGCGCTTCGACATGAGCCAGAACGGCAAGCGCATGACCGCCGAAGAGTTCGACGCCTGGATGAAGGCGCGCGGCGTGCGTGTGGTCAAGGCGCGTCCGGCGCCGGCGGCAGTGCCCGTCGCCGCCCCGGCGCCCGACGCGGCGCAGCCGGTCGACAAGCAGTAAGCGCTGCGCGCGGTCGTGACCGCGCCTGCGTACGAAGCGCGAGCGGTGAAACCTCCTTCGCGTTCCCGTCGCCCCGCATCGCGCACGTCGCCGCCGGCGGCCAGCGCCCCGCGCTCGCCGCGCAGCGCCGTGGCCGCGGCTGGCGAGGCCCGCCACGGCCTGGCGCGGACCCTGTCCAAGCTCGGCCTGTGTTCGCGCACCGAGGCCGCGCGCTGGATCGCCGCCGGCCGCGTCGCGGTCGATGGCCGCACCGTCACCGATCCCGAATTCCCGATCCTGCGCGGCCGCCATCGGCTGGCGCTCGACGGCGTGCCGCTGGCCGCCACGCAGCGCCTGTACCTGATGCTCAACAAGCCGCGCGGCCTGGTCACCACCGCGCAGGACGAGCACGGCCGCGACACCGTCTACCGCTGTTTCGACGGCGCCGGGCTGCCCTGGCTGGCCCCGGTCGGGCGCCTGGACAAGGCCAGCGAGGGCCTGTTGCTGTTCTGCAACGATCCGCAGTGGGCGGCGCGGGTCACCGACCCGGCCAGCGGCCCGGACAAGACCTATCACGTGCAGGTCGATGCGCTGCCCGATGCGGCATTGCTGGCGCGCATGTGCGCCGGCGTGGTCGCCGACGGCGAGCCGCTGCGCGCCAAGCAGGTGCGGCTGTTGCGCCAGGGCGACAAGCACGCCTGGCTGGAAGTGGTGCTGGACGAGGGCCGCAACCGGCAGATCCGGCGCCTGCTCGCCGAACTCGATCTGGGCGTGCTGCGCCTGGTGCGGGTGGCGATCGGCGGGTTGGCGCTGGGCGAATTGGGCAAGGGCGCCTGGCGCGAGCTCAGTGCCGCCGAGGTGGAGGGATTGGTTGGTCGGGACTCGGGACAGGGGACTCGGGACTCGTAAAGGCGCTGGCTCGGCCCTGTACGAGTAGCGCACTGTTCATGCCGATTGCACACGAGGATTCCAAAAAACACTTGACACGGAAGCGGCGCCAAAGATCCTGCCCTGGAGTCCCGAGTCCCGAGTCCCGAGTCCCGAGTCCCGAGTCCCGAGTCCCGAGTCCCGAGTCCCGAGTCCCGAGTCCCGAGTCCCGAGTCTTACCCAATCACTCCCAACTCGCGGCCGATGCGGACGAAGGCGTCGATCGCCCGGTCCAGCTGCGCGCGGGTATGCGCGGCGCTGATCTGGGTGCGGATCCGCGCCTGCCCCTTGGGCACCACCGGGAAGAAGAAGCCGATCGCATAGATGCCTTCCTCCAGCAGCCGCTCGGCGAAGCGCTGCGCCAGCGGCGCGTCGTACAGCATCACCGGGCAGATCGGGTGGGTGCCGGGCTTGATGTCGAAGCCGGCCGCGGCCATGCGCTCGCGGAAGTGGCGGGTGTTCTCGACCAGTTGCGCGCGCAGGTCGGCGGCCGCGTCCAGCATCGCGAAGGCCTTGATCCCGGCAGCGACCACGTGCGGCGGCAGCGAGTTGGAGAACAGGTAGGGACGCGAGCGCTGGCGCAGCAGTTCGATCACCTCGCGCCGGCCGGTGGTGAAGCCGCCCAGCGCACCGCCCATGGCCTTGCCCAGGGTGCCGGTGAAGATGTCGATCCGGTCCATCACGCCCTTGACCTCGGCCGAGCCGCGGCCGGTCGCGCCGAGGAAGCCGGTGGCGTGGCACTCGTCGATATGCACCAGCGCGCCGTACTTGCGCGCCAGCGCGGTGATCTGGTCCAGCGGGGCGATGAAGCCGTCCATCGAGAACACGCCGTCGCTGGTGATCAGCTTGGTCTTGCAGCCGGCCGCATCGGCGGCCTGCAGCTGCGCTTCCAGGTCGGCCATGTCGCAGTTGGCGTAGCGGAAGCGCTTGGCCTT
This sequence comes from Xanthomonas campestris pv. phormiicola, assembly GCA_025666215.1. Taxonomy (NCBI): domain Bacteria; kingdom Pseudomonadati; phylum Pseudomonadota; class Gammaproteobacteria; order Lysobacterales; family Lysobacteraceae; genus Xanthomonas; species Xanthomonas campestris. The sequence continues at coordinate 4,010,143 of CP102593.1, read as the reverse complement.
GCACAGGCGCACGCCGTCGATGATCGAGGCATGGTTGAGTGCGTCGGAAATGATCGCATCGGCCTCGCCGAGCAGCGGCTCGAACAGGCCGCTGTTGGCGTCGAAGCAGGCGGCGTAGAGGATGGTGTCCTCGGTGCCGAAGAACTCGGCGATGCGCGCTTCCAGTTGCTTGTGCAGGTCCTGGGTGCCGCAGATGAAGCGCACCGAGGCCATGCCGAAGCCGTGGGTGTCCAGCGCGTCCTTGGCCGCGGCGATCAGCGCCGGGTGGTCGGCCAGGCCCAGGTAGTTGTTGGCGCAGAAGTTCAGCACGCGGCGGCCGTCGGCCAGCACGATCTCGGCCGACTGCGGGCCGACGATGATGCGCTCGGACTTGAACAGGCCCTGCGCGCGGATTGCGTCCAGTTCGTCGGCGTAGTGCTGGGTGAGGCGGGAATCGGTCATGACGGGCACGCGCAGGCGGGAGAGGTGGAGATTTTAACGCGGCGTGTGCGAAGGTCGGCGGGCGTCATGCACAAATGGCATAAGCATCGGCGGCGAAGTCATTTCACCGGACCCATGCGGCTGCGCAGCATGGCGCACTGGCCGTGGCTCGCATGGCCGGACCGCCCGTGCCCCCCGTCCCACTTCCGGAGAACCGCCCATGCCCAGCCTCCTGCCGCGCCGATTCAGCCCGCTGCTCGCGCTCGCGCTGTGCGCGTTCGCCGGCACCGCCGCCGCGCGCGACGTGCAGCTGCTCAACGTGTCCTACGATCCCACGCGCGAGCTGTACCGCGACTACAACGCCGCCTTCGCCAAGCACTGGGAGCAGACCCACAGCGGCGACAAGGTGACGGTGGAAACCTCGCATGGCGGTTCCGGCAAGCAGGCGCGCTCGGTCATCGACGGGGTCGAGGCCGATGTGGTGACGCTGGCGCTGGCCTACGACGTGGACGCGATCGCCGACAAGGGCAAGCTGATCGATCCGGGCTGGGCCAAGCGCCTGCCCGACAACAGCGCGCCGTACACCTCCACCATCGTGTTCCTGGTGCGCAAGGGCAACCCGAAGAAGATCAAGGACTGGCCGGACCTGCTGCGCACCGGCGTGTCGGTGATCACTCCGAACCCGAAGACCTCCGGCGGCGCGCGCTGGAACTACCTGGCGGCCTGGGCCTATGCCGACCATATCTTCAAGGGCGACCGCGAGCGCATCCTCGGCTACATGCGCGCGCTGTTCCGCAACGTGCCGGTGCTGGACACCGGCGCGCGCGGCGCCACCACCACCTTCGTCCAGCGCGGTATCGGCGACGTGCTGCTGGCCTGGGAGAACGAGGCGTTCCTGGCGCAGGAGGAACTGGGCAAGGACAAGTTCGAGATCGTGGTGCCGAAGCTGTCGATCCTGGCCGAGCCGTCGGTGGCGGTGGTCGACAGGAACGTGGACAAGCACGGCACCCGCGACGTCGCCGAGGAGTACCTGAAATACCTGTATTCGCCGGAAGGGCAGAAGATCGCGGCCAAGCACTACTACCGCCCGCGCCATCCCGAATACGCCGACCGCGCCGACATCGCGCGCCTGCCGAAGGTGCAACTGGTCACCATCGACCAGCAGTTCGGCTCCTGGGCCAAGGCCCAGGCCGAGCACTTCAACGACGGCGGCCTGTTCGACCAGATCCAGGCGAGCAAGTGACGCGATGGGAGTGAATGCCGCCGCGGCCACGCGCGCTCCGTCGCGGCGCAGGGTGATTCCCGGGCTCGGCCTGAGCCTGGGCATCACCCTGACCTGGCTGGGACTGGTGGTGCTGATCCCGCTGCTGGGCGTGGTGCTCAAGACCAGCGGCCTGGGCTGGCACGGCGTATGGCAGGTGTGGAGCGAACCGCGGGTGCTGTCGGCACTGCGGGTCAGCTTCGGCACCGCCTTCGTCGCCGCCGCGTTCAATGCGGTGATGGGCACCTGGGTGGCCTGGGTGTTCGTGCGCTACCGCTTCCCCGGCAAGCGCCTGTTCGACGCGATGATCGACCTGCCGTTCGCGCTGCCGACCGCGGTGGCCGGCATCGCGCTGACCGCGCTGTACGGCGGCAACGGCTGGGTCGGCCGCTGGCTGGAACCGCTGGGGCTGAAGATCGCCTACACCCAGCTCGGCATCGTGGTGGCGCTGGTGTTCGTGGGGCTGCCGTTCGTGGTGCGGATCGTGCAGCCGGTGCTGGCCGAGGCCGAGCGCGACGTGGAAGAGGCCGCGGCCACGCTCGGCGCCGGCCGCTGGCAGACCATCCGCCGCGTGGTGCTGCCGGCGCTGTGGCCGGCGGTGCTGACCGGATTCGCGCTGGCCTTCGCGCGCGGCATCGGCGAGTACGGCTCGGTGATCTTCATCGCCGGCAACCTGCCCAACGCCACCGAGATCGCGCCGCTGCTGATCACCATCCGCCTGGAGGAATTCGACTATGCCGGCGCGACCGCGATCGCCGCGGCGATGCTGCTGCTGTCGTTGCTGATGCTGCTGGTGGTCAACGGCGTGCAGGCGCGCTTCGCGCGGCGCGGTCTGGCGGCGCATTGAGATGAACGATACCGTGTCCAGCCTGACCCTCCCGTTCTCGGAGACTGCGTTGAGCGCATCGCCGCCTGCTGCCCGCCGCCGCGTCGCCGCGGTCACCACCGAGCCGTGGTGGGTGCAGGCGCTGCTGATCCTCGGCGCGTTGGGCTTCCTGCTGTCGTTCCTGTTGCTGCCGCTGCTGCTGGTGTTCGTCGAAGCGCTGCGCGGCGGTATCGGCGTGTTCTGGCGGGCGATCTCCGATCCCGATGCGCTCGCGGCGATCCGCCTGACCCTGCTGGTGACCGCGATCGTGGTGCCGTTGAACCTGGTGTTCGGCGTGGCTGCAGCTTGGGCGGTGAGCAAGCATCGCTTTCCCGGCAAGCGCCTGCTGGTGAGCCTGATCGACCTGCCGTTCTCGGTGTCGCCGGTGGTCGCCGGCCTGGTCTTCATCCTGATCTTCGGCCGCAACGGCTGGGCCTGGCCGCTGATCGACGAAGGCTGGCGGCTGCACCTGCCGGTGTTCGGCGAGGTGCTGCTGCAATTGCCGCGGATCGTGTTCGCGCTGCCCGGCATCGTGCTGGCGACGACCTTCGTCACCTTCCCGTTCATCGCCCGCGAGCTGATGCCGCTGATGGAGCAGCAGGGCAGCGACGAGGAACTGGCGGCGTTGAGCCTGGGCGCCAACGGCTGGCAGATGTTCTGGCGGGTGACCCTGCCCAACATCCGCTGGGGCCTGCTGTACGGCGTGCTGCTGTGCAGTGCGCGGGCGATGGGCGAGTTCGGCGCGGTGTCGGTGGTGTCCGGGCACATCCGCGGGCGCACCAACACGCTGCCGCTGCACGTGGAGATCCTCTACAACGAATACGCCTACAGCGCCGCGTTCGCCTGCGCCAGCCTGCTGGCGCTGACCGCGCTGCTGACCCTGGCGCTGAAGTCCTATCTGGAATGGCGCCACGGCGAATCGCTGGCCGCCAATCACCGACATTGAGGTTGCGATGACCATCCGCGTACAGCACCTGGGCAAGCGTTTCGACGAGTTCGTCGCGCTCGACGACGTCAGCCTGGACATCCGCCAGGGCGAGTTGCTGGCATTGCTGGGGCCGTCCGGCTCGGGCAAGACCACCTTGCTGCGGGTGATCGCCGGGCTGGAGCATGCCGACGCCGGGCGCGTGCTGATCGACGGCGAGGACGCGACCGGTCTGCCGGTGCAGTCGCGCCGGGTCGGCTTCGTGTTCCAGCACTACGCGCTGTTCCGGCACATGACGGTGCGCGACAACATCGCCTTCGGCCTGCGCGTGCGCCGCGGCGCCGAGCGCCTGGCCGAATCGGCGATCCGGGCGCGGGTGACCGAGCTGCTCGCGCTGGTGCAGCTCGACGGGCTGGAATCGCGCTATCCGACCCAGCTGTCCGGCGGCCAGCGCCAGCGCGTGGCATTGGCGCGCGCGCTGGCGATCGAGCCGCGCGTGCTGTTGCTGGACGAACCGTTCGGTGCGCTCGACGCGCAGGTGCGGCGCGACCTGCGGCGCTGGCTGCGCGAGCTGCACGACCGCACCGGGCTGACCACGGTGTTCGTCACCCACGACCAGGAGGAGGCGCTGGAACTGGCCGACCGCGTGGCGATCCTCAACCGCGGGCGCATCGAACAGCTCGGCAGCCCGGCCGACGTCTACGACCGCCCGGTGTCGCCGTTCGTGTACGGCTTCGTCGGCGCGGTCAACCGGCTGCCGGCACAGCTGCACGACGGCCAGCTGCAGGTCGCCGGCCTGGCGCTGCCGGCACCGGACACGCCGCTGTCCAGCGGCCCGGTCGACCTGTACGTGCGCCCGGAAGACCTGGCGCCCAGCGACAGCGGCTGGGCGGCGACGGTGCTGTCCTCGCAGCGCAGTGGTTCGCGCCTGCGCCTGCGTGCGCAGCTGGCGCATGGCCAGGACGAAGTGGACGTGGAGTTGCCGGCGGGCGAGGGCGCGACGCGCTATGCGCCCGGCCAGGTGCTGCAGCTCAGCGCACGCCGCTTCGGCCTGTTCGCGCAGCAGCGCGGCTAGCGGTATTCGGGGATACGGCGCGCAACGGCGCTCGCGCGTTTCGCTCGTCGTCTTTGCACTCGCCGGCATGTGCGGAAGCGACTTCTGTGGGAGCGACTTCAGTCGCGACGCCCGTTACCTGGGAAGCCAGTCGCGACTGAAGTCGCTCCCACAGTGTTCCCGGCCGGCAATCAGAATGCGAGGCGGGCCGGTCCGCTGGCGCGGCGCAGACCGCGGGCGCATGGCGTAGACAAGGTTTGACCCGAAGGAAGCAGCCGCAAGGCCTGCGATGACTTGGTTTGTCTTGAAAGTGTTGCACTGCAAGAAAAAACCGGTTAAAAAAGTGTGAAGCCAGCATGGCAGTGCGCGCTGGAACCACCCCCTCGTCAACCGCAGGAGAATTACCGGTGAACAAGATCAAGCTTGGTGTCGCCCTGGCCGTGGCGCTGGCCGCCTCCCCGCTGAGTGCGTTGGCCCAGGACGAGGCTGCTGCCTCGCCGATTACCGGCTCCTATGGCGTGGTCAGCGACTACGTGTTCCGCGGCGTCTCGCAGACCAACGAAGGCCCTGCGTTCCAGGCCGGCCTCACCTACACCTCGCCGTTCGGCCTGTACGTCGGCACCTGGGGTTCCAACGTCGATTTCGGCGCCGGCGACCCGGATTGGGAAGTGGACGGCTTCATCGGCTACAACGTCGATTTCTCCGAGAACTGGAACTTCGACGTGATGGTCAACCGCTACGGTTATCCGGGCGCCGGCAAGTCGAACTACAACGAACTGATCACCAAGACCAAGTTCCTCAAGACCTACTCCTTGACCGTGGCGTATACCGACGACGTCTACAACCTGGACGAGGACAGCTTCTACTACGCGCTGGACGGGAACTGGAGCCTGCCGAACGACTTCAGCATCGGCGCGCACGTCGGCCGCACCACCTATGCCAGCGCGTTGTCGCAGTACCAGGACTACACCGACTACAGCGTCAGCGTCGGCAAGATGGTCGGTCCGCTGGCGCTGAGCGTGGGCTACTACGACACCGACGACAAGGGCAACCAGAACTTCACCAAGAAGCTGGCCGACCACCGCTTCGCGGTCTCGGGAACGATCGCGTTCTGATCCGCGCAACACCGTCGCGAACGAAGAAGGGCGCCTGGCGGCGCCCTTCTTCTTTGTGCGATCGCCAGGCCGACGACGCACGTCCTGGCGGCGCAGCACGCGGCATCGCCGCCGCCGCGCCGGACCTCACCAGCTCAACACCACCTTGCCGGCCTTGCCTTCTTCCATCAGGTCGAAGCCCTTCTGGAATTCGTCGATGGTCAGCTGGTGGGTCAGCACCTTGCCGAGCGGGAAGCCGGACAGCACCAGCTGGGTCATCTTGTACCAGGTCTCGTACATCTTGCGGCCGTAGATGCCCTGCACGGTCAGGCCCTTGAAGATGATCTTGTCCCAGTCGCAACCGGCGCCGCGCGGCATGATGCCGAGCATGGCGATCTTGCCGCCGTGGTACATGCAGTCGAGCATGTCGTTGAACGCGCGCGGGTTGCCGCTCATCTCCAGGCCCACGTCGAAGCCTTCCATGTGCAGGTCGGCCATCACCTCCTTCAGCGAGGTGTTGGCGACGTTGACCACGCGCGTGGCGCCCATGTCGGCGGCGAGCTTGAGGCGGAAATCGTTGACGTCGGTGACCACCACGTTGCGCGCGCCGATGTGCTTGCAGATGCCGGCGGCGATGATGCCGATCGGGCCGGCGCCGGTGATCAGCACGTCCTCGCCGATCACGTCGAACTCCAGCGCGCAATGCGCGGCGTTGCCGTACGGATCGAAGAACGCGGCCAGTTCGGACGGGATCTGGTCCGGGATCGGCCACAGGTTGGAGGCCGGCATCACCATGTATTCGGCGAAGGCGCCGTTGACGTTGACGCCGATGCCGACCGTGTTCGGGCACAGGTGCGGGCGGCCGCCACGGCAGTTGCGGCAATGGCCGCAGACGATGTGGCCTTCGGCCGAGACGCGCTGGCCGACTTGGTAGCCGCTGACCGCCGAGCCGAGTTCGGCGATGCGGCCGACGAACTCGTGGCCGATGGTCAGGCCGGGCTTGATCGTGCGCTGGCTCCATTCGTCCCACAGATAGATGTGCAGGTCGGTACCGCAGATCGCGGTCTTCTCCAGCTTGACCAGCACTTCGTTGGGGCCGGGCACCGGCACCGGCACCTGTTCCAGCCAGATGCCCTTGGCTGCGTCGCGCTTGACCAGCGCCTTCATTGTTTGCGCCATGGCGGTGCAAGACTCGGGTTGAGAGGGCGCGAAGTATAAGCCGGCCGCGGACGCGGCCATGCTGCGGCGCGTGCGGGGTGCCGTTGGTCATGCTGGTGGCGTCGGTTGCATTCGTTACAATCTAACGTCTATTTCATGCCTGTCCCGAAGGAATCCATTCGATGCGCTCGAATCTGCTGGCTGTCGCCGTCGTCGCCACCCTGGCCTGTGCCCCGGCCGCCCATGCCGGCGAAGGCATGTGGGTGCCGCAGCAATTGCCGGAGATCGCCGGCCAACTGCAGCAGGCCGGGTTGAAGCTGTCGCCGCAGCAACTGGCCGACCTGACCGGCGATCCGATGGGCGCGGTGGTGTCGCTGGGCGGCTGCACTGCCAGCTTCGTGTCGCCGCAGGGCCTGGTGGTGACCAACCATCATTGCGCCTACGGCGCGATCCAGCTCAACTCCACGCCGCAGAAGAACCTGATCCGCGACGGTTTCAGCGCGGCCAGCAACGGCGCCGAGCTCAGCGCCGGGCCGAACGCGCGCATCTACGTGCTCGACCGCATCAGCGACGTCACCGAGCAGGCCAAGGCCGCGATGGCCGCCGCCGGCAGCGACGCGCTCAAGCGCACCCAGGCGCTGGAGGCGTTCGACAAGGCCCAGGTCGCGGCCTGCGAAGCCGAGGCCGGCTACCGCTGCGAGCTGTACAGCTTTTCCGGCGGCAATACCTACCGCCTGTTCCGTACCCTGGAGATCCGCGACGTGCGTCTGGCCTATGCGCCGCCGTCGGGCATCGGCAAGTTCGGCGGCGACGTCGACAATTGGATGTGGCCGCGCCACACCGGCGATTTCTCGTTCTACCGCGCCTATGTCGGCAAGGACGGCAAGCCGGCGGCCTACGCCAAGGACAACGTGCCGTACCAGCCCAGGCATTTCCTGAAATTCGCCGACCAGCCGCTGGGCGCCGGCGACTTCGTGATGGTGGCCGGCTATCCGGGGCGCACCAACCGTTACGCGCTGGCGTCCGAATTCCAGGACACCGCCGACTGGGCCTATCCCACCGCCGCGCGCCAGTACCGCGACCTGATCGGGCTGGTCGAGCAGGCCGGCAAGCAGGACCCGGACATCCAGGTGAAGTACGCGGCCACGATGGCCAGCTGGAACAACGTCGCCAAGAACTACGAAGGGCAGCTGGAAGGCTTCAAGCGCATCGACGCGGCCGCGCAGAAGCAGGCCGAGGAACGCGCGGTGCTGGCCTGGCTCAAGCGCCAGGGCCGCGACGGCCGTGCCGCGCTGCAGGCGCATGCGCAGCTGCTGGCGCTGGACGAGCAGGCCAAGGCCACCCGCGACCGCGATTTGATCCTGCGCCAGATGCGCCGTACCGGCGTGCTCGGCAGCGCGGTGTCGCTGTACCGCCTGGCGATCGAGCGCGCCAAGCCCGACGCCGAGCGCGAACCCGGCTACCAGGAGCGCGACCTGCCGGAGATCGAGGGCGCGCAGAAGCAGATGGAGCGCCGCTACGTCGCCGCGATGGACAGCCAGCTGCAGCGCTACTGGTTCGAGCAGTACCTGAAGCTGCCGAAGGCGCAGCGGCTGCCGGCGCTGGACCAGTGGCTGGCCGGCGCCGATGCGCAGGCCGCCGCGGCGCGGCTGGCCGGCACCAAGCTGGGCAGCACCGAGGAACGCCTGAAGTGGTTGCGCGCCGACCGCGCCGCGTTCGAATCCAGCGCCGACCCGGCGCTGCGCTATGCGGTGGCGCTGATGCCGGCGCTGCTGCAGATCGAGCGCGAGGAGAAGCGCCGCGAAGGCGAGGAACTGCTGGCGCGTCCGCGTTACCTGCAGGCGCTGGCCGACTACAGGAAGAGCCAGGGCGAATCGGTGTACCCGGACGCCAACTCCTCGTTGCGCATCACCTTCGGCAACGTCAAGGGCTACACGCCCAAGGACGGCGTGGCCTACACCCCGTTCACCACGCTGGAAGGCGTGCTGGCCAAGGACACCGGCGCCGACCCGTTCGATTCGCCCAAGGCCCTGCTCGATGCGGCCAAGGCCAAGCGCTACGGCGGGCTGGAGGACAAGCGGCTGGGTTCGGTGCCGGTCGATTTCCTGTCCGACCTGGACATCACCGGCGGCAACTCCGGCTCGCCGGTGCTCGATGCGCAGGGCAAGCTGGTCGGGCTGGCGTTCGACGGCAACTGGGAGTCGGTGAGCTCCAACTGGGTGTTCGACCCGGCCATGACCCGGATGATCGCGGTCGATACGCGTTATCTGCACTGGATCATGCAGGAAGTGGCGCCGGCGCCGCGGCTGCTGAAGGAGCTGAACCTGAAGCAGTAACCGCATCGCGCGGGGGCGACACGCGACCGTCGCCACCGCGCGGCCTGCCCGCCGCTAAACGGCGACGGTTGCGGCGGCGGAGCGGGAGGCGGTTCGGGGGTTTCCGGCGACGGAGCAGGTATCATGCCGCTCCGTTTTCGCTCGCGAGACGGGAACCTCTCCCCCCAACGGAATTCCAGCGCATGCGCATCCTGCTCGCTCGTCACGGCGAAACCCCGTGGAACGCCGAAGGCCGCTACCAGGGCCAGATCGACATCGCGTTGTCGCCGGTCGGCGAGGCGCAGGCGCAGGCGCTGGGCGCGCGTTTGCGCGAGGTGCCGCTGACCCGCGCGGTGGCCTCGCCGCTGTCGCGCGCGCAGAGCACCGCCCGCTACGCGCTGGGCGCGCAGCGCGAGGCGATGCTGCTGACCGATCCGGACCTGCAGGAGATCGCGCACGGCGAATGGGAAGGCCTGCTCGCCAGCGAGATCAACGACAAGGATCCGGCACGCCTGCGCGCCTGGCGCGAGGAGCCGGACACGGTGCTGATGCCGGGGGGCGAGTCGCTGCGGCAGGTGCTGGACCGTTCCTGGCGCGGCCTGACCCGCGCCGCCGAGGGTCTGGGCGAGGAGGACACCTTGCTGGTGGTGGCGCACGATGCGGTCAACCGGGTGATCCTGTGCCGGGTACTGGGCCTGCCGATCGCCAAGCTGTGGAGCTTCCGCCAGGCGCCGACCACGCTGAACCTGCTGGAAGGCCCGGACGTCGAGCACCTGGAAGTGGTGCGCCTGAACGATTGCGCGCACCACACGCCGTTCTTCGGCGAGGCCAAGCACCGGGCGCTGTAGGCGGCGAAATCCGTAAGTTTGGATAGCGGCTCCGAGTCCTGACCCAGTGCACGTTTTTGCCTTTGCTTCGCTTTTCGGGTCCCGTCAGACGCGGCACGTGGCATGGGCGAATACCCCGAAGGGGCGGCGCGCACGAGGCGCGCCGTTTTTCGCAGGCACATGGATGTGCCTGCGAAAAATGCCCATGCCACGTGCGCACCCGGAGCGCGAAGCGCGGAGGGCGCGGCGCCCGGGTGTGCTTTCTTTTGGTTACTTTGATCAGCCTTTGGCTGCTGTAAAGCGCTTCTTTGCACAAGCAAAGAAAAGTGACTCGCGCGTCAGCGCGAAAGCTGTTGCTTCCAAGAGGTGGGCGGGTGATCGAACGCGCCTCGTCGAAAGGCTGAAAATACACAGATGAAAACCCTTCCCGAATGGCTCGCCTACATCGAGCAGCAACACCCGCAGGACATCGCGATGGGCCTGGAGCGCGTGCGCGCGGTGTCCGCGCGCATGGGCCTGGCCCGGCCGGCGAAGAAGGTCGTCACCGTCGGCGGCACCAACGGCAAGGGCTCGACCGTGGCCTTCGTCGAGGCGATCGCGCGCGCCGGCGGCTGGACCGTCGGCAGCTATACCTCGCCGCACCTGCTGCGCTACAACGAGCGCGTGCGCATCGGCGGGCAGGAGGCCGGCGACGCGCAGCTGGTGGCCGGCTTCGAGGCGGTGGAGGTCGCGCGCGGCGACACCCCGCTGACTTATTTCGAATACGGCACGCTGGCGGCGCTGTGGCTGTTCCAGCAGGCCGAGCTGGACCTGGCGGTGCTGGAAGTGGGCCTGGGTGGGCGCCTGGATGCGGTGAACCTGGTCGATGCCGACGTGGCGGTGATCACCACCGTCGACATCGACCACACCGACTGGCTGGGGTCGGACCGCGAAGCGATCGGCGCGGAGAAGGCCGGCATCGCGCGGCCGTGGAAACCGCTGGTGCTGGGCGAGATCGATCCGCCGTCGAGCGTGCTGCGCCGCGCCTATGCGATCGGCGCCAACGCGATCCGTGCCGGCAGCGATTTCTTCCATGAGCCGATCGATGCCGACCAGTGGCGCTGGCGCGACGTCGGTACCGAGCTGGAACTGCCGTTGCCGCAGCTGCGCGCGCCGGTGCAGCGCGCCAACGCCGCCACCGCCATTGCCGCCTTGCGCGCGCTGCGCAAGGCCTTGCCGCGCACCGCCTATGCCGAGGGCATCGCCGCCGCGCAGCTGCGCGGGCGGCTGCAGCCGTTCGTGCGCGACGGCGTCGAGGTGCTGGTCGATGTCGGCCACAACCCGCAGGCGGCGCGCGAACTGGCCGCGGCGCTGCAGGCGCAGCCCTGCAGCGGCGCCACCCGCGCGGTGTTCGCCGCCCTGGCCGACAAGGACGCGGCCGGCGTGGTGCAGGCGCTGGCCGGGCAGGTCGAGGCCTGGCATCTGGCCGGGCTGTCCGGCGCGCGCGGCCAGAGCGGCGCGCAGTTGCAGGCGCGCCTGGCCAGTACCGACGCGGCCGCAGGCGTGGTCGCCGATAACGTGGAGCAGGCGCTGCAGCAGGCCCTGGCGCAGGCGCGGCCGGGCGACCGGGTACTGGTGTTCGGCTCGTTCCACACCGCGGCCGAGGCCTTGCATTGGCTGCATTCAGCCGGCTGACCCCGCCGGCAGCCGGCCCGACCTTATAATCGCTGCGGCACTCCGCCATGCCGCCCCCTCAAGCTTTCCGTGGATACCGTCCTGAAACAGCGACTGATTGGCGCCCTTGTCCTGGTGGCGCTCGCCGTGATCTTCCTGCCGATGCTGGTCAAGGGCCCTGCGCCCGACAGCGGCGTCGCCAATGTTCCGCTGAAGGCCCCGGATGCTCCGGCCGACGGCCAGTTCCAGACCCGCGAACTGCCGCTGGTGACGCCGGGCGACACGCCCAGCGGCGGTGCCGTGGGCATGGCCAGCGCGCCCGCCGCGGCGCCGGCGCCGGTGCAGGACAACCCCGATGCCGCCGACCTGGCCACGCCGGCCGCGGCTGGCAGCGCCGCCGCGCAGCCGTTGCCGCCGACCGCGGCCGCCGGCAACTACGCGGTCAATTTCGGCGCCTACTCCAGCCCGGCGGACGCCGATGCGGTGATCGCGCGGCTCAAGCAGGCGCAGTTGCCCGGCTTCCGCGAGACCGCCACGATCGGCGGGCGCCAGGCCTGGCGCGTGCGCATCGGCCCGTATGCCGACCGCGCCCAGGCCGAATCGGTGCGCCTGCAGGCGGTGAAGGTGCGCAACGACGTCAATGCGCAGGTGGTGACCCTGGACGCGCCGAGCACGTCCTCGGTGGCGGCCGCGACGCCGGCGGCCAGCGCGGCGCCGGCCAGGACCGACACCCTGCCGCCGGAGCCGGCCAAGCCGGTGGCCGTGGCCAAGCCGCCCGTCGCAGCGGCGCCCAAGCCGGAACCGGCCAAGCCCGAGCCGGCCAAGCCGGCGGCGACGCCGGCCCCGGTCGCCGCGGCCAAGCCCGCCCCGAGCGTGCCGAGCGTGCCGGCCGCGTCCGGTACCGGCTTTGCCGTGCAGCTGGGCGCCTTCGCCAAGGCCGAGGACGCCAACGCCTTGCGCGACAAGGTCCGCGCCGCCGGCTTCAGCGCCTTCGTCGAGCAGGTGCGTACCGACAAGGGCGCCTTGAACCGGGTGCGGGTCGGCCCGGTCGCCAATCGCGCCGACGCCGAGCAGCTGCGCGCGCAGGTCGCCTCCAAGGTCGGCATCAGCGGTATGGTACGTCCACACCCTTGAACCGGGCTTCGGCCCACGGAGTCGCAAGCATGGACCAGGGAAGGGAACCGCGGCGCGCTGCCGCCGCCATGGCGCGGCCCGGCCGCAGGAGACGCGCATGATCGATATGGTGCTGCTGGCGGTGATCCTGGTCTCGGCGCTGCTTGGCGCCCTGCGCGGCTTCGTCGGCATCGTGGTCGGCACGCTGTCGTGGCTGCTGTCCGGCTGGGCCACCTTCCAGTTCGGCGGCGACGCCGGGCGCTGGCTGGCCGACGGCGCGCATCCGAGCATGACCTACTATCTGGGCGGCTATGCGCTGACCTTCGTGGTGACGATGGCGGTGGTCGGCATCATCGGCATGGTGATCCGCAGCGCGGTGCGCGCCACCGCGCTGTCCGGCACCGACCGCGCGCTCGGCTTCGGCCTGGGCACGCTGCGCGGCGGCTTCTTCGCCGCGGTGCTGGTGCTGCTGATGAGCTTCACCCCGCTGACCCGCGAACCGGCCTGGCGCCAGTCGGTGGTGCTGCCGGTACTGAACCCCGGCGTGCACTGGATGCGCGCGCAGTTGCCGGACTGGCGCATGCCGCAGCTGCCGGACCTGAACATGTCGCAGATGAACCTGCAGCAGATGAACCTGCAACAGATGGATTTGGGCAAGTTGCCCGCGGCAGGCGATAATGCGGTCCTGGGCAACGCCTTGTCGGCCAGCGGCCTGCAGGACGTGATGTCCAAGGCCCTGGGGCGTCCGGGTGCCCAATCCGCGCAGCCCGGCGCCGATCCGACGCAGGTCCTGCCTGCGAACATCGATCCGGCGCAGGCGCGTCCTGCAGCAAACGACCCGGCACGGGTCGAATCCAACGGCCAGGCACGGCCACCTTCCCAATAGCGGCGCAGTCGCCGCGGAGAGCGTTCACATGTGTGGCATCGTCGGAATCGTCGGCAATCAGAATGTCGCGGCGCAACTGTATGACGGCCTGGCCGTGCTGCAGCACCGCGGGCAGGATGCCGCAGGCATCGCCACCGCCGATGGCACCCGCCTGCGCGTGCAGAAGGCCAATGGCCTGGTCCGCGACGTCTTCGACGAGAAGCGCATGGCGGTGCTGGAAGGCCGGGTGGGCATCGCCCATTGCCGCTATCCCACCGCCGGCTCGGAAGGCATGGACGAGGCGCAGCCGTTCTACGTCAATTCGCCCTACGGCATCGCGCTGGCGCACAACGGCAACCTGATCAACACCGAGGCGTTGCGCCAGCAGGTGTTCGAGGCCGACCGGCGCAACATCAACACCGATTCGGACAGCGAAGTGCTGCTGAACGTGTTCGCCTACGAGCTGGACGCGCAGCGCATGCTGACCCCGGAGGCGGCGATCCGCGCGGTGGCCGGCGTGCACCGTCGCTGCAAGGGCGGCTACGCGGTGGTCAGCGTGGTGCTGGGCCTGGGCCTGGTGGCGTTCCGCGACCCGCACGGCATCCGTCCGCTGGTGCTGGGCAAGCGCGAGGGCGTGGAAGGCGACGAGTACATCGTCGCCTCCGAGTCCTCGGCGCTGGACATCCTCGGCTTCACCCGCCTGCGCGACGTGCGCCCGGGCGAGGCGCTGGTGATCACCGGCCGCGGCGAGCTGTTCTCCGAGGTCTGCGCCTCGCCCACCGACCACACCCCGTGCATCTTCGAGTACGTGTACTTCGCGCGCCCGGACTCGATGATCGACAACGTCTCGGTGCACAAGGCGCGCATGCGCATGGGCATGAAGCTGGGCGAGAAGATCCTGCGCCTGCGCCCGGACCACGACATCGACACCATCATCCCGATCCCGGACACCTCGCGCGACGCCGCGCTGGAGATGTCCAACGTGCTCGGGGTGAAGTACCGCGAGGGCTTCGTCAAGAACCGCTACGTCGGCCGCACCTTCATCATGCCGGGGCAGGTCGAGCGGGTGAAGTCGGTACGCCGCAAGCTCAATCCGATCCACCTGGAATTCCGCAACCGGGTGGTGCTGCTGGTGGACGATTCGATCGTGCGCGGCACAACCAGCCGGCAGATCGTGCAGATGGCGCGCGAGGCCGGCGCGCGCAAGGTCTACCTGGCCAGCGCCGCGCCGCCGGTGCGCTATCCGAACATCTACGGCATCGACATGCCGGCCGCCGACGAACTGATCGCGCATGGCCGCAGCGAGCAGGAGATCCAGGAATTCCTCGGCTGCGACTGGCTGATCTACCAGGACCTGGAAGATCTGGAGACCGCGGTGCGCGAGGGCAACCCGGAACTGAAGACCTTCGATTCCTCGTGCTTCAACGGCGAATACACCACCGGCATCGAGCCGGGCTACTTCGAGCGCATCATGCAGCTGCGTTCGGACGAAGCGAAGAAGAAGCGCCGCGCCTGACGCGGTGTTGCGTGGCGCACCGATGCACGACGCGCACGCCGGCGGGGATCTGCTGCAAGCGGCGCGGCTGTGCCTGGCCGCCAGCGCGCCCGAGGACAAGGTCGCCCTGACCCAGCGCTACGCCGCCGCGTTCGCTGCCGGCGCGCTGCGCGTGCCGGCGGATGCCGCCGAGCCCGAACCGATCCGCATGCCGGGCCGCCCGCCGCGGCCGTTGCTGGTGCATCCGCGCGACCTGCCGCGGCGCGGACTGGGCAGTGCCGAGGGCCGCGCCGCCTTCCTTCATGCGATCGCGCACATCGAGCTCAACGCGATCGACCTGGCCTGGGATGCGGTGTACCGCTTCCGCGGGTTGCCCGACGCGTTCTACGCCGACTGGGTGGCGGTGGCCGCCGACGAATCGCGCCATTTCGCGCTGCTGCGCGACCGGCTGCGTGCGCTGGGCCACGACTACGGCGATTTCGCCGCGCACAACGGGCTGTGGGAGATGTGCGAGAAGACCGCGCACGACGGCCTGGCGCGCATGGCCCTGGTGCCGCGCGTGCTGGAGGCGCGCGGGCTGGACGTGACCCCGGGCATGATCGTGAAGCTGCGCGCGCTCGACGACGCCGCCACGGTCGAGATCCTGGAATTGATCCTGCGCGAGGAAGTGGCGCATGTCGCCGCCGGCTCGCGCTGGTACCGCTGGTATTGCGCGCGCGCCGGCATCGAGCCGCGCGCCCGTTTCGCCGAGCTGCTGCGCGAATACGCCGGCGGCTACCTGCACGGCCCGTTCAACCTGCCGGCGCGGCTGCTGGCCGGTTTCGACGAGGACGAACTGCTGGCCTTGCAGCGCCAGGCCGGCTGAGGCCGCGCTGCCGACGCGGCGAAGCGGCCGACTCCATCGCGCAGGCCGGCGCGGGGCGGTGCTCCAAATGGTCGTCGTTGACCTGCGTCGCGGCCAGGCGCGCGCTGTGAAGGCGTCGCGTGGATGGCGATCACGGCGCTAACTGGAATGGCCATCTCTGAGTGCGAACACGATGGATTTTGTTGCTTGCGCTGAACGCTGGCTGAGCGGCTAATCGGAATCCCCCGTGCGCTGTGCCCGACGCCTGCTGCGCGAGGGACGACGCTCCGTCTCTTCTCACCACCCCTGGGAGTACGACATGAAGTCGATGTGCTGCCTTACCGCGATGCTTGCCCTGTGTGTCGCCGGTTCCGCCTCCGCGGCCGGAAAACCCCTGTTCCAGAGCAGCCAGTACATTTCCAAGTCCATCCCCGGCGAGCCCGCATTGAGCCGGGTGCTGGCCAATCCGTCCACCGGCGCGGTGCAGAGCGTACGCGTGGACGCCGCCGCGGTGGATGCCACCCAGGCGCAGCTGGAGCTGGACCTGCTGGGCCAGCGCGTCACCGCCACGCAGACCAGGACCGAACAGTTGGAAGGCGGCAACAGCATCTGGTACGGCAATCTCGGCAACGCGGCCGCGGCCAAGGCGCGCACGCGCTCCGGCCTGGATCCGCTGAACTCGGCGATCCTGGTGCGCAGCGGCGACACCATCACCGGCAGCATCCGCAGCAACGGCACGCTGTTCCACCTGCGTCCGATCGTCGGCGGCGGCCACGTGCTGGTCGAGGTCGACGAAAGCCGCATGCCCGCCGAGCATCCGGCCGAGTACGCGCTGCTGCCGATCATCCAGATGCCGCAGGCCGTGGCCGACGACCGCGCCACCATCGCGTCCCCGTCCGCCGGTGCGACCGCGACCATCCGCGTGCTGGTGGTGGCCACCAACCAGGCGGTGACCAGCTACGGCGGCAACATGCAGTCGCTGGTGCAGCTGGCGGTCGCCGAGTCCAACCAGGGCTATGTCAACAGCAATGTCGGCATCAACATGGTGCTCGCCGGCTATCAGACCACCAGCTACACCGAGTCGGGCAACTTCACCACCGACCTGACCCGCTTCCGCGGCACCAGCGACGGCTACATGGACAGCATCCACACCACGCGCAACAGCGTGGCCGCCGACGTCGGCGTGCTGATCATCGACAACAGCAGCTACTGCGGCCTGGCCTCGGGGATCGGTTCGACCGCCGCTACCGCGTTCGCCGCGGTGTACTGGGATTGCGCCACCGGCTACTACAGCTTCGCCCACGAGATCGGCCATCTGCAGAGCGCGCGCCACGACATCGCCACCGATTCCAGCACCACGCCATACGCCTACGGCCACGGTTACCGCTACGGCAACAACTGGCGCACGATCATGGCCTACGACTGCCCCGTCAGCTGTCCGCGCCTGAACTACTGGTCCAACCCGAACATTTCCTACGGCGGCGTGCCGATGGGCAATGCCCTCACCGCGGACAACCAGCACGTGCTGGTCAACACCAAGGCGACGGTCGCCGCGTTCCGCTGAGGTAGCAGTTCCAGGGGCGCTCCGGTGCAGGCCGCGCCAGGCCTGCGCCGGACTGCCACGCTTGCCGATCCTGCAGGCCGGCCGGACGCCGCGGCGTCCGGCTTCGGCTATGCTGCGCGACGACGCGTCCGGCATGGCCGGGCGTGTACCGCTCATTACTCCTGGAATCGGCGATGGTGTTGAAGAGCATGGGCGTGCCAGCCGCCTTGGCGCTGGCGATGTTGAGCGTGGGCTGCGGCCCGGCGGCGGATCCGCCGGCCGCACCGCCGCAGGCGCCGGCGGCCGCTGCGGCCCCCGCGGCCGCACCCGCCACGGGCGATGCGCCTGCGGCGGCGTTCGACCAAACCCGCGCGTTGGACATGCTGGAGACGCGGCTGGCGGCCGACCATGTCTACGCCGATGCGCAGTGCCTGCAATACGCCGCCGAGACCGATGCCGAACCCGCGGTCGATGACGCCAGTGCAGCGCCGTCAGCGACCACCGAACCCGCTAGCGCCGCATCGGCTGCGATCGATTTCGCGGTGCGCGAGAAGCACGGCGACGGCTGTCCGGGCGATCCGCAGACCGCACCGGTCCGGGACCGCTACCGGGTCGAACGCTCCGGCGCGATCCTGTGGTACGACGTGGCCGAGGGCGATTTCGTCGGCTATGCGCAACGTGCGCGCGACAACGCCGGCGGCATGCTGTAACCGTCGCGGGTTCCGCGCGCGCGTTTCCCGCCGCTGCCGATTACAGCTGCTGCAGCCGGCAACCCTGCGCATCCACGCGCAGCACCGAACCCTGTTCGTACCAGTCGCCTAGCACGATGCGGGTGCAGCTGCGGCCGTTGGCGTCCAGCGTGTGCACCGCGGGGCGGTGGGTATGGCCATGGATCATCCGCGCCACGCCGTAGCGCGCGAAGCTGGCCACGACCTCGTCCGGCGCCACGTCGGTGACGGTTTCGAACTGGGCGCGGTCGCCTTGCTTCATTTCCGCCTGCCGCGCCTGGCTGGCGGCGCGCGCCTGCTGCGCATAGGCGATGCGCGCGGCCAGCGGCTGCGCCAGGAACTGCTGCTGGAACGCCGGGTCGCGGGTCTGCGCGCGGAACGCCTGGTAGGCGGTGTCGTCGGTGCACAGCAGGTCGCCGTGCAGCAGCAGTGTCGGCTCGGCGTACAGGTCGATCACGCACGGATCCGGCAGCAGGCGCATGCCGGCGCGGCGCGCATAGTCGGTGCCGAGCAGGAAATCGCGGTTGCCGTGCATGAACAACACCGGCACCCCGGCGTCGCTCAGCGCGCGCAGCTCCAGCGCCACCGCGTCGGCCGTTTCCGACGGCGTGTCGTCGCCGATCCAGGCCTCGAACAGGTCGCCGAGGATGTACAGCGCCTCGGCAGCGCGCGCTTCGCCGCGCAGGAAGTCCAGAAACAGGTCGGTGATCGCCGGCCGGGCCGGATCCAGATGCAGGTCGGAAATGAACAGCGTGGTCATTGCCGCATTGTAATGGAGCCGGAAATGGAGAATGGGGAATCGGGAATGGAAAAGGCGCCGGCTCTGCCCATTCCCTATTTCCGGTTCTCCATTCCCAGCCTCAAACCACCCACAGCGACACCCCGGCCAGCAGCGCGCCGATCGCGGTGGCGGCGAGCACGTCGCTGGGGTAGTGCAGGCCCAGCACCACCCGCGACAGCGCCACGCAGGCGATGAAGGGGATCAGCAGCGGCGCCAGCCACGGGTAGTAGGCCAGGGCGACGATGCCGAACGACACTGCATGCAGGGTGTGCCCGGACGGGAAGCTGAACTCGTCCAGCGGCGCCACCCAGGCGCGGATGCGCAGGTCGGCCGCGTACGGGCGCGGGCGCCGGGTCCAGCGCTTCAGGCCCTTGTACAGGCTCAGCGCGACCACGCCGGTGGCGGCCATGTGCGCGGAGGCGAACACGCCGCCCATGCCGTCGCAGACCACCAGCAAGGTCATCAGCGCGTACCAGAACACGCCGTCGCCGAGGCGGCTGATCAGCGCGAAGAAGCGCCGCACCGAGCGCCGCCGGCACCAGTGGTTGGCTTGCCGGCACCAGCGGGTTTCGTGCCCGCGCAGAATCTCAAGCCGCGTCGACATGGGGCCTCCTGCTGTACGCCAGTTCGGCGAGAAGGGCTTCGAAATCGGCCACGACCTGTTCCGGGCGCAGCTGCTGCATCGCCGTGCAGGCGGCCTCGCCCAGCTGCCGGCGCAGGGCGTCGTCGCCGGCCAGGCGTACCGCCGCGGCGACGAAGCCGTCGTCGTCGGCCACCGCCGCGCCGTTGATGCCGTCGCGCAGGTATTCGCGCGCCGCGCCGTAGTCGAAGGCGACCGTGGCCACGCCGCTGGCCATCGCTTCCAGGGTCACGTTGCCGAAGGTCTCGCTGCGGCTGGGGAACAGGAACAGGTCGCCGCTGGCGAAGTGCCGCGCCAGCGCGTCGCCGCGCTGCACGCCGCAGAAGATGAAGTCGGGGTTTTCCTGCGCCAGGCGCTCGCGCATCGGGCCGTCGCCGACCCAGACGAAGCGCGCCTCCGGCCGCACCCGCTGCAGTTGGCGGAACGCGCGCACCGCCAGCGGCAGGTTCTTCTCCGAGGCGATGCGGCCGACGTACAGCGCCGCGCAACCGTCCGCCTCCAGGCCCCACTCGCGGCGCAGTTGCGCATCGCGGCGTTGCGGTTCGAACTGGCGGTTGTCCACCGCGCGCGCCAGCAGGCGTGCGCGCTCGAAGCCTTGCCCGGCGAGGAAGCCGAGCAGTTCGCGGGTCGGCACCAGGGTGGCGTCGGCCTGGTTGTGGAAGCGCCGCATCCAGCGCAGCGCGGTCGACTGCAGCCAGGCGGCGCCGTACTGGGGCAGGTATTCGTCGAAGCGGGTGTGCAGGCCGGTGGCGATCGGGATGCCCAGGCGCCGCGCGGTGCGCAGCGCCGACCAGCCGAGCGGGCCTTCGGTGGCGATGTAGACCGCGTCCGGCGGCGTGGCCTGCCACAGCCGGGCCAGGCGCCGCGGCGCGGGCAGGCCGAACTTCAGGCCGGGATAGCGCGGCAGCGCCGCGCCGCGCACCAGCAGCGCATCGTCGTCGTGCCCATCGCCGACCTGGCGCGGGCGCACCACGTCGACCTGATGGCCGAGCGCACGCAATCCCAGTTCCAGCCCCTGCACGGTCAGCGCGACGCCGTTGACCTCAGGGGGGTACGTCTCGGTGACGATCGCGTAGCGCATGCTTCAGGCTCCGGTTTGCCAAAGCTTCGCGCGAGGCGGTGAAGCCAACATGTCCGCCGCATGTAGGAATGATGACGCCGGCCCAGGACGTTTAGCCGCGCTCCAGTTAGAGGGCGCTGCGACTCCCCAATCCCCAATCCCCAATCCCGGCCTTCAAGCCACGAATGGCCGGAAATTGATCCCCAATCCCGCCATGCCCTCGACCTCGCCGATCAGGTCGGCGCGCTGCAGCGGCCGCGATTCGATCCACGGCTGCGACAGGATCAGGTGCAGGTCGTCGCCGCTGGCCTTCAGGTCCAGCGACGGGATCGGCTCGGATTCGTGGGCGCGATGCAGCAGCACCGCCAGCCGCAGCAGCGCGGCCTTGCGCTTGGCGCCGAGCAGCAGGCGGTCGGGCAGGGCGTCGAACGCGGTCTTGGGCACGTTGCGGCGATGGGTGCGCACCAGCGTCGCCAGCACCTGCTGCTCCTGCCGCGAGAAACCGGCGATGTCGGAGTGTTCGAGCACGTAGGCGCCGTGCACGTGGTACTGGCTGTGCGCGATGGCCTGGCCCAACTCGTGCAGGCGCGCGGCCCAGCCGAGCATGCGTTCGTCGTCGGCGTCCAGCGCCCAATCGGTGGCGACCTGCGCGAACAGCGCCATCGCGGTGGCCTCCACGCGCGCGGCCTGCGCCTCGTCGATGCCGTAGCGCTGGGTGAGCGCGACGATCGCGGTCTCGCGCGGATCGTTCTCGCCGCCGCGGCCGAGCATGTCGTACAGGATGCCTTCGCGCATGGCCGCCTTGCTGACCATCAGGCGCTGCAGGCCCAGGGCCTGGAACGCGGCTTCCAGCACCAGCACGCCGCCGGCGATGATCGGCCGACGGTCGGCGGACAGGCCGGGCAGGTCGATG
This sequence comes from Xanthomonas campestris pv. phormiicola, assembly GCA_025666215.1. Taxonomy (NCBI): domain Bacteria; kingdom Pseudomonadati; phylum Pseudomonadota; class Gammaproteobacteria; order Lysobacterales; family Lysobacteraceae; genus Xanthomonas; species Xanthomonas campestris. The sequence goes on along the minus strand of CP102593.1, from coordinate 3,988,589 downwards.
TCCTCGATGCGCTTGGCCAGCAGCAGGCGTTCGCGCAGCAGCGGCAGCGCCTCGGCGGTGATCGCGCCCTTGGTCAGCTTCATCGCCGCGCAGATCTCGCCGATCGCCTTGTGCGTGCCCGACGAGCCCAGCGCCTCGTCCCAGCCCAGCGTGCGGTACAGCCCGGCGAACTGCTGGAACTCGGCGCCGATCTCGGTCAGCGCGTCCTTCCATTTCTTCTTCGATAGCTTGCCGCCGGGGAAGAAGCGCCGCGTGCTGGCGATGCAGCCGGCCTGCAGGCTTTCGCGCTCCAGGGTCTGGAAACCGCGGCCGATGATGAATTCGGTGGAGCCGCCGCCGATGTCGATCACCAGCCGGCGCTGGTCCGGCTTGGGCGGCTGCGCATGCGCCACGCCCAGGTAGATCAGGCGCGCTTCCTCGCGGCCGCTGACCACTTCGATCGGATGGCCGAGCGCGGTTTCGCCGGGAATCAGGAACGCCTGCGGCGAGCGCAGCTGGCGCACGGTGTTGGTGGCCAGCGCGCGCACGTGCAGCGACGGCACGTCGCGGATGCGCTGGCCGAAGCGCGCCAGGCATTCCAGCGCGCGCTGCCGCGCTTCGGCCGACAGCCCGCCCTTGTTGTCCAGTCCATCGGCCATGCGCACGGTTTCGCGCAGGCGGTCCACCACCCGCAGCTGCCCGAGCTGATACCGCGCCACGACCATGTGGAAACTGTTGGAACCCAGGTCGATGGCGGCCAGCAGGTCGCCATCGCGCAACGGCGTGTACGGGGAGTTGGAAGGCATGGGCGGAATGGTAGCCGATGCACGGCGGCTGCCGTCCATCGGCGCGCAGGTGGCGTGGCTCAGAGTCCGTCGAGCAGCGTCAGCTGCGCCGAATGCGGCGGCTGGTCCTGGCCCGGCGCCAGCTTGCGATAGGCGCCGCTGGCGTCCAGTTCCCACGCATTGAGATTGTCGGCCAGATAGTTCTGCAACACCTCGCGATGGATGCGCTTGACCAGATCCGGATCCAGGATCGGGAAGCAAGTCTCCACGCGCCGCAGCAGGTTGCGCTCCAGCCAGTCGGCGCTGGCGCAGAACAGTTCCGGCGCGCCGTCGTTGCCGAACCAGTAGATGCGGCTGTGCTCGAGGAAGCGGCCGACGATCGAACGCACCCGGATGTTGTCCGACACGCCCGGCACCCCGGGGCGCAGCGTGCACGCGCCGCGGATGATCAGGTCGATCTTCACCCCGGCCTGCGAGGCCGCGTACAGCGCGCGGATCACCTGCGGCTCGTTGAGTGCGTTCATCTTGGCGATGATGCGGCCCGGGCGCCCGGCCAGGGCCAGCTTGGTCTCGCGCTCGATCCGGTGCAGCACGCCCGGGTGCAGGGTGAACGGCGACTGCAGCAGGCGCTTGAGGCGGATCTTCGGCGCCAGCCCGGACAACTGCTGGAACAGCAGGTGCACGTCGTTGCAGATGTCCGCGTCGGCGGTGATCAGGCTCAGGTCGGTGTAGGCGCGCGCGGTGCCGCTGTGGTAGTTGCCGGTGCCCAGGTGCACGTAGCGGCGCAGCTTGCGGCCTTCGCGGCGCACGATCAGCAGCATCTTGGCGTGGGTCTTGTAGCCGACCACGCCGTACACCACCTGCACGCCGGCTTCCTGCAGGCGATCGGCCAGGCCCAGGTTGGCTTCCTCGTCGAAGCGCGCGCGCAGCTCGACCACCACGGTCACGTCCTTGCCGTTGCGCGCGGCCAGCACCAGCGCATCGACGATGCCCGAGTCCTTGCCGGTGCGGTACAGGGTCTGCTTGATCGCCAGCACCTGCGGGTCCACCGCGGCCTGCTTGATCAGGTCCAGCACCGCGGTGAACGCGTCGAACGGGTGGTGCAGCAGCACGTCGTCGGCGGCGACGATGGCGAAGATGCCGTCGCTGTCGCGCAGCGTGCGCGGATTCATCGGCGGATACTTCAGCTCCGGGCGCTGCACCAGGTCGTAGACCTGGTTGACCCGGCTCAGATTGACCGGGCCGTTGATGCGGTAGACCGCGTTTTCCGGCAGTTCGAAGTTCTGCAGCAGGGTGCGCACGATCGACTTCGGGCAGTCCTCGGCGATCTCCAGGCGCACCGCCGGCCGGTAGCCGCGGTTGACCAGTTCGTCGCGCAGCGCCAGCGCCAGGTTCTCCACTTCCTCCTCGTCCACCACCAGTTCGGAATTGCGGGTCACGCGGAACTGGTAGGAGCCCATCACCTCCATGCCCGGGAACAGTTCGTCGACGAAGGTGGACAGCACCGAGGACAGGAACACGAAGCTCTGGCCGCCTTCGGACAGGCTTTCCGGCAGCTGGATGATGCGCGGCAGCGAACGCGGCGCGCGCACGATCGCCAGGTGGCCGACGCGGCCGAACGCATCCACGCCCTTCAGCACCACCACGATGTTCAGCGACTTGTTGAGGATCTTGGGGAACGGATGCGCCGGGTCCAGGCCCAGCGGCGACAGCACCGGCATGATCTCGTTGCGGAAATAGGCGCGCAGCCAGCGCTTCTGCCGCGCATTCCAGCTGTTGCGGCCGAGCACGCCGATGCCGGCGTCCTTCAGCGCCGGCCGCAGCACTTCGTTCCAGCAGCGGTACTGGTGATCGACCAGCTGCGCGGCACGGTCGTGGATGGTGTTGAGGATCGCGCTCGAGCTGAGCCCATCGGGCGCCGGCGGCAAGCCGAATTCCAGCGCGTGGCGCACGGTGGCGGCGCGGATCTCGAAGAACTCGTCGAGGTTGGTGCAGGAGATGCACAGGAAACGCAGCCGCTCCAGCAGCGGCACGCTCGGATCCTGCGCCTGCGCCAGTACGCGGAAATTGAAGTCCAGCTGCGACAGTTCGCGGTTGAGATACAGCGACGGGTCGCGCAGCGGGTCGCTGGGAACGTCCGGTGGTGGCGTGGGCGGCAAAGCGGCGGCGCGTGGCATGGCGGTACTCGTTAGGCGGAGGTCAGGGTGGCATGGTCGTGCCGCGGATGCACGCGCCCGGCGCCGAAGTGGCAGGAGAACGTGCTGCCCTTGCCGACTTCGCTTTCGATGTCCAGCCGCGCCTGGTGCAGGCCCAGCACATGCTTGACGATCGACAGTCCCAGTCCGGTGCCGCCGCTTTCGCGCGAACGGCTGCTGGACACGCGGTAGAAGCGTTCGGTGATGCGCGGCAGGTGGTGCGACGGAATGCCGTAGCCGCTGTCGCGCACCGACAGGACCGCGCCGTCGCCTTCGCGGGCGAAGGTGATGCTGACCGAGCCGCCGGCAGGGGTGTAGCGCACTGCGTTGGTGACCAGGTTGGAGAACGCGCTGTGCAATTCCTTGTTGGATCCGACCAGGTCCAGGTCGGCCTCGTCGTGCACCTCGATGCGGTGCCGGCCCTGGCTATGCGCTTCGGCCTCGCGGCGCAGCGTGGCCAGCATCGGCGCCATTGCGATGCTCTCTTCGTTGGCGTGTTCCTGCGATTCCAGCCGCGACAGGGTCAGCAGGTCTTCGACCAGCTGGGTCATGCGCTGCGACTGCTTGCGCATCTCGGCGATCATCGGCCCGGAATCGGGGAAATCCTCCGGGTCGAGCATGTCCAGGTAGCCGTGCACCACGGTCAGCGGCGTGCGCAGTTCGTGCGAGACGTTGGCGACGAAATCGCGGCGCACCTGCTCCAGCTGCAGCAGCTTGCTGACGTCGCGCGCGACCAGCAGCCAGTAGTCGTCGGAGTAGGGGATCAGGCGCAGGTTCAGGCGCAGGCGGTCGTCGATCGGCGAGGGCGTGTCCAGCATCGGCTCGGCGTTGCGGCCGCCGGCCAGCCAGTGCGCCAGCGGCATCGGCTGCAGGCGTTCCACCACCGGCACGTTGAGGTCGCCGGGATGGCGCAGGCCGAGCAGGGTGCCGGCGGCTTCGTTGAACCACTGGATGCGCTGGCTGTTGCGGTCCACCACCACCACCGCGTCGGGCAGCGCGGCGGCGGCGGCGCGGTAGGCGCGCAGCATGTCCAGCAGGCGCCGCTTGCGCGTGCGCATCTCCGCCTGGCTGCGGTACAGCAGCCGGTCCAGCTCGTTCCACACGCCGGTGCCGGCCGGCGGTTCCCAGCGCTGGCGCGCGGTCAGCCGGCGCAGCACCCGGCGCAGGCGCCAGTAGTGCCAGCCCATCACCGCCAGCGACATCAGGGTCAAGGCCATCCACACGTGACCGCCGACCCAGCCGACCAGCACCGCCAGCAGCAGCAGTGCGGCGAGGGTACCGAGGGTCTTGAGCCAGGCGTAACGCATGTGGCGGGGCATCGGGAGCGCGCTCTGTCGCAATGGATCGTATTCGTCGTCCGCCGTTTATAGCAGGCGACGGCGACAGTCAGATGGACGAGGAGAAGCGGTAGCCGGAGCCGCGCACCGTCTGCACCATGTTCTCCACCGCGAACGGCTCCAGGGTCTTGCGCAGCCGGCGGATGTGCACGTCGATGGTGCGCTCCTCGACGTAGACGCTGCCGCCCCAGACGTGGTCGAGCAGCTGCGCGCGGCTGTAGACGCGCTCGGGATGGGTCATGAAAAAGTGCAGCAGGCGGTATTCGGTGGGGCCGATCGGCACCGGCGCGTCGCCGGCGAACACCCGGTGCGCGGCGCCATCGATACGCAGGCTGCCGACCGAGACGCTGCCGTCCTCGTCGTCGTCGCGGGTCCGCCGCATCACCGCGCGGATCCGCGCCAGCAGCTCGCGCGCGGAGAACGGCTTGACCACGTAGTCGTCGACGCCGGCTTCCAGGCCGCCGACCCGGTCGTTCTCCTCGCCGCGCGCGGTGAGCATGATGATCGGCACCTCGCGGGTCATCGCGTCCTTGCGCCAGCGCCGCGCCAGTTCCAGGCCGCTGGTGCCGGGCAGCATCCAGTCCAGCAGGATCAGGTCGGGGACGCGGTCGGCGATGGAGGTCTGCGCTTCCCGCGCGTCGCCGGCATGGACCGGTTCGAAGTCGCCCTTGCGCAGGGCGAACGCCACCATGTCGCGGATGGCGGGTTCGTCGTCGACGATCAGGATGCGTTTCTGCACGACGGCACCGTGGGACTGGGAGGAGAGGTCGCCAGTAGACTACGGTTTTATTACTATTCGATGACGACCGCCACACGGCGTTTCAGCGCTGTTTCACGTCCGGATCCTGCACGCCCTGGCGGCGCAGCTCCAGCACCGTGGGGGTGATGGCGGCGATCCGCGCGTCGATGCGCGCGCGCGCCACGTAGTCGAGGTCGTCGCGCTTCTTCAGGTTGTTCAGCTGGATCAGCGCCTGCTCCGGGCGTCCGTTCAGGTAGGCCGCCTCGGCATAGGCTTCGCCGGCGCGATTGCCGTCGCCGGCCAGTTCGCAGGCGCGGGCGAAGGTGCGCTGGAACACCGGGTCGTCGGCGGCCGCGCTCAGCAGCGGCCGCAGCACCGCCTGCGCGCGCTGCCCGGCGGCGCGACCGCCCTGCTCGTTCAGCGCCGTGGCATAGGTCAGCGCCACCGCGCGGTTGCTCGGCAGGCGCTTGAGCAGGGCGTCGAAGCGCTGGTTGGCCTGCTGGCTGCGGCCGTTGCGCGATTCGGCCTCGGCCACCGCCAGGCTCAGCCACCAACTGTCCGGGTGTGCCTTCAGCAGGTCTTCCAGGGTCTGCATGCCGTCCTGCGGGCTGCCGCCGCCGCGCAGCCGGGCCAGCGCCAGGCCGTAGCGCTGGGCGTCGCTGAGGCCCTGCTTGCTGCCCTGGCGCAGGCCCTCGTATTCGCTTACCGCATCGGCCGGGGTGTTGGCGCTGAGCACGCGCAGGCGCTCGCGGGCCCACTCGAACTGGCCGCTGGCGCCGCGCGAATAGGTCTCGAACGGCAGTTGCAGGCGCCCGGGCAGCAGCGGGTTGCTGGGCGCGCCCAGCGGCTGGCTCAGCGACACGTCGTTGGGATCGACCCGCTCCTGCAAGGTGCCGCCGGGCACGCTGGTGGTCAGGGTCACCGTGTTCTTCTTCATCTGTTCGGCGCGCTGCCGCGCCTCGCTGATGCGGGTGGTGGTGACCGGGTGGGTCATCAGGTAGTCGGGGGTGCTGTAGCCGCCCTGGTTGCCGCGCATCGCCAGCGACATGCGCTCGAAGAAGCCGGCCATCGCGTCCACGTCGTAGCCGCTGCGCGCCAGGGTGCGGATGCCCAGGCGGTCGGCTTCCGATTCGTTGGAACGGGTGTAGTCGATCTGGCGCTGCTGCATCAGCCCCAGGCCGCTGGCGATCGCCGCCTGGGTGGCGTCGCCGCTGGAGCGGCCGCCGGCCTGCTGCGCGGCCACCACCGCGGCGAGCATGCCGAGCAGGATCGGCACCTGGTCGCGCTGCGCCCGCTCCACCCCGCGCAGCACGTGTTGCTGGGTGATGTGCGCGATCTCGTGCGACAGCACCGCGGCGACCTCGTCCTCGCGCTCGGCGGTCAGCACCAGCCCGGCGTTGACCGCGACATAGCCGCCCAGCGTGGCGAAGGCGTTGATCTGGCGATCGCGCAGCATGAAGAACGTGTACTTCTGCTGCGGCTGGTCGCTGTTGGCGCCGAGCCGGGTGCCCATGGTCTGCAGCCAGTCGTCGATCAGCGGATCTTCGAGCACGTAGTCGTAGTTGCGCAGCTCGGCCAGCATCATCTTGCCGTACTCGGCCTGGCGCGCCGGGGTCAGCAGTTCGCCGGCCGAGGAGCCGATGTCCGGCAGCTTGTTCTCCTGCGCCGGCGCCGGCGCCGGGGCGATGGCGACGGCGGTGGCCAGGGTGATCGCGAAGGCAAGCGGCAGCGGGCGCAAGTGAGGCTCCAGGGCAGGGCGGGGTGCCGCGGTGGCGGCGGGCGAATCCGGGGCGATCGAATCGGGGCGATTGAACCGAGGTGATCTGCAGTGTTGCGGCAGCGGACTCGAAAATCCACCTGGCCGCTACCATAGTGGCTTGGACCCCATTTCTTGCCCGGAGTTTCCCGTGGACACCCAACATGCCAACGACGGCCAGGCCGGCGGCCCGCCGATCACCCTGTATTCCACCGCGATCTGCCCGTACTGCGTGGCGGCCAAGAACTTCCTGAAGAGCAAGGGCCGCAGCTGGACCGAGGTGCGCATCGACCTGGACCCGGCCGAGCGCGAGAAGATGGTGGCGCTGGCGCGCCGCACCAGCGTGCCGCAGATCTTCGTCGGCGATACCCATGTCGGCGGCTACGACGACATGATGGCGCTGCACCGCGCCGGCAAGCTGCAGCCGCTGCTCGACGGCCAGGCGCCCGAGGCGCAGGCATGAGTGGGGCGGAGACGGGCGCGGGTGGCGACGGCCAGGACCGGCTGCGCGAGTTCACCGAGTTCCGCCAGCGCATGAACCAGCGCATCCTGGCCGAACCGAACCAGGTGGTGCGGCGCTTCTTCGCGCTCGACACCCAGACCTACCAGGCCGGCGCGCTGGACGTGAAGACCAAGGAACTGCTCGGCCTGGTCGCCTCGCTGGTACTGCGCTGCGACGACTGCATCAGCTACCACGTGGCCCAGTGCAGGGAAGCCGGGGTGGAGCGCGACGAATTCTTCGAGACCTTCTCGGTCGGCCTGGTGGTCGGCGGCTCGATCGTGATCCCGCACCTGCGCCGGGCGGTGGATTTCCTCGACAAGCTCGAGGAAGGCGCGGCCGCTGCGCCGTCGGAGCACGCGCACGGCTGAGTGGCGCCGGAGCCGCCTTGCACGCGCCGCCTGCGGGCGGCGCGCTGCGTTTTGCGCCCGCCGCGGTTTGGGGGCCTTCACCGGCTTCGGGCATAATTACCGGTGAAACCTCCTTGCGCCTGCAGCCCGGGCTTCCGGTCGGCGCGTTCCCCCTCTGTACGGAAACCCCAATCCTATGACGCAGACAATCACGGTCATTCGTGGCGATGGCATCGGCCCCGAGATCATGGACGCCACGCTGTTCGTGCTCGACGCGCTGAACGCCGGCCTCACCTACGAATACGCCGACGCCGGCCTGGTCGCCCTGGAGAAGCACGGCGACCTGTTGCCGGCCGCCACCCTGGACTCGATCCGCAAGAACAAGATCGCCCTGAAGAGCCCGCTGACCACGCCGGTGGGCGAGGGCTTCAGCTCGATCAACGTGGCCATGCGCCGCCAGTTCGACCTGTACGCCAACGTGCGTCCGGCCAAGTCGTTCCCGAACACCAAGTCGCGCTTCGGCGCCGGTGTGGACCTGATCACCGTGCGCGAGAACACCGAAGGCGCCTACCTGAGCGAAGGTCAGGAAGTGTCGGCCGACGGCGAGACCGCGGTGTCGATGGCCAAGGTGACCCGCAAGGGTTCCGAGCGCATCGTCCGCTACGCCTTCGACCTGGCGCGGGCGACCGGCCGCAAGAAGGTCACCGCGGTGCACAAGGCCAACATCATCAAGTCCACCTCGGGCCTGTTCCTGAAGGTGGCGCGCGAAGTGGCGGCGAACTACCCGGAGATCGAGTTCCAGGAAATGATCGTGGACAACGCCTGCATGCAGCTGGTGATGCGTCCGGAGCAGTTCGACATCATCGTCACCACCAACCTGTTCGGCGACATCCTGTCGGACCTGTGCGCCGGCCTGGTCGGCGGCCTGGGCCTGGCCCCGGGCGCCAACATCGGCGTGGACGCGGCGATCTTCGAGGCCGTGCACGGCTCGGCCCCGGACATCGCCGGACAGGGCAAGGCCAACCCGTGCGCGCTGCTGCTGGGCGCGGCGCAGCTGCTGGACCATGTCGGCCAGCCGCAGAACGCCGAGCGCCTGCGCAGCGCCATCGTCGCCACGCTGGAAGCCAAGGACGGGCTGACCCCGGACCTGGGCGGCAGCGGCAACACCATGGGCTTCGCCAAGGCCATCGCCAGCCGCCTCTGAGCGCGCCGGAAGATCGCAAAAAAGAATAAGGGCGCCTCGAGGCGCCCTTTTCTTTTGCTCGGAAGTTCGTCTGAAGCCACTTCCGCGCATCGATCACAGGGAGCCGCTCTTGCGATTCCCCAATCCCGATTCCCGACTCCCGGCTTAATTGCGCGACTGCAACTTCGACAGCAAGCGCAGGAACTCGATGTACAGCCACACCAGGGTGACCATCAGCCCGAACGCGCCGTACCACTCCATGTACTTGGGCGCGCCCTGTTCCACGCCGCTCTCGATGAAGTCGAAGTCCAGCACCAGGTTCAGCGCCGCCACCACCACCACGAACAGGCTGAACAGGATGCCGACCGTGCCGGAAGCGTGGATGTAGGGGATCTGGATATTGAAGAACCCGAGCACGATGGTCGCCAGGTACACCAGCGCAATGCCGCCAGTGGCCGCCACCACGCCCAGCTTGAAGTTCTCGGTGGCCTTGATCAGTCCGCTGCGGTAGGCGAACAGCAGCGCGAACAGGGTGCCGAAGGTCAGCAGCACCGCCTGCAGCACGATGCCGTTGAAGCGGTGCTCGTACAGTGCCGAGATCGAACCCAGGAAGAAACCTTCCACCAGCGCGTACAGCGGCGCGGTGATCGGCGCCCAGGTCTTCTTGAACGTGGTGATCAACGCCAGGATGAAGCCGCCGATGGCGCCGCCCAGCACGTAGCCGATGATGCCCGGCGCGATCACTTCGTTGCCGGCGCCATCAACCGAAATCGACTGGCTCCAGGCGAACGCCGCGGTCAGCACGGTCAACAGCAACAGCGCGCCGGTCTTGTGGATGGTGCCGTTCAGGGTCATCGCCTCGCCGTCGCGCGAAACGACCGCGCCGCTGCCGAGGTCGAGGAAGGTGGATTCCTTCAAGGCGGGGTTGCCGCTGCGGATCATGCTGTTTCTCCCTGTAAAAAAGACGATTGGCCCAGATCGGCCGCAAGTGGCGAGGATAGCGCAGGCGGCGTTGATGCGATGTGCCGTTGACACCGGGCCGCGAGCTTCCCACAATAGCCGACCTTTCCGGCCTCGGCCGCGAGGGATGTTCCGCCGGGGTATAGCGCAGTCTGGTAGCGCGCCTGCTTTGGGAGCAGGATGTCGGGGGTTCGAATCCCTCTACCCCGACCAATCCGATGTCCAAACGGCGGAGAGGAATGCGACAATCCGGCCTGGGCGCCCGTAGCTCAACCGGATAGAGCACCGGCCTTCTAAGCCGGCGGTTACAGGTTCGATTCCTGTCGGGCGCGCCACACCGGTGCCGGGCAGGGTGTTGCAAGAGTTCAATGGTGGCTGTAGCTCAGCTGGTTAGAGTACTGGATTGTGATTCCAGATGTCGGGGGTTCGAGTCCCCTCAGCCACCCCATTGATCGCGTGACCCGCTGCTTCGCGGGGTGTTGCAACGAAGCAAAAAAGCGCATAAAATGCGCGACTCAGTTTCAGGGCCGTTAGCTCAGTTGGTAGAGCAGTTGACTCTTAATCAATAGGTCCAAGGTTCGAATCCTTGACGGCCCACCAAATCAAGCAGCCACTTAGCGCAAGCCAAGTGGCTGTTTTTTTATGCGCCGATCGTGCGCGAGCGCATGCCGGCCATGGCGTCGCTGCCGCGCGACGCGGTCAGCGTTGCGCTGCCGCGATCGCCAGCGCCGCGTCCACCATCGCGTCGGGCCGCAACGGATCGTCATCGATGGCGATGTCCGGGGTCAGCCACATCGGCGTTGCCGCTCCCGACGGCCGCGCCAACAGCAGCCGCGGCGCCCACAGGGCCAGTCCGGTCTGCGGCAGCGCGATCTTCTGCACGCCACCGGTCTGCGTGCTCCTGACGCTGGCGCCTTCTCCGATCAGCGTCCCGGCATGGAAATCCTGCATCGCGTTGGCGAACAGCACCGCCGAGGAATAAGTGCCGGGGCCGATCAGGACGTAGACCTTGCCGCCGAAGTGCAGGGGATCGTCGGTGCGCGGAGCGCTCCACGTCTCCACGGTTCCGCTCAGCACATCGCCCGCCCGTTCGTGTTTCGCAGGGTCGTCGCGAAGCGCTTTCTTGGTGTAGCGCGATGCCCAGCGATAGGGGCGGTCGGCGAGGTAGGGCAGCAGCCCCTGCAGCCACAGCGCATCGTCGCCGCCGCCGTTCTGCCGCACGTCGATGACGAGCGTGCGCGTGCCGCTCGCCTGCATCTGCTGGAACGCGCGATGCGCGAACGCCACGAATGCGGCCGGTTCGGGCCAGGAGAAAGTCCGGATGGTCATGACCGCGGAGGCGTCCGGGCGCAGTCCGAACGCGAACTGCCGGTCGAAATCGTCCTCCCCGACCATGATCGCAGGACGCGCGTGGCTTGCAGGTCGGCGCAGCCGCGCCTGCGGCGGCCCGGCCAATGTCAGTTCGAAGGTCGCGGGCGCGCCATACACCTTCCAGTAGAAGAACCACCAGCGCCGCGACAGCAGGTCGGCGCGGAAGCGCGCGCTGTCGCCGTGCACGTGCGCGAGCAGTGCGCGCGCGACGTCGCCTGCGGGCAGGCCATTGATGGTCTCGACCGAGCTGCCGGCAAGCGCCGTCGCAGCGCCGCCCAGCGCGGAGAGGATCCGCACCCGCGCTTGCGTATCGACCGTGACCTCGAAGGGGAACAGGGCGCCTGCGTCGCGCAGATGCTGTTCCGTCTCTGCGCGCCAGTCGGCGTAGCCGACGAAAAAATGGCCATCGGCAAGCAGCGGGTTGAGCGTGGAGAAGTCCCGCCAGGCCGCATCGCGGTCCAGCCCGGGCGAGGCCCGCTGCCGCAAGGCAGCGATGGCAAGCTGGAGCTGTGCCGGATCGACCGAATGCGACGGATCCGGGTGGGTCGCGGCGATCCCCGCCTGCAGCGCGTCGAGGTCGGCATGGATCTGCTGCGTGCTGTAGCGTTCGGCCGCCTTGGCCGTTGGCGCCAGTGCCGACGCCGCGGCAAGGAAGAAAAGGAATGCATGGAGCGGTTGCGGCCTTCGCATGAAGATCCCCTGGAAATGTTTTGAAAAAGTATCATATAATTTCAACATGACGAAAAACGCCAAGCCGCCGTTCGACGCCACCGCGATCCGGGATCCGGCGCATATCCGTCTGTTGGCGTCCCCGGTGCGCCAGGAACTCGTGGACACGCTGGCGTCGTTGGGGGGAATGGCGACCGTCGCCGAGTTGTCCGAGCAGTTGGGGCGGCCGGCGGATGGGCTCTACTACCATCTGCAGCTCCTCGCCGAGAGCGAACTGGTGCAGGAAGGCGAGGGCGCCGCAGGGGAGCGGGTCTTCCGCTTGGCGGGCGCTGCAGGCGTGCCGCTGCGCCTGTCCTACGACTTGGCCAGCGACGCGGCGTCCGCGGCCCTGGCCGCCTACGCCAAGGGGCTGGCGCAGGTCGCCGAGCGCGATTTCCAGGCCGCCTTGAAACAGCGCAATGTCGAGGTCGACGGCCCCGGCCGGCAACTGTGGGCGGCGCGCAACAAGGGCTGGCTCAACCAGGCGGAACTGGCCGAGGCCAATGCGCTGCTGGGGCGGCTATGCGACCTGCTGAGCCGCCCGCGCGATCCGTCGCGCGATCGGCCGATGTCGCTGGCGTTCGTGCTGGCGCCAGCGGCGGTGCGGGGGCGGCGCAGAGCGCCCAAGGGCGGCCGGGGCTGAAACAGGCTGCGCTTTGCGTCGTCGGCAGGGGGATGGTCGAACCCGGGGTGGCGCTCTGCGCATGGCGGGTCATTGGCGGCTCCGACCCGCGTAAGTCATTGATCGCACGCCCGGGCGGCATCGGTTTTCGATCGCTGCGCAAGCGTCGGCTCCTCGGCGGTGGATCGAGCGGAGCGGCATCGGCTCCGACGGATGCCTTTTTCTTTGCCGGCAGGCCTGCAACAATGCGCGGGCGAGCGCTTCCGGCGCCGCAGCGCGAAAGTGGCGGAATTGGTAGACGCCCTGGTTTTAGGTACCAGTGCCGCAAGGCGTAGGGGTTCGAGTCCCCTCTTTCGCACCATTCCGGCGCCGCTTGCGCGGCCCGCCGCACTCCATGCACCCCCCGCACCCCCGCCGCGCCAGGCCTGCAGCGGCGCCGGCCGACCGGGTGCGCTGGCAGGCACCGCGGGAATAGGCGAAACTATCCGGCTGCGGCGGCCGTCCCGTGCCCGCGTCAACCCGTATTTTTCTACATCGTGCCGAGAGCCGCGGGCTCCCGGTGGCAGGAGTCCACATGCAAGCTTCGATCGAAACCACCGGTACCTTGGAACGGCGTCTGACCTTCACCCTGCCGGAGGAGCGCCTGGAAACCCATATCGGCGGCCGCCTGCGCGAGGTCGCGCGCACCGCGCGGATCAAGGGCTTCCGTCCCGGCAAGATCCCGCCGAAGGTGATCGAGCAGCGCTTCGGGCCGCAGATCCGCGCCGAGGCGCTGGACGGCCTGCTGCGCGAGACCTTCGACTCGGCGGTGCGCGAGCACGAACTGCGCCTGGCCGGCAACCCGCGCATCGACCGCGCCGGCGACAACGAACTGCAGTTCGTGGCCACCTTCGAAGTGGTGCCGGAGTTCGGCGACATCGACGTGGCCAAGCTGGAAGTGATCCGCCACACCGCCGAGGTCACCGACGCCGACATCGAGCAGATGATCGAGAACCTGCGCCTGCAGCGCCGCACCTGGCAGCCCGCCGGGCGTCCGGCGCAGGACGGCGACCTGGTGACCCTGGAAACCTGGTCGCAGGCCGGCGACGAGCGCCTGCCCGCCGAAGGCGTGGAGAAGGGCAGCAGCGTGATCGGCTCGGGCGTCATGTTCCCGGCGATCGAGCAGGGCCTGGTCGGCCTGTCCAGGGACGAGGAAAAGACCCTGACCGTCGATTTCCCGGCCGACTGGCGCGTGCCGCAGTTCGCCGGCAAGCAGGTCCAGGTGCACGTGAAGGCGGTCGACGTCGCCGCGCCGGTGCTGCCGGAGGTGGACAAGGAGTTCATCAAGAGCTTCGGTGTGAAGAGCGGCGATGCCGAGCAGTTCCGCAAGGACATCCGCATCAACCTGGAGCGCGAGCTCAAGGGCGCGCTGATGAACCGGCTGCGCCGCGAGGTCGGCGAGCAGCTGATCGCCGCCTACGCGTCGGTGGAAATGCCGCCGCGGCTGGTCGAGAACGAGGCGCGTTCGATGCTGGCGCAGCAGGTGGAACAGCTGCGCCGCTCCGGCCGCGACCCGGGCCAGGTGCCGGACGACGCCCACCAGGGCTTCGTGGACGCGGCGCGCAAGCGCGTGCTGGTCGGCCTGCTGGTCGGCGAGGTCGCCCGCCGCAACGAGCTGCGCCTGGACCCCAAGCGGGTCTCGGAAACCCTGCGCCTGATCGCCTCGACCTACGAAGAGCCGGAGCAGGTCATTGAGATGTACCGCAACGATCCCCAATTGATGGGGGGACTGCAGAGCCGTGTGATGGAAGAGCAGGTGATCGACTGGATCGCCGAGCGCGCCCAGCACACCGAGCAGGCGATGACGTTCCAGGAAGCGATCCGCCAGTAAGGCGTCGCTTTGCGGCGGCCTGCATATTGCATGCGGGTTGGAGACGCAATCCAGGCCCCCGCAGCCGTGGGGGCGCGACAAGATGCGAAGCCCTGCACATCCCCGTGCAGGTACTACACAAAGCAGGAGTTCCCGCGTGGACAATGTGACCAAGGCGTTGAATCTGGTTCCGATGGTGGTCGAGCAGACCAGCCGCGGCGAGCGTGCCTACGACATCTATTCGCGCCTGCTGAAGGAGCGGCTGATCTTCCTGGTCGGTCCGATCGACGACCACATGGCCAACGTGATCGTGGCGCAGATGCTGTTCCTGGAAGCGGACAACCCGGAAAAGGACATCAACATCTACATCAACTCGCCGGGCGGCGTGGTCACCGCCGGCATGGCGATCTACGACACCATGCAGTACATCAAGCCGGACGTGAGCACCATCTGCATCGGCCAGGCCGCCTCGATGGGCGCGCTGCTGCTGGCCTCGGGTGCGGCAGGCAAGCGTTACGCGCTGCCGAATTCGCGGGTGATGATCCACCAGCCGCTGGGCGGCTTCCAGGGCCAGGCCACCGACATCGACATCCACGCGCGCGAGATCCTGACCCTGCGCGCGCGGCTGAACGAAATCCTGGCCAAGCACACCGGCCAGTCGCTGGAAACCATCGCCCGCGATACCGAGCGCGACAACTTCAAGAGCGCCGTCGACGCGCAGGCCTACGGGCTGGTCGACCAGGTGCTGGAGCGCCGTCCGGAAGAGTCGATCCAGCCGGCATAAGGCTTGCATGTACTGCAAAACGCAGCGTATTCCGCAGGGCCGGGGTCGGGCTAGCGTCCTCCCGGCCCTGTGCTATTCTCGAAATCGAACCCCCGTTCATCGGGTGGGGTAACTGGGTAAGCGAAGCAATGAGCGAAGACCGGCAAGGCCGTTCCGGCGACAGCAACAAGATTCTGTACTGCTCGTTCTGCGGCAAGAGTCAACACGAGGTCCGTAAGCTGATCGCCGGGCCGAGCGTGTTCATCTGCGACGAATGCGTCGAGCTGTGCAACGACATCATCCGCGAGGAGCTGGAGGAGAAGGCGCAGTCCGCACGCAGCAGCCTGCCCAAGCCCAAGGAAATCCTCGAGGTGCTGGACCAGTACGTGATCGGGCAGCTGCGCGCCAAGCGCACGCTCGCCGTGGCCGTGTACAACCACTACAAGCGCATCGAGAGCCGGCAGAAGAACGACGAAGTCGAGCTGGCCAAGTCCAACATCCTGCTGGTCGGTCCGACCGGTTCGGGCAAGACGCTGCTGGCCGAAACGCTGGCGCGCCTGCTCAACGTGCCGTTCACGATCGCCGATGCGACCACGCTGACCGAAGCCGGCTATGTCGGCGAGGACGTGGAGAACATCATCCAGAAGCTGTTGCAGAAGTGCGACTACGATGTCGACAAGGCGCAGCAGGGCATCGTCTACATCGACGAAATCGACAAGATCTCGCGCAAGAGCGAGAACCCGTCGATCACCCGCGACGTGTCCGGCGAAGGCGTGCAGCAGGCGCTGCTGAAGCTGATCGAAGGCACCGTGGCGTCGGTGCCGCCGCAGGGCGGGCGCAAGCATCCGCAGCAGGAGTTCCTGCAGGTGGACACCAAGAACATCCTGTTCATCTGCGGCGGCGCGTTCGCCGGCCTGGACAAGGTGATCCAGCAGCGCTCCAACGACGTCGGCGGCATCGGCTTCGGCGCCAAGGTGAAGAGTTCCGAGCGCAAGCGCGAAGTCGGCAAGATCCTGGCCGAAGTGGAGCCGGAAGACCTGATCAAGTTCGGCCTGATCCCCGAGTTCGTCGGCCGCCTGCCGGTGGTCGCCACGCTCGAGGAACTGGACGAGCCGGCGCTGATCCGGATCCTGACCGAGCCGAAGAACGCGATCACCAAGCAGTTCAAGAAGCTGTTCGAGATGGAAGGCGTGGAGCTGGAATTCCGGCCCGACGCGCTGCTGGCCATCGCCAAGAAGGCGCTCAAGCGCAAGACCGGCGCGCGCGGCCTGCGCACCATCGTCGAGTCGGTGCTGCTGGACACGATGTACGAGTTGCCGTCGCAGGAAAACGTCAGCAAGGTGGTGGTGGACGAGTCGGTGATCGAACACAAGTCCGAGCCGTACCTGATCTACCAGACCCCGCCGCCGGCGCCGAAGGTGGCCTCCGCCGAGTGAGTGTCCGGTGAACCTACGGCGCGGTTGCGCCGCGGTCCTCGCGGCTGGCTAAGCGCTTGAAAGAAAAGGGGCTTTTTCGCTGCCCTTGCATCATCCAGCCGATGGCCCCATAACGGGGCCATCGGCATTTTTATGCCCGCCTTTCCGCATTCCCGCACCCCACATCGGAACCCTCATGGCCCAGTCCAAATCCGAAGTCCTCGACCTGCCGGTCCTGCCGTTGCGCGACGTCGTGGTCTTCCCGCACATGGTCATCCCGCTGTTCGTCGGCCGCGACAAATCGATGCGCGCGCTCGAGCACGCGATGGACGCCGACAAGCGCATTCTGCTGGTCGCGCAGAAATCCGCCGAGACCGACGACCCGGTGGCCGCCGACCTGTACAACGTCGGTACCCTGGCGCAGGTCCTGCAATTGCTGAAGCTGCCCGACGGCACCATCAAGGTGCTGGTCGAGGGACTGTCGCGGGTCAGCGTCGACAAGGTGGTCGAACGCGACGGCGCGCTGCAGGGCGAAGGCAGCGAGATCGATGCGGCCGAGTCGCGCGAGGAGCGCGAGGTCGAGGCGATCGCGCGTTCGCTGATGTCGCTGTTCGAGCAGTACGTCAAGACCAACCGCAAGCTGCCGCCGGAACTGCTGCAGACGCTGTCGGGCATCGACGAGCCCGGGCGCCTGGCCGACACCATCGCCGCGCACATCGGCGTGCGCCTGGCCGACAAGCAGCGCCTGCTGGAAACCCTGGAAGTGGGCGAGCGGCTGGAGACGCTGGTCGGCCTGGTCGACGGCGAGATCGACGTGCAGCAGCTGGAGAAGCGCATCCGCGGCCGGGTCAAGTCGCAGATGGAGAAGAGCCAGCGCGAGTACTACCTCAACGAGCAGATGAAGGCGATCCAGAAGGAACTGGGCGATCTGGACGACGCGCCCGGCGAGCTGGAAGAACTGGCGCGCAAGATCGCCGAGGCGGGCATGCCCAAGCCGGTGGAAACCAAGGCCAAGGCCGAGCTCAACAAGCTCAAGCAGATGTCGCCGATGTCGGCCGAGGCCGCGGTCGTGCGCAACTATCTCGACTGGCTGCTGGGCGTGCCGTGGAAGAAGCGCAGCAAGGTGCGCAAGGACCTGAAGGTCGCGCAGGAAACGCTGGACGCCGACCACTACGGCCTGGAGAAGGTCAAGGACCGCATCCTGGAATATCTGGCGGTGCAGTCGCGGGTGAAGCAGATGAAGGGTCCGATCCTGTGCCTGGTCGGCCCGCCCGGCGTCGGCAAGACCTCGCTCGGCCAGTCCATCGCCAAGGCGACCAACCGCAAGTTCGTGCGCATGTCGCTCGGCGGCGTGCGCGACGAGGCGGAGATCCGCGGGCACCGGCGTACCTACGTCGGCTCGATGCCGGGCCGCATCGTGCAGAATCTCAACAAGGTCGGCAGCAAGAATCCGCTGTTCGTGCTCGACGAGATCGACAAGATGTCGATGGACTTCCGCGGCGATCCGTCCTCGGCGCTGCTGGAAGTGCTCGATCCCGAGCAGAACAACGCCTTCAACGACCACTACCTGGAAGTGGACCTGGACCTGTCCGAAGTGATGTTCGTGGCGACCTCCAACTCGCTGAACATCCCCGGCCCGCTGCTCGACCGCATGGAGGTGATCCGCATCCCCGGCTACACCGAGGACGAGAAGCTCGCCATCGCCATGCGCTACCTGGTGCCCAAGCAACTGAAGGCCAACGGCCTGAAGGGCGACGAGCTGGAGATCGCGGCCGACGCGATCCGCGACATCGTGCGCTACTACACGCGCGAGTCCGGCGTGCGCAACCTCGAGCGCGAAGTCGCCAAGATCTGCCGCAAGGTGGTCAAGGAAATCGCGTTGGCCGGTCCGCAGCCGGCGGTGGCCAAGAAGGCGCCGGCGAAGAAGGGCGCGGCGGTGCGCAAGGACAAGGCGCGGGTCAGCGTCGGCTCCAAGAACCTGGACAAGTACCTGGGCGTGCGCCGCTTCGATTTCGGCCGTGCCGAGGAGCAGAACGAAGTCGGCCTGGTCACCGGCCTGGCCTGGACCGAAGTCGGCGGCGATCTGCTGCAGATCGAATCGACCCTGGTTCCCGGCAAGGGCGCGGTGATCCTGACCGGCCAGCTCGGCGACGTGATGAAGGAATCGGCCTCGGCGGCGCTGTCGGTGGTGCGTTCGCGCGCCGAGCGGCTCGGCATCGAGGTCGACTTCCTGCAGAAGCACGACGTGCATCTGCACGTGCCCGACGGCGCCACGCCGAAGGACGGCCCCAGCGCCGGTATCGCGATGGTGACCTCGCTGGTGTCGATGCTGACCAAGGTGCCGGTCAAGGCCGATGTGGCGATGACCGGCGAGATCACCTTGCGCGGCCGCGTCTCGGCGATCGGCGGGCTCAAGGAGAAGCTGCTGGCGGCGCTGCGCGGCGGCATCCATACGGTGATCATCCCGGAGGAGAACCGCAAGGATCTGGCCGACATTCCGGACAACGTCACCCGCGACCTGAAGATCGTGCCGGTCAAGTGGATCGACGAAGTGCTCGACCTGGCGCTGGAGACGCCGTTGAAGCCGAAGGCCGCCGCCGCCGGCGAAGCTGCGCCGGTGCGGCGCAAGCCCAAGCCGAAAGCATCCTCGAGCGCGCGCGTCAAGCACTGAAAGGCGCTGAACCGTATCCGCCCAAGTGGCTCAAACCCGCGCCGTTGCTGGCTTTTCGGCTTGCGCGGGTGGGGGGGCGCTGGTATAAATGCACGACTTGCGAGCACTGCGAACGCGCGTGCTTGGTAGTAAAAAAATCAATCGGGGTCTCGTCGCAGACGAGGCAGGCCAAGCCGACACCCGATCCTCAATTCCGCGGTTTTCTGCCGCACATGGAGTCATCAAGAAATGAATAAAGCCGAACTGAACGACGCTATCGCCGCCGCTGCGGATATCTCCAAGGCCGAAGCCGGTCGCGCCGTCGACGCCTTCGTGTCCGAAGTCACCAAGGCGCTCAAGAAGGGCGACAGCGTGACCCTCGTGGGCTTCGGCACCTTCCAGGTGCGCGACCGTGCCGAGCGCACCGGCCGCAACCCGAAGACCGGCGACTCGATCAAGATCGCCGCGTCGAAGAATCCGACCTTCAAGGCTGGCAAAGCGCTGAAGGATGCCGTAAACTAATCGACTCGCTAGGGTGCTTAGCTCAGCGGTAGAGCGTCTCCTTTACACGGAGAGGGTCGGGGGTTCGAAACCCTCAGCACCCACCAGGGCACCGAGCGACAAGTTTCAAAAGCGGAGTGGTAGTTCAGTCGGTTAGAATGCTGGCCTGTCACGCCGGAGGTCGCGGGTTCGAGTCCCGTCCACTCCGCCAGTTGCACCGAAGCCCCTGAGAAATCGGGGGTTTCGTTTCTCGAAGCATCCGCCGCGCCCTGCGCTGCGCAGATACCCAGAGATTGCGGGCCTCGTGCCTGCCTCCGTTCAAAAAGCGGAGTGGTAGTTCAGTCGGTTAGAATGCTGGCCTGTCACGCCGGAGGTCGCGGGTTCGAGTCCCGTCCACTCCGCCAGTTTTGTACGCGAAACCCCCGAGCGATCGGGGGTTTCTTTTTTCCGGAGTGCGCCGCCTGGCATGGCCGCGCGCGCCGCGGATGTTCTTGCGGGCCAGGTCCCGCGGCACGCCATTCCGCCGCAGGGCATGAAGCGGGTTAAACTGCGCGGCTCGCCAACAGGCCTCGGTTCCCAACCAATGCTGCAGAAACTCCGCGAAAAGACCTCGGGCTGGATCGCCACCGCGATCATCGGCCTGTTGATGATTCCGTTCCTGTTCGTCATCGACAGCAGTTATCTCGGTGGCGTCGGTGCCAACAACGTCGCCAAGGTACAGGCGCCGCCGTCATGGTGGTCGTCGGCACCGTCGTGGTGGCCGGCCTCGCTGCTGTGGCGTCACCACGAGGTGAGCACCGAGCAGTTCCGTGCGCGCTTCGAGGAAGCGCGGCAGCAGGCGCGCGAGCAGCAGGGCGAGAACTTCGATCCGCGCGAGTTCGAGAGCGCCGACAACAAGCGCAAGGTGCTCGACCAGTTGATCGACGAGCAGGTGGTGAAGCTGGCCGCCGAGCAGGCGCACGTGGTCGTCGGCGATGCCGCGATACGCGACTACATCAGCACCATTCCGGCGTTCCAGAAGGACGGCAAGTTCGATCCGGAACGTTACCGCCTGGCGTTGGCCTCGACCATGCCGCCGCGGACGCCGGCGATGTTCGACCAGCTGGTGCGCGACGGCATGCAGCAGTCGTTGATCCCGTCGGCGCTGATGGAGTCGGCGTTCGCGACCCGGCAGGAAACCGAGCGCCTGCTGAAGATGCTCGGCGAAACCCGCGACGTTGACCTTGCGCTGTTGCCGGAACAGCCGGCCGACACCACCCCGGTCAGCGACGCGCAGGTGCAGCAGTGGTACGACGCGCACCAGGCCGACTTCAAGCAGCCGGAGCGGGTGTCGATCGAATACGTCGAACTGGACGCGAGCAAGCTGCCGGCGGCCAAGCCGGCCGACGAGGCGACGCTGCGCAAGCGCTACGAGGACGAGCAGGCCCGTTTCGTCGAGCCCGATCAGCGCCTGACCTCGCACATCCTGATCAGCGCCGGCAAGGATCCCGCCTCGCAGAAGGCGGCCGAGGCCAAGGCCGCCAAGCTCGCGGCCGAGGCCAGGCAGCCTGGCGCCGATTTCGCCGCGCTGGCCCGCGCCAATTCCGAGGATCCGGGTTCCAAGAATGCCGGTGGCGACCTGGGCTGGGTCGAGCGGGGCGTGATGATCAAGCCGTTCGAGGACGCCTTGTTCGCGATGAAGGCCGGCGACATCGTCGGCCCGGTGAAGAGCGAGTTCGGCTACCACGTGATCCAGCTGCGCGAGATCAAGGGCGGCCAGGGCAAGAGTTTCGAGCAGGTGCGCGACCAGCTGGCCGGCGAGCAGCTGCAGGCCGACAACGAGAAGGTCTACAGCGATCTGAGCGGCAAGCTGGTCGACCTTGTGCTGAAGAACCCGACCGCGCTGGCGCCGGCGGCCAAGGACGTTGGCTTGCCGGTGCAGACCCTGGGACCGTTCTCGCGCGCCGACGCCAGCGGCGTCGCCGCGCAGCCGGCGGTGCTGCGCGCGGCGTTCTCCGACACGCTGGTGCAGGACGGCACGGTCAGCGATCCGATCACCCTGGGCCCGAACCACAGCGTGCTGATCCGCGTCACCCAGCACCTGCCCGAGCAGACCCAGCCGCTGGCCAAGGTGCGCGAGCAGGTGGTGGCCGCGGTGCATGCCGATCGCACCGCCAAGGCGGCCGCGGCGAAGGCCGACGCGCTGCTGGAGAAGCTGCGCAAGGGCGAAACGCTGCAGGTGCTGGCCGGCCCGGAGAAGCTGCAGATCAACCCGATGCCGGGGCTGCCGCGCACCGTGCCGATGCCGAGCCCGGAAGCCAACCGCGCGATCTTCAGCGCGCCGCTGCCGGCCGCGGGCAAGCCGTCGGTAGGCAAGGTCGAGCTGTCGGCGAACGGCGTGCCGGGCGGCGCCAAGCGCTACGCGCTGTTCGTGCTCAACAAGGTGAATCCGGGCGACCTGAGCAAGGTGCCGGCGGAACAGCAGGCGACGCTGAAGCAGCAGTTGGGCCAGATCGAAGGCGCCGCCGCGGCGAAGGCGTATATCGATGCGATGCGCAAGCGCTACAAGGTCAGCGTGCAGGAAGCGGATCTGTAATCGCCGTCTGCGCCGATGCGTGATGCGAACAAGCCCGGTCCTGCCGGGTTTGTTCGTTTGTGGGTCTGCACTCCGGGCACTTGAGACATTCGGCACTCCGGCACACGGAGCACTAGGGATCACTTGGGACATTCGGATGTGCGGTGATGTGCCGCGCGATCATGCGTCGTGACGCGGTCGCTGCGGCAGGGCCGCAAGGGCGGCAAGGAAGTGTGCAGGTGCTTCGCGCATGCGCTGGTGCGTCGTACCCTCATCCGCCCCTTCGGGGCACCTTCTCCCGAGGGGAGAAGGGAGCGCCAGTGCGCGCGGTGTGGCCGCTGACGCGCGCGCGGGCCATCGGTGCGGGCGCGTGACGCACGTGCAGGGCGGTCGCGCTCGGCAGCGTCAGCGCCGTTGGCCATGATCGCTGGCGACATGGGGCGGCCCATGCCTGCCTTGGACCGCGGCGCTGACCAAGGCGGGAGCGCTTGACGCTCTCGCTTCTCTCAACTGTTCGCCAAGCTGTTGGAGCGATTTCAGTCGCTCCCGCAAGTGGCATCCTGCGTTGGCCGGGGTCGGCAGCGCTGCCGGTTGCCGCTCTCGCGGTCTCGCCGGCTCCCTGTGCCTATTCCTCGTAGCTCAGCACCATGCCCGGGCGCAGCACGCTGCGCGCGGACAGGCCGTTCTTCGCCAACAGCGTCTGCACGGTGATGCCGTAGCGCTTGGCGATGGTCCAGGCGGTGTCGCCGTCGCGGACCGTGTGGGTGCGCCGCGCCGATGGCGTACGCGAGCGAATGCGCGGCGGGGTGGGCTCGGCGATGCTGGCGACGGCACGCGTCGCCGGTGCTTCGGCCTGCGGCTGCGTCGCCGCGGCCATGGCATCGGCGGCGGACGTGGCGCTGCTGCTGCCGTTGCCGACCGGCGCCAGGACCGGCAGCGCGCGTCTGCTGCTGCGTGCGCTGCCCAGCGCCGGGTTCAGCCGCGCGACCTGGTTGCCCTGCAGCGCCTGCTGCTGCGCCCACTCGTCCAGCGCCATGCCGGCGGGCAGGGTGCGCGCTTGCAGGATCGGCACCTCGCGGTCCAGCGAGGCCATCCATTCGTCGCGGGTCTGCGCCTGCTCCAGCACGCAAGCCAGCGCGTGCAGCTTCTCGACGTAGGCATAGGTGATCGGCGACAGCCCCGGCAACTTGGCCGGCTGCGCGTTCTGCGCGTTCATCCCGGCGCGGCGCATCGACTGCAGCACGCGGTATTCGCCGGCGTTGTAGGCCATGATCGCCAGGCGCCAGTCGCCGCCGAACATGCCGTGCAAGGTCTTCAGATAACGCACCGCGGCGCGGGTGGAGTCCACTGCGGACAGGCGGCCGTCGTAGCCGCCTTCGACCGGCACGTCGTGGTTGCGGGCGGTATCGGCGATGAACTGCCACAGCCCGGCCGGACCGCCGCTGTTGCGCGCGGCGGGGCGGTAGCCGCTCTCCACGAACGGGATCAGCGCGAACTCGGTCGGCAGGTCGGCGGCACGCAATTCGTCCACCACGTAGCCGAACAGCGGCAGCACGTCCTCGTCCTCGTTGGCCAGCCGCGCCGGCGCGCGCGAGAACTGCTGCTTCCAGCGCGCATCGGTGTCGCCGCCGTCGCACTGCGCGTCGGCCAGGCCGTCGCGGAAGCTGGCGAGGATGGTGTGGCCGTTACGCGTGGTCGCCGGCGGCAGCGCGGCGGCGTCCATCGGCAACACGTTCAGTCCGGCGACGGTCTGCTCCAGCGCCGCACCGATGGGGGCCGCCGCATTCGCGGAAGGGGCTGCCGAGGCGATCGCCAGCGTCAGCGCCGCCGTCAAAAGCAGCGACCTCATGCGCGAAAATCGTCTTTCCAGCGCCTTAATTCGGCGAATACTTCCACTTCGTCGCGGGCGCCGCGGCCGAGCCTGGCGCCGACCGCCTGCTGGATCGCCGCCGAGGCGGTGCGCAGGAACGGATTGGTCGCCACTTCGCTGGCGAGACTGACGGGAACAGTGGGACGGGCGGCATGACGCATGGCCTGGACTTCCTGATGGCGCTGCCGCAAGGCAGCGTTGGTGGGATCGACCGTGACGGCGAATGCCGCATTGGCCAGGGTGTATTCGTGTCCGCAACACACCAGCGTGGCGCCCGGGAGAGCGGCCAGCCGTTGCAGCGAACCCAACATCTGGGAGGGCGTACCTTCGAACATGCGTCCACAGCCCAGGCTGAACAGCGTATCGCCGCTGAACAGATGACCATGGCCGACATAGGCCACGTGCGTGCGCGTATGCCCAGGCACGGCAAGGGTCTGCAACTCCCAATGCAGCATCTGGACGCGCTCGCCGTCGCCGACACGCTGGCTGGCGAACGGGATCCGCGGGTCTTCCGGGGCGTACACCGGCAGGTCCGGCCAGCGCTCGCGCAAGGCGGCCACGCCGCCGATGTGGTCGTCGTGATGGTGGGTCAGCAGTACCGCGGCCGGTTGCAGGCCTTGCGCGGCGGCCTCGAACACCGGCTCGGCCTGGCCGGGGTCGACCAGCAAGGCGCGGCCATCCGCGGCGGCGATCGCCCAGATGTAATTATCCTGGAATGCGGGCAGGGCGATCAGTCGCATAGAATTGGCACCATGCCTGCCACCCCGTTCCCTCGTCAAGCCGCCGTCTCATCCTGGTTTGATACGGCGGTGGCACAGCAACTGCTGCAGGCCGAGCAGCCGTTGATCCTGGAGGCCTTGCTCGGACGCCCCGCGCAGCCCTGGTTGTGGCTGGCGCCGGTGCCGTTCGCGCCGCTGGCGCGCGAGCTGCCGGGGCGCGGCGTACGCCTGCATCGCACCGTGCGCGGCTATGCCGGCGACCTGGTGTGCCGGCTGCCGCTGCCGCTGCCCTCGGAAAGCGTCAACGCGATCGTGCTGCAGCATGTGCTCGGCGCCGACGCCGCGGCGTTGCTGGAAGAATGCGAGCGGGTGCTGCTGCCGGGCGGGCGGCTGTGGCTGTTCGCGCTCAACGCGGTGAGCCCGTACCGGCTGCGCTGGCGCCGGCAGGGCCTGGTGGCGCGGCCGCCGGGTAGCTGGCGCGGCCTGCTGGAGCAGGTCGGGCTGCCATGCACCGACCCGCTGCGCTATCTGGGTCCGGTCTGGCCGACCCGCAGCGGCGTCGGCTCGGCGACCTCCGGCGCGCCGCTGCGTGCGGTGTGCCTGCTGCAGGCGGAAAAACGCACGGCCGCCGGCATCGGTCCCATTCCGTTGCGCGCGCCGGTACGCTGGCGCGGTTCGGCCGCCTCCATCTGATTCCTGGACGACCATGAAGACTGTTGATATCCATACCGACGGCGCCTGCCTCGGCAATCCCGGCCCCGGCGGCTGGGCCGCGCTGCTGCGCTACAAGGGCCTGGAGCGCGAAGTCGCCGGCGCCGAGGCGCATACCACCAACAACCGCATGGAGCTGATGGCCGCGATCATGGCGCTGGAGACGCTCAGCGAGCCGTGCCAGATCGTGCTGCATACCGATTCGCAGTACGTGCGCCAGGGCATCACCGAATGGATGCCGGGCTGGGTGCGGCGGCACTGGAAGACCGCCGGTGGCGATCCGGTCAAGAACCGCGACCTGTGGGAGCGGCTGCACGCCGCCGCGCAGCGGCACACGATCGACTGGCGCTGGGTCAAGGGCCATAGCGGCGATCCGGACAACGAGCGGGTGGACGTGCTGGCGCGCAACCAGGCGCTGCGGGTGCGCGCCGGCGGCGCCGCGGTCGCGTCCTGATCCTTCCCACGCCTCATCCTGCAGCGAGCCCCATGCGTCAGATCATCCTCGATACCGAAACCACTGGCCTGGAATGGAAGAAGGGCAACCGCGTCGTCGAAATCGGCGCGGTGGAACTGCTCGAGCGCCGCCCCAGCGGGCGCAACTTCCACCGCTACCTGCGCCCGGACTGCGACTTCGAACCCGGCGCGCAGGAAGTCACCGGCCTGACCCTGGAATTCCTCGCCGACAAGCCGGAGTTCTACGAGGTGGTGGACGAGTTCCTGGCGTTCATCGACGGCGCCGAGCTGATCATCCACAACGCCTCGTTCGATCTGGGCTTCCTCGACTACGAACTGTCGCGGCTGGGCGACTCTTACGGGCGCGTCCTCGACCGCGCCACGGTCATCGACACGCTGCTGCTGGCGCGCGAGCGCTTCCCGGGCCAGCGCAATTCGCTGGACGCGCTGTGCAAGCGGCTGGGTGTGGACAACTCGCACCGGCAACTGCACGGCGCGCTGCTCGATGCGCAGATCCTCAGCGATGTCTACATCGCGCTGACCTCGGGGCAGGAGGAGATCGGCTTCGCCCTGGCCGACGAGCGCGGCAACCACGCCGATGGTCAACGCGCGGTGTTCGACATGGCGACGTTGCTGCCGCGGCCGCGGGTGCTGCCGACCGCATCGGAACTGGAGGCGCACCAGGCGCGGCTGGAAAAGCTGCGCAAGAAGGCCGGACGCGCGCTGTGGGACGCCGCCGAGCCGGCGCTCGCCGAGGCCGTGGCTGGCTGAGCAGCCGCAGCGCGGGGATGCGGCATGTGTCGGCGTGGGTCCCTTGGGGTTTGTCCATCCTGGGGATTCGCCACGCTGGTGCAGCAGCGCTTGCGCAGGAGCGACCCACGCAAAGCAGCGCGACCGCCGGTCTGGGCGCGCGCCGGCGCAACGGCATGGCCGCGCAAGGAAGCTGGGTGCTGGCGCAGCGGCAGCGCACAGCGCTTCGAGAAAGACAGGGGCGTCGCCTGGGCGCCGCGGCGGCGTCGATGCCGCCGACCTGCCGCCGACCTGCCGCTCCCGCGCTCGCGCCCGGCGCCGGTCGCGCCACCAGCCTGCGCTCAGTGGCAGCGCACCAGGATCGCGGTGATGTTGTCCGAGCCGCCGCCGTCCAGCGCGGCCGCCACCAGCGTGTCCACGCATTCCTGCGCGCTGCAGTCGTCGTAGCCGAGCGTGGCGGCGATGCCGGGGTCGTCCACTTCCTCGGTCAGCCCGTCGCTGCACAGCAACAACTGCATGCCCGGGCGCAGTTCGCCGGTCATCGTGGCCACGTTGAGGTGCAGCGGATCGGTCACGCCCAGCGCCTGGGTGACCACGTTGCGGTGCGGGTGCGCGCGCGCCTGCTCGGCGGTCAGCGCGCCCTGCGCGATCAGTTCCTGCACGTAGCTGTGGTCCTGGCTGAGCTGGGCCAGCTTGCCGTCGCGCCACAGGTAGGCGCGGCTGTCGCCGACCCAGGCCACCTCGAAGCGGTTGCCCTGCACGCGCGCGGCGACCACGGTGGTGCCCATCGGCAAGGTGTCGTTGCGCCGGCGCGAGGCGCGGATGATCTCTTCGTCGGCGATGCGGATCGCCTGCGCCAGCGGCGTGCCGCTGCGCACCTCGCGGACGATGGCCTCGCGCGCCAGCGCGCTGGCCACCTCGCCGCAGGCATGGCCGCCCATGCCGTCGGCGACCAGCCACAGGCCGAGCTCGTTGTCGCCGTAATAGGTGTCCTCGTTGAGTTCGCGGCGCAGGCCGACGTGGGTGAGGTGTCCGAATTCGATCATTGCGTGCCCGCGGCCGGCCCGGCTTCCTGTCATTCAAACGGCATCATCGCGGCCAAGCGGACATCAGGCAATCGTTGGTCGCGCCACGGGGCAGGCGGGGTTCATGGCGCTACCAGGGCGGGCGCCGCGCTGCCTTGCGACGTGGCGCTTGTCCGCGCGCGGCGGGAACCGTATGATGCACGCCCCCGGTCCGCCGGGGACCACCCGGGAAGGTGGCAGAGCGGTTGAATGTACCTGACTCGAAATCAGGCAGGCGTTTATAGCGCCTCGGGGGTTCGAATCCCCCCCTTCCCGCCAGTTTTGCGGCAGCAGTATCGTCCGTGCGCAGAAGGCCCCGTCAGGGGCCTTTTGTTTTTTGACGGCCGCGGCCACGCCGCGCCGACATGGCTTTAAGGCCTGCTCGTTACACTTCCTCTCAACTCTCGCCTGGGTGTGCCCATGTCCGAAATCCTCGTCCCCGTGTCCTTCGGCGAACTGCTCGACAAGATCGCCATCCTGCAGATCAAGTCCGAGCGCATCGGCGATGCGGCCAAGCTGGCCAACGTGCGCGCGGAGCTGTCGGCGCTGGAAAAGACCTGGATGGCGCATCCGGCCGCCAGCGGCGACGTCGCCCGCCTGCGCCTGGAGCTGAAGGCGGTCAACGAGCGCCTGTGGGTGATCGAGGACGAGATCCGGATCAAGGAGAAGGCGCAGGCCTTCGACGAGGAATTCATCAAGCTCGCCCGCAGCGTGTACTACGAGAACGACGAGCGCGCGCGGATCAAGAAGGAGATCAACCTGGCGCTGGGCTCCAGCTACGTCGAAGAGAAGTCCTACCAGGACTACCGCGGCGCGGCGTCCTGAGCGAAGCATCCGGGAGGCGTTGCCGCCTCCCGGTGCGGCCCGTGCGGGCCAGGAACGGGTGGATCAGGCGCGGGCGACCAGGAGTGCGGTCAGCCGCCGCACCAGCGGCAACGCCAGCAGCAGGGTGGGGAAGGCGATCAGCCACGACAACGCCCAGGCGCCCAGCCACAGCGCGTACACGCCCGGCGCCAGGCCGACCGTGCGCAGGGTACTGATCATCGAGACCACGCAGGTCATCAGGATCGACAACAATAGCGGCATCACCCAGCCGGCATGGCGGGGATGCAGCTTGCGCGGGAAAAACCGAGGGGAACGGGACATGGTGCGAACTCCGTAAGCCGGTCGAAGCAAAGGCGCCACCCGTGGGCGCCGAGGCGCTGACGGGAAACGGCCCCGGACGAATCCGGCGCGGTTGGCGCGTTGCTTGACGTAAACGCTTACGGCGGCGTCCGCAGACCGAAACGGTGGCGGACGCGCTCGCGCATGGTAAGGCCGCGCTCGGCCCGCGCACAAGCCGGCTTACATGCCCTGGTCGGCGCGGTAGCGCTCGAACGCGGCGATCGCGTCGTCCACGCCGATCAGCGCCATCACCGCGTCGACTTCGATCTTGCTGCCCCATTTCAGGTGTTCGGCCGGTTTGCCGAGGAACTTGCGCGCCGCCGCGTCGTACTTGTCCACGCAGTAGCGGATGTCCGAATACGGGCCGCTGCGGCGCGGGTTGCTGGCCGCGTGCAGGCCCAGCACCTTGCTGCCCACGGCATTGGCGATGTGCATCGGGCCGGAGTCGGGAGTCATCACCAGCGCGGCGCGCTGCAGCAGCGCCGGCAGCTGCTTGAGCGTGTCGCGCCCGACCAGGTCCAGCACCGGCGCGCGCATCGCCGCGACGATGGCATCGGCGCTGCTGCGCTCCAGGTCGCTGCGCCCGCCGCACAGCACCACCCGCCAGCCCTGCGCGGCGGCGTGGTCGGCGACCGCGGCGTAGCGGTCGGCGTACCAATTGCGGCGCACGTGGCTGGAGCAGGGCGAGATCAGCAGCGCCGGGCGGCCATCCTCGGGCCATTGCGCCTGCGCCCAGGCGTGCGCGTCGTCGGGAATCGGCAGGTCCCAGCGCACCTCGCTCTGGCGCAGGCCCAGCGGTTCGCAGAAGCTGCCGATCGCGTCGAGCACGTGGATGCCGGGGCGGTCGGGGATGCGCTCGTTGACGAACAGGCCGTGCAGGTCCTTGGAGCGGCTGCGGTCGTAGCCGATGCGGCGGCGCGCGCGCACGAACGCGGACAGCACGTTGGCGCGCAGCGCCACCTGCATCTGCAGCAGCGCATCGAAGCCCTGCGCCGGCAGGTCGCGGCGCAGCGCGCGCATGCCGGCCAGGCCGCTGCGCTTGTCGTAGTCGTGGAAAATCACTCCGGGCAGGCCGTCGAGCAGCCTGTGCCCGGCCTTGTCGATGATCCAGTGCAGCGGCGGCGCGGCGGGCCAGGCGCGCTGCAGAGTGCGGACCAGCGGCACCACATGGGTCACGTCCCCCAGCGCCGACAGGCGCAACAGGCACAGCGAAGGGAGCGTTGCTGCCATGGTGTTGTTAGACTCGCTGAATGGTTGCATTCGACGCCACCGAAGCGCTGACGCCGTACCGCGAGGGCCGCGGCTATGGCGCCATTCTGTTCGACCGCCAACGGCTGCGGCAAGCCGAGCCGGCGCTGTTCTCCGCGGCCCACTGGGCCGAGCGCGCGCGGCCGGTGGACGAGGGCGGCCGCGGCGGCGCCTGGTTCGTCGATGCCCCGTTCGGCGCCTGCGTGCTGCGCCAGTACCGGCGCGGCGGCCTGGTCGCCAAGCTCAGCCGCGATCGCTACCTGTGGTCCGGCGCCGACCGTACCCGCAGCTTCGCCGAGTTCCGGCTGATGCGCGCGTTGATCGCGCGCAAGCTGCCGGTGCCGCGGCCGCTGGCCGCCTGCTACCTGCGCCAGGGGCTGCGCTACCGCGCCGCGATCCTGATGGAAAGGCTGGAAGGGGTGCGCTCGCTGGCCGACCGCGCGCATGTCGCCGGGCGCGGCGCGCCGTGGGAGGAGACCGGGCGGCTGGTCGCGCGCTTCCACCGCGCCGGGCTGGATCACGCCGATCTCAACGCGCACAACATCCTGTTCGACGGCAACGGCCGCGGCTGGCTGATCGATTTCGACCGCGGCGTGCTGCGCATCCCGGCCACGCGCTGGCGCGAGCGCAACCTCAAGCGCCTGCACCGCTCGCTGCTGAAGCTGCGCGGCGAGCGCAGCGTGGACGAGGTCAACAAGGACTACGCGCGCCTGCGCCGCGCCTACGACCTGGCCTGGAACCGGGGCTACTGATGGCCTGGGCACTGCGCTTCCAGGGCGTCGGCAATGCGTCGGCGGTGGAGCTGGGGTCGCCGATGGCCACGATCGAGCGCGACGGTGCGCCGTGGCTGAGCATCGATTGCGGCGGCGAGGGCCTGAGCGCCTACCAGGCGCACTACGGGGCGATGCCGCAGGCGCTGTTCGTGACCCATGTGCACCTGGACCACGTCGCCGGGTTCGAGCGGCTGTTCGTGGACGCCTATTTCTCGGCGCGGCGCGGCAAGGTGCGGGTCTACGTGCCGGCGCCGGTGCTGCCGCTGCTGCATCGCCGGATCGGCGACTACCCGAACGTGCTGGCCGAGGGCGGCGCCAATTTCTGGGACGCGTTCCAGCTGATCGCGGTCGGCGATGCGTTCTGGCACGACGGGGTGCGGCTGGAGGTGTTCCCGGTGCGCCACCACTGGCCGGACACCGCCTACGGGCTGCGCCTGCAGGGCGCGCTGGTGTGGAGCGGCGATACCCGGCCGATCCCGGAAATGCTGAGCCGTTATGCCGGCGACGGCGAGCTGGTCGCGCATGACTGCGGTCTTCACGGCAACCCGTCGCATACTGGGGCGGATGACCTGGAACGGGACTATCCCGCCGAGTTGCTGCAACGCATGATGCTGTACCACTACGCCAGCGCCGAGGATGCCGAGGCCCTGCGCGCGCGCGGCCACCGCGTCGCGCGGCCGGGCGAGTGCGTGACGCTGCAGACGCCGCGCGCGCCGCAGGTGCCGGCGCCATGAGCGCCGTGCTGCGACCGCCGCTGCCGCTGGCGCCTGCCACGCCGGTGGATCGGTTGGGGCGGCCGCTGCGCGATCTGCGCCTGTCGGTGATCGAGGCCTGCAATTTCCGCTGCGGTTACTGCATGCCGGCCGACAAGGTGCCCGACGACTACGGCTTCGATGCGGCCTCGCGGTTGTCGTTCGAACAACTCGAGACGCTGGTGCGCGGCTTCGTGCGCAACGGCGTCAGCAAGCTGCGCCTGACCGGCGGCGAGCCGCTGCTGCGCCGCGACCTGCCCGAACTGGTGCGGCGGCTGGCGCGCATTCCCGGCCTGGACGATCTGGCCATGACCACCAACGGCTCGCTGCTGGCGCGGCACGCGCAGGCCCTGCGCGATGCGGGATTGCGCAGGGTCACGGTGAGCCTGGACGCGATCGACGCGGCGGCCTTCCGGCGCATGTCCGGCGATCGCGGCGACGTGGCGCAGGTGCTGGCCGGCATCGACGCGGCGGTGGCGGCCGGGCTTGGGCCGGTGAAGATCAATTGCGTGGTCCAGCGCGGCATCAACGACGACCAGGTGCTGCCGCTGCTGGCGCATTTCCGCGGCAGCGGCCACGTGCTGCGCTTCATCGAGTACATGGACGTGGGCACCTGCAATGCCTGGCGCCGCGAACGGGTGGTGCCTTCGGCCGAATTGCACGCGCGCATCGCCGCACGCTGGCCGTTGCGCACGCTCGATCCGCACTACGCCGGCGAAGTCGCCGCGCGCCATGCCTTCGTCGATGGCGGCGGCGAGATCGGCTTCGTCAGTTCGGTCAGCGCGCCGTTCTGCGGCGATTGCCATCGCGCGCGCGTGTCGGCCGACGGCCAGCTCTACACCTGCCTGTTCGCCGCCGCCGGCACCGACCTGAAGCCGGCCCTGGCCGGCGGCGAGGATGCGCTGGCCGAGCGCGTGCGGGCGCTGTGGGGCCAGCGTGGCGACCGCTACAGCGAACTGCGCGGCGATGCGCGCGCGGCGCGCGGCAAGCACGTCGAGATGTTCCTGATCGGCGGATGAGCGGGATGGACGAGGCGCTGAAGCAGCGGTTGTTCGCGCTGGAGCTGGAATTGCTGGAGCCGGCGACGCGCGCCTCGGTCGCGCGGTTGTCGGCGCTGCTCGACGAGGCGTTCATCGAGTTCGGTGCGTCCGGGCGAAGCATCGACAGGCAGGCGCTGCTGCAGGCATTGCCCGCAGAGGCCGGCGCGGTCCGCTATCGCGCGTTCGACTTGCAGGCGTGGTTGCCGGCGCCGGATCTGGCGCAGTTGCGCTATCGCAGCGAGCGCCGCGATGGCGACGGCGCGCCGGTGCGGCATGCGCTGCGCAGTTCGTTGTGGCGCTGCCGCAACGGCGAATGGCGCATGCTGTTCCACCAGGGCACGCCGATTCCCGGCGCCGCCTGAGCAGGGTGCCGTGGGAGCGGCAGCGCAGTCTATGAGCGAAGAAAAGGCCAACTACGCCGTCGCGGCGAGCAAGACGTTGACCCATCTGGACCCGCAGGGACTGCCGACGATGGTCGACGTCTCGGCCAAGGCGGTCACCGCGCGCGTTGCGGTGGCCGAGGCGCGCGTGCGTTTTCCCGCGGCCGTGGCCGCGCAATTGCGCGCCGACGCGCTGCGCAGCGCCAAGGGCGGCATCGTCGACACCGCGGTGATCGCCGGCACCATGGCGGTCAAACGCACCCACGAACTGATCCCGTTCTGCCATCCGCTGCCGATCGACGGCTGCCGCTTCGCGATCGACTGGGCCTCGCCGCAAGTGCTGCGGATCGAATGCACGGTGCGCACCGTGCACCGCACCGGTGTGGAGATGGAGGCGCTGACCGGCGCCAGCGTCGCCGCGCTGACCGTCTACGACATGTGCAAGGCGCTGACCCACGCGATGACGATCGGCCCGGTCCGATTGCTCGGCAAGCGCGGCGGCAAGCGCGACGTCGGGAATGCGGCATGAGCGTGCAGGTGACGGTGTTGTATTTCGCCAGCCTGCGCGAAGCGGCGGGCATCGAGCGCGAACAGGTGCGCACCGCCGCGGCCGACCTGCGCGCGCTGTATGCCGAACTCGACGCGCGGCATGGCCTGCGCTGGCCGTCGCAGCGCCTGCGCGTGGCCGTGGACGGTGCGTTCGTGAGTTGGGACGACGCGCTGCGCGAAGGCAGCGAAGTGGTGTTCATCCCGCCGGTTTCGGGAGGCTGACCGATGGCCGACACGCCTCGCTTCCATCTCGCCGACAGTGCCCTCGACATCGCCGCGTTGCGCGCGCCGCTGGCGCATGCGCAGGCCGGCGCCTATGCCAGTTTCGAAGGCTGGGTGCGCGACCACAACGACGGCCGCGCGGTCGATGGCCTGCGCTACGAGGCCTATGCGGCGCTGGCCGAGGCCGAAGGCCGGCGCATCGCCAACGAAGCCCTGGCCCGCTTCGACATCCTCGACCTGCGTTGCGTGCATCGCGTCGGCGAGCTGGCGATCGGCGACCTGGCGGTCTGGGTGGGCGTGGTCGCGGCGCACCGCGACGCCGCCTTCGGCGCCTGCCGCTACGTCATCGACGAGGTCAAGGCGCGGGTGCCGATCTGGAAGCGCGAGCGTTACCGCGAAGGCGACGTCGGCTGGTTGCACCCGGAGACATAGCGCCTGCGGTGTCGGCCGCGACGCGGCGGACCAGCAGGCGCGAACCGCGCAAGCCGGCGTCGAATCGGCCCGTGCGGCTGCGCTGCGAAATTAGGGTGGCGACCCCGCCGGCTGACCGCGCTGAGGGAGCGCTGCCGTTGCGGGGATGTCCGGGCCGTCCCACGGCCGGTGCCAATGACTGGCCAGGACTTGAGCGAATTGCCGCCATGCTATCCATGGCCATAGCTCGCGCGCACAACGCCATCTGTACAGGCGTCGAATCGACCCGTGCGGCTGCGTTTCAGAATTAGGGTGGCGACCCCGCCGGCTGACCTCGGCGCCCGCGTCGATCGATACCGTTGCTGCCTTCCGGCCCTGGCGGAGTTTTCGACCTAGCGTCGCGAGGGGCCGACGGGGCCACCATAGAGACGAAACCGCGCCGTGGCGCGGTCTTTCCCTTTGAGTTCTTTCGCCGGCGGCGAAGAAACCCTGCGAGGGAAGCGCAATTCGAATCTGGCGGAGAGAGGGGGATGCACTCGGCATCTTTCGATGCCTCGCCCTACGGGCGGCTTCGCCGTGCAGGTGGCGATGCCACCTGTCGAACCCGGGGGTTCTCACCCCCTCCCAGGCGCCGGCGAAACTCACGCGACTGGGCCATCTCAACACTTTTTAATCTGGCGGAGAGAGGGGGATTCGAACCCCCGAAGCGCGGTTTAGACGCTTACACACTTTCCAGGCGTGCTCCTTCAACCACTCGGACACCTCTCCGGGCCTGCCGGCGCGAGGTAGCCGACGGCAGGGGCGGGATTCTAGCCGTCGCCGGCGCCGTTAACAAGGACAACGGTCTGCGGGGATGGGGGCTTGCCGCCAGCGCCAGTTCCCCCATTGCGTAAAAGCACCGTCCGTCGTCGTCCGGACCCGTGGCGACGGGTCGGCCGCCGCGGCCGCTGAACGATCGACGCGGCGCGGCGTGGCACAATGGCGGTTCAGATGAAGACGGTTGCCTGATGTCCTATCTCGTTCTCGCCCGCAAGTGGCGCCCCAAGCGTTTTGCCGAGCTGGTGGGGCAGGAGCACGTGGTCCGCGCGCTCAGCAATGCGCTGGACAGCGGGCGCGTGCACCACGCGTTCCTGTTCACCGGTACCCGCGGCGTCGGCAAGACCACCATCGCGCGCATCTTCGCCAAGTCGCTGAACTGCGAGCAGGGCACCAGCGCCGACCCGTGCGGGCAGTGCCCGGCGTGCCTGGACATCGACGCCGGCCGCTACATCGACCTGCTGGAGATCGACGCCGCGTCCAACACCGGCGTGGACGACGTGCGCGAGGTGATCGAGAACGCGCAGTACATGCCCTCGCGCGGCAAGTACAAGGTCTACCTGATCGACGAGGTGCACATGCTGTCCAAGGCGGCGTTCAACGCGCTGCTGAAGACGCTGGAAGAGCCGCCGGAGCACGTCAAGTTCCTGCTCGCCACCACCGACCCGCAGAAGCTGCCGGTGACGGTGCTGTCGCGCTGCCTTCAGTTCAACCTCAAGCGCCTGGACGAGGAGCAGATCCAGGGGCAGATGACCAGGATCCTGGCCGCCGAGCAGATCGAGGTCGATGCCTCGGCGATCGTGCAACTGGCCAAGGCCGCCGACGGCAGCCTGCGCGACGGCCTGTCGCTGCTCGACCAGGCCATCGCCTATGCCGGCGGCGCGCTGCGCGACGATGTGGTGCGGGCGATGCTGGGCACGGTCGATCGCACCCAGGTCGGGGCGATGCTCGAGGCGCTGGCCGATGGCGACGGGCAGCGGCTGCTGCAGGTGGTCGCCGGGCTGGCCGAGTTCTCGCCGGACTGGGGCGGGGTGCTGGAGGCGCTGGCCGAAGCGCTGCACCGGATCCAGGTGCGGCAGCTGGTGCCGGGCGCGGCGGTGGCCGGTCTCGACGGGCTGGACCCGGCGCCGTTCGCCGAGCGCCTGCGCCCGGAAATCGTGCAGCTGTGGTACCAGATGGCGCTGAACGGGCGCCGCGACCTGTACCTGGCGCCGAGTCCGCGCGCCGGTTTCGAGATGGCGGTGCTGCGCATGCTGGCGTTCCGCCCGGCGGGTGCGGCGCCGCTGCCGGCCGCCGCATCCGGGTCGGGCACGACGACCGAAGGCCGTACGCCTGCGGCGCCAGTGGCAGCAGCACCTGCTGCCGCGGCGGCCAGCGTCGCCACACCGTCCGTCGCCGCGATGCCCGCGGCCCCTGCCGCACCGATGATGGCGCCAGCGCCGGCAGCGGCTGCGGTCGCAGACAAGCCGGCACCGGCGCCCGCACCAGTCGCGGCACCCGCCGTGCTGGATCCGCCATGGGAAACCGCGGCACCGGCACCTGCTCAGACACCACCGCCATTGGCGAACACGGTGCCTGCTGCGCCAACCTCCGCACCTTCGCCCGAGCCGGAAATGGCGATGGTGCCACCGCTGGCCGTCGCTGAGCGTACGCCGCCCGAATACGCCGCACCGCGCGTGCTGCACGCGGCCGAGGACTGGCTGGAACTGGTCGCCGATTGCGGCCTGACCGGTCCGTCGCGGCAGCTGGCCGCCAACTCGGCCTTCGTCAGCCATGCCGACGGCGTGCTGCGGCTGTCGCTGTCGCCGGGCTTCGAATACCTGCAGTCCGAGCGCTCGCTCGGCGAACTGGCCGCGGCGCTGGCCGACGCGCTGGGCAGCCGGCCGAAGATCGTGATCGAAAGCGGCATCGCGGTCGATGCCGAGACCCTGCACGAGCGCTCGCACCGGCAACGCGGCGAGCGCCAGAGCGCGGCCGAAACCGCGTTCCTGAGCGACCCGGCGGTGCAAGCGCTGATCCAGCAGCAAGGCGCGCGGGTCGTGCCCGATTCCATCCGCCCTTACCAAGAGTAGAAGAGCATGCGTGGCAACATCGCCCAATTGATGCAGCAGGCGCAGAAGATGCAGGAAAACCTGCAGCGCGCCCAGGAAGAACTGGCCCAGCTGGAAGTCACCGGCAGCGCCGGCGGCGGCATGGTCAGCGTGACCCTGACCGGCGCCAAGGAGTGCCGCAAGGTGCGGATCGATCCGAGCATCCTCTCCGACCAGGAGATGGCCGAGGATCTGATCGCCGCCGCGTTCAACGACGCCTCCAACAAGATCGATGCCGAGTCCAAGTCGCGGATGGGCGCGGCCACTGCCGGGATGCCGATTCCGCCGGGGATGAAGCTGCCGTTCTGAGGCCGGGACTCGGGACTCGGAAAAGCCAAGCCGGCGTAGCGCCGGATGGTGGTGCCACGTCCTGAAGGGCTACGAGTGCAACAGCCCGCCTTTCCGAGTCCTCAGTCCCGAGTCCCTATCCGCAATGAGCCCCTCCCTGCTAGAACAACTGATCGACGCCTTCCGCGTGTTGCCCGGCGTCGGCCAGAAGACCGCGCAGCGCATGGCTTACCATGTGCTAGAGCGCGAGCGAGAGGGTGGGCAGCGGCTGGCCGATACCTTGCGCG
This sequence comes from Xanthomonas campestris pv. phormiicola, assembly GCA_025666215.1. Taxonomy (NCBI): domain Bacteria; kingdom Pseudomonadati; phylum Pseudomonadota; class Gammaproteobacteria; order Lysobacterales; family Lysobacteraceae; genus Xanthomonas; species Xanthomonas campestris. The sequence continues at coordinate 3,950,786 of CP102593.1, read as the reverse complement.
AGGCGATCGAGCGCATCGGCCACTGCACGCAGTGCCGCGATTTCAGCGAAACCGAGCTCTGCGCGATCTGCGCCAGCACCAGCCGCGACCGCCAGCAGCTGTGTGCGGTGGAGTCGCCGGCCGACCGCCTGGCGATCGAGCACGCCACCGGCTACCGCGGGCTGTATTTCATCCTGCAGGGCAGGCTGTCGCCGCTGGACGGCGTCGGCCCGCGCGAACTCGGCCTGGACCGGCTGGGGGCGCGGCTGGCGCAGGGCGAGATCGCCGAGCTGATCATCGCCACCAATTCCACCGTCGAAGGCGAGGCCACCGCGCACTACCTGGCGCAGCTGGCGCGCCGCCACGGGGTACGCCCCAGCCGGTTGGCGCAGGGCCTGCCGCTGGGCGGGGAACTGGAATACGTGGACCGCGGCACGCTGTCGCATGCGTTCGGCAGCCGCAACGAAGTCCCGCGGGGCGGCGCAGGCGAGTAGGGCCTGTCGTCAGGTTGCACCGCTCCTGTGCGCGCGCACGGGGACAAGCACCAGGAAGGACGATGCGGGGGCCTCGCGCGGCAATGCCTGCGCGCCGCCGAATTCGGCTATAACGACTGCCCCTTTCCGCTTTGCGACCCGGCCCATGGACACCATCTTCGGCAAGATCATCCGCCGCGAAATTCCCGCCAGCATCGTCTACGAGGACGAAGCCGTGCTCGGCTTCAAGGACATTGCGCCGCAGGCGCCGGTGCACGTGCTGTTCATTCCCAAGCAGGTGGAGATCCCCACGCTCGACGACCTGGCGCCGGAGCAGGCGCCGCTGGTCGGCAGGCTGGTGCTGGCCGCGGCCGCCTACGCGCGCGAACAGGGCCTGGCCGAGGACGGCTACCGGGTGGTGATGAACTGCCGCGAGCATGCCGGGCAGACCGTGTTCCATCTGCATCTGCACCTGCTGGCAGGGGCGCCGCTGGGCCGCTTCGGCACACCCTGATCCCGCCGCCGGCCGGGCGCATGCGGACGATTCGCCGCGGCGCTCCCGGTCAAACAGAAAACGCCGCGTTTCGGCGGCGTTTTCTTCTCCATCATCGCACAACGCTTGCCATCAGCGGCGGGCTTACCACCAGCCGCGGCCCCAGCCCCAGCGCGGGCCCCACGGATCCCACGGGCCGTACGGACCGTACGGGTAGGCGGGCACCACGTCGACCTGGCGCACCACCGGCCACAGGTAGACCACGTCGGCGTCGATCTTCGGCAGGCGGTAGTCGTACTCGCCGATGCGGGTGCTTTCGTAGCCGGCGACGTGGCCGATGAAGGTCACCTCGCGGCCGGGTTCGAACACCGCCGGGTCGTAGAAGCCGGAGCGGCAGGCGACGAAGCGGCCGTCGCTGGCGTCGGCCGAGTCGCTGTCCGGGCGGCCGCTGGCGCTCAACGGCCGCGACAGCATCTGGAAGCAGGTCTGGCCCTGGCCGGGTTTGGTCTGGATGATCTTGCCGCCCCAGCGCACCGAGGTGCCGACCTGCTGGCCGGCGACCGAGTCGCGCGGGGTGACGGTGGCGAACTGACCTTGCAGCGGCTTGGGCGCGGTCGCGCAGGCGCCCAGGGCGAGAACGGCCAGGACGGGGAACAGCAATCGGATCTTCATCGAGATGCTCCGGTGTGCGGACGGTGCCTGCGCAGGTCGCGCAACAATGAAGCCCTGTCCGAATCCGCGCCAGCGTAGCGCGAATCAGCGAAACGCTGGCTGAGCGAAAGCAACGCGTTTGCCTCCATCATCTGGTGTACACGCAGCGCCCACGCCAAGGCCGGTTCGTGCGCCTCGCGGCCCAGGCCGAGCCGGGCGTAGCGCCGGCCCAGCCGGCGCCAGGCGCGCAGCAGCGGGTCGCGCTCGCGTTCGCCGCGCGCCAGCAGCCAGGCCATCCAGCCCAGCAGCAACGCGGCGAAGCCGGCGAAGCCGGCGAAGCCGGCGAACAGGGCGACCAGTTGCGCCGGCTCCAGCTTGGCGATGCCCAGCTCGCTCAGCAGCCGCTGCTGGCGGTTGGCGTCGAAGGACAGCACCAGGTCGTTCCAGCCGCGGCGCAACCAGTCGCCGACGTCGCGCAGCTGCCAGTCGCCGCTGCCACTCCGCACTCCGGCGTCGCTGCCGAGGCGGTCCTCCAGGGTGTCGTAGATGCGTTCCGGGGCGACCGCGGCGGTCGGGTCCACGCGCACCCAGCCGCGCTGCGGCAGCCACACTTCGGCCCAGGCGTGGGCGTCCATGCGCCGCACCACCCAGTAGTCGCCGAACGGATTGCGGGTGCCGCCGGCATAGCCGGTGACCACCCGTGCGGGGATGCCGGCGCCGCGCATCAGCACCACGAAGGCGGAGCTGAAGTGCTGGCAGAACCCGGCCTTCTGCTGGAACAGGAATTCGTCCACGCCGTCGCGGCCGGGCAGCGGCGTTTCCAGCGTGTAGGCGAAGTCGCGGCGGATCCATTGCAGCGCGCGCGCCACGATCGCGGCGTCGTCGGCGCCGGCCTGTTGCCGCCATTGCCGGGCCAGGGCCAGGGTGCGCGGGTTGTAGCCGGGCGGCAGGGTCAATGCGCGCTGGCGCTGGGCGGGCGGCAGTGCGGTTTCGAAGCGCAGCGGCGGTGCCGAGCGCAGGCGCCAGCGGGTCAATGCGCCGAGCGGGCGCTCGCTGTGCAGCACGTAGTCGGCGGAGAGGCGGGTGCCCTCGGGTGCCTGCAGCGGCAGGTCCAGCGCGACCAGCTGGCGGCGGTCGGTCGGCTCGACCTCGATCTCGTAGTCCCACGCGTTCGCGCCGGTCTGCACCGCCGGCGCGGGCAGGTAGTCGTTGCCGCGTTGCGCACGCCAGGTACGGCCGTCGAAATCCCACAGCACCGGCCCGCGCCAGTAGCGCTGCGCCGGCGCGGGCACGCGGCCGAAGAACTGCACGCGCAGCGCCGGGGTGTCGTCGGCCATCAGGTCCAGCCACTGGCCGGGACTCATCGTGTCCGACAGGCCAGGCCGCGCCAGCGCGCGCTCGGGTACGCCCCACAGTGGCGAGCCCAGCCGCGGGAACAGCCAGAACGCGGCCAGTGCCAGCGGCAGGCCCAGCGCCAGCAGCCGGCCGACGCCGCGCAGCTGGCCGCGCAGCGGCGGCGCCGCGCTCTGGCCTTCCTGGTCGGCCAGGCGCTGCATGCACAGCAGCGCGGCGATCACCGCGGCGAGTCCGAGCAGCATCGTCACCGGTCCCTGGTCCAGCAGGAACGCGGCGAACGGCGCGAACAGGGCGAAGCCGAGCAGGCTGCGCGCGTCGCGCAGCGTCTTCAGTTCCGACGGCTTGATCGCCAGCATCGCCGCCAGCATGGCGCAGCCGGTGTCGCGGCCGAAGCGCATGCCGACCTGCCAGTAGATCGCCGCCAGCATCGCCGCCACCAGCAGCAGGCGCAGCGCGGCCGGCAGCGGCCGCCATGCCGAGCTGGCGCCGATCAGCAACGCGGTCGCCGCGAACAGCAGCGCCAGCGCGCCAGGCAACTGCAGCAGCAGCGGCAGCAGCGCCAGCAGGCCGGCGGCGAGCGCCCAGTGGCGGCTGGCGTCGCTCAGCGCGGGCGAGCGCGGCTCAGCCATGCGGCAGCAGCGCCAGCGCGCGCAGGCACAGGTGCCGGTGTTGCGGGCCGCGGCCCGGGCCCAGCGGCGGTTGTCCCGGCAGCAGCAGGCGATAGCGGCGACCGTCGCGCTCGGCCTCGTTGACCCAGCGCGCCAGCCGCGCGATGCGGCGCTCGTAGGGCAGCGCCGGCAGGGTGCGCCAGTCCAGCACCACGTCCACGCCGATCGGGCGTTCGTATTCGCGCACCAGCAGCGTGTCGCGGCGCGCCGAGTGCTTCCAGGAGATCGCGCGCGGCGCATCGCCGGCGCGGTATGGGCGCAACTGGTGCAGCTCTTCGCCGAGCGCGTGCAGGCGGGTCTGGGGCGGGGTGCCGTCGCCGTGCGGCAGCGGCGGCCCGTCGTGTTCCGGTTGCGGGTAAACCAACAGCGGCGCGTCCGGCCAGAACCAGGCCCAGGCGCGCAGCAGGCCCAGCGGCTGGGTGGTGGAAACGCGGATGCGCTGCAGGTCGAGCCAGCCGCGGCGTTCGGTGGGCAGCTCCAGATCGGCTTCGTTGGCGCCGTCGCCGTGCAGGTCGATGTAGGTGTGCCGGTCGGCATGCGCCACACGCAGGCCGCGGCGGTGCCTGGCGTCGTCGGCGGCCAGCGCCAGGCGCAGCCGCAGCGGGGTGCCGGCCGCGACCGGTTCGGCCGACAGCGCCTCCAGGCGCAGTCCCGACAGCTGCAGGTGTGCCGCGATCGCGCTGGCGATGGCGGCCGCGCCGAGCAGCATCGCCAGCAGCAGGGCGGGGTTGTTGTTGTAGTTCAGCGCGCCGAGCAGCATCGCGCCGAGCAGCAGCGCCAGGAAGCCGCCGAATGGCGTGGGCAGGATGTAGATGCGGCGCCGGTCCAGCCGCACCGGCAGCGGCTCGGGATCGCGCGGCCGCGCCAGCCGTGCCAGCGCCTGCCGCCACTCGCGCAGCCGTGCCCGCATTCGGGTCAGTCCACCGCCACGCTGTGCAGGATCGCCTTGGCCAGCGCTTGCCCGGAGGCCGATTCCTGTTCGGCCTCCAGGCGGTGCTCGGCGACCGCCACGAACAGCGCCTGCACGTCCTCGGGCAGCGCATGCGCGCGACCCAGCAGCAGCGCGTGCGCCTTGGCCGCGCGCAGCAGCGCGATGCCGGCGCGCGGCGACAGGCCCACGCGCACGCCCGGATGCTGGCGGCTGCGCGCGAGCAGCGCCTGCACGTAGCCGACCAGCGCGTCGCTGGCATGGATCTGTTCCACGCTGTGCCGCAGCGTGGCCATGTCGGTGTCGCCGAGCAGCGGCCGCGCCTGTGCGATCAGGTCGCGGCGGTCGCTGCCGCTGAGCAGCGCGCGTTCGGATTCGGCGCTGGGATAGCCCAGCGCCAGCCGCAGCAGGAAGCGGTCCAGCTGCGAATCGGGCAGCGGGAAGGTGCCCGACAGGTCCACCGGATTCTGCGTGGCGATGACGAAGAACGGCGCCGGCAGCGGATGCGTGGTGCCGTCCAGCGTGACCTGCTGTTCGGCCATCGCTTCCAGCAGCGCGCTCTGCGTGCGCGGCGGCGCGCGGTTGATCTCGTCGGCGAGCAGCACGTGGGCGAACACCGGGCCGGGATGGAACTGGAACTGGCGCGATTGCGCGTCGTACACCGATACGCCGAGCACGTCGGCCGGCAGCAGGTCGGAGGTGAACTGCACGCGCTGGAAGCTCAGTCCCAGGCTCGCGGCCAGCGCATGCGCCAGCGTGGTCTTGCCCAACCCGGGCAGATCCTCGATCAGCAGATGTCCGCCGGACAACAGCGCGACAAACGCCAATCGCACCTGTTGCGGCTTGCCCAACACCAGCGAATTGACCTGCTGCTGGGCCTGCGCGAGCGCCTCGCGCAGCGTATCGGTTAGCATTTCCGGCAAGCGGGGCGGAGTAGGCATCGCATTCTCGCAACGGTTTAGGGGAGTCTAAAGGCAATGCAAGGCGAACAACGTGCACGCACCACCTTCATGGTGCTGTGGATGCTGGTCAGCGCAGCCAAGCTGCTGGTGGCCGCGCGCCTGCCGTTGTTCGTCGACGAGGCGTTCTATTGGCAGGAGGGCCAGCACCTGGCCGCCGCCTATTCGGATCTGCCCGGGCTGACCGCCTGGCTGGCGCGGCTGGGCGTGGCGCTGGGCGGCGAGCATCTGCTGGCGCTGCGCGCGCCGTTCCTGCTGGTGTCGGCGGCGATGCCGTGGCTGATCGCGCGCATCGCCACGCGCTGGTTCGGCGCGGTGGCCGGCTGGCGCGCCGGCAGCCTGACCTTGCTGATGCCGCTGTCGGGCACGCTCGGCATCCTCGCCCTGCCGGACGTGCCGATGGCGCTGGCGACGATCCTGTGCATGGACGCCAGCGCGCGGCTGCTGCGCCAGGTCGATGCGATGAGCGCGGTGGAACTGGCGCTGGGCCTGACCCTGGGTGCGTTGAGCCACTACCGCTTCGCCGGGGTGATCGGGGTCGGCGCGATCGCGCTGCTGCTGATCCCGCAGGGCCGGCGCATGCTGCGCGATCCGCAGGTGTGGGTGGCGCTGGCGATGGGCATCGTCGCCTGGCTGCCGTTGCTGGCCTGGAACGCCGACAACGGCGAGGCCGGGGTCAGGTTCCAGTTGATCGATCGGCATCCGTGGAGCTTCCAGCCCAGCGGCATCGCCTTCGTGCTGATCCAGGGCCTGCTGGTCACGCCGCTGCTGGCGGTGGCGATGTGGAAGGTGGCGCTGGTGGCCACGCGCGGCGGCGGCAGCGGCGGCGCGCGCGTGCAGTGGCGCTACTTCGGCCTGCTCGGCGGCGTGTCCACGCTGGGCATCTTCCTGCTCGGCTTCTTCACCGATGCCGAGCGGGTCAGTTTCCATTGGCCGTTGCCGGGCTACCTGGCCTTGCTGATCGCCGCGCCGGTGATCCTCCACGGCTGGCCGAAGCCGCTGCGCCGCGCGACCTGGCTGCTGACCGGGCTGGGCCTGGTCGGCGCGTTCGGCTACTACCTGGCGGTGTCGGTGCCGTCGGTGCGCGAGCATGCCGCTGGCGACAAGTACTACCCGCGCAACTTCGCCGGCTGGAAGCCGCTGGCCTCGGCGGTGCGTCACGAGCTGGCGGCGATGCCGCCAGGCACGCAGGTGCTGGCCGACAACTTCAAGGTCGGTGCCGAGCTCGGTTTCGAACTCGGCGATGCCGACATCCAGGTGCTGCCGCATCCGTTGAACGACAAGCATGGGCGCAGCGTGCAGCTGCGCCAGTGGGGCCTGCTCAGCGACGGCCGCCGCGACGGGCCGCGCTTGCTGGTGCTGTCGCCAAGCGACATGAAGTATCGGCTGCTGCTGCAGCGTTACCACGCGGTCTGCGATCTGGTCGGCCCGCTGCCGCCGCCGAAGGTGGTGTCCAGCGATCACGGCAGCCAGCGCTTCCTGCTGTTCGCATTGCCGGCGCAGCGCCTGCCGGGTCCGTGCACGACGCCGGCGATGGCCTGGTTCAACGCGCCGCAGGTGGGCGACAAGGTGGCGCGCCATTTCGAGGTCTCCGGCTGGGCGTTCAAGGACGGCGTGGGCATCGACCGGGTCGAGGTGCTGCTCGACGGCAAGGTCGCCGCGCAGGCGCGCTACGGCGAGGCCTACGACATCACCGCGTTCTGGAAGGTCTCCACCGATCCGGGCCATCCCAATGTCGGCTTCCGCGCCGAAGTCGATGCCGGCGAATTGGCGCCGGGGACGCATTGGCTGGGCCTGCGCCTGCATGGCCGCGACGGCAGCGTCGAGGAGTGGTGGGAACAGCCGATCGAACTGCGCCGCCGCTGATAGGATGGCGCGCCTTTCCACGCCCGCCGCGCAGGACCGCCCGCCGCCCATGCCGAGTCTTTCTTCCTCCCACGACGCGGCCATGCCGCGGATCGCGGTGCTGGTTCCCTGCCACAACGAAGCGGCCACGATCGGCCAGGTGATCGCCGCGTTCGCCGCGCAGTTGCCGACGGCGAGCATCCACGTGTTCGACAACAACTCCAGCGACGCCACCATCGCGCGCGCGCGCGCGGCCGGCGCGCAGGTGCGCGAGGTGGCGCTGCAGGGCAAGGGCAACGTGGTGCGGCGCCTGTTCGCCGATGTCGATGCCGACGTGTACGTGCTGGTCGATGGCGATGCGACCTACGACGCGGCGATGGCGCCGGCGCTGGTCGAGCGCCTGCTGCGCGATGGCCTGGACATGGTGGTCGGCGCGCGGCGCAGCGACGAGGCCGCCGCCTACCGCGCCGGGCATCGGGCCGGCAACGTGCTGCTGACCCGCTGCGTGGGCTTCCTGTTCGGGCGCAGTTTCGACGACATGCTGTCCGGCTACCGGGTGTTCTCGCGCCGCTACGTGAAGTCGTTTCCCGCGCATGCCGCCGGCTTCGAGACCGAGACCGAACTGGCGGTGCACGCGCTGCAGCTGCGCATGCCGGTGGCGGAAGTGGCCACCGCCTACGGCGCGCGCCCGCAAGGCTCGCAGAGCAAGCTGCGCACCTGGCACGACGGCACCCGGATCCTGTTGACCATCCTGCGCCTGTTCAAGGCCGAACGGCCGTTGCTGTTCTTCTCGCTGGGCTGCGGCGCCTGCGTGCTGCTGGCGCTGGGCCTGGCGGTGCCGCTGGTGCTGACCTATGCGCACACCGGCCTGGTGCCGCGCTTCCCGACCGCGATCCTGTGCTCGGCGCTGGTGCTGCTCGGCTTCCTGCTGCTGGCCTGCGGGCTGATCCTGGACACGGTCACGCGCGGCCGGGTCGAGGCCAAGCGCCTGGCCTATCTGGCGATCCCGGCGCTGCCGTTGCGCGCGCCGCCGGCGCGTGCCGCCTCCTCGGGCGACGGCGCATGAGCGCGGCCTTCGGCACGCCGGCAGCGCCGCGCCCGAGTCGCCGCCAGCGCCTGCGGCGCGCGCTGGATCGCCGCTTCGCCTTCCACGACCGCGGCAACGTGATCGCCGCCGGCATCGCGGTCGCGCTGCTCGGCGGCGTGCTGTCGCTGCTGCTGGGCCAGGACGCCAACTGGGACCTGCGCAACTATCACCTGTACAACGGCTATGCCGCGCTGCACGGGCGCCTGGGCACGGACCTGGCGCCGGCGCAGCTGCAGAGCTACTTCAATCCGCTGCTGGACGTGCTGCACTACGCGCTGATGACCGGCCTGCCGGCGCCGCTGGCGGGGTTCGCGATGGGCGCGCTGCACGCGCTGGCGTTCCTGCTGCTGGCCGGCATCGTCTGGCAGGTGCTGGACCCGCGCCTGCACCGCGCGCGGCTGGCGCCGTGGCTGGCCCTGGCCGGCATGTGCAGCGCCGCGTTCCTGTCCGAATTCGCCGGCACCATGGCCGACAACAGCAGCGCGCTGCCGGTATTGGGCGGGCTGCTGGCCGCGCTGCACGCGCAGCGCCGGCAGCAGGCGGCCGGGCAGGGCGTGGCGGTCGGGTGGTGGGCGCTGGCCGGTGCGCTGCTGGGCCTGGCGCTGGCCTGCAAGCTGACCAATGCGGTGTTCGCGCTCGCGCTGGGCGTCGCCGCGCTGGTCGCCGGTGGCCGCGCGCGGCAGCGCGTGGGCGGCGCCGCGGTGCTGACCGTGGTCACCGTGCTCGGCTTCGCGGTCCTGGCCGGGCCGTGGTTGCTGGGTGTGTGGAAGGCCTTCGGCAACCCGCTGTTCCCGCAGTTCAACAGCCATTTCCTGGCGCCGCTGGCGCAGCCGGTGGCGCTCAGCGATACGCGCTGGCTGCCGCAGGGCTGGCTGCAGCGGCTGAGCTGGCCGCTGCAATTTTCGTTCGCGCCGAACCGGGTCAGCGAGGTCGCCCTGCGGCAGATCGTCTGGCCGTTGCTGTACCTGGTCGGCCTGGCCGCGCTGCTGCGGTTCGCGCTGCGCCGGCCACCCCGGCCCGCGGCGGCCAGCGACGTGGTCGCGCCGGCCTGGCGCGCGCTGCTGGTGTTCTTCGTGGTCGCCTACCTGGCCTGGCAGTCGGTTTTCAGCATCCAGCGCTACCTGGTGGTGCCGGAGTTGCTGGCGCCGCTGCTGCTGTGGGTCGGGCTGCGGCGCATGCTGCCGGCGCGCATCGCCGCCGCTGCGGCGCGCTGGACGCTGATCGCGTGCGCGCTGGTCGCCGTGCATGGCTGGGGCGACTGGGGCCACGAGCGCTGGGCGCGCGCGGCGTTCCGGGTGCAGGCGCCGCCGCTGCCGCAGCCGGCGCGCAGCCTGGTGCTGCTGGTCGGCGACGTGCCGCAGTCGTGGCGCATCCCATTCCTGCCGGCGCAGGCGGCGTACGCGTCGGTGGCGTCCAATTTCCCCGAATCGGCGGCCTATGCCCAGCGCGTGCGGGCGATGCTGGCCGAACGCGGCCAGGGCTATGCGCTGTTGCCGGCAACGGTGGACCGCAACGTCGCGCGGCTGCAGCGGCTCAATGCGCTGGCCGCGCGCCTGGGCCTGGACCGGGGGCCGGACTGCCGGCTGATGCGGCGCCTGGCGCACCGGCCGGTACGCGCGGCAGTGACCGAGCGCGATGGCCGCTGCCGGTGGACGATCCTGCCGGGACGGGCCATCGACATCGCCGCCGGCGACCGCCAGGCGCTGGCGCTGGCCGACCAGCAACTGGCGCGCTACGGCCTGGCCTTGCGGCCGGAGACCTGCGCGGTCTACGCGTCCTGGGTCGGGCAGGCGAGCTACCCGTATCAGTGGTGCCGGGTCGGCACACGCTGATGGCGGCGGCTACGGCACCACGTAGCCGGCCTCGCGCAGCAGCCCGGCCAGGCCGATCAGCGGCAGCCCGACCAGCGCGGTCGGGTCCTGGCTGTGGATCGCGCTGAACAGGCTGATGCCCAGGCCTTCGCACTTGAAGCTGCCGGCGCAGTCCAGCGGCTGTTCGGCGGCGACGTAGCGGGCGATCTCCTCGGCCTGCAGCGTGCGGAAGCGCACCTCGGTCAGGTCGCACAGCTGCAGCGCGCGTTCGCCGCGCAGCAGGCACACGGCGGTATGGAAGCGCACGCTGCGCCCGGACATCGCCGCCAACTGCGCCTGCGCGGCGGCGGCATGGCCGGGCTTGCCCAGCGGCTGGCCGTCCAGTTCGGCGACCTGGTCGGAGCCGATCACCCAGGCATCGGCGGCGCCGGCAGCCACTGCCGCCGCCTTGGCCCGCGCCAGGCGCTGCGCCAGCGCCAGCGGCGCTTCCCCGGGCAGCGGCGTCTCCTCGACCTGCGGGCGGGCGCTGTCGAACGGCAGGCGCAGGCGCTGCAGCAGCGCGCGGCGGTAGACGGAGGTGGAGGCCAGGATCAGGCGCGGCATTGGCGGTCGGGCAGGCGGCGGCGCGGGCGCCAATGCCGGCAGTCTGCGGCGCTGCGTGCGGCCGGGCAAGCAGGATGACAGGACGGTTTGACAGAGCTTGTCCTAGTCCTTAACATTCTGCGGCTTATGTCCGCGAACGTGCCCGAACTGTTGGATGCCTGGCGGATGGTCGCAGCGCGCAGGGTCTTCGAAGACCGCCTGCCGCTCTCGGCGATGACCCGTCTGCAAGGCAGCCTGGCCGATACCGAAGGCGAATGCCGCTACACGCTGGAATTCGGCCGCGACGCTGTACTGCAAGTGTCCTACGTCGAACTGACGCTCGAAACCGAGCTGCCGCTGATCTGTCAGCGCAGCCTGCAGCGCTTCCTGCTGCCGGTGTCCAGCGTACAGCGGCTGGGGCTGATCCGCAGCGAGGCCGAAGAGGCCGCGCTGCCGCCGGATTACGAGGCCTTGCTGGTGCCGGACGACGGCATGCTGCGGCCCGCCGATCTGGTCGAGGACGAGTTGGTGCTGGCGGTTCCGCTGGTGCCGGTGGCGCCCGGAAGCGAGGCGGTCGAACAGGACTGGCCGGCGACCGAGGAAGAGGTGAGCAAGGCCAACCCGTTCGCGGCGTTGGCGGCGCTGAAGAAACAGTAGCGGTCGGCCCGCCGGCGCGCTGCCTTGAAGGTTGTTGCCGGACGCGCGCGTCCTGCGCGACGTAATGACGACAGATGTAAACGAACCGAGTTTGGAGCAATCCCATGGCTGTGCAGAAATCCCGTGTCACCCCGTCCCGCCGCGGCCAGCGCCGTTCGCACGACGCCCTCAGCGCCAAGCAGCTGTCGACCGACCCGACCAGCGGCGAGATCCACCTGCGCCACCACATCACCGCCGACGGCTACTACCGCGGTAAGAAGGTGATCGCCACCAAGACCTCGCAGGTCGAAGAAGATTGATCCGTGCCCGTCCCTCGCGCCGCGGCGGACGGAGTCACCCATCTTCACAGGCCGCGCCCGCGCGGGCGGCCTGCGTAACAGGCAACAGGAATCAGCATGAGCAAGCGGATCTATTCCAGGATCGCGGGCACCGGTAGCTATTTGCCTGAAAAAGTGTTGACCAACGACGATCTGTCGCACATGGTCGATACCAGCGACGAATGGATCCGCAGCCGTACCGGCATCCGCGAGCGGCACATCGCCGCGCCGGGCCAGACCACCGGCGACCTCGGCTACGAAGCCGCGTTGAAGGCGATCGAGGCGTCCGGTATCGAGGTCGCCGCGCTCGACATGATCGTCGTCGGCACCACCACCCCGGATCTGATCTTCCCGTCCACCGCCTGCCTGATCCAGGCGCGGCTGGGTGCGGTCGGTTGCGCCGCGCTGGACGTCAACGCCGCCTGCTCGGGCTTCGTCTACGCGCTCAGCGTGGCCGACAAGTTCATCCGCTGCGGCGACGCCAGGACCGTGCTGGTGATCGGCACCGAGACCCTCAGCCGCATCGTCGACTGGACCGAGCGCACCACCTGCGTGCTGTTCGGCGACGGTGCCGGCGCGGTGGTCCTGCGCGCCGACGAAGACACCGGCATCCTCAGCACCCATCTGCACGCCGACGGCAGCAAGAAGGAACTGCTGTGGAATCCGGTCGGCATCTCCACCGGACTCGGCGACGGCACCGGCGACGCCTCCGCCGGCGGCATCCAGATGAAGGGCAGCGAGGTGTTCAAGTACGCGGTCAAGGCGCTGGACGCGGTGGTCGACGAGACCCTCGACGCCAACGGCCTGAACAAGGGCGACCTGGACTGGCTGATCCCGCACCAGGCCAACCTGCGCATCATCGAAGCCACCGCCAAGCGCCTGGAACTGTCGATGGACCAGGTGGTGGTGACGGTGGACATGCACGGCAACACCTCGTCCGCCTCGGTGCCGATGGCGCTGGATGTGGCGGTGCGTTCCGGCCGCGTGCAGCGCGGCCAGCTGCTGCTGCTGGAAGCCTTCGGTGGCGGCTTCACCTGGGGCTCGGCGCTGCTGCGCTACTGAGTCCGGGAATCCCCGCGGCATGGCGCCACGCGCGCCATGGCCTGCGGCAGGGTGGGCGCGTTGCGCGCCGCTGCAAATTCACCGAACGTCATTACGACACCTGCCCCGCAGCCGCTGGCGCGGATCGCGTGAACCTGCGCGCGAGGGCAGGCGTGCCGGGTCGCCGCGCGCTTGCGCGCCGCGGTGCCGCGACCCGCTACGGCGGGCTGCACCGGTGGTGGCGGTCGCTGCGGCCGCCATCGTTCGGCGCCGCACATACGCCCGGGTACAGACGCACGGCCGGTTTCGCCCGTATCATCGCCGCTCGATTTTTGCAGGCGGATTGCGCGTGACCGATTCCACACTAGCCTTCGTTTTCCCCGGCCAGGGGTCGCAATCGCTGGGCATGCTGGCCGAACTGTCCGAGCTGCACCCGTCGCTGCGCGACAGCTTCACCGAGGCCTCCGACGGCGCCGGCGTGGACCTGTGGGCGTTGAGCCAGGGCGGCCCCGAGGAAATGCTCAACCGCACCGAGTACACCCAGCCGGCGTTGCTGGCGGCGAGCGTGGCGCTGTGGCGGCTGTGGCTGGCCCAGGGCGGCGCGCGGCCGGCGTTGCTGGCCGGGCACAGCCTGGGCGAATACAGCGCGCTGGTCGCGGCCGGTGCGCTGTCGCTGCACGACGGCGCACACCTGGTGCGCCTGCGCGGCCAGCTGATGCAGGACGCGGCCCCGGCCGGGGTCGGCGCGATTGCCGCGGTGATCGGTGCCGAGGACGCGCTGGTCGAGGAGGTCTGCGCGCAGGCCGCCGGCAGCCAGGTGGTGGTCCCGGCCAACTACAACTCCCCCGGCCAGGTGGTGATCGGCGGCGACGCCGCCGCGGTCGACCGCGCGCTGGCGCTGCTGGCCGAGCGTGGCGTGCGCAAGGCGGTGAAGCTGGCGGTCAGCGTGCCCTCGCACACGCCGCTGATGCGCGAGGCGGCCAACCGCCTGGCCGAGGCGATGCGCGGCCTGGCCTGGCATGCGCCGCAGCTGCCGGTGGTGCAGAACGTCGACGCCAAGGTGCACGACGGCGTCGATGCGATCCGCCAGGCGCTGGTCGAGCAGCTGTACCTGCCGGTGCGCTGGAGCGGCTGCGTGCAGGCGCTGGCCGCGCGCGGCGCCACCGGCGTGGCCGAATGTGGCCCCGGCAAGGTGCTGACCGGGCTGGTCAAGCGCATCGACAAGTCGCTGGACGGGCGCGCCCTGGCGACCCCGGCCGACTTCGCCGGCGCACTGGAAACCTGGGCTGCCTGATCCCGCTGCCGCGCGCGGGCGGATACGCCCGCGGCGGCCTCCTTTCCCTCGGCGCCTCGCGCGCCGTCCGTCCCCCAAGGAACAGCAGATGAGCAAGCCATTGCAGGGCGAGATCGCCCTGGTCACCGGCGCCAGCCGCGGCATCGGCGCGGCCATCGCCGACACGCTGGCCGCGCAGGGCGCCACCGTCATCGGCACCGCCACCTCCGCCACCGGCGCGCAGGCGATCGGCGAGCGGATGGCCGCCAACGGCGGTCACGGCCGCGCGCTGGACGTCACCGACCCGGCCGCGGTCGAGGCGCTGATCGAGGCGATCGGCAAGGAATTCGGCGCGGTCTCGATCCTGGTCAACAACGCCGGCATCACCCGCGACAACCTGCTGATGCGGATGAAGGAAGAGGACTGGCAGGCGATCATCGACACCAACCTGACCAGCGTGTTCCGCACCTCCAAGGCGGTGCTGCGCGGCATGATGAAGGCGCGCAAGGGCCGCATCGTCAACATCGCCTCGGTGGTCGGCGTGACCGGCAACCCGGGCCAGGCCAACTACGCCGCGGCCAAGGCCGGCATCATCGCCTTCTCCAAGTCGATGGCCAAGGAAATCGGTTCGCGCGGCATCACCGTCAACGTGGTCGCGCCGGGCTTCATCGACACCGACATGACCAAGGCCCTGCCCGAAGCGCAACGCACCGCGCTGCTGGAGCAGATCGCGCTCGGCCAGCTCGGCCAGCCGGCCGACATCGCCAACGCGGTGGCGTTCCTGGTCGGCCCCGGGGCCGGCTACATCACCGGAGAGACCCTGCATGTGAACGGCGGGATGTACATGCCGTAAGCCTGCGGCGCAGGGACTGCGCCTAAGTGGCTGATCGGCAGGCGTTTGTGCAGCGATGCAAGGGCCGGGCGGTTTCCACTACACTATCCAACGCGGCCATCGCAGCCCGATGGCGTTTCGAACCACCACTACTCCATCTGGAGCGATATCCCAATGAGCACCATCGAAGAACGCGTCAAGAAAATCGTCGTCGAACAACTCGGCGTCAAGGAAGAAGAAGTCACCAACAGCGCATCGTTCGTCGATGACCTCGGTGCCGACTCGCTGGACACCGTCGAACTGGTGATGGCGCTGGAAGAAGAGTTCGAGTGCGAGATTCCGGACGAAGAAGCCGAGAAGATCACCTCGGTGCAGCAGGCCATCGACTACGTCAAGGCGCACGTCAAGAGCTGATGCTCCGTTCTCGATCGCGATCGGCGCCTGCGTGGGTCCGGTCCGCGTGACAATCCCATGGGGCCGCGCATGCGGCCCTGTGTTTTTACAGCGTCAACGCCGCGCGCATCGCGGCGAGGAGATTTCGCAATGAGCCGTCGCGTCGTCGTAACCGGCATGGGCCTGGTATCGCCGTTGGGCAATGACCTGGCCAGCAGTTGGGAAGGGATCGTCAACGGGCGTTCCGGCATCGGCCCGATCACCCAGATCGATGCGTCGCAGTTCACCACCAAGATCGCCGGCGAGATCAAGGATTTCGATCCGACCAAGTTCGTGTCCGCCAAGGACGCCAAGAAGATGGATTCGTTCATCCACTACGGCGTCGGCGCCTCGTTCATGGCGCTGGACGATTCGGGTCTGGTGATCGACGACAGCAACGCCGAACGCATCGGCGCGATCCTCGGCTCGGGCATCGGCGGCCTGCTCGGCATCGAGGAGCAGACCATCAAATTCCACGAGGGCGGCGCGCGCAAGATCTCGCCGTTCTACGTGCCCAGCACCATCATCAACATGCTCCCCGGGCAGGTGAGCCTGATCAAGGGCCTGAAGGGCCCGACCTTCTCGGCGGTCTCGGCCTGCGCCACCTCCAACCACTCCATCGGCACCGCGCTGCGCATGATCCAGCACGGCGATGCCGACGTGATGCTGGCCGGCGGCGCCGAGCGCGGCTCCTCGCCGACCTCGGTCGGCGGCTTCTGCTCGATGAAGGCGATGTCCACCCGCAACGACGACCCGGCCGCCGCCTCGCGGCCGTGGGACAAGGGCCGCGACGGCTTCGTGCTCGGCGACGGCGCCGGCGTGCTGGTGCTGGAAGAGTACGAACACGCCAAGGCGCGCGGCGCGCGCATCTACGCCGAGCTGGTCGGCTTCGGCGCCAGCTCCGACGCGTTCCACATGACCGCCCCGAGCGAGGACGGCGAAGGCGCCGCGCGCAGCATGCTGGCGGCGATCAAGGACGCCGGGCTCAACCCCGAGCAGATCGACTACCTCAACGCGCACGGCACCTCCACGCCGCTGGGCGACCTGGCCGAGACCCTGGCGATGAAGCGCGCGCTCGGCGACCACGCCTACAAGACCATGGTCAGCTCGACAAAGTCGATGACCGGGCACCTGCTCGGCGCGGCCGGCGGCGCCGAGGCGATCTTCTCGGTGATGGCGCTGCACACCGGCATCATCCCGCCGACGATCAACCTGGAAGAGCCCAGCGAAGGCTGCGACCTGGACTACGTGCCCAACGTGGCGCGCGAGAAGAAGATCGACGTGGCGATGTCCAATGGGTTCGGCTTCGGCGGCACGAACGGGACCTTGGTGTTCAAGCGGATGTGATTGAGCCGGGATTGGGGATTCGGGATTCGGGATTGGCAAGAGCGTTCCGTTTTCGCCCCCTGTTCGAGCTTGTTCGTTTGTGCGTGAACCGCGCTTGTAGTGGGCGGCGTGTCCGCCTCGCTTTTGGCGAGCGGACTGGCAGCGCTGATGCCTGAGCGTTTGCGCTGGCACAGCGCTGATCCACGTCAGGGCGGTCGCAGCCGTGATCGGGGCCGAGCCAACGGCCTGTGGGCCGGCACGATGCTGCGGTGGTGGCGTCGGTTGATGCGATCGCCGCGACTGCGCCGTTGCTCCGGATGCATCCGCCGGCGCGCAGTTGCAGAGACACCGATCGTTTGCACGTGAACGGTGCACCGCCGCCTGCGTCCGCATCACCTCCATCTTCCTCCGGGTCCTCGATGCTGCGTACCGTTCCCCTGCCGGCCGACACCGATCTGCTGGCGCTGCATCGCCTGGCGCCGCAGCGCTATCCGTTGCTGCTGGAATCGGCGGCGTCGGGCACCGCGCAGGGCCGCTGGGACCTGCTGCTGATCGCCGGCGGCGAGGGCCTGCGCCTGGACCGCGATGGCATCACCCGCGACCTGCAGGGGGCCGCAGTCGCCGGCGATTTCCTGGCCGCGCTGGACGCTCAATGGCAGGCCGAACGCTGCGCGCGCGACGAGCCGCGCTGGCCGTTCCGCGGCGGCTGGGCGCTGCTGCTGGACTACGAACTGGCGGCGCAGGTGGAGCCGGTGCTGCGGTTGCCGCAGGGGCCGGCGGCCACGCCGACGGCGCTGGCGCTGCGCTGCCCGGCCGCGCTGCTGCGCGACCACGCCAGCGGCGAGTGCGTGGCGCTGGCGGAAACCGCGCATGCCGGGCTGCTGGACGCGCTGCTCGCCGACCTGCAGGCCGTGCCCGCCGCCGCGCCGCTGCCGGCCTGGACACCGCCGCTGGCGATCGACGAAGACCCGCCGCCGCGTTTCGTCGACGGCGTGCGCCGCATCCTCGACTACCTGCGCGCCGGCGACGTGTTCCAGGTCAACCTGTCGCGGCGCTGGTCGGCGCGCTTCGCCGCCGCGCTGGACCCGGCCGCGCTGTACGCGCAGCTGCGCCGCGCCAATCCGGCGCCGTTCGCCGGCCTGTTCGCCAGCCATGGCCGCGCGGTGGTCAGTTCCTCGCCGGAACGGCTGGTGTCGGTGCGCGGCGACGTGGTCGAGACCCGGCCGATCGCCGGCACCCGCCCGCGCGCGCCCGGCGACGACGAGGCCGCGCGCATCCGCGAACTGGTCGGGCACCCCAAGGAACGCGCCGAGCACGTGATGCTGATCGACCTGGAGCGCAACGACCTGGGCCGGGTCTGCGCGCCGGGCAGCGTCGAGGTCGACGAGCTGATGACGGTGGAGAGCTACGCCCACGTGCACCACATCGTCAGCAACGTGCGCGGGCGGCTGCGCGCCGGGGTCAGCCCCGGCGAGGTGATCCGCGCCACCTTCCCCGGCGGCACCATCACCGGCTGCCCCAAGGTGCGCTGCATGCAGATCATCGCCGAGCTGGAACAGGTGCCGCGCGGCGCCTACACCGGCGCGTTCGGCTGGCTCAACCGCGACGGCGACATGGACCTGAACATCCTGATCCGCACCGCCGAAGTGGACGGCGCGCAGGCGCATTTCCGCACCGGCGCCGGCATCGTGGTCGATTCGCAGCCCGAGCGCGAACTCGACGAGACCCGGGCCAAGGCGCGCGGCCTGCTGCGCGCGCTGGAACCGTGAGCGGCGCGCTCGCGATACCGGCCGGTGCCGGCCGCGCGGTATCCTGCACCCCGTTGAATTCGCTTCGAGGTGGCCGTGGCTTGGGCTAAACGCGGGTGTCTGACCCTGATGGCGACATTGCTGGTGCTTGCGCTGCTGGCCGCCGCGGCCGGCGCGTGGTGGTGGCAGGGCTATCGCGCCTTCGCCGAGCAGCCGCTGCACGCGGCGCAGCCCAGCGTGGAGGTGGCACGCGGCGATTCGTTCAACGGCGTGCTGCGCAAGCTGCGTGCGGCCGGGGTCGAACAGGGCAGCAACCTGCAGTGGCAACTGCTGGCGCGCCAGCTCGATGCCGCCGGCAAGCTCAAGGTCGGCGAATACGCGCTGCAGCCGGCGCTGACGCCGCGCGAACTGCTGATCCGCATGCGCAAGGGCCAGGTGATCCACTACCGCTTCACCATCGTCGAAGGCTGGAACATCCGCCAGCTGCGCGCGGCGCTGAACGCGGCCACGCCGCTGCGCCACGTCGCCACCGAGCTCAGCGACAGCGAACTGATGGCCAAGCTCGGCCAGCCCGGGCAGCACCCGGAAGGCCGCTTCCTGCCGGAGACCTACCTGTACCAGCGCGAGGACAGCGATCTGGACGTACTGCAGCGCGCCCATGCGGCGATGGACAAGGCGCTGGCCGAGGTCTGGGACGCGCGCGTCGACGGGCTGCCGCTGCAGTCGCCGGAGCAGGCGCTGACCCTGGCCTCGATCGTGGAGAAGGAAACCGGCCTGGCCGCCGAGCGTCCGCAGATCGCCGGCGTGTTCGTGCGCCGCCTGCAGCAGGGCATGAAGCTGCAGACCGATCCGACCGTGATCTACGGCATCGGCAGCGCCTACGACGGCAACATCCGCAAACGCGACCTGGAAACCGATACCCCGTACAACACCTACACCCGCAGCGGCCTGCCGCCGACCCCGATCGCCATGCCCGGCCGCGACGCGCTGCGCGCGGCGACCAACCCGGCGCCCGGCGACAGCCTGTACTTCGTCGCGGTCGGCGACGGCAGCGGCGCGCACGTGTTCTCCGCCAGCTATGCCGAGCACACCGCGGCGGTGGCGCGCTATCTGCAGCGCTTGCGCCAGGCGCGCAGCGGCGCGGCGGTGACGCCATGAGCGAGGCCGTGCTGCGCCACCATCGCTTCGTCAGCCTGGAAGGCGGCGAGGGCGCCGGCAAGACCACCGCGATCAACGCGATCCGCGACTGGCTGCAGGCGCAGGGCCACGAGGTGCTGCTGACCCGCGAACCCGGCGGCACCCCGCTGGCCGAGCGCATTCGCGAGCTGCTGCTCAACAACGCGCCGGCGCTGCAGCCGGCCGAGCCGCTGGCCGCCGAGACCGAACTGCTGCTGGTGTTCGCCGCGCGCGCCCAGCATGTGCGCGAGGTGATCCGTCCGGCGCTGCAACGCGGCGCCTACGTGGTCAGCGACCGCTTCACCGATTCCAGCTACGCCTACCAGGGCGAAGGCCGCGGCCTGGATCGAGCCTGGATCGCCGACCTGGAGCGGCGCGCGGTCGGCCTGCAGCCGGGCCTGACCCTGCTGCTGGACCTGGACGTGCAGATCGGCCGCGCCCGCACCAGCGGCCGCGACCTGTGGCCGGACCGGATCGAGAGCGAGCAGGACGATTTCTTCCAGCGCGTGCGGGCCGGCTTCCGCCAGCGCGCCGCGCAGGACCCGCAGCGCTTCCGCACCATCGACGCCAGCCAGCCGCCGCAGGCGGTGGCCCACGACGTGGCCGCGGCGCTGGCGGCCTGGGTGCAGCAGGAGCGCACGCCATGAGTGAGCTGCCCTTCGCGCCCTGGCAGCAGCGCGCCTACGAGCAGACTGTGGCCGCGCTCGACGCCGGCCGGCTCGGCCACGGCCTGCTGATCTGCGGCCCGGACGGCCTGGGCAAGCGCGCGGTGGCGCTGAAGCTGGCCGCGCACGTGCTCGGCCAGGGCGAGCCGGCGGCGAACCTGCGCAGCGCGCAGCTGATCGCCGCCGGCACCCATCCGGACCTGCAGCTGATCTCGTTCATTCCCAACCGCACCGGCGACAAGCTGCGCACCGAGATCGTCATCGAACAGGTGCGCGAGATCTCGCAGAAGCTGTCGCTGACCCCGCAGTACGGCATCGCCCAGGTGGTGGTGGTGGACCCGGCCGACGCGATCAACCGCGCCGCCTGCAACGCCCTGCTCAAGACCCTGGAGGAGCCGCAACCCGGCCGCTACCTGTGGCTGATCAGCGCGCAGCCGGCGCGGCTGCCGGCGACGATCCGCAGCCGCTGCCAGCGCCTGGAGTTCAAGCTGCCGCCGGCCGACGAGGCGATCGCCTGGCTGCTGGCCCAGGAGTTTCCGGAAAAGACCGCGCGCGAAGCGCTGGCCGCCGCGCGCGGCCACCCCGGCCTGGCCGCGCAGTGGCTGCGCGAGGACGGCCTGAAGCTGCGCCGGCAGGTGGCCGCGGACCTGGAGCAGGTCGCCGCGGGCAAGCTGGGCACGGTCGAGGCGGCGCAGCGCTGGAGCGCCGACGGCTTCGCCGAGCAGCGCCTGGGCCATGCCGCCGACCTGGCGCTGGCGCAGGCCTCGCAGGCCGGCTTGACCGACCCGGCGCGATTGCACAAGCTGGCCGCCTGGTTCGACGCAGCCAACCGCACCCGCGACCTGCTGCGCACCACCGTCCGTGGCGACCTGGCCATCGCGGAACTGTTGTTGGCCTGGCGCGATGGCGATCGCCCGGTCCGGAGAGGGGGACAACGATGAGTGCGATGAGCGGACGCCAGGGCATCCTGTCGCTGGCGGTGAAGGACAAGGCGGCGCTGTACAACGCGTACATGCCGTTCGTGAAGAACGGCGGCATCTTCGTGCCCACGCCCAAGCGCTATGTCCTGGGCAACGAAGTGTTCCTGCTGCTGACCCTGCCCGATTCCAGCGAACGCCTGCCGGTGGCCGGCAAGGTGATCTGGGTGACCCCGATGGGCGCGCAGGGCAACCGCACCGCCGGCATCGGCGTGCAGCTGCCGGACAACAGCGAAGGCGAGACCATCCGCAACAGGATCGAGACCCAGCTGGCCGGCACCCTCAACGCCGACAAGCCGACCCAGACCATGTAGCCAGGCATGCGCAGGCGCCGCCGACGGGGGCGTTGACGCCAGCCGCAGCGGCCCTATAATGTGCGGCTCGCGACACGGGCGGTTAGCTCAGCGGTAGAGCATTGCCTTCACACGGCAAGGGTCGCAGGTTCGAACCCTGCACCGCCCACCATCTAGAGGTTTGACGTTAGATGGAGTTTCGCGGTATTTAAAGCCGGCCACAGTGCCGGCTTTTTGCCGTCCTGCAACCGTCCTGCGAGGAGGATTTGCAATGTCGGCAACTTCGACGATCTGTAACGTGGTGATGGACGTCGATTGGGGTGATGTCGCAACGTGGTTCTCTGGAATTGCTTCGTTGGCAGCGGTGGTCACCGCGCTTTACATAGCACGTCGATCTGACAAGCCACAGGCCAAGGGTAGCCTCGATATTTACCTTTTTCCTCCTGACTTGGACACTAGAGTACTGATGTATCAGGTGAGTAACCTCGGGACTCATTCGATTTATATCCATAACTGCTTTCTCGAATTCAAGCCGTGGGTACGGCGCTGGATGAAGTGGGGGGGGAGCTGTAGCAAATGATTGGCGACATCCTTTCAACAACAAGCTCCCAGCAAACATCCAAAGAGGCGAATCGTTTCGTTATGGAACTGCAGAAAAGTCCTTCGGCTCTTATTTGGGCGATGTGCAGCTGCCGCCATGGTTGATTATTCGACTAGTTCGTGCGGGTGTAGGTACTCCGTGGGGACCCATTTACGTGAAGATTGGGCAGAGTGCGAGAGAGGAAATGCAGCGACAGATTTTGGATTATCGACGGGAGCGATAGCAGCTGTCACCTAAGTAACTAAGTTGGCGAAGGTGTGTGCTGAAATCATGCTCATCGGTCATGCCATTGATCTTCATGTGTGCGCTCGCTAGGTGCTTTTTTGCTTCTATGAAATGCTGGCGTCTTGGGAGTCTGTAGAAACGGGAGTATTTATTTGTAATGAAGTGCTGAATCCCCAAGTGGGTTTTCATTGATCCGTTATAGCTCGGTTGAGCTCACGATCCGCTCACGCCTGCTATCGATACTTCAGCCATGCCTGAAGGTCCTTCGATCGTCATCCTGAAAGAAGAAGCGGCCGCGTTCGCGGGGCGCAAGGTGTTGCGGGTGTCCGGCAACAGCAAGCTGGACCTGGAACGGATGCGCAACCGCAAGATCCTGTCGCTGCGCAGTTGGGGCAAGCACTTCCTGATCGAGTTCGACGGGTTCAGTGTGCGCATCCATTTGCTGCTGTTCGGCAGCTACCGGATCAATGCGCGCAAGGATGCGTCGCCACGGTTGAGCCTGGGCTTCGCCAAGGGCGAGGAGCTGAACTTCTACGCGTGTTCGGTCAAGTTCATCGAGGGCGCGCTGGACGAGGCCTACGACTGGCGTGGGGACGTGATGAACCCGGACTGGGATGCGGCGCAGGCGCGGCGCAAGTTGCGCCTGCGGCCGCGCACGCTGGCCGCCGATGCGTTGCTGGACCAGGACGTGTTCGCCGGGGTCGGCAACATCATCAAGAACGAGGTGCTATTCCGCATTCGTGTACATCCGGAGAGCGAAATCGGGGCGTTGCCGCCGCGCAAGCTGGCCGAGCTGGTGATGCAGGCACGCGAGTACAGCTTCGATTTCTACACCTGGAAGAAGGCCTTCGTGCTGAAGAAGCACTACCAGGTGCACACCAAGACCACCTGTCCGCGCGACGGCCATCTGCTGACCTATCGCAAGCAGCTCGGCAAGGCGCAGCGGCGCGCCTTCTTCTGCGAGCATTGCCAGCGCCGCTATGCGCTGGATGCTTCACTCGTACAAGCGCCTTAGCGATCCAGTTCGAGTTCGTCCCCGGCAAGCCGGCCGATTCCCAGTTCGCTCTGCAGGCCGGCCCAGCCGATGTCGGTGACGTGGATCGCACGCGTGCCCTGTTCGCGGCGCAGCCAGTGTTTGGCGCAAAGCAGCGCAAGCAACTCGACGCCGAGTGGTCCGGCGAGGTGGTGCCTGCGTTCGGTCCAGTCCAGGCACTGCCGCGCGATGCCGAGCCTGGTCGGGACGAGGCGCGCAACGTCCAGGCCCATCCGCGCGAACCATGCGCTGCCTTCGGCGGACACCGCGTATTGCTTGTCGTCTTGTCTGGCGATCAGCGCGCGCCGCTCCAGCGCTTCGGTCACCGCGATGCCCAGTCGCCCCGCCAGGTGGTCGTAACAGCATCTGGCCAAGGTCAGCGATTGCTGCTTGCGTGCTGTTTTCCGGCATCGCGGTGCCACGGGCGCGGCGAGAGTCGCCAGGTTTTCGAGGGCGAACGCGACGTGGGAACCGGCCAGCCGGTAGTAGCGGTGGCGGCCCTGGACCTCGACCGCCAGCAAGCCGCCGTCCAGCAGTTTCGACAGGTGCGAACTGGCCGTCTGCGGCGTGACGCCACCAGCGAAGGCGAGTTCGCCGGCAGGCAGTGCTCGCCCGTTGACGAGCGCCATCAACATGGCGGCGCGGGCGGGATCGGCGATGAGGAACGCGGTCGCGGCAAGCTTGGGCTGTTCGACCGGCATCGTGTGCACTCCTGGCGGGCACGGCCATCATAGACCGCGCCTTGCTTGAACGCTTCGATACGCATCGAAGCGACAGCGCGCCCAGGTTCCTAGACTGCAGTGCACTACATCGGAGTGTCTTGCATGAGCGAAATCGAAGCGCGATCGAACGGATCGGAGGGCGATGCCCGCCGCATCTTCGAGCAATGGCACAAAAGCGTTGTCGAGCGGAATCTGGATGCGCTGATGGCACTGTATGCGGAAGACGCGATGCTGGAAACGCCCCTGGCCTATGTGGTCTCCGCAGAGCGGCAAGATGGAAGACTGCAGGGACGGGAGACCATCAGGACGTTTTTCGCAGCGTCCTTCGCCCAGCCCGAAAACGGCCTCGGCCGCTGGTATCGCAGCGGCCGTTGCCATGCATCCCACCGCCAGGTGGTGTGGGAATATCCGCGAGAAACCCCCGACGGCGATCAGGTCGATCTGGTGGAAGTCATGGACCTGGATGCGTGCGGCCTGATCGCGTGCCATCGGGTGTATTGGGGTTGGAAAGGCGTGCAGAGGCTGCTGGCAAGGCTGGGCAGGTAGCCTGGGAGGTGGTCTCCTTTGGCGACTCTGGCTCGGGTTGGTGACGACCCATCCCGGATTCCGTTCAGGGTGCGCGGAGTACGCCATTGACGTACTTCGGGCCAGGCGGATAGCATTGCTCATGATTCTCGTGGAGACACCGCTGTTCACCCGGCGCGTCAAGGAATTGTTGGACGACGAGACCTACAGCACGTTCCAGGTAGTGCTGCGCGAGAATCCAGAAGCCGGGGATCTGATCGAAGGAACGGGCGGGCTGCGCAAGGTGCGCGTCGCCGCCAAGGGGCATGGGAAGCGAGGTGGTGCCCGTGTCATCTACTACCACTTCGTTTCCATAGACACCATCGCATTGCTGATGATCTATCCCAAGAACGAGCAGCGTGATCTGACGAACGCCGAGCGCAAGGCGCTCAAGGGCATCATCGAGCATTGGAGGTATTCATGAGCAAGTTCTTCGAAGAGCTGATGGAAAGCGTGCAGCAGATGGACGAGATCGTCCGTGGCGAGCGCGTTCCTTCGCGCGAGTTCCATGTCGATGCGATCAAGGTCAAGGAAGTGCGCGCGGCTACAGGCCTCTCCCAGGCCAAGTTCGCCCAGGTGATCGATGTGCAGATCGGCACGCTACGCAATTGGGAGCAGGGCCGTCGGACGCCGACCGGCCCCGCCAAGGCGTTGCTGCGGGCGATCAAGAACGATCCTAAACATGTGCTCAAGGCGCTGTCCGCCTGAGAACACGACCGCTTGTCCTGCCGAGCTAGTCCAGGGCCAGGTGGGCGTAGCGCAAGCAGTCCATGTTGATGGCGGCGCAGTCTGGCCGGTTGCGTGCGATGTGTTGAGTCCGACGCCGATGGCACCCTCTTGAAAGCGAGATCGTATGGCAGGTTTTGGAATCGTCACCCCTGCGGTTTGGCGCTTGAGTTGAGCGCTCCCTGCTGCGTTGGATATCGTCTGAGTGGCGGCCGGCAAGTTGGTAAATATCGGGCCGAATACGTGTACTGGTTGCCGTTAGCACTTCAGGAACGACGCCATGTATGAATTCTGAACCGCCCCGGGTTTCCCGGGGCGCTTCACCTTGGATGCCGCCGCATGGCGCGAGGCCAACGGCAAGGTGACGGTCTCGTTTGCAAGCTCGATGTGCTGCACTTGATCCGGCGGCATCCGGGGCCTTGTTGCCTCGTCCGAGATTGGCTGCGGGCATCCAGCGCTTGCGACAGCGCAGCCAGGTCTTCCACGGGCGGCGATCGTTGGTGATCGGACGGTGCAGGCCGTTGTCCGTGCTTGCGCGCTCGGTGGACATCGGCGGCGTTGCTGTCGCACTTCGCGCCGCTGATCCGATTGTTCGATCCGCCGCCGCCGGGTTTCGTCGCAACACGCCTGGCGGTGGCGTTTGCGTTGGCTATCGTCCATCGGCGCTGTCCGCACTGAGCGGATGGCGATACGCGCGGCCCGATGCCGCTGCGGCCTGTTTGCCGGTGCTCTCGGTGGTGGTGTGGCGATGCCGCGCCGCGCGCTGCAGTGCTGTGCAGCGATGAGCTGCAGCGCTTCAACCCTGCGCGGCCGCATGGGGATGGCGGTCTTCGTCTCCGCTTGGGAGCAGCTATGAACAAGACACTCGCCGCGCTGGGTTTTTCGTGTTTGCTGATGGTGTGCGCGCCGGTGCAGGCGGCACCGGTGGAGTGCGACAGCATGGCCGCGACGGCCAGGCTCGTGGCCAGGTATCGCCAGTTGGGGGGGCCGTTGTCGGACATCGCCAGTCACGGTTCGATCGGGTCGAGCAAGGCCAGGCGCGAGTTGGCCGCCACCATCTACCGCGAACGCCTGGGCGAAGCGGATGCGGTGCAACAGGCGATGCAGGCGTGCGGCCGTGCAGCGGATGCGCCCGCGCAATAACAGCGCCGGCCCGTTCGACGCGCAAGGCATGCAGCGTCGTGCTCATCGGCTCAATGGAAATCGCGGCTGCGGATGTCCAGTCCGAGCAGCAGCGGGGTCAGGTCTTCGAGGTGGCCGGCGATCAGGTGGCGCACGCCGTCGGCGGTCTCCAGGCGGCCGCGCACCGCCAGCAGCCTGGATTCGATCAGCGCCTGGCGCTGGCGGTCGGCCAGGCGGCGCCAGACCACGACGTTGACCAGGCCGTGTTCGTCTTCGAGGGTGAGGAAGGTGACGCCGCTGGCGGTCTGCGGGCGCTGGCGCATGGTCACCAGGCCGGCGATGGCGACCGCGCTGGCGTGGGGCAGGGCGCGCAGTTCGGCGGAGTGGCGATAGCGGCGCGCTTGCAGTTGCCGGCGCAGCAAGGTCAGCGGGTGCTTGCCCAGGGTGGTGCCGATGGTCGCGTAGTCGGCGCGGATGTCCTCGCCGAGGCTGGGCAGCGGTAATGCCACCTGCTGTTCCGGAGTGGCGGCGAGCGGCTCGAACAGTGGGCGCTGCGCTTCGACGCCGGCCACGGCCCAGCGTGCGCGGTGGCGGTGCCCGGCCAGCGGTTTCAGCGCACCGGCGTCGGCCAGGCTGTCACGCGCCTTGTCGTCGAGCGCGGCGCGCTGGCACAGGTCGGCGAGGTCGCGGAACGGCGCCTGCGTGCGCGCCTGCTGCAGGCGCAACGCGGCGTCTTCGGCCAGGCCGCGGACCAGGCGCAGGCCCAGGCGGATCGCCGGCTGCACCGCCGGATCGGCGCTGTAGGCTTCCAATCCGCAATCCCAGTCGCTGTAGCGCACGTCCACCGGACGCACCTGCAGGCCGTGGCGGCGCGCGTCCTGCAGCAATTGGTCGGGGCTGTAGAAGCCCATCGGCCAGCTGTTGATCAACGCGCAGGTGAAGGCCGCCGGTTCGTGGCACTTGAGCCAGCAGCTGGCGTAGGTGAGCAGCGCGAAACTGGCGGCGTGGCTCTCGGGGAAGCCGTAGCTGCCGAAGCCCTTGATCTGTTCGAAGATGCGCGCGGCGAATTCGGCGCTGTAGCCGTTTTTCAGCATGCCGTTGGTCAGCTTCTCGCGGTGCGGTTCCAGCCCGCCGTGGCGCTTCCAGGCGGCCATCGAGCGGCGCAGCTGGTCGGCCTCGCCCGGTAGGTAGTCGGCGGCGACGATCGCCAGCTGCATCACCTGTTCCTGGAACAGCGGCACTCCAAGGGTGCGCTTGAACACCTCCTTCAATTTCTCCGGCAAGTCGTCGCGTTGTTCCTCGCCGCTGCGCCGGCGCAGGTAGGGATGCACCATGCCGCCCTGGATCGGGCCGGGGCGCACGATCGCCACCTGGATCACCAGGTCGTAGAACTCGCGCGGTTTGAGTCGCGGCAGCATCGCCATCTGCGCGCGCGATTCGATCTGGAACACGCCGATGGTGTCGGCGCGCTGGATCATCTGGTAGGTCTGCTCGTCTTCGGCGGGAATGCTGGCCAGGTCCAGATCGCGGCCGCGGTGCGCACGCAGCAGGTCCAGCGTGCGCCGCAGCGCGCTGAGCATGCCCAGCGCGAGCACGTCCACCTTCATCAGCCCGACCAGTTCCAGGTCGTCCTTGTCCCACTGGATCACGGTGCGCTCGGCCATCGCCGCGTTCTCCACCGGCACCAGCGTGTGCAGCGGATGTTCGGAGATCACGAAGCCGCCGGGGTGCTGCGACAGGTGGCGGGGGAAGCCGATCAGCTCGGCGCTCAGCGCCAGCAGCCGGCGCATCAGCGCGGTATCCGGATCGAAACCGCGTTCGCGCAGGCGTTCGTGCGGCGGGACGTCGTCGTCCCACTGGCCCAGCGTGGAGGCCAGCGCGTCGATGCTGTCGCCGGGCAGGCCGAGCGCGCGCGCCACGTCGCGCACCGCGCTGCGGCCGTGGTACTGGATCGCCACCGTGGTCAGCGCGGCGCGCTCGCGGCCGTAGTGGCTGAAGATGTACTGGATCACTTCCTCGCGGCGGTCGTGCTCGAAATCGATGTCGATGTCGGGCTTTTCGTTGCGCTTCTCGGAAATGAAGCGCTCGAACAGCATGCCGATGCGGTCCGGGTCGATCGCGGTGATGCCCAATGCGTAGCAGACCGCCGAGTTCGCCGCCGAGCCGCGGCCCTGGCACAGGATGTGGCGCGATCTGGCGAAGCGCACCAGGTCGTAGACGGTGAGGAAATAGGATTCGTACTGCAGGCGTTCGATCACGCCGAGTTCGTGTTCGATCAGGCGCCGCGCTTTCTCGGGTGCGCCGGCTTCGCCCCAACGCTCGATGACGCCGCGTTCGGTGAGCGTGCGCAGCCATTGCGTGGGGGTCTGCCCGGGCGGCACCAGTTCGTGCGGGTATTGGTAGCGCAGTTGGCCGAGGTCGAACGTGCAGCGTTGCGCGATGCGCACCGACTCGGTCAGCAGCGCGTGCGGATACAGCGTGGCCAGGGTCGCGCGCGGACGCAGGTGGCGCTCGCCGTTGGCGAACAGGTGCGCGCCGGCCTCGCTCAGCGGCAGGCGCTGGCGGATCGCGGTCAGCGTGTCCTGCAGCGCGCGGCGGCCGCGTGCGTGCATGTGCACGTCGCCGCTGGCGACGGCGGGCAGGTGCAGGCGCCGGGCCAGCGTCAGGCGCGCGTGCAGCAGGGCGTCGTCGTCGGGGCCGCGCAGCAGTTCCACCGCCAGCCACAGGCGCTGCGGGAAGCGCGCCTGCAGCCAGGCGCCGTCGGCCGCGTCGTCGCCGTCGTCGTGCGGCAGCCACAGGCACAGCAGGCCATCGAGATCGTCGTCGAAGTCCGCGCGCAGGGCGCGGTACGTGCCCTTGTCGGCGCGACGGCGGGCCAGGGTGATCAGTCGGCACAGGCACTGGTAGCCGTGCAGGGTCTCGGCCAGCAGCACCAGCTTGGGGCCGTGTTCGAGCTGGAATTCGCTGCCGACGATCAGCGCCAGGCTGGTGTCCCTGGCCGCCTGCCAGGCGCGCACGATGCCGGCCAGGGTGCATTCGTCGGTGATCGCCAGCGCACGGTAGCCGTGGCGAGCCGCGCGTTCGAACAGTTCGCGCGCATGCGAGGCGCCGCGTTGGAAACTGAAGTTCGACAGGCAGTGCAGTTCGGCGTAGTCCGGTAGCGTCGTGCCCGCGGCTGCAGGCGTGCCGGCGTGCGCCGGCGCAGGCTGCGCGACCGGCGCCGGCACGGCGCGCAAGCGTGGACGCGTTGGGCCGTGGCTCATGCGAACCAGCCGTGCAGCATCAGCGCGTCCGGCGCGTCGGCCGGCGCGAACACCCAGGCGCGCTGGCCCTGGCGGGTGCGCACGATGTAGTAGTCGCGGCGCACGTCGTCGCCGTCCCACCAGCCGCTTTCGATGCGTTCCGGGCCGGCCAGGCGCTCGGGATCGCGTTCGCGCAGCGGGATCGGCCGGGTCAGCAGCCAGCCGGGGCGCGGCAGCGCGGTAGACGCGGCCATGTGGGGCGCGGTCGGTTTGTTGGTCTTGCCTGCCTGCGCGGGCTTGCCGGAGTCGGCGCGCCACGCCCATTCGGGACGATGGTCGGCATGCGCGCGCAGGCCGTGCACCGCGTCGTCGCCGAGGCGCGCGCGCAGGCGTTCGCGCAGCTGTTCCCAGGGCAGCGCCTGCTGCGCGCGGTCGTCGAACAGTTCGCGCGCGGCGGGCACGAACGGCGGCAGTTCGTCGGCGCGCAGGCGCAGCGCTTGTACCGGCGCCGGCACGCTGGCCTGCTGCAGGCGGCCGCGCGCCAGTTCGAACAGCATCGCCGCCTCGCGTTCGGCGGCGAGCAGGCCGACCGGCACCATGCTGTCGGCCAGGCCTTCGTGCTCCAGGTGCAGTTGGAAGCGCTGCACGCCGCCGTCGCGCCCGGCCAGGAACGCGGCCAGGTCGGCGGTCAGCCGGCACAGCGGGAACAGCAGCGCCTGGCTGGATTCCACTGCGTAGCCCAGTTCCAGCCGCGCATCGAAGCGGTCCGGCGGCAGGTAGTACTGCAGCGGCAGCGGCGCCTGCCCGCGCAAGGCGTCCAGGTGCTGCAGCAGCGTGGGCGGATAGCGCCGCGCCAGCGCCGTGCGCGGCAGCGCGAACAGCTGCTGCAGGGTGCGCAGGCCCATCCGCGCGAAGGCGTCGGCCAGGCCCGGTTCCAGCCCGGCGCGGGCGATCGGCAATTGGCCCAGCGCGCCGTGCAGCGCGGCGTTGTCGAGCAGGGCGATGCCGTCGTGCGCGTTGGCCAGCACGCGCGCGGCCAACGGATGCGGCGCGACCACGATGCGGTGGCGGAAGCCCAACGCCGTCAACTCCTCGCGCAGGCGCGCCTCGAAGCGCGGCCAGGGCCCGAACAGGCCCAGGCTGGCCTCGATCTCCAGCAGCAGCGCGCCGGGATAGTCGGTGCTGACCAGCGAGCTGAAGCGGTACGCCCACGCCGCCAGGAACTGCTGGCAGCGGCGGCTTTCCCCGGCATCGTGCAGGGCGGTGGCGAAGCGGTCGCACAGCGCCTGCGCGGTGGCCAGCGATTGCCCGGGCTGCAGGCCGCGCGCGCGTGCGGCGGCGTTGACCGCCTTCAGCGTGCGCCGCTGCGGCGGGCCGGCGAGCAGCGCCAGCGGTTGGTCCGGGGTCGGCCAGCGCCGCAGCACCGTGTCGAGCGCCAGTTGCGGCAGCAGGATGCAGGCCCAGCGCATGTGCGCGGCCTCAAGCCGAGGCCGACGCTGGCGTGGCCAACGCGGACAGCGCGATGGCGCGCGCCGGCGGCGTGCCGCCGCGGCACTTGAGCACGCGCAGCTGCGCCGGTGCGGCATCGATGGCGATGCGCAGCGCGGCCGGCGACGGATTGGCCGCGGCCTTCAACGGCCGATAGGCGAAGCCCAGCGCGCGCCCGGTCTCGGCCGCCACCTGCAGCCGGCGCAGGGTCTTGTCGTTGGCCTGCGCCGGCCAGCACAGCACCGCTGCGCAGCTGCCCGAACGCAGGCATTGTTCGGCGGCCCAGGCCGCATCGGCGCCGGCACGCACGATCTGCAGCTGCGGCAGCGCCACCCCGGCCTGTTCCCAGGCGCCGGGGTAGGGCAGATAGGGCGGGTCGACCAGCACGATGCGGCCGCCGCCCTGCGACAGCCGCGCCAGCGTCGGCCACAGCAGCTGCAGTTCGCCGATGCCGTCGGCGGCGTGCAGCAGTTCGGTCAGCGCCATCTCCGGCCAACCGCGCGCCGGCAGCACGGCATCGAGCGCGGCATGGCCGGTGGGCTGCGCGCTGGGCGGCAGCGTGGTCGGCTGGCCGCGCCAGACCCGGCGTTCGGCCAGCAGGCGGTCGAGGGCGACGACGGCCGCCATCAGCCTTGCCGGATCAGCCCGCAGTAATGGCCTTCGATGGCGAAGTCCTGCCCCGGCTGCACCACGATCGGCGCATAGGCCGGATTGCGCGGCAGCAGCTGGATGCGTGCGCCGTCGTGCCGGTAGCGCTTGATGGTGAGTTCGCCGTCCAGCCGCGCCACCACGATCTGGCCGTCCCGCGCATCGCTGGCGCGGCGTATCCCGACCAGGTCGCCGTCGAGGATGCCGTCGTCGATCATCGAATCGCCCTGCACGCGCAGCAGGTAGTCCGGACGCAGCGCGAACACGGCGCGGTCCAGCCGCAACTGCTGGTCCAAACCGATATTGGCGCCGATCGGCGCGCCGGCGGCGACCCGGCCCAGCACCGGCAGCCGCAGCAGCGCGCTGCGCGTCGTCGCCTGCACCGGGCGCAGGCTGCGCGCCTGCTGCGGCACATGCTCCAGCAGCCCGGCCTCGATGAGCGCCTGCACGTGCTTGCGCGCCGCGTTGCGCGAGGCGAAGCCGAAGCGCTTGGCGATCTCGGCCAGGCTCGGCGGCCGTCCGGCCTGCTCGGCGCAGTCGTGGACGTAGGCGAGGATGGCGGCGCGCTGGGGGGAGAGGGTATCCATGGTGTACATTTGTACACCTTCGCGGTCGATTTGGCGACGCGGTTCACTGAATCCGGTCAGCCCTTTTTCTGCGGTGCGAGGGGGCGGTCTGCGATGCGGATTGCCGCCGCAGCAACAGCAGGACATGCGCAATGGACGCCGCTGCCGCCGATGCGGCGTTCGCCACGCAAGCTGCCGCCCTCAGCCCGGCGCCGCGCCCTCGGGCATGACCCCGGCATAGCGCGCGCGCGGGCGGATCAGCTTGCCCAGCGCCTGCTGCTCCAGCGCATGCGCCAGCCAGCCGGACAGCCGCGCGGCGGCGAACAGGACCAGGGCGTGGGCGGCGGGCAGGTCGTGGACCAGGCAGATCGCCGCGAGCATGCCGTCGATGTTGGGCGCCTGGCCGCTGCAGTCCTGCGCCGCGGCGAGCACCGTTTCCACATGCCGCATCTGCGGATGCTGGCCACAGCGCTCGCGCAGCAGGCGCAACACTTCGGCCGCGCGCGGGTCGCCGTCCGGGTACAGCGCATGGTGGAAGCCGGGCAGGTCGTCGCCGCGCTGCCAGCGTTCGGCGATGAAGGCGGCCGGGTCGGCGGCGTCCTGGGCGTCGCGCAGCAGCGCGTGGGCGCGCGCGGTGGCGCCGCCGTGGCGCGGGCCGGACAGCGCGGCCAGGCCGGCGCTGACGGTGGCGTGCAGCGGTGCGCCGGTGGAGGCGACCACGCGCGCGGCGAAGGCGGAGACGTTGAGTTCGTGATCGGCGCACAGCACCAGGGTGGCGCGCACCAGTTCGGCGAAGTCGGCATCGCCCGGGCGCCAGCGGTCGGCGATCAGGCGATGCACCGGCCGGGTGTCCGGCTGGGTGCCGACCAGCAGCGCGGCGTTCTGCCGCAGCAGGGTGGCGGCGATCTCGCGGCGCACGGTCGGCGCGGCGTTGAGCGGTTGGCGCAGCTCCAGGGCCAGCAGTGGAATGCAGGCCATGGCACGCTCCAGCGGCGGCAGCGTGATGTCGCCGGCCAGCGGCGCCACCCGTTGCGGCCATGGCGCGACCGGGGCCGCGGCGAACGGGTCTTCGTCCAGGCACTCCCACAGCAGCCGCGCGATGTCCTCCAGGCCGGCGCCCTCGCGCACCGCGGCGACCGCCGAGCGCCCGCGGTAGTAGGGGCTGTCGGGCCGGATCAGCGAGATGCGCGTCTCCAGCACCGGCAGGCCGCGGTCCAGGCTCTGCGCGGCACCGCGCGCGGCGCCGCGGCCGACGCGCTTGCGCTGCGCCAGCCGTTCCACTTCCGCGCGCAGGTAGGCGCGGCTGCGATGGTCGGCCCCGGCGCGCGAGCCGAGCAGGCCGCGGCTCACGTAGGCGTAGAGCGTGGCGCTGCTGATGCCGAGCAGGGCGCAGGCCTCGGCGGCGGAGATCAGGTGGCGGTCGGCTTCGGGGGACATGGGGATCCGCTGATAGGTTGATTCATTGAATCAAGATTGATCGGCCCGGGCGATGGTGCCAGATTGGCGCCCATCGCGGAACGGCCGTGCGGGCCGCCGCCCTCGCTCAGGAGTTCGCCATGTCGCACGTTTCCGCCGGTGCCCGTTTCCGCGCCGCGCTGGCCGCCGAATCGCCGCTGCAGGTGATCGGCGCGATCAACGCCAACCACGCGCTGCTGGCGCAACGCGCCGGCTACCGGGCCATCTATCTGTCCGGCGGCGGCGTCGCCGCCGGGTCGCTGGGCCTGCCGGACCTGGGCATCAACACCCTGGACGACGTGCTGATCGACGTGCGCCGCATCACCGACGTGTGCGACCTGCCGCTGCTGGTGGACATCGACACCGGCTTCGGCCCGAGCGCGTTCAACATCGAGCGCAGCATCAAGTCGCTGATCAAGGCCGGCGCGGCCGCCTGCCATCTCGAGGACCAGGTCGGGGCCAAGCGCTGCGGCCACCGGCCCGGCAAGGAGATCGTGAGCCAGGCCGAGATGGCCGACCGGGTCAAGGCCGCCGCCGATGCCAGGACCGATGCCGAGTTCTTTTTGATCGCGCGCACCGACGCGATCCAGGTGGATGGCGTGGACGCGGCGATCGAGCGCGCCATCGCCTGCGTGGACGCCGGCGCCGACGGCATCTTCGCCGAGGCCGCCTACGACCTGGACACCTACCGCCGTTTCGTCGAGGCGGTGAAGGTGCCGGTGCTGGCCAACATCACCGAATTCGGCAAGACCCCGCTGTTCAGCCGCGAGGAACTGGCATCGGCCGGGGTGGCGATCCAGCTGTTCCCGCTGTCGGCGTTCCGTGCCGCCAACAAGGCCGCCGAGGCGGTGTATGCGGCGATCCGTCGCGACGGCCACCAGCACAACGTGGTGGACACGATGCAGACCCGCGAGGAGCTGTACGAACGCATCGGCTACCACGCCTTCGAGCAGCGCCTGGACGCCCTGTTCGCCGGCAAGGGCGCATGATCCACGCCGGTTCCCTTGCCCGAGCACGTCCATGAACACCCACGCCGGCACCACATCGCCGCACGGCCGCATCGATCGCCGCCAGACCGCGCGGCAACTGCTGCAGACCGAGCTGGAGAAACTGCCCGATGCCGAGCGCGAGGTGGTGGAGCGCTTCATCGCCAAGCGCCACGTGGCGCGCGACATCGTCAAGCAGGCCGACCGCGACCGCACGCTGGGCGAGCGCATCGCCGATCGCGTGGCCGAGATCGGCGGCAGCTGGAGCTTCATCATCGGCTTCGGCCTGGTGCTGCTGGCGTGGATCGCGCTCAACAGCCTGGTGCTGGCGCATGCCTTCGATCCGTATCCCTACATCCTGCTCAACCTGTGCCTGTCGTGCCTGGCCGCGATCCAGGCGCCGGTGATCATGATGAGCCAGAACCGCCAGGCCGCGGTGGACCGCCTGCGCGCGCAGAACGATTACGAAGTGAACATCAAATCCGAGCTGGAGATCCTGCAGGTGCACGAGAAGCTCAACCAGCTGCGCGAGCAGGACTGGGCGACACTGGTCGACCTGCAGAACCGCCAGATCGCCATGCTGCAGCAATTGCTCGAGCGCGCCGGCGGCCTGTCGCCGGACGCCTCCGTGCGCTGATTGCCCGCGCCGACACGACCGCGAACCTCCGGGAGATTGCAATGAACGACACGACCGCCGCATCCACCGCCACGCCCTTCAAGCCGAAGAAATCGGTGGCCCTGTCCGGTACCGCCGCCGGCAACACCGCGCTGTGCACGGTGGGCCGCAGCGGCAACGACCTGCATTACCGCGGCTACGACATCCTGGACCTGGCGCGCAGCAGCCAGTTCGAGGAGATCGCCTACCTGCTGGTGCACGGCAAGCTGCCCAGCAACAGCGAGCTGCGCGGCTACAAGGCCAAGCTGCGCTCGCTGCGCGGGGTGCCGGCCGCGGTCAAGGCGGCGCTGGAGCAGCTGCCGCCGTCGGCGCATCCGATGGACGTGATGCGCACCGGCGTGTCGGTGCTGGGCTGCGTGCAGCCGGAGAAGGACGACCACAACCATCCCGGCGCGCGCGACATCGCCGACAAGCTGATGGCCTCGCTGGGCTCGATGCTGCTGTACTGGTACCACTACAGCCACAACGGCCGGCGCATCGAGGTGGAGACCGACGACGATTCGATCGGCGGCCATTTCCTGCATCTGCTGCACGGCTTCAAGCCGCACGAGGAGTGGGTGCAGGCGATGCACACCAGCCTGATCCTGTACGCCGAGCACGAGTTCAACGCGTCCACCTTCGCCTGCCGGGTCATCGCCGGCACCGGCAGCGACATGCACAGCGCCATCGCCGGCGGCATCGGCGCGCTGCGCGGGCCCAAGCACGGCGGCGCCAACGAGGTCGCGTTCGAGGTGCAGAAG
This sequence comes from Xanthomonas campestris pv. phormiicola, assembly GCA_025666215.1. Taxonomy (NCBI): domain Bacteria; kingdom Pseudomonadati; phylum Pseudomonadota; class Gammaproteobacteria; order Lysobacterales; family Lysobacteraceae; genus Xanthomonas; species Xanthomonas campestris. The sequence goes on along the minus strand of CP102593.1, from coordinate 3,914,423 downwards.
CGCTACGACACGCCCGACGAGGCGGAAGCGGACATCCGCGCGCGGGTCGAGCGCAAGGAAGTGATCATCGGTTTCGGCCACCCGGTGTACACGGTGTCCGACCCGCGCAACCAGGTGATCAAGGACGTGGCGCGCGAGCTGTCCGACGCGCAGGGCAGCCGCAAGATGTACGACATCGCCGAGCGCCTGGAGGCGGTGATGTGGGAGATCAAGAAGATGTTCCCGAACCTGGACTGGTTCAGCGCGGTCAGCTACCACATGATGGGCGTGCCGACCGCGATGTTCACCCCGCTGTTCGTGATCGCGCGCACCGCCGGCTGGAGCGCGCACATCATCGAGCAGCGCATCGACGGCAAGATCATCCGCCCCAGCGCGAACTACACCGGCCCGGAAGACCGGACCTTCGTGCCGATCGATCGCCGCAGCTGATTGCTCCCCTCTCCCGGCGGGAGAGGGGTCGGGGGTGAGGGTACGGGCGCAGCCTCGCGACGTTTGGTTGCATTGGGCTTCGCCCGTACCCTCATCCGCCCCATGTGGACTCTCATTCGCACCAGGCTTCGCCCGTACCCTCATCCGCCCCTTCGGGGCACCTTCTCCCGATGGGAGAAGGAAGTCCCGTCTTCGTTTTTGTTTTGCTTTTCTAACTTCGTAGCCAGCCATGAACAGCCACTACCGCACTTCCCTGCCCGGCACTTCGCTGGATTACTTCGACGCGCGCGCCGCGGTCGATGCGCTCCGGCCCGCGGCCTACGCCACGCTGCCGTACACCTCGCGGGTGTTCGCCGAGAACCTGGTGCGGCGCTGCGCTCCGGCCACGCTGGACGCTTCGCTGATGCAGCTGATCGAACGCCGCCGCGACCTGGATTTCCCGTGGTTCCCGGCGCGCGTGGTGTGCCACGACATCCTCGGCCAGACCGCGCTGGTGGACCTGGCCGGGCTGCGCGACGCGATCGCGGACATGGGTGGCGATCCGGCCAAGGTCAATCCGGTGGTGCCGGTGCAGCTGATCGTCGATCACTCGCTGGCGGTGGAGTGCGGCGGCACCGATCCACAGGCGTTCGCGAAGAACCGCGCCATCGAGGATCGCCGCAACGAAGACCGTTTCCACTTCATCGACTGGACCAAGCAGGCGTTCCAGAACGTGGACGTGATCCCGCCGGGCAACGGCATCATGCACCAGATCAACCTGGAGAAGATGTCGCCGGTGGTCTGCGTGCAGGACGGCGTCGCCTTCCCGGATACCTGCGTGGGCACCGACAGCCACACCCCGCACGTGGATGCGCTGGGCGTGATCGCCATCGGCGTCGGCGGGCTGGAAGCGGAGAACGTGATGCTCGGCCGCGCCTCGTGGATGCGCCTGCCGGACATCGTCGGCGTGGAGCTGAGCGGCAGGCCGCAGCCGGGCATCACCGCCACCGACGTGGTGCTGGCGCTGACCGAGTTCCTGCGCAAGGAGCGCGTGGTCGGCGCCTATCTCGAATTCTTCGGCAGCGGCGCCGCCGCGCTCACCATCGGCGACCGCGCCACCATTTCCAACATGTGCCCGGAATACGGCGCCACCGCGGCGATGTTCTACATCGACCAGCAGACCATCGACTACCTGCGCCTGACCGGGCGCGAGGACGCGCAGGTCGCGCTGGTGGAGCACTACGCCCGTACCGCCGGGCTATGGGCCGATGCGCTGGCGACCGCGCAGTACGAGCGCGTGCTGCGCTTCGACCTGTCCACGGTGGTGCGCAACATGGCCGGCCCGAGCAATCCGCACCGGCGGGTGGCCACCGCCGAGCTGGCCGAGCGCGGCATCGCCGATGCGGCCAAGCTCGATGTCGGCAAGGCCGAGCAGGCGCAGGGCCTGATGCCCGACGGCGCGGTGATCATCGCCGCCATCACCAGTTGCACCAATACCTCCAATCCGCGCAACGTCATCGCCGCCGGCCTGCTGGCGCGCAACGCCAATGCGCGCGGGCTGCAACGCAAGCCGTGGGTCAAGACCTCGCTGGCGCCCGGCTCCAAGGCGGTGCAGCTGTACCTGGAGGAAGCCGGCCTGCTGACCGAGCTGGAAGCATTGGGATTCGGCATCGTCGCCTTCGCCTGCACCACCTGCAACGGCATGAGCGGCGCGCTGGACCCGGCGATCCAGCAGGAGATCGTCGAGCGCGACCTGTACGCCACCGCGGTGCTGTCGGGCAACCGCAACTTCGACGGCCGCATCCACCCCTACGCCAAGCAGGCCTTCCTGGCCTCGCCGCCGCTGGTGATCGCCTACGCCATCGCCGGGACCGTGCGCTTCGACATCGAGAAGGACGTGCTGGGCGTGGACGCCGCCGGCAACGCCGTGCGCCTGAAGGACATCTGGCCCAGCGACGCCGAGATCGACGCGGTGGTGACGGCGGCAGTGAAGCCGGAGCAGTTCCGCCGCGTCTACAACCCGATGTTCAACGTGCGCGTGGAGCACGGCGCCGCGGTCAGCCCGCTGTACGCCTGGCGCCCGCACAGCACCTACATCCGCCGCCCGCCGTACTGGGAAGGCGCGCTGGCCGGCGAGCGCACGCTGCGCGGCATGCGCGCGCTGGCGGTGCTCGGCGACAACATCACCACCGACCACCTGTCGCCGTCCAACGCGATCCTGGCCGACAGCGCGGCCGGCGAATACCTGGCGCGGATGGGCGTGCCGGAAGAGGACTTCAATTCCTACGCCACCCATCGCGGCGATCACCTCACCGCGCAGCGCGCCACCTTCGCCAATCCGCAACTGCTCAACGAAATGGCCGTGGTCGATGGCCAGCCGCAGCGCGGTTCGCTGACCCGGCTGGAACCGGACGGGCAGGTGCTGCGCATGTGGGAAGCGATCGAGACCTACATGGCGCGCAAGCAGCCGCTGCTGATCGTCGCCGGCGCCGACTACGGGCAGGGCTCCTCGCGCGACTGGGCGGCCAAGGGCGTGCGCCTGGCCGGGGTCGAGGCGATCGTGGCCGAGGGCTTCGAGCGCATCCACCGCACCAACCTGGTCGGCATGGGCGTGCTGCCGCTGGAATTCCGGCCCGGCACCACGCGCAAGACCCTGGGCATCGACGGCAGCGAGGTGTTCGACGTGCTCGGCGCGCGCACCCCTGGCGCGACGCTGACCCTGTCCATCGCCCGCGCCGACGGTACCCGCGTGGAAGTGCCGGTGACCTGCCGCCTGGACACCGCAGAGGAACTGGCGATCTACGAGGCCGGCGGCGTGCTGCAGCGCTTCGCGCAGGATTTCCTCGAGGCTTCCGCTGCGTGATGTGCTGCGCGTCTTCCCGGCGTGATATCGGCCCCGGCTTGCAACCGCAAGCCGGGCGATGCAGACTTTGGCAATCTTTGCCATTGGGGTTCTTATGGCCACCATGAACATCTCCTTGCCCGACGAACTGAAGCAGTTCGTCGACCAGCAGGTTGCCAAACATGCGTACGGCTCCAGCAGCGAATATCTGCGCGAGTTGATCCGCAAGCAGCGCGACGTGGAAACGCTGCGCGGGCTGCTGCTGGACGGCGCGAATTCCGGGCCGGCCACGGCGATGGAATCCGACTTCTTCGACAAGATGCGCAAGCGCGCGCGGGATCGGGCTGCCGCCAAGTGAAGCCAGCGTACTGGCGTCCCTTGGCGCGGCGGGATGCCGACGAGGCCGCCGCGTGGTATGGCGAACAAGGTGGCGTGGCGCTGGAGCTGGCGTTCGCCGATGCGCTCGAAGCAGCGACGAAGACGATCGCGCGGCATCCAGCGATCGGCTCAAGCCGGCATGCCGCACTGTTGAAACTGCAGGACATGCGCTTCTGGCCGCTCAACGGGTTTCCCTATCTGATCTTCTATGTCGAACGCAAGACGCATGTCGATCTCTGGCGCGTTCTGCATGCGCAGCGCGATATCCCGGCATGGATGCAGGAATCGATGTGAATGTCTTCGGCGAAGCCGCACGGCGGCGTGCTGCAACGCTTCGCGCAGGATTTCCTCGAGCAGGCGAAGGTGGCCTGATCGGTTCGTCCATGTCATCGGCCGCGTGCCATCCTGCGCATGCCGTCCACCACTGAGGAAACGACCATGGCCAACACCGGTACCGTCCGCCTGCACCGCGTCCTGCGCGCGCCGGCCGAGCGCATCTACCGCGCGTTCCTGGAACCGGCGGCGCTGGTCAAATGGCTGCCGCCGCACGGCCACACCGCCACCGTGCATGCCCTGGATGCGCGCGTGGGCGGCAGCTTCAGGATCTCCTTCAGCAATTTCGGCGCTGGCACCAGCGAATCCTTCGGCGGCACCTATCTGGAACTGGTGCCGGGCGCGTTGATCCGCCACACCGACACCTTCGACAACCCGGCCCTGCCCGGCGAGATGATGGTGACGGTCAGGCTGCGCACGCTGGCCTGCGGCACCGAGCTGGACATCGTCCAGGATGGCATCCCCGAACAGATCCCGGTGGAGTTCTGCCACCTCGGCTGGCAGGAGTCGCTGACCCTGCTGGCGCAGCTGGTCGAGGCCGAGATTCCCGCCAACCGCTGACACTTCCCGCGTACGCGTCGATCGGAAAACACCATGTCCCACGTTCCCCAACTCCGCATTCCCGCCACCTACATGCGCGGCGGCACGTCCAAGGGCGTGTTCTTCCGCCTGCAGGATCTGCCCGCTGCCGCGCAGTTGCCCGGTGCGGCGCGCGATGCGCTGCTGCTGCGGGTGATCGGCAGTCCCGATCCCTATGCCAAGCAGATCGACGGCATGGGCGGGGCGACGTCCAGCACCAGCAAGACGGTGATCGTGGCGCCGAGCGCGCGCGCGGACCACGACGTGGATTACCTGTTCGGCCAGGTGGCGATCGACCGCCCGTTCGTGGACTGGAGCGGCAACTGCGGCAACCTGTCGGCGGCGGTGGGGCCGTTCGCGATCGCCGCCGGGCTGGTCGATGCCGCGCGCATTCCGCACGACGGCACGGCCACGGTGCGGATCTGGCAGGCCAATATCGGCAAGACCATCCTCGCGCAGGTGCCGATCGTGGCCGGCGCGGTGCAGGAGAGCGGCGATTTCGAGCTGGACGGGGTGACCTTCCCGGCCGCCGAGATCCAGCTCGACTTCCTCGATCCGGCCGCGGACGAGGACGGCGCGGACGGGGCGATGTTTCCCACCGGCAACCTGGTCGATACGCTGGACGTGCCGGGCGTGGGCAGCTTCGAGGCGACGCTGATCAACGCCGGCATCCCGACCATCTTCCTCGACGCGCAGGCGCTGGGCTACCGCGGCACCGAACTGCAGGACGCGATCAACGGCGACGCGCAGGCGCTGGCCAGGTTCGAGACCATCCGCGCCTACGGCGCGCTGCGCATCGGCCTGATCGCCAGGCTGGAAGACGCGGCGACACGCCAGCACACGCCGAAGGTCGCCTTCGTCGCGCCGCCGGCCGACTATGTGGCCTCCAGCGGCAGGCCGGTCGCCGCCGCCGACATCGACCTGCTGGCGCGGGCGATGTCGATGGGCAAGCTGCACCACGCGATGATGGGCACCGCCGCGGTGGCGATCGGCACCGCCGCGGCGATCCCCGGCACGCTGGTGAACCGCGCGGCCGGCGGCGGCGCGCGCCAGGCGGTGCGCTTCGGCCACCCGTCGGGCACCTTGCGGGTCGGCGCCGAAGCGCGGCAGCAGGCGGACGGCCAGTGGAGCGTCACCAAGGCGAGCATGAGCCGCAGCGCGCGGGTGCTGATGGACGGCTGGGTGCGGGTGCCGGGCGACATCTGCTGAGCCGGCAGCACCGGCGGTATCGCCGTGCCGCGATGGCACCGCAAATCCGGTCCTGTTTTTGTAGGGGCGGCTTCGGCCGCGACCGTACTTCGCGTGTAAGCGGGCGTGGCTGAAGCCGCGCGATGCTGCATGGTCGTCGCGGCGGGCACGGGCGCCGGCGAACCGGGAATCCGGAGCGCGAGTTCAAGAACGTTCGGGAGAGGCGGCTTCGCAGAGCGGTGCATCTGCAGGGCGCCTGTGACGGTGCGTTGCATGATGTCCAGCCTTAACACGTTTAGGCGACCGGGACATGCACAACATGTGTATTTTGTGTTAATTATGGTGCGGCGCGGCATCGCTTGCCGGCGACGCGCACCTTCCCGCTCTTGCCCATTCCACTCCGGAGTCCCCATGTCCGCCAGTTGGTCGTTGCGCACCAGCGCACTTGCCGTCGCCGTCGTTTCCGCCCTTTCGTTCTCCGCCGCCGCCCAGCAGACGGACAGCACGGACGGGGTCGCCCGCCTGGACACGGTCAAGGTCACCGCCGAACGGCGCGCGGAAGATTCCAAGGACGTGCCGATCTCCGCCAGCGTGCTGCGCCCGGAATACCTGGACGCGATCGCCACCAGCGGCTCGGACGTGCGCGTACTGGCCGGCAAGGCGCCCAGCCTCAATGTCGAATCCTCCAACGGCCGCGTGTTCCCGCGCTTCTACATCCGCGGCTACGGCAACACCGACTTCAACACCTACGCCTCGCAGCCGGTGTCGCTGGTGTACGACGACGTGGTCGCCGAGAACGCATTCCTGAAGGGCTTCCCGATCTTCGACCTGGAGAGCCTGGAAGTGCTGCGCGGCCCGCAGGGCACCCTGTTCGGCCGCAACACGCCTGCCGGCGTGGTCAAGTTCAACTCGGTCAAGCCGACCATCGGCGCCAACGACGGCTACGCCAGCCTGTCCTACGGCACCTACGGCACCATGACCATGGAAACCGGCCTGAGCATCGCCATGGGCGACAAGTGGGCCGCGCGCGTGTCGGCGCTGGGCCAGCGCCGCGACGACTGGGTCGACAACACCGTGGACAACCGTTCGTTCGAGGGCTACACCGACTCGGCGGTGCGGGTGCAGCTGCTGTTCCAGCCGGGCGAGGATTTCAGCGCGCTGTTCAACGCGCATGCGCGCCATCTCGACGGCACCGCGCGGCTGTTCCGCGCCAACATCTTCCAGCCGGGCAGCAACAAGCTGGTCGATGGCTTCGATCCGGACAAGGTCTCCATCGACGGCGGCAACACCCAGGAACTGCAGACCTACGGCGGCAGCGCCAACCTGACCTGGGATCTGGGCGACATCGTGCTGCACTCGATCACCGGCTACGAGGGCATCGGCAAGTACTACAGCCGCGGCGACATCGACGGCGGCTACGGCGCGGTGTTCGCGCCGCCGTCCGGCCCGGGCGTGATCGCGTTCCCGGTGGAAACCGCCGGCGGCATCAAGAACCTGGACCAGTACTCGCAGGAGCTGCGCGCCGAGTCGCAGTACGCCGGCCCGCTCAACTGGCAGGCCGGCCTGTACTACTTCCACGATTCGGTGGAAGGCGAGAACTACACCTACAACACCCTGGGCGGCGGCACCCTCAGCAGCTACCAGCTGACCCGCCAGCGCAACACCTCGTGGGCGGCGTTCGGCTCGCTGAACTACGCGGCCACCGACCGCCTGGACCTGCGCGCCGGCATCCGCTACACCTACGACAAGAAGACCTTCGACGTGCTGGCGCTGGACCGCGTCACCCTGCTCGAGCCGTCCACCGGCAGCACCGACAACTCCAAGGTCACCGGCGACCTCAGCGCGACCTACACCATCAACGACGACGTCAACGTCTATGCCCGCGCCGCGCGCGGTTTCCGCGGCGCCAGCTTCGGCGTGCCGTCGGCGACCGCGCCGCTGACCGTGGCCGCGCCGGAGACCGTGGACTCCTACGAGATCGGCATCAAGTCCGACCTGTTCGACAAGCGCGCGCGGATCAGCTTCGACATCTACGATTTCCAGGTGAAGAACCAGCAGCTGACCGCGGTCGGCGGCACCTCCAACGACGTGCGCCTGCTCAACGCCGACAAGTCCAAGGCGCGCGGCGCCGAGTTCGACTTCGAGGCGCTGCTCACCCAGAACCTGCGCGTCACCCTCGGCGGCGCGTACAACTGGACCCGCATCGAGGATCCGACCCTGTCGGTCGGCGTGTGCCGCACCTGCACCGTGACCGATCCGCTCAACGCCGCCGGCAACGCCATCATCGACGGCAACGTGCTGCCGCAGGCCGCCAAGTGGATGGGCAATGCCACGCTGCGCTACGGCATCCCGGTGGGCGACGCCGCCGAGTTCTTCTTCTACACCGACTGGTCCTACCGCAGCGAGATCAACTTCTTCCTGTACGACTCGCGCGAGTTCGTCGGCCAGCCGCTGCTCGAAGGCGGCGCCAAGATCGGCTACAACTGGGATGCCGGCGCGTACGAGGTGTCGGTGTTCTGCCGCAACTGCACCAACCAGATCCGCGCCACCGGTGCGATCGACTTCAACAACCTCACCGGCTTCATCAACGATCCGCGCATCGTCGGTGCGCAGTTCCGCGCCAATTTCTGATCGGCGCGCTGCACTGCGATGCACCACGGACCGCCGGCTATCATGCCGGCGGTTTCTTTTCATGGGAGGCGCGCATGCGCTGTCTGAAACGGTGGGCGGCGCTGGCGCTGGCGCTGCTGGCCATGGCGCCGGTCGTGGCTGTGGCGGCGCAGCCGGCCGCGACGCCGACGCAGAAGATCGTCGTGTCCACCGACATCGGCGACGACATCGACGATGCGTTCGCGCTGGCGCTGCTGCTGCGCAGTCCGGAACTGGACGTGCTCGGCATCGCCTCGGCCTGGGGCGACACCACGCTGCGCGCGCGGTTGTTGCAGCGGCTGTTGCAGCAGGCCGGACGCAGCGACATCGCGCTGGCGATCGGCCAGCAGACCGCCAGCGGCATCCCCTTCAGCCAGGCGCGCTGGGCGGCGCAGGGCACGCTGCCGCGCAACGCGCCGGATGCGGCGGACTTCATCCTGGCACAGGCGCGGCGTCATCCCGGCCAGGTCACCTTGCTGGTGCTCGGCCCGCTGACCGATGCGGCGCGCGCGTCGCAGCGCGACCCGCAGGGTTTCGCCATGCTCAGGCAGGTGGTGCTGATGGGCGGCTCGGTGCGCGCCGGTTACGGCAAGTCGCGCTACCGCCCGGCGAGCGCGCCGGCGCCCGAGTACAACATCGTCTCCGACATCGGCGCTGCGCAGCGCGTGTTCGCCGCCGGCGTGCCGCTGGTGATGCTGCCGCTGGACGCGACCCAGGTGACCCTGGAGGAACCGGAGCGGGTGGCGCTGTTCGCGCATGGCGATCCGCTGACCGACGCGCTGACCCAGCTCTACTACCAGTGGCGCGACACCGACCAGCCCTGGGCCAGCGCCACCCCGACCCTGTTCGACGTGGTGCCGGTGGCGCAGCTGCTCGACCCGAGCCTGTGCCCGACCGTACCGCTGCGCATCGCGGTCGACGACCAAGGGTATACGCGGGAAGTGCGGTCCGGCGCCAGCGCAGCCGGCGGCGCTGCGGCCGTCGGCACCTCGGCGGAGGGCGGCCATGCGGCGCCCGGCGCCGCCAACGCCCAGGTCTGCCTGGCGCTGGACCGGCCACGGCTGATCGCGCTGTACATGCAGCGCTTGCTGCGCTGAGGCGGCGGCGAGCCCGCGGTTCCGCTCGTCGCGGCTGAAGCCGCTCCCACATGGACTGGCGGCCGTCCAACCGGGTGCACTGTAGGAGGAGCTTCAGCCCCGGCCGATTGCCGAAACCGTCGCGATTCCAGGCTCCGCTCGTCGCGGCTGAAGCCGCCCCTACAAAGACTAGCGGCTGACTGACTGGGTGCCCTGTGGGAGGGACTTCAGTCCCGACTGCATCCGGGCGGGGTGATCCGTTGCCTTCTCGGCTGTTTCCACGGCGATGTCCGGCGCCGACGGTGGCATGTCGGCCGGAGTACGCAACAGCGCTGCGCGCCGCCGCCATCCGCCCGTAACCGGCACGCAGAAAACATCGCCGCCTGCACGGTCCGGCAGCGCCCGCCCGCCAGCGTCCGCGACCGCCCCGCCAGGCGCCGGCGAACGCCGCGTGCGCGATCGCCATGCCGGCCCTCCCGCCGCCGCGCCGGCGTTCTATACTCGCGCCACTTTCACGGAGCGAACGTATGCACACGGATTCGAAGCGGCAGTGGCGCCTCCTGCGCACGGGGTTGTTGGGCACCTTCCTGCTGCTGGGCCTGGCGCTGGCCCTGGGCGGCTGCAAGCGCAACGAATCCGGGCAGTTGCCCGACGCCAGCGGCGAGCCGGTCAAGGGCCAGAAGGAAGCGATGAAGGGCTTCGGCCTGGTTCGCGCCTATCCCGACCAGAAGCGCGACGGCCTGTCGCTGGCGCTGGAGTTCTCGCGGCCGCTGGTCGGCACCCAGGACTTCGACAAGCTGCTGCGCTTCGAGGAGAAGGTCGGCACCGACGACAGCGCCTGGTCGCTGTCCGACGACGGCAAGACCCTGCGCTATCCGTACGTGGAGGCGGCCAAGGACTACACCGTGCTGATCTCCGCCGACCTGCTCGCCGCCGACGGCAGCCGCCTGGGCAAGCCGCTCAAGCAGAAGGTCTATACCGGCGAACTGGAGCCGGCGGTCGGCTTCGCCTCGCAGGGCAGCGTGCTGCCGGCGCGCGAGAGCCGCGGCCTGCCGGTGGTCTCGCTCAACGTGCCGGAAGTGGACGTGGAGTTCATGCGGGTCAAGGAAGGCGCGCTGCCGGCGTTCTTCGCCCAGTACCAGCGCGGCGGCCGCCGCGGCAGCTGGGAGATGGACAGCGAGTACGGCGACCACACCCCGATCTCGCAGCTGGCCGAGTCGGTCTACGTCAACCGCTTCGTGCTCGGCGGCGATAAGAACGAGCGCGCGCTGACCTATCTGCCGATCCAGGACATCAAGGAACTGCAGGAACCGGGCCTGTACTTCGCGGTGATGAAGCGCCCGGGCCGGTTCGAGAACGAATACGACACCGCGTTCTTCACCGTCAGCGACATCGGCCTGCACGCGCGCGCCTACAAGGACAAGCTGTTCGTGCATACCGCCTCGCTGCAGAGCGGCGAGGCGGTGAAGAAGGTGGAACTGCGCATCCTCGACGCCAAGGGCGAGCTGTTCCTGAAGGGCGAGACCGACGCCAACGGCAACGCGCTGCTGAACTACACGCTCGACGCCGGCCAGGTGCTGGTGGCGCGCAGCGGCACCGACCTGTCGATGCTGCCGTTCAACCAGCCGGCGCTGGACCTGAGCGAGTTCGCCGTGGCCGGGCGCGAGAACGCCTGGTTCGACGTGTTCGCCTGGTCCGGCCGCGACCTGTACCGCCCCGGCGAGACGGTGCGCGTGTCGGCGCTGCTGCGCGACAACGACGGCAAGCCGGTGGCGACCAGCGGCAAGGGCGCGCAACCGGTGTTCCTGCGTTTGAAGCAGCCCGACGGCAAGATCTTCCGCGAGACCCGCCTGCAGCCGGGCGAGCAGGGCTATTTCAGTTTCGAGCAGCTGATTCCCGCCGATGCGCCGACCGGGCGCTGGCAGGTGGAGTTCCGCACCGATCCGTCCAGCAAGGAAGCGGTGCAGGGCATGACCCTGCGCATCGAGGAATTCCTGCCCGAGCGCATGAAGCTGGACCTGGACAGCGCGCAGAAGACGCTCAAGCCGGGCGAGCCGTTCAAGCTGCAGGCCACCGCCGCGTATCTGTACGGCGCGCCGGCCGACGGCAACCGCTTCACCGCCAAGCTGGCGGTGGCGGTCGAGCAGCATCCGGTGGAAGCGCTGCCGGGCTATTTCTTCGGCGACCCGACGCTGCAGTTGCCGCGCGAAGCCAAGGACGTGATCGATACCGAGTTCGGCGCCGACGGCAAGATCGCCGAGGACCTGGCGCTGCCGGACGAAGCCAAGCCGACCAGCACCATCGCCGCGCTGGTTTCCGCCAGCGTGTACGAGACCGGCGGGCGCACCGTCACCCGCACGCTCAAGCGCGTGCTGTGGCCGGCGCCGGCGCTGGTCGGGGTGCGTCCGCTGTTCGACGACAAGGACGGCGCCGACGCCAACGCCAATGCGCGCTTCGAACTGATGCGTGTCGATGCGCAGGGCAAGCCGCAGCCGGCCAAGGGGCTGAAGGTGACCCTGGTGCGCGAGCTGCGCGACTACCACTGGGCGTTCACCGACAACCGCTGGGACTACGACTTCACCCGCCGCTTCGAGAACAAGCAGAGCATCAGCGTCGATGCCGGCAGCGGCGCGGCCAAGTTCGACTTCCCGGTGGAGTGGGGCGAGTACCGGGTGGACGTGTTCGATCCGTCCACCGGCCTGACCACGCGCTATCCGTTCCGCGCCGGCTGGAGCTGGAACGACGAGAACCGCGGCCTGGATGCGCGCCCGGACAAGGTCAAGCTGGCGCTGGACAAGACCGGCTACAAGGCCGGCGACACGCTCAAGGTCACCCTGACCCCGCCGCATGCCGGTCCCGGCGTGCTGATGGTCGAGAGCGACAGGATGCTGTACGTGCAGGACATCGACGTGAAGCCGGGCAGCCGCTTCGAGATCCCGGTGACCAAGGACTGGGAGCGCCACGACGTGTACGTCACCGCGCTGGTGTTCCGCGGCGGTTCGGCGCCGAGCAAGATCACCCCGGCGCGTGCGGTCGGCGTGGCCTTCGTGCCGATGGAGCGCAAGACCCGGCGCGTGGCGGTGGGCCTGGTCGCGCCCAAGCAGATGCGTCCGGAGCAGCCGCTGCCGGTGACGGTCAGCGTGCCGGAACTGGCCGGCCAGCAGGCGCACGTGACCATCTCCGCGGTCGATGTGGGCATCCTCAACATCACCCGCTTCCCGGTGCCCGACGCCAACGCGCAGTTCTTCGCGCAGCGGCGCCTGGGCGTGGATTCCTACGACATCTACGGCCGCGTGATCGAGAGCTTCGAAGGCGGCACCGGCAAGCTGCGCTTCGGCGGCGACATGGCGCTGGCGGCGTTGCCGCAGGCCAAGCGGCCGACCGCGCGGGTGCAGACCGTTGATTTGTTCTCCGGTTCGGTGAAGCTCGATGCCAAGGGCAACGCGCGGGTGCAACTGTCGGTGCCCGACTTCAACGGCACCCTGCGGGTCTCGGCGCTGGTGTATTCGGACGAGCGCTACGGCAACCGCGACGTGGAGACGCTGGTGCGCGCGCCGATCGTGGCCGAGGCCAGCATGCCGCGGGTGATGGCGCCGGGCGACCGCAGCACGGTCACCCTGGACGTGCAGAACTTCACCGGGCAGGCGGGCGAGTTCAAGGTGCAGGTGGATGGCGAAGGCCCGCTGGCGATCGCCGAGAACGCGCGCAGCGCCAAGCTCGGCAAGGACGGCAAGGCCACGCTCAGCTTCCCGCTGGTGGCGCAGGAGGGCTATACCGTGGCCAAGGTGCGGGTGCGGGTCGACGGCAACGGCTTCAGCGTCGACCGCCGCTACGACCTGCCGGTGCGCGCGGCGTGGCCGTCGGTGCTGCGCGCGCAGACCCGCGTGCTGGATCCGTTGGCGCCAGTGACGCTGGGCATGGCCGACGCCGAGGGGCTGATGGCCGGTTCGGTCAACGCGCGCATGCTGGTCAGCGCGTTGCCGCCGATCCCGTTCGCCAGCGCGCTGCAGGGCGCGCTGGAGTACCCGTACGGTTGCGCCGAGCAGACCACCAGCAAGGGCTACGCCGCGCTGCTGCTCGACGACGCCACCGCCAGGCTGCTCGGCGCCAAGGGCCTGGATGCGGCCACCCGTCGCGAGCGCATGGAAGGCGCGTTCGGCCGATTGGCATCGATGCAGATCTCCAGCGGCCACTTCTCGATGTGGGGCGACGACGGTTACGTCAATCCGGGCCTGACCCCGTACATCGCCGAGTTCCTGCTCGACGCCAAGGACGCCGGTTTCGCGGTGCCCGACAACGTGCTGCAGAAGGCCTTGAACCGGCTCAGCGAGGACCTGCTGTCCGGCGGCAACAACTTCTACGGCCAGGACCGCCGCGAGAACCTGAAGTTCGCCAACCAGGCCTGGTCCGGCTACGTGCTGGCGCGGGTCAACCGCGCCCCGCTGGGCACGCTGCGCGCTTTGTACGACAACGACCGCGGCAAGGCGCTGACCGGCCTGTCGCTGGTGCACCTGGGCGTGGCGCTGTCGCTGCAGGGCGACAAGAAGCGCGGCGAAGCGGCGATCGCGGCCGGCTTCGCCAAGGACAGCGGCGACCGCCCGCCTTACTTCGGCGACTACGGCAGCGTGATCCGCGACGACGCGCTGATGATCGCGCTGCTGCACGAGCGCGGCCTGGCCAAGCCCGAGTACGACGCGCGCGCGGTGGCGCTGGGCCGCGAGATCGACGCGCGCCGCCGCGGCGGCTGGCTGTGGCTGAGCACCCAGGAGCAGGTGGCGCTGGCGCGGATGGGCAAGGCCTTGCTGGTCAACCAGAGCAAGCTGGTGTCCGGGCAGCTGGCGATCGGCGACAGCAGCGAGGCGATCGGCGCGGCCAAGGCGTTCGGCCGCCAGTTCGGCGAGGCCGAGCTGGCGCGCGGGGTCAGCTTTGTGCCGCAGGGCGAGGCGCCGCTGTACGCCAGCCTGGACATCGCCGGCATCCCGCGCAAGGCGCCGGAGGTGGACGAGAGCACGCTGAAGGTGGAGCGGCAGTGGTACGGCACCGACGGCAAGCCGTGGACGCCACGGCCGCTGAAGGAAGGCGAGGCGCTGATCGTGCGCGTCACCATCACCTCCAACGTGGGCATGCCCGACGCGCTGCTGACCGACCTGCTGCCGGCCGGCCTGGAGCTCGAGAACTTCAACCTGGGCGACGCCAAGCAGTGGGCCGACGTGGTGGTGGACGGCATCGAGATCAGCGACCGTTCCGAGGCCGCCGACGTCAAGCACGAGGAGTTCCGCGACGACCGCTACGTGGCCGCGCTGAGCCTGGCATCGGGCAGCAAGGCGCAGGTGTTCTACCTGGTGCGCGCGGTGACCCCGGGGACCTACACGGTGCCGCCGCCGCTGGTCGAGGACATGTACCGTCCCGACCTGCGCGGGGTGGGGCGCAGCAACCCGGGCACGATCAGCGTCGTGCAGCCCTAGGCGCGTCATCGTCTGCAATCCAGCGCGACGCGCTGCAAGCTCTGCACGCTGAGGCACCTGAAGCCCCTCTCCCACCGGGAGAGGGGTTGGGGTGAGGGTGCGGCACGAAGCGTCTCGTGGAGTTGGGCGCGCGAAGCTGCGCACGCATCCTCATCCGGCCTCGCGGACCACCTTCCCCCGAAAGGGATCATGGTCCTGGTGAGAGAAGGGTGTCGGCTTCGGTCGAGTGACTTGAGGCCCTGGCGTATCAGGCCGCACACATGGAGATAAACACGCGATGGGGCCCTTGCGGCCCTATCGTCGTTCTGGAGCCGCCGCCGGCGCGATGCCGCGGCACACCGAGTGGCGCAGCGTCCTGCAATCGCGATGGCTGCCCACCCGCCATTCCGGCATGCGCTCGCCGACCACCGCCCGCAGTGCGGCTTTTCAGCGCCAATCCGACCGTTCTTGCAACTGCCCACACCGTGACATGGGCCTGTCATCGCCCCCTGGATAAAATTAACTAATTTGAAGTTATTAATTTCATTTTGAAATTTCCAGGGGAGACGAGATGACGCGATCGCACCACCGCCACCAGCGCACGTTGCTGGTGTGCCTGCTTGCCGCCAGTTGCCAGGCCGCCCTCGCGCAGCAGGCGACGATGCCGTTGCCGCCGGCCGCCGCGGACACCGACACCACCGATGTCGCCGCCGCTGCGCCGTCCGCCGCATCGCCGCCGGCGGCCGCGGCCAAGACCCTGGACAGCGTGGTCGTCACCGGCGTGCGCAAGGCCAATGCCGCGGCGATGGAGAGCAAGCGCGCGGCGACCAACATCACCGACGTGGTCAGTTCCACCGACGTGCGCGCGCTGCCGGACACCACCATCGTCGAGGCGCTGCGCCGCATCCCCGGCCTGTCGGTGCTGCCGGCGACCGACAACGAGCATCCGCGCGACGAGGCCGCCACGCCGGTGCTGCGCGGCCTCGGCCCGTCCTACAACAACGTCACCATCGACGGCCTGACCGTGGCCTCGCCGGGCACGCCGAACGGCACGCTCGGCTCGATCACCCGCGGCGTGCGCCTGGACATCCTGCCGGCGTCGATGGTCAGCGAACTGCAGGTGGTCAAGACCTTCACCCCCGACCTGGATCCCAACGCCACCGGCGGCGCGATCAACCTGCGCACGCGCAGCGCGTTCGAGAACGGCGGCAAGCCGTTCTTCACCAGCGAGGCCGCGCTGGGCCATGCCAACGACGTCGGCAAGCCGCGCGACCAGGACGATCCCGGTTATCGCCTCGGCGCCACCGGCAGCACCACCTTCGGCAGCGACCGGCAGTACGGCCTGACCCTGTCGGGCAACTACCAGACGCTGAGCAGCTACACCGAAACCCACATGACCACCGACACGGTGCACTACGGGTTCTACGACGGCAACGGCGTGCTGCAGAGCGGCAGCAATCTCGGCAACGGCTGGGCGGTGCCGCAGCAGGACAAGTACTGGTACGTGATGGACAAGCGCGACCGCTACGGCCTGACCGGCAAGTTCGAGGCGCATCCCAGCGCCGACCTGCAGGCCTACGTCACCGCCGGCTACTATTATTTCAAGGACGACATGCAGCGCAACGAGCTGCTCATCGATCCGCGCAACCGCAACCGCGTCGCCAACCAGACCGCGACCTCCGGCAGCTATCCGGCCGGCGACATCGAGGTCGGCTATTCCAGCCAGGTCACCACCACCCGCACCAAGCTCGGCCAGGCCGGCATGGAATGGCGGCCGGACGACCACCAGGTGCTGTCCGCGCGCGGCTCGTGGTCGGATGCGACCTACGACGAGCCGATCCAGATGTTCAAGTACGTCACCGGCGCCTCGCGCCCGGCGGCGGTCGCGGTCGGCCAGTCCGGCCCTGGCGTCACCGTCACTCCCACCGCCAACTACGCCTTCAACTACGACACCTCGGCGCTGAACCAGCGCTTCCCGGTGGCGCCGCAGGCGTACTACGACTACGACAACTACAGCCTGTTGTACTGGCGTCCGGACTACAAGCGCAGCGCGCGCGACCGCATCCTCACCGGACGCCTGGACTACGCCTTCAATCAGGGCGAGCAGGACCGCGGGCTTGGCTTCGGCGCCGGCCTGTCCTATACCACCGACAAGCCGTCGTTCAATATTTATCGCGACGAATACCAGCCCAACCGCAGCGCGCCGGCGCTGAACATCGCCGACGTGCTGGCGCCGTCCAACGCGCCGCTGCGCTATCTGGGCCTGAACCTGATCACCATCGATCCGGACAAGGCCCGGCGCGTGCTGCAGTCCACGCCGCTGAGCGCGTTCAACAGCACCGACCAGTCGGCCTTCAGCAAC
Source organism: Xanthomonas campestris pv. phormiicola (assembly GCA_025666215.1). Classification (NCBI taxonomy): domain Bacteria; kingdom Pseudomonadati; phylum Pseudomonadota; class Gammaproteobacteria; order Lysobacterales; family Lysobacteraceae; genus Xanthomonas; species Xanthomonas campestris. Next base: position 3,897,164 of record CP102593.1, on the reverse strand, counting down.
CAGGACAACTTCACCCATACCGAAAAGATCTTCGGCGCCTACGGCCTGGTCAGCTACCGTGCCGAGGCGTTCAACGTGGAGGCCGGCCTGCACTACGACGACACCGACCAGTCCACCGTCGGCCGCCAGCGCCAGCTGGATACGGCCAGCGGCAAGTACGTCTACGTCGATGCGCCGACCGATTCGCACTACGCCAACCTGCTGCCGTCGGCGATCATGACCTACCACCTCAGCGACCGCCTCGACCTGCGTGCCGGCGCCAGCCGCACGCTCGGCCGCCCGCCGTACGACGCCTACGCCGCGCGCACCTCGATCGGCTTCGTCAACAGCACCGACGCCGGCAATCCCAACGCGCAGGGCGTGACCGTGACCGTGGGCAATCCGGACATCAAGCCGCGCATCTCGACCAATCTGGACCTGTCGCTGGAATGGCGCCTGCCCGACGATTTCGACGGCATGCTCGCCGCGGCGGTGTTCAACAAGCGCATCCAGGACGAGATCTTCACCCTGTCGCGCACCGACCAGTTCAGCTTCAACGGCACCACCTATTCGAACGTGTTGATCAGCACTCCGGCCAATGCATCCAAGGCGCATATCCGCGGCCTGGAACTGAGCGCGGTGCTCAACACCCTGTTGCCGGGCGTGCCGGCGCTGTCCGGACTGGGCGGCAGCGCCAACCTGGCCTTGCTCGATGGCGGCATGGACGTGCCGTACAGCGTCGGCAGCGCGCCGAACGTGAGCCAGCGCCAGCGCAGCGTCGATCGCCTGGTCGGCCAGCCCGGCTACACCGCCAACGCCTCGCTGTTCTACAGCGTCGGCGGGCTGGAACTGCGCGCGGCCTACAACCGCCAGGGCAAGGCGTTGCGCGCCATCGTCAGCAACATCGACTGGCAGGACCTGTACTGGTCGCCGCGCTCGCAGCTGGACCTGTCGGCGACCTATGCGGTCAACAAGCAGGTCAGCGTGGTCGGCCAGGTCAGCAACGTCACCCACAGCCGCATCACCAGCGTGACCGGGCCGGGCGAGAACCTGTTGAAGGACACCTACTCGGTGCCGACCACCTACTGGTTCGGCATCCGCTTCACGCCCTCCCTTTGAAACCTTGCACTCCTTCGGACGCCCATTGCCATGAAATCCACTCTGTTGCCGCTCCTGCTGCTGGGCAGCGCGCTGACCGCTCCCGTCGCCGCGGCCGCCGCCGGCAGCGCCGCCAGCCAGGCGCGCCTGGCCGATCCCGCCGGCGGCATCTTCGTCGTCGCCCATCGCGGCTGCCACAATCCGGCGCCCGCGCACGGCTTCCCCGGGCATGCGCCGGAGAACTCGCTGTCCGGCCTGGAGCGCTGCGTGGCGCTGGGCGTGGACATGCTGGAAACCGACATCCGCCGCGCCGCCGACGGCACCCTGGTGATGTTCCACGACGCCACCGTCGAGCGCACCACCGACGGCAGCGGCAAGGTCGCCGAGATGACCTGGGCGCAGCTGTCGCGGCTGCGTCTGCGCGACGACGAGGGCGGCGCCGATGCGCCGCTCACCGACCAGCATCCGGTGACCCTGGAGCAGATGCTGGCCGCGGCCAAGGGCCGGATCATGCTCAATCTCGACGTCAAGGCGCCGATCTATGCGGAGGTGGCGGACGCGGTGCGGCGTGCGGGCATGCAGCGCCAGGTGGTGCTCAAGACCGAGGCCGGCGTGCGCAGCCAGCCGCTGGCGTCGCTGCCGCCGTTCGACCAGGTCAACTTCACCCCGGTGCTGCTCGATCCGCCCGGCACCGACGACCTGCTGCAGACCATGCGCACCCAGATCGGCGGCAAGGTGCGTCCGGTCGCGATCGAACTGCCGCGGATGCGCGCCGAGCAGTTGCCGGCGGTGGCCGCGTTGGCCAGGCAGCAGCACGTGCGGTTGCTGGTCAACACGCTGTGGGAAGGGTTCGTCGCCGGTTACGGCGGCGACGCCGACGCGTTGCGCGATCCGGATGCAGTGTGGGGGCGGCTGTACCGCGCCGGGATCGGTGCGTTCCAGACCGACGAGCCGGAAGCCCTGCTGCGCTACCGCGCTTGGCTCGAAAAAAAGCGCTGAGCGCGCGCGCTTCGCCGCGCAACTGTCCGTAATCGGTCGCCGATCGACCGCCTGCGGACGCGGCGATCTCGCCTGGCGTAGGCGATAGGCAAGCGTTTCAATGGGTTATCTCGCTTCGCCGATTGGCACGCAGCCTGCTCTGCAGTGGCCATGGATATCGCGAAGTCTCCCAACCGTTCGATCTGGCGCCACCGGCGCCGTTGGCTGGCGCTGGCCGTGGCGGCCATGCTGCTGCTCGGCGTGGTCCTGTTGGGTGCGGGCCGCGCCGCGCCGCAGGTAAGCCGCAGCGAGGTGTGGATCGAGGCGGCCACGCGCGGCGAGATGCGCCGCGAGATCCGCGCCAACGGCATACTGGTACCGCGGCAGATCCGCTGGATCACCGCCGGCGCCACCGCCACCGTGCAGCAGCAACTGGTCGATGCCGGCGCGCGGGTGCAGGCGGACACGCTGATCCTGCAGCTGGCCAATCCCGAGCTGGACGCCGGCCTGGACCGCGCCCGCGCCGCACTGGCCGGCGCCGATGCCGACGTGGCCGCGCTGCGTGCCGCGCTGGCCTCGCAACTGCTGGACCAGCAGGCGCTGCAGGCGCAGGCCGACTCGGACTGGCGCATCGCGCAGGTCAAGGCGCAGGCCTACCAGCGCGGCCACGACGGCGGCGCGATCTCGGCGATCGACCTGACCCAGAGCCAGATCGTCGAGGCGCAGCAGCGCGGCCGCGCCGGCATCGAAACCCAGCGCGTGGCCGCCTTCCGCCAGAACATGGCCGCGCAGCTGCGCGCCGCCCAGGCGCGGCGCGCGCAGGCCGCCAGCGCCCTGGCCATCGCCGCGCAACAGGCCGCTTCGCTGCAGGTGCGCGCCGGCAGCGCCGGCATCCTCCAGCAGGTGGACGTGGAACCCGGCCAGCGCGTCGAGGTCGGCGCCAAGCTGGCGCGGGTGGCGCGCCCGGACGACCTGCTGGTGCGGCTGCAGGTGCCCGAGGTGCTGGCCAAGGACGTGATCGACGACCAGCCGGTCGCCGTGGACACGCACAACGGCGTGGTCGGCGGGCAAGTGGCGCGGATCGACCCGGCCGTGCGCAGCGGCAGCGTGGTGGTCGACGTGCGGCTGGCGCCGCCGTTGCCGCCGGGCATGCGCCCGGACCTGTCGGTGGACGGCCGCATCGTGCTCGGCACGCTGCGCGACGTGGTCAGCATCCCGCGCCCGGCGCTGGCCGCACCCGATACCGCCGGCGACCTGTTCGTGCTGCGCGACGGCGGCGCGCGCGCGCAACGCATCCGCGTGCGCTTCGGCGCCGCTTCCAGCGACCGCATCGAAGTGCGTGCCGGCCTGCGCGCCGGCGAGCAGGTCGTGCTGTCCGATACCAGCCAGTGGAACGCCTACGCCACCCTGCGCTTACGCTAGCGCTCCAGGAGACCCAGAATGACCGCAATTCCCGCACCTTCCGCCGAGCCGCTGATCCGCCTGCACGGGCTGGGCAAGGTGTTCCATACCGACGAAGTGGAGACCCACGCGCTGGCCGAGATCGCGCTGGACGTGGCGCGCGGCGATTTCCTCGCCATCACCGGCCCGTCCGGCTGCGGCAAATCGACCCTGCTGTCGATCCTCGGCCTGCTCGATGCGCCCAGCGGCGGCACGTATTCGCTCAACGGCCGCAGCGTCGCCGAGCTGGACGCGGTCGGCCGCGCGCGCATCCGCAATGCCGAGATCGGCTTCATCTTCCAGGCCTTCAACCTGATCGCCGACCTCACCGTGGAAGAGAACGTGGCGCTGCCGCTGACCTACCGCGACGGCGCCGAGCGCGGCCGGATCCGCCAGCGCGTGCGCGAGGTGCTGGAACTGGTCGGCATGCACCATCGCCACAGGCACTATCCGGGGCAGCTGTCCGGCGGCCAGCAGCAGCGCGTGGCGGTGGCGCGCGCGCTGGCCGGCGATCCGGCGATCCTGCTCGCCGACGAACCCACCGGCAACCTCGACAGCCGCAACGGCGAGGCGGTGATGCAGCTGCTGGAACAACTGCACGACAACGGCACCACCTTGTGCATGGTCACCCACGATGCGGCGTTCGCGCGGCGCGCGCAGCGCATCGTGCACATGCTCGACGGGCGCATCGTCGACGAGGACACCTTCGAGCGGCTGCGCCACGAGCAGGACGTGGCGTTGCCGGCGCGCGCCGCGGAGCCGACGCGATGAGCGCCGCCATCCATTGGGCCGAGACGCGGCAATCCTGGCGCGCGCTGGCGCGCAAGCCCGGCTACCTGCTGCTGGCGATGCTGACCCTGGCGCTGGGCGTGGCCACCACCACGGCGGTGTTCGCGCTGCTCGACCAGGCCTTGCTGAAGCCGTTGCCGTTCCCGCAGCCGCAGCGGCTGGTCACCCTGGGCCTGGCCATCGACGGCGGCCACAACATCGCCGCGCCCGGTTATTACCCGGTGCTGCGGCGCATGCCCAGCCTGCGGGCGATCGGCATCGCGCGCGGCTTTCCGGTGCCGACCAACATCGTCCGCGGCGATGCCAGCGAGGTGGTGCCGACGATCAGCGCAGACGAGGGCTTCCTGCGCACGTTCGGCCTGCCGATGGCGGCAGGGCGCAACTTCAATGCCGAGGAGAGCCGGCCCGGCGGGCCGCAGGCGGTGATCCTCGGCCATCGCTTCTGGCAGCGCTATTTCGGCGGCGACCCGGCGGCGGTGGGACGCACCTTGCAGATGGAGGGCAAGCCGGTGCAGATCGTCGGCGTGCTGCCGGCGGACTTTCCCTGGGCCGAACCGTTCGACCTGATCCGCAACATGCAGCCGGACCTGGCCGCGACCAACCTGTCCACCAACGAGATCGTGGTGGCGCGGTTGCGGCCGGGCGTCAGTGTGGAAGCTGCCTCCGCGCAGACCGCCGTGGTGATCAAGGAGCTGCTGCGGAACAGCCGGCACATGGACGAGACGTGGTGGCGCAGGTTGCAGCAGGACCCGCCGAACGCGTTGCCGTTGCAGGACAGCCTGTACACCTCCTACAGCGGCAACACGCTGTGGCTGTTCTTCGCCGCGGCGGCCTGCGTGCTGCTGATCGCCGCGATCAACCTGACCAGCCTGATGCTGCTGCGCGCGCTCGGCCGCAGCCACGACAGCGCGGTGCGCGCCGCGCTCGGCGCGCCGTGGCTGCGGCTGAGCCTGCCGGCGCTGGCCGAAGGCGTGCTGATCGGCGCGCTCGGCAGCCTGGCCGGGCTGGCGCTGGCCTGGCTCGGCCTGCGCCTGCTCGGCGGCTGGGTGCCGTTGCTGTGGATGCGCGGCGAGGCCGCGCACCTGACCGGGGCCAGCGTGCTGTTCGCGCTGCTCGCCGGCGGCGCCACCGCGCTGCTGGCCGCAGCGTTGGGCGTCGTGCGCGGCCGCCGCCGCGATCTGGTCGCGGAACTGGCCGGCGGCGGCCGTGGCGGCTGGAGCCTGCAGGCCGGCCGCCTTGGGCGCAGCCTGGTGATCGCGCAGGTGGCCATCGCCGTGGTGCTGCTGATCGGCGCGGCGCTGTTCACCCGCACGCTGCAGAAGCTGGCGGAGGTGCCGATGGGCTTCGAAAGCCGCTCCGCGATGGTGTTCACCCTGGCGCCGGTCAAGGAGCGTTACGCCACGGTCGGCGATGCCATGCAGCAGACCCGGCGTATCGTCGCGCGGTTGCAGCAGGTGCCGGGCATCGAACGGGTCGGCGTGTCCACCAATCCGCCGGCGTCGACGCAATTGAACTGGAGCGTGTCGGTCGATGACGGCGCGCCGATGATCAACAGCCAGTACCGTCTGATCACGCCGCAGTTCCTGGAGGTGTTCCGCATCCCGCTGCTGGCCGGGCGCGGCATCGCCGACGGCGACATGGCCGGCGCCGAGCAGGTCTGCCTGGTCAGCGCCTCGTTCGCGCAGCGCTACCTGCACGGCGATGCGCTCGGCAAGATCGTCACCGTCCCCGACGACGGCGACAACAGCCGCCTGGCGATGCGCGTGGTCGGCGTGGTCGGCGACGTGCGCCATGCCGGCCCGGCCGAGCCGGCGCAGCCGATGGTGTACCAGCCGCTGGCGCAGATGCGCGAGCCGATGTGGCAGATCCTGCGCAACTTCGGCGCGTTGACCTATGCGCTGCGGCTGCATGCGGGCGCGACGGGCGTGGACGAGCGCCTGCTGCGCGCGGCGATCGAGGAAGTGGCGCCGCAGCAGCCGATCACCGACGTGCAGTCGATGAATGCCCTGGTCGCCAGCACCACCGGCGAGCAGAAGCTCAACCTGCTGCTGGTCGGCCTGTTCGCCGCGCTGGCGCTGCTGCTGGCCGCGGTCGGCCTGTACGCGGTGATGGCGGTGGCGGTGGCCGCGCGCCAGCACGAGTTCGGCGTGCGCGCCGCGCTCGGCGCGCCGCCGGCGCGGCTGCGGCGGCAGGTGCTGGGCGAGGCCGGCGTGCAGATCGGGATCGGGCTGCTGCTGGGCCTGGGCGTGGCGATGGCGCTGTCGCGGCTGCTGCAGCGCTTCCTGTTCGAGGTGAGGGTGGCCGATCCGCTGGCGATCGGCGCGGTGTTGCTGGTGCTGGCGGCAGCCGGCCTGCTCGCGGCGCTGGGGCCGGCGCGGCGCGCGGCCAGGGTGTCGCCGATGCAGGCGTTGCGCGCCGAATGACGCGGCCAGCAAAGCAGGCTGCGTGCGTTGCGATCGCCGCGCATGACGCGTATGCCGGCGGTGGTCAGCCGCTAGACTCTGCGCCATGAACGACGCCCGCACGCCACCCTTGCCGCGCATCCTGGTGGTCGACGACCAGGTGGACGTGCGCGAGGCCTTGCGCATGCTGCTCAAGAGCGCCGGCTACGGCGTGGTCGGCGCGCAGTCGCCGGAGCTGGCGCTGGCCTGCCTGCGCGGCGACGAGTTCGCCGCGGTGCTGGTGGACATGAACTACGCCCGCGACACCACGTCCGGCGCGGAAGGCTTGGCGCTGATCGCGCAGATCGCCGCGCAGTGGCCGGGATTGCCGGTGATCGCGATGACCGCCTGGGCCAGCATCGAACTGGCGGTGGCGGCGATGCGCGACGGCGCGGTGGATTTCATCGAGAAGCCGTGGCAGAACGCGCGCGTGCTGGCGGTGCTGGACAGCCGCATCGCGCTGGACCGCAGCCGCCGCAACGCACAGCGGCTCGGCGAGGCGCAGGCCTTGCTGCTGCAGGACGGCGCCGCCGGCTTCGTCGCCGAATCGGCGCCGATGCAGCGCCTGGTCGAGGACCTGCTGCGCATCGCCGGCAGCGGCGCCAACGTGCTGCTGCTGGGCGAGAACGGCACCGGCAAGAGCCTGCTCGCGCAGCTGCTGCACCAGTGGTCGCCGCGCCGCGCGCAGGCCTTCGTCAAGGTCAACATCGGCGGATTGGCGCCGGCCCTGTTCGAAGCCGAACTGTTCGGCCATGTGCGCGGCGCCTATACCGACGCACGGCAGGACCGCGCCGGCCGCTTCGAACTGGCCGACGGCGGCACCCTGTTCCTGGACGAGATCGGCAACCTGCCGCTGCAGCAGCAACCCAAGCTGCTGCGCGCGATCGAGGATGGGGAATTCGAGCGGCTCGGCTCCTCGCGCACGCTGCGCGTGGACGTGCGCATCGTCGCGGCGACCAATGCCGACCTGGACGCGGAAGTGGCGGCCGGGAATTTCCGCCAGGACCTGCTGTACCGGCTCAACACCTTCCAGTTGCGGGTGCCGCCGCTGCGCGAGCGCGGCGCCGACATCCTGCCGCTGGCGCGGCACTATCTGGCCACCGCCTGCACGCGCTACCGGCGGCCGCTGCCGGCGCTGGCGCGCGACGCCGAGCGCGCCTTGCTCGGCTACGCCTGGCCGGGCAACGTGCGCGAACTGGCGCACGCGATGGAGCGCGCCGCGCTGCTCGCCGACGGTACGACGCTGGGCAGCGACGACCTGCGCCTGCAACCGGCTTCCGGCGCGGTGCCGGCCTTGTCGACCCAACTGACTCTGGAAGAAGCCGAGGCGCTGCTGCTGCGGCAGGCGCTGGCGCAGCAGCAGGGCAATCTGCAGCGCGCCGCCGACCAGCTCGGCATCACCCGGCAGAGCCTGTACCGGCGCCTGGGCAAGCATGGCCTGCGCAGCGATGACGGCGGCTGAGCGGCAGCGGCGGCGACCGTTGTGGCTGGCGGCGCCGGCCTTGCTGGCGTTGGCGCTGGTGCTCGCGGTCGGCGCGCCGCGGCCGCCGGAGGCGGCCGTGCTGATGCTGTGCGTGCTGGCGCTGACCGCGGCGTTGTGGCGCCGGCAGCAACGCGAGGCCGGGCAGCGCCTGCGCACCCTCGGCGGCCTGCTCGAGGCGCTGCGCGAGGGCGACTACAGCGTGCGCGTGGCGCAGGACGCACGCGATCGCGACAGCGATGGCCTGCTGCAGCGCTTCAACGCGCTGGCGCAGCGGCTGCAGGACGAGCAGCGCGATTCGCACGAGAGCCTGCAGCTGCTGAGCAAGACCCTGGCGGCGCTGGACGGGGCGGTGTTCGCGTTCGAACAGGACCAGCGCCTGCGCCTGGTCAACCCGGCCGGCGAACGCCTGCTCGGCGCCGCCGCCGAGCAGCTGATCGGGCAGTCCGCGCAGGCGCTTGGCCTGGCCGGATTGTTCGCGTTGCCGTCGGGCAGCATCCACGCGCATGCCTTCGCCGGCCAGCAAGGGCGCTGGCAGATCGGCCACGCCGCCTTGCGCAGCCGCAGCCAGGCCGGACAGCTGCTGCTGGTGCAGCCGATGGAGCGCGTGTTGCGCGAGGAGGAAGCGCAGGCCTTCCGCCGCCTGTTGCGCGTGCTCGGCCACGAGATCAACAACTCGCTGGCGCCGATCGGCTCGATCGCCGATACCCTCGGGCGCCTGCTCGCGGCCGCGCCGGACACGCTCGACGCCGAACTGCACGCCGACCTGCGCAACGGCCTGGGCGTGATCGAACAGCGCAGTGCGGCGCTGCAGCGCTTTCTCGGCGGCTACGCGCGCCTGGCCAGGTTGCCGGCGCCGGTGCCGACGGCCGTGGCGCTGGCCTCGCTGTGCACGCGGGTGCAGCGCTTGCTCGACGATCCGCGGGTGCGGGTCGAGGTCGACCCGCAACTGCGAGTGCACGCCGACGCCGACCAACTCGAGCAAGTGCTGATCAACCTGCTGCGCAACGCGCTGGAGTCCGGCGGCAGCGCGCCGGTGGCGTTGCGCGCGCGCAGCGACGGCGCAACCGCGTCGATCGAAGTCCTCGACGGTGGCGCCGGGCTGCCGCCCAGCGACAACCTGTTCGTGCCGTTCTTCACCACCAAGCCCGGCGGCTCGGGCATCGGCCTGGTGCTGTCGCGGCAGATCCTGGAGGCGCAAGGCGCCAGCCTGAGCCTCGAAACGCGCGCAGATGCCGCCGGCAGCGTGGCCACGCTGCGCCTGCCGCTGGCGGCGGACGGCCACGGGGAGTGACGCCGGCTGCGCGGCCCTGCAGTCCGGGAGCGCAGGCCGCGATGTCGCAGATGCCGTCCCTGCGCGGTCGGGCAGGGCGGTGCCATGCCGGCATATGCGCGCGCCTGGTGATTCCGTAAGCGTGGCGGGCTTCTTCGAGCTCGATGCCTTGCCGGTGAAGCGTCGGGGCTGAAGCCTCTTGCTGCAGGATGGTCGGCGTCGGGCAGCAGCGCACAGCGCGGCTCGTCGCCAAATGCGCGGCTTCGCCACGGCCTTTCGTTCCCGCCTGTCTATCCGTCATTTTGCATCTTGTTGCACGATTATGCGTGCTTCAGTACAGTCGCCGCATGCCTGCCGACCTACCCATCGCCACCGCGGAACGCATCGCTTCCGCCGTCCCCGACGCCGCCGCCAGGCCTGCGATCCGCGCCACCCGCTGGGTGTTCCTGCTGTCCGGGATCGCGATGGCCGCGTGGGCGCCGATGGTGCCGTACGTGAAAGCGCGCTTCGCGCTGGACGATGCCGCCCTGGGCCTGGTGCTGCTCGCCTTCGGCGGCGGCTCGATCCTGGCGATGCCGCTGGCCGGCGTGCTCAGCCACCGGGTCGGCAGCCGCGCGGTCATGGTCGCTTCCGGGCTGGCGTTGTGCCTGGGCCTGCCGCTGGTGGCGCTGGCGCCGACCGTGCCGGGCATGGTCGCCGCGCTGCTGTACTTCGGTGCCGCGCTCGGCGCGCTGGACGTGGCGATGAACGCGCACGGGGTGGAAACCGAGACGCGCGCCGGGCGGCCGGTGATGTCCAGTTTCCACGGCGTGTTCAGCGTCGGCGGGCTGACCGGCGCAGCGGCGATGAGCGCCCTGCTCGCGCTCGGAACGCCGTTGCTGGCGGCCACGCTGGCGGTGTCGGCGCTGTTGCTGGCGCTGCTGCTGTGGCAACGCGCCGGCCTGCTGGCCGGCGCTGGCGGCGATCCGGCGCAGCGCACCGCGTTGCGCCTGCCGCGCGGCGTGGTGCTGGTGCTGGGCGCGCTGTGCTTCATCTGCCTGCTCGCCGAAGGCGCGATGCTCGACTGGAGCGCGGTGCTGCTGCGCGAGTTCCATGGCATGGACACGCGCTACGCCGGCGTCGGCTATGCGCTGTTCTCGGTGGCGATGGCGGCCGGCCGCTTCGGCGGCGACCGGGTGGTCGCACGCATCGGCCAGCCGGCGATGCTGGCGGCCGGTGCGTCGCTGGCGGCCGGCGGCCTGCTGCTGGCCACGCTGCTGCAGGGCGTCGCCAGCGGCCTGCTCGGTTATGCGCTGGTCGGCCTGGGCGTGTCGAACCTGGTGCCGATCCTGTTCGGCGCGGCCGGGCGCCTGCCCGGCACCTCGCCGGCGGTGGCGATCGCCGCGCTGACCACGCTCGGCTACACCGGCCTGCTCGCCGGGCCGGCGCTGATCGGCTTCCTCGCCCACGCCAGCAGCCTGCCCACCGCGTTGCTGGCGGTGGCCGGGCTGTTGCTGCTGGTGGTGATGGGGTCGCGGCTGCTGCGGCACTGATCCGACCTAGGAGCACCACGCCATGCCAGCCACTCCCGCGCACGCGCCGCACACCGTGATCTTCGACCTCGGCGGCGTGCTGATCGACTGGAACCCGCGCTATCTGTACCGGCAACTGTTCGACGACGCCGCCGAGATGGAGCGCTTCCTCGCCGAGGTGTGCTCGCCGCAGTGGAACGAGCAGCAGGATGCCGGCCGGCCGTGGCGCGAGGCGGTCGCCGAGCTGAGCGCGCTGCATCCGGCGCATGCCGAGCGGATCGCCGCCTATCACCAGCGCTGGGAGGAAACCCTCGGCGGCCCGCTCGAGGCCAGTGTGCAGATATTGGAAGAACTGCACGCACAGGGCGTGCGCCTGTATGCGCTGACCAACTGGTCGCAGGAGACGTTCCCGGTCGCGCTGCAGCGCTATGCGTTCCTGCAGCGCTTCGCCGGGATCCTGGTGTCCGGGCAGGAGCGGCTGGTGAAGCCGGACCCGGCGATCTTCGCGCTGCTGCTGTCGCGCTATGGCATCGATCCGGCGCGCGCGGTGTTCATCGACGACGCGCCGCGCAACGTCCACGCCGCCGCCGCGCAGGGCCTGCACGCGCTGCAGTTCCGCGACGCGGCCACGCTGCGTGCCGAGCTGCGCGCGCTGGGCCTGCCGCTGCGCAGTGCCGGGTCGGGCGCATGACGGACGCCGCCGACGCGCTGCCGCAGGAACGCCAGCAGGCGATCCTGCAACGCCTGCGCGAGCACGGCCGGGTCGTGGCCACGGAGCTGGCCGCGGCGTTCGCGGTGTCGGAGGATTCGATCCGCCGCGACCTGCGCGATCTCGCCGCGCAGGGCCTGTGCCGCCGCGTCTACGGCGGCGCGCTGCCGCCCACGCCCGGCTTCGCGCCGCTGCCGCAGCGGCACGAGGAACACGCCGAGCGCAAGCGTGCGCTGGCGCAGGCGGCCGCCGCGCTGGTGCGCCCCGGGCAGGTGCTGCTGATCGACGCCGGCTCCACCAACAGCGCCATCGCCGCCGCGCTGCCGCTGCGGCAGCGCCTGACCGTGATCACCAATGCGCCGGACATCGCTCAGCTGCTGATGCCGCGCGAAGGCGTCGAGATCCTGCTGATCGGCGGCCGGATCGATCCGCGGATCGGCGCGGCCGTCGGCGCGCAGGCGCTGCAGCAACTGCGCCAGGTCCGTGCCGACCTGTGCTTTCCCGGCGCCTGCGCGATCGATGCCGAGCGCGGGCTGTGGGGCGTGGACGGCGAGGAAGCGCTGTTCAAGCGCGCGATGATCGAGGCCAGCGGCGAGACCGCGGTGGTGGTCACCGTGGACAAGCTCGGCGCGCATGCGCCGCATCTGGTGGCCGCGGTGGCGGCGATCGACCATCTGGTGGTGGAGCACGATGCGGCCCAGGCGCGGTGCGCGCCGTTCCTGGCGCAGGCGCTGCAAGTGCATCGCGCGGATGCGCCGGCGCCGCCGCAACGGGCAAAATAGCCGCTTCCACCGGGAGCCCGCATGTCACAGGATGTCTCCGCCGCCACGCTCCGCGCGCGGCGCACCCGGCGCTGGACGCGCCTGCTGCCACGGCCGCATTGGGGCCGCCTGCACTGGCGCGTGCTGCGCTGGGGCACGGTGGCGTTGCTGGCCACGCTGTTGCTGCTGGACCTGGCGTTCCCGCTGCCGCTGCCGAAATCGCGCGATACCTCGACCCTGGTGGTGGCCGCCGACGGCACCCCGTTGCGCGCCTTCGCCGACGGCAATGGCGTGTGGCGCTACCCGGCCACGCCGCAAAGCGTGTCGCCGCTGTATCTGCAGGCGCTGCTGAACTACGAGGACCGCTGGTTCTGGCATCACCCCGGGATCAATCCGTGGGCGCTGCTGCGCGCCGGCAAGCAGTGGGTGTTCTCGCGCCGCATCGTCTCCGGCGGTTCCACCCTGACCATGCAGGTGGCGCGGATCCTGATGCCGGACAACGTCAGCACGCGCAGCCCGCTGGGCAAGCTGCAGCAGCTGTTGCGCGCGCTGCAGCTGGAAGCGCACCTGAGCAAGCGCCAGATCCTGCAGCTGTACCTGGAGCGCGCGCCTTACGGCGGCACCATCGAGGGCGTGGAGGCGGCCAGCTGGGCCTACCTGGGCAAGCCGGCGTCGCGCCTGTCGCAGGCCGAGGCGGCGTTGCTGGCGGTGCTGCCGCAGGCGCCGAGCCGGTTGCGCCCGGACCGGCACCCGGAGGCCGCGCGCGCCGCGCGCGACAAGGTGCTCGAGCGCATGGTCGAGCTGCAGGTGTGGTCGCGCGCGCAGGTCGACGACGCGCGCATCGAACCGGTGGTGGCGCGCTCGCTGCAGTCGCCGATGCATGCCGCGCTGCTGGCCGAGCGCCTGCGCCGGCAAGCGCCGCGCGCCGCGCACATCGTCTCCACCCTCGATGCGGATCTGCAGCGCACCCTGGAGGATCGGGTCAGCGCGTATTTCTCGCAGCTGCCCGAGCGCACCTCCGCGGCGTTGCTGGTGGTCGACAACCGCGACCTGCAGGCGCGCGCCTACATCGGCTCGGTGGTGTTCGGCGACCGCAAGCGGCTCGGCGACGTGGACATGGTGCAGGCCTGGCGTTCGCCCGGTTCCACGCTCAAGCCGTTCCTGTACGGCATGGCCCTGGACGACGGCCTGATCCATTCCGAAAGCCTGCTGGTGGACGCGCCGCAGAGTTTCGGCGACTACCGCCCGGGCAATTTCGACGAGGCCTTCAACGGTCCGGTCGGCGCGGCCAGCGCCTTGCGCCTGTCGCTGAACGTGCCGGCGGTGGACCTGCTCGAGCGGGTCGGCCCGGCGCGTTTCGCCGCGCGCCTGAACAACGCCGGCATCGGCCTGAAGTTCCCGCGCGGCAGCACCCCGAACCTGGCGCTGATCCTCGGCGGCACCGGCGCGCAGCTGGAAGAGCTGGTCGGCGCCTTCGCCGCGCTCAACCGCGACGGCATCGCCGGGCGCGTGCGCTACACCGCCGCCGACAAGGTCATCGACCGGCGGCTGATGTCGCCCGGCGCGGCGTGGATCGTGCGCGAAATCCTCGAGGCCAACCCGCGGCCCGGCTACGGCATCGGCACCTTCGATGTCGGCACGCGCCCGCGCGTGGCGTGGAAGACCGGCACCAGCTACGGCTATCGCGACGCCTGGGCGATCGGCAGCACCCGCCGCTACACGGTCGGGGTCTGGGTCGGGCGCCCGGACGGCACGCCGCTGCCCGGCCAGTACGGCGCTGTGACCGCGCTGCCGCTGATGTTCGAGACCATCGACAGCCTGCCGCGCGCACGCGGCGACAACGCGCCGCGGCCGATGCCGGGCAACGTGCAGCAGGTGGACGTGTGCTGGCCGCTGGGCATCGCCGCCGAACAGACCCCGCCCGCGCTGTGCCAGCGGCGCTTCTCCGCCTACGCGCTGGACGGCGCGGTGCCGCCGACCTTCGCCGAGCGCGACGCGCGGCTATGGAGCGCCGGCCGCGACACGGTGCAGGTGGATGCGCACAGCGGCCTGCGCCTGTCGCCGGATTGCGCGCGGCCGCACCAGGCGGTGCAGCGCGAACTCGCGCGCTGGCCGGCGCTGCTGACGCCATGGCTGCACGCCAGCGAACGCCAGGCCGGGCAACTGCCGGCGCTGGCGCCGGACTGCCGCGACGACGGCCGCGGCGGCAACGACGTGCTGCGCATCGAAGGGCTCAACGACCGCGCCACCCTGGCGCGCGCGCCGGGCAGTCCCAGCGTGCGCCTGCAGGTGCGTGCGCTGGGCACCACCGCGCCTGTGGACTGGCTGCTGGACGGCCGCTGGATCGCGCGCACCGAGGGCGCGCGCCACTTCCAGCGCGATTTCGCCGAGGCCGGCGAGCACACCCTGACCGCGCTGGCCAGCAACGGCGCGTGGACCCAGGTGCGGTTCCGGGTGCTGCATTGAGTGGGCTGTGCGCGGATCCCGCGCGCGCTGCGGGATGTGGAGCATTCGGCTTTGCTGCTTAAAGCCGAAGGAGTGTTGTGGGAGCGACTTCAGTCGCGACGGGCATTACCGGTAAAGCCCGTCGCGACTGAAGTCGCTTCCACAAGAGATACGTTCCCTGCGACTGCATCGTGAAGCCCTAACGCGCTTTCTGGTGGTATGCCTCCTACAGGGAGCGTCAGGCTGCGTTACGCAGATGGACGATTTTTGCAGGAGCGGTTCCAGCCGCGACGGGCGCTATCGGCGCATCCAGTCGCGATTGCCACAAAAAAAGCGCCCGGCAGGTGCCGGGCGCTGGATGTGCAGACAGGCGATCGCGCGACTACTTCCCGATCCATCCTTCCAGCATGTCGGAGAACTCGTCCGCGTGCTCTTCCTCCTGGGCCAGGATCTGCTCCAGGATGCGCTTGGTGGTGGTGTCCTTGTCGCCGACGAAGTTGATCATCTCGCGGTAGCTGTCGATGGCGATGCGCTCGGCGATCAGGTTCTCCTTGACCATGTCGCGCAGGTCCTCGCCTTCCTTGTATTCGGCGTGCGAACGCGCGGTCAGGGTGTCGGGATTGAGGTCCGGTTCGCCGCCCAGCTGCACGATGCGCTCGGCCAGCTTGTGCGCGTGCTCCTGCTCCTGCTGCGCATGCTCCAGGAACTCGGCCTTGACCGAATCGGCGAGCATGCCCGAGGCCATGAAGTAGTGGCGGTAGTAGCGCAGCACGCACACGTATTCGGTGGCGAGCGCGTCGTTGAGCAGTTTGATCACCGCCTCGCGGTCGGCGCTGTAGCTCTTGGTGATCGCGCCGTCCTCGATGCTCTGGCGCGCATTGGCGCGCAGCGTGGCGGTGTCGGTGAGGCCGGTGGTGTTGTGCAGCGGCTTGGCGTCGTTGGCTGGCTTGTTGGACATGGCTGGCCGGTTCCTGTGTGGTGGGTGGAGGGGATCAGTCGGGGAGATGCTGCAGCACGTAGTCGGCAGCGGAGACCTTGAATTCGCCGGGCGCCTCGACGAACAGCGCGCGGACCACGCCGTCCTCGGCGTACAGCGCGAAGCGCCGCGCCCGCACGCCCATGCCGTAGCTGCTGGCGTCCATTTCCAGGCCCAGCGCCTTGGCCAGTTCGCCGTTGCCGTCGGACAGCATCTGCAGGCCGTCCGGCACCAGCTGGCTCTTGCCCCAGGCCTGCATCACGAACGGGTCGTTGACCGCCATGCAGTACACCTCGATGCCGCGCTTGCGGAACTCCTCGAAGTGCTCGACGTAGCCGGGTAGGTGCTTCTCCGAGCAGGTCGGGGTGAACGCGCCGGGCACCGCGAACAGCAGCGCATGGCGGCCGTCGAACAGGCTGCGCGTGTCGACCTGCTCCACGCCCTCGCGGATGCGCTGCAGGACCACTTCGGGAATGCGTTCGCCGGGCTGGATGGGCATGTCGGGCTCCTTGGATGAATCGAGTCTAGGAATTGGGATGGGAAGGCAGCGTCAAGGCCCTTGAAAAGCGCCGGCCCATTCCTATCTGGCAGGCATGGCGGCGGGCCTGGCCCGGCGCCGCGAACCACCCGTCAGGGTCTATCCCATTCACGTTGCAGGAGACTACGAGATGAGCATCGTCCGTTATCGCCAGTTGCCGGCCCAGGCCGCCTTCCAGAACGAGATCAAGCAGGTGTTCGACCGCTTCTTCGACCCCAACGGCGGCACCGACGAGTCGGCCGTCGTCACCGCGCAGTGGGTGCCGCGCGTGGACATCAAGGAGGAGCCGGAGCGCTTCGTGCTGTACGCCGACCTGCCCGGCATCGACCCGGCCGAGATCGAGGTGTCGATGGACAAGGGCATCCTGTCGATCCGGGGCGAGCGCAAGAGCGAGTCCACCGCCGACAGCGAGCGCTTCTCGCGTATCGAGCGCCGCTACGGCAGCTTCCACCGCCGCTTCGCGCTGCCCGACAGCGCCGATCCCGACAACATTTCCGCCACCGGCTACCATGGGGTGCTGGAAGTGCGCATCCCCAAGCGCCCGGCGAGCACGCCGCGCCGGATCCAGGTCGGCAGCGGAGCCACGATCGTGCAGTAAGCGCCCGCCCGCGTCGGCGCCGCCACGGCGGCGCCGCGCCTTCGCGGCCGGCCGGTAGAATGGCCGGGCGATGGTGCGCAGCATGCAACCGGCCCGTTGCCGCAAGGCGGCGGGCCGACTCTTTTTGAGGTGATGGATGGAATTCAAGGATTACTACGCGACCCTGGGCGTGGAGCCCAGCGCGGGCGACGCCGAGATCAAGACCGCCTACCGGCGGCTGGCGCGCAAGTACCATCCCGACGTCAGCAAGGAGGCCGGCGCCGAGGACAAGTTCAAGGCCATCAACGAGGCCTACGAGGCGCTGCGCGATCCGCCCAAGCGCGCCGCCTACGACCAGCTGCGCGCGCAGGGCTACCGGCCCGGCGAAGAGTTCCAGGCCCCGCCCAACTACGGCGGCGCGCAGGGCTACGACTTCGAGGAAGTGTTCGGCAACGGCGGCGCCGGCGGCGGTTTCAGTGATTTCTTCGAGAGCCTGTTCGCGCGCCAGCAGCGCGCGCGCCAGGGCGGCGCCGGCCCCGGTCCCGGCGCGGGTGCGGCGCCGCGCGGCGACACCCGCGCCAAGCTGGCGGTGCCGCTGGAGGCTGTGTATGCCGGCGACAGCGTGCGCATCACCATCAACGGCAAGCAACTGGACGTGCGCGTGCCCAAGGGCGTGCGGCCCGGCCAGGTGATCCGGCTGAGCGGGCAGGGCAACGGCGGCGGCAACCTGCTGCTGGAGATCGAATACGCCGCGCACCCGCAGTTCGAGGTGGACGGGCTCAACATCCTGTACACCCTGCCGGTGACGCCGTGGCAGGCGGCGCTGGGCACCAGCATCAGCGTGCCGACCCTGGGCGGTGCGGTGGAGTTGAAGATCCCGCCGGAGTCCGACGCCGGGCGCAAGCTGCGCCTGCGCGGCCGCGGCCTGCCGGGCACCCCGGCGGGCGACCAGATCGTGGAACTGGAAGTGCTGGCGCCGGCCCCGGAGACCGAGGCGCAGCGCAAGGCCTATCGCAGTCTGGCCAAGGCGTTCGGCGAGGCGGTTTGAGGGCCGGGACTCGGGACTGGGGACTGGGGACCCGGGACTCGAAGGATGGTTGCGAGTGCGCTGCATCCCTGGCTTTCTGTAGGAGGGGCTTCAGCCCCGACGCCTTACCGGTAAGGCGTCGGGGCTGAAGCCCCTCCTACAGAAAAGCGGTCAGGCTCTGAGATTACGAAAAGGCCGCTTCTTTCTTCCAAAGAATCGGCACTTTTTATCCAAATCGCTTGACAGCGATTTACCCCGGGACAGCCTCCCCGAGTCCCGAGTCCCGAGTCCCGAGTCCCGGCTCCTCAGCCCTTCGGCCCATCCTCGCCACTGAACACCCGCTCGATCACCTCGGACAGTTCGTCCTCGGAGAACGGCTTGGTGATGTAGGCGCGGGCGCCCTGGCGCATGCCCCACATGCGGTCGGTGTCCTGGTCCTTGGTGGTGACCAGGATCACCGGGATGTTCTGCGTGCTCGGCTCGCGGCGCAGCGTGCGGGTGGCCTGGAAACCGTTGAGGTTGGGCATCACCACGTCCATCAGCACCAGGTCCGGCAGCGCCGCCTTGGCCGCTTCCACGCCGGCCGCACCGTCGGTGGCGGTGAGCGTTTCGTGGCCCAGCTTCTCGACGATGCGCTGGATGCCGAGCAACTGCGACGGCGAATCGTCGACGATCAGGATGCGTGCCATGTGTTTCCCCCTTGGAGCCACGAGTGTAGTGGCAGCGGCGCGCACCCGGAAAGCGCTGCGCGTCACAAACGCCCGGGCAGGTCTACGCCGCCGGATCCAGCCGCACCACGGTGCGCCCGAACGACTGCCCGGCGAGCATCGTCGCGAACACCTCGGGCAGGCCCGACAGCTCCACTTCGCGGGTGCAGATCGCGTCCAGGTGGCGCGGTTTCCAGTCGCTGCCCAGCTGCTGCCAGATCCGGTCGCGCAGGTCGCGCGCGGTGCCGGCCGAGCCGATCCCCAGCAGCGACACGCCGCGCAGGATGAACGGCATCACCGTCATGTCCAGCTCCGGGGTCGCCGCCAGCCCGGCGCTGGCGACATTGCCGTACGGCGCCGTCTGCGCCAGCAGGCTGGTCAGCATCGCGCCGCCGACGTTATCCAGGCCGCCGCCGAAGCGCACCGACTCCAGCGGGCGCCGGGTCTGCAGCGCCTCGCGGCCCAGCACCTGGCTGGCGCCCAGCGCCTTCAGGTGCTCGGCGCGGTCGGCCTTGCCGCTGACCGCATGCACCTCGAAGCCGGCGCGGCTGAAGATGTCGATCGCCAGCGAGCCGACCCCGCCGGTGGCGCCGGTCACGCACAGCGGGCCGTGGTTCGGCGTCTGCCGGTTGTCGAGCAGGCGCAGCAGCGCCAGCGCCGCGGTGAAGCCGGCGGTGCCCAGCACCATGCTCTCGCGCAGGCTCAGCCCGGCCGGCAGCGGCACCACCCACTTGGCCTCCAGTCGCGCGTACTGGCTGTAGCCGCCGTCGCGGGTCTCGCTCAGGCCGCAGCCGGTGACCAGCACCGCATCGCCTTCCTTGAACGCCGGATCGCTGGAAGCGACCACGTGCCCGGCCACGTCGATGCCGCCGACCAGCGGGAAGCGGCGCAGGATCTTGCCCTGGCCGGTGCCGGCCAGCGCGTCCTTGAAATTCACCGACGACCAGGCGCCGCGGATCACCACTTCGCCGGGACTGAGCTGGTCCAGCCCCACCGGTTCGACCGCGGCGCGGTAGCCGGCATCGTCCTGGTGGATGCGCAAAGCGGGGAAGCTGGCGGGGAGCGGCATGGCGAACACCTTGGTCGGCGCGACGGAATGCACCAAGATAGCCCTTTCGAAACGTCGGATCTGCCCCATCTTGTAGAATCGGCGACTCACTTACGGTGACCGGCGCGCACCGACGCGCCGCCACCTACCTTCTTGGAGCATGCATGGCCTGGAATACACCCGGCGGCAAGGGCACAGATGGCCCGGACAATCACGGGCGCAATCCCTGGAAGCCTCGTGGCGGCAATGGTGGTGGCAAGTGGGGCGGGTTGCCCGGTCCGCTGAAGGACCTGTTCGGTGGCGACGGCGCCAACATCGGCCGCTGGGTGCTGGCCGCCGCGGTGCTGTTGCTGCTGTTCAGCAGCTTCCAGCTGATCGGCGAGCAGCAGCGCGGCGTGGTGCTGCGCTTCGGCCAGTTCTCGCGGATCCTGCAGCCGGGGCCGAACTTCAAGCTGCCGTGGCCGATCGAATCGGTGCGCAAGGTCAACGCCACCGAAATCAAGACCTTCAGCAACCAGGTGCCGGTGCTGACCCGCGACGAGAACATCGTCAGCGTCTCGCTCAACGTGCAGTACCGCATCGACGACCCGCGCATGTACGTGTTCGGCTCGCGCAACGCCGACCAGGTGCTGGAGCAGGCCGCGCAGAGCGCGGTGCGCGAACAGGTCGGCCGCGCCGACCTCAACGTGGTGCTGAACAACCGCGGGCCGATGGCCACCGCCGCGCGCGACCGCCTGCAGGCCGCGCTCAGCGCCTACCGCACCGGCCTGATCGTGACCGGGCTGACCCTGCCCGACGCGCGCCCGCCAGAAGAAGTGAAGCCGGCCTTCGACGAGGTCAACGGCGCGCAGCAGGTCAAGGAACGGCTGATCAACGAGGCCCAGGCCTATGCCGCCAAGATGGTGCCGGAAGCCCGCGGCCAGGCCGCGCGCACCCGCACCGTCGCCGAAGGCTACAAGGAAGCGTCGATCGCCCGCGCGCAGGGCGATGCCGAGCGCTTCACCCTGCTGCAGCAGCAGTACCAGAGCGCGCCGGAGGTCACCCGCAAGCGGCTGTGGCTGGAAACCGTGCAGAAGGTGCTGTCGGAGAACCGCAAGGTCATCGGCGGCGACGGCCGCCAGCTGATCTACGTGCCGATGCCGGCCGATGGCGGCAAGGCTGCCGGCGCTGCCGCGCCGGCGCCGTCCAGCGGCGGCGGCGTGCCGACGCTGCCGCAGGAGGTCCTGATGCCGTCGCTGTCCAGCAGCCCGGCCGAGAGTATCCGCAGTCCGGAGCGCTCGCCGCGCCCGAACGGCCGTGAGGAGGTGCAGCCATGAGAATTTCCCTGTGGGCAGGCGTTGCGGTCGTGGCGCTGTTCGTGTTGCTCAGCTCGGTGTTCGTGGTGCGCGAAGACCAGACCGCGATGGTGCTGAACCTGGGCCGCGTGGCGCGTGCCGACCTCAAGCCGGGCCTGCACTTCAAGCTGCCGCTGGTCGAATCCACGCGCGTGTTCGATCGTCGCTTCCAGGTGCTGGACACGCCGCCGGCGCGTTACTTCACCGCCGAGCAGAAGGACGTCAGCGTCGACTTCTTCGCCATCGGCTACATCTCCGACGTGCGCGCCTTCTACCGCGCCACCGGCGGCGACGAGAAGGTGGCCAATGCGCGCCTGGCGCCGATCATCATCGATTCGCTGCGCAACCAGATCAACGCGCGCACCCTGCAGCAGCTGGTGTCCGGCGACCGCAGCGAACTGATCGCGCAGCAGCTGAGCGCGATCAACGCCGCCGGCAAGACCCTGGGCATGCAGATCACCGACCTGCGCATCAAGCAGATCGACCTGCCGACCGACAGCCAGGTGATCACCGACGTGTACGAGCGCATGCGCGCGCAGCGCAAGCAGGAAGCCAGCAAGCTGCGCGCCGAAGGCGAAGAGCAGGCGCTGACCATCCGGGCCCAGGCCGACCGCGAGAGCACCGTGCTGGTTGCCGAGGCCGAGCGCGACGCGCAGAAGCTGCGCGGCGAAGGCGATGCCGAAGCCGCCAGCATCTACGGCAAGGCCGGCTCCGCCGACCCGTCGTTCTACGCGTTCTACCGCAGCCTGGAGGCTTATCGCGGCGCCATGGCCGACGGCAACGCGGTGATCGTGCTGGACAAGAACGATCCGTTCCTGCAGTACCTCAAGAGCGAGCGCTGATCGAGCCGGGATTGGGGATTGGGGATTGGGGATTGGGGATTCGTAAAAGCGGGTCCCGGTTCCTGACCAAGTGCAGGTTGCCGGTCGCATACGACCTGGTGGCCCGGCGCTTGGAGCGTTCTCAACCCGGATAGCCGCAGCTCGCGGACTGTTGTGGGAGCGACTTCAGTCGCGACGGGCCTTCCCGGTGAAACCCGTCGCGACTGAAGTCGCTCCCACAAGTTTTTGGTTGTCTGTAAACATGCAAGAACGCCGCTTCAGTCCCGCCGCGCCGCGGCCATCCACTCCGCCCGAGACTCCCCATGCACGACCTGATCGCCGCGGTGTGCCTGATGATCGTCTTCGAGGGGCTGGTGCTGCTGGTCGCGCCGGAGGCCTGGAAGCGGCT
Organism: Xanthomonas campestris pv. phormiicola; assembly: GCA_025666215.1. Classification (NCBI taxonomy): domain Bacteria; kingdom Pseudomonadati; phylum Pseudomonadota; class Gammaproteobacteria; order Lysobacterales; family Lysobacteraceae; genus Xanthomonas; species Xanthomonas campestris. The sequence continues at coordinate 3,874,823 of CP102593.1, read as the reverse complement.
GGTGCAGCAGATGTTGGCCATGCCGGTCGCGCAGCTGCGTGCGTCCGGTGGTGTGGCCCTGGCGGTGGGGCTGCTGGCCCTGTGGTGGGTCCGCGCCTGAGCGACGGCCCGATCCATCCAGGCCGGTTGCGCTGCTGAACGCAGCGGCCGAGGGGGTGGTGAGCGTCACCCAAAACCCGGATAATGCACAAAAGCCGGCCGGGCCCGCTCCACACGAGCGCCTCGACCGGCTTTTCCGTGTAAGGGCCTGCCGCCGCCTGGACGCTCCCCGATGGAGCGGCCGTACCGGCGCCGGCAAGACCCGTGCATGGCCACCACATCCGTGCGGCCCCGATGGCTGCGCAGCAAACCAGGAGTTACCCAGCCATGGGTCAGTCAGTTGTCGTGCTCGGCGCCCAGTGGGGCGATGAAGGCAAAGGCAAGATCGTCGATCTGCTCACCGAGGAAATCGGTGCCGTCGTGCGCTTCCAGGGCGGCCACAACGCCGGCCACACCCTCGTCATCAACGGCAAGAAGACCGTCCTGCACCTGATCCCGTCGGGCATCCTGCGCGAAGACGCGCTGTGCCTGATCGGCAACGGCGTGGTGATCTCGCCGGCCGCGCTGATCAAGGAAATCAGCGAGCTGGAGGACGCGGGCGTGGAAGTGCGTTCGCGCCTGAAGATCTCCCCGGCCGCGCCGCTGATCATGCCGTACCACATCGCCCTGGATCAGGCCCGCGAGAAGGCCGCCGGCGGCAAGGCCATCGGCACCACCGGCCGCGGCATCGGCCCGGCGTACGAAGACAAGGTGGCGCGCCGCGGCATCCGCATCGCCGACCTGCACTACCCGCCGCAACTGGAAGAACTGCTGCGCACCGCGCTGGACTACCACAACTTCGTGCTGACCAAGTACCTGGGCGTGGAAGCGGTCGATTTCCAGAAGACCTTCGACGAGGCCCTGGCCTTCGGCGAGTACGTACAGCCGATGAAGTACGACGTGGCCGGCATCCTCCACGAGCTGCGCAAGCAGGGCAAGCGCGTGCTGTTCGAAGGCGCGCAGGGCGCGCTGCTCGACATCGACCACGGCACCTACCCGTACGTCACCAGCTCCAACACCACCGTCGGCGGCGCGCTGGCCGGCACCGGCGTCGGCGCCGATGCCATCGACTACGTGCTCGGCATCGCCAAGGCCTACGCCACCCGCGTCGGCGGCGGCCCGTTCCCGACCGAACTGGACGACGAAGTGGGCCAGGGCATCCGCGACCGCGGCGCCGAGTACGGCGCCTCCACCGGCCGCCCGCGCCGCTGCGGCTGGATGGACATCGTCGCGCTCAAGCGCGCCGTCGCCATCAACGGCATCTCCGGCCTGTGCATCACCAAGCTCGACGTGCTCGACGGCATGGAGAAGCTGAAGATCTGCATCGCCTACGAATACCGCGGCAAGCGCACCGAATACGCGCCGCTGGACGCGCAGGGCTGGGAAGAGTGCACCCCGGTGTACCTGGAGTTCCCCGGCTGGACCGAGAACACCCACGGCATCACCGTGTGGGACGAACTGCCGCCCGCCGCCCGCGCCTACCTGCGCGCGCTGGAGGAACTGGCCGGCTGTCCGATCTCGATCGTCTCCACCGGCCCGGACCGCGACCACACGATGGTGCTGCAGGATCCGTTCGCCTGATCCGGCGTCCCGGCGCATGCCGGGACCAGTGCCGCAGGAAGGCCCCGCAAGGGGCCTTCTTTTTGGGTCAAAAGACTTGCAAAGCAGTGCCCTGGGGCGGATATTCCATATTCCGGAATATGGAATAAGGGTGCGCTGTGGAGCTGAAGCCCCAGGACCTCGTGGTGCTGTACAAACAGGTCGCTCAAGCAGGGCGATCCTGGACGTATGCGTCCTTGGGCGAAGCGCTGCAGATGAGTGCCTCGCAAGTGCACCGTAGCGTGAAGCGATGCGTGGCGTCCGGCTTGGCACTGGAGAAGGGTCGCGGCGAGTGGGAGGCGGTGCGTACGGCGCTGCATGAATTCGCGGTCCACGGCGTGCGCTATGCATTCCCCGTCACCTTGGGTCCTGTGCGGCGAGGGATCCCCACGGCGTTCGGCGCGCCGCCGCTGTCCGTGGATATCGCCAGCGCGCCCGGCGAGGCGCCGGTGTGGCCGAGCGCAGAGGGCATGGCAAAGGGGCCGGGCGTGGCGCCATTGTCCGCCAGTGCGCCGCACGCCGCGCTGGTCGATCCTGGCTTGTACGAATTGTTGGCGCTTCAGGATGCCTTGCGCATCGGCCGCGCACGCGAGCGCGCATTGGCTGCAAAGCACCTCAAGCAACGGTTGGGCCTCGGCGATGCGAGCTGACGATCCCAATCTGCCGCATCTACGTCTGATCGCCGATGCGCTAGGCGACCTGCGCGAGCAGGTCGTCTTCCTCGGTGGCGCAGTCGTTGGCCTGTTGCTGTCCGATCCATTGGCCGAGAGCGTTCGCTCTACCTACGACGTCGATGCGGTGGTGGATCTGGACTGGTCCCGGTTCCGTCGTATCGAAGAGCGTGTGCAGACGCAAGGCTTCGCCCGCGAGATGGAAAGTGGCGTGGTCTGTCGTTGGGTGCATCGTAATTCTGGTGTGGTGTTCGATCTGATGCCGGTGGATTCCGAGGTCCTTGGCTTCTCGAATCGTTGGTACGCCTACGCCGTGGAAACCGCTCAGTCAGTTGAATTGGATGAGCGTTTGTCCATACGGATGGTGACAGCGGTTGCGTTCGTCGCGACGAAGCTCGAGGCCTTCGCTACGCGGGGTCAGGGCGACTTTCTTTCCAGCCACGATCTGGAGGACGTGCTCAATGTCGTCGACGGTCGGGCAGAACTGGTGGAAGAACTTGCCATGGCGCCGGAAGACCTGAGGCACATGGTTGCCAACGCGTTTGCGGCGCTGCTGGACGATCCCGCGTTCGCGAATGCGCTGCCCGGCCTGGTGGCCGAACCCGGAAGGGCAGGGATTGTGCGCGAACGCCTTCAAGCCATGCTCCTTTCGCGGCCAAAGTGAAAATCGCCGCATGACGAAGATGCCGCACGCAAGACGACACTCCCAGCCTCGCGCCGACGTCGACGCGATGGCCGAGCGGCGCTACGCCGGCATCATCGCGTCCGGGAAGGCCATTGCGTGGAGCGACATGCGCGTCTATCTGGAAAAGCGCATGTGAGGTGAGCTGAACCCTACTCAGTCGGCTGCCTGCTGCCTGTACCACACATGTGCTACATTGCCTCGAACCCATCGCCGGGAGCCCCGCATGAGCACCACCACCATCCGCCTGCCGGACGCGCTCAAGGCCCGCATCGCCAAGGCGGCGGAAGCGGCCGGCACCACGTCGCACAACTTCATCCTGGAAGCCATCGCCGAGAAGGCCGAGCTGGCCGAGCGGCGCGCCGACTTCCACGCCCAGGCCGATCAGCGCTGGGCCGAGTTCCTGGAGACGGGTGAGACCATCCCGTGGGACGAGGCGCGCACCTACTTCAGGGCCCAGGTGGCAGGAAAGCCTGCGAAGCGGCCGGTGGCGCGCAAGCTGGAAGACTGAAGTGGCGCGCATTCGCCTCGGTCCCGGCGTGATCGAGGATCTGGAGCGGATCGCCGCGTATTTGCGCGACCACGAGAGCGCGCATGCAGAACAGAGAGCCGAGGAGATCGTCAGCGCGTTCGACGTGCTGGCAGGCAATCCGTTGATCGGCCGCCCGGTCCATGGAGACAGCCGCGAACTGGTGATGGGCCGCGGTTCGCGCGGTGACGTGGCGTCGTATCGCTATGTGGATGTGACCGACACGGTGATCGTGCTGGCGATTCGCGCACAGCGAGAGGCGGGCTATGCACGCGATGCATGAAACCGAGGCGGACACCCGCCCCAACTAACAAGGAAGACCGCTGATGTTCGCAGCCCTGTTCGACAAGCTGTTCAATCGCAAACCCAGTCCTGATGCGTTCGCCAAGCTGTTCGAGGAGGCGTTGCGCGCGCAGGGCTACCGCGAGGAGCTCACGTACCGGCCGGACGAATTCCGCCTTGTCGCGCCACGCGGGCGCATCATCAACCTGCACAACGCCTACCACGACTACACCACCGCCGATCGCCAGCGCCGCGCCGAGGTGCTGCGCAGCTATGCCGCGGCGTTCGTGGAAGAGGGCGGCGAAGACAACCGGATCGAGACCTTGGAACAGGCGCGGCCGATGCTGATGCCCGTCGTGCGCCATCGCGCCATGTTCGAGGAAATGCGCCTGGAGCATGTCCGCGCGCATGGCTGGGAGACGCCGTTCACGACCGTCTGGCGCGAGCTGAGCGAGGACTGCGTCGAGTTGCTGGCGATCGACCGCCCCGATTCGACCTCCACCCTGCTCGCTGGGCCGAAGGACGCGTGGGGCATCACCTTCGAGCAAGCCCTGGCCATCGCCCACGACAACCTGCGCGACGCCACGCCGGACCGTTTCGTCGAGGTCGCCGCAGGCATCTTCCAGGGCGCCTGGCACGACGCCTACGACACCAGCCGCGTGGTGCTGCCCGACGTGCTGCAGCGCGTCCCGGTGAAGGGGCGACCGGTGTTCATGCTGCCCACCCGCGATTGCCTGCTGGTGGTGGGCGACCGCGACGAAACCGCGATGGCGGGCATGCTGGAACTGAGCCTGGACGCGGCCGCGAACGGCCGCTGCATCTCCTCGCTGGCCTTCGCCTACGACGACGCGCGCCGGATCGTGCCGTTCGCGTTGCCGCAGCCCGAGCACCGGCGCCGCCAGGCCGATCTGCAGCGCATGATGGATGCGCCGGCCTATTCCCTGCAGAAGGACCTGCTGGAAAAGATCCACGCCGCGAACCACACCGACATCTTCGTCGCCTCCTACCGCGTGTTCGAGGAGAACGACGGCAGCGGCCGGCAGTTCTCGCTGGCGACCTGGACCCGTGATGTCGACACCTCCTTGCCCAAGGCCGATCGCATCGCCTTCGTCGTGCCGAAGGACGCGGGCGACGCGGACATGGTGGTCGCGGACTGGGACAAGGCCGTCGCGGTGGTCGCTGAACTGATGGAGCAGGAACCGGACTTCTATCCGCCGCGCTTCCGCGTGCGCGACTTTCCCAGCGAGGCGCAACTCAGGCAACTGGCATGACCTGGCCGCTGCCATCGGATCGGCATTGGCGGGGTCCTGCCGGCCCGAGCTGATTGCCCGCTGTCTGCATTGCAGGCGGCCGCGTCGAACGCGCCGCGCCGTCTGTATCCTGCGCCGGCCCCTTCGAAGAGCCCCCATGCGCCAGATCCTCACGACCGCCATCGCCCTGGCCCTGGCCAGCGTCTCGCCGTGCACGTTCGCCCAGCCGGAACGTCCTGCACCCAGCATCGCCGCCGCGCCGGCCGCCGCGGTCACCACGCAATTGCCGCGCACTGCCAGGCCGAACCATTACGCACTGGAAATCACCCCGCACGCCGACACGATGACGTTCGACGGCAAGGTCCGCATCGCGCTCGACGTGCTGCAGCCCACCGACCGCATCGTGCTGCAGGCCGCCGACCTGCGCTTCGGCCGCAGCACCCTCACCGGCGGCAAGGCAAAAGCCGCGCTGGTGGCCAAGGTCGCCACCGACGCCGACGCGCAGACCGCCAGCTTCGTGTTCGACCAGCCGCTGGCGCCGGGCAGCTACGTGCTGTCCATCGCCTACAGCGGCGTCATCAACACCCAGGCCAATGGCCTGTTCGCGCTGGACTACGCCACCGCGCACGGCCAGCGCCGCGCGCTGTACACGCAGTTCGAGAACTCCGACGCGCGCCGCTTCCTGCCGTCCTGGGACGAACCCGACTTCAAGGCCACCTTCGACCTGACGGTGAACGCGCCGGCCGCGCAGATGGTGGTCGGCAACATGCCCGTGGCCGCCACCACCGACCTCGGCCATGGCCTCAAGCGCGTCGCGTTCCAGACCACGCCGAAGATGTCCACCTACCTGCTGTTCTTGGGCGTGGGCGAGTTCGAGCGCACCGCGCTCAAGGGCGACAACGGCACCGAGATCGGCGTGATCGCCCAGCAGGGCAAGGCCGACCAGGCGCGCTTCGCGCTGGAGTCCGGCCGCGACGTGCTGCGCGAATACAACGCCTACTTCGGCGTGCGCTATCCGCTGCCCAAGCTGGACAACATCGCCGCCCCGGGCGGCAGCCAGTTCTTCAGCGCCATGGAGAACTGGGGCGCCATCTTCACCTTCGAACATTCCCTGCTGCTGGACCCGGCTGTGTCGGACGTGACCGACCGGCAGCGCGTGTTCACCACCGCCGCGCACGAGATCGCGCACCAATGGTTCGGCGACTTGGTGACCATGGCCTGGTGGGACGACCTGTGGCTCAACGAAGGCTTCGCCACCTGGCTGGAAGGCCGCACCACCGCCAAGCTGCACCCGGAATGGGATATCGACAAGACCGGCCCGGCCTACGTCAGCCGTGCCGCCATGGGCAGCGACGCCTACGCCACCACCCACCCGGTAGTGCAGAAAGTGGCCACCGTCGAACAGGCCAGCCAGGCCTTCGACGGCATCACCTACGAAAAGGGCTCGGCGGTGATCGGCATGCTGGAGGACTACGTCGGCGCCGACGCATGGCGCGACGGCGTGCGCCGCTACATCGCCAAGCGCGCCTATGGCAACGCGGTCACCGGCGACCTGTGGCAGGAAATCGACGCCGCCGCACCCGGCAAGCAGTTCCTGCAGGTGGCGCACGACTTCACCCTGCAGCCGGGCGTGCCGCTGATCGAGGTCGCCGCCAACTGCAACGCAGGCACCACCGTCGTGCGCCTGGAGCAGGGCGAATACACCCTCGACCGCCCCGACAAACAGCCACTGCACTGGCGCGTGCCGGTGGCCGTGCGCAGCGGCGGTAATGAAGTGCGCGTGCTGGTGGACGGCAGCGCGCAGCTGCAACTGCCCGGCTGCGCCGCCCCGGTGCTGGTCAACGCCGGGCAGAAGGGCTACTACCGCACGCTGTACGCGCCCGCGCAGTTCAAGGCGCTGACCGCCGGCTTCGCCACGCTGCCGGTGGTGGACCAGCTCGGCGTGCTGCTGGATACCAGCGCACTGGCCACGGTCGGCCTGCAGCCGCAAGCGGACCTGCTCGGCCTGGCCGACACGGTGCCGGTGGGCGCGGCGTCGGACCTGTGGGTCACTGTCGCCACGGTCTACGCCGGCATCGACGATATGTTCAAGGACGACCCGCAGAGCCAGGCCGCCTGGCGCCGCTACGCGCTGTCGCGGCTGGCGCCGGAGTTCGCCACCCTGGGCTGGGACGACCGCGCCAGCGACTCCGCCCAGGCCAAGCAACTGCGCGCGCACCTGATCGACACGCTCGGCGGCATGGGCGACGCCCAGGTGATCGCCGAAGCGCGCCGCCGTTTCGCCGCCTTCCAGGCCGACCCGACCGCCTTGTCGCCGGAACTGCGCAACAGCGTGCTGGGCATCGTCGCGCGCCATGCCGACGCCGGCACCTGGGACGCACTGCACCGGATGGCGCAGAAGGAGACGTCCTCGATGATCCGCGACCAGGACTACCTGCTGCTGGCCGCCGCCAAGGACGCCACTCTCGCGCAACGCGCCCTGGACATGGCGCTGACCGACGAGCCCGGCGCTACCAACAGCGCCTCCATGATCACGACGGTGGCGGGCGAGCATCCGGACCTAGCCTTCGATTTCGCCGTGGCCCACCGCGACCACGTGGACACCCTGATCGACACCACCTCGCGCGCCCGCTACTACCCGCGCCTGGGCGCCGGCTCCGTCGACCTGAAGATGGTCGACAAGATCCAGGCGTATGCGCAGCGCTACCTCGCCGCGACCTCGCGCCGCGATGCGGACGCAGCCATTGCCGACATCCGCACGCGGGTGAAGCTGCGTGCGCAGCGGGTGCCGCAGATCAAGGCGTGGTTGGCGGGGCGGAAGGGGTGAGGGTGGGTGGCTGGTCGAGTGCGGCTGGCTCCCGACCAGGGAGCCTTCGCCCGGCCCAGCCAAAAGGCTTTGCAAATACCCAGATTGGGTAATAACCTACCCATTATGGGTAACAAGGCCGCCACCGCCACTGCAAAGACCGAAGCGCCGCGTGCTGCAACCAAGCGGCCATCGGGCCTGGCCGATGCCTTGTTCACCCGCACCCAGCAGCGCGTGCTGGCCCTGCTGTACGGCCAGCCGCAGCGCGACTTCGGGGTCGGCGAGCTGATCGCGGCCGCCGGCGCCGGCAACGGTGCGGTGCAGCGCGAACTGGCCAAGCTGGCCGATGCCGGCCTGCTCACGGTACAGCGCACCGGCAACCAGAAGCGCTACCAGGCCAACCCGCACTCGCCCATCCACGACGAACTGCTCGGCATCGTGCAGAAGACCATCGGCCTGGCCGGCCCGCTCGGCGAGGCCTTGCAGCCCATCGCCGCCGAGATCGTGGCCGCCTTCGTCTACGGCTCGGTCGCCAAGCGCAGCGACACCGCACGCAGCGACATCGACCTGATGGTGATCTCCGATACGGTGGGCTATGCCGACCTGATGCGCGCGCTGGATGGCATGCAGGCGCGGCTGGGCCGCCCGGTCAATCCCACGCTGTACACGCGTGCCGATTACGCAAAGCGGCTGCGCGACGAAAACGCATTCCTGCAGCGCGTGCTGCAGCAACCCAAGATCTGGGTGATCGGAGGAATGGATGACCTCGCCACTTGAAAACCTGTCCGGCCCCGGCAAGCAACTCAGCGCCGAACCGACCGACCCGCGCGAACTGGACGGCCTGACGCGCTCGGGCCTGGCCCGCCTGGGCGACGCCAAGAACGCCACGCTCGCCCTGGAAAGCCGCTTCGACCTGGCCTACAACGCCGCGCACGCACTGTGCCTGGCGGCGCTGCGTGCAAAGGGCTACCGCGCCAACAACCGCTACATCGTGTTCCAGGTGTTGCCGCACACCTTGGGCCTGGGTCCGGAGGTGTGGCGGGTGCTGGACAAGTGCCACCACCAGCGCAACGTTGCCGAGTACGAGGGCGAGCTGGATGTGAGCGAGCGGCTGGTGGTGGATTTGATCGCGGCGTGCGATGCGGTGCGGGTAGCGCTTGGGCTTGACGCATAAGCGAGCGTCGCCGCATGAAGCAACCATTCCTGCAAAGGAGTATCGCAATGGCGAAATCCAATGACCGAAATATCCGGTCCGCGTCAGCTATGAAGCCCGCATCCTTTCCTGCGCCTCGGGTCGATCCGGTGTTGTGCGAGGAGGCAGAGGGTGCGTCGCGTTTCGTCGCGCGTGGGTTGGCGTCCCGCGACAAGGCCCGTCGATCGGGCGGCTATGTGGAGGCAGAGGACATGTTGGCGGCGCTGCAGTTCCAGTTGGATGCGGCGCGCAAGGGCTAGATTGGAACGTGGCGGTAAGCCCCAACGTGAAGGCGGCTATTATTGAGCGCGCGTCCCGCACCCCAAGACACCGGAGACATGGAAAAGCCGATGGCCAACATCACCAAGCGCCGCAAGGCCGAGCCGATGACCTTGTATGCGGTCATCGTCGCTCGGCGGCCTTCAGCCAATCGGCAACACCATTGACTCCCAGAGAAAGTAGTGTGTCTTGTACGATGACCACACGTTGCAGCATCGCGCCATAGTCGGACTCTTCTCGTTCTTCTGCTTCAGCAAATAGACGAGTTACTAGTTGCGTAAGACTATTCTCATGGTCATACAGATATGGCTTGCAATGGTTGACATAGGCTAGATAAATCTCGGTTACAGCAAGGGCTTGTTCGGGATCGCGCTGCGAGGTCGCATTGAGCCATTCGTGAAACCCGGAGAGACGATGATGTTTTCTCTCTTTATCCTTATCTTCTTTGAATGCATCAAAGCAACGTCGAATCAGCTCTATCGGAACAGAAATCAAGGCTGATTTGTCAGAGAAAATATGCCCCATCTGCTCCGCCACTGCTTTGGCATGAGTGGCGCCAGAATTAAAGCCTGCATCTAAGCCTGAAAGGCATTGCTCACGGTGCTGTCGGGCGTTTTCAACGTTTGTCCAAACGGTGGCCGCCCCCTGCCAGGCCTCCGTTCTATCCAGCACCCTAAAATCCTCCAATAATTTGGCAAACTCGATTTTCCGAGCCATGGCCGCCAGTGCTGAAATGCGCCCCCATGTTTTTAGATCCTTTCCGCAACCCTCGCTACGAAGACGCGACAGCAAAGGCCTCACTACCTCAAAATGACTATAGTAGGCGTAATAAAGACATGGCTCCGCGATTTTCCAAAGTCCCTCAGCATCCTTCATGGCTAAGTGAAACAAATCCCAGCCAAGATCAAAAACTTTGCTCTGCAAGTACGGTAAGCGGCGTAGGATCAGCGCACGAACCGCAGGGTGTTCGTCACTAGCGAAACGGCGCAAGGTAGGAACCAGCAGTTCAGGAAATTCATTGCCGTGCTCATGTAGATTATTCGCCAGGATCATCAAGCCTTCGGCAACATCCCCCTTTATCATATTTATGCCTATGGAGATCAGCCCGACGTTGTCTCCTTTTATGGGGGCGTCTTCATGAAGGCCTCCAAAGCCTATGGCAAGAAAAATCAACCGCTCGGAATTTTGCGCGTCGTATATGACGTTCGAGCATGCTTCCAGCGCTTTAGCAGCGGAACGTTGGTGAAGCCAGTACTTCGGATGCCTTTCCAGTCCATCAAGAATAAGGCCTGCCAAGACGGAAGCATCGGGTTCTTCAATGGGCTTCCATGTTCCGCTGGGTTGCAAATTGCCATAACGATGAGCCAGATAAGTAGCCGCGCCGTCCATGATGTCATCTCTGAACCGCTTTGGAATATCTTCCCAGTAATTATGCAGAAAATTCAAAAATCGCGTGGGATGAAGGGAAGAAGCCTCTCGCAGCTGCCCGCCAACCTCACGTTCACCGCCAGCCAGAAAATCATCGAAACCACTTTCATGTCCAGCGTAGTGTGACAACAGCCGCAATACCCCTGTATTACTTGAGCTGAGAAATAATTCGTATGAAAATGGCGCTCTTACCCAGCCGCCACGCGAGCGTATATTTGGCTGCGGAATCAGCGTGCCAGCTCTCATCTCATATGTCTCCAATACTTCCTGTGCTTCTGGCGAGCGCTGGTGGCAAGGGATTGCGACAATAAATTCAGCTCGTTGTCTTAATGTCCAGGAACAGCTAGCGTCATCGGAAGTCTCATCACTCCATAGAGTCAAGATATTCGCCGTCACAGCATCTTGCGTTCGATGGTCAACTAAGGTGAATGTCGATTTAATCAATATTCCCAATTCATAGGAAAGCTCAAATTCCAATAAATTCTTGTCGCGCAACATGCGGCCTGTCAAATCGATGTTGGCTTCAGGCGATGCAGTGCACGCGAGGATTGCAAAGTACAGTAATGCCCCTTCGCGACTGGAACATAGGCGTTCGCGGTTACTTCGCCACCACTCTGAATTTATTCTCGCGTGATGAATGATGGCCGCCTCAAGCGCATCAAACAGGATATTCATGCTGTCAGCATGCAGCATATCTCTCTGACTGTGCATATCCTCGTATGAGGTTTCGCCCAAAAAGCCATGCCGGTAACCGATTCGAGTTTCTCCATAGCGCGCTGCTCGAAAGTTGCTCCACAGCTCAATCGATTCCAAGGCTAAATCCAGCAACGCTGTGGACTGTTCCATGCGTTGACGTATGAAGTTTTCTTCCCCGTCGCCGAACTCATGAGAATTGCAACGCAATTTGTTATCGAACCTGAACTCAAGTAAGTTATCGTCGCAAATGTCACCTGCGATATAACGCCAAAGCAGGGAGTCATCCGCCACTCCTGCTGCCACACAACGTGCGATAAATCTTCCAAGGGGGCTGTGCTCGGAGCGCGGCAGATCGAGCAGCCGCTCAAGTAGCGGAACAACCAGTGCAATATTGTCAGATTTGATTCCGGATAGATGAAATCCCAGCTTCTCTGCAATACTATTGCTGTCCAGCCAATCCAGTGATAGCGCCTCTATCCATAACGCCAGCACGTCGGTGGCATCTGCGTCTCCCCACTGCGCTACTCGATAAACATGCCTTGTCATCCCTTCGGCATCCCGTGTACTCTTCAAGTCGGGAACCAGATGCTTTAACCAGAAGTGGTGCCACTCAATTGCTCTAGCGCCATAGATCACCTGGAATACATCGAGATGCTTTTCGCGCAAGTCGCGTATCAAGGGCCAGTCATCGTCATGGGGCTTCTGCTCTGCAAATGATTCTGCAACCAAGCGCCTGGTGTGGAAGGCTGCGTCACCCGTCAAAACGGTGCGTAGCTGCTTCCTGAATTCGCGACGTTCGCCCAGCGCCAACTGGGCCACAAAACTCCGGATGCTGGGACGGACGAAAGGAACGGGGGGCAGACTTTGAATGAATTTATTCAGCGTGACGCCACTGCGCACCGCTCCACTGATGACCAATACGTCAAGTAGGGTTTGATGCCCGAATGTCAACTTCCCATCCTGAGTTTCTTGCATCACATTAAGGCTGCAAAGCACCCGGAGGATTTCCTGCGATGCGTCGAAACGTTGATACGACACAGCCAGGCTGCGTAAATTAAGCATATCCGAGGCAATGGCCTCTATCGCTTGTATTGCCGCATCCCCCAATACGCAATTGGCCCGCACGATAGTATCGAGATAGCGCTGGGCCAAGGCTTGGCTGGTCACCACATTGAAGCTACCCTCGCGTTGTGCCAACTCGACGAACAAAGCCAGTTCGCGTGGGTTTTTTATCAGCTCGCGAGTAACCGCATCGATGGAGGTCGTTGCGATCCCGAGCTTATCGAGCATTGGCGCAATTTCAGCATCCCAGTCCAAAGGCTGACACTTCAATTCGCAATCCCATTTCCTTTCGGCAATTCGACGGTCGTAGTGCCTGTCAAAGTCGCGACAGGCGGTAACCACGGTGACGTTGGGAACCAGTAGCAAACGGTCTATCTGCGCTAAAAAGTAGGTCAGCACACGATGCTCGCGGGCGATAGACAGTACATCCAGCGAATCCATGACCACAATTACATGCGCATTTTCAGCCAGACGGGCGGCTTTTTCGATCCATTGCTCAGGCAAGCCTTGTGATTGCCGATCTTGTGCTGTAGCCAAGTCGGCAAACTCACGCGACTGAATGAAGAGTGGCGCAATGTCTGAATAGGTTTGCGCTCGCTGCTCCAAAGCGTCTTGCAACGCAAGCATTACACAGGTTTTCCCGGAGCCGGGCAGCCCAGTGAGTAAGATAGCCCGCTTCTTTGCATTGATTGCGGTAAGCAGTTCGTTCACGGTTGGACTGGAAATCCGTAGCCCCGCGATATCTCTCCGCCACGATCTGCCAATAGCGGAGGTATCGGCGAACGACAAACGCACCTCGGCAATATTAATGGGAGGAACCAGCATGGCTCCAGCCTTGTGAAGAATGGCCTTGAGGTCGTCTTTGGTTAATCGGTGCCGAGTGGCGGATGTGCTATCGTCTCCAATGCGTGTCCCTAGTTGATCAAGGTGTCTCCAAAAGGCATTGAATGCGGCCTCAGGGTTGCTCGCCATGTTGCGCAAGCGTTCGCGTAGCAAATCGACCATGCGTTCCAGTTCATCACTGGTCGCGAATTTTGTGCGACGCAGGAATTCGTAGGAGGAAAGGCCGGGGGCGGATGTGGCAAGCCGTGTCGTCAAAGTTGTATCTGTTGCTTGATGCTCCTTGCCTAAACTTGCTCGATAACTGACTTCATCATTCTGAGTTAAGCTGTGTTCTCTCAATTTCGCGAGGTCGCCAAAGTTGTTGCGTGAATAGAAACGCACTTCGGCATTCTTGTTATTGGCCAGCAAGTACGATGCTTTGTCTAGCTCTTCCGCAAGGTCGGCTATTGACCACGCCTTGAAATCGATCTGATTTTTTTTGCACTGACAGGCAATAAGAGTGCCGTCGGCTTTGCCGACCACCACATCGTCCACCGAATAGGTTATCGAATCGATCTCAAGCCAAACACATTTCGGATCGGATAGGACTGTCAACGCCCAATCAAACGCCACCATTGTCTGGTAGCCGTCACCTCGGTTGGAGCGTATGCCAGCGATGCTCATCTATTAAATCCTGTTGGAATGCATGCTTTCCCTTGTTCCGAACACGCGCTAGTTTATGGAGGGGGCTTCACTAGGCGTCCGTATCAGACAGCCTTAAGAATTTGCATGGCAGCTTTAGAGTCCGTATTGCTTGTATAGACATAACACCCCCTCATGCCTCGGCTCATCAATGTCTTGTAGGTATTCCGGATGATCCGATCCACGCGATCATTGACTTCGGGATTGTGCTTTGACTGCGACTTGTATCCGCGGATAGAGCGATCCTGCTTTGAACGCTTGCTTGGATCGGTGAGCAACTGGCCCTCGCGCCAAACCAGGTCTGGCCCGATGATCACGCCCACGTAGTCCAGTTCCAGTCCCTGGCAGGTGTGTATGCATCCGACTTGCTCGACGGAGTTCTCGGCGACAGCCCACAAGCTGCCGTCGCTTCCCAGATTCCACTGCGCGCGATAGTCGTGTTCCGGGATCTCGATGTCCCAGGCATCCGGGTTGTTCTTGCTCTTCCAGTCCCAGCAATAGCCAGCCACCACGCGCGACTTGTTGTTGCGCTTGTTCTTTTCGCGGATCAGGTTGTGCAGTTCCACCGGCGAGTCGACGATGCGGAAGTCGAAGGCATCGCGGTCGAAATCGGCGTTGGCGGTCTCGCGGATGCTAAGGAAGTTGTCCAGCCAGGCGATGTAGCCGTCCGAGCCGGCGCAGCGGAATTGCGAAGCCAGTTCCAGCTCGGTGACTTCGGCGCCGAGCTGTGCGGCCCAGTGCCGCAGCTCGCCGGTGTGGCCGATGTCGGAGAGGGTGACAATCTGGTCGTCGTCGACGAAGAAGATGGTGCAGTGGGCGCTGCGGATCAGTTCCATCACCTGGTTCTGGCCCAGGTTGCCGTACAGGCCGCTCTTCTCGTTGAGGCGGTGCGCCTCGTCCACCACCAGGGTGCCGAACACATTCGGCTCGGTCTGGTGGAAGTTGCCCGAGCCGGAGAACAAGTTGCCGATCTCGATCTTGCGCACGTGGCCGGCCAGCTTCTGCGCGTACACGGCGCGCGGCGCTGCGTTCTTGGAGACGTACTTGGTGGTGGTGCCGCGCTTGGTCAGTTCCACCAGCAAGTTCACCGCCACCACCGACTTCCCGGTGCCGGGGCCGCCTTTGACGATCACCACCTGCTTGCGTTCGGCGCTGGCCTGCGCGGCGCGCGCCAGGCAGGTTTCGTAGACCAGTTTCTGTTCGTCGATCAGCACGAACTCCTGGTTGCCCTTGAGCATGCCGACCACGCTGTCGGCCAGCATCTTGGAAGGGCGGATGCGGCCGTGTTCGATCTTGTAGAGCAATTCGCCGTTGTCGCCTTTACGCACGTGCTGGCGGATGAAGTCGCGCAGCTTGCGCTTCTCTTCCACGCCGCGCAGGAATAGCGGCGCCTTGTCGGTGTAGGCGGTGTAGCGCGGATCGTCGATGGTGCCGTCGCGGAAGTGGTTGTGCAGGTAGGCGCAAGGCTGTAGCTGCACGCCGCCTTCGTACACCGCCTCGTTGAAGCCCTGCAGCAGGGCCGCATACGACCAGGCCTGATAGGACGGATGCGGGCCTTCTGTCTCGCTCGGCCCGCCGCGTTGCGCACTGACGATGCCGTCCTTGTCGGTCACGGCGGATGTGGACCATTGCTTGAGTTCGACGATGATCGCGCGCGGTTCTTCGGCCTCGCCAAGCCCGCTCAGGATGAAATCGATGCGTTTGGCGGTCTGCGGGATGCCGAACTCGATGCCCACGCCCATGTCCGCGGGCAGGCTGTCGTCGCTGAGGACATCGGCCATCTGGGTGAGCGAGTGACGCCAGGCGCGGAACTCGCTGTCCGGCGCGTATCGGCCCGTCTTCTGGATGAAGGCGGTGGAGATGATGTCTTCGATTGCCTGCCGTTCCGAGTCTTGCAGGAACGCGGCACGGGTCGACTGATAAACGATCACGCTCGGCGTTCCCCCTGAATGCCTTCCGTTGCTCGCTTGAACTTTGAACCGATGCGCTGTGGCTGACAAGCCTTGTAAATCGGTGTGCGCGCTGGGTTCACCGCAGCGCGGGTGTTTTGGAGCAATTCGTATACAAGCTCGACGTATGCTGATTGCGATTTGCTGCAAGCGAAAACAAGTCGATGAAGCGGCTTGACGCGCCGCATCGGCAGTAGCAATATTACTAAACGGAGCCTAGAAACTCCGCTAACAGCGGTACCCACCTCCGACAAACCGGTGGGTTTTTTGTGCCTGCATGCTTTGCAGGTGCAACCGACGTTTCGTTCTGCGTCGGGAGGGCGGTGAATACAACACCCGCAAGGGGAATAAGCCCGCCGGCTGTTAGCGGTTTCTAGCCTCCCGACTTCCCGTCCGCCATTGGCGGCGGACGGCCACTTCATGGAAGGAGAGGCGACGATGTCGGAATACAGAGCGGACGATCTTGAAATGGTGGGCTATTTTCTGCCCGAAGAGAGCCAGTTCCGGCTGGTGCGGATTGGCCAGTTCATCAAGTTCCTCGCACGACTGGCAGAGCCACGCAGCGTGGCCGAAGAGCGCGAGGCCGCACCGAAGGTGCGTGCGGGAGAACTGGCGGTGTGCATGGAACTGCTCGCGGAGCAGGTGGACATGATGCTGCGCGAGGTGTCGTGGCCGGCGCAGCGGCAGTTCCCGCCCTCGGGTCAGGATCTTGGCGGCGACCCCATGGCCGCTTCGAAACGGGGGATGGAGTGAGATGGCCGCTCCATCCTTTGCCTTCGGCCTGACCCTGGAGCAGGTGGACACGCTCGACCGCCTGATGCGGACGATCACGGTCTATGGCGATGTGATCGCCGCGGGCAGTGCTGCCCATTTTGATCACCGGACCTTGCCCGCGCTTGGCGAGGCGATCTATGACGCGGCGCATGCGGTGCGCGGCATCCTCGATGAGGTGGCCAAGCAGAAGCTTTGAGCGGCGTGGCGCAATAGTGCGTATGTCCCAACTGCTCCGTATGGCTTGCTGATCCGGCCGCATGCCATGCGGTCACAGGAAAGTGTCTGCCTCCGTGCGGCGGACCTTGCGTATGCTTGGCCCCTGCCAGGAAACAGTGCGGCCAAGCGCCAAGGAACCACGATGCAGCAGAGCGAGGAGGCCGCCCCTGGCGGCAGTGAGGCCGGCGAGAGACCGGGGAAACGCAATGCGCCGGCCATGCCGCTGTGGCGCATGTTGCGCCAGACGTTCGGGGTGGACCTGAAATGGCTGGTGCCCTGTTGGGGTGGCGGCATGGTGCTGGCGCACTTCCTGCGCATCGGCTATGTGCCGTCGCTGTCGCTCGGCGATCTTGGCGTGGTGCTGAGTGCGGTGGCGTTGTTTGGTGCGATTGCGCTGCTCGGTTTTTTGGCAGTGCTTGCACTGCCGGCGTGGGTGATCGGGATGCTGGTCGATCAGCACGTGCTGCCCGTCCCGTTGCGGCCGAGGCAGGACAATGCGCCACGCAAGGGATTGAAATCCTACTACCGGCGCGCGCAGGTTGCGCCGCGCCCGCGGCAGGAGCGCATCTTCGGCAGCATGTGGGTGTTCGCGGGAGCGGCATTGGTGAGTGCCGCGTACTACACCATCATGCTGCTCTGCGCGCGCTCGGGCTTCGGCGGTGTGGCGACCTATGGAGTCATCGCCGGCTTCTGCGTTGGTGCGATCACCTTGATGGTGCTGACCGTCGCCTGGGACTTTGATCGCGTCCGTCGATTTTGGCCGATCTTGCGCAAGCGACACAATACGTTCGTGTTGATGCTGCTGATGTACCTGGCCTTCTGGCCACTTGCCGCGTTTGCGGTCGATTACGTGGCACCTCCCGTGCGGGGCAGGGACTGGTTCTATCTTGCGCTTTCTGCGCTGATGCTGGTCTTCGCTCATTGGGCGGTGTACGTGACCCATCGTATCGAGTGGTCAAGGCGGATTCGGGTTTTCGCGCCGACGCTGTTGATTCTGGTTGTCTACAGCGGCGCGCTGCTCGGCAGCGTGGACGTCACCGTGCGCAAGCTCGGCATCGGCATGCTGCCAGGGGTGCAGCTGCAGTTGACGGAGCAGGGCTGCCAGATCGTCAAGGCCGCTTGGCCGGAAGCGCGCTGCGAGCGAGCGCAACCCGGGTCGAACGTGTATGTGGTGCCGTCGGTCGATGTGCTGACCCGGTTGGGGTCGGATTTCTATGTGTCGCCGCCTGGTGGGCTCAGCGACGAGCACAAGCCGCGCTTTCTGATTCCTGCGAGCCAAGTGCTGAGTTGGAGCAGGGTCGAGGTGTTCAAGAAGGCCGCCGCCGCCCAGGCCACCGCGCCATCCGTCAAGTGAACGATTGCCCGTCCGCGAGCAGACGTTCGGATCTGGCAGGAACGTCGCATGTGCTCACTTCGACGCGCTGCATTCGTTATCAGGTGAGCTTCAAGCTGATCACGCACTGACGTGGCGTGGTCCGTACCCGGCAGCGAATGCAGTCGTCGGGCTTACGTTGCACAATGGCCCTACGTCGCTATCGCGGATTTCCTCATGCCCCGCGGCAAAGCTCTCAGCGAAGCAGCCATGCAGGCCGCAGAAGCGCGCATCTCGCTGCTGGCTGTCCAGGCCGGTCGGGAGGCGCACGCGCGTGCGCTGAAGCAGAACGGGCGGGTGGTGATGAAGTCGGCCAGTGGGTTGCTGATCGAGCGTCATGCCAATGGCCCGGACGTGGTGATCAAACGTCTGCCCGACAGCACGCCCGCCCCGGCAGGGGCGGTGCTCAAGCGTGTCGGCAAGCCAGGGGCCAAGCCGGCGGCAATCAAGGCAACGGCGGAGCGCTAAGAGCGCCATGCCCCAGGCTGTGGATGCGGCCGAACCGGCCGTAGGTGCCGCCCAGCCCCGGATGCGGTTGTTTGCCGGGAGGCTTGGTTCGGACAGGAAGGTTGCATGTGTTGCCTTCGACGCGCTGTATACCGCCGCGTTGCATCCTGCCACGTTGCCCGCGCTTGGGTGGCGCTGCATGACGCGGCCATGTCCCTGCGTACGCTGCTGGATCAGGTCGCCATGCAGAGGCTTTGAACGCCTGGCGGCTAAGTGCGCGTGTGCGACGGAGTTGCGACGCTCTGCGCCACAGTTGCACCACTGTCAAAGCCAAAACCCCTGCAAAGGCAGGGGTCGTGACATGCATGCGTTAAAAATTTCAGCCTACAACAATGGGGCATTGGAGCGAAGTGTCAACTCGGCAGGTCTGCCCAGAGTTTCCGCCCCCAGTCATACAGGACTGAATCGTAATGTTGGAGCAATACATGAACGGATTAGATGGAGGAGCCTGACCGCCACCGCCCTGGCTTGATCCGCTGCCTGTGGATCCACCGCCGCCGCCGCCAGCCAAACCACCGCCGGGCGCATTCAGTGCCACATCCTGCATCGACTCTTTCATTGTCTTGCCGCAGGTTTTGTACATGCTGGTTTCTATGGATGTTCCGCAAATGCCAAGCAAACAGACTTTAACAGGAATCCGCACTTGGTAAATCTCGCTATCCTTGTATGTATTTCCATAAATTTTCTGAAGCTCATCGCCTATCTTCTCAAACTTTTCCTTGAATGAAGAGTAGGGCGAGACCGTAATAAGAGGGGTGACTATTGCAGGCACCAGTGGACAATCGGCTGCAAAAGATGTTGCAGCCATGAAAAAACCAAATGCAGCCGCTATTTTCCTTTTCATGCTCTCTCCTTAAATAATTTCTATTTATTTTTCATCTGCTTCATTATGCCAGAAAGGAACTCGTCCACTCCTGGCCGTGCTTCGTTAACTAGTGGTGCGCTACCATTCTGGGCGCGGGCACGATTTATATTTTCTATGATTTGATACGACATTGCGTTTGCAATAATAGATTGCTCTGCATTTAATCCGGTTGTGTCGCCAAGAAGTGCGGATCCCCAGTCGCCGCGCATCTCGGCAGCCTTCTTGTATGCTGCTGCTCTTATTGGATCGTTTACACTCGGGCTGGAGGCAGTTCGAGAAATTTCTTGAAGGGCAAAAACAGAGCCATCTACTGCAGCTTTGTTCATAACCTCTATGGCAGCTTCAGAAATGGATGAATCACTCATGGCTAATTGCCCTGCCTGAATGACATCAACGGGACTGAGTTTTGATTTGGATTGAAGCTCGGCCAATGTCTGTCTGGATGAAAGTGCGGCCTGTAGCTGTGCTTGAGTAGGATAGCCGTGACTCATCAGCCATTTCACATCTTGCTGCGATTTTGGCCCGTATAGGGGGTCGCCAATTTTCATCGCCCCAATATCGTTATGTATCTGGGAGCGTGCCCGACTTGTGTCTCCGTTGTCCGAGTTGGGAGCCATGCTCCCTTGTGCATCGCTCTTCGAATTTTCGGCGACTATGGAAGTCTCAGTCTTATTGGCTTCCATCGATTCATGTTTCTTTGAGTTATTGAATGCTATCCATGCCGCGCCGGATAGAACGCACAGTGCGCCTACTGTAATTGCCATTCTTTTGACTGCCATCTCGCTCCCCATTTAAATAATTTTATAAAATAATTGACGCCGATAGAAATGATGTGGCGATATTTTATATTGTGTGCCTCAATTCCATGGCTTTCATTATTTTGGTGAATCCAGATAAAAATAAGGCAGTTGTAGTCGTGGCTCTCGCGTTGAATTGGTTGCCGACTAGTTGCCTGCCCTATGTCGCGGCCACCGAGATCGAGGCCATAGAAGCTTACACAAATATGTCGAAAGGTGCGCGCCTTAGCGTGCGCCCCCTCCGGGAGTTGGGAGGAACCGGTCGGCAACAGAATCGGATGGAAGTGATGATGCGCTTCCACCTGCCGCGGCATGGGGCAGTTCGACCTAGAGCACCGGGGGCGCGCGCGATCCAGGGTGGAACATCAGGCGATTAAGGCTGGCCAATGGTACTTCGGTGTAAAGGCTCACATCGGCGTGGATGAGTGCAGCAGGCCAGTGCGCAACGCAGGGTGCACATCTGTCGTCGAACTATTGGTTTTTTTAGACTTGCCTTGTTCAAATTGGCCGACGCTAAATACTTTAGCTGCCTGTTATCCGCGACTACGAATTTGTTGCGGCATGGCGAGGTTTGGGCGTCCTGGCGGATGGTCGTTGGTCGGTGTGTAGAGGTGCTGCCGGGCCTGCACCGGCAACTCGCGATAACACAGCGCCGCGATACGCTCGCGCGGCAGCATGCAGTTGCCGATGCCCGGTTGCAGCCTGCGGGAGAAACCTGGCACCGGCACGCCCATCAGTTCGCCGAAGGTGCGAAAGGCGGAGTTGCTGTTGATGGTGGCCCCGAGCAGCTTGAAGCCGTAGTTGGGGTAGTCCAGGTCCTGGGCGTTGAGTTCGGGCATGGCGCGTAGCGCCGCGTGCCAGCGCGCCAGGACTTCGTGCTTGTTGCCGCTGGCGGCAGTGCATGCCGGCTGGCCGTCGCGCAGGTAGCTGGTGCGGTCGGGCTGGGCGCCGATGGTGTTGGCGTAATCGGCGTCGTGCGGGTAGTGCCAGGCGCGCAGCGTGTGCCTGCGTGCGTCGGTGCCGATCGGGATCGGCGTGCCGGTGTGCCGGTCGGTGGCCAGGCCGTGCAGTTCGGCCAGGGCGTTGCCGCACTCGTCGCGCAGCACCCAGTAGGCGTGGCCGGCGATGCCGGCAATGCAGAGCAAGCGTGCTTCGATCGAATGGTCGCGCATGGGGCTCTTCTGTCTGTCTGCTCGAGATTAGCGCGGTGCGGTGGCGATGCAACTGCTCAGGGCGGTCTTGAGGTCCTGCATCGCCTGCGCCACGCCCAGGTCGACGAAGTAGGCGCCGGCGCCCTTGAGGGTGATCCTGGCCTGGCTGGCGCCTTGCGCGCGCTCGATGCGCATGCGGAAGCCGCTGCGGTTCTCTTCTTCGAAGTTGCCCGATTCCAGCACGCCCTTGGCGTTGTCCTTGCGCGTGATCTTGGGCCAGGAGCTGCTGGTCTCGGACAACTTGGTGATGCTGGTCTCGGCGCAGTCGAACAGGCGCTGGGTCGGCAGGTCCGCGGGCACTGCCAGGATATCGGAGGCCATCGGGGTCTTCTTTGCGGCGGCGGACATGCTGCATGCTCCTGCGACGAACAAGAGGCCGGCGATCTGGGCGGCGGCGAGCCACGGCTTCATGTGCTTCTCCTTGTGTGGCCCGGCGTGTCGCACTGCGGTGCTGCGGCGAGGCGATGTGCCCACTGTAAATGCGCCGGCTGCGCCTGTCGATTCGGTGCCTGGGCCGCGCGAGCCGGTGCCGGACGGTGTGCAGTGGAGCGCTTGGCGCGGAGCTAGGCCGTGGTCCTGCGCTTACGGCCGCCGCGCCCGCCTCATTCCCCACCGCCGTTGGTCACCAACCGCAGGAACGCCTCATGCTGGTACCGGCTCATACGCAGCTGCTGGCCGTTGTCCATGGCCACCACGTGGTAGCCGTTGAACCAGGGGTGGATGGCCTTGACCCGGCGCACGTTGATGATCGCGGAGCGGTGCACGCGGGCGAAGTGGCGCGGGTCCAGGCGCGCGCCGAGGGCGGCCATGGTTTCGCGCAGTTCGTGTACGGCGCCGGCCACGTGGAGTTGCACGGTGTTGCGGTTGGCCTTGATCCAGACGATGTCGTCCACGGCGATGAATACCACGTGCTCGTCCACGCGCACGGCGATGCGCTGCAGGTAGGCGTCGCGCTGGCGCAGTGCGTCCAACGCTTGCAGGAGGTGGGCGGGGTTGTTGCCGGCGTCGCCCAGTCGTGCCTTGGCGCGTTGCAGGGTGGCGGCGAAGCGCTCGCGGCTGAACGGCTTGACCAGGTAGTCCAGCGCGTTGGCTTCGAAGGCGCGCACGGCGTACTGCTCGTAGGCGGTGACGAACACGGTGGCGGGCATGCGCTCGGCGCCGATCTGCGCCACCACATCCATGCCGGTCATTTCCGGCATCTGGATGTCGAGGAATACCAGGTCCGGCGAGTGTTCGCGGATCGCCGCCACCGCGGCGGCGCCGTCGCCGCATTCGCCGAGCAGGGCGATGTCGGCGTGCTCGCGCAGCAGGCGCACGATGGCGTGGCGGGCGATCGGTTCGTCGTCGATGACCAGCGTGGCGATGGTCATGCGGGCACGTGCTCCGGCGCACCTTCGGCGTCTTCCAGTTCGCGGAACGGCATGCGGATACGGCACGCCACGCCTTGCGGCCAGAGCATGTCCAGGCGGAGTTCGGCGGCGTCGCCATACAGTTCCCGCAGCCGCAGCCGCGTGTTCGACAGGCCGATGCCGTGGCCGGCGGCGCCGCTGCCGTCGCCCAGGGTGCTGTTGCGGTTGCGCACTTCGATACGCAGCTGGCCGTCTTCGTGGCGGCTCTCGATCTCGACGCAGTCGGCGCCGGCGTGGCGGCCGATGCCGTGCTGGATGGCGTTCTCCACGATCGGCTGCAGCAGCAGGCTCGGCACCGCGCAGTCCAGGGTGTCCGGGTCGATGTACAGGCGCGTGGTCAGGCGGTCGCCGAAGCGCTTGCGCTGGATGCCCAGGTACAGGTCGAGCAGGGTGAGTTCGTGGCGCAGGGTGATTTCCTGGCCGTCGAATTCTTCCAGCAGCGCACGCAGCAGTTCGCTCAGGCGCAGCAGCATGTCCTCGGCCGAGGCGACGTCCTCGTCGAGCAGGGTCACGATGGCGTGCAGGGTGTTGAACAGGAAATGCGGTTGCAGCTGGGTCTTCAGCGCCTGCAGCCGCGATTGCGCCAGCTCCGTGGCCAGGCGGCTGGCTTCCAGTTCGCGGCGGTCGCTCTCGCTGCGGTAGTGCAGCGCCTGCTGGATCGCCAGCAGGCCCCAGTAGGTGAGCAGGCCGATCGCGAAGTGCTTGCCGATGAACTGCCCGAGCTGGTCGAAGAACGCGCCCGGCGAGACGACTGCGCCGATGAACATCGCCAGCGCGGTGACGCCGATGCTGGCAAGCAGCTGCCGTCCCAGCGAACTCAGCTGCAACGGCGTGGGGATCGGGTAGCGCTCGCCCAGGCGGAACACAAGTGGCGCCAGCGCGGCCCAGGTGTACCACTGGATCATCGACCAGCGCAGGTAGTCGCCGAGCTGCCAGCTGTGGCCGTCGTTGACGGAGTCGTACAGACAGCCCTGCACGGCGAACGCCACGACGACGGCCGTCCACAGGGTCAGGTATCGGGTCAGGCCGATTTCCGTGGAACCCAGGCGGATCTTCATCGGGCGATGCTCGAACGGGATGCGCCGATCCTAAGCGCGGTGGTGCGCGCTGAGAAGCGCGGCGACCAATGGCGACGATTGGGCACGCCGGTACGACGATTCGTCCCGGATCGCTGGGCGCGGGGCAGGGCGGGCGCGCCAGATGTGCGCACCGCGGCTGCGCCTTGCGCATGCGGCGGCATCCCATCCCGCCGGAGAGTCCCACCATGCATCCCTTCCGCACCGCCTGCCTCGCCAGTGTGCTGCTCTTCGCAACAGCCACTGTCTACGCGCAGGAGCAAGGCCGCAAGCACTACGTCATGCTGGTCAATCGCGCGCACGACAGCGTGACCGCGTTTGCGGTCGCCGATGCCGGCAGCGGGACGTTCCGGGAGGTGCCGTTGGATGCGTTGCGCGGCGGTGGCGATTCGGCCACCGTCGGCGTCCGCGGCGTCGGTTGCCGCTACGATCTGCGCTTCGCTTTCGACGATGGCCGCAGCCTGGTCTACCAGGATCTGGAC
This sequence comes from Xanthomonas campestris pv. phormiicola, assembly GCA_025666215.1. Taxonomy (NCBI): domain Bacteria; kingdom Pseudomonadati; phylum Pseudomonadota; class Gammaproteobacteria; order Lysobacterales; family Lysobacteraceae; genus Xanthomonas; species Xanthomonas campestris. The sequence goes on along the minus strand of CP102593.1, from coordinate 3,850,087 downwards.
GTCTGCCGTTATGGGCTGGTGCGGATCCGGCCGCTGCCGCGCAAGCAGGCGGACGCCTCCACGCGATTCGTCGTCTCGATGGCCCGTTAGCGGCGATGCATGCGTGCGCTGCGACCGCGGCCGTCGTTGCACGAAGATGCAGGCTGCGGATGTTGCCGAACGGCCGTTCGGGTAGTTCGCATGTTCCCCTGCTGGAGCACGGGAGATGTGCTCCAGCCTCAAGCTGCAAACGACGAGTGCGCTCCTGCACGCCGCGATAGCGATGCAGGAATACGCCTTGGTCGCAATCGGCTAGCGCCGCGCGCGTCGCCAGGCGATCAGCGCGACCGCAGCCACGGCGGCAATGGTGCCGATCGCGGCCACCCGGGTCGCCAGCTGCGTGCGCTGCGCGCGTCGGCGCAGGTCGTTCTCCGTGCGGCCTGTGGACAGGGGGTGCTGGAACACGTTGCCTTGGGCGGCAGGCCTGCCGTGTGCGGGCCGCGCTTCCGCTGGCGCCTGGGCGTTGTTGCCAGCGGCGCCGCTGTCCGGGCCATGCGCGCTGCGTGCCGTTGGGGTGATGCTTGCCGTTGTCCTGCTCGCTGCTGTCATGCGGGCGTATCGCCTGTGCTGGTGGAAAGTGACATTTTGCATCCTCCCAAGCGGAACGTTAACGCGGCGCGGGCGAAAAGTAAGAATTCTTGTGTCGCGGGCCGGCGGATTGCGCCGCGTCGCAGCCGCTGATCCGTTCAGATGCTGGAATGGGGCTTGTTCCGCCGCATCCCCATCTTTCGCCCATGGACCTGTTCGCGCACACCGACGATGCCCCGCACTGCCTGGTGCACGATGCCGAGGGCGGCATCCGCTATTGGCCGCGGCTGCTCGATCCGGAACTGGCGCAGGCGTGGTTCGCCGCGTTGCGCGACGGCGCGCCATGGCAGCAGCTGCGCCGGCCGATGTACGACCGGGTGGTGGATGTGCCGCGGTTGGTGGCGGCGTATCCGCTGCCAGCCCTGCCCGAGACGCTGCCGCTGCGCGACCTGCATGCGGCGGTGCAGGCGTTGGTGCCGGCGCCGTACACCGCGGTTGGCCTGAACCTGTACCGCGATGGCCGCGACAGCGTGGCGATGCACCACGACAAGCTGCATACGCTGGTCGCCCCGCATCCGATCGCGCTGGTATCGCTGGGCGCGCCGCGGCGCATGACCGTCCGCGCCAAGGCCGGCGACCGCAAGACTATCGGCGTGGAACTGGCGCCGGGCAGTCTGCTGGCGATGAGCCACGCCTCGCAGCTCACCCACGAGCACGGCATCCCCAAGACCGCCAGGCCGGTGGCGCCGCGGATGAGCGTGGTGTTCCGGGTGCGGCCGTCGCCGGAGACATGAACGGCACGACCCTGGCGCGCGGATTCCGCGATAATGCGGTTCTGCCCCGTCAGGAAGACCGCATGACCGCTCTCACCGAACGCTACGCGCGCGCTGTGGACTACGCCCGCATCGCCCACGCCGGCCAGTTCCGCAAGGGCGGCACGGTGCCGTATTTCAGCCATGTGCTGGGGGTTTCGACGGTGGTGCTGGAGGCCGGCGGCGACGAGGACCAGGCGATCGCGGCGTTGCTGCACGATGTGATCGAGGACTGCGGCGCCGGCCACGAGGCGGTGATCCGCGCGCAGTTCGGCGATGCGGTGGCGGCGATCGTGATGGGATGTACCGACGCCAGCGCCGAGCGCAAGGCGGAACACGAGGACGTGCCGGCCAGGCGCCGCGACTGGCGCATCCGCAAGCAGGCGTATCTGGCGCATCTGCGCGAGGCGCCGGATGCGGTGTTGTTGGTGTCGGCCTGCGACAAGCTTTACAACGCGCGCAGCATCGTCGCGGATCTGGAAGACCCCGAGGTCGGCACGGAGGTGTTCGAGCGTTTCACTGCCGGCCGCGAAGGGACGTTGTGGTATTACGCGGCGCTGCATGCGGTGTTCGCCGAACGCGGCGTGGCAGTGCTGCGGCCGTTCGCGGCGACGGTGGCGCGGATGCATGCGTTGGCGGGCGTGGCGTTCGCGGCGGACGATGCTGGTGCGTTTGCGGTGCCTTCGTTGGCCTAATCGCCTGGCGCCGACAGGCGCGGCCTCCGACGCTGACAGGTACAGCCTCGTTTGCTCGGATCAGCGAGTCGCTTTCGCGCCGGACCCTCACTCCAACCCCTCTCCCGAGGGGAGAGGGGCTTACGCGCGCTCGGTTTCTACCGTGTCGAACGGTCCCAGGTAGTCGAGCTTGCCCACTGCCACGCCTTGCTGGCGCAGGATCGCGTGGGCGGTGGCGACGTGGAAGAAGAAGTTCGGCAGGGCGAAGGTCAGCAGGTAGTCGCTGCCGTTGAAGTCGGCCTTCAACTTGCCGGCGCTCAGCGATACCGCGCGGTCCTGCGCGCCGTCCAGGGCCGCGGCGTCCACGCGGTGCAGGAAGCGCTGGGTGGCGGCGATGCGCTCGTGCAGCTGCGCCAGGGTGGTTTCGTCGTCCGCCATCTTCGGCGGCACGATGTCGCTGAGGCGGCCGATGGTGTTCTTGGCGGTGTCCGTGGCGCGCTGGATCTGCCCGGCGAAGCCGAACATGTCCGGCGCCAGGCGCGCGTCGACCAGCGCCTGCGGATCCTGGCCGCTGCCCTGTGCATGGCGCTCGGCCAGGTCCACATAGTGCTGCAACACGTCCAGGCCACGCAGGAACACCGGAACGGAAAGGCGATACATCGAGACGGACATGGGCGGTTTCCTTGAGGACGATAGGGGCTGGACGGACGCCGAAGACGGCGCAGCACGAACTGGATGGGGGGGCGCGGATCGAACACAAGGGCCGCCGTCGTGGCAGCCGGGCGCGGCTTGCGCCATACCTGCGCGTACTGGCTGCGCGATGGTGGTGGTGCGCCGCGACGAAAGAGAGTCGTGTGCGGTGATTGCAAGGCTTCGTCCGTCCCGCATCCCGCCCTGCGGGCCCCCTCCCGGTGCAAAAAGGGAACAGCCGCGGCGTCTTGGCCCCTCTCCCCTCGGGAGAGGGGTTGGGGTGAGGGTGCGGCGCGAAGCGCCTCGCAGATCAAGTGCGCGATGCGCGTCCTTTGGCCCTTGCCGAAAACGTGGCCGCATCGCTGCCGCGCGGCACCTCCTCCCAGAATGGGTGATTGCCCGCGGCGCCCCCGCATCGCATGCTGTGCGCGTTGTCGCCCGCTACCACAAGGATGCCGATGAGCCTGGCCGATACCCGTCGCCATCAGATGTTCCCGGTGCTCGAGCCGGCGCAGGTGGACACCGCCCGCCGTTTCGCCAGCGGCGCGCCACGCACCTTCGCGCCCGGCGAGGAGGTGTTCGCCGTCGGCGATCATCCGGCGCCGGTGTGGCTGGTGCTGCAGGGCTCGATCGCGGTGGTGCGCCGCGACGGGCTGGGCCATGAGAAACCGGTCACCGAACACACTGCGGGACAGTTCAGCGGCGAGGTCAGCCAGCTGGCCGGCCGCGCCTCGCTGGCCGGCGGGCGTGCCGGCGCGCAGGGCTGCGTGGCGGTGCCGTTCGATGCGGCGCATCTGCGTTCGCTGATGATCAGTTCGGCCGACGTCGGCGAGATCGTGATGCGCGCGTTGATCCTGCGCCGGGTCGGCCTGATCGAAGGCGATACCGCCGGCTCGGTGCTGATCGGCGAGCCGGGCGAGGCGCGCTTGACCCGCTTGCAGGGCTTCCTGACCCGCAACGGTTATCCCAATACCTTCCTGGATGCGGCCAACGACGACGAGGGCCGTGCGCTGGTCGAGCGCCTGGGCATCCATCACGACGAACTGCCGTTGATGGTCTGCCCCAGCGGCACCGTGCTGCGGCGCCCCAGCGAGGCCGAGGCCGCGCATTGCCTGGGCATGACCCCGGAGCTGGATCCGCACAAACGCTACGACGTGGCCATCGTCGGCGCCGGCCCGGCCGGCCTGGCGACCGCGGTGTACGCCGCGTCCGAAGGGCTGTCGGTGCTGGTGCTGGACCAGCGCGCGATCGGCGGCCAGGCCGGCGCGTCGGCGCGGATCGAGAATTACCTGGGATTTCCCACCGGCATCTCCGGCCAGGCGCTGGCCGGGCGCGCCTACAACCAGGCGCTGAAGTTCGGCGCCGAGCTGGCATTGCCGCTGGAAGTGGCGCAGCTGCATTGCGATGCGGCGACCGCCGAGGAGTGCAGCGCCGCGCCGCTGCAGTTGCAGATGCGCGACGGCCTGCGGGTGCAGGCGCGCACCGTGGTGATCGCATCCGGCGCGCGCTACCGGCGCCCGGACATCGTCAATCTGGCCGCGTTCGAAGGCAACGGCGTGTCGTACTGGGCCTCGCCGGTGGAAGCGCGGCTGTGCGAAGGCGAGGAGGTGGCCCTGGTCGGCGGCGGCAATTCCGCGGGCCAGGCGGTGGTGTTCCTGGCGCCGAAGGTGAAGCGCCTGCACCTGATCGTGCGCGGTGCGGGGCTGGAGGCGTCGATGTCGCGCTACCTGATCGAGCGCATCGCCGCGTTGCCGAACGTGGAATTGCATACCGGCACCGAGGTGGTATCGCTGCAGGGCGATGCCGCGCAGCGCCTGGAGAGCGCGGAGTTTCGCGACCGCGCCAGCGGCGCCACGCATCGCTGCGCCTTGCACCATCTGTTCCTGTTCGTCGGCGCCGATCCCAACAGCGCCTGGGTGGACGGCTGCGTGCAGCTGGACCATGCCGGCTTCGTCGTCACCGGTGCCGAACCCGTGCCAGGCCAGGTGCCGGCGCTGCCGTTGGAGACCGACCGGCCGGGCGTGTTCGCGATCGGCGATGTGCGCGCCGGCTCGGTCAAGCGCGTGGCCGCGGCGGTCGGCGAGGGCGCGGCGGTGGTCGCGCAGATTCATCAATTCCTGGCGCGGCGCAGTGCCGCGCCGGCCATTGTCGAGAGGGCCAAGCCATGACAGCGCAGTGTTCCCATCTTTCCACGATCGCCGAGGTCACGCCGAGCGCGCGCGGCTGCGAAGAGTGCCTGAAGATCGGCAGCCCCTGGGTGCACCTGCGCCTGTGCCGCAGCTGCGGCCACGTCGGCTGCTGCGACGACTCGCCGCACCGCCACGCCACCAAGCATTTCCACCAGACCGCGCACCCGATCATCGAAGGCTACGACCCGCCCGAGGGCTGGGGCTGGTGCTACGTGGACGAGACCGAAGTGGAGCTGCCGGACCAGACGCCGCAGCTGGGGCCGATTCCGCGTTACGTGTAGCGGAAGGGGCAGCGTCGGGACTGAAGTCCCTCCCACAGTGCACCCGGCCAGCTTGCCGCAAGTTTTCTGTAGGAGGGGCTTCAGCCCCATGCCTTGACCAGCGCAGCGGTGGAGCTGACGGCTTCGGGCCGTGCCGGGACTGAAGCCTCTCCTGCAAGAATGCATGTCGATTGACAGGTGTCCATGTCGCGAACGCGACGCCGCGGCCATCGCGCCAGCACCTACACGGCCACCTCCGCCCGACCCCGCTAAGCTTGCGCAAGCTCTTGCCAACTTCGCAGCCAATGCCCAAGCCGCCCGTTTCTCCCGCCTCCGGTTTCGTCCGCGTCCGCGGCGCCCGCGAACACAACCTCAAGGATGTGGACGTGGAGCTGCCGCGCGATGCGCTGGTGGTGTTCACCGGCGTGTCCGGCTCCGGCAAGTCCTCGCTGGCGTTCGGCACGCTGTTCGCCGAGGCGCAGCGCCGCTACCTGGATTCGATTTCGCCGTATGCGCGGCGCCTGATCGACCAGGCCGGGGTGCCGGACGTGGATTCGATCGAAGGCCTGCCGCCGGCAGTGGCGCTGCAGCAGCATCGCGGTGCGCCGAGCACGCGCTCGTCGGTGGGCAGCGTCACCACCATCTCCAATTCGCTGCGCATGCTGTATTCGCGCGCCGGCGACTATCCGCCGGGACAGGCCATCATCTATGCCGACGGCTTCTCGCCAAACACGCCGGCCGGCGCCTGTCCCACCTGCCACGGCCTGGGCCGCATCTACGACGCCACCGAGGCGTCGATGGTGCCGGACCGCTCGCTGAGCATCCGCGAGCGCGCCGTCGCCGCGTGGCCGCCGGCCTGGCACGGGCAGAACCTGCGCGACATCCTCACCACGCTCGGCCACGACGTCGACGTGCCGTGGGCCAAGCTGCCGAAGAAGACCCGCGACTGGATCCTGTACACCGACGAGCAGCCGACGGTGCCGGTGTATCCGGGTTTCAGCCTGGCCGAAACCCAGCGCGCACTGCGGCGCAAGCAGGAACCGGCCTACATGGGCACCTTCAGCAGCGCGCGCCGCTACGTGCTGCACACCTTCGCCAGCACGCAGAGCGCGCTGATCAAGAAGCGCGTGGCGCAGTACCTGCTGAGCACGCCATGCCCGACCTGCGACGGCAAGCGCCTGCGCCGCGAGGCGCTGTCGGTGACCTTCGCCGGACTCGACATCGGCGCGCTGTCGCAGCGCCCGCTCACACAGGTGGCCGACCTGCTGCGCCCGGCCGCGGCGGGGCGCACGCGCGAGGCCAAGCGCCATCCCGAGCAGGCCATCGCCGCGCAGCGCATCGCCCAGGATCTGCTGGCGCGGATCCAGATCCTGCAGGAACTGGGCCTGGGCTATCTCACCCTGGAACGCAGCACGCCGACGCTGTCGCCGGGCGAACTGCAGCGGCTGCGCCTGGCCACGCAGATCCGTTCGCAGCTGTTCGGCGTGGTCTACGTGATGGACGAGCCCTCCGCCGGCCTGCATCCGGCCGATGCGCAGGCGCTGCTGGCGGCGCTGGACCAGCTCAAGGCCGCGGGCAATTCGCTGTTCGTGGTCGAGCACGAGATCGACGTGATCCGCCATGCCGACTGGATCGTCGATGTCGGCCCCGGCGCGGGCGAGCAGGGCGGGCAGGTGCTGTACAGCGGACCGCCGGCGGGACTGGCGCAGGTCGCCGCCTCGTCCACGCGCCGCTACCTGTTCGCCGAGCAGGCACCGATCGCGCACGCGCCGCGCGCACCGGGCGCGTGGCTGCAGCTGCGCGGCATCACCCGCAACAACGTCGCCGCGCTGGACGTGGACATTCCGCTGGGCGTGTTCACCACGGTCACCGGCGTGTCCGGCTCGGGCAAGTCGTCGCTGGTCAGCCAGGCGCTGGTGGAATTGCTCGGCACGCATCTTGGCCAGGAGCGCATCGATCCGGAAGAAGGCGTGGATCCGCTGGAGCGCGGCGCGCAGGTCGCGACCGACGGATGCATCGTCGACGGCCTGCAGCATGTGCGGCGCCTGGTGCAGGTGGACCAGAAACCGATCGGGCGCACGCCGCGCTCCAATCTGGCCACCTATACCGGCCTGTTCGATCACGTGCGCAAGCGCTTCGCCGCCACGCCGGCCGCGCGCAAGCGCAAGTACGACGCCGGCCGCTTCTCGTTCAATGTCGCCAAGGGCCGCTGCGAGACCTGCGAAGGCGAGGGCGCGGTGTGCGTGGAACTGCTGTTCATGCCCAGCGTCTACGCGCCGTGCCCCACCTGCCATGGCGCGCGCTACAACGCCAAGACGCTGGAGATCGAACTGCGCGGACACACCATCGCGCAAGTGCTGCGCATGACCGTGGCGCAGGCGGCGGACTTCTTCGCCGGCGACGCGGTGATCGCGCGGCCGCTGCAGGTGCTGGGCGAGGTAGGGCTCGGCTATCTGCGGCTGGGCCAGCCGGCCACCGAGCTGTCCGGCGGCGAAGCGCAGCGCATCAAGCTGGCCACCGAGCTGCAACGCGCGCAGCGCCGCGACACCGTCTACGTGCTCGACGAACCGACCACCGGCCTGCACCCGGCCGACGTGGACACGCTGCTGCGCCAATTGCACGGGCTGGTGGAGGCGGGCAATACGGTGGTGGCGGTCGAACACGACATGCGCGTGGCCGCGGCCAGCGACTGGATCATCGATATGGGGCCTGGTGCCGGCGATGAAGGCGGCAAGGTGGTCGTCGCCGGCGAGCCGCAGGCGGTGGCGCGGCATGCGCGTAGCCGGACTGCGCCATTTCTCGCCGAGGCGATGCAAGGCTAGCGCGCCTTCTCTCTCATCTGATTGCAGGCAGTGAACCCACAATGATCTGTCTGCCGCGGATAACTCCCGCAAGCGCATCGCATCGCCAATGGCGCCGCTGACATGCACGACCGATGCTGTTCGGGCCGCTGCCTGCGGCCGCACTGTGCGGTTCCTGTCGCAGGCGCTGCGCGGCTGACACCTTGCGTCCTGTAGGAGGCTTCAGCCGCGACGGGCTTTATTGATGGTGTGTCGCGGCTGAAGTCGCCATCGTCGCCTGCATGCACAAGTACCCGCGCTGGCTCGATGCATGCCATCGCATGCGATCGAGCACCTTGTGCACCTCCTGCCATTGTCCCTGCATGACCGTTGACTCCTACAGGGTTCGCTGTCGCGAAACGCTCCCGCTTTTCAGTCCACCAATTCGAAGCTCGCAGATAGGCCAGCCGCCTCGGCCGATGGCGCCACCCATACATCGAACACGCCCGGCTCCACGGTCGGTTTCAATGCCTGACCGACGAACAGCAGATCCTCGCGGCGCAACACGAATTCCACGCCGACGCTGCCACCGGCCGCCACCGCGACCTTGCGGAACTCCTTCAGTTCGCGCACCGGGCGGGTGACGCTGGCGCTGCGGTCGCGTACGTACAGCTGCACCACTTCCTCCGCATCGCGGGTGCCGCGGTTGTGGATGCGTGCGCTGATCTGCAAGGTGCCGCCGGCGGCGAGCCGCGCGTCGCTCAGCGCCAGTTCGCCGTATTCGATGCGGCCGTAGGTCAGGCCGTGGCCGAACGGGAACAGCGCGGCGTTGGGCACGGTGCGGTAGTGGGTCTTGAACGGCAGCAGCGCGTCCGGGCGCGGGTCGGGGCGGCCGCTGGGCTTGTGCGCGTAGCTGTACGGCACTTGCCCGGCTTCGTGCGGGAAACTCACCGGCAGGCGCGCGGACGGGCTGTATGCGCCGAACAGGACGTCGGCCAGCGCCGCACCCGAGGCCGAACCCAGGAACCAGCTCACCAGGATCGCCGGCGCTTCCAGCACCGCGCCGTCGAGCACCAGCGCGCGGCCGTTGCTGAGGACCACCACCACCGGCGTGCCGGTCGCCGCGACCGCGGCCAGCAGCGATTGCTGCGCCGGCGGAATGACGATCTCGGTGCGCGACTGCGCTTCGCCGGAATAGCGCAGCGGTTCGCCGATCGCCAGCACCGCCACATCGGCGCTGGCCGCGGCGGCGACCGCGGCCTGCACGCCGCCGGGCAGGCTGTGTTCGAACGCGCAGCCTTCCACTACCTGCAGCGCGGTGCGATCGGCCAGTTGCGCGCGCAGCGCGGTGGCCAGGTCGTTGCCGCTGTCGTCGCCGCCGAACAGCGTCCACGGCCCGGCGCTGTCCACCCAGTTGGCCGCCATCGGCCCGATCAGCGCAATGCGCTGGCCGTGGCGCTTGAGCGGCAGCAACTCGCCGTCGTTCTTCAGCAGCACCACCGACTTGCGCGCCGCCTCGCGCGCCAGCGCCAGCGTCTCCGGGCGCCGCTGCCGCGCCTGCGCGCGCTCGGGCACGATGCGCAGGAACGGATCGTCGAACAGGCCGAGTGCGGCCTTGAACCGCAGCACGCGGCGCACCGAGGCATCGAGTTGCGCCATCGTCACCGCGCCGTCGGCGACCAGGCCGGGCAGGTGCTGCAGGTACAGCCCGCTCTGCATGCTGATGTCCACGCCGGCCAGGAACGCCAGCCGTGCCGCGTCGCGCGCATCGCGGGCGAAGCCGTGCGCGACCAGTTCCTGGTCGCCGGTGTAGTCGGACACCACCAGTCCGCGGTAGTCCCATTCGCCGCGCAGCACCTCGCTCAGCAGCCAGGCGTTGGCGGTGGCCGGAATGCCGGCGATCTCGTTGAACGCGGCCATCGTGGTCACCGCGCCGGCGTCGAACGCGGCCTGGAACGGCGGGAAATACACCTCGCGCAGGGTGCGTTCGGAGATGTCGACGGTGTTGTAGTCGAGCCCGGCCTCGGCCGCGCCGTAGGCGGCGAAATGCTTGGGGCAGGCGGCCAGCGCATCGGCGTGGCCGAGGCCCTCGCCCTGGAAGCCGCGCACCCGGGCCTGCGCGAAGCGGCGGCCGAGCAGCACGTCCTCGCCGCTGCCCTCCACGCCGCGGCCCCAACGCGCGTCGCGGGCGATATCCACCATCGGCGCGAAGGTCCAGTCGATGCCGACCGCGCTGGCTTCCAGCGCCGCGGCGCGCGCAGTGCGCTGCGCCAGTTCCGGCTCGAAGCTGGCGGCCTCGGCCAGCGGCACCGGGAACACGGTGGTGAAGCCGTGGATCACGTCGGCGGCGAACAGCAGCGGGATCCGCAGCCGGCTCTGCAGCGCGGCCTGCTGCAACTGCTGGTGCCAGCGCACGTTGGAGCCGTTGAAGATGCCGGTCAGGCGCCCGGCGCGCGCCGCGGCCAGCTGGCCTTCGGCAGTAGGCCGCACGTTGACCGGATTGGCCGCCGCCGCGGCATCGGTCTGCTGCGCCGAGCCGGACAGGGTCAGCTGCCCGGCCTTCTCTTCCACCGTCATGCGTGCGATCAGCGCATCGATGAAGGCGGGCGTCTTCGCCGCGTTGCGCGGCAAGGCGAAGCCCATCGGCATCTGCGACAGCAACGCGAGCGAACCGGCGCCGAGCAATAGCTCGCGCCGCGTGGTGCGGAATGCCATATGTGAGTCCCCGTCAGCCCAGACGCAACGCTAACGGATCGGCCAGGAAAAGCTGTGATGCGGTGCACGATGAGCGAGGGAAGTCTGGCGGTCCCAGGGCGCTTCGCGATTGGCCCGGAAGCGCCGCGACTGTAGGTGGTTCGTTCCTCCCAGTCGTGCGGCTGTCACGGGCGTTTGTGGATCGGCCTCGCAGCACTGCTTATTGGGCTAGTTCAAGATGGGTACCACTCCAAGGCATCCAGGAATTGCGAGGCGTGGGCAGCGCTGCCCAGATACGATGCCAGGGACGACGCGACCGCCGTTCGGGCCGTTGCGAGCAACTCGTCGGTGTCGTCGAACGCGTCGTCGCCCAGCTCCGCCATGGCGTTGGCGATGGTGGCCAGGCCACCGAATGCGGTGTCCAGCGTGGCGGCCAGCAGCTTTGGTTCCCACGTGCCTGCACCGTGAAACGCGAACAAGACCTCGCCGCTGCTGACGTCAAGAATGAAAGGGTCCGCACCTTGGTCCGCGACCACCAGCCATTGCTCGCTCCAGTCCGCAAGGCGTTCGCCGCTGACGGCATTCCACCGGTACCCGGCTTGCAGTTGCCAAAGCTTGTGCAGCGGCGGAATGTCGACCGGGTTGCCGCCGATGTCGAGCGACACGCCGGTCGGGCCCACCTGTTCGTGGTAAGTCTCGCCCCACGGCCCAACCTGCGCGTAGAAATCGGCGAGCGTTGTCGGCAGCGGCATCGGTCCCTGCCAGTCGGACACCGGCTGTGGGCGTAGCTCGCCCCAGGGTTCGAGCAGGGGACGAAGTGCGGCGTAATGCATGGGCATCCTTGCGGCAATCAATCTGCTCGGCACTGTACGTGCCGAGCAGGCAAATGTCGCGCGCCGCTGCGCAATGCCGCCACGCGCAAACCCGCGCGGGCAGTGGCACGCTTAGTGCCGGGTTGTCGCCACATCGTGCTTTACCGTTCCGAACTGCATTAGGTCATGCCTTCTGCCGAACGCTGTGCGCGAGCCCCCGCTGGCGGTGAACTTAGCGCTTCAACCGGTCCATCTTGCAACTCGGAGTTTGCAGCGTTTCATGGACGATAGCGAAGGGCTTGCCTAACGGATAGCGGCGACTGCGGACGGACTCCATTACTGCCCGATCGCAGACACGGTCTCTGGACGAGCGGATGACGTCGAGTTTGCCGACGGCGCCGCTGTCGAGAACCTCGAACGATACCGTGACAGTGCAGCGCTTGTCCGTATCGGACGTGCCGAAGCAAACGTCGGCGGGAATGTGCAGCGACGTGGCGGACAAGGGTTCCGGCGGCGTTGCACGCTCGGGGGCAGGCTGTTGCTGCGGTGTGCCAGCCAATGCCAGCACTAACACCAGCGGGGTTTGCATCGACGTCGGCTCCTGCCGGATTGCCGCGATCGTGATCGCTACTGTTGGTCGGTACTTTCGACAGCCTGCGCATCGTGCAGGTTGTCGCGTTGCGCCAGGTCCTTGCCGATGCCGTAGCCGAAGGCGACGAGCAGGAACACGAGCGCGAGCCCGGCGTACATCTGCGCCTGGCGCGTGTCGTTGCGCAGCGCCAGGATGGCGAGGCAGACCAGGGCCGCGCTGAAGTACAGCGGACCGACGCACAGACCCAGCACCACGAACAGGCTGATGGCGCCGGACAGGACGGCAGGCGCGACGGTTTTGTTGGCGGACATCGGTGTCTTCCTTGCTGGCGTGGCCCAGGACGGTCGCGCAGCGTGGCCAACTGCGCGGGTGCGGTGCGGCGGCATCGGCTGCCGCGTCGAGCATCGCCTGCGCGGCGGGGGCGGTCAAGCCAGGCGCGAGAGTCCCGGTTCCCCGCTTGGACCCTGCCGCAAGCACCTCTGGGTGCTGGCTCGCGCGTCCGGCCCGCGACGGCGTGTTGCCGTGCAGTGCCGCCGCCGCAGGCCAACCCCGCCTACAGCGCCGAGCGCGCCATATCGATCACGAAGCGGTAGTGCACGTCGCCTTTCCGCCGCCGCGCGAAGGCGTCGTTGATCTGCTCCATCGCGATCACTTCCACGTCGGCGACGATGCCGTGCTGCTGGCAAAATGCCGGCATCTCGCGGGTGTCGGCGGCTTCGTTCCACCGACGTTGTCGCCATCGCCGGTAGCATGGCGCGATCCACCATTGCGCCGGCGTCCTTGCCTATGCGCGCTCGAGAGGAATGTCCATGTGGTCTGCGCTCAGCAACCTCGGCGACGCGGCGTTGACGCTGCCGTTGGCCGCCCTCTGTTGCCTGTGGCTGGCGATCGGGGGAGGCGGAGCGCGTGCGGCGTGGACGTGGTTGGGGCTGTTGGCCGCGGCCGCAGCGCTGGTCGGGGCGACCAAGATCCTCTATGCCGGCTGCGGCGTGGAAGTGCGCGCCCTGCAGTTCCGGGTCGTCAGCGGCCACACCGTGCTCGCCGCGGTCGTGTGGCCGATGGCCTTCATGCTGTGCCTCGGCGGCCGATACGCGCCGCGGCCGGCGCTGGTCTGCGGCTTCGCGCTTGCCGCGGCCATCGCCGCCGCGCGCGTCTTCGACCGCGCGCATAGCGTGTCCGAGGTGATCGCCGGGCTGCTGGTCGGTGCGCTGGTCGGCGCCTGCTTCCTGCGCTGGCGCGGCGTACCGGGCGTGATGCCGGCACGCCGCCCCTACGCGATCGCCTCGATGCTGCTGGTGTGCCTGGCCATGTACGGGCAGCATGCGCCGATCCAGGGCGCGATCCAGAAATACTCGCCGTATCTTTGCGGCGGCGCGTAGTCGTGCCGCCCCGCGTGCACTTCGGCTTCGCCCGTTCTATGCCTGGTCTTTACCGATGGGTTGCTACATCTGCAGCGATGGCCATTGCGGCCGTTTGCAGGAGAACGTCATGCCAGAGCAATCCGCCAGCAGGCGCGCCACGCGCGCCAAGCACGAGGGCAAGGCCGGCAGTACGCAGGCCGGTGAATTCGTGCGCGAAGAGATCGACGGGGTGCGCGCGGGCAGGACCAAGGTGAAATCGACCAGGCAGGCGATCGCCATCGGCCTGTCCAAGGCACGCCGCGCCGGGGCCAAGACCGGTGCGTCCAAGTCCGCCTCCAAGTCCACCAAGAACAAGGTCGCGCAGGAGGAAGCGAAGGGCGGCAAGGCCGCCGCGCCGTCGCCGACCCGTTCGCGCGGCGCCAAGCAGGCGCTGAAGACCGCCAGCAAGGGCAAGACCGCCTCGCAGACCGTGGGTAAGCAGGCCTTGTCCACGCAGGCCAAGCAGGCGGCCAGCAAACGCACCGCCAGCAGCCGTTCGGCCGCGGCGAAGAAGACCGCACAGACCAAGGGCGCCAGTGTGCGCAAGAGCGCGGCGAAGCAGGCGGCGCGGACGCGGGCGAAGACGGCCGGGACCGGTGCCTCCACCGCAAGGAAGAGCACGGCGAAGAAAATGGCGGCCAGGAAGCGTGCGCCGCGCAAGCGTGCTGCGAAGAAGGCCGCTGCGCGGTAGGGCGCAATACGCCTGGCGGAGGCTTCTTTCAATCCCTGCCGCTGCCGCCGCTACAGCTCGGTGTATTTGGTGATGCGCCCCTTGGCGCGCTCGACCGGGTACTTCTTCGCGTTCACCAGCATTTTCTGCTGCGCCGCGGCGATCGGGTCGATGCCCAGCTTGTCGCACAGCTGCACCAGGTAGAGCAGCACGTCGGCGATTTCGCTGCCCACCTGGGCCTTCTTGTCGTCGCTGAGCTGCCGGCTCTGCGCGTCGTCGAGCCATTGGAAATGTTCGAGCAGTTCCGCGGCCTCGACCGACAGCGCGGCGGCCAGATTGCGCGGACTGTGGAACTGGCCCCAGTCGCGTTCTGCGGCAAAGGCGCGTTGGGCGGTCTGCAGGTCGTGGAGGCTGTCGGGCATGGCGGGTTCCGCGGACGGGAAGCCGCATGGTAATGCAGCGCGTGCAGCCGATGCGGCGCGTGGCCGTCACGGTCGGGTGCGACGTCAGCTGCCGGCGCGCTCGCGCCAGCGGGCGATGGCGCGCGAGACCGCTTCGCCGTATTCCCGGGAGACGTCGCGCCGGTGCTGCGGCGTTGCCGTGTCGCGGATGCGCGTGGCCAGGGCATCGCAGGCGGCATGGCCGCCATGCTGCAGCTGCGCGCCTTCGTCGGCATCGAGTCGGATCAGCAGCGAATAGCCGAACGCCGACGCGCTGCAGTTCACGTCCAGGAAATAGTCGGCGCCGGCCTGCAGCAGGAACCAGGCATGCGCGGCGTGGTCCAGTACGCGAAAACGAAGGGCGCTCACGAAGCGGTTGCCTGGTTGTGCATCCCGCTCGCGCTGGCGTCGCCACGACGCGGGATGGGCGGGAGCGCGAAGGCAGTGCGGCGGATCGGGCAGGGGCGGGTGTGCATTGGCATGGGCATAGCCTATCCCGATCGCGTCGACGTGCCTGAGCGCTTGCTTGATCTGTGCGAGCGCCTGCCGGTGAGTTCGGGTCTTCGCTCGCGCAGGGCTTGATCGACAAGGCCCGTCGCGATTGAAGTCGCTCGCACAGTGTTGGGGGATCTCTGCAGAAAGCGCTTGCCGACAAGCCCCGGTCGCGGAAGCGGCGCCGCCGTCGGCGGGCCTTGCAGCCGAACAACGACAGGCCGGTCGCGGCGGCCCCGCGCGCATGGCCGGCATCGTTTGGGATGCCGGTGGCCGCGGGTGGTGCCGGCCGTGCGTGCCGGTGCGTCGGGTCGCGCAGCACCGCATCGAAGTCGATCGCCGCGGAGAACGTCTTGCCGCCGCGGATGACATCGTTCAAGGCCCGGCGGGTCGCTGCCATTCACCAGCGTCCGCGCGTGCTCGCCTCGCCTCCCAAGCGTCCGCATTCTGCGCAATCGCCCCGCGATCGCCGCGGATTTGCCCAGTCGGAGCCGTCGCACGCATCGGCGCCTGAACGCCATCGCTGCGCCGGGCGCCGGCCGCAGCGTCAACCGCGGCGTGGCGGCGCCTCGCGCGGCGCAGCAAGCGCGCCCGGCAATCGCGCGGACTGCGCTGCGCGCATTCACGCCTGGCGCTGCCGGCGCCTGTTAAGCATGGAACCAAGCGGGCCCTGTGGCCCCTCTGGATCATCATGGCGTCCCCTTGGCGTGCGTTGCGTAGACGGCTGCTTCCCTATCGGCGTGGCCTTTCCGGCGTGCGCGCGATGTTCCTGCAGCATGGCCGCACGCGGCCGCTGGCCGAAGAGCCGCTGCGCGCGCAGCTGCTCAGCGCCGAACAGATGGCCGCGCACGGCGAGGCCCTGGCGCACAGTCACCGGGTGCGCGGCGGGCGCAGCCCCGAGGTGTTGCTGGCGCGGCTGAAACAGAACGAGGACGTGCTGCGCGACGCCTTGGCGATGCTCGCGGCGATGGTCCGCGACGATATCCGCGTGACCCCGGCCGGCGAGTGGTTGCTGGACAACTTCTACCTGGTCGAAGAGCAGATCCTGATCGCGCGGCGCCATCTGCCCGCCGGCTACAGTCGCCAGCTGCCGACGCTGGCGCAGGGCGCATCGGCCGGGTTGCCGCGCGTCTATGCATTGTCGATGGACGCGATCGCGCATGGCGACGGCCGGATCGATGCCGACATGGCCAGCCGCTTCATCGCCGCCTACCAGACGGTGACGCCGCTGAAGCTGGGCGAGCTGTGGGCGATCCCGATCATGTTGCGCCTGGGCTTGCTGGAAAACCTGCGCCGGGTCGCGGCGCGGGTGATGCGCGACGGCATCGACCACCGCCTGGCCAGCGACTGGGCCGACCGGCTCAATACCGCCGCCGCGCAGGATCCCAAGAGCGTGGTGCTGGTGGTCGCGGACATGGCGCGCTCGCAGCCGCCGTTGTCCGGCGCGTTCGTCGCCGAACTGGTGCGCGGGCTGCACGGGCGCGGCGGGGTGCTGGCGATGCCGGTGAGCTGGGTCGAGCAGTGGCTGGCCGATGGCGGCCAGCGCATCGACGACATGGTGCATGCGGAGAGCCAGCAGCAGGCCGCCGACCAGGTCTCGATCAGCAACAGCATCGCCAGCCTGCGTTTTCTGGCAACGATGGATTGGCGCGATTTCGTCGAGGAGCTGAGCGTGGTCGAAGCGCATCTGCGCCGCGATCCGCACGGCACCTATGCGCAGATGGATTTCCAGACCCGCGACAGCTACCGGCACAGCGTCGAGCTGCTGGCGCGGCGCAGCGGCGCCAGCGAGGACGCGGTGGCCGAGTGCGTGCTGCAGCTGGCGCAGACGGCGGCATTGGACGACCGGCGCCATGTCGGCTACTACCTGGTCGACGACGGCCAGCGCGACCTGCCGGCGGCGATCGCCGCATTGCCGCGCGCGCGCCGGCGGCCGCACGTGGCGCGGCGCACGCTGCCGCTGCCGGCGTATCTGCTGCCGATCGCGGCGATCGCCGGCTTCGGCAGCTGGACCCTGCTCGAGCAGTTGCATGCGCTGGCCACGCTGCCGCCATGGCTGTGGGCCACGACCGCGCTGCTGGGCGCGCTGCTGTTCAGCGAGCTGGGCGTGGCGCTGGTCAACTGGGCGGCGACGCTGCTGGTGGCGCCGCGCACGCTGCCGCGGATGGATTTCTCCAAGGGCATCCCGGTGGGCGCGCGCACCCTGGTGGTGGTGCCGAGCATGCTCAGCGACGTGGCCACGATCGACGAACTGGCCGAGGCGCTGGAAGTGCGGTTCCTGGCCAACCGCGATGTGCAGCTGCATTTCGCGTTGCTGACCGATTTCCTGGACGCCGCGCAGGCGACGCTGCCCGGCGACGCGGCGCTGCTCGACCACGCCGCGCAGCACATCGCGCGGCTCAACCAGCGCTACGCGCCGGAGAGCGGCGACCGCTTCTTGCTGCTGCATCGCCCGCGCCTGTGGAGTGCCGGCGAACGCGCCTGGATCGGCCACGAACGCAAGCGCGGCAAGCTGGCGGCGCTGAACCGGCTGTTGCGCGGCGGTGCGGCCGATGCCGATTTCAGCGCGGCGATCGGCGCGACCGCGTTGCTGGCGCAGGTGCGCTATGTGATCACCCTGGACGCGGACACGCGGCTGCCGCGCGATGCGGCGCGCGAGTTCGTCGCGACCCTGGCGCATCCGCTGAACCGCGCGCGCATCGATCCGGCGCTGGGCCGGGTGACCCGCGGCTACGGCATCCTGCAGCCGAGCGTGGGCAGCAGCATGAGCGGCCACCGCATCACCCGCTACGCGCGCCTGTTCGGCAGCGAGCCGGGCATCGACCCGTATACGCGCACCGTGTCCGACGTGTACCAGGACCTGTTCGGCGAAGGCTCGTTCGTCGGCAAGGGCATCTACGACGTGGATGCGTTCGAGCAGGCCCTCGACGGCCGCCTGCCCGACAACCGCATCCTCAGCCACGACCTGCTGGAAGGCTGCTATGCGCGCGCCGGCCTGGTCAGCGACGTGCGCCTGTTCGAGGACTATCCGGCGCGCTACGCGGCCGACGTGAAGCGCCGCGCGCGCTGGATCCGCGGCGACTGGCAACTGCTGCCGTGGCTGCTGCCGTGGGTGCCGGACGGCGCCGGCCGCTACCGGCGCAATCCGCTGTCGATCCTGTCGCGCGGCAAGTTGCTGGACAACCTGCGCCGCAGCCTGGTGCCGATCGCCGCCACCGCGTTGTTGGCGACCGGTTGGCTGTGGCTGCCGCGGCCGGCGGCGTGGACCGCCTGGCTGCTGGGCCTGTTCGTGCTGCCGATCGTGGTGCCGGCGCTGCACGACGTGGTCGCCAAGCCGCTGGACATGGCCTGGCGCATGCATCTGGGCACGCTGGGCAAGGCGCTGAAGACGCAGTTGCAGCGCGCGCTGGTGACCCTGGCGTGCCTGCCGTACGAGGCCGGCTATGCCGCGCTGGCGATCGTGCGCACGCTGTGGCGGATGCTGGTCAGCCGGCGCCACCTGTTGCAATGGCACGCGTCCAGCGACGTGGCGCGCAGTCTCGGCCGCGGCAATGCGGCCGAGCTGGGCGGGATGGCGCCGGCGGCGCTGTTCGCGCTGGCGCTGCTGGGCGTGCTGGCGTGGCGGCAGCCGCAGGCGCTGTGGGTCGCCGCGCCGATCCTGGCGCTGTGGATCGCCGCCCCGGCACTGATGGCGTGGATGGGGCATGCCGCCGCGCCGCGCCGCGCGCAGCTGGCGCTGCCGCAGCGCGCCTTCCTTGGCCGGCTGTCGCGCCGCACCTGGGCGTTCTTCGAAGTGCACATGCGCGCGCAGGACCATTGGCTGCCGCCGGACAACGTGCAGGAGCATCCGCAGCTGGTGGTGGCGCGGCGCACCTCGCCGACCAATATCGGCCTGGCCCTGCTCGGCAATCTGGCCGCCTACGACCTGGGCTACCTGCAGCCGGGCGGGGTGATCGAACGCACCCGGCTGACCCTGGCGACGATGGAGACGCTGCCGCGCCATCGCGGCCATTTCTACAACTGGTACGACACCGAGACCCTGCTGCCGCTGCCGCCGGCCTATCTGTCGACGGTGGACAGCGGCAACCTGGCCGGGCATCTGCTGACCCTACGCCAGGGCCTGCTGGCGCTGTGCGATGCGCCGTTGCTGGCCACGGCGACCTTCGACGGGCTGGCCGACACGTTCGGCGTGCTGCGCGAGGCCGCGCATGACAATCCAGCCGCAGCGGCGGTGCCGCAGGCGGCGCTGCACGACTTCGATCAACGTCTGCAGGCGTTGTGCGCGGCCCCGCCGGGCACGCTGGCGCAGACCTGGCAGGTGTTGGCTGCGC
The DNA here is from genome assembly GCA_025666215.1 of Xanthomonas campestris pv. phormiicola. Lineage (NCBI taxonomy): Bacteria > Pseudomonadati > Pseudomonadota > Gammaproteobacteria > Lysobacterales > Lysobacteraceae > Xanthomonas > Xanthomonas campestris. Next base: position 3,830,684 of record CP102593.1, on the reverse strand, counting down.
TGGCCACGCAGGCGGCGGCGATCGCCGCGCAGTGGCCGCCGCCGGCCGCCACGGCGGAACGCTGCGCCGACGCGCTGGCGCCGCACTGGCCGCAGGCGTTGCTGGACGCATGCAACGCCGCGCAGCAGGAGCTGCGCGAGTTCGCACCGTGGGCGACGGCGGGCGATCACCGCGACGCCGCCTCCGCGCCTGCGGCCGAGACGCCGCTGCCGACGCTGCGTGCGCTGGCCGCGCAGACCCGCAGCGCGGAGGCCGCCGAGCGCGCGCGGGCGCGCATCCACCAGCTCGAGCGCCTGGCGCACATCGCCGGGCAGCTGTCGCTGATGGAATACGGCTTCCTCTACGATCCGGCGCGGCGCCTGCTGGCGATCGGCTACAACGTCGACGAACGGCGCCTGGACCAGGGCTACTACGACCTGCTGGCATCGGAAGCGCGGCTGTGCAGCTTCGTCGCCATCGCCCAGGGCCAGCTGCCGCAGGAAAGCTGGTTCGCGCTCGGCCGCCAGCTCACCGAAGTCGAGGGCGAAGCGACGCTGCTGTCGTGGAGCGGCTCGATGTTCGAATACCTGATGCCGCAGCTGGTGATGCCCAGCTATGCCGACACCCTGCTCGACCAGACCGCGGTGCACGCGGTCAACGCGCAGATCGCGCACGGTGAGCGGCACGCGGTGCCGTGGGGCGTGTCCGAGTCCGGCTACAACGCGGTCGATGCGCGGATGAACTACCAGTACCGCGCGTTCGGCGTGCCCGGGCTGGGGCTCAAGCGCGGGCTCGGCGACGATCTGGTGATCGCGCCATACGCCAGCATGATGGCGCTGATGGTGGCCCCGGAAGCGGCCTGCGCCAACCTGCAGCGGCTTTCCGAGTCCGGTTTCGGCGGCCGTTTCGGCCTGCACGAGGCGATCGACTACACCCCCAGCCGGGTGCCGCCGGGCCAGGATCATGCCGTGATCCGCTCGTACATGGCGCATCACCAGGGCATGGGCCTGCTGGCGCTGGACCATCTGCTGCGCGAGCAGCCGATGCAGAAGCGCTTCGCCGCCGATGCCGAATTCCAGGCCACCCTGTTGCTGCTGCAGGAACGGATTCCGCGGGTGGGCGTGTTCCATCCGCAGGAAGCCGACGGCCCCGCGCGCAGCGCCCAGGACGCGCGCGAGGACGAGACCCAACTGCGCGTGTTCCGCGATCCCGGCGCCTCGCGGCCGGCGGTGCAACTGCTCTCCAACGGCCGCTACCACGGCCTGCTCACCAGTGCCGGCGGCGGCTACAGCCGCATGCGCGACATGGCCATCACCCGCTGGCGCGAAGACGGCACCCGCGACCACTGGGGCAGCTTCTGCTATCTGCGCGACGTGGACAGCGGCGACTACTGGTCGGCCGCCTACCAGCCCACCGCGGTGGCGGTGGACCACTACGAAGCGATCTTCTCCGATGCCAAGGCCGAGTTCCGCGGGCGCAAGCGCGGCTTCGACACGCACCTGGAAGTGGCCATCTCCGCCGAGGACGACATCGAGCTGCGCCGCCTGCGGGTCAGCAACCGCTCGCGGCAGCCGCGCACCATCGAGATCACCACCTACGCCGAAGTGGTGCTGGCCCCGGCCATCGCCGACGAACTGCATCCGGCCTTCAGCAACCTGTTCGTGCAGACCGAGATCGCCCGCGACAGGCAGGCGCTGCTGTGCACGCGGCGCACGCGCGCGCACGACGAGGTGGCGCCGTGGATGTTCCACCTGGTGGCGGTGCACGATGCGCATATCGGCGCGATTTCCTACGAGACCGACCGCGCGCGCTTCCTCGGCCGCGGCAACAGCGCGCGCACCCCGCGTGCCCTGAGCCAGGATGCGGTGCTGTCCGACACCGCCGGCTCGGTGCTCGACCCGGTGGTCGCGATCCGCTGCCGGATCGTGCTGGCGCCGGAACAGACCGCGATGATCGACATCGTCTACGGCGTCGGCGGCGACCGCGACGCCTGCACGGCGCTGATCGACAAGTACCGCGACCGGCGCCTGGCCGACCGCGTGTTCGACCTGGCCTGGACCCACAGCCAGGTGGTGCGCCGCCAGATCAACGCCTCGCAGGCCGATGCGCAGCTGTACGAGCGCCTGGCCGGGCTGATGGTGTACGTGCATCCGGCGCTGCGCGCCGACAGCGAACTGCTGCTGCAGAACCGGCGCGGCCAGTCCGGGCTGTGGGGCCATGCGATCTCCGGCGACCTGCCGATCACGCTGCTGCAGATCGGCGATGCCGACAACATCGAGCTGGTCCGGCAGATGGTGCAGGCGCATGCGTACTGGCGGCTCAAGGGCCTGCATGCGGACCTGGTGATCTGGAACGAGAGCCAGAGCGGCTACCGGCAACAGCTGCAGGAACAGATCCTGGGCATGGTCGCCGCCGATCCGGACGCCAGCGTGCTGGAGCGCCCCGGCGGCATCTTCGTGCGCCCGGTGCAGAACATCTCGCAGGAAGACCGCATCCTGCTGCAGGTGGTGGCGCGGGTCATCGTCAGCGACCAGCGCGGCACCCTGGCCGCGCAGATCGGCCGGCACCTGCCGCCGCCGCGCGGCGTGCCCGAGCTGGTGCCGTTGCCCGCCGCCGCGTTGGCGCAGGCGCAGTCGCTGGCACCGCTCGCGCATGCGACCGGCGATGCGCACGAGGATCCATGGCCGTTCGCGCCGGCGCACGCGCAGGTGCTGTTCGACAACGGCACCGGCGCCTTCGCCGCCGATGGCCGCGAATACCTGGTCGCGCTGCGCGAGGGCGCGCCGACCCCGGCGCCGTGGGCCAACGTGCTGGCCAACGCGCAGCTGGGCACGGTGCTCAGCGAAAGCGCCGCCGGCTACACCTGGTTCGAGAACGCGCACGAGTTCCGCCTGTCGCCCTGGCACAACGACCCGGTCGGCGATACCTGCGGCGAAGCGTTCTACCTGCGCGACGAAGACAGCGGCCGGGTGTGGTCGCCGCAAGCGCTGCCGCGCCGCGGCGAAGGCGACTACCGCACCCGCCACGGCTTCGGCTACAGCGTCTACGAGCACGTGCACGACGGCATCGCCAGCGAACTGTGGGTGTACGTGGCGCTGCACGAGGCGGTGAAGTTCTCGGTGCTGAAGCTGCGCAACCTGTCCGGGCGCAGCCGGCGCCTGTCGGCGACCGGCTATGTGGAATGGGTGCTGGGCGACCTGCGGGTGAAATCGCAGATGCACGTGGTCACCGAACAGGACGGCGCGCAGGGCGCGCTGCTGGCGCGCAATCCGTACAACGCCGAGTTCTCCGCGCGCACCGCGTTCTTCGACGTGGACGCGGCCACGCGCAGTTGCAGCGGCGACCGGACCGAGTTCCTCGGCCGCAATGGCGACATGAGCGACCCGCAGGCGCTGCGCCGCGAACGCCTGTCCGGGCGCCTCGGCGCCGGGCTGGATCCGTGCGCGGCGATCCAGGTGCCGCTGACCCTGGCCGCCGGCGCCGAGTGCGAGACCGTGTTCCGGCTCGGCGCCGGCAAGGACCAGGACGCGGCGGTGGAGCTGGCGCGGCGCCTGCGCGGCCGCGATGCCGCGCACGACGCGCTGGATGCGGTGCGCATCCATTGGCGCCAGCTGCTCGGCGGCTTGCAGGTGAAGACCCCAGATCCCAGCGTGGACCTGCTGGTCAACGGCTGGCTGCCGTACCAGACACTGGCCTGCCGCTACCTGGCGCGAAGCGGCTATTACCAGTCCGGTGGCGCGTTCGGTTTCCGCGACCAGCTGCAGGACATGATGGCGCTGGTCCACGCCACCCCGGCGCTGGCGCGCGAGCACCTGCTGGCCAGCGCCGCGCACCAGTTCCCGCAGGGCGACGTGCTGCACTGGTGGCATCCGCCGCAGGACCGCGGCGTGCGCACGCGCTGTTCGGACGACTACCTGTGGCTGCCGCTGGCGGCGTGCCGCTACCTGCAGGTCACCGGCGACCGCGGCGTGCTCGACGAAGACGTGCGCTACATCGAAGGCCGCGCGGTCGGCGCCGACGAGGAGTCGTACTACGACCTGCCGGCGCCGTCGAGCCAGCGTGCGCCGCTGTACGCGCACTGCGTGCAGGCGCTGCGCCGCGGCATGGCCCTGCTCGGCGGGCGCGGCCTGCCGCTGATCGGCACCGGCGACTGGAACGACGGCATGAACCGGGTGGGCGAGGGCGGCAAGGGCGAGAGCGTGTGGCTGGGCTTCTTCCTGTTCCATGTGCTGCAGCAGTTCGCGGCGCTGGCGCGCGGCCGCGAGGATGCGGCCTTCGCCGACGAGTGCGAGGCGGCGGCGCATGCGCTGCGCGGCAATCTCGAGGCGCATGCCTGGGATGGCGATTGGTACCGGCGCGCCTGGTTCGACGACGGCACTGCGCTGGGTTCGGCGCAAAACACCGAATGCCGCATCGACTCGATCTCGCAGAGCTGGTCAGTGCTGTCCGGCGCGGCCGAACCGGCGCGTGCGCGGCAGGCGATGGCCGCGCTGGACCGGCACCTGGTCAAGCGCGATGCCGGCCTGATCCAACTGCTGGAGCCGCCGTTCGACCGCATCGCGCACGACCCCGGCTACATCCGCGGCTACGTGCCGGGCGTGCGCGAGAACGGCGGGCAATACACGCATGCGGCGGTGTGGGCGGCGATGGCCTTCGCCCGGCTCGGCGATGGCGAACGCGCCTGGGAACTGGCGCGGATGATCAACCCGATCCGGCACAGCCTGGATGCGGCGGCCAGCGAGCACTACAAGGTCGAACCCTACGTGCTGGCCGCCGACGTCTACGGCGTGGCGCCGCACGTGGGCCGCGGCGGCTGGACCTGGTACACCGGTTCGGCCGGGTGGATGTACCGGCTGCTGGTCGAATCGCTGCTCGGCCTGCAGCGCGAAGGCGACAGCCTGCAGCTGCGGCCGTGCCTGCCGGCCGACTGGGAGCGCTGCGAACTGCAGTACCGCCACGGCAGCAGCACGTATCACATCGAACTGCTGCAGCACGCCGCCGAGCAGGCAGGCGATGCCGCCGACAGCGCCGGCCTGTTCGTGGACGGGGTGCTTCAGCAGGACGCGCGCATCGTCCTGGCCGACGACGGCAAGGCGCATCGCGTGCAATGGCGGCAGCCGCGCGCGCCGGCATGAACACGCACGCGCAAACGCAGGCGGCGTTGGCGCATATGGCGGCGATGCTGCCGGAATGGACCGCGCATCTGCGCCATCCGGAAGAGTTCTGGCCGCAATTCAGCGCGCTCGCGCAGGAGCTGCTGGACGCGGCGGATCCAGGCGATCGCACGCACGCGCGGCAAGCGTTGGCGACGATGCTTGCCGATTACGCGATCGACGCGCGCCTGCTGCCGCACTGAATCGCCTCGTCGCTCCACGGGCAGGCGCCAGTGTGCGGATTGCGCGGCAAGCCATGGCGTGCCTCAGCGCCGCGCCGCAGGGCGCTGCGCCGATCCCGCCACGCTGGCCTCACGGCATGGTCACCCCGGTTGCACGTCGCCTGCGGCAACACTGCGCTCCACGCCGTCGCAAGAGGACACCATCCGATGCAAGCTCTCACCTATCACGGCACCAAGGACGTGCGTGTGGAAACCGTTCCCGATCCGGTCCTGGTCGATGCCGACGACATCGTGCTGCGGGTCACCGCGACCGCGATCTGCGGCTCGGACCTGCACCTGTACCGCGGCAAGATTCCCGACCTGCACAGCGGCGACGTGCTCGGCCACGAGTTCATGGGCGTGGTCGAGGACGTTGGTCCCGAGGTAACGCGGGTGAAAAAGGGCGACCGCGTGGTGATCCCGTTCGTGATCGCCTGCGGCGAGTGCTTCCACTGTCGCCTGACCGAATACGCCGCCTGCGAGACCACCAATACCGGCAAGGGCGCCGCGCTGAACCAGAAGGGCATCCGCCCGCCGGCGGCGCTATTCGGCTACAGCCATCTGTACGGCGGCGTGGCCGGCGGCCAGGCCGAGTACGTGCGCGTGCCCAAGGCCAACGTCGGCCCGCTGGTGGTGCCGGACGCCCTGCACGACGAGCAGGTGCTGTTCCTGTCCGACATCCTGCCCACCGGCTACCAGGCCGCGCTCAATGCGGGCGTCGGGCAGGGCAGCACCGTGGCGATCTTCGGCGCCGGTCCGGTCGGGCTGATGACCGCCGCCTGTTGCCGCATGCTCGGCGCCGAGCGCATCTTCATGGTCGACCGTTATCAATACCGCCTGGATTTCGCGCAGAAGACCTATGGCGTGATCCCGCTCAATTTCGAGGAGATCGACGATCCGGCCGACATCATCGTCGGCCAGACCGACGGCCGCGGGGTGGATGCGAGCATCGACGCGGTCGGCTTCGAGGCCAAGGGCAGCACCGTGGAAACGGTGATGGCCACGCTGAAGCTGGAAGGCAGCAGCGGCACCGCGTTGCGCCAGTGCATTGCCGCCACCCGCCGCGGCGGCACGGTCAGCGTGCCCGGCGTGTATGCCGGTTTCATCCACGGCTTCCTGTTCGGCGACGCCTTCGACAAGGGCCTGAGCTTCAAGATGGGGCAGACCCACGTGCAGCGTTTCCTGCCGGAACTGCTGGAGCATATTGGCGAGGGCCGGCTCAAGCCGAACGAGATCATCACCCATCGGATGGGGCTGGCGCAGGCCGCCGATGGCTATGCGATCTTCGACAAGAAGGAGCAGGACTGCCGCAAGGTCATCCTGACGCCGTAACGCGACGTGTCGCGTCGCCGCCGTCGCGCTCCACGGAGCCGATGGCGGCCGCGGCCGGCACGTGCATGAACTCTTTATCGATGTGCACGCCACCGCGCGGCGCACACACGCTGCGTGGGCGCCGCGCCTGTTGTGATCGCGGCGACGCTCAGGCAGCGCCTGCCGCGCACCGCGTCGCGGCGATCGCCTGTGCCATTGCCGAATCTCCAGAGAGACCTCCTTGACCGAACTGCTTTCCCCTGCCGCCTTGGGCGACGCCCGCGATCTGCGCAGCGCCGCCTTGCGCGTGCTCGAACGCTATCCGCAGCTGCCGCTGCCCGGCGCCGGCAGCACCCTGGACCGCTGGCGGATCCTGGCCGAGATCGCCGCCGCCGACGTATGCCTGGCCAAGGTGCTGGAGGCGCATTACGACGCGCAGGCGATCCTGGCCGAACTCGGCACCGCCGCGGCAGCGCCTGGCCAGCTGTTCGCGGTCTGGGCCGCCGAAGCGCCGGATGCGCGCCTGGTTTATCGCATGGACGCCGCGCAGCATGGTGAGGTGCACGGCCGCAAGGCCTGGTGTTCCGGCGCCGGCATCGTCGACGCTGCGTTGCTCACTGCGCACGACGAGGACCGCCAGCAGTTGGTGCAGGTACACCTGCGCCAGCCCGGCATCGGCATCGACACGCAGGCCTGGGCGGCGGTGGGCATGGCGCGCGTGGTCAGCGGGCCGGTGACGTTCGCTGCGGTGCCGGCCAGCGCGATCGGCGCGCCGGGCGAGTATCTGACGCGTCCGGGGTTCTGGCACGGCGGCGCCGGCATCGCCGCCTGCTGGTTCGGCGCGGCGACCGCGGTGGCCGAGCGCCTGCGCGCGCATCCCAAGCTGCCGCGCGACGCGCACGCGGCGATGCACCTGGGCGCGATCGACCAGCAGCTCGGCGCGGCGCGCGCGCTGCTGCGCGAACTGGCCGCGGCCATCGACGCCGCCCCCGAAGACGAGCACCGGCATGCGGTGATCCGGCTGCGTTCATTCGTGGAGCGGGCGGCGAGCGACGTGCTCGATCGCGTCGGCCGCGCGCTGGGACCGGCGCCGCTGTGCAGCGATCGCGAACATGCCATGCGCTGCGCCGATCTGGCCGTATTCGTGCGCCAGAGCCATGCCGAACACGATTGGGCGGCGCTGGGCCAGGCGCTGGGCGAGCAGGCGCAACCATGGCGGCTGTGAGCGCGCCGCGGATCCACGGCGACGGTACGCCGGAGCCGGCATGGCAGCGCTCGCCGTGGCTGGCGGCCTTGCCGCAGCGCCCTGTCGAGGACCTGATCGCCGACGCATCCAGGCTGGTGGTGGTGTCGCCGCATCCGGACGACGAAGTGCTGGGCTGCGGCGGCGCGCTCGCCTGTGCGCGGCGGCTGCGCGTGCCGGTGTGCCTGATCGCGGTGACAGATGGCGAAGCCTGCTATCCGGACGATCCGTACTGGACGCCGCAGCGCCTGCGCGCCGTGCGCCGCGCCGAACTGGCCGCCGCCGCGCAGTGCCTGGGCGTGGACGCCGCTGCGATCTGCCACCTGCGCATCGCCGACGGCCAGGTCGGCCAGCGCGAATTCGTGGTCGCCGAACAGATCCACGCGCACTTGCATGCCGGCGATCTGGTGCTGACGACGTGGCGCCACGACGGCCATCCCGACCACGAAGCCACCGCGCGCGCGGTGCGGCGCGCCGTCGCCGCCTGCGATGCGCGCATGGCCGAATTCCCGGTGTGGGCCTGGCACTGGATGGACGCCGGCGCGCCGCAGCAGGCGCTGCCTGGCGCGGTTCGCTACGTGCTGGACGATGCCGACTGGCAAGCCAAGCAACAGGCGCTGCGTTGCTTCGCCTCGCAGCTGGGCACCGCGCAGCCGGCGGTGCCGGCACCGATCCTGCCGCCGCAGGTGCTGCAACGTTTCGCCCGCCGCTTCGAGGTCTTTGCCGCATGAGTTCGGTCCAGCAGTATTTCGGCGCCATCTACCGCGACGACGATCCGTTCGGCTATCGCGAGCGCTGGTACGAGGCGCGCAAGCGCGACCTGTTGCTGGCCAGCCTGCCGCGCGCGCGTTTCGGGCGCGCCTGGGAAGTGGGCTGCTCCAACGGCGAACTCACCGCGGCGCTGGCGCCGCGCTGCGATGCGCTCTTGGCCACCGACCTGTCCGAGCGCGCGGTGGCCCTGGCCGCGCAACGCAACGCCGGCACCGCGCACGTGCGCGTGCAGCAGGCCGAACATCCGCACAGCTGGCCGCCGGGCCGTTTCGACCTGATCGTGTTCAGCGAGGTCGGCTACTACCTGCCGTTGCCGCTGCTGCAGGACTGCATCCAGCGCCTGCGCGCATCGTTGACCGGGCAGGGCGTGCTGGTCGCCTGCCATTGGCTGCATCCGTTCGCGCAGGCGTGCATGGATGGACGCGCGGTGCACGCCTGCCTGGCGCAGACCCTGCAGCTGCCGCGCCTGTTGCGCTACGAGGACGAGGACGTGCTGCTCGAAGCCTGGAGCGCCACCCCGTATTCGGTTGCCGCCGCGGAGCGACTGCGGTGATCGCGGTGCTGATTCCGGCGCACGACGAGGAACTGCTGATCGGCGCCTGCCTGCGCTCGGTGGCGCTGGCGGCGCAATGCGCCGGCCTGCGCGGCGAGCCGGTGCAGGTGTTCGTTGCCCTGGACCGCTGCAGCGACGGCACCGCCGGCATCGTCGCCGCGCACGGCGCGCAGGCCATCGTGCTGCAGGCCGGCAATGTCGGCAGCGCCCGCGCCGCGGCAGCGCAGGCCGCGCTGGCCGCCGGCGCGCGCTGGCTGGCCTGCACCGACGCCGATTCGGTGGTGCCGGCGAACTGGCTGTCGGCGCAGCTGGACTGCGCCAGCGACGCGTTCTGCGGCATCGTCACGGTCGGCGACTGGGACGACTACGACAGCGCGATGCGCGATGCCTACCGCGCCGGCGAATGCCGCCGCGACGACCACCCGCACGTGCATGGCGCCAACCTTGGCATCAGCGCCGCGCTGTACCGGCGCTGCGGCGGCTTCCTGCCGCTGGCCGCGCACGAGGACGTGGCCCTGGTCGCGGCGATGGTGCGCGCGGATGCGCGGATCGCACGCCGCGCGCAGCCGGTGGTGGTCACCAGCGCCCGACGCGTGGCGCGGGCGCGCGGCGGCTTCAGCGATTACCTGAAGCAGATGGAGCGCAGCCTGGCCGAATCGCTGCTGGCGGCCCCCGGCGGCGACGTGCTGGCCTGAGCCTGCGTGGCGCATGTCCGCAACCGATCGGCCTGACAGCCGCACGTGCATGGCCCCTCTCCCGTCGGGAGAGGGGGTGGGGTGAGGGTCCGGCGCGCAGCGTCGCGCGAAGTGTGGGCGTACGAAGCTGCGCCCGCACCCTCATCTGGCGCTGCGCGCCACCTTCTCCCGGTGGGAGAAGGGAATAGCCGCACGTGCATGGCCCCTCTTCCGCCGGGAGAGGGGGTGGGGTGAGGGTCCGGCGCGCAGCGTCGCGCGAAGTGTGGGCGTACGAAGCTGCGCCCGCACCCTCATCCGGCGCTGCGCGCCACCTTCTCCCGGTGGGAGAAGGGAATAGCCGCGCGTGCATGGCCCCTCTCCCGTCGGGAGAGGGGGGGGGTGAGGGTCCGGCGCGCAGCGACTCGCGGAGTTTGGGCACAGCAGGTTGCGCCCAAACTCACATCCGGCCCTGCGGGCCATGTCCCCCCGAAAAGGACGCCATGGTCCCGACCAGGTGAAGGCCCCGCCAGCAAGCCCAGATCCGTGGCCATGTCCGTCTGATGACGGCGGCGATCCAGCGGCCTGCGCGGGACGCGACCCGTGCCAGGGCAATGCGCATTCAGCCAGAAACGTGGAACCGCGCTGGCGGCGGCCATGCCTCGGGATAAGTTTTGTCTCGCGTTTGTTGCGGGACAGCAACCGGCCCGGACGCAGATCGACGCTTGTCAATAGGCGATGAATGGATTCTCTTTTTTTTCAATCACTTGGCTCATGGCGCCTGCTGCGCCGGCGCGCGCCACGTTGTCCACAAGGGGTGTGGATGACTTCTGCATAAGGGTGTGGATAAGCCCGTCGCGGCCACGTGCCACAAGACTGTCAAGAGACATGGCGAAAAATTAGACAGGGCGATGTTCGGCGCCAACCTGCGCGCCATTGCGGGGGTGGCGGCAATGCCGTTCGTCGGCTGTGGGCAAGCCGCTCCAGGCCCGCGTTGCGGCCATGACATCGCGTCGGTGGGCGGCTCGCCGGCCGCTCGGGACCGCGCTGGATCCTGACCGGGGAGCGTCCGTTGCGATCCGCCGCCGCAAACCAAAACCGCGCCATGCGCAGGCATGGCACGGTCGGGGCAGGGTGCCGTTGGCGACGCAGGCTCAGGCCAGCATGCGCAGCTTCGGTTCGCGGTCCCACTGGCGGGTCTTGGCCGCCTCGATGAAGCCCTTGCCGTTGCCGGCATCGACCACGCCGGCGTCCTTGACCACGTTGCCGGCCTTCAGCAGCGGCTGCGCGCCGGCGTCGGCGGCGATCGCCTTCAGGTGCGCGAAGGCGTTGCTGACGAAATCGACCGCCGCCGACTCCTTGCTCAGCAGCTTGCCCGCCTCGGCCGACAGCACCACCGCCACCGCGTCGAACACGAACGACGGGGTGCCGGCCAGCTGCCCGTCCGCGGCCAGCTTCTTGCCGTCGCTGAGCTTGGCGCCGCCCAGCTTCGGCGCGACGATCTTGACCGTGGCGCCAGCGTCGCGCGCCGCCTTCTGCAGCGCCTTCACCGTCGCCGCGTCGGAACCGTCGTGGACCAGGATGCCGATCGTGCGGCCCTGCAGGGTGGGCTTCATCTTGCCGATGATCTGCAACGCCGGCGACGGCGGCATGTCCTGCGGCGCGACCGCGGCCGCTGGCGCCGGCGGCAACGCGTCCATGCCCAGGCCGTCGGCCACGCGCTGCGCCAGCGCCGGATCGATGTGGCGCAGGTGCCCGACCACGGCCTCACGCACATGCGCGGTCTCCACCTTCGACAGCTCGAACACCAGCGCCGAGGCGACGTGCGCCTGCTCCGGCTTGCTCTGGCTGCGGAAGAACATGCGTGCCTGGCTGTAGTGGTCGGCGAAGCTCTCCGCGCGCACGCGGCCCTTGCCGCCGTCCTCGCTGGGCGTGGCGTGGCTGGGGAAACCGCGCGCGCTTTCGCGCGGGGTGTCGCCCTGCAGCGAGCTGGGCTCGTAGGCCACGCGGCCCTTGGGCACGCCCATCTGCATGTGGCCGTCGCGCTGCATGTTGGCGAACGGGCACTTCGGCGCGTTGATCGGGATCTGGTGGAAGTTCGGCCCGCCCAGGCGGCTGAGCTGGGTGTCCAGGTAGGAGAACAGGCGGCCCTGCAGCAGCGGATCGTTGGAGAAATCGATGCCGGGCGCGATGTTGGCCGGGCAGTAGGCCACCTGCTCGGTCTCGGCGAAGAAGTTGTCCGGCCAGCGGTCCAGCACCATGCGCCCGACGATCCGCAGCGGCACCAGTTCTTCCGGGATCAGCTTGGTGGAATCGAGATGGTCGAACGGGAATTTGGCCGCCTCTTCTTCGGTGAACAGCTGCACGCCCAGCTCCCATTCCGGGAAATCGCCTTGCTGGATCGCTTCGAACAGATCGCGGCGATGGAAATCCGGATCGGCGCCGGCCAGCTTCACCGCCTCGTCCCACACCGTGGATTGCAGGCCGAGCTTGGGCCGCCAATGGAACTTGACGAAGGTACTGTTGCCGTTCGCATCGAGCAGGCGGAAGCTGTGGATGCCGAAGCCTTCGATCATGCGCAGCGAGCGCGGAATGGTGCGGTCGCTCATCGCCCACATGATCATGTGCAGCGATTCGGGAGTCAGCGAGATGAAGTCCCAGAACGTGTCGTGAGCGCTGGCCGCCTGCGGGAAGCCGCGGTCCGGCTCCATCTTCACCGCATGGATCAGGTCCGGGAACTTGATCGCGTCCTGGATGAAGAACACCGGGATGTTGTTGCCGACCAGGTCCCAGTTGCCTTCCTTGGTGTAGAACTTGACCGCGAAGCCGCGCACGTCGCGCGGCGTGTCCACCGAGCCGGCACCGCCGGCGACGGTGGAGAAGCGGGTGAACACCGGTGTCTTGACCCCGACCTCGGTGAGGATCTTGGCGGTGGTGTACTTGTCCAGCGAGGCGGTCAGTTCGAAATAGCCGTGCGCGGCGCTGCCGCGCGCATGCACGATGCGCTCGGGGATGCGTTCGTGGTCGAAGTGGGTGATCTTCTCGCGCAGGATGAAATCTTCCAGCAACGTCGGCCCGCGTGGGGTGGCGCGCAGCGAGTTCTGGTTGTCGGCGATCGGAATGCCCTGATTGGTGGTCAGCGGCGGATGCGTGCCGCCGGCGCTCTGGTGCAGTTCGTCGCCGCGACCGCGCTGGTCGGCGACGGCGCTGGTATCGACGGGGGGGCTGGATTTGCTGGGCTTGCGGGACGGGCTGGCCATGAATGAACGCTCCGGGGGATGAGGCGGGGACGGCTAGGACATTCGCGCTGCGAATGGATGCGCAATGCGCGGAAAGGGACGCCGTCAGGATTCGGGTCGATGCTGTGCCGGCAGGCGTGAACGATCCGTGCAACCTGTCCGAGCATGGCGTGAGGACGGGGCTGCGGCCTGTGGCGCGGGTCGCCGAAAGGGGAGGTGACCCGCGGTGCGTGATTGGTGCGGAAGGGTGCGGCTGCTGCTGCCGGATGGCGTCGTCGCCGGCATGTGCGGTGCGCCGTGAGCGCGTCCGCTGCGGCTGGCCTGTCGCGGCGCGGGCATTGCCGCTAAGCTGGAGCTACAGGAAGACGGCGGGGAGCCGATAGAGCGTTGAGCATCGCTCCTTGCAGGGGCGCTGCAAGTGTGGGGGGTGTGCAGCGGCAGCGGCCGACGCAGTGCAGTGGCGTGCGACGGAGACCGAACGTGTTCTTGCCTATCGTCGTGATCGGATTGTTGCTCGCGCATGCGCTGGTCGCGCACGCTGGCGGCACCAGCATGCCTGCTGCGCAATGGTGCGGCCTGGCGGTACAGGCGATGGCGGTGCTGGCCGTGTTGCGCCGGCTGTGGCGTGCGCCGGCGGTGGACCGGATGCCGTGGCGGCTGCTGGGCTACATGGTCGGCGTGCAGATGCTGTGGACCGGCTGCAACCTGCTGGCATTGCTGTTTCCGCTGTACGGTCCCGTGCTGCAGAAACTGGGCGTGATGTTTTCCGGCTCGTCGATGATCCCGGCGCTGTACCTGATCGCACGCTCGTTCAACCGGTCGCAGCCGCGGCTGATCGTGGCACTGGATGCAGTGCTGGCGCTGGTCGGCGCCGGCCTGCTATTCCTGCTGATCGACCTGGCGCTGTCGTCGAGCAATGGTTTCTCAGAACCCGACGTCAGCCTGATCATCAATCACGCCGATGCGATCGACCTGCTGCTCGCGTCGATGGCCACGCTGCGCCTGCTCGGGGCCGGCGGCTGCAGCCGTCGCCATTTCTATCTCAGCGCCTGCGTCTACCTGTGGATCAACGGCGCGGTGGCGGCGCTGTACAACCGCATCGAGCTGGGCGGGCTGCCGTGGTGGGGCGGGCTGCTGATCGATCTGCCCGGCATGGCGCTGGTGCTGGTGGCGTCGCTGCCGCGGGGGCGCTGGCTGCGCCACGCGCGGCCGAGCCTGCGCGGCGCGGAGCTGATCGCCGCGTTCGCGCCGATCGTGTTCTCGCTGGCGGTGCTGCTGCTGGCGATCAGCGTGTCGCGGGTGAGCTTCTTCTGGGGCATGGCTGCGGCCACGCTGGCGGTGATGGTGTACGGCGCGCACGTGGCGTTCCTGCACAGCGAGCATCTGGAGATCCAGCGGCTGAGCCGGGTGAGCACGCGCCGCCTGCAGCAGCAGGTGGCGCGCGATCCGCTGACCGGCATCGCCAACCGCGTCGGCCTGGCGGCGCGGCTGCGCGACCTGGACGGCGGCCTGGACTGCTCGCTGCTGATGATCGACATCGATTTCTTCAAGCAGTTCAACGACAGCCACGGCCACGTGGTCGGCGACGCCTGCCTGGTGGAGGTGGCCACCGCGCTGGCCGAGGCCTTGCCCGCGCACACCGCCACGGTGGCGCGCTACGGCGGCGAGGAATTCGCGGTGGTGCTGCCGGACACCGTGGCCGACGCCGCGCACGCGATCGCGCGGCGCCTGCTGGCGACGGTCGAGCAGCGGCAGATCCCGCACCCGGCCAGCCCGCTGGGCGTGGTCACGGTCAGCATCGGCATCGCCACCCACCCGGCCAGCGCCGAGGCGGCGATCGATCTGCTGCACCACGCCGACGCCGCGCTGTACCGCGCCAAGCGCAATGGCCGCAATCGCTGCGCGCATGCGCGGGACGCGGCGGCGGAGATGCAGGGCGTGGCCGCGCCAGGCTGAGGCGCGCGCGGGCGCTTAGCCGGCGCGTGGCTCCATCAGTTCGATCCGATTGCCGAAAGGATCCTCGACGTAGCGCCGTTCGTAGCCGTCCAGCGGCTGGTCTTCGGCAACCCGATAGCCGCCGGCGGTCAGCGCCTGGACCAGATCGGCGAGACCCGTGACGATGAACGCGGGATGGGCCTTCCTGGCCGGGCGGAAATCCTGTTCCACCCCGAGGTGGACCTTGAGCGCGCCGCGTTCGAACCAGCAGCCGCCGCGCGCCGCCAGATGCGCCGGCTTGGGCACTTCGGGGATGCCGAGCGCGCCTGCGTAGAACGCGCGCGCCGCCGCTTCGCCGCCGGCCGGCATCGCAAGCTGCACGTGATCCAGTTTCTCCACGGCCATGTGCGCGGCTCCGCGTCGGGCATCGAAAACGATGCCGCAGAGTGTCGCATGGACATCGCAGGCATGAAAAAACCCAGTCGCGGGCTACGCGGCTGGGTTCGGAGGGCGGGCGGCTCGGCGGCAGTTACGCCACCACGTCGTCCTTGTATGCATCCACTGGGATGCACGCGCACATCACGTGCTTGTCGCCGTAGACGTTGTCCACCCGCGCCACCGGCGGCCAGTACTTGGCCTGCTTGAGCGTGGGCAGCGGGAACGCGGCCAGCTCGCGCGGGTAGGCGTGGGTCCACTCGCCGGCGGTGACCTGCGCGGCGGTGTGCGGGGCGTGCTTGAGCGGGTTGTCCTCGCGGTCCAGGCGACCGTCCTCGATCGCGCGGATCTCTTCGCGGATCTGGATCATCGCGTCGATGAAACGGTCCAGCTCGTGCAGCGATTCGCTCTCGGTCGGCTCCACCATCAGCGTGCCGGCGACCGGGAAGCTCAGCGTCGGCGCGTGGAAGCCGAAGTCGATCAGCCGCTTGGCGATGTCCTCGGCGCCGATGCCGCTGGTCTTCTCCAGCGGACGCACGTCGAGGATGCACTCGTGCGCGACCAGGCCGTTGCGGCCGGTGTACAGCGTCTTGTAGTGCGGCGCCAGGCGCTTGGCGATGTAGTTGGCGTTGAGCAGCGCGACCTGGGTCGCCTTGCGCAGCCCGGCGCTGCCCATCATGGTGATGTACATCCAGCTGATCGGCAGGATCGAGGCGCTGCCGAAGCTGGCCGCGCTGACCATCCCGACCTCGCCGTCGTCGCCCAGGGTCTTGGGCAGGAACGGTGCCAGGTGCGACTTCACCGCGCACGGGCCCACGCCCGGGCCGCCGCCGCCGTGCGGGATGCAGAAGGTCTTGTGCAGGTTCAGGTGCGACACGTCCGAGCCCCACTTGCCGGGCTTGGCCACGCCGACCAGCGCGTTCATGTTGGCGCCGTCGGTGTAGACCTGGCCGCCGTGCGCATGCACCGCCTCGCAGATCGCCACCACGTCTTCCTCGAACACGCCGTGGGTGGACGGGTAGGTGATCATCAGCGCGGCCAGGCGCTCGCTGTACTTTTCGGCCTGGGCGCGGATGTCGTCGACATCGACGTTGCCGTTGGCGTCGCACTTGGTGACCACCACCTTCATGCCGCACATCTGCGCCGAGGCCGGGTTGGTGCCGTGCGCGGACTCGGGGATCAGGCAGATGTCGCGATGCGCCTCGCCGCGCGAACGGTGATAGGCGCGGATCGCCAGCAGGCCGGCGTATTCGCCCTGCGCGCCGGAGTTGGGCTGCAGGCTGACCGTGTCGTAGCCGGTGCATTCGACCAGCATCGCTTCCAGTTCGTCGATCAGCTGCGCGTAGCCGGCGGATTGTTCGGCCGGCGCCAGCGGATGGATCGCGCCGAACTGCGGCCAGGTCACCGGGATCATCTCGGCGGTGGCGTTGAGCTTCATCGTGCAGCTGCCCAGCGGGATCATGGTGCGATCCATCGCCAGATCCTTGTCGGCCAGCGCGCGCATGTAGCGCAGCAGCTCGTGCTCGCTGTGGTGGGTGTTGAACACCGGGTGCTGCAGGAACGCGCTGCTGCGCTTGAGGTCCTGCGGCAATGCGTCGGCAGTGACCGCATCGAGCGCGTCGATGTCGGCGCGCGCGCCGAACAGCTGCGCCAGCGCGACCACGTCGGCGCGGGTGCTGGTCTCGTCCAGGCTGATGCCCAGCGCCTCGCTGTCGATCGCGCGCAGGTTGATGCCGGCCGCGCGCGCCTTGGCATGGATCGCCTCGGCGTCGATCGCCTTGACGTGCAGGGTGTCGAAGAAGCGCTCGCCGACGGCGACGCCGGCATTGCGCAGCGCCGCGGCCAGGATCGCGGCCAGGCGATGGGTGCGCCGGGCGATGCGGGTCAGGCCGTCGGGGCCGTGGTAGACCGCATACATCGCGGCCATCACCGCCAGCAGCACCTGCGCGGTGCAGATGTTGGAGGTGGCCTTCTCGCGACGGATGTGCTGTTCGCGGGTCTGCAGGGTCAGGCGGTAGGCGGGGTTGCCGGCCGCGTCGATCGACACGCCGATCAGGCGCCCCGGCATCGAGCGCTTGTAGGCGTCGCGGCAGGCCATGAACGCCGCGTGCGGGCCGCCGAAGCCGAACGGCACGCCGAAGCGCTGCGAGTTGCCGACCACGATGTCCGCGCCCCATTCGCCGGGCGCGGCGATCAGGGTCAGCGCCAGCAGGTCGGTGGCCACCGCGACCAGGCCGCCACGCGCATGCACGGCGTCGGCCAATGCCTTGTGGTCGCCGATGTGGCCGAAGCTGTCCGGGTACTGCAGCAGCACGCCGAAGCACTCGGCCTGCAGCGCTTCCTCCGGCGTGCCCACGCGCAGCACGATGCCCAGCGGCTCGGCGCGGGTGCGCAGCAGTTCCAGGGTCTGCGGATGCACCGCGTCGTGCACGAAGAAGGTGTCGGACTTGGCCTTGGCCGAGCGCTTGGCCAGGGTCATCGCCTCGGCCGCGGCGGTGGCCTCGTCCAGCAGCGAGGCATTGGCGATCTCCATGCCGGTCAGGTCCGCGCACATGGTCTGGAAGTTGATCAGCGCTTCCATGCGGCCTTGCGAGATCTCCGCCTGGTACGGCGTGTAGGCGGTGTACCAGGCCGGGTTCTCTAGGATGTTGCGCAGGATCACCTTCGGCGTGTGGGTGCCGTAGTAGCCCTGGCCGATGAAGCTGCGCAGCACCTGGTTCCTGTCGGCGATGGCGCCGATCTTGGCCAGCGCTTCCTCTTCGGTGATCGCGTCGGGCAGCGCCAGCGCGGCCGGCGACTTGATCTTGCCCGGCACGATGGCGTCGGTCAGCGCGTCCAGCGAGTCGTGGCCGACGGTGCGCAGCATGTGCGCGATCTCGGCGTCGTTCGGGCCGATATGGCGTTCGACGAAGGCCGAGTGGTGTTCGAGGTCGCGCAGCGAGGGGGTCTTAGACATGGCGGTCGTCCGGCAGAGGAGGGCACGAAGGGCGGAGGACGCACGGATGCCGCCGTCGGCCGCAGCTGCGGACACGACCGACGGGAAGCCACATGTCTTCCCACTGCCCCTCTGTCCTTTTGCCTGAGAGTTTGGAAGCGGCGGCGGGGTGCGCTGCGCTTCGTGCCCCTTCGGCGCCGGGTTGGACCGGTCTCTCCAGAGTCTTGGTGCGGGTGGTATCGGGCCTGAGCGATTACGGGCGTTTGCGCCTTCGGCAGCGGGTCGCCCCGCTTCTCCCACCATGCTGCCGGGCGATTATAGCGTGGCCGGCGGCGCCCACGGCGGCCTCCGCACGGCCCGCCCGGCGGGCCTGCCGCGGCTCGCTGAACATGCGGGCCTGCGCCCCGCTGCGGCGTGGCCGCGGCCGCGCCGCTTAACGCGGCACTGGCAAGGGTCTATCATGGCGGCATTCCCTCTCCCCATCGTTCCGTCCCTTGGACGGTGTCGTCGCGTGTTCGCCCACCCGGGTTGCGTGCGGCCGGCTTTCCAGGATCCTGCGCATGACGCTCCCGACGATCTCGACCCGCCGCCTGGCATTGCTGCTGGCCGGGCTGGCGATGTTCGGCCCGTTCTCGATCGACACCATCTTCCCGGCGTTCCCGCAGCTGGCGCAGCGCCTGCGCGCCGATCCGGTGGCGATCCAGCAGACGGTCAGCGTATACCTGCTGGCCTACGCGCTGATGGGCCTGGCGCATGGGCCGATGTCCGATGCCTGGGGCCGCAGGCGGGTGATCGTCGGCGGCCTGGTGGTGTTCATCCTGGCCTCGGCCGGCTGCGCGCTGTCGCGCGACCTGCCCATGCTGCTGGCGTTCCGCGCGCTGCAGGGGTTCTCCGCCGGCGTGGGCATGATCGTCGGCCGCGCGGTGATCCGCGACCTGTACCACGGCCACGACGCGCAGCGGCTGATGAGCCAGGTGTCGATGATCTTCGGCATCGCCCCGGCGATCGCGCCGATCATCGGCGGCTGGATCCTGGCCACCGGCGCCGGCTGGCCGACGATCTTCTGGTTCCTGGTCGGGTTCTCGCTGCTGTTGCTGGTCGCTACGCTGCGCTGGATGCCGGAGACGCATCCGCCGCAAATGCGCACGCCGCTGGCGCCGCGCACGCTGCTGCGCGACTACGTGTCGATCGCGTTCAATGCGCGCTTCCAGCGCCTGGCCGCGGCCGGCGCGTTCAACTTCGCCGGCGTGTTCCTGTACATCGCCTCGGCGCCGGTGTTCATCATCGACCTGCTGCACCGCACCGAGCGCGATTTCGCCTGGCTGTTCATTCCCACCATCGGCGGCATGACCCTGGGTTCGTTCCTGTCCGGGCGCATGGCCGGGCGCATCGGGCCGATGCGGCAGGTGCGCATCGGCTTCATCTGCTGCGGCGTGTCGATGGTCGGCAACATCGCCTACACCGCGATCGCGCCGCAGATCGCGCTGCCGTGGGCGGTGCTGCCGATCTTCGTGGCCGGGCTGGGCATGGCGCTGATCTTCCCGATCCTGGCGCTGGCGGTGCTGGACATGTACCCGCGCCAGCGCGGGCTGGCCTCGTCGTTGCAGGCCTTCACCCAGCTGATGCTCAATACCGTGGTGGCCGGTGTGCTGTCGCCGCTGCTCAGCGGCCGGCCGATGCACCTGGCGCTGGGCTCGGGCGCGTTCTTGCTGATCGGCTGGGGCTTCTGGCGCTGGGAGAGGCGCAGCGGCAAGCGCCTGCCGCGGCCCGGCAGCCAGGTGCCGCAGCTGGAGCCGGCCGATCCGGTGTGACGCCGGCGCCGCGGTTGGGCTATCGTCGCCGGGTCATCGTTGAGGAAACCGCATGTCCATCCAGTCCAAGCAGCGCCGCGACGTGCGCAAGAAGCTTGCCGAACGCCTGCGCCACCGCAGCGAAGCCGCCGCCGCCGCGGCCACCGCGATCGAACCGCATGCCGAGCTGCGCGACCAGCAGCGCACCTTGCTGGCCGGCATCGTGCGCCGCGACGGCGAGTGGGTGCTGGGCATGGACGGGCGTATCGCCGGGCAGAGCGAGAGCGCCGCGCAGGTGCTGTCGCTGATCATGCAGGCCGCGGAACTGCACGAGCGCGCCGGCACGCCGGTGCGGCTGGTGTATTCGGATGCGCTGAAGGACGCCGCGCACGCCGATGCGCAGGCGCAGGGGCTGAGCTTCGACGAGTTCAAGGAGCGCCACGCGCAGGTCATGCAGCGCGGGGCCGGCGCGGCGCTGCCGGGCTGAAGACATGGGCCAGAGCGCCAGCCAGGCCGCGGACGCCGCCGTGTCGCTGGCGCGGGTACGGCGCCGCGACGGGCTCGCGCTGATCCAGGCGCACCGCGCCAGCACCGCATTGCATCATCCGTGGACGTATCCGTTCACCGACGTGCCCGGCTTCAACGCCTGGTACGCGCAGACCCTGGACGGCAGCAACGTCGCACTGCTGGCGCGCGCGCGCGACAGCGGCGAGGTCGCCGGCCTGTTCACCTTCAGCCAGATCGTCGGCGGCTGTTTCCAGAGCGCCTACCTGGGCTACCACGCGATGGCCGGCTGCGAAGGCCGCGGGCTGATGACGCATGCCTTGCGGCTGTGCGTGGCCTACGGGTTTTCCGAACTGGGCCTGCATCGGGTGGAGGCCAACATCCAGCCGGACAACGCACGCTCGCTGGCGCTGGTCAAACGCGCCGGTTTCCGCCACGAAGGCTATTCGCCGCGCTACCTGCGCATCGGCGGGGTGTGGCGCGACCACGAACGTTGGGCGCGGCTGGCGGACGATTGAGTCGGCGGCTGCTGCCGATGCGTCCACGCGGTCTTTGGAAATTTCCTGGCCTGTCCAGTTGTTACACACATTGCGTAGCCGCTAACGAGCAGTCGGCAAAATTCCTCTTGACAGCCTCAGGTGCGCGCTATCACAGTTGAGGCGCGGGTAATCGGCGGTGCAATGCTGCTGTGCTGTAGTGATGGCTGCGCCGTCTGCAAAGGGATTGCGCTCTGCTGCGCTTTGAACTGAAGCGCAGTGGTGCATGGTGTCGAGATCGGGGGAAAACATGGATCGTCATTCGGGTGCTGTCGTGCTTGCCGCAACGGTGGGCGCTGTTTCATATCAACGGATACCAGCGACGTAAAGCGTCGCGGATGGTCCCTGCGTTCGATCTATCGATCGGCGCTGCAAACTCATGCATTGAACCCAGTCACTCCTGCGGCTCATGGACACATGCCATGCCGCGGGCGAGGCATGGCCATCTATTGGTCGCTGATCGAGTTCGAGAACAACATGGAAAAGTTCGACACATTTCTTCGCCTGCGCGCAGGTGTGGTCCTGCTGGCGATGGCGTTCGCAATGCTTGCCGATGCGCAGGAGTTGAGGTTCGATCAGAAATACATCGAGCGCATCAAGCAGTCGCAGGACATCGGTCGGCTGAGCGTCGACTCTTTCGGCGAACAGGTCAGCCTGAAGAACGGTGCGGTGGAGTTCAACTGGACCGATATCGACATTCCAGGCAACAGCAAGCTCCCCGTCCGGCTGCAACGGTCGCATGTCATCGAGGACGAGGGCGCGGGCCGTAGCGGCAAACTGGGCGGGTTCGGCGTCGGCGGATCGCTCGATGTGCCCTATCTCAAAGGCGTCTTCAGCACGAACGGCTGGCAGGTGTACGGATCCAGTCCGAACAGCCGCTGCAGCCAACCCGCGCAGCCGCCGGACTACACCTTGACCGCCTCGGACTACTGGTCGGGAAACTGGATGCACATTCCCGGCTCCGGCGACCAGGCGATGCTGGACGAGCCCGCCAGCCAGTTGCCGGCGCCGAGCAACGGCACCAGCTACCCATGGATCACCAAGAACTTCTGGCGCATCTCCTGTCTGGCCAGCACCAAGAACGGATATCCGGGCGAAGGGTTCGTGGCGCTGTCGCCGGAGGGCGACAAGTACTATTTCGATTGGGTCGTCAGCAAGGCGCACCCCGATATCTCCAAGCGCATTGGCAATTATTCGGCCAAAGCATCCATGAGCCGCCTGGCTGTCTTCTTCCTGGCGACGCGCATCGAGGACCGTTTCGGCAACTGGGTCACCTACACGTACAACGGCGACCAGCTGTCGCGGATCGATGCCAGTGACGGCCGCTACATCAGTGTGACCGGCACCTCCGGCGCCAACATCACCTCGGTCGAATCCAGCGTGGGAACCTGGACATACGCTTACGACGACAAGTCGCTGATCATCACCCAGCCGGACAACGCGCAGTCGCGCTATGTCCAGACCGGCAACATGGAGATCCTTCCCAGCCCTTCGTTGCCTCTGTACACAGACACGGCTCGGTGTCCGCTGCCGGAACCTTCCAGCGGAGATTTCACCTATGCGGTGACCTTGCCGAGCAATGCGACCGCAACCTACGCGTTCTCGGTGAAGCGGCATTTCCGCCACAACATTCCAAAGCAATGCAACAGTTTCATGGATGCAGCGGGAGCTAGTACCACCTACCAGTATCTGACCATTCCGAACTTCTCGGATACCTTGACGCTGGTCAGCAAGTCGATCGCCGGGCCCGACCTGCCCTCGATGCAGTGGACCTATACCTATGACATCGGCGCACGGCCGCTGGCCTACGAGGAAACCTGCGCCCGCACAGATCTTCCCAATCCCGAGCTGACCTGCAGCAAGTCCATGCAGACCGAAGTGCGCGGTCCTGAGAACGACTTCAAACGCTACAAGTTCGGCGCTTGGTACCAGCTCAACGAAGGCGTGGACCTGGGGGCGGAGACCGGGACCGTGACCAATAGTGGCTCAGGCGATGTCGTGACGATCCTGAGCACAAGCGAGAACGAGTATGTCGCCACCGCGGATGTCGCTGCCATGCCGTTCCCGAATCTTGTCGGCTCCGACAATATGGGCAACAACGACGATATCTCGACATCGGGGCTGCGTCCGCTGAAGCGGACCACGATCACGCAGCAGGGCGTTTCCTTCCAGTCGCTGGTAAATGCCTACGACGCGTTCGCGCGCCCGACCAGCGTCACCCGTTCCAGTACGCTGGGGAACTCCCGGACCGAGGCCACCGCCTACAGCGACAACCTGGGCAAGTGGGTGCTGGGGCAAGTTGCCTCGGTGACCAAGACGGCACCGGGTGCAGCAGAGGTCATGTCGAGCACCAACTACGACGCTGCGACTGCGCTGCCCACGCAGATCAGCCGCTTCGGCAAACTGATCCAGTCGATCGGCTACAACACCGATGGCACGGTGGCGTCGGTGACCGATGGCAACAGCAACACCACCACGCTGGGGGGATGGAAGCTCGGCCTGCCGCAGAACATTGCCTATGCGGATGGAACCAGCGACTCGGCCGTGGTCAGCAATCGCGGCTTGATCGACTCGGTGACCGATGAGAACGGCTATACGACGTCCTACACGTACGACGCGATGGGACGCATCAGCGGTATCGCCTATCCCACAGGCGATACCGTGGCCTGGGCGCCGACCACGCTGTCGTTCGAACGCGTCGATGCGGCCGAGTTCGGCATCGGGTCCGGGCACTGGCGGCAAACGATCGCGACCGGGAACAGCAGGAAGATCACCTACTTCGATGGACTGTGGCGTCCTTTGCTGGTCCAGGAGCAGGACACGGCCAACGTCGCCGCCACGCAACGCTTCAATCGCTACCAGTACGACCACGCCGGGCGCGTGCTGTTCGCTTCCTATCCGGGTACCACCGACCAACTGGGAACGGGAACCTGGACCGAGTACGACGCCCTGGGCCGGACCACATCGGTTTCCCAGGACAGCGAGTTGGGCCTGCTGACCACCACCACCCAATACCTGTCCGGCTTCCTGACCCAGACCACCAACCCCAGGAACCAGAGCACCATCACGGGTTACATGGCTTTCGACCAGCCGAGCGCGGACTGGCCGGTGAGCTTGAGCCTTCCCGAAGGCGCGTACATGGACATCGCACGCGACGCGTACGGCAAGCCGCTGTCGCTGACCCGCCGCAATGCGGACGGCAGTCTTGCGGTGACGCGCAGCTTCGCCTACGACAGCTACCAGCAACTGTGCCGCAGCGTCGAGCCGGAAACTGGCGCGACCCTGTCCGCCTACGATGGCGCCGGCAACCTCGCATGGTCGGCTGCAGGTCTGGACCCTTCGACTGCCTGCCATGCCAGCGGCACGGCGGCGCCGATCGCCGCCCGCAAGGCCGCCCGCACCTACGACGCGCGCAACCGGATCAAGACGCTCGCCTTCCCTGACGGCAACGGCAATACCACCTATACCTATCTGCCGGACGGCCTGGTCGCCTCGATGGTCGCCAGCGACGCCTCGGGCAATGCGGTCACCACGACTTACGGTTACAACAAGCGGCGCCTGCCCAGCAGCGAGCGGCTGCAATGGGGCGATGTCGATTGGTCCGCCGGCTACGGCTACAACGCCAATGGCCATCTCGCCATGCAGACATCGCCTGGCCTGAGCGTGGACTACGCGCCCAATGCCTTGGGGCAGCCCACCCAGGCAGGCACATACGCGACGGGCATCAGCTACTACCCTAATGGCGCGGTCAAGCAATTCACCTACGGCAACGGCATCGCCCACACGATGGCGCAGAACGCGCGGCAGTTGCCTGCGCGCAGCAGCGATGTCGGCGGCGGCGGCCCGCTGGACATGGCCTATGCCTACGACGCCAATGCCAACGTCGCCTCGGTCACCGACTACGCGACGACGCGGCAGACCCGCAGCATGACCTACGACGGCCTGGATCGGTTGATCACGGCAGAGTCGGTAATGTTCGGTGGCGACAATATCGCGCGCTACTCCTACGACGTGCTCGACAATCTGGCCAGCGTCCGTGTGCATGGGCGCGATCACAGCTATGTCTACGATGCGCACAATCGCCTGAGCAACGTGACCCAGGGGGCAGGAGGGTCGACCGTCATCGGCCTGGCCTACGACGTACAGGGCAACCTGTCCAACAAGAATGGCGAGTTGTACCAGTTCGACTATGGCAACCGGTTGCGCAGCGTTGCCGGCAAGGCCAGCTACGCATACGACGGCGCCGGTCGCCGGGTGCTGGACTACACCACCGGCGGCAAGCGCAGCTTCTACAACCGCGATGGACAACTGCTGTATGCCGACGACCTGCGCCAGGGCAAAGCCATGGCGTACGTCTACGTGGCAGGGAGCCTGGTCGCCGGCATCTCGACCACCACCGCCGTGCTGCCGCCGCCGCCGGCGCCATCGTCCGCGCCTGCGCTGAGCACGCCGTCCGCCAACAGCACCGGCAGCTACACCGTCTCCTGGACGAGCGTTGCCGCCAGCACCAGCTACCCACTGGAGGAAAGTAGCAACGGCGGCACGTCCTGGTCGCAGATCTACAGCGCCAACGACACCACCAAGGTGATCAGCGGCAAGGGCAGCGGAACCTACACCTACCGCGTCCGCGCCTGCAACGCGGGTGGCTGCAGTGCGTACTCGAACGTGGGGACCACCGTGGTCCAGCTTCCTCCCGCGAGCGCGCCTAGTCTGTCTGCTCCTGCGAGCAACGCCACCGGCAGCTACTCGGTGAGCTGGAACGCGGTGGCGTCCGCCACCAGCTATCAACTGGACGAAAGCGGCAACGGCGGCAGCAGCTGGTCGCAGATCTACAACGCCAGCGGCACCAGTACCGCGATCAGCGGCAAGGGCAACGGCGCCTATGCCTATCGAGTGCGGGCGTGCAACAACAGCGGGTGTAGCGCTTACTCGGCGACTGCGACGACGACCGTGGCGTTGCCTCCATCAGCCACACCGAACCTGTCAGCGCCCGCCAGCAGTGCCAACGGTAGCTACTCGGTGAGCTGGTCCAGCGTCGCCACCGCGTCGAGCTACCAGCTGGAAGAAAGCGGCAACGGCGGCAGCAGTTGGTCGGAGATCTACAACGCCGGTGGGACCAGCGCCGCGATTTCCGGTAAAGGCAACGGCAGCTATGCCTACCGCGTGCGCGCGTGCAACGGCTCCGGCTGCGGCGCCTATTCGGTGACCGCAACGACCACCGTGCTGTTGCCACCTTCCACCCCCAGCCTCTCCGTGCCCGGCAGCAGCGGCACCGGTAGCTATTCCGTGAGTTGGTCGGGTGTGGCGACCGCCTCCAGCTACCAGTTGGACGAGAGCGGCGACGGCGGCAGCAATTGGAGTCAGGTCTACAACGGGAGCGGGACTAGCGCTGGGATCTCCGGTAAGGGCAACGGCAACTATGCCTACCGCGTACGTGCCTGCAATGGCTCCGGCTGTAGTTCCTATTCGGCGACCGCGACGACCACCGTGTTGCTGCCGCCGTCCACCCCCAGCCTGTCCGTACCCAGCAGCAGCAACACCGGCAGCTACTCCGTGAGTTGGTCGGCGGTGGCGACGGCCACCAGTTACCAACTGGAGGAGAGCAGCAACGGCGGCAGCAGTTGGAGCCAGGTCTACAACGGCGGCGGGACAAGTGCTGGAATCTCTGGCAAGGGCGATGGCAGCTACGTCTACCGTGTCCGCGCGTGCAACGGCTCGGGGTGCAGCGGCACGTCCGGGACGGGAACGGTGGTGGTCGCCTTGCCGCCGCCAGTACCGACAGGACTCAAGGCGTACTACACCACGCCCAGCACCAGCCAGACGCGCTACAGCGCCAGTTGGGGCGCCTCGACGGGTGCGACCAGCTACATGCTCAACGGTCCGATCGTCTACAACGGCCCCAACCGGATGACGGCCAGTACCGTGAGCGGCGCGCCGAACCTGTCGGCGAAGTTCAAGGTCTGCGCCTGCAACAACAACGGGTGCTCCGCGTGGTCGGCCGAAGTCACGGCCGTCGGGCAATAAGGGGAGAATGCCATGAAGCGCACGATCATCCTTCTGCTGCTGTCGCTGTTCCTGATGGCGACTGCAAATGCGCAGACCGTCATCTACTACCACACCGACGCACTGGGAACGCCAGTCGCGGTGACTGACGCCAGCGGCAATGTGGTGGAGCGTAGCGAGTACGAGCCGTATGGCAGCCTGCTGAATCGTCCGCTGACGGATGGGCCTGGTTATACGGGGCACGTCATGGATGCGGCGACTGGGCTGGCTTATATGCAGCAGCGGTATTACGATCCCGCCATCGGTGTAATGCTGAGTGTTGATCCTGTTACTGCTTATGAGTCAAATGATCTAAGGAATTTTAATAGGTATTCATATGGAAATAACAATCCATATAAGTTTACCGACCCAGATGGCAGGCAAAGTACGCTTGCTCGTATTCTTAGGTCGTTTCCGCCTTATTCATCCGGAACGCATGGCCGGGATGAACAGGATGATTCGCCCTCATCGGGCTCTTCTTCCGGAAAAGACACAAATGGCGATGGGCGCCCAGATAGGGGTATTAGATCCGCCGCACGGGATCCCGTGCGGCGCGATCGTCAAGGGAATCCAGTCTCGCAAGCGAGTAATGCTTCGCCTGATCCGGATGGTGCTGACAATGCAGCCGAGGCGGACTCGGCCGCAGGAAAGTTGCCAACTCCTCCTACTGGCCCTGGCTCCGTTCCCAAGTCTGAGCGGGATCCAAAGCGCCTCTTTTCAGACTCTGAACGTGAAGCTAAGCGCGCTGAACAGGGTCATCAGTGCGCAAATGGATGCGGAAAGAAAATTGATGGGTCGAATTCGGCTGGCCATCACATTAAGCGTCATGCAGATGGAGGTAGGACAGTGCCTGAGAATCACGCAGAAGTTTGCACTCAATGCCACAAGGACCTTCATTCGGGAAATTGATCAATGAACAAAGAAACTCAGGTTTTGAAGGATGAGGAAAATCAACAGGCGATTCCATTGCTCTGGAGGCGCCCGCTTCAGGAGATTGTTGAGGCGCTCAAGCAAGAAAATTTTCAACTCGCAGGTATTAGGGAGGCGCGGCGGCTTTCGCCAAGCGATGCTCAAAGGATCGCAAGAAATATCGAAAATTACGGGGCGCATTTAAGGAGCTTGCCGGAGGAGGCGTGGCAGACTTCGGTCTGTCAATGGATGCGTGAATACTGGGATGCTTTGATTGATCTTTACACCCTTGAAGAAGGTGTGAGCGATTTGGTGCTGTCTGTTCGTGTTTATGAAATACCTGACGGCTATGAGTTTGATGTCCAGTCCGTTCATGTGCCATGAAGTGCGGTAAGGTCCAGTTTTATCCGGAATTCATAACGCATAGGTCCGCCACTCGCTTGTTTGTCGTTTAATCGAGATTCGTGAGCTAAAGAATCTCCTGCGAGCAATGAGTCAGGAAATTCGCTGGGCGAGCTGTTGCTTGGCCTTTTGTCAACTGGCTGAGGTTTCGATTTGCTGAAGCTCTGTAGAGGTGATTGGCGAGAACGGCGTTCTTCACCTCCGCAGCTTATATTGAGCAAAAGGGGGTAAGGAGGATTGGAGGTAATTAATCTTCGCCCATGACGCATAAGGCCGCATCAGCGGCCCTTATCGTTGAATGTCAGGCTTTTCCGAGGAGTGACTACTTTGGCACTGCCGCCTGCACCGCCTTCGGCGCTTCCCAGCCGCACATCTGCCCCTGGTTCTGCTGCTTGAGCCACTCCTGCATCGGCGCGAAGTATTCCAGCAGCGGGGCGGCGTCGAGCTTGTCGTTGCCGGTGAGTTCCTTCAGCGTGGCCTGCCACGGCTGGCTGCCGCCACGTTGCAGCATCGACCAGAATTTCTGCCCGGCCTCCTTATTGCCGTAGAAGGTGCACTCGTACAGCGGGCCTTTGTAGCCGGCGGCGTCGCACAGGCCCTTGTAGAACTGGAACTGCAGGATGTGCGACAGGAAATAGCGGGTGTACGGGGTGTTGCCGGGGACGTGGTACTTGGCGCCTGGGTCGAAGAACTCCTCGCCGCGCGGCGACGGCGGAGCCACGCCCTGGTACTTGGCCTTCAGGTCCCACCAGGCCTGGTTGTAGTGCTCCGGCGCGATCGAGCCGTCGAACACACCCCAGCGCCAGCGGTCGATCATCAGTCCGAACGGCAGGAACGCGACCTTGCTCAGCGCCATGCGCATCTGCGCATTGATCAGCGCTTCGCGGCTGAGCTGCGGCGCTTCGACCAGGCCGATCGAATGCAGGTACTGCGGGGTCATCGCCAGCACGATGGTGTCGCCGATCGCCTCGTGGAAGCCGTCGTTGGCGCCGCCCTGGAACAGCGGCGGCAACGGGTTGTAGGCCAGGTCGTAATAGATGTGGCCGAGTTCGTGGTAGATGGTGGTGAAGTCTTCCTCGTTCGGCTTGATGCACATCTTGGTGCGCACGTCGCCGGCCATGTCCATGTCCCAGGCGCTGGCGTGGCAGACCACGTTGCGGTCCAGCGGCTTGATGAACTGGCTGCGCGCCCAGTAGCTGTCCGGCAGCTTGGGCATCGCCAGGGAGGTGTAGAAATCCTGCGCGCGCTCGGTCATCTGCTTGGCGCTCTGCAGCTGCGCGTCGCGTTGGGCCATGAACCGCGCCTCCGGCGAAGTGTCGCCATTGCGCCGCGCCAGCGCCGCGCCGAGGTTGCTCTGGTACTGCTTCTCCAGCGTGTCGGTGATGTCCAGGCTGCCGGCGCCGGGGTAGGGTTGCAGCAGGTCCCACAGGTTGCTCCAGTCCTGCTGCCACATGTTGCCGAGCAGGTGCGCCGGCAGCAGCCCGCCGGCGACCTCGCCCTTGTCCTTGCCGTACTCGGCGTCGAGCTTGCCGCGGGTGTAGCAGTGCAGTTGCTCGTACAGCGGCTTGACCTGGGCCCACAGCCGGTCGGTCTCGGCGGCGATCTGCGCCGGCGGCATGTCGTAGCCGCTGCGCCACATCGCGCCGGTATCGGCATAGCCCATCTCGCGCGCGCCTTCGTTGACCAGTTCGACGAAGCGCTGGTAGTCCTGGCGCAGCGGCTGTGCGGTGCCGTGCCAGCCTTGCCACGCGTCGAGCTGCTGGTCGTAGTCGCGGCTGCGGCGCAGCACGTCCTCCAGTTCGCCCAGCTGCCGGCAACGGCGCGCATCGCCCTCGCCGGTGCAATAGGACGCCGCGCCGTAGGCGCCTTCCATCTTCGAGGTCAGCTGGGCCAGTTCGGCCAGCCTGGCCGGATCGCGCGGCGCCGGCATCGCGGTCATCAGCTTCAGCAGCTGCAGCGCACGCGCGCTGTCGGCCGACATCGGCTTGCCCTCGTAGCGCTTGGCCTGCGCGATCCAGCCGTTGAGCGTGGTCAGCCAGCGCTCGTTGGCCTTGGCCACCAGCCGCTCCGAGTCGCCGTTGATGTAGGTGATCGACAGCCACTGCGCCGAGGTCAGCTCCGGCAGCAGCGCGCGGTATTCCTCGTTGATGCGGGCGACGAACTGGTCGGCGCTCTCGCCGGGCGCGGCCGGCGCCGGCGCGGTGCCGGTCTGGGTGGTCGCTTCCTTGCGGCACGCGGACAGCGCAAGCACGCTCGCGCCGATGCACAGCGCAAGCAGCAGATGGCGGTGGTTCACGGCGGATCCTTCGGTGACGAATGCGACGAGGCTAGTGGTCCGTCCCGTCCGCCGCAAGGGCCGCCTGCCGCGCGGCAAGGGCACGCACTTCTATCCGCCCTCGGTCTTCGATTCCCGATTCCCGATTCCCGGCAGCGCTAGCTGGCGCATTGCGCGAACAGATCGCGCGAACGTTCGTAGACCCCGGTCCTGACCTGCATCAGGCCCAGCACCGACGGGAACAGGTTGTCCTGGTCGGCGTACTGGCGCGAACGCGCACGCACGCAGGCCAGATCCAGGCCGCGATCGCTGGCGAAGCCGGGCGAGAACCACATCACCATCGGCACGTGGGTCTGCTCCTGCGGCGCGATCGCATACGGCACGCCGTGCAGGTACAGGCCCTTTTCGCCCAGCGATTCGCCGTGGTCGGACAGGTAGATCATCGCGGTGTCGTAGTCGGGCATCGCCTCCAGCGTGGACACGGTGCGCGCCAGCAGGTGGTCGGTGTACAGCAGCGAGTTGTCGTAGGCATTGGCGATCAGGTCGCGCTCGCAGTTGCCCAGGTCGGCGGTGTCGCAGGTCGGGGTGAAGCGGCGGAAGCTGGCCGGATAGCGTTCGAAATAGCTGGGGCCGTGGCTGCCGAGCTGGTGCAGCACGACCACGCGGTCGCCGGGCTTGGCGCGCACCTGGGTGGCCAGATCCTGCAGCAGGATCTCGTCCATGCAGCGTCCGTCCTTGCACAGCTGCGGGTCCTTGGCGTCGTCCAGGCGCTGGATCGTCAGGCCGTCGCACACGCCCTTGCAGCCGGACTGGTTGTCGCGCCACAGCGTGGCGATGCCGGCGTGTTCGAGCACGTGCAGCAGCGACTGGTGCTTGCGGATGTTGCCTTCGTTGTAGTCGTGGCGGCCGAACGGCGAGAACATGCACGGCACCGAGACTTCGGTGCTGGTGCCGCACGAATGCATGTCGGGGAAGTTGATCACGTCCAGCTGCGCCAGTTGCGGCGTGGTCTGGCGGACGTAGCCGTTCAGGCCCCAGTTCTGCGCGCGTGCGGTCTCGCCCAGCACCACGACCAGCAGCCGCGGCTTGCTGCCGGGCGCGCGCGGGGTGGCGATCGCGTCGTGTTCCAGCGGCAGCTTCGGCGCCTTGTGGGTGGGGCTGGCGGACTTGAGGTTCTGCCGCAGCGCGACCAGGTAGTTGATCGGCGTGGCCAGGTAGCGGATCTCGCGGTGGTTGCGCATCATCGCCGACAGGTCCTGGAACGACAGCATCGCGCCGACGCCGCCCAGCGCCAGCATCGCCAGCAGGAAACCGGCGCGGATCGCCAGCGCCTTGCCTGGCGGACGCCGGAGCAGGCGCAGCCGCCACAGCACCAGGATCGGCAGTGCGGCGTAGAACAGCAGCGGCGCGATCAGCGCCGGGGTCATCAGTTCGCGCGATTCCTTGTGGTCGGTGGCCAGCACGTTGCGCAGCATGTCCGCGTCCAGGTAGACGCTGTAGCTGTTCATGTAGTGCGTGGCGAACGCGGTGGTGAGCAACAGCACGGTCAGCAGCGGCTTGGACACGCCGCGCCACAGCAGCAGGCCCAGCAGCAGCCCGTGCACCGACAGCAGCAGCAGGAACAGCGACAGGCCCAGCTTCAGGTCGCCGGGGTGGCCGCTCATCGCGCTGCGCCAGAACATGCCGTTGCAGACCAGGGCGAAGAAGGCGCTGGCGGCCAGCGCCAGGGTTTCGTTGCTCAGCAGCGGGCGGTAGCGCCACCAGCGGATCTTGGAGTGTGTGCCGGGATGCGGCAGCGAAATGCTCATGCGCGACTTTCCTTCAAGACAGGCAAGGACACATGCATGGATCGGGCCGAAACCTGCGGTTGCCACAGCAAGGCGCGGTACAGACCCAGGGCCACCGCCCAACTCAGGGATAGCGTCCACAGATCGTGGGACAGGAAGTGCGCGCCGCGCAATTGCTGGCCGAGGCCGAACAGCAGCCCGGCACCGAGCCCGACCGCCAGCGCCGGCCAGCGCCAGGCCGGCTTCAGTGCCAGCGCGACGAAGTACAGCGCCACCCAGGCATAGCCGGCGCTGGAATGCCCGGCCGGGAAGCAGGCGGCATGCGGCATGCCGGCCGGGCGCGCCTCGAACAGGCCGA
Source organism: Xanthomonas campestris pv. phormiicola (assembly GCA_025666215.1). Taxonomy (NCBI): domain Bacteria; kingdom Pseudomonadati; phylum Pseudomonadota; class Gammaproteobacteria; order Lysobacterales; family Lysobacteraceae; genus Xanthomonas; species Xanthomonas campestris. Next base: position 3,797,635 of record CP102593.1, on the reverse strand, counting down.
TATAGGGCAGGTGGCCGCCGTAGCGGCTCAGGTCCCACGGGCAGTCCATGTGGGTCAGCGACTTCAGCAGCGACACCGCGCCGGTGCTCAACGCCACCGCCAGCGCCAGGTACAGCAGCGGCAGGCGGTAGCGCTGGCCGTCGGCGCGGCGCCAGGCCCAGACCGCCAGTCCAGCCGTCGCCACCCAGGCCACGGTGCTGAGCAGCTTGCCGTCGTGATGGATCAGGTTGCGGGTCAGCGCCGCGTTCTTCAGCGCCCAGTGGCCGCCTTCCCAGCGGTACAGCAGGTCGGCGAACCAGAAATCCCCGCCCAGGCCCATCAGCACGGTGCTGGCCAGCAGCGCCACGGCCAGCGGCAGCCCCCCATGCCAGCGATAGAAGGCCGACACCGCGGGCAGGGCGGGAGCGGCGGCAGGCAGGGGCAGGGAGGAGGGCATGTGCATGGCGACAGGCGTGCTGGACGTGCGGACGGTAGCGAGTGTCATGGTGTTGCGCTTCGTGTCGGAGACTGGTCGGATCGGGGCCGCCGCAGGCGCGGCGCTTCAGCCCAGGTTGTCGTCGCGGTTTTCGGGTTGCGTGCAGGTTCTATCGAGATTCGGTCAAGACGCAGCGTTCCGACCGCGCTCCGACGCGTATCCGCTAGCATGGCGCCATCCCCTGTCGTCCCGGAATGCGAGCGAGTGCCATGCGGCTGTTGGTCATAGAGGACAACCGAAATCTGGTGGCGAACCTGTTCGACTATTTCGAGGTGCGCGGCCATACCCTGGATGCGGCGCCGGATGGCGTGACCGGCCTGCACCTGGCCACCACCCAGCACTACGACGCGGTGATCCTTGACTGGATGCTGCCGCGCCTGGACGGCCCGCAGGTGCTGCGCGCGATGCGCGAGCAGCACCACGCCGAGGTGCCGGTGATCATGCTCACCGCGCGCGACGAGCTGCCGGACAAGATCGCCGGCTTCCGCGCCGGCGCCGACGACTACCTGACCAAGCCCTTCGCGCTGCCGGAGCTGGAAGTGCGGCTGGAGGCGCTGCTGCTGCGCGCCAACGGCCGCGGCCGCAGCAAGCTGCTGCGCGTGGGCGACCTGCAGCTGGACCTGGGGACGCTGGAGGCGACCCGCGGCGGCCGCACGCTGCACCTGTATCCGGCCTGCCGCAAGCTGCTGGAAGTGCTGATGCAGGCCAGCCCGGCCGCGGTCACCCGCGATCGCCTGGAACAGGCGCTGTGGGGCGACGAGCCGCCGGACGGCGACATGCTGCGCTCGCACATCTACGACCTGCGGCGCAGCGTCGACGGCCCGTTCGCGGCCAAGCTGATCCACACCCTGCCGCGCATCGGCTACCGGCTCGCGGTGGTGGACCCGCACGAGCAAGAGCATGCCGCGTAGGGCCGGGCTGCGGCAACGCATCACGCTGTGGCTGGTCGGCTATGCGGCGCTGCTGTCGCTGGCGGTGTTCGTGCATGGCTACATCGTCAACGACCAGGCCGAACAGCTGACCTGGCGCTCGCTGCTCAGCTCGGAACTGGAACATTTCCTGACCCGCAGCGCGGCCGATCCGGACTACCGCTGGATCGACACCCGCACCGTGAGCCTGTACGGCGACGAAGGCGGCGAGCCGCTGCCGCCGCCTGTGGCGGCGCTGGCGCCGGGCCTGCACGACGACGTGCCGCTGGAAGGCCGCGACAAGGTGGTGCTGGTGCAGGACGTGCACGGCCGCCGCCTGGCGCTGGCGCTGGACATCACCGAGCTGCAGAAGCACGAGGAGAACCTGGCGCTGTGGATGCTGCTGTCCAACGTGATCGCGGTGCTGCTGCTCGGCGCGCTGGTGGCCTGGGGCCTGGGCCGCGTGGTGCAGCCGCTCACCGACATGGCGCAACGCATCGGCAGCCTGCGTCCGGACCGGCCGGGCCAGCGCATCGAAGTGCATCCGCGCGCCAGCACCGAACAGGTGGTGATCGCCGATGCGTTGAACGACTACCTGCTGCGCAACGACCTGTTCGTCGAGCGCGAGCGCGCCTTCATCGACAGCACCAGCCATGAACTGCGCACGCCGGTGGCGGTGATCGGCGGCGCCGCCGAACTGGCGCTGGAGCAGCCCGACATCCCGCCCAGCGCGCGCAACCAGCTGCTGCGCATCCGCCGCACCGCCAGCGGCGTCGGCCAACTGATTTCCTTGCTGCTGGTGCTGGCCAAGGACCCGGCGCGGCTGGCGCGCGGCAGCGACCTGGTGCGGCTGGACCAGTTGCTGCCGGACATCGTCGAGGACCATCGCCACCTGTGCGCCGACAAGCGCCTGCAACTGGTGCTGGCGCCGTTGCCGGCGTGCGAGGTGCTGGCGCCGCTGGCGATCGTGCAGGCGGCGATCGGCAACCTGCTGCGCAACGCGATCGAGAACAGCGACCAGGGCGTGATCCAGATCGCGATGCCGGCGCCGGGCGTGGTGCGCATCGACGACCCCGGCCACGGCATGGCGCCGGAAGAGATCAGCGCCATCTACATGCGCATGGCCCGCGGCGGCGGCCGCGAGGGCAGCGGCATCGGCCTGGACCTGATCGCGCGGCTGTGCGAACACCTCGGCTGGTCGCTGCAACTGGATTCGGATGCCGGGCAGGGCACGCGGGCGACGCTGGATATGAGTCCGGCATTGAAGGAGGGCGACGCGGCGTAATGGGTGGGTGTCCTGACGCTGACGGGGCTGCGGCGCGTGCAGCGTGCCGTTGCGTGCGTCGTGGTTGAAATCGCTCCTGCAGGGACTTGCCGCGAGCAGAATGGGTGCATTGCGGGAGGGGCGTCGGTCCCGAAGGCATCCGAAGCCTGGACACCATCTCTCCTGGACACCATCTCTCGTCGCGACTGAAGTCGCTCCCACAGGAGCCTGCGGCAGATTGGCCGGGTGCACTGTGGGAGGGACTTCAGTCCCGACTGCATGCCTAGCCGGCAGGCATCCGTGTTTCGTTCGTCGCGGTTGAAGCCGCTCCTGCAATGGCCTGCGGCAGATTGGCCGGGTGCACTGTGGGAGGGACTTCAGTCCCGACCGCATGCGTAGCCGGCTGGCATCCGTGTTTCGTTCGTCGTGGCTGAAGCCGCTCCCACAGTGGCTTGCGGCAGATTGGCCGGGTGCACAGTGGGAGGGACTTCAGTCCCGACTGCATGCGTAGCCGGCAGGCATCCGCGCTTCGTTCGTCGCGGCTGAAGCGGCTCCTGCAAGCGCTCGGAGAGCCGATGCGATCGCTTGCACGGAACTCAGTCAGGCCTGCTGCGGCAGCAAGCCGCGCTGCCGCAGCCAGGCGCGCGCGTCCTCGGCATCCTGTTCGAACCAGGCGCGGGTGGAGCCGAGCCGGTAGGTGTAGCCCCATGCATCCATGTCGGCCATCAGCCGCGCGCTGCCGACGCCGGGCAGCGCGTCGGCCAGGACGATCTGCAGGTAGCAGGTGGCGTCCTCTTCCTCGACCGAATCGGTGGCGTCGGTATGTACCTGTGCGCGCCGTTCCGGCGGCAGCACGATCAGGTGGCAGGCCTCGTGCAGCAGCGAATGCACGGGCGTGTCGTCGCGCACGTACACGTCGCTGGCGATCACGCCGGCTTCCGGTTCGCCCCAGTAGCTGCCGGGAATGCTGGCACCGTCGGCGACCCGGTGCAGGGTCAGCCCATGGCCGGCCAGCAGCGCCCGCGGCGCCTCCAGGCCGATGGCGCCGACGGTCAGGACCTCGGCAGCGGGGGCGGAGCGGGAAGCGTCGGTGTGCATCGGGAGGTCGGGAAGGAGGAGCGGCGTAACGCAATCGAAGAATGTTGGCGATGGTTGGGCAGCTCGGCAGCTCGACCACTGCGCCACTGGCGCTCATGGATTCGGTGAGCGCAGCTGCGGTCGTGTGCGCGACCATGACGCATCGCAGGCGCCGCAGTGCGGCTTCGTCAGGACGCTGCGTCGAACACACCGCCGAACAAGGCGCCGCAGGCTGCGCGCCACAGCCGCCATCGGCGACCGCAGCGTGCTGCCCGGCTCAGGGCGTCGGCCCTTCCGGCAGCGCCACCGAGATGTCGAGCACGTCGTGTTCGCCGTCCTTGACCAGGTCCACCTTGACCGCGTCGGCGTCGATGTTGACGTACTTCTTGATCACTTCCAGCAGTTCGCGCTGCAGCAGCGGCAGGTAATCCGGGCCGCCACGGTGGTTGCGCTCCTGCGCGATGATGATCTGCAGGCGGTTCTTGGCGGTTTCGGCGGTGTTCTTCTTGGCCTTGAGGAAGTCGAATAGTCCCATGCTCACCCTCCGAACAACTTGGTGAAGAAGCCCTTCTTCTCCACGGAGATGAAGCGCATCGGGCGCTCTTCGCCCATGATCCGGGCCACGGCGTCGTCGTACGCCTGGCCGGCCGGGGACTCGCCATCCAGGATCACCGGCTCGCCCTTGTTGGAGGCGTTGAGCACGTCGCCGGATTCGGGGATCACGCCGATCGCCTTCAGCCCCAGCACTTCCTCCACGTCGGTGATGCTGAGCATCTCACCGCCTTCCACCCGGCCCGGGCTGTAGCGGGTCAGCAGCAGGAACGCCGGCACGGTCTTGCCTTCCTCGGCCTTGCGGGTCTTGGAGTCGAGCAGGCCGATGATGCGGTCGGAGTCGCGCACCGAAGAGACTTCCGGGTTGACCACGACCACGGCGCGGTCGGCGAAGTACATCGCCAGGAACGCGCCCTTCTCGATGCCGGCCGGCGAATCGCAGACGATGTATTCGAAGCCTTCGGCGACCAGGTCCTTGAGCACCTTCTCCACGCCGTCCTGGGTCAGCGCGTCCTTGTCGCGGGTCTGCGAGGCGGCCAGCACGTACAGGTTGTCGAAGCGCTTGTCCTTGATCAGCGACTGCTTGAGCGTGGCCTCGCCGTGCACCACGTTGACGAAGTCGTACACCACCCGGCGCTCGCAGCCCATGATCAGGTCGAGGTTGCGCAGGCCCACGTCGAAGTCGATCACGGCGACCTTCTTGCCGCGTCGCGCCAGCCCGCAGGCCAGGCTCGCGCTGGTGGTGGTCTTGCCGACGCCGCCCTTGCCGGAGGTGACTACGATAATTTCAGCCAAAGGAATGTCTCCTGATACGTTCGGTTGTAGGGCCGCGTCAATCTTGCGCGGCGATCTTGATCTGGTCCTGCTCCAGCCAGACCTGGACGGCCTTGCCACGCAGTTCCTTGGGAATATCGTCCAGTACCTTGTAGTGGCCGGCGATGGCGACCAGTTCGGCATGGAAGTCGCGGCAGAAGATCCGCGCCTCGGTATTGCCTTGCGCGCCGGCCAGCGCGCGACCGCGCAGGCTGCCGTAGATATGGATGCTGCCGTCGGAGATCACTTCGGCGCCGGCGCCGACCGTGGCCACCACGGTCAGGTCGCAGTTCTCCGCATACAGTTGCTGGCCCGAGCGCACCGCGGTCCTCTGCATGCGCCCAGGTTGCGGGCGCGCCGCAGGGGCGGGCGGCGGCGGGGGCGGCGGTGAGACCGGGGCGGGCGCGGCGGCGGGGGTGCCGCCGTCGATGCGCTCGTACTGGGCGCGGAACTTGGCCAGCAGCGGCAGGCCCAGCGCCTCGGACAGCTGTTCGGTCTCGCGGGTGCCGTAGGCCAGCGCCACCGGCAGCACGCCGGCGGCGCGCAGGCCTTCCAGCAGCGCGCGCGCGGTGGCGGTGTCGGGGGTCTGCGCCAGGCCGCCGAAATCGATGATCACCGCGGCGCGGCCGAACAGCTTGGGCGCGCGCTGCACGCGCTCGCGCATTTCCTGGGTCAGGCGCGCCACGTCCAGGGTGCGGATGCGCAGGTTGGCGATGCCGACCTGGCCGATCTTCAGTTCGCCTGCCTGCTCGAAATCCAGATTCACCGACGACACGCTCAGGTCCCGGTCGGGCGCTGGGCCCGTTGCAGGCGGCGGGCATGGCCGACCCAGGGCAGGTCGGGCAATTCGTCGCCGTAGGTCTCGCGGACCCAGGCGTAACTGCACAGATCCTTCAACAGCATGCTGGCACGCACCTCCACCTCGTTCATCGTGTTCTGGCCCACTTCGCGGAAACCGAAGCTGCCATGGAACAGCAGCGCCGCGTCCGCGCCATGATCCAGGAAAACCTCGCACGCCAGCTGCGGGTAGCGCAGCTCGGCGTAGCTCTGCACGTCGGCATAGAACGCGCGGCCGACGCCGCCGCCGCGGCGGCGGCTGGCCACCACGATGCGGTCGATATAGAAGAACGCCGGATAGCGCTCGCGAAACCAGGCGAAATTGCTGCTGTCGTGATCGCTGCCGCCGCCGAAACCGACCAGGAAGCCGGCCAGGTTGCCGTCGCGCTCGGCGACGCGGAAGTATTCTGCGGTCTCGTAGAAGCGGTGCAGCTTGGCCGAATCCAGCGGCAGGATCGCCAGTCCGGCGTTGTTGTTCAGGGCCATGACCGAATCGAGCTCGTGCTCGCGCACGTCGCGGATGACGATCGACATTGGGACTCCGTTGCTGATGCGCGCGCGGCCAGATGCGGACCGCCAGCCGGATTATCGCACGCGTGGCCCGGGGCGGCGAGCCGCGCATGCATGACTTCCGTGGGAGTGCATTGCGCGCCGTTCATCCTAAGATGCGTGCATGTTGGGAAACCTCAGCCACACCCGCGTCCTGCGCTTCGCCGGCCTGTTCACCTGGGCCATGATCGCCATGCCGCTGGTCTACACCTACTGGATCCCGGAGGAGGGGGCGAACCGGCGTGGCGGCTGGGAAGCGGCGATGATGTCCGGCTTCTTCATCGCCTTCGGCGGCAGCTACTACTGGCTGACCCGCGGGCTGGGCAGCGGCGGCCACGCGCATTGGTACGATCGCCTGATCCTGCTGCTGCTGACCGTCTGCGCGCTGGCGGTCAGCTATCTGACCGGAAGCGGGCTGGGCAGCATCCTGATGATGGTGGCGGCGGGGGTGATCCCGTGGTTGCTGCCGGTACGGATCGGCGTGCTGTGGCTGGTGCTGAGCCAGTTGGCGGTGCTGCCGGTCTACTACCTGCTGGTCGGTTTTCCGCTGTTCGACGCGCTGATGCAGTCGCTGCTGTACGGCGGCTTCTCCATGTTCATCTTCGTCACCAGCCTGGTCGCGCGGCAGCAGGCCCAGGCCCGCGAGGAGCAGCGCCAGCTCAATGCCGAGCTGCGCGCCACCCGCGCGCTGCTGGCCGAAAGCGCCCGGGTCAACGAGCGCACCCGCATCTCGCGCGAGCTGCACGACCTGCTCGGCCACCACCTGACCGCGCTGAGCCTGAACCTGGAAGTGGCCGGCCACATCACCGAAGGCCGCGCGCAGGAGCATGTGCACCAGGCGCATACCCTGGCCAAGCTGCTGCTGACCGACGTGCGCGAGGCGGTCAGCCATCTGCGCGACAGCGGCGCGATCGACCTGGCCGCGGCGCTGCGGCCGCTGGTCGAGCGGGTGCCGTCGTTGCGGATCCATCTGCAGGTGGACGAGCCGTTGACCGTCGAGGATCCGGAGCGCGCGCATGTCCTGCTGCGCTGCACCCAGGAAATCATCACCAACACGGTGCGCCACGCGCAGGCCGACAACCTGTGGATCCAGGTGCGCCGCGACGGCCCGCAGGTGGTGATCCAGGCCCACGACGACGGCCGCGGCTGCGAGGCGCTGCTGCCCGGCAACGGCCTGCGCGGCATGCGCGAGCGGCTGAGCCAGTATGGTGGCAGCCTGGAAATCGATGCGCCGCAGGGCACGGGCTTCCGCCTGCGCGCCGCGGTCCCGAGTGCGGCGGCCCTGCTGCCGCCCGCCGTTTCACAAGGAGTGTTGTGATGATCCGTGTCTGCCTGGTCGACGACCAAACCCTGGTGCGGCAGGGAATCCGCTCGCTGCTGGCGCTGGACGGCGGGATCGAGGTGGTCGCCGAGGCCAACGACGGCCGCCAGGCGGTGGCACTGATCCCGCAGGTGAAGCCGGATGTGGTGCTGATGGACATGCGCATGCCGGCGATGTCCGGGCTGGAGGCGCTGCAGATGCTGTCGCGCAACGGCACGCTGCCGCCGACCATCATCCTGACCACCTTCGACGACGACCAGCTGGTGCTGGCCGGGCTCAAGGCCGGGGCCAAGGGCTACCTGCTCAAGGACGTGTCGCTGGAACAGCTGGTCGGCGCGATCCGCGCGGTGGCCGCCGGCGGTTCGCTGGTGCAGCCGGCGGTGACCCAGCGCCTGCTGTCGGGCCTGGAGCACATGCGCAACGACTTCGTCAGCCTGGACCGGCCGGATCCGCTGACCGACCGCGAGACCGAGATCCTGCGGCTGATGGCCAGCGGTTTCTCCAACAAGGAGATTGCCAACTCGCTGGGCGTGGCCGAGGGCACGATCAAGAACCACGTGTCCAACATCCTGTCCAAGCTGGGCGTGCGCGACCGCACCCGGGCGGTGCTGAAGGCGTTCGAGCTGCAGTTGGTCTGACCGGACAGGATGCCCGGCCCGGCGCAGCGCGCCGGGCGTTCGCGGGCGCGCGAGCCAGTGGCTCGCAAGCAGCGCCCGCTCACCCTGTCCAAGCTGGGCGTGCGCGACCGCACCCGGGCGGTGCTGAAGGCGTTCGAGCTGCAGTTGGTCTGACCGGACAGGATGCCCGGCCCGGCGCAGCGCGCCGGGCGTTCACGGGCGCGCGAGCCAGTGGCTCGCAAGCAGCGCCCGCTCACCCTGTCCAAGCTGGGCGTGCGCGACCGCACCCGGGCGGTGCTGAAGGCGTTCGAGCTGCAGTTGGTCTGACCGGACAGGATGCCCGGCCCGGCGCAGCGCGCCGGGCGTTCGCGCGCGCCGGTGCGGCGCCAGCCCCTGTGGGAGCGACTTCAGTCGCGACGAGCGCAGCGGCAGGCGTGCCGCGTCCGGAGACCGTCTGCGCCGACAGTCCGGCGTTACAGGGCGCCGCCTGCAGTGGTCTGGCCGCCCGGATCGGCGCCGTTGCCCGCGCCCGGGCGCAAACGCCACGCCTGGTCTGGCTTGCCCGCCGCGATCCGGCGCCGGCAACGGCCTGTCCGCCACCGCCTGCGCGACAATGGTCTGGTCGCCCCGCGTGGCGCCGCCGCGGCGCTTTGCACGGCGCGTTCGCAGGGTTTTCGCCACTATGCGGAATTCCGCGTCGCCATCTGCTGACCACGAGCCGCGAAGCCTGCTAGGATGGCCGCTTCGCTTCATTAACCCGGCCGTGGGATCGGCCCCGGAGACCTCCTGAATGACCCGTATTATCGAATTCCTGATCGCACTGGGGATCGTGGCTGGCCTGTTCGTCATCGTCGGCCTGGTGCTGCCTTCGGAGCGTCACATGTCCGAAAGCGTCGAAACCAATCGGCGCATGACCATTGTCTATGACACGGTGAACAGCCTGCGTCGTTTCAAGGACTGGAATCCTCTGGTGCTACGCGATCCGCGTATCCAGCTGAAGCTTTCCGGTCCTGAAGCCGGCGTCGGCGCCCGCCTCGACTACACCTCCAACGAGGGCTACATCGGCAAGGGCAGCTGGACCATCACCTCGACCGAGAAGAACAAGCAGGTCGTCATCGGCATCGAAGACGAGAGCAAGGGCCGCGACAAGACCACGTCGTTCAAGCTCGAGCCGACCGGCAAGAGCGGTCGCAACGTCAAGATCACCCAGGACTACACGGTCAAGTACGGCTGGGACCTGTTCGGTCGCTACGCCGGCCTGTACGTGAGCCGCCATGTCGGCGACGACATCAAGCTGGGCCTGTCGCGGCTGAGCAACGTGCTGGCCACCGTGCCGAACGTCGACTACCGCGCCGAGGAAACCCCGTTGACCGACCTGAAGGTCGTCGACGTCCCGGCCGAGGATCTGCTGGTGGTCAACGCCGGCAATGTCGACCGCGACAACGACACCATCAAGAAGTCCATCAAGGACAACCAGGAGTGGATCAAGCGGGTGATGGACGCCAACGGCCTGGAAGCGGCCGGTCCGGTGCGCATCGTCACCACCGACTTCGGTTCCGACAAGTACGCCTTCGACGTGACCCAGCCGGTGCGCAAGCGTGCCGGTGGCGCGCCGAAGCCGGACGCGGCGGCCAAGCCGGAAGACAAGAAGGACGACGCGGCGGCCGCTCCTGCGGCTCCGGTCGATGCGACCCCGGTCGCCGCCAGCGGCGATCCGCTGAAGCCGACCATCCCGCAGGGCGCGCCGGTCACCTACCTGCGGACCGAGGCGCACCGTTCCGCCTTCGCCAGCTACACCGGCCACATGGCGGGCCTGGATGCGGCGCGCAATGCGGTCCGCGCCTGGGCCGCGACCAGCGGCTACGACGTGACCGACCGTCCGTACGAGGCCTGGAAGGGCGGCGTGGACAAGGCGTTCACGCCGGAAGGCACGTACGACATCTACTGGGCGATCAAGTAAGCCGTCGCCCGGATGGATGAGTGACCCGAAACGCGCCGCTTCTTGCGGCGCGTTTCGTTTGTGGGGGCCGGAACGCCGGCCGCAACGGAGCCTCGTCATGCTGAATCTCGATCGGCGTTCGCACAAACGTTCCTGGCTGGCCTGCGCCGGCGGCCTGCTGGCCGCCGCCGCGATCGGCCTGTCCGCCTATGCCTCGCACGGCGTCGCCGAGCCGCTGGCGCAGTCGCATCTGCAGACCGCCGCACTGTATGCCTTCGGCCACGGGCTGGCGCTGGCCGCACTGGGCCGCAGCAGCGCGCGCCTGCTCGCGCGCGCCGCGCTGTCCCTGCTGCTGCTCGGCACGCTGCTGTTTTCCGGCAGCCTGGCCGGCAACGCGCTGGCGCAATGGCCGACGCGGCTGGCCCCGGTCGGCGGGACGACGCTGATGCTGGGCTGGGTGTTGTGGGCGCTGGATGCGCTCAGGCGTTGAGATGCCGCGTTACGCGCGCGGATTCGACACCCAGGCCGCCTACGACCATTTGAGCCGGCGCGACCGCAAGCTCGGCGCGTGGATGCGCCGGATCGGCCCGATCGCGCCGCAGCCGGGCTGGGCCAGGCCGTTCGACCCGGTCGATGCGTTGGCCCGCGCGATCCTGTTCCAGCAACTCAGCGGCAAGGCCGCGGCGACCATCGTCGGCCGCGTCGAGGCGGCGATCGGCAGCACCCGGTTGCATGCGGACACGTTGGCGCGGATCGACGATCCCGGCCTGCGCGCCTGCGGCGTGTCCGGCAACAAGGCGCTGGCGCTGCGCGATCTGGCGCGGCGCGAGGCCGCTGGCGAGATTCCTGCGTTGCGCAAGCTCGCCTTCCTGGACGACGAGGCGATCGTGCAGGCGCTGCTGCCGGTGCGCGGCATCGGCCGCTGGACGGTGGAGATGCTGCTGCTGTTCCGGCTCGGCCGCCCGGACCTGCTGCCGGTGGACGACCTGGGCGTGCGCAAGGGCGCGCAGCGGGTGGACACGCTGGAGCTGCCACCTGCTCCGACGGAATTGCTGGCCCGTGGCGAACGCTGGGGCCCGTATCGCAGCTATGCCACCTTCTACCTGTGGCGCATCGCCGACGCGGCGCTGACGACGAAAACGCCAACGCCGCGTTCGCAGGAATAGGACGGCCTGGGTCTTCTGTGAGAGCGGCTTCAGCCGCGACCGGGCGTTACCGGGAGAGGCTCCGGTCGCGGCTGATGGCCCGAGGCACCCGGAGCTGCTCCTGCAGGACATGCGGCCCGGCATTGCGACCGGAGCTTTCGCCGCATGCAACGGCGATGCGGCGTTGGCTGTCGATGTGCTCGTCCATGAGCAAGATGCTCCCGTGGTGTCGGCAGGGGTGGGCGTCAGTCCGCGACCAGTTCCACCTGCGTCTGCACGCGCACCCAGGCGTCCTGGCTGGGATCGTTGAGCGTGGCGTGCAGGGTATAGGTGCCGAGCGGATCCTCGGGCTCGAAGCGGATCTGCAGCGACAGCGGCGCCAGTTCCAGCATGCCCGCCGCGGCTGGTTTGCCGCCGGTGGTGAGCGGCCGCGCCGGTTCCTGCAGCGCGACGCGGCCGTCCGGCCCCAGCAGGCGCAGGCGCAGTTGCGCGTCGCAGGCGCCGTCGTTGTTGCGGCTGGGCGCGCAGCCCGAATACAGCACGACCACGCGCAGCGGTTCGCCGCGGCGCACGCGCTCGATCGTGCGCAGCTGCGGGCCGTGACCGCTGTCGGTCCCGCTCCACTCTTTCCCGAAACGCGCGAACGCGGCTTCGTCGGCGACGTGGACGCTCGCCGCGAAGTCCTTGTCGTGCGCGCGCTCGGCGCTGTCGGCGACCGGCTTGCCCTGGCGATCGTGCCACTGCGCGGAGGCGCCGAACGGCAGCGCCAGCAATCCCAGGGCGCAACCCGCCAGGCCGCCGCGCCACAGGCGCTCCACGCGCTGCTCCATGTCGCCCTTCATGCCGGCGCTCGCGCATGCCAGCGCCAATGCCAGGGTTCGTAGACGATGCCGTGCGGATTGCCGCGCGGGTAGCTCATCCGGTAGCCGAAGTCGGCGGCATGCGCGCGCAGCCAGGCGAACGCCGCGGTGCGCTCGAAGCTCTCCTCGGCCGGCGGCTCGCCGGGCGTGCCGATGTCCAGCGCGTCGCCGCTGTGGTGCTCGCTGTAGCCGGGCGCGGCATTGACCTGCAGGATCTGCGGCAGGCTCTGCCCGCGCGCGAACTTGCGCGCGAAGATGCCCAGTTGGTAGGCGTGGCTGCGGTAGCCGGAGATCGCCTCCAGCACCACGCCGTCGCGGGCGGCGGCGCGTTGCAGCGCCGGCCAGGCGCGCGCGGCGCCGACGCTCAGCCATAGCGGGCGCCGGTAGCGGTCGCGGCCGGCGGCATGCAGGGTGGCGGGCTCGGCGTGCAGCGGCAGGCCGGTGCTGCGCGCGTAGTCCTCCGCGTCCAGGCCGAGGCTGGCCAGGCGTTCGTGCAAGGCGCTCAGCGGCAGCGGTCCGGCGTCGTCGGGTTGCCGGCGCAGGGGCAGGGCATCGAGGCGATCCAGCGCCGCATCGATGCCGGGTTCGTGCATCAGCCGCGGCAGCAGCGCGTGCAGGCCGTGCGCGGAGGCGGCGGCCAGATAACGGCCGTCGCACTTGCGCCGCAACAGCCAGGTCGCCTGCGCGAGCAGGCGTGCATCGACGTTGCTGCGCGCGCGCAGCAACCTGGCCGGCAGCAGTTCGATGCATTCGGTATTGAGCAGCAGGGCGGGAGCGGGGCGCATCCGCACAGGGTAGGGCTAAGCGCGGTGCGCGGCCAGCCGTTGCAGATCCTGCAGCAGTTGCCGCGGCTGTTCCGGGCTCAGCAGCAGCCAGCGCCCGTCGCGCAACGGCAGCGCCAGCACGCGGCTGGCATCGGTGACCAGGCAGAACGCGCGCTGGCCGTTGCGCATGCGGAAATAGCCGGATTTGAAGCCGGGTAACGCGTAGGCGATGGTCTTGCGGGTCGGCGCGAATTCGCCATGCTCGGCCAGGTCCACCACGCGTGCCTGCGCCAGGTCGATCTGCGCGATGTCGGTGCGCGCGGCGAACAGGCTGGAGCGGACCAGCAGCGTGTGGCCTTGCAGGCGGATGCCGCGGCGCAGGTAGAACAGGCTCAGCACGGTGCCGGTGGCTGGCAGCAGCACCAGGGTGGTCCAGTGCAGGCGATGGCCGCGGTCGGGACTGGACAGGCCCACGGCGGCGACCAGCCCGGCGGCGAGCAGCAGCGGCAGCCACAGGCCCAGCAGCGGCAGGCGCCCGGGCGTGGCGACGCGGTAGTCGCGGGAGGTCGGTGCGGCTGGGGAATGGCGGTGCATGGCGGTCACGGTTGTGCGCGGATCCATTGCGCGGTATCGGCGATCAGCTGCGCGTCGACATGCCCGGGCTGCGCGTACTCGGCGGGGTTCGGTGCGCCGCTGCCGGCGATGCCGAGGTGGTTGAGCTGCGCATAGCGGTGCAGGGTCGCGCGCGAGTCCTCGCCCAGCGCCTGCTGCCAGCGCTGCCAGTCCAGCGCGGTGACCTGGAAATCGCGCTCGCCCTGCAGCCACAGCACCGGCATCGGTCCGAGCGTGCGCAGCTCGGCGACCGGGTCGATCCGGTCGAGTTCCCGTGCGTACGCGGCGGGAACCGGGATGCCGAGCAGGCGTACCGTTTCGCCGGCGGCCGCGCCCGCCGGCGGCGGCTCGCGGATGCGGCGGACCTCGGCCTGGATCTGGTCGATGGTGGACTGCTGCTTGCCCAGCGTGCGCGTCTGTTCGAGCAGCAGATCCAGGAACGGTCGTGCCGGCGCGGCCAGCAGCACGATGCCGGCGACCCGATGCGAGCGCGCCGCGATGCGCGGTGCGAGCAGTGCGCCCTGGCTATGGCCGAACAGGTAGATGTGGTGGGCATCGATCGAGTGGTTGCCGGCGAGCGAGGCGATCGCGGCCACCGCGTCGTCCGTGGTCTCGGCATCGACGCTGAGGTGCGCGCCGGCCATCGACTCGGGTCTGGCGAAGGTGCGTTTGTCGTAGCGCAGGACCGCGATGCCAAGCTCGGCCAAGCCGTGCGCCAGGTCCAGGAATGGCTTGTTGGGGCCGATGGTTTCGTCGCGATCGTGCGGGCCGGAGCCATGGACCAGCACGACGGCGGGGAACGGGCCGGTGCCCTTGGGCAGGGTGAGCGTGCCCGGCAGGTCGCCGACGGTGGCGGCCTGCTCGATGTAGGCGGCATTGGCGTCGGGTGCTGCCGCTGTCGCGGCCGAGGCGGCGGGCACGATCAGCAGGCTGGAGATCCGGCCGTCGGCATTCACGCCCACGCGCGCCTGCAGCTCGCCTTTGGCGTACTGCAGCGGCACCAGGACCAGCGTCGTTGCGCCCTCGGTGTGCTGCTCGGAGTGTCCGCGTTCTTGCAGCGGACCGAGTTGGCGCTGCAGTGACGTCCAGACCGCGGCGAGCTTCTGCGGCGTCAATGCGGTATGCATGCGCGCATCGAAATCGGCGGTTGCGGCGGCGTAGTCGCCGGCCTGCAGGCGGTCCAGCAGCGTGTTCGCCGCCTGCTGAGGCGAGGCCGCCAGTGCGGCAGCCGGGAACAGCAGTGATGCCAGCATGGGACCGAGGTGGCGGCGTGGGCGCATGTCAGCTCGCCTTCTTGAACACCAGCAGCACCGGCCACAGCCGCGGCGAGCTGATCACGTTGACCAGTTCCCAGCCCAGGGCGCCTTGCTTGTTCAGCTCGGCCTGGATCGGTTCGGCGTCCACTTTGCCGAGAAAGGTGGGCTTGAGATTCACTTCGACAGTGAGGTAAGTCCAGCGCGTGGTCATGGCTTGGGTTCCTGGTCCTCGCCGGGCTTGGGCAGCCGGCCGGCCTTGCGCAGCGCGTCGCGCAACACGTATTCGATCTGCGCGTTGAGGCTGCGCAGCTCGTCGTCGGCCCAGCGCTGCACCGCCGTCAGCACGTCGGCGTTGATGCGCAGCGGATAGGCCTTCTTCTCGCTCATGCGGGACGGCTCGTTTGCATCCGTGCGGCCGCTGCCGCACGGAGGTGGCAGGACTCGCGCATCAGTACAGCGTGCCGGCGTTGACGATCGGTTGCGCGCCGCGGTCCGAGCACAGCACGGTCAGCAGGTTGCTGACCATGTGCGCCTTGCGTTCCTCGTCCAGCTGCACGGTGCCGTTCTTCTCCAGCTCGGCCAGCGCCATCTCGACCATGCCCACCGCGCCGGCGACGATGCGCGTGCGCGCGGCGATCACCGCATTGGCCTGCTGCCGCTGCAGCATCGCCTGGGCGATTTCCGGGGCATAGGCGAGGTGGCTGATGCGCGCCTCGATCACGTCCACGCCGGCCTGGGTGAGGCGCTCGTCGAGATGGCGCTTGAGCTGCTCGCTGATCTCGGCGGGGTGGCTGCGCAGCGAGATCTGGCCGTCCTCGTGCTGGTCGTAGGGATAGCTGGTGGCCATCGCGCGCAGCGCCGATTCGGACTGGATGTGCACGAAGCTCTCGTAGTCGTCGACGTTGTACACGGCCTCGGACGCGTCGATCACCTGCCACACGATCACCGCGGCGATCTCGATCGGGCTGCCGTCCAGCTCGTTGACCTTGAGTCGGCCGCTTTCGAAGTTGCGCACGCGCTGGCTGACCTTCTTCTTCGAATAGAAGGGGTTGTTCCAGCGCAGGCCGTTGTCCTTGACCGTGCCCACGTACTTGCCGAACAGGCTCAGCACCGCGGCCTGGTTCGGCTGCACCGTGTACAGGCCGCACAGGCTGAACAGGGCGGCCGCGCCGAGCAGCAGCGACAGCAGCACCAGCGGCAGCGAGCTCGGCCCGCCGCTCACCGGATCCTTGATGACGCCCATCACGAACAGCCACAGCGCCAGCGCGGACAGCGCCAGGACGCCGAGCAGAAGCGGAATGCCGGGCAGCGAGCGAAGCGTGCGTTCTTTCATGGCGGTGTCCCCAAGTGTGTTAGAGAAAGATATCACTTTGATATCTTATTGCAAGGGGGCGTTTGCGGACGTCTGCGACGGGGAAACGGCACGGGCCGTTAGAATGGCGCCCCTCTTTCGCGCAGGCACCGCCGCCATGACCACCCTGGGAACCCCGCTGTCCGCTTCCGCCACCCGCGTGCTGCTGCTCGGCTCGGGCGAACTGGGCAAGGAAGTGGCGATCGAGCTGCAGCGCTTCGGCGTGGAAGTGATCGCCGCCGATCGCTATGCCGATGCGCCGGCGATGCAGGTCGCGCACCGTTCGCACGTGCTGGACATGCTCGATGCGATGGCGCTGCGCGAGCTGATCGCGCGCGAGCAGCCGCACCTGATCGTGCCGGAGATCGAGGCGATCCACACCGAGACGCTGGTGGCGCTGGAGCGCGAGCACGGCCAGCGGGTGGTCCCGACCGCGCGCGCGGCGCGGCTGACCATGGACCGCGAGGGCATCCGCCGCCTGGCCGCGGAGACGCTGGGCCTGCCGACCTCGCCGTACCGTTTCGTGGATACGCCGCAGGAGTACCGCGCCGCGATCGCCGCGGTCGGCCTGCCGTGCGTGGTCAAGCCGGTGATGTCGTCCTCGGGCAAGGGCCAGAGCACGTTGCGCAGCGAGGCCGAGATCGATGCGGCCTGGGAATACGCGCAGACCGGCGGCCGCGCCGGCGCCGGCCGCTGCATCGTCGAAGGCTTCATCGACTTCGACTACGAGATCACCCTGCTGACCGTGCGCCATGCCGCCGGCACGTCGTTCTGCGATCCGATCGGGCACTGGCAGAAGGACGGCGACTACCGCGAGAGCTGGCAGCCGCAGCCGATGTCGGCGCTGGCGCTGCAGCGTGCGCAGGAGATCGCGCGCGCGGTCACCGACGACCTTGGCGGCTGGGGCCTGTTCGGCGTGGAACTGTTCGTCAAGGGCGACGCGGTCTGGTTCAGCGAAGTGTCGCCGCGGCCGCACGACACCGGCCTGGTCACCCTGGTCTCGCAGGAACTGAGCGAGTTCGCGCTGCATGCGCGCGCGATCCTGGGCCTGCCGATCCCGGTGATCCGCCAGAGCGGGCCGTCGGCCTCGTGCGCGCTGCTGGCGCACGGCGAAGGCGTGCCGCTGTTCGGCAACGTCGCCGCCGTGCTGCAGGCCCCGGACACCGCGCTGCGCCTGTTCGGCAAGCCCAGCGTGCACGGCCACCGCCGCGTCGGCGTGACCCTGGCGCGCGGCGCCAGCATCGACGAAGCGCGCCAGACCGCCCGTGACGCCGCCGCCGCCCTGACCATCGAACTGAAGGTCTGACGGCAGGGGAAAAGGTCTGACGGCATGGAAAAGGGACGCGCTCGTGGGGCCGTTCCCAATCCCCAATCCCGATTCCCCAATCCCGGCTCTTCAAGCCGGCGGCACGAACCGCGCCGCCGCCAGGCGGATGCTCCACACCAGTTCCACCATCGCCAGGTTGTTGAGCAGCGCTTCGCCGCCGAGGATCAGCCAGTAACCGGCGCCGTCCACCCGGAACGGGACGAACGACCAGTCCGGCAGCAACAGCTGCGGTTCGCTGTAGAACGACACGTAGCGCTGCGCGCCGCTCCAGCCGCGTGCGCCCTGCCGCTGGGCGAAGCCGGAGAAATCGGCCGCGGCCACGCTCAACGTGTCGGCCTCGTCCTGGCTCAGCCCGGCCTGGCCCAGGCAGAAGCCGCCGTCGGAGGCGAGCACGGCGCGGCGTTCGGCCGACAGCGGCGCGATCACGTGCTGGGCGAAATCGTCCAGGCGGATCTCCGGGCCGGGCACCGGACGCCGCAATAGCTGGATCCACTGCCGTTCGCGCGCCTCGTGCAGCAGGCGCTGCGCGTCGCCGTCCACGCGCATGCGCCATTCCGGCAGCGACAGTGCGCCGTGCGCGCTGAGCAGCAGTTGCAGGGCGCGCTGCATGCGGTCCGGGGCGGCGCTGGCGAAGCCATGCAGCACGCCGTGCGGCGTGGGCATCAGCCAGGTGGGTTCTTGATCGTTCATGGCCAATGGCTTGCGGTGGGAAGAGAGAGGGCGGCGACGTTGCGGCCGCCTAGCAGATCGCGTTGTTGCAGCCAGCGCGCGGCGCGGTCCCAGCGGTCGTCCAGTGCCAGCGCGTGGCGGCGCAGGTCGCGGCTGGCGAGCATGAAGGCGAGCTTGTCCTGGCAACTGACGCAGTAGTCCAGGAACTCGCGCTCGGTGCGGGCGGCGGACAGCGGTTCGCCTTCGCACAGCGCTTCCACCACTTCGCGTGCCAGCCGCCGCGAATGATCCGGATTGGCCCGGCGCATGCGCGCCGGCACGTCGGCCGATGGCCGCGCCAGGACGCTCCAGCGCGTGGCCAGTGCGGTGATCGGCAGCAGCGCATGGCCCTGGAAGGCCGCGGCCACATGCGGCGGCAGGCGTTGCTGGGCCATCTGCAGCGCGGCGTGGCGCAGCGCGCTGTCGTGCCGCGGCAGGCCGACGAACAGGTCGGCGAGCACGCCCTGCACCGGTTCGTCGTCGGCCAGCTGCAGCGCCGCATGCAGCCGCGCCAGGTGCGCGCCGGCGTCGTGCGGATCGCGCAGCAGGGCGCGCGCATGGGTGCGCATCACCAGGCGGGCCGGATCTGGAGCGGTGCGGTTGGCCATGGCGGTGCGCTCAGTCCAGCAAGGTGTCGATCAGGTCGATCATGAATTCCGCGTCTTCCATGCCCATCGCCTGGAAGCCCTGTTCCAGGCCCAGCGCGTCGAGTACGCCCTGGTCCTCGCGGTGCGCGTCGTCGCCCAGCGCCAGCAGCGCCGTTTGCAGCGCAGGCAGCTGCGCGGCGATGCGCGGATGCGCCAGCAGCACGTGGCCGATGTCGCACAGCGCGCTCTCCACCAGCGGCCGCAACCGCTCCCGGGTCAGCCGCGACAGGCGGTGATAGGCGTCGGCCAGGAACAGGCCGGCATCGGCTTCGCCTTCCAGCAGCAGCCGCGCCACCGCGGCGTAGCTGCTGGCCGGACGCCAGGCGATGCGCTCGGGGTCGAGGTCGGCCGGCTCCAGCAGGCGCAGCGCGATCAGGCGCACGTCGTGGTTGTCGGTCAGCGCGATGCGGCAGCCGTAGGACAGGTCTTCGACACGGCGCGCCGGCGCGTCCGCGGCCGCGGCGATCACCACTTCGTCGGCGCGACCGCGCGGGCGTGCGAGCGGCAGGTAGCCGCGCGTGCGGATCAGGGCGCTGGCATCGAACGGACTGGCGTACACCAGGTCGACCACGCGGTCGTCGAGCAACTGTTTCTGTTCGGCGGCATCGGCCGGCATCAGCAGGTGCAGGCCGACGCCGGTGCGGCGCTGCAGCACGGTGCTGAGCAGGTACCAGCCGCAGAAGTTCTCCGGCGCGAAGTCCGGCGCGACCAGGAAGTCCAGGCTCATGCCGGCGTCTGCGCGCGCTCGTCCTGCAGCCACTGCGCGTACAGCGGTTGCAGCGCGTCGATGCGTCGCCGCGAGGGCTTGCGCCGCACCGAGGTGAAGCCGACCACCTGGCCGTTGCGCACGTTCGGCAGCGCGGTGGCGTAGACCCAGTAGCAGGCGCCGTCGCGGCGCAGGTTCTTGACGTAGCCGTGCCACTTCTCGCCGCCCAGCACCGTGTCCCACAGGTCGGCGAACGCGCGCCTGGGCATGTCCGGGTGGCGCAGGATGCAGTGCGGCGCGCCGATCAGCGCCGCCCGCGGCCAGCCGCTGAGTTCGACGAAGGCGTCGTTGGCGTGGGTGATGACGCCGTCCAGGTCGGTGCGCGAGACGATCAGGCGCCCGTCGGGGTAGGCCACTTCGCGTTCGCTCCAGTACACCAGGCGGCGGCTGCGGTCGTGGTAGCGCAGCTCGGCGCTGCGGTGCGGCTCGTGCGGCGGATCCATCGGCGGCAGCGGCATGGCTGCGCTCCTAGAGGATCTGCTGCAGCGCCTGGGCGGCGCGCTTGATGTCCAGGAACACCAGGCCGAGCTTGGCGCTGGGCTTGGCGAGCACGGTCAGCACCGCTTCGCGCCCGGCCGCACTCATGATCACGTAGCCGAGTTCGCCCTGGATCAGCACCCGCTCCAGCGGCCCGCGCGCCAGCTCGCGCGCGCTGCGCTCGCCCAGCGCCAGCAGCGCGGCGGACATCGCGCCGACGCGGTCCTCGTCCATGCCCTGCGGCATCGCCGAGGCGATCATCAGTCCATCCAAGGAAATCAGCGCCGAGGCCTCGATATCGGCGGTGGCGCCGTTGAGTCCCTCCAGCGCCTGTTGCAGCTGTTGCGTTCGCATGCTCGCTATCCGGTGACGCATCCCGACGGGGTGCGGCATGCATTGGATAGCGTTTGCGCGGTCTTGCCCTTGATCTGGATCAAGGCCGGTCTGCGGCGACCCCGCGGACCCGGATCAATTCAGTCGCCGGCCGACCGCCAGCGCCACGAATCCCTAATCCCGACTCTCCAATCCCGGCTCCACAGTCACATCCACCCACACCAGGTGATGGTCGCTGCCGTCGGCGATCGCCGCGGCCGCAACGCTGGAGGCCGGCCAGAACACGCCGCTGTCCAGATAGCGGAAGCCGTTGGACGGCAGCACGTAGTCCAGCCGCATCGCACCGGCCTTCGGCCCGAAATCGCCGGTGACCTGCTGCGGCGGGCCGCGGTGGGCGATGCCCTGCGCGGCGTAGGCGCGCGCGGTCTCTTCGCCGCCGGCGCTGTGCGGGGCCGGGTAGTGCAGCACGCGCGGGTGTTCGACCAGCGCGCGGATCGCGTCGTGGCGGCCTTCGCCGTCGATGACGTCGTTGTTGAGATCGCCGAGCATCACGAAGCGCGCGTCGGCGGCCAGGCCGCCGCAACGGCCGGCGTCGTCGCACAGCCATGTCGCACTGGTGTTGTCGTCCAGATATTCGCGCCACAGCCGCAGTTCGTCGTGGTTGCGCGCCGCGTTGCGCTTCTCGGCGCCGTCGAACACCGGTGGCGTGGGATGCGCGACCAAGTCGTGGACCACGCCCAGCGGCGTGCGCACCGGCACGTCCCAGTGCGATTTCGACGACAGCCGCAGTTGCGCCCACACCGCATCGCTGTAGAAGCTGCGGCCGGTGGCCGGGTCGATCGGTCGCAGGGCGCCGGGCATCGCGCTCCATTTGAACAGGCGGAAGCTGCGCACCGCCGCGGCGTCGATCGGGTACCTGGACAGCAGCAGCATGCCGTACTGGCCGGGATGCAGGCCGTAGCCCCAGGCATCGTTGCCGCGCGTGCGGCCGTCGCCGCCGACGCTGCCGTTGTTGTCCAGGTCCAGGCCGCTGGGCACGCCGGTGTTCACCGCCGCCAGATAGCGGTATGGGTAGTGCAGCGCGGCGCCGCCGAGGGGCTGGGCCACTTCCAGGTAACGCTGCTGGAACAGGTCGGCGGCGCGGTGCGCGTCGTCGTAGTCGAATTCGTTGAGCAGCACCAGGTCCGGGCGCACCTGCTGCAGCACCGCGGCGATCTTGCGCGCCTGCGCGCTGTCGCCTTGCAGCGCGGCGATCAGGCCGCCGTCCGCGTCCGCATTCAGCGAGGTGTTGTAGGTGGCCAGGCGCAACGCCGCGGTGGCGGGCGCCGCGGGCGTGGCGGCGGTCGGGGCGGAGCCGGCATGCGAGCAGGCGCCGCACAGCAGGGTCATGGCGAACAACAGGGCGCGTGGAGTCATGTGCCTATTTTTGCACGCGGCGCATGTCCTGACGATGGCGCCGCGGCGGCGTGCCGAACCCGCCTGCCGAGGGCGATGCATGCTGCGGGTTTCGTCGCCGGCGGGCGGCTCGAGACGGCGAGTCGGTCGCTCGTCGTCGCCTCTGCCGGTCGCGCCGTGCGTCGCGCATCGCCTTTCTCCCTCCCCTCGGTCGACGCGCCGGAAGGCCGAATCGCAGTGCGGGCGCCCTAGTCGCCGAGGCGGCCGGCGTCCTCGTCGAACGCGCGCCAGTTGCGTCCGTCGTAGGCCTGCAACGGCCGGAAGCGGCGCTTGTAGTCCATTTTCTGGTGGCCGCGGATCCAGTAGCCCAGGTACAGATGGCTCAGGCCTTCGCGGTTGGCCCATTCGATCTGCTTCAGGATCGCCAGCGTGCCCAGCCCGCGCGCGGCGACGTCGGGATCGTAGAAGGTGTAGACCGCCGACAGGGCCTGCTCGGCGATGTCGGTGACCGCCACCCCCAGCAGCGGACCGCGCTGGCCGTCCGCGGTCTTCTGGCGCATCTCCAGGAAGCGCCCATGCGACCAGCGGCCGATCAGGAACTGGTCGAACTCGTGCGCGCCGTGCGCATCCATGCCGCCGCCCGGGTGGCGCATGCGCAGGTAGCGCTGGTACAGCGCCAACTGCTCGTCGTTGCGTTCGGCGGCGACGATGCGCGTGTCGATGTCGGCGTTGCGCGCCAGGCAGCGGCGCTGGCTGCGATCGGGGACGAACTCGGCGACCGGGATGCGCACCGCCACGCAGGCGCGGCAGTGGTCGCAATGCGGCCGGTAGACCAGGTCGCCGGAACGGCGGAAACCCCAGCTCAGTGCCAGCGGATACAGCGCGCCCAGGCGCGGGTCGTGCGGGTCCAGCACCAGATCGCGTGCCTGCCGCTCGGGCCAATAGCCGCACGCGTGCTGGCCGGTCTGGAACAGGCGCAGGTCGTCGCTGACGTCGGTGTGGATGGCCATGCACCGAGCATAGCGCTTCGCGATCGCAGCGGCCGCGACTGTCCGCCGCATGAATGCGCCCCGGCGCGGGTCAACCGCGCCTGCATCGGGGCGTTGCTTGCAGTGAAGGCGCCGCTGCGCCGGCCCGCTTGGCGGTCCGTCCCTGCTGCGCTGGCGACTGCCGCACGCGCTTGCCGCGCCGGCAGGTGTGTTCCTTTCCCTCAGGGAGTTTTCCATGAAGTATCGCAATCCGCTGCTCGCCCTGGCCATGCTCGCCGTGCTGTCCGGCGGCGCCTATGCCGCCAATCCGCCGCCGTCGGATCCGGCCGCGCCGGCCGATGCCGGCGGCTTCGCCAGGCTGGACAAGAACGGCGACGGCGTCGTCGACCGCAGCGAGGCCGCGGCCAACCCGCGCCTGGCCGAGCACTTCGACGCGCTGGACAAGAACCACGACGGCAAGCTGACCCCCGACGAGTTCCCGCGCCATGGCCGTCACGGCGAGCGCGGCGGACGCGGCGAGCATGGCGCGATGTGGGCCAAGCTGGATACCAACAAGGACGGCCGCATCAGCCGCGACGAGGCCAAGGCCGATCCGAAGTTCGCCGCGCGCTTCGACAAGATGGACGCGAATAAGGACGGCTTCGTCGATCGCGCCGATTTCGAGCTGCGCGCCAAGCAGCATCGCGACGAATGGTTCGCCAAGGCCGACACCAACAAGGACGGCATGCTCAGCCGCGCCGAGTTCGACGCGGCGCAGTCGATGTGGATGCACAAGCCGGGCCCGAAGCCCGGGCAGAAGCCTGGCGCCAAGCCGATGCCGGCCGCCTCCGACGCGAACTGACCATTCCACCCCGCAACAGGCAACAGGCAACAAGGCGCCGATCGACAGACGCCCCTGCGCAGCGATGCGCAGGGGGCGTTTTTATTTGTCCACGCAGCGCTGCTGCAGCGCACCGGGTCGATCGCCATGCGTCTGTAGGAGGTTTCAACCGCGCCAGGCCCAGTGGCGAAGTGGCGAACTTCGGCGGCCTGTCGGGACTGAAGCCGCTCCTGCAGTGCACCTGGCCCGCCGGTCGCGGGCGGCTTCAACCGCACGGGGGCGGTGGCGAAATCGCCGGCTCCGGCGGCCGTCAGGCGTCAGCGGCCACCCCAAACCCTGCAAGAAACAGGATGCCTTTGCCGCCGGCGGCTCAGTTGCCGCGCTGCGCCGGCTGCACCCGCACGCGCACTTCGTCGCTGTCCTGCGCCGGTTGCGAGGCCGGTGCGGCGGCTGGCGCGACAGCCGGGGCGGGCACGGCGGCCTGGTTGCCGCGATGGCGCAGCACCGTCACCAGCGCCACCGCGCCGATCGCCAGCAGCAGCGCGACCCGCAGCCGCCACGCCCAGCGCTTGCCGGTGTCCGGCACCGCCTGCGAGCGGAATTCGCTCAGGTACGGCAGCGTCTGCGCCGGGTCCTGGCGGGTGCTGTCGATCAGCCCCGATTCGCGCAACAGGGCACGCGCGCGCGGCTGGTCGTCGGCATGCACCACCCACACCGTCGGCTGCACCTGGGTCGCCACCGGGTCGATGTAGCTGAACTGGCCGCTGCGCCGGCTGCGATAGGAACGGCCGTTGCTCAGCCGCACCTCGATGCCTTGCTCGCGCAACAGCCTGGCCACGCCTTCGGCGGTTTCCACGCGTTGACTGCTGAAGATCTGCCGCATCGTCGTCGCCTCAGTCCTTGGCCGGAACCTGCGCCGCGGCGCCGTCCTCGGGCACCACGCGGATCAGGCCTTCCTGCGCGGTGCTGGCGACCAGCACCCCGTCGCGGGTGAAGAACTGGCCGCGCGCCAGGCCGCGCGAGCCCTGCGCGCTGGGACTGTCCAGCGAGTACAGCAGCCAGTCGTCGGCGCGGAACGGGCGGTGGAACCACAGCGCGTGGTCGAGCGAGGCCATCTGCACGTTCGGCGTGTAATAGCTGATGCCGTGCGGGAAGGTCGCGGTGCCGAGCAGGTGGAAATCCGAGGCGTAGGCCAGCAGCGCCTGGTGCAGTTCCGGCGCGTCGCCGACCGGCTCGCTCAGGCGCAGCCACATCTGCTGGAACGGCGGGCGCTTGGGCGGGTTGAGTTCGTCGCGCGGGTACACGTGGCGGAACTCGAACGGGCCGCCGCGCGAGAGCCAGCGCTGCACCTTGGTCGGCAGCGTGGCCAGCACGTCCGGACGCGCGGCCTGGGTCGGCTCGATGTCTTCCGGCTGCGGCACTTCCGGCATCTTCAGCTGGTGGGTTGCGCCGTCTTCGCGCTCCTGGAACGAGGCGGCGCAGAAGAAGATCACCTTGCCGTGCTGGACCGCGGTGACCCGGCGCACCGAAAAGCTGCCGCCGTCGCGGGTGCGGTCCACGTCGTAGACGATGGGGTGGTCGATGTCGCCGGCGCGCAGGAAGTAGGCGTGCAGCGAATGCGCACGGCGCCCGTTCTCTACGGTCGCCTGCGCCGCCGACAGCGCCTGCCCCAGCACCTGCCCGCCGAACACGTACTTGGTGCCGATGTCGCGGCTCTGGCCGCGGAACAGGTTGTCCTCCAACCGTTCCAGCGACAGCAGTTCGATCAGTTCGGACACGACGGGAGCGGACGGCTTGGCGGACAAGAGGCGGGGCCTGGGCGAGGAATGTCTACGATTATACCGGGCCGCCCGCGCCCGCCTGCGCCGCTCAGCGCTTGCCCAGTCGCGCCACCAGCGCGTGCAGCGCGGCCTGGGTGTCCGGCGCCTGCCAGGTGTCCACGTAGTGCTCGAGCTGGATGTGTTCGTCGGCCAGCGCGGCGCGCAGGTCGGCGCGGGCGATCGCGCGGGTCTGCAGCATCGGCTGCCGCGGCAGCTTCAGCAGCTCCTGCAGCCAGGCCAGCGCACGCGCGACCACCAGTTGCGCGTCGACCAGTTCGTCGACCAGGCCGATCTCCAGCGCCCGTTCGGCGCTGACCAGCTCGCCGGCGACCAGCAGCCGTTCGGCGCGGTGCGCGCCGACCACGCGCCGCAGCAGGCGCTGGATGCCTTCCGGCGCGACCAGGCCGACCTGGGTCTCGTTGAGCCCGATGCTGACCGGGTGCGCCGGTTCCGGGCTGCGCGCCAGCACCCGGTAGTCGCAGCACAGCGCCAGCACGCAGCCGCCGGCCGGCGCATGGCCGGTCAACGCCGCCACCACCGGGATCGCGCTGCCGGCCAGCGCGCGCGCCGCGCCGAAGAACTGCTGCCAGCTGTCGAGCAGCTTGGCGCGGTCGTTGCCGTGTCCGAGCAGGTGCGGCACGTCCATGCCGGCGGAGAAGATGCGCTCGTTGCCGGACAGCACCAGCGCGTGCACCGCGTCGGCCTGCGCCTGCGCGATCGCTGCGGCCAGTTCGGCGCACAGGGCGGTGTCGAGCGCGTTGACCGGCGCGCGCGCCAGGCGCAGCTGGCGGATGGGGCCGTGGTCGAAAACCTGGATCAGCGAGGTCATGCGAAAGCTGCCGAGGGCGGTGCGGTGCGGGACCGCTATCATAGGGTCATGAAGCTCAAACCATCCGCATGCGTACGGGGGCTGGCCATCGGGCTGGCGTGTTTGGCCGGGTTGGCGCCGGGGGCGGCCTTCGCGGCGCCGGCGGCGGCCAAGGCCGATGGCTGTCTGCCGCAGTGGCAGGCGGGCTGGGCAAGGCTGCCGCCGAGCGCGGCGATGCCGATGGCCGCCGGCTTCGGCCGCCTGCACAACCCGTGCAGGCAGGCGCTGGCGGTGGTGTCGGCGCGCAGCCCGGCGTTCGCCGAGGTGAGCCTGCACCAGACCACGCAGGTGGACGGGGTCAGCAAGATGCGCGAGATCGAGCGCCTGCCGCTGGCCGCCGGCGCCGACGCGGTGCTGCAGCCCGGCGGCCTGCACCTGATGCTGATGCAGCCGGCGCAGCCGCTGCGCGAGGGGGCGAGCCTGCCGATCAGCTTCGTGCTGGAGGATGGGCGCGAAGTGCAGGGCGAGCTGAAGGTGCGTGCGGGCAAGCCGTAGCGGTTGCGTTGCGGTGCTGTGGTGGGATTTTTGCCACTGCGGCCTGTGGCTCCTGCGCGTCGCGACTGAAGTCGCTCCCACACGTCTTGCGGCCGGCGCAATGGCGCGCTGCAGGATGGATTCATTGCCCCGGCTGTTTCGGCGCCAGGGCTTCCTGATGATGCCGGTCGCGACTGAAGTCCCTCCTACAGGGGCTGGGGTTGAGGATCGCTTTTGCGAATCCCCAATCCCGACTCCCCAATCCCGGCTTTTCAATCAGCTGCAGGCCGCACGGATCTCGTCCGGCAGCGGCGCGCTCTTGCCGGTTTCGGTGTCGATCCACACCACCACCACGTTGCCGTCCGAATGCAGCACGCGCTCGTCCTGCTGGTCGACGATGCGGTGGCCGACGGTGATGCTGCTGCTGCCCATGCGCTCGACGAACAGCTCCACCACGATGTCGTTCGGCCACACGATCGGGCGCCGGTAGTTGACGTTGGTCGCGGCCACCACCGGGGCGATGCGGTTGCGCATCGAGAAGCCTTCCACGTTCAGCAGCCAGCGCACGCGCGCTTCTTCCAGGTAGGAGATGTACTTGGCGTTGTTGACGTGGCCCATGCTGTCCATGTCGCGCCAGCGCACGCTGATCGGCACGCGCGCCAGCGGCTTGTGCGAGGGGGAGGAATCGGCGGGGGATGCGCTCATCGTGCGGCCTTCTTGGTCGTGGTCTTCTTGGCCGCCTTCTTGGCGACCTTCTCGGGTTTGCTCTTGCGCGGCGGCAGCGCGTCGGGCTTGTTGGCCATCGCCGCCGGCTTGGTCGGCTTGGCCACGGTGCCGGCGGGCAGCAGCTTGGCCAGGAACTGGCCGGTGTAGGAATCCGGATGCGCGGCGATGTCCTCCGGGGTGCCGGTGGCGAGGATGGTGCCGCCGCGATGGCCGCCTTCCGGACCCAGGTCCACCACCCAGTCCACGGTCTTGATCACGTCCAGGTTGTGCTCGATCACGACCACGGTGTTGCCTTCGTCGCGCAGCTTGTGCAGCACGCCCAGCAGCGCCTCGATGTCGTGGAAGTGCAGGCCGGTGGTCGGCTCGTCGAGGATGTACAGGGTGCGGCCGGTATCGCGCCGCGACAGTTCCTTGGACAGCTTCACCCGCTGCGCCTCGCCGCCGGACAGGGTGGTCGCGCTCTGCCCGAGCTTGATGTAGCTCAGGCCGACGTCGACCAGCGTCTCCAGCTTGCGGGCGATGGTCGGCACCGGCTCGAACAGCCGCAGCGCATCTTCCACGGTCATCTGCAGCACGTCGTTGATGTTGAAGCCCTTGTACAGGATCTCCAGCGTCTCGCGGTTGTAGCGCTTGCCGTGGCACACGTCGCAGGGCACGTAGACGTCGGGCAGGAAGTGCATCTCGACCTTGATCAGGCCGTCGCCCTGGCAGGCCTCGCAGCGGCCGCCGCGCACGTTGAAGCTGAAGCGGCCCGGCGAATAGCCGCGCGCGCGCGCTTCGGGCACCTGCGCGAACAGCTCGCGCAGCGGCGTGAACAGGCCGGTGTAGGTGGCCGGGTTGGAGCGCGGGGTGCGGCCGATCGGCGACTGGTCGATGTCCACCACCTTGTCGAACAGGTCCAGGTGCTCGATCTCGCGGTACGGCGCCACCGCATGCGAGGCGCCGTTGATTTCGTTGGCGGCCAGGGTGAACAGGGTGTCGTTGATCAGCGTCGACTTGCCCGAGCCGGACACGCCGGTGACGCAGGTCAGCAGCCCGGCCGGGATGTCCAGGTCCACGTTCTTGAGGTTGTTGCCGGTGGCCCCGCGCAGGTGCAGGGTCATCTTCGGATTGGCCTTGTGCCGCTTGGCCGGGATCTCGATGCGGCGCTTGCCGGACAGGTACTGGCCGGTCAGCGAGCGCGGCGCCTTCAGCAGGTCCGCCACGGTGCCCTGGCCGACGATCTCGCCGCCGTGCACGCCGGCGCCGGGGCCGATGTCCAGCACGTAGTCGGCCAGGCGGATCGCGTCCTCGTCGTGCTCGACCACGATCACCGTGTTGCCCAGGTCGCGCAGCCGGGTCAGCGTGCCGAGCAGGCGCTCGTTGTCGCGCTGGTGCAGGCCGATCGACGGCTCGTCGAGCACGTACATCACCCCGACCAGGCCGGCGCCGATCTGGCTGGCCAGGCGGATGCGCTGCGCCTCGCCGCCGGACAGGGTGTCGGCCTTGCGTTCCAGGGTCAGGTAATCCAGGCCGACGTCGACCAGGAAGCCGAGCCGCTCGGCGATCTCCTTGACGATCTTGCTGGCGATCTCGCCGCGCCAGCCGGGCAGGTCGAGCTGGCGGAAGAAGGTCAGCGCGTCGTCGATCGGCAGCACCACCAGGTCCGGCAGCGGACGGTCGGCGACGAACACGTTGCGTGCGGCCTTGTTCAGGCGCGCGCCCTTGCAGTCCGGGCACGGCCGCTCGCTGATGTACTTGGCCAGTTCCTCGCGCACCGCCGGCGATTCGGTCTCGCGGTAGCGGCGCTCCAGGTTGGGGATGATGCCTTCGAAGCGGTGCTTGCGCTGGGTGCGGCCGCCGGCATCGGTGAAGTAGGTGAAGGTGATGGTCTCCTCGCCGCTGCCGTACAGCACCGCCTGGCGCACGCTGGCCGGCAGCGACTGCCATGGCGCGTCCACGTCGAACTTGTAGTGCTTGGCCAGCGAGGCGATCAGCTGGAAGTAGTAGGCGTTGCGCCGGTCCCAGCCGCGCACCGCGCCGGCCGACAGCGACAGTTCCGGATGCACCACCACGCGCTCGGGATCGAAGAACTCGGCCACGCCCAGGCCGTCGCAGCTCGGGCAGGCGCCCATCGGCGCGTTGAACGAGAACAGCCGTGGCTCCAGCTCCGGCAGCGAGTAGTCGCAGACCGGGCAGCTGTACTTGGAGGAAAACAGGTGCGGCGCGGCGGCGGTGTCGTCCAGCGACTGCACCGAGACCATGCCGTCGGCCAGCTTCAGCGCGGTCTCGAAGCTCTCGGCCAGGCGCTGCTTGATGTCCTCGCGCGGGCGGAAGCGGTCGATCACCGCCTCGATGGTGTGCTTCTGGCGCAGCGCCAGCGCCGGCACCGCGTCGATCTCGTACAGCTCCCCGTCCACGCGCACGCGCACGAAGCCCTGCGCGCGCAGCTGCTCGAACACCTGCGCGTGCTCGCCCTTGCGGTCGCGGATCACCGGCGCCAGCAGCATGTAGCGCTGCTCCGGGTCCAGGGTCAGGATCTGGTCGACCATCTGGCTGACCGTCTGCGCCTCCAGCGGATAGCCGTGGTCGGGGCAGCGCGGCTGGCCGACGCGCGCGTACAGCAGGCGCAGGTAGTCGTAGATCTCGGTGATGGTGCCGACCGTGGAGCGCGGGTTGTGCGAGGTCGACTTCTGCTCGATCGCAATCGCCGGCGACAGGCCTTCGATGTGGTCGATGTCGGGCTTTTCCATCACGCTGAGGAACTGCCGCGCGTACGCCGACAGCGACTCCACGTAGCGGCGCTGGCCTTCGGCGTAGATGGTGTCGAACGCCAGCGACGACTTGCCCGAGCCGGACAGGCCGGTGATCACGATCAGCTTGTCGCGCGGCAGGTCGAGGTCGAGGTTCTTGAGGTTGTGCGTCCGCGCGCCGCGGATGCGGATGAAATCCATCGCCATGAGGGGTCCGTGTTGTGCCGGCCGGGCGACAGCCCGGGGCCAGCGTGGGGGCGGAGAGGGGACGGCAATCGATCAGCGTACCCAGCTTGTCAGGTGGGGGCAATTGCCGGATTTGCCAGGATTCGGGGCGGGCCGCGGCTGGCCGGTTCAGCCAGTCGCGGCGCGGCGCCGGGACCGCGTCCGCGCCGGGCCGGGCCGGGGGCTTGACCCTAACCCGCTGAAGCCATTACAATTCCGCTCCTGTCTGCCCGAAGAGGCACGGCAGGGGCGACCACAATAACTACAGAGGAAGTCTGGTCATGTACGCAGTACTGGTAACCGGCGGTAAGCAATACCGCGTCGCGCAGGGCGAAACGCTCCGCGTGGAAAAGCTCGAAGTCGAAGCCGGCAACGAGATCAAGTTCGACAACATCCTGATGCTGGGCGACAGCGACGGCATCAAGCTCGGTGACGCGCTGAACGGCGCCACCGTCACCGCGAAGGTCGTGGCCCATGGCCGCGCCGACAAGGTGCGCATCATCAAGTTCCGTCGCCGCAAGCACCACATGAAGCGTCAGGGACATCGTCAGCATTACACCGAAATCGAGATCACCGGCATTGCCGGTGGCGACAAGAAGTAAGGAGCAGCAGTCATGGCACACAAAAAAGGCGTAGGTTCCTCGCGCAACGGCCGCGACTCCAACCCGAAATACCTGGGCGTGAAGATGTTCGGCGGCCAGGCGATCGAGGCGGGCAACATCATCGTGCGTCAGCGCGGCACCCAGTTCCACCCGGGTTCGGGCGTCGGCCTGGGCCGCGACCACACCTTGTTCGCGCTGGTCGACGGCAAGGTCGAGTTCTCGGTGAAGGGCGCCAAGAAGCGTCGCACCGTGAGCGTGGTCGCCGAAGCGGTCAGCGCCGAGGCGTAAGCGTTTCGCCTCCAGGGCCCGCGCCACGGCGCGGGCTTGCTGACGAAAGCCCCGCTTCGGCGGGGTTTTTGTTTTGTGGCTGGGAATCGGGAATGGGGAATCGGGAATGGCAAAAGCGCCTCCCTTTGGCTCGTTCCGTTTCCTGGCCGCGCAACCGGTCGGATTTTGCCGATCGGGTGCTGCCACTTAGAATCGACGCCGCGGCGCCGGTTGGCTTTTCCGATTCTCGATTCCCCATTCCCCATTCCCGGTTGTAAATTCATGAAACTCGTAGACGAAGCAGAAATCCAGGTCAGTGCCGGCAATGGCGGCAACGGCTGCATCGGCTTCCGCCGCGAGAAGTTCATCCCGCTCGGTGGGCCGGACGGCGGCGATGGCGGCAACGGCGGCAGCGTGTGGCTGGTCGCCGACGAGAACCTCAATACCCTGGTCGATTTCCGCCACCAGCGCGCGTTCCGTGCGCAGCGCGGCGAGAACGGCATGGGCCGGCAGATGTACGGCAAGGCCGGCGAAGACCTGGTCATCACCGTGCCGGTCGGCACCGTGGTGATCAACGTCGATACCGACGAGACCATCGGCGACCTGGTCGCGCACGGCGACAAGCTGCTGGTCGCGCAGGGCGGCAAGGGCGGCCTGGGCAACATGCATTTCAAGAGTTCGGTGACGCGCGCGCCGCGCAAGGCGACGCCGGGCGAGGAGGGCGAGGAGCGCGTGCTGAAGCTGGAGCTGAAGCTGCTCGCCGACGTCGGCCTGCTCGGCTTCCCCAATGCCGGCAAGAGCACCTTCATCCGCGCGGTGTCCGCGGCCACGCCGAAGGTCGCCGACTATCCGTTCACCACGCTGTATCCGAACCTGGGCGTGGTCAGCGTCGAGGCCTATCGCAGCTTCGTGATCGCCGACATTCCGGGCCTGATCGAGGGCGCGGCCGACGGCGCCGGCCTGGGCGCGCAGTTCCTGCGCCATCTGCAGCGCACGCGTCTGCTGCTGCACCTGGTGGATCTGGCGCCGATGGAAGGCGGCGTGGATGGCGTGTCGCCGACCGAGCAGGTGCGCGCGATCGAGCGCGAGCTGGAAAAGCACGACCCGGAGCTGCTGGCCAAGCCGCGCTGGCTGGTGCTGAACAAGGCCGACCTGCTGTTCGAGGACGAGGCGCGCACGCTGGCCGAGCAGGTCGTCGCCGAACTCGGCTGGACCCAGCCGTGGTACCTGGTGTCGGCGCTGGGCCGCGACGGCACCTGGCCGATCATGAAGGACGTGATGGCGTTCTTCGACCGCCAGCGCGAGGATGCGCTGGAGGCGGCCGCCAATGCGCCTGCCGCCGATGCGCTCTGAGCGCGGCGGCCGGTCCGGCGCACGGTTGTCGCCAACGGATCGCACGCACACGAAAAACCCGGCCGAGGCCGGGCTTTTTCGTAGTGCCGGAAGCGCTGGCGCCTCCGGCAACGACCACAGCCGGTTAGGCGGCGGTCTTGATCGCCTTGATGCGGGCGGTCAGGCGGCTCTTGTGGCGCGCAGCCTTGTTCTTGTGGATCAGACCGCGCGAGCTGAAACGGTCGAGGATCGGCTGGGCAACGGCGAAAGCGGCTTCGGCGCCGGCGGCGTCGTTGGCGTCCAGGGCCTTGATGACCTTCTTGACGGCGGTGCGCAGCATCGAACGCTGAGCCGTGTTGCGCGCGTTGCGCACGACGGTCTGCTTGGCGCGCTTCTTGGCGGACTTGATATTGGCCACGGTGGTGGTTTCCTGGAAAGCTGTGTGGTGGATAAAAACAAGCGGGAGAGTATGAAGGTTCTAAACAACTGCGTCAAGCCAATTGTCAAGAGGGTCGCTGCATGAGCACGCCGCGCATGTCCCGCGGGCTGCTCTCGTTCAGCAGCATGACCATGGTCTCGCGCGTGCTGGGGCTGGTACGCGATCAGGCTATCACCATTTCGTTCGGCACCAACGCGATCACTGACGCTTTCTGGGTCGCGTTCCGCATTCCGAACTTCCTGCGCCGGCTGTTCGCGGAGGGCTCGTTCGCCACCGCCTTCGTGCCGGTGTTCACCGAGGTCAAGGAAACCCGGCCGCATGCCGACCTGCGCGCGCTGATGTCGCGGGTGTCCGGCACCCTGGGCGGGATCCTGCTGCTGGTCACCGCGCTGGGGCTGATCTTCACCCCGCAGGTGGCGCTGCTGTTCAATCCCGGCGCCAGCCACGATCCGGCCAAGTTCGGCCTGATCGTGGATCTTCTGCGGCTGACCTTCCCGTTCCTGCTGTTCGTGTCGCTGACCGCGCTGGCCGGCGGCGCCTTGAACAGTTTCAACCGCTTCGGCCTGCCGGCGCTGACCCCGGTGATCCTCAACCTGTGCATGATCGCCGGCGCGTTGTGGCTGGCGCCGAAGCTGGAGGTGCCGATCCTGGCGGTGGGCTGGGGGGTACTGGTTGCCGGCGCGCTGCAGCTGCTGTTCCAGCTGCCGGCGCTGCGCGGCATCGACCTGTTGACCCTGCCGCGCTGGGGCTGGAGCCATCCGGACGTGCGCCGGGTGCTCAAGCTGATGGTGCCGACCCTGTTCGGCTCCTCGATCGCGCAAATCAACCTGCTGCTGGACACGGTGATCGCCTCGTTCCTGTTCGCCGGCTCGCAGAGCTGGCTGTCGCAGGCCGACCGCTTCCTGGAGCTGCCGCTGGGCGTGTTCGGCGTGGCGCTGGGCACGGTGATCCTGCCGGCGCTGTCGCGGCACCACGTCAAGACCGACCATGCCGGGTTCTCCAATGCGCTGGACTGGGGTCTGCGCATCACGCTGCTTATCTCGGTGCCGGCGATGCTGGGGCTGATGCTGCTGAGCCAGCCGCTGGTGGCCACGCTGTTCCAGTATGGCAAGTTCACCGCGTTCGACACGCGCATGGCGGCGATGTCGGTGTTCGGGCTGAGCTTCGGCCTGCCCGCGTACGCGCTGCTGAAGGTGCTGCTGCCGGCGTTCTACTCGCGCCAGGACACGCGCACCCCGGTGCGCGCCGGCGTGGTCGCGCTGGTCGCGAACATGGTGCTGAACCTGCTGTTCCTGGCGATCCTGTACCAGCTGTGGGTGCCGGCCGAGCTGCGCGCGCAGGGCGTGCGCGCGGCGCTGGCGGCGGTGCCGGGCCTGCACCTGGCGCTGGGCCTGGCCAGCGCGGTGGCCAGCTACATCAACCTGTCGCTGCTGTGGCGCTGGCTGCGCCGCGCCGAGGTGTACCGGCCGCGGCCGGGCTGGGCGGGCTACCTGCTGCGGCTGGGCGTGGCCTGCGCCGCGATGGCCGCGGTGCTGGGGCTGGGCCTGCACTGGCTGCCGGGGTTCACCACGATGGACAAGTGGCACCGCATCGGCAGCCTGCTGGCGCTGGTCGG
This sequence comes from Xanthomonas campestris pv. phormiicola, assembly GCA_025666215.1. Taxonomy (NCBI): domain Bacteria; kingdom Pseudomonadati; phylum Pseudomonadota; class Gammaproteobacteria; order Lysobacterales; family Lysobacteraceae; genus Xanthomonas; species Xanthomonas campestris. Next base: position 3,762,733 of record CP102593.1, on the reverse strand, counting down.
CGGCGGCGGGGCAGTGTACCTGCTGGCGTTGCTGGCGCTGGGGTTCCGCCCGCGGGATCTGCGCGAGCATTAGGGGCTGGGACTCGGGACTCGGGACTCGGGACTCGGGACTCGGGATTTTGCGCGAATGCGCGGCATTGGTGGGATTTCTTGCTTAAGGCACCCTGATCGTGGCCGAACTTGGCGGTGATCTTGAAGGGCATAACGCGCCTCGGGTTACGCTTGACAGGCGTCACCGGTCCATTCCCGGGTGCTCCGGGCCGCTGTTGCGGCCCTAGGTGCAACTAACCGATTAGTGCGACTAGATCGCCGCGCATGGCGCCGACGATGGCGAAGTCTGCTCCATCTTCGTCAGGAACACGTGTCGGCGCGTCGGCCGGCAATGCTGCTCAATCCGTCTTGATCCGCAGCCATTGCCAATGGCTGCTGTTCCAGCGGTCGATCACGATCTGGGAAGGAGGCTCCTTGGTCGCTCTCGGCACAGACTTGATCAGCGTTGCCCCAAAGCTCTTTGTGCGTCTCGGATGGCCTTGATGAACCCTTGTTTGTCTTTCGGAGAGACCAGAGTTCTCTTCTGTCCATGATGTATTTCAAGGCGATCAAGAGAGAGGGCTGGGCTTGAAACCGGATTTGATGAGGGCCTTATGTCACCAATCTGATCTAGCGGTATACGTTGCCTGACCGGACCGCTGCGAACGATGAGGACTTTTGATTCAACGGTGTAGGCCGTGGAAAGCAGCAGCCAGGCAGGCAATACGATGCCTATAACAAGGACTGCTGCCGCTGTTAGCAAGCCTCCATTGGATCGTCCATGCGACGCAGCTACGATGGTCACGATAGACACCGCGATCACTACCAGCAGGATGGCCGCTAACCACCAGTCGATTTTCGATCTAAACGTCATCACTTGCTCCGTCTCTTACTCTCAGGTGCTAGACCAGAAACCCTGAGTGAATAGGATTGAACTGCGGATATGGCTGTTGTGAGTTGGGTCTCGTCGAAACGGAAGAGGCCCGCACTGGCCATGGCGCGCATGAATGCGTCCACTTCACGTGAAATCAGGTCTCGATACACCTGTGTTTGAAGTTCTGAGTTGCCAAGGATGGCTCCAAGCCGCAGCGCGCGCTGGCTGTTCCTAACCAAGAGCGGATCAAGCTTTGTCATGCTTCCATTGAACGTGCCTCCGCGGTCGTCACCTAGTTGTGGGAGTTGTGGCGAACTGCCAGACGTGCTGACCTGAGTGAGAACGGCAGCTGCAGAAACGACCGCCACCATCAGATAGACCACTGCTGTAACCGCGGCGCCAGCTGTCACGGCTGCAACACAAACGGTCACAGTTGTGCAGAACATGGGTGTGACGCGCCCAGAAGAGGTCAGATGGTAGAGCGCCGCCAAGTCGTCTTCGGTCGGCGTGCCAGCAGTGTGGGTGATGAGCTCCAGAAGTGCCTTGTCCTGTTCGTCTTCCGTGACCAGTCCTTCTGAGCGAAGAATCTTGGCAATTTCATCGTAGTTCCCTTGCAGTGCTGTCGCAATTCGGTTGGTCAGCACGGACGTGTCGGGCTGCTCGAAGAGCCCTGCTGCCTTAAAGAGTTTGATTGCGCCATCCCAGTCTGAATTCTCTAAAGTCAGCCGAACAGCTGGGTCGCTTGCGCAGGCAAGCATCCTCGTGATTTCGCTATTGAGTATCCTGTCAGAGCCGTCGAGCCCATGGGATCGAAGGAATTTCTCTGGGGACGCACGGAACCGGGTAGATTCTTCGCTAGAGGTCAGTACGCGATCAACGACTTGCGAGACTCGCGCCAACTCTGCCCACGAATCAGCTGGAAGGCCAGTCTGCGACAGCGGAAGCATGAATCTCGCTGCCGCTTGGCCACCGTCGGCCTGAACGCTTAACGGAGTTCCATAGAGCCTTTCGGAGCTGGCACCGCTAGCTGTGGTTGTGGCAGCGGCTGGAGCAATCAGAGCGGCCTGTATGAATTTCCTTCTCTTCATGTGGTTTCCTCTTCCTTGTTTAGGTTGGGCGAAATTTCTTTGCTCGAAACTTCTAGGGCTCGCTTTAGGTAGAACCTTGTCATGACTTCCGGTGCAAGCTGCCGATAGCGGGATAACACTGCGCGCTTTACCTCGTCATCTTTATGAAGAATTGCGCAGGCTTGGCAGATATGGACTACGCCATCAAGGATCTTGGCGGATTCCTTGCCTAGAACACTTTCGATGATCGAGTATGGACCGTCCGTGTGTATCCAGAATTTGAGTAAGTCTTGAGACTGGCTGTAGTAGAGTTCATCCATATTGCTACCATCACAACGGCCTAGGCGCATCTCTGGAATATGCTCAAGTGTCAACCCGCAGCATGCGGAGAGGTTGTCGTGAGGCGTGACAACGACGTTTGAGAAGATCTGGTCGCAGCCATTTCTCAGGCTTTCGTGGTCGATCTCCTGGTCGCGCTCGTCGGCATCGTTGTGAAAGGGCATCCAACTGTTGGACTGAATGCGTAGAAATCCTCCCCTAAGCAACTTCTGTACTCGCGGATCCGACGCCAGATGGCGATAGTGCATGTTTTTTTCTTCGTCAGCCTCGACGGTAATCAGTGTGGGAATCATGCGGCCGCTGACTGCTTGGGCTGCGTTGATGACGCAGTCCTGAGAGACAAATTCCTGATGATCTTTTCCGGTGCTGATGTTGAGTTCTGAGAGGCCTGAAGCCGCTAGCCTCGAAGCAACATTATTGGCAGATCGTGCTGTCTTGCCCCAAGAGCCGTTCGAAACTATGCGTGTCAAGAGCCCTAAGCTCGTGCACAAGGCAGCGGCTTCATAAAGGTCCTCTTTCAGAAGCGTAGCCTCGCCACCGCTGAATACAACTATCTTGAGGTTCTGGAACTTGCTCTTGGCTTCTTTGATGCGAGCCAGAAGCACTTCGCGATCGAGCCTTCCTACTACTTTGGGACTTGATTCGAAGCAGCATTGCCTGCATGCAGCGGTGCAAGTGTATGTGCACAGAATCGTCAAGGTCTGCGGATCAATCAGGCGAGCGCTATGAGCCTTTGCCTCAGTCATGAGATTTCCATTCCTTAGTCATAATTTCCATTCCTTTCGACGCTCGCGTTGATAGCACTAGGTGGTGTCGTGGTCAAGTTTGAAGGGTGTCGATAGTGAGACGCTTATCATGTATTCGGGCTGGATAGTGATCATGAGTATCCGGTGCGGGGCGTGAGTGGGTCAGCGATTGACAGTCGTTACAGACTTTTTTGGACGCTCCGGTTCGCTGTTGCACCTCATGTGCAACGATCTCTTCAAATGCGCATGCGCCAGGTGCAGGTTTGGCCAAGCCGCACGACGAAGCTGCAGTTCGTGTTCTTCTCCAGTTCGCGATTTCGAGCTCGGCACGCGCTCCCGGCCTAGGTCGGTCCCTACGAGCCGTTGCAGTGCCGTGCTGTCCAGCAGCGCTTTCTCGCAGGCCTCATCGCCCAGATCGAGCCAGTGCTGCACGAAGTACATCCGCAGCATGCGTTCCAAATCGATCGGTGGCCGGCCATTGCCAGCCTTTGGATAGCGCGGCTAGACCCAATGCATAGCGATGGCCATGGCACGGTCCGCTCCACCCTCGGCAGGAACACGTTTTGGTGCGTCGGCCGAAGATGCTGCTCGAATCCTGCGCATGATAAGCAGCCATCGCCGTCGTCTGCTATTTCATAAGTCGGTTTCGATCTTTGGAGGGGCCTATCTTCTTTCTCTGGGATCCCCCAGTCCCAGTCCCAGTCCCAGTCCCAATCCCAATCCCAATCCCAATCCCAATCCCAATCCCAATCCCAATCCCAGGCCCAGGCCCAGGCCCAGGCCCAGGCCCAGGCCCAGGCCCAGGCCCAGGCCCAGGCCCAGGCCCAGGCCCAGGCCCAGGCCCAGGCCCAGGCCCAGGCCCAGGCCCAGGCCCCAGGCCCAGGCCCAGGCCCAGGCCCAGGCCCCAGGCCCAGGCCCAGGCCCAGGCCCCAGGCCCAGGCCCAGGCCCAGGCCCAGGCCCAGGCCCCAGGCCCAGGCCCAGGCCCAGGCCCAGGCCGCTGCCTCAGCCGCTATACTCGACGGTTACGCATCATCGGCCGGCGCATTCCAGCGTCGGCGCTTCGGACCGAGGAATGAGCAGGCTGTTTAGAGACGTCGAGGGCGGGACTTTGTTCCCGCAGGGAAGCGTGGTCTGCATCGGCGCCTTCGATGGCCTGCATCTGGGCCACCGCGCGCTGGTGCGCCATGCGCTGGCGCGTGCCCGCGCGCTGGGTGTGCCGGCGGTGGCGTTGAGCTTCGAGCCGCTACCGCGCGAGTTCTTCGCGCCGGCCGCGCCGCCGCCGCGGCTGACCCTGCCGCGGGCCAAGGTCGAAGGCCTGCAGCAGCTCGGCGTGGACAGCGTGGGCCTGCTGCGCTTCGACCTGCGCCTGTCGTCGATGAGCGCGCAGGACTTCGTGCAGCGCACCCTGGTCGATCGGCTGCAGGCGCGCGAGGTGTGGATCGGCCCGGCGTTCCGTTTCGGCCACAAGCGCGGCGGCGACATCGCGCTGCTGCGCGAGATGGGCGCGCACCTGGGCTTTTCCGCCGGCGAGATCGAGCCGGTGCACCTGCGCGAGGAACGCATTTCCAGCACCCGGATCCGCGAACTGCTGGTGGCCGGCGAATTCGCCCATGCCGCCGAACTGCTCGGCCGCCCGTACGCGATCGACGGCCGCGTGGTGCGCGGCAAGCAGCTCGGACGCACCCTCGGCTATCCCACCGCGAATCTGCGGTTTCCGCGCACGCCGGCGCTGTCGGGCATCTACGCGACCTGGGTGCACGGGGTGACCGAGCAGCCGTGGCCGTCGGTGTCCAGCTTCGGCACGCGGCCGACGGTGCAGGGCGTGGAGCCGCTGCTGGAAGCGCACCTGTTCGATTTCCACGGCGACCTGTACGGACGCCACATCGCCGTGGAATTCGTCGCCAAGTTGCGCGACGAAGAAAAGTTCTCCGATCTGCCGGCGCTGACCGAACAGATGCACCGCGACGCCGCGCTGGCCCGGCGCCTGCTCGCGTCCGCGCAGCGCCCCGCGCTGCCGCCCGCACAAGCCCGCGCCTCCGCGCGCGGACTCTCCACTGAAGACAACCGGTAAATCCCCGTGACCCAGGACTACAAAGCCACCCTCAACCTGCCGGCGACGGACTTCCCGATGCGCGGCGATCTGCCCAAGCGCGAGCCGGACACGCTGGCCCGCTGGGAGAGCGAGGGGCTGTACGCGCAGTTGCGCGACAACGCCCAGGGCCGGCCGCTGTTCGTGCTGCACGACGGCCCGCCGTACGCCAACGGCGCGATCCACCTCGGCCATGCGGTCAACAAGATCCTCAAGGACATCATCGTCAAGTCCAAGTACCTGGCCGGCTTCGATGCGCCGTACATCCCGGGCTGGGACTGCCACGGCCTGCCGATCGAGATCGCGATCGAGAAGAAGTACGGCAAGGTCGGGGTCAAGCTGGATGCGGCGCAGTTCCGGCAGAAGTGCCGCGAGTACGCCAACGAGCAGATCGACATCCAGCGCCGCGATTTCAAGCGCCTGGGCGTGATCGGCGACTGGGACAACCCGTACCGCACGCTCGACTTCCATTTCGAAGCCAACGAGATGCGCGCGCTGGCCCGGATCGTCGACAACGGCCACCTGACCCGCGGCGTGAAGCCGGTGCACTGGTGCTTCGATTGCGGCTCGGCGCTGGCCGAGGCGGAGATCGAATACGCCGACAAGCAGTCGCCGACCGTGGACGTGGCCTACACCGCGCGCGACGGCGCGGCGCTGGCGGCCGCGTTCGGCGTCGCGCTGCCGGAGGATGTGGAAGTCGCGGTGCCGATCTGGACCACCACGCCGTGGACGCTGCCGGCCTCGCTGGCGGTGTCGCTGGGGCCGGACCTGCGCTACGCCCTGGTCGAAGGCCCGGCCCACGACGGCCGTCGCCGCTGGCTGGTGCTGGCCGATGCGCTGGCCGAGCGCGCGCTGCAACGCTACGGCGTCACCGAGGTGGTGGTGCACGGCCGCGTCGCCGGCGCGGCGCTGGAGCACCAGCTGCTGGCGCATCCGTTCTACGACGAGCGCGACATCCCGCTGATCCTGGGCGACCACGTCTCCGACGAGGACGGCACCGGCGCGGTGCACACCGCGCCCGGGCACGGCCAGGAAGACTATGTGGCCGCCAAACAGTACGGCCTGATCGAGCGTTACACCGCCGCGCAGATCAACCCGATCGACGGCCGCGGCGTGTACCTGCCGTCGACCCCGCCGGCCGACGGCGTGGCGCTGGCCGGGCTGCACATCTGGAAGGCCAACGACACCATCGCCGAGGTGCTCGCCGCGCGCGGCGCGCTGCTGGCGCACGCGAGCATGGTCCACAGCTACCCGCACTGCTGGCGGCACAAGACCCCGATCGCGTTCCGCGCCACCCCGCAGTGGTTCATCTCGATGGAGCAGGCCAACCTGCGCGCCGACGCGCTGAAGGCGATCGAGGGCGTGCACTGGTATCCGTCCTGGGGCCAGGCGCGCATCGCCGGCATGGTCGCCGGGCGCCCGGACTGGACCATCTCCCGGCAGCGCACCTGGGGCGTGCCGATCGCGCTGTTCGTGCACCGCGAGACCGGCGAGCCGCATCCGCGCAGCACCGAACTGATGCGCCAGGTCGCCGACCGCGTCGAGGAGAGCGGGGTAGACGTGTGGTACACGCTCGATGCCGCCGAACTGCTCGGCGACGAAGCCGCCGACTACGACAAGATCACCGACATCCTCGACGTGTGGTTCGATTCGGGCGTGACCCACGAGGCGGTGCTGGCCGAGCGCGGCATTCCCAAGCCGGCCGACCTGTACCTGGAAGGTTCGGACCAGCATCGCGGCTGGTTCCAGTCCTCGCTGCTGACCGGCGTGGCGCTGGACCAGGCGGCGCCGTACCGGCAGTGCCTGACCCACGGCTTCACCGTGGACGAGCACGGCCGCAAGATGTCCAAGTCGCTGGGCAACGGCATCGAGCCGCAGGACATCATGAAGACGCTGGGCGCGGACATCCTGCGGCTGTGGATCGCCTCCAGCGACTACAGCAACGAGATGTCGCTGTCGCAGGAGATCCTCAAGCGCAATTCCGACGCCTACCGGCGCCTGCGCAACACTGCGCGCTTCCTGCTCGGCAACCTGCATGGCTTCAATCCGGCCGCGCACCTGCGCACCCTGCCGGAGCTGGTGGCGCTGGACCGCTGGATCGTGCATCGCGCCTACGAGGTGCAGGAGCAGATCAAGACCGCCTACGCGCGCTACGACTTCGCCGCGATCGTGCAGGCGCTGCTGAACTTCTGCAGCGTGGACCTGGGGTCGCTGTACCTGGACGTGACCAAGGACCGGCTGTACACGATGCCGGAGGACTCGCACGGCCGGCGTTCGGCGCAGAGCGCGATGTTCCATGTCGCAGAGGCGTTCGTGCGCTGGATCGCGCCGATCATGAGCTTCACCGCCGACGAACTGTGGGGCTACCTGCCCGGTGCGCATGTCGGCAACGTGCTGTTCGCGACCTGGTACGAAGGCCTGGCGCCGCTGCCGGAAGATGCGCCGCTGAGCGCGGCCGATTTCGAGCAGTTGCTGGCGCTGCGCGAGCAGGTGGCCAAGGTGCTGGAGCCGATGCGCGGCAACGGCGTGATCGGCGCGGCGCTGGAGGCGGAGATCACCGTCGCCGCCGACGCGGCCACCGCCGCCAAGCTGCAGCCGCTGCAGGAGGAACTGCGCTTCCTGTTCATCAGTGGCGACGTGGTGGTGCGCGAGGCCAGCACCGACGAGATCTTCGTCAGCGCCCAGGCCACCAGCAAGCAGAAGTGCGTGCGCTGCTGGCACCACCGTGCCGACGTGGGCGTGGATCCGGAGCACCCGGAACTGTGCGGCCGCTGCGTCAACAACATCGCCGGGCCGGGCGAGGAGCGCACCTGGTTCTGATCCGTTCCTGCGCGGCGGCGAGGCGTTCGCCGTCGCCGTCATGGCTCCCGCCGTGTCGCTGTCTTTCACACCCACCCTTCGCCCAAGGCGGATCCCGCGCATGACCGTACGACCCAACCCCTCCGCCCTGATCTGGCTGCTGCTGTCCGCGCTGGTGATCGGCCTGGACCAGTGGAGCAAGGCCTGGGTGCTGTCCAGCCTGCCCGAGTTCACCGCGGTGCCGGTGATCGACGGCTTCTGGAACTGGTACCGGACCTACAACACCGGCGCCGCGTTCAGTTTCCTGAGCCAGGCCGGCGGCTGGCAGCTGTGGTTCTTCACCGCGCTGGCGGTGGGCATCAGCGGCCTGCTGGCCTGGTGGCTGGCGCGCACCCCGCGCGGCGACTGGCGTAGCGCAATGCCTTACGCCCTGGTCATCGGCGGGGCGATCGGCAACGTGATCGACCGGCTGATGCACGGCCACGTGGTCGATTTCATCCAGTGGTACGTGGGCGACCACTACTGGCCCTCGTTCAACATCGCCGACTCGGCGATCGTCGCCGGCGCCGTGGGCATCGCCCTGTTCGGCGTGTTCGACGGCAAGCCGAAGCGAAAAGCGGGATAATTAGGGAATGGACGTCCTGCTCGCCAATCCCCGTGGTTTCTGCGCCGGCGTCGACCGTGCGATCGAGATCGTCAAGCGCGCCATCGAGATTCTGGGCGCGCCGATCTACGTGCGCCACGAAGTGGTGCACAACCGCTTCGTGGTCGACGACCTGAAGCAGCGCGGCGCGATCTTCGTCGAGGAACTGGACGAGGTGCCCGACGGCAACACGGTCATCTTCAGCGCCCACGGCGTGTCCCAGGCGGTGCGGCATGAAGCCGAGCGGCGCGGGCTGAAGGTGTTCGACGCGACCTGCCCGCTGGTCACCAAGGTCCATTTCGAAGTGGCCCGGCACTGCCGCGCCGGCCGCGACGTGGTGCTGATCGGCCATGCCGGCCACCCCGAGGTGGAGGGCACGATGGGCCAGTGGAACCGCGAACGCGGCGCCGGGCGCATCTATCTGGTCGAGGACATCGAGCAGGTCGCCACGCTGGAGATCCAGCAGCCGGAGAATCTGGCCTACACCACCCAGACCACGCTGTCGGTGGACGACACCCGCGGCATCATCGACGCGCTGCGCGCGCGCTACCCGGCGATGCAGGGGCCGAAGAACGACGACATCTGCTACGCCACCCAGAACCGCCAGGACGCGGTGCGCGACCTGGCCAGGCAGTGCGACCTGGTGCTGGTGGTCGGTTCGCCGAACAGCTCCAATTCCAATCGGCTCAGCGAGCTGGCGCGGCGCGACGGGGTGGAGTCCTACCTGATCGACGGCGCCGAGGAGATCGACCCGGCCTGGGTCGCCGGCAAGCGCCGCATCGGCCTGACCGCCGGCGCCTCGGCGCCGCAGGTGCTGGTGGACGGGGTCATCGCGCGGCTGCGCGAACTGGGCGCCGACGGCGTCGGCGAACTGGCCGGCGAACCGGAGTCGATGGTGTTCGCCCTGCCCAAGGAGCTGCGCCTGCGCCTGGTCAATTGACCGGCGCCCGGCGCGCCCCTAGAATTGGCGGTTCAGCCGGAATAGCTCAGTTGGTAGAGCGGCGCATTCGTAATGCGTAGGTCGTAGGTTCGATTCCTATTTCCGGCACCAGGCCCCGAATCCGACGGCTTGCGGCATCGCCACGATTCACAACGAAGCGCCCGGGCCGCAACGGTTTCGGGCGTTTTCGTTTCTCGGCGCTGCCATGATTTGCCCGCGATTGTCCGCTTCCACTCCCCAAAAACTTCCCATGCGATGGGGGGCATGGCGAGCATCCGGAAATCCAGTGCCGGGTCCAGGTCTTGGTCAACGGCGTTCGCGACTCGGCGACGAAGCAGACACGCAAGGAGGCCGCCTGGTGGGCGCTGAAGCGCTAGGCCGAGCTGCGTGGCATGAAGCTGCCGGGCAAGACCTGCAGCGACGCCATGCAGCGCTACAGCGATAGTGGCGCCGGAGCGCGACGGATCCCATTGGGAGCTGATCCGACTGAAGGCGCTGCAGCACGACCCAAGCGCGGGCCGCCGGAGCTGAAGAAGAACATCCGGCAAGCCTATGCACCCGAGGCCGGCGCCCTGACGCGCGAAATTTTCGATCACAGGCGGCGCGTCGGTGACGCCGAGCGGGCGCTGCAACAGAAGGAAACCAAGAAGACCCGCGAGGGTGCGCATCGGCACGAACAAGATCCAGCATGCCCAGCGGCGTCTGGATGTGCCGAAGGGCGTGCGCGGTGTCGACGACAACCGCATCTTCCTCGGCGTGTCCTGGTGGTCGAGAACGGCCAGTGCGTGGTGAAGCCGATGCGCTACCAGTGGCCAAGCCGGCACGCCGGCGCTGTACGAGCGGAAGTTCCCCGGCACCTACAACGCTAGGCGCGACAACTCGAAGGGTTTCTGGTGCCGGCCGTTCGGTTACGCCACGGGCTGATCGTGGCCGGTTCTACGAGAACGTCGAGATCGACGTTGAGAATCAGCGCCTGGAGTTCGTGCCGCGCAGCGGTCCCCCGATGCTGCTCGCCTGTCTCTGGTCCCGCTGGACTGATCCCGCCGCCTCGAGCCGGACCTGCTGTCGTTCGCTGCGATCACCGACGAACCGGAGCCGGAGGTCGCGCGGCCGGCCACGACCGAACGCGCCGTTGCAGCATAGGCGGAATGGGGGTGATCACTGAAGCCATGAAAATCATGCGCTTATTGTGATGTGACGATGCTGGACGGATGCGTCTGACGTGCGGACAGCGTGGATTTTCATGGCTGTAGGGCCTCGCTAGAGCGACCACTGAAATCTCAGTAGCAATTTGCTATAAAGAATAGGTGCCTTTTTATAGCAAACAGAGATGAAGCTGCCTGTGCCGCCACCTGTCGTCTGGGATCTCATGACGCACAACCCTTCGAGATGGTACGAGGTATTCCGGATGAATATAGGTCCGGAGGTGAACGGGAACTACGAACATTGGGACAAGCTTCGGCACCGCACCCCGCCATCCGGACTGACATCCGAGGAATGGTGGTTCGGCATCAAAACGATCCGCAACGCGCTCGCTAGGCCAGTTGAGCTTCTAGACAAGACGGGCTCGAAATTTGCTGTGTCGCTCACGGACACCATGCACCGGCGACTGCACTACATAGATCGCGAAGCGGCTGGCGCTATCAAGGGAATGGAAGACGGCGCAGGCCAGGGCCGATTTCTGATCCGCTCGCTGATTGAGGAGGCAATGACCTCGTCACAACTTGAAGGTGCCGCCACGACGCGTGCCATAGCAAAAGAGATGCTTGCGACCGGGCGTGCGCCACGCGATCAGTCCGAGCGGATGATCTACAACAACTACGTCGCAATGAACATGATTCGGGAGCGTGGGAAGAGGCCCATTACCCCGGAAGAGATTCTGGAGCTACACAGCATACTCACGGATGGAACTCTGGAGAGCGGCGGCGATTGTGGAAGGTACAGGACGGCGGGAGACAACGTGGTGATCTACGACCGAGGGTCTCCGCCAACGTTGCTCCACGTCCCCCCCCCTGCTGCCGAAGTGCCTGAGCGAATGGAGCGTTTGTGCACCTTCGCCAATGAGGACGTTGGCGAATCATTCGTGCACCCAGTTGTCCGCGCGATCGCAATCCACTTTCAGATGGGTTACGACCATCCATTCGTGGACGGAAATGGCAGAACTGCGAGAGCGTTGTTCTACTGGAGCATGATGAACTCTGGCTACTGGTTGACCGAGTATCTGTCGATCTCAAGCGTCTTGAAGAAGTCCCCTGGGAAGTACATGCGGGCCTATCTTTATACCGAGAGCGACGGGGTCGACCTCAGTTACTTCGTGAGCCAGCAATTGGAAGCAATTGAGCAGTCCATTCAGGCCCTGCACGCTTACATTGCAAAGAAACATGAAGAGGACCGTGTGGCGCGACGTGTTCTGCGAACCGCGAAAGTCAACGGCATGGTGTTGAACCATCGACAGCGCGCACTATTGGCAAATGCTCTGAAAGACCCAGACCGTCCATATACCATCGCGAGCCATCAATCGGCGCACACGATCACCTATCCCACGGCGCTCGGAGATCTCAACTCCCTGGTAGCGGCTGGCCTTCTCCATAAGCAGCGCATCGGCCGTGCTTTCGAGTACATGCCGGCAGTCGGGTTGTCGCGCATTCTGGGCGCGTAGCACAAGGCCCAGAACTTTTCAGCGGCGCATGTTTTCTAAGGCCCGCTAGCAATCACGGGCCGCGCCATACAGATACATCTTACCTGGCTGCGCTAGAACTGGATCAGAAGAGAGTGGATCGGAAACTGGCGGGCCGTGGGTTGCGCTGCGGCCGTACGTGGCCTGAGCAGAAATTCCCCCGCAGCGCCCGGAAAGCCTTGCGTCCCAAAGGGGATTCGCATCCTGTTTCCGGCACCAGTTCCAGGGAAAAACCCCTGGCTTTGGCCGGAGTTTTTTGGGGTATTGTTCCAGTTCGTTTTGGGCAGGTTCCGATTGCCATGGAAACTTCCATCCTCATTGGCCTATGGAGGCAGTCCAGGCAGAGATGGACTCCGGTTACACAGCCTATCGGTCATGCGCCTGGGCGGTGGCAGGCAGCGAGCAAGTGGCTTCCCTGACGCCCTGCTTGCGCTTCCACTGCCACGTCGCCACGGTCTCCCCCCGCGGTTTGTAGGTAACGCTCAACGCCTTGCCGTCGCGCTGCAACTCCAGGGTAAGGACGCCGTCCTGTTCGCCCTGCAGCTGATCCTGGCCGACCGGGCGGGTGATCGCGTCGCCATTGCGCACGCCGGCCTTGGCGGCGGCCGAGCCGGGGATCAGCTCGCGGACGATGCGGCAATAACGGGGCCAGAGGAAATATGTGCTTTAAATGGATATTTCCTATGGCCCCGTTGTTGCCCGAGGGAGGGGCCTGGCGTTTTAATTAAGCCGCGTCGCCAAGCGACGTCGGCTTGAATTGCTAGGTTGCCAGATCCGAGATTTCAAGAGCAAACTTCCCGTATGAACTCTTAAGCTGAGAAAACAAAACATGCTCAAGTTCGGGAACGGAACAGAGTCCTCGAATTCTTGAAATGAAGTCAGCATCTGATCTGCAACCAAAGATCACGCGACGAATTGCCTTGGGATTTAAAAATACGGACCCAGTTACATTGTTCTTTACAATTCTGACCTCTTCTTCATAGCTCCAACAAGATGATTTCGTTGAAATTATCTGACTGATTGCTGAGTGTTGATCTTTGAAGTAGTTCGTTGGTTCGTAGGCGTCAGTGTAGCGAACTTGAATAGGAGATAAGAAAAAGTCCAAGTCATGAACCAGATCTAGCTCTATGACAAGTCCCTTGTGGGAGTTTGTGTAATGAGACCACATTAGTACGTTTTCGAATTTCTTTGAGAGGCAAAGAATTCCTGTCTTGGAAAGGATAGCTTCTTTTGATGAAGCTAGGGATCTCTCCGCCTCTGCAATAGTTGTTCCTATTAATAGCAATATTTCTCGATCGGTCTGGCCTTCTAGAATATGCTTTAGGAATTGATTTGCCTCATCTTGGGTATGATAGGAGATCTCAGATAGATTGCAATCAAAAGGATCATTGAACGACTGCGGTGCAGAAAACCACATTGTTAAATCTTTAAATATTGAATCCGTATAAATCGAGTCGTTTCGATACTTATAGAGGTGACGGGGGTACTTCCCAGCTGTAATTGCCGCAAGAAGCAACTCCCTCTTTTGCGTGAAATCTGTCATGGCAACCTGACGCCTGAATTAAGCCGCGCCGCGAAGCGGCGTGGGCTTCAATGAATTATTAGTGCCCAGCATTTTTTAATGAGCCACCAATATCACCGTTCTTGCGTATCCAGCTATTCCAGGACTCGAATCGAGTCTTCGGGTCGTGGCGTTCAAGGCGGTTTCGTTCACGACTCTCCTCGGTGTCATCTCGAGTGAATCCGCCTATGACAAGACTCCGAATCTGAAGTGGTTTGCCGGGGTCGACTTCAGGGAGGCCTGCTGGCCCTTTGACGTGGTTGAAGGGACTTCTGTCAAGTAACGTAAGGCGCCGAATTTCATGTGCCTCCTGTCTGAATTGATCGGTCATGGCGTACTCAACTCGCTCTCTGATTTGGCGTGCAGCCTCGCTAATCAGTGCATTGATTGAGCCGTCTTGGTTCAGGAAAGAGAAGTCTGCTCCTTTGACTTCAATTAGCACTACCGCCATGCGCGATCGATCTGCAAATACACAGAAGTCAACTTTTCCTCGCTGTATCTCAAATTCAGAGAACGCTAAATACTCATCTCCAATAGGCGTATATGTGCAAGATCTACCGATAAGGTGCAGGTTGGCCTTAAGGTGATTCTGAATATCGTTTTCGCCCGAGTTAGCGGCTACGAGTTGTTTTAGAGTATTGAAAGGCATGATCTTGGCCCTAACGCCTGAATTAAGTCGACACGAGAAGCATGTTCGGCTTGGATGAATTGATAGGCCGCAGCCTAGATTCTGGATTTCTTTACGTATTGACATTCACTTACTTTGCAATCCTCATTTTTAGCAAGTTCTTTGTACTTGCCGCAATGCTTTCTTCTGCTCGGTCTGCATGGGGTCTTTCGGGTTGATTCCTTTTTTTCTGCTTGAACCGCGGCCGTAACTTTATAGAGATTGCTATGACTGACATGCTCTTTTACATTCGATCTTTCTAGTTCTTCTCTAATTGATGCGCCCATTCTTCACCCTGCGCCCTAAATATTATTTGACGATAAAATGGTGTGTGAAAAAGGTGTATAGCGAATCTATTTCGCTACCTTTCGGCGCAGCATGGATTTCAGGTCCGATCTTTCGCGAGTCGCGCTGTCGCGGAATCCTTGCGCATAACCCCACGGCCATTCCCAGTGCATCCCCGATCAAGCCGACGCTACCACTTGTTGAGCATCGTCACAAGTTGAGGCAGCTCGGCGAAGCCGCCGGCGGCCTTAATTCGTAGACAAATTTTTGATGCAGCACCATCCAGATGTACCGAATGGCGCGTTCTTGGCCGCGTATCCGATCAGTCAGAAGAGAAGACTAGTGCCTCGATAGGGAGATTATTGGGCTCAAGCTGGCGTGCATTGTTGGTCTTGTGGCCCAACACCCAGCCCCTTTTGGTCTGTGAACCGCCCTGGGATTTCGGGAGAGTCCGATTTTTGAGAAGTTGGGCCGTGAGTAAGATGAAGTATTCGCCGGACCATCGGCAATTGCGTCAGGCGTTTGGCCGGGGAGGGAGCCTGTCGGTCATTGCGCCTGAGCGGTGGCAGGCAGCGAGCACGTGGCTTCCGCAACGTCCTGCTTGCGCTTCCACTGCCAAGTCGCCACGGTTTCCCCGCGCGGCTTGTACGAGGCCGTCAGCGGCTTGCCGTCGCGCAACAGCTGCAGGGTGAGGGTGCCGTCCTGTTCGCCCTGCAGCTGATCCTGGCCGACCGGGCGGGTGATCGCGTCGCCATTGCGCACGCCGGCCTTGGCGGCGGCCGAGCCGGGGATCAGGTCGCGGACGATGCGCGGGGATTCGGTCAGCACGGCGGGGGCGAAGCCGAGTTCGTAGCGGCGCATGGGCTGGGAGATGCGTTCGAAGCAGGGGCCGAAGGCGTCGCTGGCGGGCAGCGGTGCGGCGCCGTCGAGCATGGCGTGCAGTTGCTCGACCGCGTCCTCGCCGAGGTTGTCGCGCAGCAGCGCTTCCCAGTCGGCGATGCCGAGCGACTTGTCGCCTTGCCGACGGTGCAGCATCGCCAGGATCAGGTCGTCCAGCGATTTGCGGCCGCCGCTGGCCTTGCGCAGCGCGTCGTCCACGGTGACGAAATACAGGAAGCCGCGGTCGTAGGGCAGGGTGCGGATGCGGGTGTCCTGCCAGAACTTCGCGGACACTTCGCTGTTTGGGGCGTTGCCGAGGAGGTTGGTGTAATAGCGGGCGGCAGCGAAGTTGAGGTCTTTCAGGAACGCATCGGCATCGATCATGCCGTAGCGGAACGGCAGGCGCGCCTGGTAGAACACCGCCGTGCCTTCGTTGAACCAGGCGTCGGCGAGGCTTTCGCCGTCGTACTGCGAACTCATGTGCGGCTGGAAGGTGTGGAACATCTCGTGGGCGAGGGTCAGTTCCAGCTGTTGCGGGTCGTTGCCGCGGTCGTCGTCGTAGGTGACGACGAAGGAGTTGTACATGCCCATGCCGCCGCCGGGGTTGACCCGGTTGCGGCGCAGGAACACGCCGTAGGGTGTGGCCGGCACGGCGAAGAAGGCCTGGTAGTGCTGGCGCAGTTGTTGGGTCCAGGCCAGCAATTTTTGCGCGTCGAACGGGGTGTTGCCCTGCCAGGCGGAAAAGAAGCCGGTGGCGTCGGGCGCCCGCGGGTACAGGCCGATCTTGCCGGCCATGAAGTAGCTGCTGTCCAGCGCTTCCATGTCGACGTCGCGGGCGTTGCGGCCCTGCAGGCTGCTCACGGCATGCGCGCCCGCGCCCAGTGCGGACAGCTCCCAGTGCAGTTCGATGTCGTGCCGGCCGCTGGTCGGATGCAGCAGGAAGGTGGCGCCGGCGCCGGAGAAGGCGCCTTCCTCGCTGCGCAGTTCGATCGGCGGCGCGGCGCCGCGCGCGGCCAGCGCTTCGGTCATCGCCGCACGGTAGGAAAAGCGCAGGATGCCGGCGACGTCGCGATCGGCGTACCACTGGCGCTGCCGCACCGGGCCTTCGCCCTGGTCGCGATAGCGCAGTTGCACGGCGCCGCGGTCGTCGCGCGCGGCCAGTTCGTCGACGCTGCCGGCGATGGTGGGCACGTTGCTGGTGACGTGCGGCATCGCCAGCACGGTGGTGCCGGCCGGTGTGGCCGGCAGCGGGATGGCTTCGTCCACCAGCAGTGCCTCGATCCTGCTGCCGGCGGCGTCCGCCTGCGCATGGATGGTGATCGCGTAGGGCGCATCGGTCGCGGCCAGGGCCGGAGACGCGGCCGCGGCGAGGGCGAGGAACAGGCAGCGTTGGCGTGGCATCTTCATCGGCAAGGGTCGCGGCAGGTGGGGATCAGGGCGAACAGCGCGCGGCCAGCGCCGGATCGACGGCGAAGCGCCAGGCATCCACGCGCGCGCTGCGCGGCAGGTAGTCCACCTGCACCGGCTTGCCGTCGCGCTCCAGTTTCAGCTGCATGTGCGCGTGCTCGTCGGCCATCGCCTGTTCCAGCGGGGTGTAGTCGACGATGCGGTCGTTTTCCTGCACGCCGGCACGGGCGGCGGTCGAATCGGGCAGCAGGTTCTTGACCACGCCCATGCGCATGCGATCGAAGCCGAGCTCGAACGGCTGGTGCGGCGCCGGCACCACGCGGTAGCAGCCGAATGCCGGGGCGGCCGGCACGATCAGTTTGCCGGCGACCATCGCGTCGAACGCGCTGCCGGCGTCGGCGCCGAGTTCGCGCACCACCATCGCGCGCCATTCGGGCACGCCGATGGTCTCGCCGGCGCGCTGCCGCTTGAGCACTTCCAGGACCAGGTCGTCCACCGAATGCGCCTGCCGGCCGTGCTGGCGCAACTGCGCATCGACGCTCACCAGGTACATGAAGCCGCGGCCGTACGGCACGCGCTGGGCGCGCGCGTCCTTCCAGAAACGTTCGCCGGCGGCCGTGTTGTCGAGCGCGCGCAACGGGTTGTCGTAGTAGCCGTCGGCACGGTGGTTGATCGCCTGCAGGAAGGCGTCCTTGGCGTAGACCCCGGCGCGCAGCGACAGCAGCAGCGAATAGAACTCGGCGGTGCCTTCGGTGTACCAGGCGGTGAGCGCGTGCTCTTCGCCGTCGAGCTTGGGCCAGGTGTGCGCCATCTCGTGCGCCAGCAGCGCCTGCGGGCCCTCGGCGATGGTCTGGCCCTGCGGCCCGTAGCCGAACATGAAGGAGTGCGCCAGGCCGGTGCCGCCGCCGGCCGGATACGGATTGCGGCGGGCGAAGGCGCGATAGTCCGAGCCGTCGTCGCCGAAGAAGCGCGCCATGTAGCGGTACAGCTGGCCGGTCTGCTGGGCCAGCACGTGCGCGTCGAACGGCGGGGTGTCCATCCAGTAGAAATGGAAGACGTCGTCGTCGTTTTCCGGCACCCGCTGCATCGTGCCGACGGCGTAGTAGGAGAAGCGCAGCAGGTCGCTCGGCGCGGTGGCGCGCTGTTCGCCTTCGCCGACGCTCCACACGCCGCGTGCGCCGGCCGGCAGCGCGCTCAGGTTCCAGCGCAGGTGGATCCGGCGCGGCGCCTCGCCCGGCGGCAACGCCATGAAATAGACGCCGGCGCCCATCAGGCCGCCGTCCTGCGCGCGCAGGTCGAACAGCGGGCCGTTGCGGGTGTCGGCATCGACCGCGCGCGGCGGCGTGGCGTAGTCGACCTCGACGTCGCCGGCGCTGGCGCGGGTGGCCAGGTAGTTGCGGTACCTGCCGGACGAGTCGGGCGCTTCGTCTTCGGCGCGCAGCGGCAAGGCGCCGCGCGCGTCGCGTACCTGGATCTGTTCGGCGCGGTAGGCGGCGGTCGGGGTGGACACCAGTTCCACCGGCATGCGCAGCAATGGCGCGCCGGCGGCGACCTTCGGCGCAGGCAGATGCAGATGCACTTGCAGCGTGCCGATCCGGCCGGCGTCGGCCTTGGGCGTGAGCACCACGTCCAGCGGCACCGGGGCCGTGGGCGGTTCGGCAGCGAGCGCGGCGCAGGCCGGCGTCAGCAACAGGGCGAGGGGGAGCCAGCGGCAGGTGCGTGCGGTCATGGTGTGGCCTGGGGCAGGTAGGCGATGCATTCGATTTCCACCTTGGCGCCCAGCGCCAGGGCGTTGGCGCCGATGGCGCTGCGTGCGGGCAGGTGGCCGGGTTTGAAACGGCGCACGTACAGGGCGTTGAACGCGGGCCATTGCGCCATGTCGGTCAGCATCACCGTGCACTTGGCGACGTCGTCCATGCCGGCGCCGGCCAGGGCCAGGGCGCTGGCGACGTTGTCCAGCGCGTTGTTGGCCTGGGCGCTGAAATCCTCGGGCAATCCGCCCTGCGCGGCGCTGCCGATCTGGCCGGAGACGTAGAGCGTGTCGCCGGCACGCACCGCGGCCGAGAACGGCGCGCCGGGCGCGGTGCCGTAGTGGTGCAACGCTGCCGGCGCGGCCTGTGCGGTCCACGGCAGTAGTGCACACAGCAACAATGTAAGTCGTTTCATGACAGGGCCTCGATCAGGCGTTCGACATCGTCGCTGCCGTTGTAGAACGACGGCGACACGCGGAAATAGTTGCGGTACAGGGTGACTTCGACGCCGGCCGCCTTCAGCTTCGGCGCCAGCCGCTTGCCGACGTCGCGCTGGGCGAAGGACACCAGCGCGGAGCTGGAATCGGGCGGGGTCATCGCGTCGAAGCCCAGCCGCGGGATCGCGGCGTGCAGGCGCGCCAGCAAGGGTTGGCGCCATGCGTGGATGGCATCTACGCCGATGCGTTCGATCAGCTCCAGCGAACTCGCCAGCGCGGCGGCGGCCGAGTTGTTGAGCGTGCCGACTTCGATCTTGCCGGCCAGGCCGCCGATCGCCTGCGTCTGCAGCGGCGGCTCGCCGGGCGGGTCGAACGGCAGCAGGTGCGAGACGGTGTCGCCTTCCTGGCGGTAACCCCAGACGATCTGCTGCAAGGCGTCCTGGCTGGCGCGGCGCGCGTACAGCACGCCCAGGCCGAAGTCGCCCATCAGCCATTTGTAGGTGGAGCTGGCGGCGAAATCCACGCCGCTGCCGTGCAGGTCGATCGGGGTGTTGCCGGCGGCCTGGATCAGGTCGGCGTAGACCAGCGCGCCGCGGCTGTGGGCGAGGTCGCAGACCGCCTTGAGGTCGTGCTGGAAACCGTTGACGCTGGACACCAGGGTCAGCGCGACCAGGCACGTGCCGGGGGTGATCGCCTTGTCCAGGTCCTCCAGGCGGATGCGGTTGTCGCGCGGGCGCACCACCTGCACATCGAGGCCGCGCTTGGCCAGCTCCATGTACATGAACAGCGAGCCGTTGAAGTGGTAGGCGTCGGTGACCACGCGCTGGCGGCTGTGCGGAATGCCCAGGCCGTTGAGCACCAGGTTCTCGCCGAACATGGTGCTGGGAATCCACGCCAGTTCGTCGCGGTCGGCATGCAGCAGCCGACCCAGCGCGGCCATCGCGCGTTCGCGGTCGCCGCCCATGTCGACCTTGTCGGCACCGGCGTTCATCAGCCGCGCATCGAGGAAGCCGCGCTGCGCCTGTGCCGCGGCACGGCTGAGCGGATGCATGTAGGCGCCGTTGAGATAGCAGCCGGCGATCTCGAAGGCCTGGTTGAGGCCTTGCAGGCCGCGTGCGGGCGTGGACGGTGGCGGCGTGGCGGCGCTGGCCTGGCCGGCGATGCCGGACAGCGCGGCCGACAGCGGCAGCGCGCCGGCCGCGGCCAGCAGTTGCCGGCGGGTGGGATCGAAACGGGGCGGGCGCGTGTCCATGGTGGCGTTCCAGCAGGCGAGGGTCAGTGCAGTTCGGCTTCGGCTTCGATCTCGACCGGGATGCCGAACGGAAGCTCGGCCATGCCGACCGCGCTGCGTGCATGTTGGCCCAGTTCCGGCCCCCACAGCGCCAGCAGCAGGTCCGAACAGCCGTTGATCACGTTCGGCAGGCGCTGGAAGCCGGGCGCGCAGCGGACCATGCCGAACACGCGCACCCAGCGCTTGATCCGTTCCAGGCTGCCCAGGCTGCGCTCCAGGCTGGCCAGCATCGACAGGGTGGTGGCGCGCGCCGCGGCATAGCCCTGGGCATCGTCCAGCTCCTCGCCGACGCGGCCGACGCCACCGGCCATGCTGCCGTCGGCATGTTGCGGGCCGTGGCCGGAGATCAGCACGCGGCTGCCGATCACGTGCACCGGCGCGAACGGCAGGATCACCCCGTCGGGCACGCGCAGCGGTGGCGGCAAGGTCATGCCGAGCGCATGCAGACGCGCGCTCACGGTGCCGGATGGGGGGACGTGCGGGGTCTGCATGGGATGGGGGATCGGGCTCATTGAAGTTTCTTTGGGGCCGGCGCGAACGGGGCCACGCCCAGGGCGCGGTAGATGTCGGCGGGCAGGTACAGGGACTGGTCCTTCACCACCAGCGCGGGCTGGCGGATCGCGGCGATGTCGGTGGTCGGATCGCCGGGCAGCAGCACGAAGTCGGCCTGCTTGCCCGGATGCACGCTGCCGAGCCGGTCGCTGCGGCCGAAATGCTGTTCGCTCTGCCAGGTGCCGGCGCTCAGCGCCTGCTGCGGGGTCAGCCCGGCGGCGACGTACAGTTCCAGTTCGCGGTGCACGGTGAAGCCGGTGGTGTCGTCGGTCCCTGGCAGCAGCACGGTGCCCTGGCGGTGCAGGCGGCCGATCAGGTGCAGGGTCTTGTCCAGCGCCTGGCGGTACTGCGCATCGGTCTGCGCGTCGAGGTCGGGGACGAAGGTGCGCTGGCGGTAGCGCTGGTAGGCGATCGGCATGTGCGACAGGTACGGCGCGTCGGCGGGTAGCACGCTGCCGGCGCGGCTCAGCATCAGCCGCTCCAGGATCACCTCGGTGGTGTCCAGGGCGATGTCGCGCTGGCGCATCAGCTGCAGCGTGTGGCGCACGTTCGGCGCGTCGAGGTCGAGCGCGGCCACGCGCTTCATCGCGGTCAGCCGCAGCGGCGTGCGCGTGTCCTCTTCGGGAGAGAGCACCCAGCCCAGCATCAGCTGGTTGATGTGGGTGATCTCGTCGTAGCCGGCGGCGATCATCGCGTCGGCGTTGGTGAAGGCCGGGATGTGGCCGGTGACGCCCATGCCCAGCGCATGCGCGCGTTCGGCGATCGGCGCCACCCAGGCCGGGTTCATCGAGTTGTAGAGCTTGATCTGCCAGTAGCCGTGGTCCTTGTACCAGGCGACATCCTTCAGCGCGTCGGCCAGCGTGTCGACGACGAAGCCGTTGCGCGCCGAATACGCGCTGCGGCCTTCGAGGAAGCCGTTGCGCACGATGCGCGGGCCGGCGATCTCGCCGCGTTCGATGCGCGCGGTCAGGTCGAGCAGGAAGGCGTTGTCGTTGCCCATGTCGCGGGTGTTGGTGACGCCCGCGGCCAGGTACCACAGCCCGGAGGACAGGGTGCTGTGCGAATGCATGTCGTGCAGCCCGGGAATCACCGTGCCGCCGTTGCCGTCGTAGACGCTGTCGCCGGGCGCCGGCTGCCAGCGCGCGTCCATCGAGACGATGTGCCCGTCGGCGACGTGGAGGTTCACCGCGTCGCTGCGCAGCCCGTTGACCGGATCGAACACATGCACGTTGCGCAGCCACAGGCCGCGCGTCAGCGGATGCGCGAGCTGGCGCTGCAATGCCTGCGCATGCGCGAACTGCTGCGCCTTCACCGCGTCGGCGATGGTCGCCACCTGCGCCTGGTAGCCGTCGCGGATCGCCACGGCGTCGTCGTCGATGTCGGCCAGCAGGGCGTCGTCGGCATCGACGGCGAGGTAGTGCGGTTCCAGGTCCAGGCCGGACAGCCGCAGCAGCCGCGCCTGCAGCGGCGGCGCCCCGGCCTGGCCTTGCAGTGCGAGCGTGCCGACCAGTTCCAGTTGCATGCGGCCGCTGGGCAGCACGTCCAGGGCATGCTCGGGTGCGGCCAGCAAGGCCTTGGCGTAGGTCCACATCGCCCAGGGGCTGCTGTCGTTGGTGATGTACAGCGTCGGTCGCGGCTGCGGTTTGCGGCCGCTGTCGGCCTGGCTGCTCCATTCGGCGACGCCGTCGCGCCACTGGTAGCGCTCGGCGACCTGGCCGCCCATCAGCGAGGTGCCGGCGACCGACCAGGCCAGCGGCAGCGCGTGCGCGCCGAGCACGATGGTCTCGTGGTGCTTGGGGCCGCGGCCGTTGTTGTCGACGTGGTAATCGACTTCGTAGGTGTCGCCGTCGGCCGTGGCCTTCAGGTAGCCGACGTTCTCGCCGTTGGCGATCAGCACCAGCGATTGCGGCGGGTTCGCCGCGATCGCGGTGTGGCCGGCGAACGTGCAGGCAGCGGCGAGGGCGGCCGCCCGCAGCAGCGTGTGGGTCATCGCAGGAAGTCCTTCAGCAGGCCATGCAGTTGCGGGCGCAGCGCGTCTTCCGCGAACACGGCGTGGCCGCCGGGCAGCAGGCGGAAATCGATGCGCGCCGGATCCAGGGCGCTGTGGTGCAGCGCGTACCAGGGACCGAGCGCGGGCACGGCCAGGTCGTAATAGCCGTTGAGCGCGAGCACATGGAAGTCGGGGTTGGCCTGCGCCAGGCGCGCCAGGTTCGGCGTGGGATTGAAGCGCATCGCGGTGCCGGCCGGAGCCGCAGCGGCGCCATCGTCAGGGCTGAAACGCCAGGCCATGGCGATGTCGATGTCCAGGCTGACGTAGTCCCGCGGCAACGCAGCGCCGAACAGGCCATGCAGGTAGTCGGCGATGACAACGGACTTGATCTGGTTGCTGCGCCCGAGGCCGAGCGCCGGATCGTTGGCGGCGGAGGGCCGGCCGTTGTCGGCCGCATGCGGCGCCGGCAGCGGCGCGGCGATGCGGCTGTCGAGCCGGCCGATCTGCTGGCCGGCGTCGGCGAGCACGCCGAGCCGGAAGGTTTCGACATCGGGGCGCAGGTCGGCCGCCAGCAGCGCTTGCGGCGGCAGGCCCAGCAGCGTGGCCAGGCGCGTGGCGATGCGGCTGCGTGCGTCGGCCGGCAGGGCGCTGCCCTGCAGCAGCGCCTGCGCATAGTCGCCGAGCGCGAACGCACGTGCCTGCGCATAGACGTTGTCGACCGCTTGCCCGGCCAGGTCGCCCTTGCCGTGGGCGGCGGCGGCGACGACCAGCGAGGGCAGGTCGAACACCGCGCGCAGGTCGTTGCCGGGGCTGTCGTCGCCGCTGCTGGCATCGAGCAGCGGCGAGACCAGCAGCACCCCGGCCGGACGCAGGTCGGCGATGCCGGCGGCGAGCAGGGCGAGCCGGTAGCCGCCGTAGCTTTCGCCGGCGATGTACAGCGGCGCGCGTTCGCGTGCGTGCGTCTTG
Source organism: Xanthomonas campestris pv. phormiicola (assembly GCA_025666215.1). Classification (NCBI taxonomy): domain Bacteria; kingdom Pseudomonadati; phylum Pseudomonadota; class Gammaproteobacteria; order Lysobacterales; family Lysobacteraceae; genus Xanthomonas; species Xanthomonas campestris. Next base: position 3,738,742 of record CP102593.1, on the reverse strand, counting down.
AGCCAGTGCCGGATCATCGCTTCCACGGCCTTGGCGTCGCCATGGTCGGACCAGTAGCGTGCGCGCGCGGCGGCATCGGTCGGGGCCTGGCTGAAGCCGGTGCCGGGCGGGTCGATGAACACCAGGTCGGCGACGTCGAGAATGCTGTGCGGATTGGCGATCAGTTTCTGTCGCTTGCCGTCGCGCGCGCGCAGCCGCGGGCCGAGGCCTTCGACCTGCAGCACCGAGGACGCGCCGGGTCCGCCGTTGAAGGCGAACAGCACCGGCCGCGTACCGGCATCGGCGCGCTCGGCCAGATAGCCGATGGCGCCGATCGAGGCGACGCGGGCGCCGTCCGCGCCGGCGAAGTCGAGCTGGTCGAAGCTGACCCGATAGCGCAGCCGCTGCGCGCCGATGCGGGTCTGCTGCGGGCTGGACAGCAAGGTCGGTCGCGCCAGCGCTGCCGCTTCGTCGGCGGCTGCGGCGAACGGCAGCGCCGTGCACAGCAGCAGGGCCAGGCCGTGGATCCATTTCATCGGGGAATTCCGCAACAGGAGGAAGGGCCGGCCGCCAAGCGGCGGCCGGCGAGGCGCATCAATAGTCCCAGGCCAGGGTCAGGCCGACCGTGCGTGGCTGGATCAGCGTGGCGCCGAGCGCGGAACTGGCCAGCGAACCGCGGCGATTGGCGTTGATGTAGCCGACCTCGTCGGTGAGGTTGCGCACGTACAGCGTGGCGCTCCAGGCCTGGCCCTGCACGCCGGCGTTGAGGCCGAGCGTGGTGTAGCTGGGCAGGTGGATGCGCGGGATGCTGGCCGAGGTGGTGAACTCCATGTCGCGATCGCCCATGTAGGCCACGTCGGCGCCGGCGAAGCCTTCCAGGTTGTCGCCCAGCGCGAAGTAGCGCTTGAGCGAGGCCGAGGCGCTGTTGCGCGCCGAGTACGGCAGGCGATCGCCGTCCTTGCCGTAGGCCGAGGAGCCTTCGACGTAGCCGGGGATGTCCTGGGCCAGCGTGGCGTCGGTATAGGCGTAGCTGGCGCTGACCTTCCAGTCGGCCGACGGCACCCAGTTGACCGACAGTTCCAGGCCCTGGCTGGTGGCCTTGCCGGCATTGGTGGTGTAGCTGCTGCCCAGGGTCGGCTCGACCTGCGAGATCTGCAGGTCGCTCCAGTCGATGTGGAACAGCGCCGCATCCAGGCTCAGCGAGCGGTCCAGCAACTGGGTCTTCAGGCCCAACTCGTAGCTCCACAGGCTGTCGGAGCCGTAGGAGAACGGGACGTTGGCCACCAGGGTGCCGTTGCTGCCGCCGGCACGGTAGCCGGAGGCCACGCGCAGGTAGGTCATCAACTGGTCGTTGAAGCGGTAGCGCGGCGAGAACAGATAGGTGGTGGAACTGTCCTTGTTACTGTCGAAGCTCTGGTTCGGGTCCTGCAGCAGGCCGCCGGTGTCGCTGTTCTCGCGCAGGCTGTTGCGCGCGTAGCGGGCGCCGACCTGGATGTCGAACTGCGGGGTGAAGTGGTAGGTGCCGTCGGCGTACACCGCCTTCTCGCGGTAGCTGCTGTCGCCCAGCGAGACCAGCAGCGGGAAGTCGCGGTAGATGGTGCCGCTGGACTTGTCGGCGATGTAGAAGTTCTGCGTGCTCTTGGCCTCCTCGTCGCTGTAGAACGCGCCGACCTGCCAGTCCAGGGGCCGCTCGCCCTGCGAGGCCAGCCGCACCTCCTGGGTGGTGCGGTTGGTGTTGTAGCGGTTGTCGATCAGGGAACTGGGGTTGCTGCTGTCCAGGCCGAAGATGCCGGCGAACACCGGTGCGAGCGAGCCGATGGTGGTGTAGCCGACATCCTGGTAGGCCTTGCTGCGGTGCTGCGCATAGCCGCTGATGCTGTCCAGCGTGGCCCAGCCCAGATCCCAGCTGACCTTGGTGGTGTAGAAGCGCACCTGGCCCTTGAAGGTGTCGCCGCCGCTGATGCGGTCGTGGCTGTACTGGCCGTACAGCGGATGCAGCTCGGGGTCGGTATCGACCACCGAGCTGGAGCCGGTCTCGGTGTCCTGGAACAGCGCCGAGGAGCGGATGGTCACCGTGTCGGTGACGTTCCACAGCGCGGAGACGCGGCCGCCGCGCACCTGGCTGTCGTTCTTGTCGCCGCTGTTGGTGTTGTGCACGAAGTCCGGGTCCTGGCGCTGGAACAGGCTGACCCGCAGCGCGAAGCGGTCGGAGAACGGCAGGTTCACCGAGGTGCGCGCGTTGTAGCCGGAGCCGCCATGCGCGGCGCTGGAGCCGCCGGCCTCGACGCGGCCGAAGGTCGCGCTGGTGTCCGGATCGGTCATCACGTACTTGATCAGCCCGCCCATGCTGCTGGCGCCGTACAGCGTGCCCTGCGGGCCGCGCAGCACTTCGATCTGCTGCAGGTCGGAGGGGTCCAGGTCGGGGATCGCGCCGGTGCTGAGCGCCGAACCGTAGGGCACGTCGTCGATGACGATGCCCGAGGTCGGGCGGCTGCCGAGGCCGGAGTCGGTGGCGATGCCGCGCAGCACGATGTTGCTGCTCATCGGCGACTGGATGTAGGACAGGCCGGGCAGCTGCGCGAAATAGTCGGCCAGCTTGTAGCTGCCTTCGCTGCTCATCTTCTCGGTGTTGAGCACCTGCACCGACATCGGCACGTCCTGCAGCCGCTCGCTGCGCTTCTGCGCGGTCACGGTGATGGTGTCCAGCTGCTTGGCTGCGGCCGTGCCGTCGTCCTGCTGGGCAAGCGCGATGGACGGCAGCAGCAGGAGCGCGCTGGCCGGGCAGCACAGTGCGCGCGAAATGACCTGGGAAAGACGGTTGCGGGCGACGGATGACATGGGCGGGACTCGTCTGGCGGGCGGTGGGCGGGATGGGTGGAGCGCGAACCACGGGTGCTGCGGGGACTGCGGAATGTCAGGTCACCAGGTGCGGCGGACCATCTGGCGGATGTCGTCGGCGAGGTCGGCGGCGGTGCGCTCGACCGTGTACATCATGTGGCCGCCGTCGTAGTAGCGCGTGCGCACCTGCTGCATCGGAAACCCCGACTGCGCGGCCAGATAATCCATCGCGCCGATCGTGGTCTGGCTGTCGTAATAGCCGTTGCCGACCAGCAGCCGCATGCGCGGGTTGGACGCCAGCAGCTCGCGCAGTTGCCCGACCCACGGGTAGTCGCCGAACGGCGATTTGTTCGCGTCCCACTCCCAGGCGTTGAAGTCGCTGGAGGTCGGCAGCGCGGTGGAGTAGCGGCCCGCCTGCGCGGGCACTTTCAGCACCTGCCGGTAGTAGCGCTCGGCGGCGGCGTTGTAGTCGGGCACGCTGCTGGAATTGCCCTGCGCATCGAGCAGGTAGCGGCCATCGCTGGACGCCAGGATCCGGCCCGGGAACAGCTGGCGCGCGTAGGCGACCTTGGACAGCTTCAGATCGGCCTTGAGCCAGGCGTCCGCCGACAGGCCGGTGAACGATTGCAGCGCCTGCGCCACTTCTTCGCGCTGCTGCGCGCTGGCGCGGTTGCCGAGGAACAGGGTGCTCAGGTAGCGCTCGCGGCCGTAGGCGGAGGCTTCGTCGACGAACTGCGCCAGGCTGCGGCCCTTGCGCTCGACCTTGCCGTGGTACCAGCCGAGCGCGGCCAGGGTCGGCAGCGACACCGCGTAGCTGACGATGTTGTCGCGGCGCTGGGCGTATTCGAGGATGTTGTCGGCCTGGCCGAGTAGGATGATGCCGTCCACCACGATGCCGGCGGCCTGCAGCTGCGTGGCCGCTTCCGGCGCGCGCAAGGTGCCGTAGCTTTCGCCCAGCAGGTACACCGGCGCGCCGCGCCGGCCGTGCCGGTCCAGCCACTGCGTCACCAGCTGCGCGAGCTGGCGCGCGTCGGCGCGGGTGGAGAACTGGCTGGCCGGCGCCACGCCGTCGGCGACGCGGCTGTAGCCGGTGCTGGCCGGATCGAAGATGACGATGTCGGCCGCGTCCAGCGGCGAATAGCGGTTGTCCACCAGCTTGAAGCCGGCGGCGTCGGCATGCAGGTCGTCGGGCACGGCCAGCCGCTGCGGGCCGAGCAGGCCGAAATGCAGCGGCGTGCTGGCGGCGATCGGGCCGCCGTTGAAGGCGAAGAGCAGCGGCCGCGCACGGTCGGTGGACGTGGCGATGTAGGCGGTGGAGACCAGGCGTGCGGCCGGGTGCCCGTCGGCGCCGGTGGTGGCATAGGTTTCCACCGTCGCGGCGTAGGCGATGTGCTGGCCGTTGAACACGCCGCGGTGCTGGGTGGTGACTGGTGTGGGCAACGACACCGGGCCCAGCGTGGTTGGATCGACGAAGCCCGGTTCCGCGGCGTGCGCGTTGCCGGCGGGCAAGGCCATCGCCAGGGCCAGCGCCAGCAGCGGCTGCAGCACTCGGGTCTTCGGCGGCACAGGGCCGGGGTGTACGGTCGCGGAGCGCATGGGCTAGTCCGTGCTGGGAAGAGAGGGAGCGGCGGCGAGGAAGGCTTCGAACGCGCGGCGGCCCTGGGCACGGCTGGCGCGTTCGGAGTACCACATGTGTCCGCCCTGCAGGCACAGGGTGGTCACCCGCGCGGCGTAGCGCGGGCCGGCGGCGCGGGTGGTCTCCACCGAGCTTTCGCAGGGCCAGCCGTCGTAGCGGCCGCGCAGGCTCAGCACGCGCAGCTGCGGGTCCTGGTCCATCGCCTTGCGCAGCGGCGCAGCGGCGCCCTCGGGAAGCTTCTGCGAGAAATCCCACAGTTGCGCCATCCAGTCGTCCGGCATGCCGGTCTTCGGGTCGGTGTAGCGCGGCAGCGGATGGAAGGCGTTGCCGAACGGGCCGCGATACAGCAGGTCGCTCTCGAAGCCGAGCTGCTGGCGCAGATAGCGGTTGAACACGCGCGAGGTGCCGTTCATCAGGCCGGCCATCGGCAGCAGGCTCGGGTCGATCCCCGGCATCCACGGCGCGTCACTGGCGCGGCGCGGCGCGGTCATGCGCAGATCGTAGCGGCCCAGCTCACGGCCCTGGTCGGCGAGCAGGCGGTCGGCGAAATCGGCGGTGGAGATGGTCAACTGTTTGGCATCGATGTCCTGCTCGCGCAGGCCGCTGAAGCGCGCCAGGGCGGCCAGGATCCGGCGCCGCGCCTCCGGCGTCTGCGTTGCCGGGGCGGCCAGGAACGGCAGGTAGTCCTGCCGCATCCATGCCTGCGCCTGCGCCACCGCGGTCGCTTCGTCCAGCGCCTGCAGCGTTGGGTCCAGGCGCCGGTGGTAGTGCGCCGCGGCGGTGAACTGCGGCACGTTCAATGCGTCTTCCGGATACGCCGCCGGCGGCGTGCCCAGGTCGAAGTTGTAGGACACCAGCACCACGCCGCGCACCGGCATGCCGCGCCGCTGCAGCGCTTCGGCGACCAGCATCGCCCGGGTCACGCCATAGCTTTCGCCGGCCAGGTACAGCGGGCGGTCCCAGGCGTCGTGGCGGGTGAGATAGACCCGGATCGCCTCGGCGATGACTTCCGCATCGCCATGCGAGGTGTACAGCGTGGGCAGGTCCTTGGCCTCGACCGCGCGGCTGTAGCCGGTGCCCAGCGGATCGACGAACACCAGATCGCTCGCGCCCAGCCAGCTGTCGGCGTTCTCGACCAGCGGCCGCTCGCTCTGCGCCGGCGTCCAGTCCGGCAGGCGATCGGCGGTGTCCAGGCGGCGCGGGCCGACGCCCAGGTGCAGCTGTGCGGCATTGGAGCCGGGGCCGCCGTTCCACAGGAAGGTGAGCGGCCGCACCGCGCCGGCACTGGCCGGGGCGCTGTAGCCGACGAAGAACACCGACGCCATCAGCCGCCCGGTCGGATCGTCGTGGATCGGCAGCAGCCCGGCCTCGGCCGCGTAGCGCAACGTGTCATGGCCCTGGACGGCGACGCTGCCGGCCGACCGCACCTGCACGTCGGCGTGGACCGGCACCGCCGCCGACACGCTGGCGACGCCGGCCAGCCACAGCGCCGCGGCAACCGCGAACGGACGCCGCCAGGCATTGGCGCGACAGCACGATCTGGCGGACGGCATGGACGTCGGCATGGACAGCACGGTGTTTCCCCTGGCGAAGCGTGGCTGGACGCCCGATGCATGGGCGGCGGCGGCCCCCTTGGCCGCGATGCGATGCTGCTTCAACAGTTTGTTGATATACAAAAATAATTTTTATGTCAAGACCGCGTCACATCCTTCCTGTGCGGAGCTGCGCCGTTGCGCTGCCGTCTCGACGCCTGCGGACGTAGCCGGCAAGATGGCCGGTGCGCATTCGCCGGGCACTGCTCAGGACGGGACGATTCGATGGCAACAGCGAAAAAGGGCGGGGCGCCCGCGCTCAGGCGCAGGCGCGCCCAGGCGGCGCCTGCGCCAGCGCAAGGACTGGGGGCGGGCGTGCAGGTGCGCGACCTGTTCGCGCTGCTCGAGCCGGTGGTGACCCTGCTCGGCGGGGTGATCGGCGAGAACATCGAAGTGGTGCTGCACGACCTGTCCGCGCCCGGGGCCTCGGTGCTGGCGATCGCCAACGGCCATGTGTCCGGGCGCAGCCTCGGCGACCCGATCCTCAGCGGCCCGCGCGAGGACGCCGGCTTCAGCGAGCTGTACCGCGACGTGGCCGGCACCGGCACGATCAGCTGGGCGATCGTCGACGAGTACCAGACCACCAACGCCGCCGGCCGCCAGCTGCGCTCGGCCACCCTGCTGTTCCGCGATGGCGCCGGCCAGCCGGTGGCCGCGCTGTGCCTCAATGCGGACATGACCGTGTTCGAGATGGCCCATGGCTGGCTGGAGCAGATGCTGCACCGGAAGGCCAAGCCGCCGCGCAGCGAGGCGCCGACCGGCGAGGTCGGGCTGGAGGCGATGATGCAGGAGATCATCGACGATGCGGTCAAGCGCTTCATGAAGCCGCCGGCGCTGATGAACAAGGAAGAGAAGATGTACGCGGTGGAGGCGATGATGCATCGCGGCCTGTTCCTGATCCGCAACAGCGTGGAGCAGGTGGCCACGGCGCTGGGGGTCAGCCGCTTCACCATCTACAACTACATCGAGCAGATCAAGCAGAAGAAGGCGGCGGCGCGGCCGTAACGCCCGGAGCCGGATGGGGCGGGCGGTCGCGGCGTCGGCCAGGCAGGGCCGGGCGGGATGTCGTCTCGCTCTCCGCGCAAGCAACAGGGCCGCGCCGACGCGGCGGCGGTCGCGCCCGCTTTCATCTCAAGTTGTAGCGAGATGGAGGGCGCCGGGCATGCGCCGCAGGCACGCTGCCGCGATCCGTCGCATGCGGGTGCGGCAATGTGTCGCACATAAAAACACGCCTGCGCGCACGCTCGGCCTTGTCAATGGCTTTCGGAGATGCCGCACGGCAGCATAAAATGCCGGGTCGATCGCGCATGCCGGCCAGGATGCCGCAGGCAACGCGGAAACGCCCGTCCGGGCCGCTCCCGTTCGCCACTGCGCGGTCCGCATCCCCTACGCAATTGGATCGTTCGATGATTCCGTTGAAACAACTCCGGCGCTCGCTGCGCTCCGGTCTGTCGGTCCTGCCCGCGCTGCTGCTGGCCGGCTGCGACGCGGCCATTCTCAACCCCAAGGGACAGATCGGCCACGACGAAAAGACGTTGCTGATCACCTCGGTGGTGCTGATGCTGCTGGTGGTGATCCCGGTCATCGTGATGACCCTGGCCTTCGCCTGGCGCTATCGCGCGTCCAACACCAAGGCCCGCTACGAGCCGAACTGGTCGCACTCCACCGCGATCGAGGTGGTGGTGTGGTCGATCCCGTGCATGATCATCCTGGTGCTGGCGGTGCTGACCTGGCGCTCCTCGCATGAGCTGGATCCGTACAAGCCGCTGGACTCCAAGGTCAAGCCGATCACCATCGAGGCGGTGGCGCTGGACTGGAAGTGGATGTTCATCTACCCGGAGCAGGGCATCGCCACGGTCAACGAGATCGCGTTCCCGGTGGATACGCCGCTGAACTTCAAGATCACCTCCGACACGGTGATGAACTCGTTCTTCATCCCGCACCTGGGCACGCAGATCTACGCGATGGCCGGCATGGAGACCAAGCTGCACCTGATCGCCAACGAGCCGGGCGAGTACTTCGGCCTGTCGGCGAACTACAGCGGCCACGGCTTCTCGAAGATGGGCTTCGCCGCGCACGCCACCGACCAGGCCGGCTTCGACGCCTGGGTGGCCAAGGTCAAGGCCGCGCCGAAGGCGCTGGACCAGGCCGAGTTCCAGATCCTGGCGGCCAACCGCAACGACAAGGCGCAGTACCCGGTGACCTACTACTCGTCGGTGCAGGACGGCATGTTCAAGTCGTTGCTCGACAAATACATGATGGGCAAGGGCCACAAGATGGAAGGCCACGACGCCCATCCGGCATCGGCTGCTGAGCCGGTCGCCATGTGCACTTCTGGAGACAAGTGATGCTAGGCAAACTCACGCTCGAGGCGGTTCCGTACCACGAGCCGATCATCATGGGCGCCCTCGGCGGCGCCGGCCTGCTCGGCCTGCTGGTCGTGGCGGCGATCACCAAGTACAAGCTGTGGGGCTATCTCTGGAAGGAGTGGTTCACCTCGGTCGACCACAAGCGCATCGGCGTCATGTACATCCTGGTGGCGCTGGTCATGCTGCTGCGCGGCTTCGCCGATGCGGCGATGATGCGCACCCAGCAGGCGATCGCGCACGGCGGCAACGAAGGCATCTTCCCGCCGCACCACTACGACCAGATCTTCACCGCGCACGGCGTGATCATGATCTTCTTCATGGCCATGCCGTTCATGACCGGCCTGCTGAACCTGATCGTGCCGCTGCAGATCGGCGCGCGCGACGTGGCCTTCCCGTTCCTGAACTCGCTGAGCTTCTGGCTGTTCGTGGCCGGCGCGGCGCTGGTCAACATCTCGCTGGGCGTGGGCGAATTCGCCCAGACCGGCTGGCTGGCGTATCCGCCGCTGTCGGGGCTGGAATACAGTCCAGGGGTCGGCGTCGATTACTACATCTGGGCCTTGCAGATATCGGGTCTAGGCACATTGCTGACCGGCATCAACTTCTTCGTGACGATCATGCGCATGCGCACGCCGGGCATGACCCTGATGCGCATGCCGATCTTCACCTGGACCGCGCTGATCACCAACATCCTGATCATCGCCGCGTTCCCGATCCTGACCGTGGCGCTGGCGCTGCTGGGGGCCGACCGTTACCTGGGCACCCACTTCTTCACCAACGACGGTGGCGGCAACGCCATGATGTACGTCAACCTGATCTGGATCTGGGGCCACCCGGAAGTCTATATCCTGATCCTGCCGGCGTTCGGCATCTTCTCCGAGCTGATCGCCACCTTCAGCCGCAAGCGCCTGTTCGGCTACACCTCGATGGTCTACGCCACCTCGGCGATCGGCGTGCTGTCGTTCATCGTGTGGCTGCACCACTTCTTCACGATGGGCTCGGGCGCCAACGTCAACGCCTTCTTCGGCATCACCACGATGATCATCTCCATCCCCACCGGGGTGAAGATCTTCAACTGGCTGTTCACCATGTTCCGCGGCCGGGTGAGCATGACCGCGCCGGTGCTGTGGACGATCGGCTTCATCATCACCTTCACCATCGGCGGCATGACCGGGGTGATGCTGGCGATCCCGGCGGTGGACTTCGTGCTGCACAACAGCCTGTTCCTGATCGCGCACTTCCATAACGTGATCATCGGCGGCGTGGTGTTCGGCTACCTGGCCGGCCTGACCTACTGGTTCCCGAAGGCGTTCGGCTTCAAGCTCAACGAGACGCTGGGCAAGGCCTCGTTCTGGTGCTGGATCGTCGGCTTCTTCATCGCCTTCATGCCGCTGTACGTGCTCGGCTTCATGGGCATGACCCGGCGCATGAACAGCTACAACCACCCGGAGTGGGCGCCGTGGCTGATGGTGGCCGCGGCCGGCGCGGCGATCATCGGCATCGGCATCTTCCTGAACCTGGTGCAGATCGGCTACAGCATCTGGAAGCGCAAGGACAACCTGGACCTGACCGGCGACCCGTGGGACGGTCGCACGCTGGAGTGGGCCACGTCCTCGCCGCCGCCGTTCTACAACTTCGCCGTGCTGCCGCACATCGACGACCGCGACCAGTTCTGGGAAGACAAGCTCAAGGGCAAGGGCTGGACGCGTCCGGCCAGGTACGAACCGATCCACATGCCGCGCAACACCGCGGCCGGGGTCTGGATCGGCGCCTTCAGCGTGGTCATGGGCTTCGGCTTGATCTGGCACATCTGGTGGATGGCGATCATCGGCCTGGTCGGCATGATCGGCAGTTTCATCGCGCGCACGTTCGACGACGACGTCGACTACTGGGTGCCGGCGGAGGAAGTGGAACGCATCGAGAACGCGCGTTTCGCCCTGCTGGAGCAGCAACAGGCGGCACATGCCGCAAAGGCGGTCTGAACCATGTCCTCCACGACGCTCGACAACCACCACGCCGTCCACGCGGACGGCCACGACGACCACGCCCACCACGACAGCGGCGGCAACACCGTGTTCGGGTTCTGGGTCTACCTGATGAGCGACTGCCTCATCTTCGCCGGCCTGTTCGCGACCTACGCGGTGCTGGCCGGCGCGACGGTGGACGGCCCGACCGCCAAGGAACTGTTCGACCTGAAGTTCGTGCTGGTGGAAACCTTCCTGCTGCTGTTCAGCAGCCTGAGCTTCGGCCTGGCGATGATCTCCGCGCACAAGCGCAGCGTGGCCGGCCTGTACGCCTGGCTGGCGGTCACCGCGGCGCTGGGCCTGGGCTTTTTGGGCATGGAAATCTACGAGTTCCACCACCTGATCGAAGAGGGCGCCGGCCCCGGCCGCAGCGCGTTCCTGTCCGCGTTCTTCACCCTGGTCGGCACCCACGGCCTGCACGTGGCCTCCGGCCTGCTGTGGATGACGGTGCTGGTGATCCAGATCGCCAAGAACGGCCTGACCCCGCGCAACACCACCCGCCTGGCGTGCCTGAGCCTGTTCTGGCACTTCCTGGACGTGATCTGGATCGGCGTGTTCACCATCGTCTACCTGCTGGGAGCGCTGTAATGGCCAACCACCCTTCTTCCGACGCACACGCCGAGTCGCACGGCAGCGGCCTGAAGTCCTACCTGATCGGCTTCGTGATGGCGGTGATCCTCACCGTGATCCCGTTCGGCATGGTCATGAGCGGCGCGTTCCCCAAGGGCGTGACCGTCATCGTCATCGCGGTGCTGGCCGCGGTGCAGATGCTGGTGCACCTGATCTACTTCCTGCACATGGACCGCTCCGCCGAGCAGCGCTCCAACGTGCACGTGGGCCTGTTCTCGCTGCTGATCATCGGCATCGTGGTGGTCGGCTCGCTGTGGGTCATGCACAACCTCAACGTCAACATGATGCATTGAGGTCGGGCACGCGCAACGGCATGCGCATGCCGTCGTTCGCGTGAACGCAGGAAGGCCGCCTCCGGGCGGCCTTCTTCGTTGCGGCGCAGGCGTGTCTTCGTCGGCGATCGCGTGGCGCCGCGGCGTGCGCCGGTCGAGCGACATCGCTCGCATGCGCGCCTTCAGTGCGCAGGGGCGGGTGCGACGAACCGGGCAAGCAGGCTGGCGGTCGCATCCCACAACTGCCGCCTCGCCGCGTCGCTGTTTGCCGGTCCCCACGGGGTCAGCGCGCGGGCATGCCTGGCCGACACGTAGGCACCGCTCTGGCGGCCGAAAACCGGATCGACCGCAAGCCGCACGATGCCGTCGGCGCCATGGCGGGGGTTGCCGATGTCGAACCATCGCAGCAGCCTGGCCAGCGGCCGTGCCAAGCCCAATTCCCGGCCGAGGCCGGTGACGTTGAAACCGGGGCACAGGCAGTTCACCGTCACCCCGCTGCCGCGAAGCCGGCGCGCCAATTCCAGGGAAAACATGATGTCCAGCAGCTTGCTGCGGCCATAGATCCGCGAGGATCCGCGTACGCCGAAGGCGGCGATGTCGAGCAGGTCGCGTTCGATGGCGAGGCGGCCGCTATGGCGGGAGGCCTCCGACCCGACCGTGACGATGCGCGACGGCGCGGAATGCAGCAGGGTTTCCTGCAGGACATGGGTCAGCAGCCACGGGGCGAAGTAGTTGACCGCGATCATTTCCGCATAGCCGTCCATGCTGACGCGCTGCCGGAAGGCATGCAGTCCTGCGTTGTTGATCAGCACGTCGATGCGCGGATGCTGCCTGGCGATCGCCTTGCCGGTCGCCGCGACCGCCGAAAGATCCGAAAAATCCACATAATGCACATCGACCGGCGTGGCGGGAGCGACGGCCAGGATCGCGGCGCGGGTCCTGTCCGCCTTGACCTGGCTGCGTGCGGTGAGCACCAGGCGCGCCCCGCGGCGTGCCAGCGCCAGGGCCGCCAGCTGGCCGATGCCGTCGGTCGCGCCGGTGATGAGGATCGTGGGAAGGGTGAGCATGGTGTGGCATGATTTGGTTGATATATATCAACTAAATCACGAAAGCCGCGCGCTGTCCATGCGCACTTTTGATGCATGCGGAGAACACATGGGCAGACGTCATGCGGCACTGGTCGGGGAGTTGGGCGGCGAACTGAGCGCCTTGCTGGCGGCATCGCGCGCGGTCATGGCCGCGTCGGCCGCGCGTTTCCATCCCGCGCTGCAGCCCGCCGCGTATCAGCTGGCCGCCGCGCTCGCGCGGCATGGTCCCAGCAAGGCCGGGCGCCTGGCCGAGCTGCTCGGCATGGACAAGAGCGCGGTCAGCCGGCTGGCGAAGTCGCTGAGCGAACACCGGTTGGTGGAGGCGATGGCCGATCCGCACGACGGTCGCGGCACGGTATACCGCCTGACCGCCGCGGGCGACCGGCGCCTGCAGGCCGCCGATGCGGTCAAGGCCGAGATGTTCCTGGCGCGGCTGGCGCACTGGGACGATGTCGAGCTGGCGCAACTGGTGGCGCTGCTCGGGAAGTTCAATCGCGCTTGAAGCGGCCTTGAAGCGCCATCGCGCGGCGTGCGCTGGAGGCTGCACGCACGTGCGCCTGACCGGCAGCGTGCCGGCACGATCCGCGCGCCGATACGCCAGCGCGCGCTCCTCTCGCCGGACGATCGCGGCGCTGGCGGCAGCGATGGATGGCCGACACGGCAAGGCGTGCACGCGTTGGTATCGAGGGCGCCGATGGCACCGATGCATGACCAATGGCATAGAGCGCCACGCCGCCACCGGCATAGGATCAGGAGTTGCCCGTCCGCCGTACCCCCACTGGAGACCCCATGAACAAGTCCACCGCCTGGATGGCGCCGCTGCTGCTGGCCGCCACTGCCGCCTTCCAGGCCTCGGCGCAGACCGCGCCGCCGCAGGACGTGCCGTTCGCCGGCACGCTGAAGATCGATGTCGATGCCACCGATCTGGCGCACCGCATCTTCCGCGTACGCACCACGATTCCGGCCACGCCGGGGCCGATGACCCTGCTGTATCCGCAGTGGATCCCCGGCAACCATTCGCCGACCGGGCCGATCGACAAGCTGGCCGGGCTGGTGATCAAGGCCAACGGCCAGGTGTTGCCGTGGAAGCGCGACCAGTTCGACGTGTACGCGTTCAAGGTCGAGGTGCCGCAGGGCGCCAGCGAGATCGTCGCCGAGTTCCAGTTTCTGTCCGCGCAGGGCGACGGCCAGGGCCGGGTGATGATGACCCCGGAGCTGCTCAACCTGCAGTGGAACACCACCGCGCTGTACCCGGCCGGCCCCTACGCGCGCAACATCAAGGCGCAGGCCAGCGTGACCCTGCCGCCGGGCTGGAGCTACGCCACCGCGCTGGAGACCGCCACGCGGGTCGGCGACACCGTGACCTTCAAGCCGATCGACTTCGACGACCTGGTCGATTCGCCGATGTTCGCCGGCAAATACTACAAGCGCATCGCGCTGGACGCCGGCGGCAGGGCGCCGGTGTACCTGAACGTGTTCGCCGACGAGGCCAAGTCGCTGGAGGCCAAGCCCGAGCAGATCAAGGCGCACGCGGCGCTGGTGCAGCAGATGGACAAGCTGTACGGCGCGCGCCATTTCGACCACTACGAGTTCCTGCTGGCCTTGACCGAAAAGCTCGGCGGCATCGGCCTGGAGCATCACCGCTCCAGCGAGAACAGCGGCCCGCTCAACTACTTCACCGAGTGGGACAAGAGCTGGGACCGGCGCGACCTGCTGCCGCACGAGTTCAACCATTCCTGGAACGGCAAGTACCGCCGCGGCGCCGACCTGGCCACGCCGAACTTCAATGTGCCGATGGGCGACAGCCTGCTGTGGCTGTACGAAGGCCAGACCCAGTTCTGGGGCGAAGTGCTGTCGGCGCGCTCCGGCCTGTGGACGCAGAACCAGGCCCGCGACGCGCTCGCCGACGTCGCCGCCACCTACCAGCGCGGCCGCCCCGGCCTGGCCTGGCGCGCGCTGCAGGACACCACCAACGATCCGACCATGTCGATGCGCCGGCCGCGCGCCTACCGCAGCTACCAGATGAGCGAGGACTACTATTCCGGCGGGCAGATGCTGTGGCTGGAGACGGATGCCAAGCTGCGCGAGCTCAGCGGCAACAAGCGCTCGATCGACGATTTCGCCAAGGCCTTCTTCGGCATGCACGACGGCGCCTGGGACGTGAATCCGTATACCTTCGACGACATCGTCGCCACGCTCGATGGCGTGGCCAGCTATGACTGGGCGACGTTCCTGCGCAGCCGCGTCGATGGCCACGGCTCGCTGCTCGGCGGCATCGAGGCCAGCGGCTGGAAGCTGGTCTACAGCGACCAGCCGAACGAGGCGATCAAGACCTACGAGGCGACCAAGAAGGGCGTCGGCCTGACCTATTCGCTGGGCCTGAGCCTGGACGAGAAGGGCCGCGTGCAGGACGTGCTGTGGGACGGTCCGGCGTTCGACGCCGGCATCATCGCCGGCAACAGCGTGGTCGCGGTCAACGGCCGCGAGTACAGCGCCGACACGATCAAGGAGGCGATCACCGCGGCCAAGGGCGGCACCGCGCCGATCGAGTTGCTGGTCAAGCGCGGCAACCGTTACGACACGCTGCGCATCGCCTACCACGGTGGCCTGCAGTATCCGCACCTGGAACGCATCGCCGGCAAGCCGGACCGGCTGAGCGAGCTGTACAAGGCGCGCTGAGCGGGGAACGGGGGCGGTCCATGGCGATGGGCCGCTGCGTGCGGGGGCAACGCGGCAACGCGTGCAGCCCTCGTTCGCCCCTGTAGGAGCGGGACGAATGCACGGGCGCGGCATCGGTCCGCCGCTCCCGTGCACGGTCGCGGACCTTGAGACCGCCAGCCACTATGCTGGCGCATTCTGTCAGCGGGCAAGAACGAGATGGCGAAGGCGAAAACGGCCTATGTCTGCGGCGACTGCGGCGCCGAATACAGCAAATGGCAAGGCCAGTGCACCGAGTGCGGGGCGTGGAATTCGCTGAGCGAGATCGTGCTGGAAAGCGCGTCGGCGGCCAAGGCGCCGGCCGCGGCGCGGCGCAGCGGCTGGGCCGGCAAGGCCGAGACGCCGAAGATCACCGCGCTCAAGGACGTGGAGCATCGCGACCAGGCGCGCGTGTCCACCGGCATCGGCGAGTTCGACCGGGTGCTCGGCGGCGGCCTGGTCGAAGGCGCGGTGGTGCTGATCGGCGGCGACCCGGGCATCGGCAAGTCGACGCTGCTGCTGCAGGCGCTGGCGAAGATGGCCGGCACGCTGCCGGTGCTGTACGTGACCGGCGAGGAGTCGCTGGCCCAGGTCGCCGGCCGCGCGGTGCGCCTGGATCTGCCGCTGGACGGCCTCAACGCGCTGGCCGAGACCGGCATCGAACAGATCCTGCAGCACGCCAGCGCGGCGCGGCCCAGGCTGATCGTGGCCGACTCGGTGCAGACCCTGTGGACCGAGTCGCTGACCGCCGCGCCCGGTTCGGTCAGCCAGGTGCGCGAGAGCGCGGCGCGGCTGGTGCGCTACGCCAAGGAGACCGGCACCGCGGTGTTCCTGGTCGGCCACGTGACCAAGGAAGGCGGCATCGCCGGGCCGCGCGTGCTCGAGCACATGGTCGATGCGGTGCTGTATTTCGAAGGCGAGAGCGGCAGCCGTTTCCGCCTGCTGCGCGCGTTCAAGAACCGCTTCGGCGCGGTCAACGAGCTGGGCGTGTTCGCGATGGGCGAGAAGGGACTGAAGGAAGTGTCCAACCCGTCGGCGATCTTCCTGTCCGGCAGCAGCGCCAACCAGCCCGGCAGCTGCGTGATGGTGACGCGCGAAGGCACGCGGCCGCTGATGGTGGAAGTGCAGGCGCTGGTCGATGCCTCGCCGCTGTCCAATCCGCGGCGGGTGGCGGTGGGCCTGGAGCAGAACCGCCTGGCGATGCTGCTGGCGGTGCTGCATCGGCACGGCGGCATCGTGGTCGGCGACCAGGACGTGTTCGTCAACGTGGTCGGCGGCATCCGCGTGCAGGAGACCGCGGCCGACCTGCCGGTGCTGCTGGCGGTGCTGTCCTCGCTGCGCGACCGGCCGCTGGCGGAGAAGACCATCGCCTTCGGCGAGGTCGGCCTGTCCGGCGAGATCCGCCCGGTGCCCAACGGCGAGGACCGGCTGCGCGAAGCGGCCACGCACGGCTTCAAGCGCGCCATCGTGCCCAAGGCCAATGCGCCCAAGACCGGCGTGGTCAAGGGCATGGAGGTGATCGCGGTGGAGCGCCTGGCGCAGGCGCTGGAGGCGGCGAGCGAGTAGCTGAAAGCGTTTCCCTGCGGCGGAGTTTATGCCACCATGCCGCCCGCTGCAGTGAGGCAGCGGTTCGAAATAAAGGGAAACACAATGGAATGGATGTTGATGCCGCTCAAGCGCTACGCGGATTTTTCCGGGCGTTCGCGGCGCAAGGAGTACTGGATGTTCACGCTGTTGAACATCGTGGTGATCACCGTGCTGATGGTGTTGATGGGGATTGGCGGCGGCGTCGGCGGCCAGAACGGTACCGGCGCGCTGTCGCTGGTGGCGGTCGTGCTGCTGGGCCTGTATTCGCTCGCGGTGCTGGTGCCGTCGATCGCGGTGCAGGTGCGCCGCTTCCACGACCAGGGCAAGTCCGGCTGGTACGTGCTGCTGGGCCTGATCCCCTGGCTGGGCGGCGTGGTGATCCTCGTCTTCATGTGCATGGAAGGGATCAGGGGCGCCAACGCCTACGGTCCGGATCCGAAGCAGGCCTGATCTGCGGCGCGATCCCGCAACGGCCGGGTCCTGCGACCCGGCCGTTGCCGATGCATTGGCGCGCATGCGCCGCTTGCGGTGAGCTGATTCCCGATCGGTCGCATCCCTTGATCCAGGGGCAACCAACCGATGCTGCAATGCAAGCCGCTGATTCGACAGAGGCGATGCGACGACGGCCAAGAAGAACCTGATCCGGTTCCAGGCAGGCATGCGCCTGCCGGCGTTCCTGCAGTCCTATGGCATGGCAGCGAAGCGCAATGCCGGCAAGCCGTATTTGAACAGCGCTGGCCGCAAGGGTTCTGTTATCCGCGGGGCAACAGCTTGCTGGGCAACATCGAGAACGCCTTGCATGGCACCTATCACGCCTTGCGCCCGAAGTGCCTGCAACGCTACCTCAGCGGGTTCTGCCATCGCTTGAACCGGCGCTTCGACCTGGTCGCCCTGGGGCCGCGATGGCTCTGCGCCGCCGTCCACACACCACCGCTGCCCTGTCGGATTGCTACGCTGGATGCGTGATGTGGGTCATCAGCTCCCGGCAAGGCCCGTCGCACAACGTCGCGTCGGCTGCAAACGCACCGGCGCACTACGCTGCCGGCTGCAACTGCCGGAGTCGAAGCGCCTAATGCGAATCGCGCGCCACGTCGGCGCCGCTGCCGCCGACCAGGAAATCCAGGTCGGCGCCCAGGTGCGCCTGCTGCACGTGCTCCACGTACAGCTTGCTCCAGCCGCGCAGCGGCGTCGGCAGCGGCGTCCATTCGCTGCGCCGGCGCAGCAGTTCCTCGTCGCTGACCTCCAGGTGCAGCGAGCGCCCGGGCACATCCAGTTCGATGATGTCGCCGTCGCGCACCAGCGCCAGGGTGCCGCCGGTCGCGGCTTCGGGCGAGGCGTGCAGGACCACGGTGCCGTAGGCGGTGCCGCTCATGCGCGCGTCGGAGATGCGCACCATGTCGGTGACGCCGGCGCGCAGCAGTTTCGGCGGCAGCGGCATGTTGCCGACCTCGGCCATGCCCGGGTAGCCGCGCGGGCCGCAGTTCTTCAGCACCATGATGCAGTCGGCATCGATGTCCAGCGCTTCGTCGTCGATGCGTGCCTTCATGTCCTCGATGCTTTCGAACACCACCGCGCGGCCGCGGTGCCGCAGCAGGTGCGGCGAGGCGGCGGAGGGCTTGATCACCGCGCCGTCCGGGGCCAGGTTGCCGCGCAGCACGGCGATGCCGGCCTGTTCGCGGAACGGGGTGTCCAGTGCATGGATCACCTCGCGGTTCCAGCACGGCGCGTCGGCCACGTTCTCGCCGAGGGTGCGGCCGTTGACGGTGCGCGCGTCCAGCTCCAGCTCGGCGCCGAGTTCGCGCATCACCGCCGGCAAGCCGCCGGCGTAGTAGAAATCTTCCATCAGGTACTGGCCGGACGGTTTCAGGTTCACCAGGCACGGCAACCGCGACCCCAACTGGTCCCAGTCGTCCAGGCTCAGCGGCACGCCCAGGCGCCCGGCGATGGCCAGCAGGTGGATCACCGCATTGGTGGAGCCGCCGATCGCCGCGTTGACCTTGATCGCGTTCGCGAACGCGGACCGGGTCAGCACCTGCGAGATGCGCAGGTCTTCCTCGACCATCTGCACGATGCGCCGGCCGCTGAGCCGGGCCAGCCGCGCGCGGCGTGCATCGACCGCGGGAATCGCCGCGTTTTCCGGCAGCGAGATGCCCAGCGCCTCGACCATGCTGGCCATCGTCGAGGCGGTGCCCATGGTCATGCAGCTGCCCTTGGAGCGCTGCATGCAGGCCTCGGCCTCGACGAAGTCTTCCTGGCTCAAGGTGCCGGCGCGGACCATCTCCGACATCTGGATCACCCCGGTGCCCGAGCCCAGCGGCTGCCCGCGCCAGTTGCCGGACAGCGACGGGCCGCCGGATAAACCGATCGTCGGCAGGTCCACGCTGGCCGCGCCCATCAGCAGCGACGGGGTGGTCTTGTCGCAGCCCATCAGCAGCACCACGCCGTCGAGCGGATTGGCGCGGATCGATTCCTCCACGTCCATGCTGGCCAGATTGCGGAACAGCATCGCGGTGGGCAGCATCTGCGTCTCGCCCAGCGACATCACCGGGAATTCCAGCGGGAAGCCGCCGGCCTCGTAGACGCCGCGTTTGACGTGCTCGGCCAGCTCGCGCAGGTGGCCGTTGCACGGAGTCAGCTCCGACCAGGTGTTGCAGATGCCGATCACCGGGCGCCCGTCGAACATGTCGTGCGGGTGGCCCGCGCTCTTGAGCCAGCTGCGGTAGTAGAAACCCTGCTTGCCTTCGCGACCGAACCACGCCTGGCTGCGGCGGACCGGTTTGGTGGGTGAGCCCATGCTGGCGGAATCCTCGAGACCTGATCGGCCCGGATCGGTGCCTGCGCGGCGTCGCCCGGGGTGCTTTACGTCGGCGATGCTAGCGGGCATATTGATACATGAAAAATAACAAATATCTGACTATGGATATTTGTTTTCATATATCAAAATCCTATCCACCTAGAGCGAAACGGCATGGACAACACGGCAAGCGCGACGCCCCTCGGCACTGGCAACGCAACCTACGGCAGCCTGCACGGGCGCCGCGTCTTCATCACCGGCGGCGGGTCGGGCATCGGTGCGGCCCTGGTCGAGGCCTTCGCCGGGCAGGGCGCGCAGGTCGCCTTCGTCGACGTGGCCGCCGAGGCCAGCGCGGCGCTGGCCGAGCGGCTGGCCGCGGCCGGCCTGGCCAGGCCGTGGTGGCGCCGTTGCGACGTCACCGACGTGGCCGCGCTGCAGGCGGCGCTGGGCGAGGCCGCCGCCGAACTGGGCGATTTCCACGTGCTGCTCAACAACGTCGGCAGCGACGACCGGCATGCGCTGGACGCGGTGACCCCGGAGTACTGGGAGCGCTGCGTGGCGATCAACCAGCGCGCCGCGTTCTTCGCGATCCAGGCGGTGGTGCCGGGCATGCAGCGGCTCGGTGGCGGTTCGATCGTCAATCTCGGTTCCACCGGCTGGCAGAGCAAGACCGGCGGCTATCCGGTCTACGCCACCGCCAAGTCGTCGGTGAACGGACTGACCCGCGGCCTGGCGCGCGAACTGGGCGCGGCGCGGATCCGCGTCAACGTGCTGACCCCGGGCTGGGTGATGACCGAACGCCAGGTCGCGCTGTGGCTGGACGAGGCCGGCGAGCGCGAACTGGCGCGCAACCAGTGCCTGCCGGACAAGGTGATGCCCGAGGACATCGCGCGCATGGCGCTGTTCCTGGCCTCGGACGAGGCGCGCGCGATCACCGCGCAGGAGTTCGTGGTGGATGCGGGCTGGACCTGAGCGGCGGATGCGTTGCCGACATGTGGGAGGGGCTTCGGCCTCTGCCGATCACTGAAGCGGTCGCAATTGCGGGCTTCGCTCGTCGCGACTGAAGTCGCTCCCACAGCGGGCTTGCGGCATGTGCGCTGGATGCATTGTGGGAGGGGCTTCAGCCCCGACCTCACCCTTCGGTTCGCGCATCCGCCGGCGCCGGCGCTTCCTCGGCCGGCGCGACGTAGCCATACACCGGTCCGGCGGCCGCCTGCAGCGCCTGCAGCATGATCCGCGCGCCCGGCGACAGCAGCCAGTCGGTGCGGGTGATGATGCCGAACGCGTCCATCCGGCACGACAGCTCCACCGGCACGATCGCCACGCTGCCGTGGTCGGCGAAATGCCGGGCCACGTCCACCGGCACCACCGCCAGGTAGTCGCCCAGGCGCAGCAGTTGCGGCAGCACCACCAGCGCCGAGGTCTCCAGCACCCGCCTGGGCGGCTCCAGGCCGGCGTTCTGGAACATCAGCTCGAAGCGGTGGCGCAGCACGCTGCCGTCCGGCGGCACGATCCAGCCGGCATCGGCCAGTGCGCGCAGCGCCGGCTGCGGCATTGCGAGGATCGGGTGGCCGGGGCGGGCGATCGCGCACACCTCTTCCTCGGCCAGCGCCTGGTAGTGCAGGTTGCGCTTGTCGTGGCGCGCGAACAGCCGCGCCACCACGATGTCGAGCCTGTTCTGCGCCAGTTGCTCCAGCAGCACGTCGCTGCCGTCCACGCGCAGCGCCACGCGCAGCAGCGGATGCTGTTCGGTGACCTGGGCCAGTGCGGCCGGCAGCAGGGTCATCGCCGGCCCGGCGATGGCGCCGACGCTGACGCTGCCGAAATAGCCGGCCTTCAGCGCCTCGATCTCGGCGCCGGCCTCGCCCAGGCTGGACAGGGCGATGCGCGCGTGGCGGATCATCGCCTCGCCGTACCAGGTCGGGCGCATGCCGCGCGGCAGCCGCTCGAACAGCGGCACGTCCAGCATGTCTTCCAGGTCCTTGAGCAGCTTGGACGCGGCCGGCTGCGACATGTTCAGGGTCTCGGCGGCGCGATGGATGTTGCCTTCCTCCTCGATCGCCAGCAGCAGCATCAATTGCCGGGTCTTCAGGCGGGCGCGGACGTACCAGGGCGTGGCGGCAGACATGGCGGCCCAATGCATATGAATGTTCGTATACATTAAGCCAAAAACGATATTTGTTGCATATAGGTCATCCGGCCAGAATAGAAGCGCATCCGCGGCACCGGCGGTCTGTGCTGCCGCGCCGCTCTTTGTATTCCGACAGGCGACCGATTCATGCGATTGATCCAACTGCTCGACGAGTCCGGCATTCCCCGCGTGGGCGCGGTGGCGGCGGACGGCACCCAGGTGCGCCTGCTGCGCGAGGTCGGCTCGACCTATGCGCTGGCCAACGCCGCGCTCGCCGCCGGCCTCGGCCTGGACGACTACGCCACGCATCAACTCGGCGACATCGTGCTCGACTACGCCGCGCTGCTGGCGAACCACCGCGTGCTGTCGCCGCTGACCCATCCGGACCCGGCGCATTGCCGCGTCACCGGCACCGGCCTGACCCACCTGGGCAGTGCCGCCACCCGCGACGCGATGCACCAGAACCTGCAGCAGCAGGCCGAGCAGGGCACGCTCACCGATTCGATGAAGATCTTCCAGCTCGGCGTGGAAGGCGGCATCCCGCGCGACGGCCGGCCCGGCGCGCAGCCGGAATGGTTCTACAAGGGCGACGGCAGCATCCTGGTCGCACCGGGCGCGCCGCTGCCGTCGCCGGATTTCGCGCTGGACGGCGGCGAGGAGCCGGAGCTGGTCGGGCTGTACGTGATCGGCGCCGACGGCGTGCCGTACCGGCTCGGCTTCGCGCTGGGCAACGAATTCTCCGACCACGTCACCGAGCGCCAGAACTACCTGTACCTGGCCCATTCCAAGCTGCGCGCCTGCGCGGTCGGGCCGGAGCTGCGCAGCGGCGAGCTGCCGCGCGACCTGCGCGGCAGCAGCCGCATCCGCCGCGGCGATGCGGTGATCTGGGAGAAACCCTTCGTCACCGGCGAGGCCAACATGTGCCACTCGCTGGCCAACCTGGAATACCACCATTTCAAGTACGCGGCGCATCGCGTGCCCGGCGACGTGCACCTGCACTTCTTCGGCACCGCCACGCTGAGTTTCGCCGACGGCGTGCAGGCCGAGCCGGGCGATCGCTTCGAGATCGAACTGCCGGAGCTGGGCGCAGCGCTGGTCAATCCGTTGCAGCGGGTGTCGGCCGGGTTCGAACTGGGCGGCGTGCGCGCGCTGTAACCGCACAGGAGAACCGCATGAGCCAGCGTTTCCAGAGCTATATCGACGGCCAGTGGGTGGCCGGCAGCGACAGCGCGGCGGACGAGAATCCGTCGGACCTGTCCGCGCCGGTCGGCGAGGCCGGCAGCGTCGACGCCGACGCGGTGCGCGGCGCGATCGCCGCGGCCAACGCGGCGCAGGCCAAGTGGGCGGCGAGCACGCCGCAGCAGCGCGCCGACGCGCTGGACTTCGTCGGCAGCGAGATCCTGGCGCGCAAGCAGGAGCTGGGCACGCTGCTGGCCTCGGAGGAAGGCAAGACCCTGCCGGAGAGCATCGGCGAGGCCGCGCGCGCCGGGCAGATCTTCAAGTTCTTCGCCGGCGAGGCGCTGCGCATTCCCGGCGAGAAACTCGCCTCCACCCGCCCCGGCGTGGACGTGGAGATCACCCGCGAGCCGGTCGGCACGGTCGGCATCATCGCGCCGTGGAATTTCCCGCTGGCGATCCCGGCGTGGAAGATCGCCCCGGCGCTGGCCTACGGCAACACCGTGGTGTTCAAGCCGGCCGAGATCGTGCCCGGCTGCGCCTGGGCACTGGCCGAGATTCTCAGCCGCGCCGGCCTGCCCAGCGGCGCGTTCAACCTGGTGATCGGCAGCGGCCGCAGCGTCGGCCAGGCGCTGGTGGCCGAGCGCGGCATCGACGCGCTGAGCTTCACCGGCTCGGTGCCCACCGGCAACCACCTGCTCAAGCAGGCCGCCGCACGCGGGTTGAAGATCCAGCTGGAAATGGGCGGCAAGAATCCGCTGGTGGTGCTGGCCGATGCGGACCTGGAGCTGGCGGTGGAAATCGCGGTCAACGGCGCGTATTTCTCCACCGGCCAGCGCTGCACCGCGTCGAGCCGGCTGATCGTGGAGCGCGCGGTGTACGAGGAGTTCGTCGCGCGCGTGTGCAAGCGCCTGGCCACGCTGAAGATCGGCCACGCGCTGAGCCCCGGCATCGACATCGGTCCGGTCGCCAGCGCCAACCAGTTCGCGCAGGACCGCGACTACGTGCGCATCGCCCAGGAAGAAGGCGCCGAGCTGGTATACGGCGGCGACGCACTGGAATGCGGGCACCAGGGCTACTACATGCGCCCGGCGCTGATCGCCGCGCAGCCGCAGCACCGCATCGCGCGCGAGGAAGTGTTCGGCCCGGTCGCGGCGGTGATGCCGGCCGACGACTACGAGCATGCGCTGGCGCTGGCCAACGATACCGAGTTCGGCCTGTGCGCCGGCATCGCCACCCGTTCGCTGCAGCACGCCACGCATTTCAAGAGGCATGCGCAGGCCGGCATGGTGATGGTCAACCTGCCGACCGCCGGGGTCGATCCGCACGTGCCGTTCGGCGGGCGCAAGGCCTCCAGCTACGGTCCGCGCGAGCAGGGCCGCTATGCGGTGGAGTTCTATACGACGGTCAAGACGGCCTATACATTCGCGGGATGAACTGATCGATCCATTCGCGCGCCTGCCTGGGAGGGTGGGCGGCCGCCGCGGCCCGAACGCCGCGCGACCGCCAGCGTGCAACGAACGAGGAGGGGTTATGCAGAAGTCGGGAGTGCGTGCAGCGGTACTGGGGATGGCGGTGCTGCTGGGCGCGGCGTTGAGCGCGTGTTCCGGCGGCGGCAAGGACGCGGCCGCCAAGCACGGCCAGATCACGGTCGGCTTCAGCCAGGTCGGCGCCGAGAGCGAATGGCGTACCGCCAACACCGCTTCGGTGAAGCAGGCGATCGAGCAGGCCGGGATGAAACTGAAGTTCTCCGATGCGCAGCAGAAGCAGGAGAACCAGATCAAGGCGCTGCGCTCGTTCATCGCCCAGCGCGTGGATGTGATCGCGTTCTCGCCGGTGGTCGAATCCGGCTGGGAAACGGTGCTGCGCGAGGCCAAGGCGGCGAACATCCCGGTGGTGCTGACCGACCGCGCGGTCAAGGTGTCCGACGACAGCCTGTACGCCACGCTGATCGGCTCGGACTTCGTCGAGGAAGGGCGCAAGGCCGGGCGCTGGTTGCTCGAGAAATCGCCGTTGAAGGACGGCGACAAGCCGGTGCGCATCGTCGAGCTGCAGGGCACGGTGGGCTCGGCGCCGGCGATCGACCGCATGAAGGGCTTCAAGGAGATCATCGCGGCCAACCCGCGCTTCCAGGTGGTGCGCTCGCAGAGCGGCGACTTCACCCGCGCCAAGGGCAAGGAGGTGATGGAGGCGTTCCTGAAGTCGGAAGGGCGCAACATCGACGTGCTGTACGCGCACAACGACGACATGGCGATCGGCGCGATCCAGGCGATCGAGGAAGCCGGGCTGAAGCCGGGCAAGGACATCCTGGTGATCTCCATCGACGGGGTGAAGGGCGCGTTCGAGGCGATGCAGGCCGGCAAGCTCAACGTCACCGTCGAGTGCAATCCGCTGCTCGGCCCGCAACTGGTGCAGGCGATCGGCGACGTCAAGGCCGGCAAGCCGCTGCCCAAGCGCATCGTGGTCGAGGAATCGGTCTATACCCAGGAGCAGGCCGCCGCCGAGCTGCCCAAGCGCAAGTACTGACGGAGCCTGCCGATGAAGCCGGTGGTGCTGCACGCGCAGGGACTGAGCAAGGCCTACGCCGGCGTCGCCGCGCTGGAGGACGTGGCGCTGTGCCTGCGCGGCGGCGAGATCCACGCGCTGATGGGCCAGAACGGCGCCGGCAAGTCGACCCTGATCAAGCTGCTGACCGGCGCGGTCGCGGCCGATGCCGGGCGCATGGCGCTGGGCGGCGACGCCATCGCGCCGGCCTCGCCGCTGCAGGCGCAGCAGCTGGGCATCAGCACCGTGTACCAGGAAGTGAACCTGTGCCCGAACCTGTCGGTGGCCGAGAACATCTTCGCCGGCCGCTATCCGCTGACCGGCTGGCCGCGGCGCATCGACTGGCGCCGGGTCGAGCGCGAGGCGCACGAGTGCCTGCAGCGGCTGGGCGTGGCCATCGACGTGCGCCGCGCGCTGTCCGCCTATCCGGTGGCGGTGCAGCAGATGGTGGCGATCGCGCGCGCGCTGAGCGTGTCGGCACGGGTGCTGATCCTCGACGAACCCACTTCCAGCCTGGACGAAGGCGAGGTCGCCGACCTGTTCCGGGTGATGCGCGGCCTGCGCGAGCAGGGCATGGCGATCCTGTTCGTCACCCATTTCCTCGACCAGGTGTACGCGGTGTCCGACCGCATCAGCGTGCTGCGCAACGGCCGCCTGGTCGGCGAATACCTGGCCGCCGACCTGCCGGCGCCGCGGCTGATCGCGGCGATGGTCGGGCGCGAACTGGACGTGGCCGCCGCGGCCGCCGCGGCGGTGGACGCCGCGCCGGCCGAAGCCGCGCCGGTGCTGCTGCAGGCGCAGGGGCTGGGCCGGCGCGGCCAGTTGCATCCGCTCGACCTGCAACTGCGCCGCGGCCAGGTGCTGGGCCTGGCCGGCCTGCTCGGCGCCGGCCGCACCGAACTGGCGCGGCTGCTGTTCGGCCTGGACCGCGCCGATTGCGGCCAGCTGTCCATCGACGGGCGCGACGTGGCGCTGCGCGGCCCGCCCGACGCCATCCGCCACGGCCTGGCGCTGTGCCCGGAAGAGCGCAAGACCGAGGGCATCGTCGCCGAGCTGTCGGTGCGCGAGAACATCGTGCTGGCGCTGCAGGCGCGCATGGGCCTGCGCCGGTTCCTGCCGCTGGCCGAGCAGGTGCGCATCGCGCAGGGCTACGTGGACGCGCTGGGCATCAAGACCGCCAGCGTGGAAACGCCGGTCGGGCTGCTGTCCGGCGGCAACCAGCAGAAAGTGGTGCTGGCGCGCTGGCTGGCGACGCGGCCGCGGCTGCTGATCCTCGACGAACCCACCCGCGGCATCGACATCGCTGCCAAGCAGGACATCATGACCCGCATCCTGGCGCTGGCCCGCGAGGGCATGGCGGTGTTGTTCATTTCCGCCGAAGTCGCCGAGATCGAGCGCATCGCCGACCGCATCGCCGTGCTGCGCGAACGGCGCCTGGTCGGCGAACTGCCCGGCGGCTGCGGCGAGCGCGCGGTGTTCGAGCTGATCGCCGGGAGCGCGGCGGCATGAGCGCGGCGGCCACGCAATCGCCGAGCGCGCCGCGGTGGCCGGCGCGCATCGCCGCCCATCCGCTGTTCTGGCCGCTGGCGACGCTGGCGCTGCTGCTGCTCGGCAACGGCCTGTGGAATCCCGGTTTCCTGGCGCTGCAATGGCGCGACGGGCACCTGTACGGCAACCTGGTGGACATCGGCAACCGCGCCGCGCCGCTGGCGCTGGTCGCGCTGGGCATGACCCTGGTGATCGCGGTGCGCGGCCTGGACATCTCGGTCGGCGCGGTGGTGGCGATCGCCGCGACGGTGGCGGCGTGGATGATCGGCGGCGGCGAGCACAGCCGCTTCCCGCTGTGGGCGGTGATCGTGGCGCCGTTGCTGGTCGCCGCCGCGTGCGGGCTGTGGAACGGCCTGCTGGTGGTCAAGGTCGGCATGCAGCCGATCATCGCCACGCTGATCCTGATGGTGGCCGGGCGCGGCGTGGCCCAGCTGATCGGCGACGGCCAGATCCTGACCATCTACTCCCCGCCGTATTTCTATCTCGGCAACGGCTTCCTGCTCGGCCTGCCGTTCGCGCTGTTCGTGGTCGCGGCCGTGTTCGTGGTGTTGCAGCTGCTGCTCGGGCGCACCGCGCTGGGCCTGTTCGTGCGCGCGATCGGGCACAACCCGCGCGCGGCGCGCGTGGCCGGGGTCAAGGCGCGGTTGATCGCGGTGCTGCTGTACGTGTTCTGCGCGTTCAGCGCCGGCCTGGCCGGGCTGCTGATCAGTTCCAACGTCAAGAGCGCCGACGCCAACAACGCCGGCCAGCTGATGGAGCTGGACGCGATCCTGGCGGTCACCCTCGGCGGCACCCTACTGGATGGCGGCCGCTTCAGCCTGGCCGGCAGCCTGATCGGCGCGCTGATCATCCAGACCCTGACCGCGACGATCTACGCGATCGGCGTGCCGGCGCAGGTCAACATGCTGATCAAGGCGCTGCTGGTGTTCGCGGTGATGCTGCTGCAATCGCCGCAGTTCCGCGCCAGCGTGCGCGGCTGGGTGCGGCGTGCCGAGCCGGGAGCGGGGCGATGAGCGTGGCCGGCGTACCGGTCCAGACCGCGCGCGGCCTGCGCCGCGCCGGCACGCTGCTGCACGGCGCGCGCCTGCCGCTGGCGATCACCGTGGCCCTGTTCGTGGCCATGGCCGGCGCCGGCGGCGCGCTCTACGACGGCTTCCTGTCGCCGCAGGTGTTCGCCAATCTGCTGATCGACAACGCCTTCCTGTGCATCGCCGCGGTCGGCATGACGTTCGTGATCCTGAGCGGCGGCATCGACCTGTCGGTGGGCGCGGTGATCGCCTTCACCACGGTGCTGTCGGCCGCGCTGGTGCAACGCCACGCCTGCCCGCCGCTGGCGGCGATCGCGCTGGTGCTGCTGCTCGGTGCGCTGTTCGGCGCGTTCATGGGCATGCTGATCCAGCGCTACCGGCTGCAGCCGTTCGTGGTGACCCTGGCCGGCATGTTCCTGGCGCGCGGCGCCAGCTATCTGATCAGCGTCGATTCGATCCCGATCGACGATGCGCTGTACGTGGCCATCGCCCAGTTCCGGGTGCCGATCGGCGCCGGCGCCTCGCTGTCGATCGGCGCGCTGATCGCGCTGGCCACGGTGGCGCTGGGCATGTGGCTGGCGCACAGCACGCGTTTCGGCCGCGGCGTGTACGCGCTGGGCGGCAGCGAGGCCTCGGCGCGGCTGATGGGGCTGCCGGTGGCCGCCACGCAGATCAAGGTGTACGCCTTCAGCGGCTTCTGTTCGGCGCTGGCCGGGGTGGTGTGCACGTTCTACATGCTGTCCGGCTACAGCCTGCATGCGCTGGGCCTGGAGCTGGATGCGATCGCCGCGGTGGTGATCGGCGGCACCTTGCTGGCCGGCGGCAGCGGCTATGTGATCGGCACGCTGTTCGGCGTGCTGATCCTCGGCGTGATCCAGACCCTGATCGTGTTCGACGGCACGCTCAGCTCGTGGTGGACACGCATCGTGATCGGTGCGCTGCTGCTGGTGTTCTGCCTGCTGCAGCGCGTATTGACCCGGCGCACGCCGGACTCGGGAGCGGACGCATGACGGAACATGAAGGCGCGGACCATGAAGGCGCGGGCCTGGCCTGCACACGGCGCGATTTCCTGCACTACGGCGGCGCCTCGCTGGCCGCGCTGGGGCTGTTGGCGCAGGGCGAGGCGCTGGCCGTGACGCCATCGGCTGCGCCGGCCGCCGCGAAACGGCAGCCAGCGGTGCAATTGCGCGAGCAGCCGTTCGCGCTGGGCCAGGTGCAATTGCTCGACGGTCCGTTCCTGCAGGCGCGCGCGCGCGACCGCCGCTACCTGATGTCGATTCCCAACGCGCGCCTGCTGCACAGTTTCCGGCTCGCCGCGGGCCTGGCCTCGGATGCCGAACCGTTGGGCGGTTGGGAATCGCCGCAGGGCGAGCTGCGCGGGCATTTCGCCGGCGGCCATTATCTGTCCGCCTGCGCGCTGCTGTACGCCTCTACCGGCGATGCCGCAATAAAGGACAAGGCCGATGCGCTGGTCGCCGAACTGGCGCGTTGCCAGCGCGAAGACGGTTACCTGGGCGCGTATCCGTCCTCGTTCTACGACCGACTTCGCCGCGGCGAGTACGTGTGGGTGCCGATCTACACCGCGCACAAGATCCTGGCCGGGCACCTGGACATGGCCCGCCATGCCGGCAATGCGCAGGCGCTGCGCACCGCGCAGCGCTTTGCCGACTGGCTGGGCGCGTGGATGGACGGTTGCGACGACGCGCAGTGGCAGCGCATCCTTGGCGTGGAGTTCGGCGGCGTGCAGGAATCGCTGCTGGAGCTGTACCTGCTCAGCGGTGATCCGAACTACCGGCGCTGGGCCGCGCGCTACGCGCAGCCCGCGCTGCTCGAACCGCTGGCGCAGCAGCGCGACGCGCTGAACGGCCAGCACGCCAATACCCAGATCCCGAAGATCGTCGCCGCCGCACGCGCCTACGAGATCGACGGCGACCCGCGCCAGCGCGACATCGCCGATTTCTTCTGGCGCACGGTCAGCGGCCACCATGCCTACTGCACCGGCGGTACCAGCGACTACGAGCTGTTCGGCAAGCCGGACCACTTCGCCGGGCGCCTGAGCGGGCACAGCCACGAGTGCTGCTGCAGCTACAACATGCTCAAGCTGACCCGGCACCTGTACACCTGGCAGCCGGACGCGGCGCTGATGGACTACTACGAGCGCGTGCTGTTCAACGCGCGCCTGGGCACCCAGGACGAAGCCGGCATGCTGATGTACTTCGTGCCGATGGATGCCGGCTACTGGAAGCTGTACGGCACGCCGTTCGCCTCGTTCTGGTGCTGCACCGGCACCGGCGTGGAGGAGTTCGCCAAGAGCAACGACAGCATCTACTTCCGCGACGATGCCGGGTTGACCGTCAACCTGTTCATCGCCTCGCAGCTGGACTGGCCCGAGCGCGGCCTGCGCGTTACCCAGCGCACGCGGTTCCCGCAACAGGAGGGCACCGCGCTCGAATTCCAGTGCAGGCGCGCGCAGCAGATGACGCTGCGCCTGCGCGTCCCGTACTGGGCCACGCAGGGCGTTGGCCTGCGCATCAACGGCAAGGCGCAGGCGGTGTCGGCGACCCCGGGCAGCTACCTGGTGCTGCAGCGCCGCTTCGCCGACGGCGACCGCATCGAACTCGATCTGCCGATGGCGTTGCATGCCGCGCCGCTGCCCGACGAACCGAGCCTGCAGGCGATGATGTACGGTCCGCTGGTGCTGGCCGCGCAGCTAGGCAGCGACGGCATCGATCCGGCGCAGCTGCACGTCTGCGACCAGCGGCCGTCGGTGAACCGCATCGTCGGCCGCCAGTTGCCGGCGGTCTACTTCGCGCCGGACGCACTGTGGGCGCGCAAGCGCGAAGGCCAGGTCCAGGTGTTCGAGGCCGACGGCATCGAAGGCCCGATCACCCTGCTGCCGTTTTACCGTATCGCCCACGAGCGTTATGCGGTCTATTGCCGAGCGAGGCCGGCATGGGAAAAGAATCCGTAGTTCCGAGCCGCCGGTGCCGGGCGCCGGCGGCACTCGCGGCGATAGGCGCGCTGCTGCTGTGCGCGTTGCCAGCGCTGGCCGCCGAGCGCATGGTCGGCGAGGTGCTCAGCCCGGACGCCACGCTGCGCGCGCAGGTGAGCGTGGACGAGGCCGGCAGCGCGCACTACCGGGTGTTGCGCGAGGGGCGCGACGTGCTGCTGCGCTCGCGGCTCGGCCTGGTCCGCGACGATGCCGATTTTTCCAAGGGCCTGCAGTTGCTCGCGGTGTCGCCGGTCGCCGCGGTGCACGATCGCTACGAACTGCTCACCGGCAAGCGCCGGATCAACGACTACCGCGCCAACCGGCGCGTGTTCTCCTGGCGCGGCGCCGAGGGCGAGCGCCTGCAGATCGAATTCCAGGTCTCCGACGACGGCGTCGCGTTCCGCTACGGCTTCCCGCAGCGCGACGCGACGATCCGCCAGCTGCGCGAGGACGCCACCACGTTCCGCTTCGCGGCGCAGACGCGCGCCTGGCTGCAGCCGATGTCGCCGGCCAAGACCGGATTCGGCAGGACCAATCCCTCCTACGAGGAGTACTACCTGCAGGACATCGCCGTGGGGACACCGTCGCCGCTGGCGGCCGGCTGGGTGTATCCGGCGCTGTTCGGCAATGGCGCGGACTGGGTCTTGCTCAGCGAGGGCGCGCTCGGCCGCGGCCACGCCGGCAGCCGCCTGCGCGATGTCGCCGACGCGCCCGGCGAGTACGCGATCGGCATGCCCGATCCGCGCGAGGTGCTGCCCGGCGGCGCCGCCAATCCGCGCTTCGCGCTGCCGTGGCGCTCGCCGTGGCGCATCGTCGCGGTCGGCAGCCTGAAGACCATCGCCGAGTCCACGCTCGGCACCGACCTGGCCGACCCGCCCGCGGCCGCGCCGGTCGCGCCGCCGCAGCCGGGCAAGGCGGCGTGGAGCTGGCCGCTGCTCGGCGATGGCGCCACCACCTTCGCCGTGCAGAAGCGCTACATCGACTTCGCCGCGCGCATGGGCTGGCGCTACACCTTGATCGATGCCCTGTGGGACACGCAGATCGGCGAAGACAGGATGCGCGAACTGATCGACTACGCGCACGGCAAGCACGTGGCCATCCTGCTCTGGTACAACTCGGCCGGCAGCTGGAACGACACGCCGCAGACTCCGCGCGACCGCATGCTGACCCACGCCAGCCGCCTCCGCGAGTTCGGACGGCTCAAGGCGATGGGCGTGGCCGGGGTGAAGATCGACTTCTTCGGCGGCGACGGGCAGTCGATGATCGGCTACTACCTGGACATCATGCAGGACGCCGCGCCGTACGGCCTGCTGCTGAACTTCCATGGCGCCACCTTGCCGCGCGGCTGGCAGCGCACATGGCCGGACCTGATGACGATGGAGGCGGTGCGCGGGCTGGAATTCGCCACCTTCGAGCAGGCCAATGCCGACCAGGTGCCGGCGCATGCGGCGATGCTGCCGTTCGCGCGCAACGTGTTCGACCCGATGGACTTCACCCCGCTGGCCCTGGTCAAACTCAACGACAAGGTGCAGCGCCGCACCACGCCGGGCTTCGAGCTGGCCGAGACGGTGCTGTTCGTGTCCGGCATCCAGCATTACGCCGAGACCCCCGAGAATCTGGAAAAAGCCGCGCCGGACG
This sequence comes from Xanthomonas campestris pv. phormiicola, assembly GCA_025666215.1. Classification (NCBI taxonomy): domain Bacteria; kingdom Pseudomonadati; phylum Pseudomonadota; class Gammaproteobacteria; order Lysobacterales; family Lysobacteraceae; genus Xanthomonas; species Xanthomonas campestris. The sequence goes on along the minus strand of CP102593.1, from coordinate 3,706,182 downwards.
TGCGTGCGCTGTTGCGCGAGCTGCCCGCGGTGTGGGACGACAGCCGCTATGTGGACGGCTATCCCGGGCGCTTCGCGGTGTTCGCGCGGCGCGGCGGCGCGCGCTGGTACGTGGCCGGCATCAATGCCGATGCGCAGCCGCGCACGCTGCGCCTGAACCTGGCGGAGCTGGGGGTGGCCGGGCGTGGCGCACGCCTGATCGTCGATGGCGACGGCCCGCTGGGGCTGACCGGTCGCCGTATCGACGTGCCGCCGGCGCAGACCGTCGAGGTGGCATTGCCGGCGCGCGGCGGCTTCGTGTTGCAGTTCGACTGAGCGCGCTCGCCGCCGCCCGTGCGCAGGCAGACGCACGGCGGCAACAGCGCCTGCCGATGGCGATGGCGGGGGTGCCCGGGATTCGATGCCGCGCCGTCGGCTCAGGCTGAATCCGCGCCATTGCAGCGGCGGCACGATGGCCGCACTCGCACGCATCGGCGTCGCAGCGACGGATGCGGCAGCATAGAATTGGCGCTCGCGACAGGAGCGCTGCCATGCTGAAGATCTGGGGACGACACAATTCGAGCAACGTGCGCAAGGTGCTGTGGTGCGCCGAGGAAGTCGGTGTGGCGTACGAATCGATCGAGGTCGGCGGCGCGTTCGGCAAGACCGCCGATCCGGCCTACCGCGCGTTGAATCCCAACGGCCTGGTGCCGGCGATCGAGGACCACGGCCTGGCGCTGTGGGAATCCAACGCCATCGTGCGCTACCTGGCCGCGCGCTACGCGCCGGGCACGCTGTACCCTGAAGATCCGGCCGCGCGCGCGCTCGGCGACAAGTGGATGGACTGGACCACCTCGATCTTCGCCGGTCCTTTCCGCGATCTGTTCTGGGGCACGCTGCGGGCCGCGCCCGAGGCGCGCGACGAAGTCAGGATCGCCGCTGCGCTGGCGCGTTGCGGCGAACTGCTGGGCATCGCCGATGCGGCACTGGCGCAGCAGCCGTGGCTGTCGGGCGCGCAGTTCGCGATGGGCGACATCCCGCTGGGCAGCTTTGCCTACGCCTGGTTCGAGATGCCGATCGACCGGCCGGCGCTGCCGCATCTGCAGGACTGGTACGCGCGGCTGCAACAGCGCCCGGCCTACCGCAAGGGCGTGATGACGGCGCTGACCTGAGCATGGCCTTTTCTCCGGCCCGCGCGGCCTCGCCGTTTTCGCGGCGGCCGCCCTTCCGGGCGAGCGCGCCCGGCATCTGACGGCAAGGAGCCGCCATCTTGATCGACACCCCGAAAATCGTGTTGTGCATTCCCGGTCCGTGGCAGGACCGCGCGGAGCTGCTCGCGCGGATCGTCCACGACAGCGGCGGCTATCTGTTCGCCGGGCGGGTCCTGCTGCACATGGAAAGCGGCGATGCGTTCGAACTGGAATACGAGCCGCACGACCCGCGCATGGCGGCCGCATTCGCCGCCGCCGGGCCGCATTGGCTCGATTCCGACGACATGGCGCGTATCCACGCGCATGCCTCGGTCGTGTACCTGATCGGCGCTGGCGGTTCCAGGGGGCGTGCCGAGGCGATGATGCTGGCGGCCGCGGCGCTGCTGGACGCCGGCGGCCTGGGGGTGAAGGTCGAGAGCAGCGGCGTCGCCCACGGTCCAGGGGCATGGCGCCAGCTGTGCGCGGACCTGTCCTTTTTCAGCGCCCATCGTGCGTATGTGTTGAACGTCACCGGCGAGCAGGTCCATTCCTGCGGCATGCATCACTTCGGCATGAAGGACGCGATCGTCGATGCGCAGGCGTCGCCCGATCCGGTGGCGCTGCTGCACACCTTCACCTGGTATCTGTTCACCGAAGCGCCGCCGATACGCGAGGGCCACACCTTCGCCATCGCGGAGGATACGCCGCGCTACCGGATCGAGGCCGAACCCAGCACCCAGTTCCAGCCCGGCGACCTGTTCGCCAATCCCTACGGGCTATGGCGGCTGACGCCGGTGTGAGTCGGCGGTTCAGGATGCGCGGCAGACCACCGCACTTGCCGGAGCGGCTCCAGGTGGCCTCGGGCCATCGGCCGCGACAGGGCTTCATCGATAGGCCGCGTCGCGACGATCGTCCACGCCACGCTGCCGACCGCAATGCACGAGGCGAAAACGCTCAACGCGGCGGATGCACCGTCGCCGCCACCAGCCGCATCACCAGCGGCCGCACCACCAGGATGCAGCAGAACGCGGTCGGCATCGCCAGCCGGTACGCCCCGAACACGCGCTGCAGATAGTCCTCGCCGAGCCCGGCATTGGCCGCGGTGATCACCAGGCACATCAGCATGGCCATGATCGTGGCCATGTAGAAGGCGAACACGAACGGGGTGGCGCGCACGCCCAGGTTCAGGCGGCGTGGCGCGGCGATGTCGAAATCCTGCATGGGCGATGCCTCGGTGGTCGTTGCGGGCCGGACGGCTCGGCAGGCGGCACGTTAGCAAGCCGATCGCAGCGCCAGTAGGCGAGGGCGGCTTGCGACTTTGTAAACTGCAACTTACGAATGCATCGCGTATAGCTGTTTGCGTAGTGAACCTTCTCCAGTCCATCCGCAGCTTCATCCACACCGCCGAGGCCGGCAGCGTCGCCGGCGGCGCCAAGACCCTGGGCGTGAGCGCGGCGGCGGTGAGCCAGAACATCGCGCGGCTGGAAGCGCATCTGGGCGTGCGCCTGTTCAACCGCAGCACGCGCAGCCTGGCGCTGACCGAGCGCGGCGCGCTGTATCTGCAGCAGGTGCGGCAGGTCGAACTGGATCTGGAGCGCGCGCGGCAATCGGTCGCCGATCCGCAGGCCGAGCCGGAAGGGCGGCTGCGCGTGGCCAGCACCGCCGCGTTCGGCCGGCATGTGCTGGCGCCGCTGCTGCCGGCGCTGGCGGCGCGGCATCCGCGCCTGTCGATCGAATTGCTGAGCGCCGATCACCGCGTCGACCACGCGCAGGAAGGCGTGGACGTCAGCATCCGCATCGAGCCGCAGCTGCAGGACGGGCTGGTCGCGCGTTGCATCGCCGCGGTGCCGTTCGTGTTCTGCGCGGCGCCGGAGTACCTGGCGCGTGCCGGCATGCCGACCACGCCGGAGCAATTGAAGGACCACGCCTGCCTGCTGCTGCGCTGGGCGGTGGACGGCCGCTACCTGCGCTGGGGTTTCGTCCGCGACGGGTTGCGTTTCGATGCCGAGGTGACGCCGGCGCTGGTCGGCGACGACATCGATGCGCTCGCCGGCATGGCCGCGGCCGGTGGCGGCATCACCCGGCTGGCGGCGTTCGTGGCGCAGCCGTACCTGCAGCGCGGCGCGTTGCGCGCCTTGTTCGAATACGACGCAACCGGTGCGGTCCACGCCGCGCCCGAACCGATGCGGCTGTACCTGTGCGTGGCCGACCGCCGCGACTTCACCCCGAAGGTACGCGCCTTGCAGGAGCACCTGGTCGCCGGCCTGCCGCCGGCGTGGCGCGTGGCGTCGGCGTAGGCCCGCACTGCGGGCGGGGCGTTACAGCCTGCCGCCCGCCACCGCCGGCGCCGCCTCGCGTGCGGCGGCGCGGCGCATCACCCAGTTGAACAGCGGCGTGGCCATCAGCGTGGACACGATCGCCATCAACACCAGGATCGAGAACAGGCCCTGCTCGATGACCCCGGCCTGCAGGCCGATGTTGATGATGATCAGTTCCATCAGCCCGCGTGCGTTCATCAGCGCGCCGATCGCCATCGCATCGCGGTTGTTCTCGCCACTGACGCGCGCCGCGGCCCAGCAGGCGATGCCCTTGCCCAGGAACGAGGCGAGCAGGATCGCCACCGCGGCGATCAGGATCTGCGGGTCCAGCAGCACGCTGAGCTGGGTCTTGAGCCCGGAGAAGGTGAAGAACATCGGCAGCAGGAACACCACCACGAACGGCTGCAGCTGCTCGCGCAGCTTCTCGGTCAATGCGCCCTTGGGCAGGCAGGCGCCGAGCAGGAAGCCGCCGAACACCGCGTGGATGCCGATCGCGTCCATCGCCCAGGCGCTGAGGCAGAACAGCATCAGCACCACCGCCAGCACGCTGGCGCTGAGCGGCTGGTCGGGGCGCACGTGATCGGCCAGGCGGCGCAGCCAATGGCGGCCGACCAGCAGCATGAACAGCGCGTAGCCCACGCCGCCGCCGATCGCCAGGTAGGCGCTGTTCCAGCTGCCGCCGAAACTGGCCAGCACGATCGCCAGGATGCACCAGGCCGCGGCGTCGTCCACCGCACCGGCGGTGAGCGCCAGCGTGCCCAGCGAACTGCCGGTGAGGCCGCGCTCGTGAATGATCCGCGCCAGCATCGGGAAGGCGGTGATGGCGATGGCCGCGCCCAGGAACAGCGAGGCTTCCAGGATCTTGGCCTTGGCCGAGAACAGGCCCGGGGTGTGCAGCAGCCACGGCACCAGCGCGAACGCGAGCAGGAACGGCACCGCGATGCCGGCCAGCGACACGCTCATCGCGCTGCGGTAGCGCGCACGGAAATGGTCGCCGCGGAAGTCGGTGCCGACCAGGAACATGTACAGGCCCACGCCGAACTGCGCGACCACGTACAGCATGTCCAGGGTCTGCTTGGGGAACAGCGCCTGCTGCACGTCCGGCAGCAGCCAGCCGAACAGCGACGGCCCCAGCGCCACGCCGGCGATCATTTCGCCCACCACCTGCGGCTGGCCCACGCGCCTGGCCAGCAGGCCGACCAGCCGGCAGACCAGGAGGATCGCCGCCGCCTGCAGAAAGAAATAGACGGACATCTGCGGTGTGGTCATCGGCACGCATCCTTGATATGTCGGCGGATGATAGGAGCGCGACGCGGAGAAAGCCACGCATGCCCGCCGCCCGCGCCGCGCGCCGGCCGGCGCGGCCGGGCGGCGTCGCGGGCGCCGCAGCGCGCGGCCGACGGTACTTTCGGCACTGACCGCCGTGCCCCGGATGCAGTGCTATGCGGGGCGGCGCGCCCGGCGCTCGGTGGCCACGGGCGTCATCACTTGATTGCAGCGGGAGAGGGCGATGAGCGAAGCATGGACGCGGCGGCAATGGCTGGGTCTTTCCGGCAGCGCACTGCTGGCGGGGCTGCTGCCCGGCACGGCGGCGGCAAGCGGCGCCGTGGCAAGGGCGGTGAAGGACACGGCCGACCACGGCGTGGGCGCAAGCGACGCGCAGGCGCTGTATCGCCGCGCCCTGGTGCTCGACGCCAACACCCTGGCCTCGATCGGCCAGCTGGCCAGCGACGGCGACAGTGCCGAACGCTTGCGCCAGTTGCGCGGTTCCGGCGTGACCGCGCTGAAGACCACGCTGGGCGATGCCGACGGCGACTTCGAGGCGGCGGTGAAGGACATCGCCGCCGCGCAGGCGCTGGTCGAAACCTATCCGCAGCACTTCCTGAAAGTGCTGCAGCACGACGACCTGCGGCGGGCCAGGCGCGAGGGCCGGATCGCGCTGATCTTCTCCTTCGAAGCGGCCGCGATGCTGGAGGACAAGCCGGAGCGTATCGACCTGTTCCGCCAGCTCGGCGTGCGCGTGATGCAGCTGTCCTACAACCATGCCTCGCCGTTCGGTACCGGTTGCCTGGACGGCGACGCCGGCGGCGTCACCGCGCTCGGGCGCGAGGCGATCGCGCGCATGAACCGGCTCGGCGTGGCGCTGGACCTGAGCCATGCCAACGCGCAGACCACCCGCGACGGCATCGCGCTGTCGCGGCGGCCGGCAGTCTTCACCCATGCCGGTTGCAGCGCGGTGTTCGCGCATCCGCGCAACAAGCTCGACCGCGACATGCGCGCGCTGGCCGACAGGGGCGGGGTGATGGGCATCTACATGCTGCCGTTCCTGACCGAGGACAGCCGCCAGCCGCAGCTGGCCGATTATCTGCGGCACATGCTGCATGCGCTGGACGTATGCGGCGAGGACCACGTCGGCATCGGTACCGATTCGATGTTCTTCCCGGTCACCGAGCAGGACATCCGCGAGATGGACACGCTGATGCAGCAGCGCCGCCACGACGGCGTCGGCGCGCCCGGCGAGAACCGCACCCCGTACCTGCCCGACGTCAACAGCGTGCGCAAGCTCGAACGCGTCGCCGATGGCCTGCTGCGCCACGGCTACAGCGCACGGGTGACCGAGAAGGTGCTTGGGCTGAACTTCGACCGGGTGTTCGGCGAGATCTGCGCGGCCTGAGGCGCGCCGGTAGGCATAGGCATATGCCGTCTTTCAGGCTTTCGTGCTTGCTCTGATCGTTCCTCAAGCGGGCCGCTTTCGCTCCGCTTCGATGCCTAGGGATGGGTTGAGAAGCGCGAGCGATGCGTGCCTGGATTGGTGCCGAACTGGCGTCGAAACGCGCGGCGCAGCTGCTGTTCGTCGCCATAGCCCACTTGCAAGGCGATGCTCTTCAGGGGCAGCCCGGTTTCCTCCAGCGCGCGGCATGCCGCCTCGAGCCGCATCAACTCGACCGTCTTGGCGGGCGTGCGCCCCACCTTGGCAGCATAGATGCGCGCGAAGGTTCGCGGCGCCATGTTTGCACGCTCCGCGAGCTGCGGGACCGACAGGTCCGCGCCCAGATTCGCCGCCATCCACGCGTGCAGCTCGACGAAGGCACGATCCCGCGCCTGCGCCGCCAACGGCACGCTGAACTGCGATTGCCCGCCGGCGCGCTTCATGAAGACCACCAGCTGTCTGGCGGCGTCGATCGCGACGCGCGGGCCATAGTCCTGCTCTATCAGCGCCAAGGCGAGATCGATTCCCGCACTCACCCCGGCCGAAGTCCACAGATTGCCGTCGCGGATGAAGATGCTGTCCGGATCGACCTCCAGTTCCGGATGCCGGCGCTTCAATTTATCGAGCCAGGCCCAGTGCGTCGCCACGCGCCGTCCATCGAGCTGGCCGGCGGCTGCCAGAAGGAACGCGCCCGTACAGACGGAGCAGAGCCTGCGCACCGATCCGGCGCGCGCGGCGATGAAATCACGCAAGGCGGGCGTGACCTCGAACTCGTCGCCCGCACAGCCGCCCGGCGCGATCAGCGTATCGATCGCGACGTTCGCCAGCGCGCAGACCGGGACGGTGACCACGGGCAAGCCCGACCCGGTGACAATCGGGCCGCCCTGTGCCGATGCCACGATCGTGTCATACCGCGCCGGCGCGCCCGGTCCCGCGCCCCGGTTGGCCGTGGTCAGCGCCTGCAACGGACCGGCGAGGTCGAGCAGGTTCATCCCGTCGTAGGCGAGAAGCACCACGCGCAGCGGTCCGTGCGGCTGTCCCACGTGACCGATGCCGATCGGCTTTCCATCTAGGACAGCTGGAGCGCTCCGCGCTGGCAAAGACGTCATGGGCTATTGTCCGATCGCGGCATGTGGCCACCATGTGCCCTGGACCGGATAACGCCGAGTGGGGGGGGCGCGCATGTCACCGTGCCGCCTTCAGGTCGCCCCACGGATATTCCATGGCAAGCGCGGACAGACGTGCGGTGCCGCTGCCGTAACGCTCGGCGATCAGATCGAAAGCGGCAGGAAGCGCCGTGCCGGCAGGGGCGGCCGCGGCCAATGCGATGCGCACGTCCGCAGTCGGGGACGCAGCCGCCTGGGTCAGCACGCGCAGGCCGCCGCGCAGCCTTACCGGACCGGCCGTGTCGGAGACAATCCGGACTTCGTTGCGCATCGTGCGCGACCATGCTTCGGCGTGCAGCGACAACGCCACCTCGTCGTCGCCGTCCCGCACCTCCAGCGCCACCACGTCTTCGCGCTCGACGCGCATGTTGGCGCGGTGCGTGGCCTGGTCCGTCGGGAGAACCTTGAACATGTCGCTGTCGTGTGCGGCTTCCCATGACGCAACGCCCAGGCGCTCGGCGGTCGCGCGCGCCGCTTGCGTCCCGGCGATCGTCTCGACCAGTGCGAGGCTGATCGGCAGCGCGGCAGAGACCCCGGCGCTCGAGGCGACATCGCCGTCGGCCACATAGCGCAGGTTCGTCAGCCAGGTGACCTGCCGGTAGTGCTTGCGACGGTCCCGCAGCGAGGCCCAGTGGCCCGTGGCGCGGCGACCGTCGAGCGCGCCGATCTCCGCCAGCAGCTCGACGCCGTCGCAAATCGACACCAGCGCTGCGCCGTGCGCGCGTTGTGCCCGCAACCAGGCCGTTTCCTCGGCATGCTTGTCCGCCGTCGCCGGGACGATCACATAGTCGGCCCCATCGGGGTAGGCCTTGTCGAACGCGGAGACGGTCATGTCGGGCAACAGCGTGAGCGGGCCGGCCTTCAACGGACGGTCGGTCATGTTCAGGGCGATCACGGTTGCCGCACCGGATTGCGCCAGGACGCCGTATGGCACGACGAAGTCCGACAGCACGGCCTTGTCCTGGGCAACCACGACCACCACCGGGAGCGCGTCCGGATGCTTGCGGACGTGGACGATCGGCAAGCCCGTCGCCCGCGCATTCTCTGGCTGCGCTGTCGCCGGAGAACCGGCGGCGGCAATCGATCCACAGACAGCGAAGAGGCCGGCGACGGCGAAAAGGGCCATGCGGGAGCGGCGACGGGGATGGTGCGACATGGTGAAATCCGATGTGGTTGGGGTCCCACTCTCTCGGGATTCACGCTTGGCTTAAAGGTCGATCTTCCATCATTTTCTGCCAGGAAGGGAAGCGAGGGGTTCCGGAAGCTCTTTCCCGTCCAGCGTCGTCCATGCAGGCTGCAGCGCGGTGTTCGCGCATTCGCGCAACAAGCCCGCTCGCGACATGGCGCGTTGGCCGACAAGGGCGGGCGATGGCATCGACGTGCTGCCGTTCCTGGCCGAGCACAGCTGCCAGTCGCAGCTGGCTCATATCAGCCGCCTGGACACGCGTCGCGACAACACCGGCGAGCGGCCCGGTCGCGTCGTTGCACGCGCCGCGCTTGACTGTTCCAGCGGCGATGCGCCGAATGCATTGACCCGCCTGCGGCGCGGGTCCAGACTTGCGCCCTCGTCCACGTATCGCCCGCCCTTCCATGTCGCACGCACCGCTGCTGATATTGCCGACCGACGCCCTGCGCATCAGCGCGGGCCGGGTGCGCCTGCCTGACGGGATGGACCGAGCCGAGCCGTAGCGCTCCGCCGCCGCCGATCCGCCGCAGACAAGCACCCGATGGGTGCTTTTTTATTGCCTTTTTTCCAGCTTCCCCACTTCACCGAACCGATGCGAAGGAGAACGTGCCATGCACTACGCCGCCGAACCGAAAACCTAGCCGCATGCCCAGTCGCCAACCGGGGCATGCGGCTTCCCCGCGTTGGCATCTGGAACCCATCTCATGAACACCCAAACCCTCTCCCGCTGGCGCAACCTGGGCATCATCGCCCACATCGACGCCGGCAAGACCACCCTCACCGAACGCCTGCTGTGGGCGACCGGCGCGATCCATCGCGTCGGCGAAGTCCACGACGGCGCCGCCACCACCGATTTCTCCGACATCGAACGCGCCCGCGGCATCACCATCGGCGCGGCCGCGGTGCAGGCGCAGTGGGCGCCGCGCGGGCAGCCGGCGCATCGGCTCACCCTGATCGACACTCCCGGGCACATCGATTTCGCGATCGAGGTGGAACGCTCGCTGCGCGTGCTCGACGGCGCGGTCGCGGTGTTCTCCGCGGTCGACGGCGTGCAGCCGCAATCGGAAACCGTGTGGCGCCAGGCGCGCCGGCACGGCGTGCCGCTGCTCGCGTTCGTCAACAAGATGGACCGCGCCGGCGCCTCGTTCGAGGGCGTGCTGGCGCAGCTGCGCAGCAAGCTCGACGCCACGGTGTGGGCGGTCGGCGTGCCGCTGCCGGGCGATTCCGGCTTCGACGGCTGGGTCGACCTGGTCGGCCGCCGCGTCCTGGCGTGGGACGGCGACGGGCGCCTGAGCGTACGCGCATGGAGCGCGGACGACAGCGCCGCGTTCGCCGCGGCGCGCGAGCAGTTGATCGCCGCGGTGGCCGAGCACGACGACGCGCTGGCCCAGGCCTATCTGGAAGAGCGTGCGATCGACGACGACGCGCTGCGCGCCGCGCTGCGCCGCGCCACCCTGGCCGGCGCCGGCGTGCCGGTGCTGGCCGGCTCGGCATTCAAGAGCAAGGGCATCGAGCCGTTGCTGGACGCGATCGTCGACTGGCTGCCGTCGCCGCTGGACCGCCCGCCGGTCGCGGCGACGCGCGACGTCGATGACGCCAGCGGCGCTCATGCCGTGCAGCTGGCGCCGGATCCGTCCGCCGCGCTGGCGGCGCTGGTGTTCAAGGTCGCGCATACCGCGCAGGGGCCGCTGGCCTTCGTGCGCGTGTATGCGGGCACCTTGCGCGTCGGCGACATGGTGTGGACGTCGCAGGCGCGGCGTCTGCGCCGGGTCGGGCGGCTGGCGGTGGTGCAGGCGCAGCGCACCCATGACGTGGCGCAGGCCTGCGCCGGCGAGATCGTGGCCATCCTCGGCTGGAAGGAGGCGGCCAGCGGCGAGACGCTCAGCGGCGGCGACGCGCGCTGGGTGCTGGAGAGCATCCGCACGCAGCCGCCGGTGCTGGCGTGGCGGCTGGGCGCGGCCAATGCCGCGGAGCTGGTGCGGATGGGGCAGGGACTGGCGCGGCTGGCGCAGGAGGATCCCTCGTTGCGCGTCGACAGCGATGCCGAGACCGGCGAAACCCTGGTCTGGGGCATGGGCGAGCTGCACCTGGAGGTGATGGTGGAGCGCCTGCGCAGCGAGTGGCAGGTGCACGTGCGCACCGGTGCGCCGCGCGTGGCCTACCAGGAAACGCTGCGCGCCGCGGCGCTGGGCGTGGCCGGGCGGCTGTCCAAGCAGAACGGCGGCCATGGCCAGTTCGCGCAGGTGGTGCTGGACATCGTGCCGCGCGCGGACGGCGAGGTCACCTTCACCGACCGCAGCCGCGGCGGCGTGGTGCCGAAGGCCTTCGTCGCCGCGACCGAGAAGGGCGTGCGCGCGGCATTGGCGCAAGGCCCGCGCGGCTACCCGGTGGTCGGGGTGGAGGTGGCGTTGGTCGATGGCCAGGCGCACGCGGTGGATTCGTCGGACCTGGCGTTCCAGCGTGCGGCGTCGGACGCGGTGAAGGCGGCGCTGGCGCAGGCCGGCACGCTGCTGCTGGAGCCGGTGATGGCGCTGGCGATCGACACCCCGGCGGCCAGCGTCGGCGACGTGCTCGGCGATCTGCAGCGGCGCGACGGGCGCGTCGTGGCGATCCAGGAGTACGGCACGCGCGCGGACGTGGTCGCGCACGCGCCGCTGGCGCAACTGCAGGCCTACACCACTGCGTTGCGCTCACTGACCCAGGGGCGCGCGTCGGCGAGCATGACCTTCGACGGCTACGAGGCGGTCAGGGCGGCGTAGATCGCCCGTCTGCGAGAAGTACTGTACGAAGTCGAGGAGCCGGTTCGCCGGCTCCTCTTTTTTTGCCCGGCGCTTGCGCGTGCGCCGCGATCCGGGCTTCATAGGCGCCCCCGACACCGGAGCCGCGCATGCGTCGACTCGTTGCCATCCTTGCCGTGCTGCCTGCGCTCGCCGCGGCGCAGGCGCCGCCGTGCCAGACGCCGCTGCAGGTGGCCGAGCGGCTGTACCAGGCGCGCGATTTCTATCGGCGGCCGCAGGACCTGGATGGCTTGCTGACACCGCCCTTCGCCCATGCGCTCGAGACGGGACTTGGCTGTACCAAGCGCAAGGGCGACTGCCGCCTGGGCTACGACCCGTGGACCGATGCGGAGGGCGCCATCGACGGCGCGCCGCGCTTCACCCTGGTGTCCGGCGGGTCCCTGGCCACCGTGCTGGAAGTGCGCATGGACTATCGGCTGGCGCTCGGTGGCGACGGCTCGGTCAAGATCGAACTGCAGCGCCGCGGCAACGGCTGTTGGGCGGTCAGCGACCTGATCTCGCCGGACGGCGATTCGCTGTTCGCGCGGCTGTCGAACGCGCCGGAATAAGCGCAGCGCATAAAAAAACACGCCGACCTGCGCCGGCGTGGTTCGGACGACCTGCCCGCGCCCTGCAGCGGGAGGGTAGGCGCGAAGGCGTCCGCGACTAGTGCAGCTTCAGCATCACGATCGCCTTGGCCGGCAGCGCCACGGTCAGCGTGCCGCCCTGCAGGCTGGCGCCGCCGAAGGCCGCCGGCTTCACCGCCTGCGGCTGTTCGAAGGTGTTGAGCGCAGTGATCTTCGGCGCGGTGAGGATCTGTCCGCTGACGCCGCTGGCCTGCACGCCGTCCACGCTCACCACCACCTCCGCGGCGCGGTTCGGGTCGAGATTGGTCAGCGCCACATACACGTGGCCATCCTTCGCCTTGACCGCCGAGCCGTGCACCGACGGCACCGTGTACTCGCCGTGCCTGTAGTCGGGCGCCTTGATCTGCAGCGGCAGCGCGGTCGCGTCCTGGTACGGCTTGTACATCGCGAACACGTGGTAGGTCGGGGTCAGCAGCATCCTGTCGCCGTCGGTGAGGATCATCGCCTGCAGCACGTTGATCATCTGCGCGATGTTGGCCATGCGCACGCGGTCGGCATGCTGGACGAAGATATCCAGGTTGAGCGAGGCCACCAGCGCGTCGCGCAGCGTGTTCTGCTGGCGCAGGAAGCCTGGGTTGACGTTGGGCAGACCGCCGTACCACGTACCCCATTCGTCCACCACCAGCGCCACCTTCTTGCCCGGGTCGTACTTGTCCATGATCGCGCTGTGCTTGCTGATCAGTTCGTCCATCAGCAGCGTGCGCGACAGCGTCTCGATCCACGCGGTCTCGTCGAAATCGGTGGACGAGGCGCGCGGCGGCCAGCCGCCGGGAACGGTGTAGTAGTGCAGGCTCATGCCGTCCATGAACTTGGCGGCTTCGCGCATCATCACTTCGGTCCAGTGATAATCGCCCTCGTTGGGGCCGGGCGCGATCTTCATGATCTTTTGGTCGGCCGGCGCCTTGACGAAGGTCTGGTAGCGGCGGTACACGTCGGCGGCGTATTCCGCGCGCATGTTGCCGCCGCAGCCCCACAGCTCATTGCCGACGCCGAAGTACGGCACCTTCCACGGCGCGTCGCGGCCGTTGCCGCGGCGCTGGTTGGCCAGCGTCGACTTGGTCGGCGCGGTCATGTACTCGACCCATTGCGCCATCTCGTCCGGCGCGGCGTCGCCGACGTTGCCGGCCACGTAGGCCTGGGTGCCGACCAGCTCGGTGAAGTCCATGAACTCATGGGTGCCGAAGCTGTTGGGTTCCTCGACGCCGCCCCAGTGGGTGTTGATGCTGGTCGGGCGCCTGGCGCGCGGGCCGATGCCGTCGCGCCAGTGGTATTCGTCGGCGAAGCAGCCGCCGGGCCAGCGAATGTTGGGCACCTCCAGCGCCTTCAGCGCCGCGACCACGTCGTTGCGGTAGCCGCGGGTGTTGGGGATCTTCGAGTCCGGTCCGACCCACACGCCGCCGTAGATGCCATTGCCCAGGTGTTCGGCGAACTGGCCGAACAGGTTGCGCGAGACCTGCGCACTCGGCTGATCGGCATGCAGCGTGCCGCGCACCTGGACGTCGGCGGCCTGCGCCAGGCCGGCGCCGAAGGTCAGCGCGGCCACCGCGACGGCCAGCGGCAGGCGTCGCCGCCAGCGCAGCGCGGCGTTCTTCAGTGAGCGGGTCGAGAGCATCGTGGGTCTCCTAAGTGGATGGGGCGGCGGAGCCGTGCAAGGACGCCGCGTCGGTGATGAGGGGCGGTGCCGGCCGCACGCGGCGCATGCACGGGATCGGCGCTGCACGGGGCCGCTGCGGCGCGCAGCGGCAGTCGTGGGTGGCAGGGCGCGGCGTGGTGGCGGTATCGGCGCAGATCGCAGTCCTTGTGATCGGTGAGGGTGCGGCGCTGCGGCAGCCCCCGGCCGCGGTTCGAGCATAGGCAGGCCGGCGCGTTGCGACCAATGACTTAAATCCTCGCTGCTATAGCCGATTCGCATCGCTGGCGCGGCTGTCCGCTGACGTGGTCGCCGCGCCGTCCCGTTGCGCTCCCCGATTCGCGCATCGAGGATAGGCGAGCGACAGATAGCCGACCAATGATTTAAATCGGCGTATCGATATGGGGATTGCAATGATGCGATGCCGCAGATCGTGCATGGAGTGCGCCTCGCACCCATTTCGTCGTGGCGCGTGATCGCAGTCGCAAGCACGCGGCGTGGTGCATCGATGCACCAACCTGCGCGGCGATGGCTTGCGAGCGGCCGCGCTGGTTATGCTGCGTGGCACGCGTGGACTCCGCACGCGCCTACAAAGGACCCCGCATGTCATCGATCTTCGGCCAGCTTCCCGACGGTACCGCCATCCAACGCTTGCTCCTGGACAGCGGCGCCGGCTTGCGCGCGGAAGTGCTGACCTATGGCGGCCTGCTGCGCGGCTTGAGCCTGGAGACTGCGCGCGGCCGCACCGAACTGGTCCTCGGGCTGCCGACGCTGGACGCGTACCTGCACGACCCGGCCTATCTCGGCGTGCTGGTCGGCCGCTTCGGCAACCGCATCGCCGGGTCGGCGTTCAGCGTGGACGGGCAGCGTTACGCGGTCGCCGCCAACGAAGGCGCCAATCATCTGCATGGCGGCGCGTGCGGATTCGGGCGCCGGGTGTGGTCGGTGCAGGCGCAGTCCGAGCGCAGCCTGCAGTTGCGCTACGACTCGCCGGCCGGCGAGGAAGGCTATCCGGGCAACGTGCAGGTCAGCGCCGAGTTCAGCGTGCACGGGCGCACCCTGGAACTGCAGTTCGCTGCGCAGACAGATGCGCCGACCCCGCTCAATCTCACCCATCATCCGTACTTCAACCTGGCCGGCGATGCCGGCGTGGCGGCCGCCGCGCAGTGGCTGCGCGTGCCGGCCGACCGCTACCTGCCGGTGGCCGACGCGGCGTTGTTGCCGACCGGCGAGGTCGCCGCGGTGGCCGGCACGCCGTTCGACTTCCGCCGCCCGCGCGCGATCGCCGACAAGGACGGCGCGGCCGATCCGCAGTTGCGCCTGAGCGGCGGCTACGACCATTGCCTGGTGCTGGCCGAGCCGCGCGACTGCAGCGCCATCCTGTATTCGCCGCACAGCGGCGTGGCCATGCGCATCGCCAGCGCGATGCCGGCGCTGCAACTGTACGAAGGGCACTGGCTGGATCGCCAGCATCCGGGCCTGGGCCGCGGCGTGTGCCTGGAGCCGCAGGGCTATCCGGATGCGCCGAACCAGCCGGGCTTCCCCGACACCATCCTGCGTCCCGGCCAGGTCTACCGGCACCGCATCGAATACCGCTTCGCCGAGGTCGGCGCGCATGCCGATTGGACCGCGGTGGAGGCGGCATTGGCCGATTGAGGTGTGATGCAGGGCCGCCGGCAGGCGGCGCGCTTCCTGTAGGAGCGGCTTCAGCCGCGACAGAACGTTTCCGCAACCGACATTTCCTCGGCGCCGGCGTCGCGGCTGAAGCCGCTCCTACAGGGAGGCATTGCATCCCCCAATGCCGACACGCAGCCGCTACTGCGGATGCCCGAGCACCAGTTCGATGACGAACTTGCTGCCGAAGAACGCCAGCAGCAGCAACAGCATCGCCGCCAGGGTCCAGTGCACCGCCTTGATGCCGCGCCAGCCGTAGCGCCAGCGGCCGAACAGCAACGCGCCGAACACGATCCACGACAGCACGCTGAGCACGGTCTTCTGCACCAGCCGCTGCGCCAGGAAATCCTGCACGAACAGCACCCCGGTCAGCAGGGTCAGGGTCAGCAGGATGAAACCGACCACGATGGTGCGGAACAGCAGCGTCTCCAGCGCGGTCAGCGGCGGCAGCGCGCGCAGCCACGGATGGAAGTCGCGGCGGCGCAGCGCACGCTCCTGCAGCCACAGCATCACCGCCAGCAGCGCGGCGATGCCCAGCGTGGCGTAGGCCAGCAGCGCCATCCACGCATGCAACTGCAGCCGCCAGTCCAGCACCGGCGCCGGCTCGTGGCCGTGCGAGTGGTAGGCCAGCAGCAGCGCGGCCGACAGCGGGAACACCACCACGCCCAGCGCCGCCATGCGCCCGCTGGCCCCGACCAGCGCGGTCATCAGCGCCATGCCCAGGCTGACCAGCGACAGCGCGGCGAAGAAGTGCATGTCCGGCCCGCCGGCGGTGTGCAACGCCACCTGCACGTGGTAACCCGCATGCAGCGCCACCGCCGGCAGCGCCGCCCACAGCCAGCCGCGGCTGCGCTCGACCCGGTCGCGCACCACCGAGCCGACCAGCAGGCCGGTGGCGGTGAGGTACAGCAAGGTCGCGAGCAGTACGATGAGCATCGCGCCAGTTTCGCATATCGGGCCTGCGCTCGTGGCGGCGGCCCCCCGAGCGGGTGCGTCTGCTGGCGCCGCGTCCAAGCAGCGCGCCATGCGCCTGCGCCTTCGGCGGCAGCAACAGACGGCCGGCGGCCAGCGGCACCGAGTACGGCGCCCGGCCGCCGATGCGGCGGCAGGCCAGAGCCGCGGCCGTCTCCGGGATCGCCGGCGGGCGCGGCTATAATCGACGACCGTTTCCCGTCTGCGACCCGCCCGCATGTTCGAATCCCTCACCCAACGCCTCTCCGGCACCATGCAGCGCCTGCGCGGCCGCGGCCGCCTGACCGAGGAGAACATCCGCGAAGCCACCCGCGAAGTGCGCATCGCGCTGCTCGAGGCCGACGTCGCGCTGCCGGTGGTGCAGGCGCTGATCGAGCGCATCAAGGTGCGCGCGGTCGGCCAGGAAGTGCTCAAGAGCCTGACCCCGGGCCAGGCGCTGATCAAGGTCGTGCGCGACGAGCTGACCACGGTGATGGGCTCGGCCGCCAGCGACCTCAACCTCAACGTGCCGGCGCCGGCGATCGTGCTGATGGCCGGCCTGCAGGGCGCCGGCAAGACCACCACGGTCGGCAAGCTGGCCAAGCACCTGAAGGAAAAGCGCAAGAAGAAGGTGATGGTGGTCTCGGCCGACGTCTACCGCCCGGCCGCGATCGAACAGCTCAAGACCCTGGCCGAACAGGTCGGCGTGCTGTTCTTCCCGTCCGAGGCGACGCAGCAGCCGGTGGACATCGTCCGCGCCGCGATCGCCGATGCGCGCAAGTCCTTCGTCGACGTGCTGCTGGTGGATACTGCCGGCCGCCTCGCCATCGACGCGGCGATGATGGCCGAGATCAAGGCGCTGCACGCGGCGATCAACCCGGCCGAAACCCTGTTCGTGGTCGATGCGATGACCGGCCAGGACGCGGCCAACACCGCCAAGGCGTTCAGCGAGGCGCTGCCGCTGACCGGCGTGGTGCTGACCAAGACCGACGGCGATGCCCGCGGCGGCGCCGCGCTGAGCGTGCGCTACATCACCGGCAAGCCGATCAAGTTCATCGGCGTGGGCGAGAAGCCCGACGGCCTGGACGTGTTCCATCCCGATCGCCTGGCCAGCCGCATCCTGGACATGGGCGATGTGCTGTCGCTGGTCGAGCAGGTCGAGCACCAGGTCGACAAGGACAAGGCGCAGAAGCTCGCCGAGAAGGTCGCCAAGGGCAAGAAGTTCGACCTCAACGACATGCGCGACCAGCTCGAGCAGATGCAGAACATGGGCGGCCTGTCCGGGCTGATGGACAAGCTGCCGGGCATGGGCCAGATCCCCGAGCACCTCAAGCAGCAGGTTGCCGGCAACAAGGACGTGCCGCGGATGATCGCGATCATCGGCTCGATGACCAAGAAGGAGCGGCGCAACCCGACCCTGCTCAACGGTTCGCGCCGCGCCCGCATCGCGCGCGGTTCCGGCACCCAGCCGGCCGATGTCAACAAGCTGATGAAGCAGTACCAGCAGATGGAAAAGATGATGTCGAAGATGGCCGGCGGCGGCATGAAGGGCCTGATGCGCGGCATGAAGGGCATGATGGGCGGCATGGGCGGCCGCGGCGGCCTGCCGTTCCGCTGAACCGTAAAGCCCCTCTCCCCCCGGGAGAGGGGTTGGGGTGAGGGTAGGGGCGAAGCCACCTCGCCATGCATGGAGGGGCTGGGAGTGGGTCGGGGCGAAGCCACCTCGCCATGACTGGAAGGGCCGGGAGCGGGCAGGCGCGAAGCCACCCGCCATCCATCCGGATGCAGCCTTCGCCCCGCGCCTGCCGCACCCCGCAGCCGCTGCGCAGAAACTGGCATCATCCGCTGCGCCATCATCCGACACGCCGCCACCGCGGCATCGACCCGCCATGCACGATTCGCTGCACCACCGCGTGACCGCCTTCTGCGCGCGCTTCGGCCTGCGCACGCCGATCCTGCTGGCGCCGATGGCCGGCGCCTGCCCGGTGCCGCTGTCGGTGGCCGTCGCCCAGGCCGGCGGCATGGGCGCGATGGGCGCGGTGCTGTCCTCGGCCGCGGACATCGGCACCTGGATGGATGCGTTTCGGCGCCATACCAACGCACCGGCGCAGGTCAACCTGTGGGTGCCCGATCCGCCGCCGCTGCGCGACGCCGCGGCCGAGGCCGTCACCCGCGCATTCCTCGCCCAATGGGGGGCGCCGGTCGAGGCCGCTGCAGGCGATGCCGGTCCGGCCGATTTCGGCGCGCAATGCGCCGCACTGCTGGATGCGCGTCCCGCGGTGGCGTCCTCGATCATGGGCCTGTTCGCGCCCGCCTTCGTGGCGCAGTTGAAGCAGGCCGGCATCGCCTGGTTCGCCTGCGCCACCACGCTGGACGAGGCCTTGGCGGCGCAGGCGGCCGGCGCCGATGCGGTGGTCGCGCAGGGGGCCGAGGCCGGCGGCCACCGCGGCGCGTTCGATGCGGCGCGCGCCGAGCAGCAACTGACCGGGTTGTTCGCGCTGGTGCCGCGGCTGGCCGACCGCCTGGACGTGCCGGTGATCGCCGCCGGCGGCATCGCCGATGGCCGCGGCATCGCTGCGGCGCTGACCCTGGGCGCCAGTGCGGTGCAGATCGGCACCGCGTTCCTGCGCACGCCGGAAGCGGCGCTGGCGCCGGCCTGGGCCGAGGCGCTGGCCGGCGCCGAACCGGAGCAGACCACGCTGACCCGCGCCTTTTCCGGCCGCCTCGGCCGTGCGCTGGCCACCGACTACGTGCGCGCCGCGGCCGGGCCGACGGCGCCGCCGCCGCGGCCCTACCCGGTGCAGCGCGGGCTGACCGCGCCGATGCGCCAGGCCGCGGTCCGCGACGACCGGCTCGCGGCGATGCAGGCCTGGGCCGGGCAGGCGGCGTGGATGGCGCCGGCGCAGCCGGCGGCGACGCTGCTGGAAACCTGGTGGATGCAGGCGCAGGCCTTGCTGTGAGCGCCCGGCTGTTCTGCAACGGGCGCCCGGCGGGCGCGGACGCGCTGGCCGCGCCGGCGCTGGTCAACTACGGCCACTTCAGCACGATGCAGGTGCGCGCCGGCGCGGTGCGCGGTTTCGACCTGCACCTGCAGCGGCTCGACGCGGCCACGCGCACGCTGTTCGGCAGCGAACTGCCGGCCGATCGGATCCGCGCCGAGTTGCGCGCGGCGCTGGCCGCGTTCGGCAGCGCCGATGCGGCGCTGCGTGCCAGCGTGTTCGCCCGCGACTTCGATTTCCGCCGCGCCGATGCGGCCTGCACGCCGGAACTGCTGGTGGCGCTGTCCGCGCCCGCCCAGCCGGATGCCGCGCCGCTGCGGCTGCGCAGCGTGGCGTTCGCGCGCGAGCTGCCGCAGATCAAGCACGCCGGCACCTTCGCCCTGTTCCACCAGCGCCGGCTGGCGCTGCAGGCCGGTTTCGACGATGCGCTGTTCGTCGATGCCCAGGGCCTGGTCGCCGAGGGTTCGACCTGGAACCTCGGTGCCTGGGACGGGCAGGGCGTGGTCTGGCCGCGGGCGCCGGCCTTGCGCGGCACCCAGGAGCGGTTGCTGCAGGCCGGGCTGGCCGCGCTCGGCGTGGCCCAGCAGCTGCGGCCGCTGCATGTGCGCGAACTGGCCGGGTTCGCCGCGGTCTTCGCCTGCAATGCGCGCGGCCAGCAGGCCATCGCCGCGGTGGACGGGCAGGCGCTGGGGCCGGCCACGGAGCTGTTGCGGATGCTGAACGACGCGGTCGAGACCCAACCCTGGCAAGCGATCTGACGGAGCCGGGGGCGACTTGGCAGCGTTCCGGGCGCCGGCTATAATCGGCAGTTCACCGCGCCATCCTGGCGACTGGGCAACACCGGAAAACTCACCATGGTCAAGATTCGCCTTACCCGTGGCGGCGCCAAGAAGCGCCCCTTCTACCACATCATCGTCACCGACGTGCGCAGCGCGCGCGACGGCCGCAACATCGAGCGCCTGGGCTACTACAACCCGGTCGCGCAGGGCGCCGAGCCGCGCATCGTGCTCGACCTGCCGCGCGTGGATCATTGGGTGTCCAATGGCGCGCAGCTGACCGACAAGGTGCGCAACCTGTACAAGGAAGCGACCAAGGCCCAGGCCGCCGCGGCCTGATCCTGCGGGCCGCGCCACGCGCGGCCCTTCGGTTTTTGCACCCATGAAAGACAGCCAGCGCCGTATCCTGCTGGGCAGGATCCTGGGCGCCTTCGGCGTACGTGGCGAGGCCAAGCTCGAGTCGTGGACCGAGCCGCGCCTCGCCATTTTTCGCTACCAGCCCTGGATCGTGCGCAAGCCTGACGGCAGCGAAAGCACCCTGAGCGGCGTGCGCGGCCGCGAATCCAGCAAGCACCTGGTGGTCACCTTGCCCGACGTCACCGATCGCGATGCGGTCGAGGCGCTGCGCGGCACCGAGATCTACGTGGCGCGTGACACCCTGCCGCCGCCCAAGCCCGACGAATACTACTGGGTGGACCTGGAAGGCATGGACGTGCGCACCGTCGACGGCGTGGCCCTGGGGCAGGTCTCGCACCTGTTCTCCAACGGCGCCAACGACGTGCTGGTGGTGCGCGGCGACCGCGAGCGGCTGCTGCCGTTCGTGCAGCCGGACTACGTCAAGTCGGTGGATTTCGATGCCAACCTGATCGTGGTCGACTGGGACCCCGAGTTCTGAGCGAGGCGGGCGCGCATGCGCCTGCCGTGGCCGTTGCTCCGACCAATCCCCAATCCCGACTCCCCAATCCCCGCCTCATGCGCATCGACGTCATCAGCCTGTTCCCCGAATTCGTCGCCCAGTGCGCCGCATTCGGCGTGGTCGGCCGCGCGCAGGAGCGCGCGCTGCTGGACCTGCACGGCTGGAACCCGCGCGACTACGCCACGGGCGGCTACCGCAAGGTGGACGACCGCCCGTTCGGCGGCGGCCCGGGCATGGTGATGATGATCGAGCCGCTGCAGGCCTGCCTGGAGGCGGTACGCGCCGCCGACCCGCAGCCGGCGCCGGTCATCTACCTGAGCCCGCAGGGCGCGCCGCTGACCCAGGCCAAGGCCCGCCAGCTGGCGGCGCTGCCGCGGCTGGTGCTGCTGTGCGGGCGCTACGAGGGCGTGGACGAGCGCTTCGTCGCCGCCGCGGTGGACGAGGAGCTCTCGATCGGCGACTACGTGCTGTCCGGCGGCGAACTGGCCGCGGCGGTGCTGGTCGATGCGGTGACCCGGCTGCAGGAGGGCGCGCTGAACGATGCCGAGTCTGCCGCCCAGGACAGCTTCGAAGGCCCGGACGGGCTGCTCGACTGCCCGCACTACACCCATCCGCGCGAGCACGCGCTGGGCGAGGTGCCGGCCATCCTGCGCTCCGGCAACCACGCCGCGATCGCGCGCTGGCGGCGCATGCAGGCGCTGGGCCGGACCTGGCTGCGGCGCCCGGACCTGCTGGACGAGGCCGCGCTGAGCAAGGCCGACCGGCGGCTGCTGGAGGAGTTCCGCCAGGGCCTGCAGGCCGATCCGGCGCCGCTGCAGGAAAATCCATCCAAGCCCTAGCCACGGCGTCGCGACTGGGTTAAAATGCCCGGCTTTCCGGTCAAGCCCTCTGTGCTTGGCCCATCGTATATCGCGCAATCGCCGTGCGGCGACTGCCGGACCACCTCACCAGACACAAGCGGTGCCCACCATGAGCAAGCTCAACAAGACCATCCTGGCCGACTTCGAAGCCGCCCAGATCCAGCGCAAGCTGCCGGAGTTCAACCAGGGCGACACCATCGTCGTCAACGTCAAGGTGAAGGAAGGCAACCGCGAGCGCGTGCAGGCCTACGAAGGCGTGGTGATCGGCACCAAGAACGCCGGCCTGAACTCCTCGTTCACCGTGCGCAAGATCTCCCACGGCTTCGGCGTGGAGCGCGTGTTCCAGAGCCACAGCGCCATCATCGACTCGGTCGAAGTGAAGCGCCGCGGCAAGGTCCGCGCCGGCAAGCTGTACTACCTGCGTGGCCTGGAAGGCAAGGCCGCCCGCATCAAGGAAGATCTGGCCGCCGCTGCGCAGGCCAAGGTCGCGCGCCAGGCCGCTGCGGCCGCCGCCAAGGCCGAGTAATCCCCCAGCGACTCCGGTCGCTGCCGCGACGGCCGCCTTCGGGCGGCCGTTTGCGTTGGTGCGGCGGCGTGACCGCGATTCCGGGGGGGGTGCGCCGTTGCGTCCAATGGGCTGGCTTGCGCCGGGCATGGGCTGGGCTGGAATGCCGGCCGGGCTGGAGCCCCTCCTGCAGTGCACCCAGCCAGCTTCCTGCACGAGCGGTTTCAACCGCGACCGAGCGAAGCCGTGGACCCTGCGTGCGGCCAGGCCTCGACGGCGTCGGCCCCCGGCCGCGTTTCCTCGATGCCGCTTCGGTCGGGACAAAGCGAGAGTGTTCTCGCGCAGTTGCCGCAGGCTTTTTGTGGGAGCGACTTCAGTCGCGACGGGCTTTGCCGAGAGGGCCGGCCGCAACTGAAGAGGCATCCACGCGATACCGCGCGGGCCGAACCGCGAGTACCCGCGCTCAGCGCGCCGGATCCTGCGCGATCGACACATCCGCGATCGCGGCCGGGGGCTGCGCCGGCACTTCCGCGGGGCTGGCCATTTCCTCGGGGCGCGGCTGGTTCAGCATCCGCGCCTTGCGCCAGTTGCCCCAGCGGTAATAGGCCAGCGACAGGGTCATCGAGCAGATCGAACTGATCGGGAAGCTCCACCACACCGCATCGGCGCCGAACTGCGGCTGCAGCAGCTGCGCGAACGGCACGCGGATGCCCCACAGCGCCAGCGCCAGGATCAGCAGCGGCGGCAGCACCGCGCCGGTGGCGCGGACCACGCCGGAGATCACGAAGGTCACGCCGAAGAACAGGAACGACCATACCGCGATGTGGTTGAGGTGGCGCGCGATCTCCAGCGCGGCGCTGTGCGGCGGCAGGAACAGCGCCAGGGTCCAGCGGTCGAGCAGGATCAATGGCGCGATCAGCGCGCCGGTCAGCAGGAAGTTGAACAGCACGCCCTTCCGCGCGGCTGCCGCAACCCGGTCCCAACGCTGCGCGCCGACGTTCTGCGCGGCCATCGACGAGCAGGCCGCACCGATCGCCATCGCCGGCATCTGCACATAGGTCCACAGCTGCATCGCCGCGCCGTAGGCGGCCGAGGTATCGGTGCCGTAGCCGTTGACCATCGAGATCATCACGATCATCGCCAGCGAGATCAGCACCATCTGCAGGCCCATCGGCACGCCCTTGACCACCAGCGCGCGCAGGATCGTCGGGTCGATGCGGAACAGCCGCGCGTCCTGCCGGCCCAGCCACAGCACATGGCGCTTGTGCCGCAGGTACAGCAGCAGGCCGCCCAGGGCGATGGCCTGGGCGATCAGCGTGGCCCAGGCGGCGCCGGCGATGCCCAGCTTCGGGAACGGCCCCAGCCCGAACAGCAGCAGCGGATTGAAGCCGATGTCCAGCACCACCGACAGCAGCAGGAAGCGGAATGGCGTGCGCGAATCGCCGGTGCCGCGCAGCGCCGCGGACAGGAACGCGAACGCGTACAGCAGCGGCATCGCCAGGAAGATCACCCGCAGATAGGCCTCGGCCAGCGGCAACGAGGCGGCCGGCGTACCCATCGCCGCGAGCAGGTGCCGCGCCAGCCACCAGCCGCCGGCCGCGATCAGCACCGAGATGCCGATGAAGAACGTGGCGCTGGTGCCCATCACCCGCCGCGCCTGCAGCACGTCGCCGCGGCCCATCGCCTGGCCGATCAGGATGGTGGCGGCCATGCCGATCCCGAACACCGAGCCGATCAGGAAGAACATGATGCTGTTGGCGTTGGCCGCCGCGGTCAGCGCCGCCTCGCCGAGGTAGCGGCCCACCCAGATCGCATTGACCGACCCGTTCAGCGACTGCGCGATGTTGCCGGCCAGGATCGGCAGCGCGAACAGCAGCAACTGCCGGCCGATCGGGCCTTCGGTGAGGGTGGCGGGCTTGGCCATCGCTTGCCTGCAGGGACGGGAGCGGGGAGCCGCGCACACTAGCACCTGCGCGCGACCCCGGGGAGGCGACGCATGGCGGATGTGGCGCGGCCGGGAACGTCCTAGACTGAATGCATCGATGCGGACGCCGGCCTTGTGGCGCAGTTGCAGGTCTCTGGGCGCAGGTTGTCCGCGCTGCACTCATGCGAGGAACTTGCAATGCCGCGAGCGCGCCGCAATCTGCAGTGGATCGGATGCAGCGCGCTGGCGCTGGTCCTGGCCGGCTGCGCCGACACCGCGCGCTGGGGCAGTGCCAATGTGCGGCCCGGCGAGCGCCCGGAATGTCTGGTCGGCGAGGCCGCCAGCGCGCTCCCGCAACGCGCCGACGGCCTGGCGGTCAGCCAGCGCTGGCAGCGCTGCCATCCACAACAGTCGCTGCAGTGGTCCAGCGAGCGATCCGATCCCCAACCCATGCAGGTGGATTTCCGTAAGCACGATGAATGAACCGCTAGCGCAACCGAGTGCGGTCCGGCTGGATGTCTGGCTGTGGGCCGCACGCTTCTTCAAGACCCGCAGCGTGGCCAAGCAGGCGGTGGAAACCGGCAAGGTCGACGTGGCCGGGCAGCGGCCGAAATCCTCGCGCGCGGTGCGCGTGGGCGAGCAGCTGCGCGTGGAGCGCGGCGAGGAGGTATTCGAGATCCAGGTGCTGGCGCTCAGCGACGACCGCGGCCCGGCCAGCGTCGCGCAGACGCTGTACCAGGAGAGCGACGCCTCGCGCGAGCGGCGCGCGCAGCAACGCGCGCAACGCAGCGCCGAACGCAACGGCTACCAGGCCCCCGACGGCAAGCCGGACAAGCGCGCGCGGCGGCTGATCCGCGCGCTGGGCGATCTGGACGCGTTGTAGGCACGGGCGGAGTTGTCTGCGAAGCCGCAGCTCCGGTGACTGCGGCCACCCCGCTCGCGATCATCGGGCGGGCGCTTCGCCAGGCATCACGCAGTCGGGACTGAAGTTCCTCCCACAACGGGCCGGCATGCTTCTCGCTCGCCGGTTGCGCTGTGCGAGCGACTTCGGGCGCGACGAGCGAAGCGGTGAACCGTCGGTGTCGGGCAGTGTGGATTGAAGGCCCCGGGCCCGAATCACTTTCAACGACCGGCTTGCATCAGCCTGACCGTCGCGATGCCTATGCCATGACGCCCACGCGAACGCCCCGGCAGGCCAGGGCGCTTTTTACCCATGTCGCGCAGTGCAGAAACTGCTGTTGCCGACCTGCTCCGGATCATCCCGGCAGGCCCCGGCGATCGACAGCCTGCCCAATGCAGCGGGCAGGCCCTCGTCCTCACGCCGCCAGATCGAAACGGTCCAGCTGCATCACCTTGGTCCAGGCCGCGACGAAGTCCTGCACGAACTTCGGCTGGGCATCGGCGCTGGCGTACACCTCGGCCAGCGCACGCAGGATCGAATTGGAACCGAACACCAGGTCCACGCGCGTGCCGGTCCAGGTCTGCTCGCCGGTGGCGCGGTCGCGGCCGGCGTACAGCTCCTTGGTGTCCGAGGTCGCCTTCCACTCGATTCCCATGTCCAGCAGGTTGACGAAGAAGTCGTTGCTCAGCGTGTCGCTGCGCTTGGTGAACATGCCGTGCGCCGACTGCCCGACATTGGCGCCGAGCACGCGCAGTCCGCCGATCAGCACGGTCATCTCCGGCGCGGTCAGGGTCAGCAACTGCGCCTTGTCGATCAACAACGCTTCGGCGGAGACCGCGTAGCGGCGCTTGCTGTAGTTGCGGAAGCCGTCGGCCGCCGGTTCGAGCACCGCGAACGATGCGACGTCGGTCTGCGCCTGGGTGGCGTCCATGCGCCCCGGCACGAACGGCACGGTCAGGCTCTGCCCCGCGTTCTTCGCGGCCTGCTCGACCGCGGCCGCGCCGCCCAGCACGATGAGGTCGGCCAGCGAGATCTTCTTGCCGCCGCTCTGCGCGCCGTTGAACTGCGCCTGGATGCGCTCCAGCACGGACAGGACCTGCGCCAGCTGTTTGGGCTGGTTGACCTCCCAATCCTTTTGCGGGGCCAGGCGGATGCGCGCGCCGTTGGCGCCGCCGCGCTTGTCCGAGCCGCGGAAGGTGGAGGCCGACGCCCAGGCGGTCGAGACCAGTTGCGCGATGCTCAGGCCTGAGCTGAGCAGCATCTGCTTGAGCGCGGCGATGTCCTGCGCATCGACCAGCGCGTGGTCCAGCGCGGGGATCGGATCCTGCCAAACCAGTTCTTCGGTCGGCACCTCGGGACCCAGGTAGCGCGCACGCGGACCCATGTCGCGGTGGGTCAGCTTGAACCAGGCGCGGGCGAAGGCATCGGCGAACTGCTCGGGGTGTTCCAGGAAGCGGCGCGAGATCGCGGCGTAGGCCGGATCGAAGCGCAGCGCCAGGTCGGTGGTGAGCATGGTCGGCAGATGCTTCTTCGACGCATCGTGCGCGTCCGGGATCAGCGCCTCGGCATTCTTCGCCACCCACTGGTGCGCGCCGGCCGGGCTCTTGCTCAGCTCCCACTCGAACTTGAACAGGTGTTCGAAGAAATCGTTGCTCCACTGCGCCGGGGTGGTGGTCCAGGTGACCTCCAGGCCGCTGGTGATGGTGTCGCCGCCCTTGCCGCTGCCGAAGCGGTTGTGCCAGCCCAGGCCCTGCGACTCCAGGTCGCTGGCCTCCGGCTCGGCGCCGACGTTGTCGGCCGGGCCGGCGCCATGGGTCTTGCCGAACGTGTGGCCGCCGGCGATCAGCGCCACCGTCTCTTCGTCGTTCATCGCCATGCGCGCGAAGGTGTCGCGGATGTCCTTGGCGGCGAGCAGCGGATCGGGATTGCCGTCCGGGCCTTCCGGATTGACGTAGATCAGGCCCATCTGCACCGCGGCCAGCGGGTTTTCCAGATCGCGCGTGTGCACGTCGCCATCGGCATCGTCGTCGGAGACCAGCACGCCGCCGGCCTTGTCCACGCCGTCCGAGCCGTGCGCATAACGCACGTCGCCGCCCAGCCAGGTGGTCTCGCGGCCCCAGTACACGTCCTGGTCCGGCTCCCAGGTGTCTTCGCGGCCGCCGGCGAAACCGAAAGTCTTGAAGCCCATCGATTCCAGCGCGACGTTGCCGGTGAGGATCATCAGGTCGGCCCAGGAAATCGCCTGCCCGTACTTCTGCTTGATCGGCCACAGCAGGCGCCGCGCCTTGTCCAGGCTGACGTTGTCCGGCCAGCTGTTGAGCGGGGCGAAGCGCTGCTGGCCGCGACCGCCGCCGCCACGGCCGTCGCCGGTGCGATAGGTGCCGGCGCTATGCCAGGCCATGCGGATGAACAACGGGCCGTAGTGGCCGAAGTCGGCCGGCCACCAGTCCTGCGAATCGGTCATCAACGCGCGCAGGTCCTGCTTCAGCGCCTGCAGGTCGAGCGCGTTGAACGCCTTGGCGTAATCGAACGTCTCGCCCAGCGGATTGGATCTGGACGAATGCTGGCTGAGCAGATCCACGCGCAACTGCTTCGGCCACCAGTCCTTGTTCGTGGTGCCGCTGCTGGCGGCGCTGTGGAACGGGCATTTCGATTCGCTGGTCATGGCTAGGCTACCTTGATGGACGCTGGGTGGCCGCGCGCCGTGGTCGTACGGTGCGCGTGATGGCGGGGCCGGGCGGCTGGGATGCAAGGAGTGCAAGCATGGCGCACGGCGATTGGAGGACACGATAGGCGGGGACGTTGCGGTAGGGAATTCGAATGATCCTACGGAATCGATAGAAGATACCTATAGGATAGCGGTGCGTAGCGATTCGAGGATCGCGGTGGAGCATGTCCGGGTTTTGACCGGATCGCGCCGAACCGCCTTGGCACTCGCTGGATAACGCGCCTGCGCACGTGCGGCGCCTGTCGGTGTGGAGATCGGCGATCGATCTGCGGCGCGGGCGCGCCGAGCGCATCGGAGGCATTGTGCAGCGCGACGGCGAATCTCCGCGGCGGTGATCGGAAGCGGCAAAGCCCACTATCCTGACGCGATGGCCATCCGTGCGAACCGTCTGCTGCATCTGCTCGACGCCTTGCGCGGACGCCGCCGGCCGGTGGCCGGTGCCCAGCTCGCCGCCGCGCTGGGCGTCAGCCTGCGCACGCTGTACCGCGATATCGCGACCTTGCGCGTGCAGGGCGCCGACATCCTCGGCGATCCCGGCGTCGGCCACGTGCTGCGTCCCGGCTTCCTGCTGCCGGCGCTGAATTTCAGCGAGGACGAACTGGAAGCGTTGACCCTGGGCGCGCGCTGGGTGGCGCGCCAGGCCGATCCGGAACTGGCGCAGGCGGCGCAGCGCGCGGTGGCGCGGATCGCGGCCACGCTGCCCGGCAACCTGCGCCTGGCGATCGAGACCAGCGGACTGCTGGTGCCCGCGGCCGATGCCACACAACCGCCCGCGCCATGGTTGCCGGTGCTGCGCCGTGGCATCCGCCTCGAACACGTGCTGCGCATGGAGTACGCCGATGCCAACGGCGCGGCCTCGCAACGGCTGATCTGGCCGTTCGCGATGGCCTTCCTCGGCGGCTACGGCATGATCGCCGCCTGGTGCGAACTGCGCCGCGATTTCCGCCACTTCCGCGCCGACCGGGTGCTGGCCTTGGCCGACGACGGCGAGCGTTATCCCTCGCGCCGCCATCTGCTGATCAAGCGCTGGCGCGCGGCCACCGGTTACGGCGCCGACCACTGACAGCACCTGTCAGCAGGGCAGGACCAGACTGCAGGCTGTCCACCACGGAAGTCTGACCATGTCCACCGAGATCGTGCTCTACACCCACCCCCTGTCGCGCGGCCGCGTCGCCCGCTGGATGCTGGAGGAAACCGGCCTGCCGTACACGGCGGTCGTCCTCGACTACGGCACCACGATGAAGGCGCCGGCCTATCTGGCGATCAACCCGATGGGCAAGGTCCCGGCGCTGCGCCACGGCGACACCGTGGTCACCGAGAACGCGGCGATCTGCGCCTATCTGGCCGATCTGGTGCCGGAGCGGCAACTGGCGCCGCCGCCGGGATCGCCGGCGCGCGCCGATTACTATCGCTGGCTGTTCTTCATGGCCGGCCCGGTCGAGGCGCTGTTGACCGCGAAGGAAGGTGGCGCGCTGGCGCCGGCACGCAGCGCTGGCTATGGCCGCGAGGCCGACCTGATGCAGACCCTGGAGCAGGCGGTCGCGGGCCGCGAGCACCTGGCCGGCGACCGCTTCAGCGCCGCCGACCTGTATACAGCCGCATGCCTGGCGTACTACATGCGCATCGGCATGCTCGAGCCGCGCCCGGCATTCGCCACGTTCGCGCAGCGCCATGGCGATCGCCCTGCATTGCTGCGTGCCAGTGCGATCGATGCTGCATTGCTCGCGGCGCATCCGCATCCGGACATGCCGGCAAGCGTGGCGCCGGCGGTCGCCTAGCGAGCGGACGCGATTCGCTGGCGGTTGTGCGTGCTGCGCCGCCGTACCCTCACCCCAACCCCTCTCCCGGTGGGAGAGGGGCTGGACCGCACGCCGCGCTACAGCAGCGACTTGAGCCGGTACAGGGCTTCCAGCGCCTGCTTGGGGGTCAGCTCGTCCGGATCCAGCGCGGCCAGCGCATCCTGCGCCGCCGACGGGGCGGCCGCGAACAGGCCGAACTGCTGCGGCGCGTCCAGCGCCTGCGGCGCCATCTGCGAGGCGTGGCTCTCGCCGCCGCGCTGCTCCAGTTCCGCCAGCCGCCGCCGCGCCTGCGCGACGGTGGCCTTGGGCAGGCCGGCCAGCGCCGCCACCTGCAGGCCGAAACTGCGGTTGGCCGGGCCGTCCTTGACCGCGTGCATGAACACCAGCTTGTCGCCGTGCTCGACCGCGTCCAGGTGCACGTTGGCGATGCCGCTGGCGCCGCCTTCGACCGATTCGTCGGCCAGCGCGGTCAGTTCGAAATAGTGCGTGGCGAACAGGGTGTAGCAGCGGTTGTGGTGGGCCAGGTGGCGCGCCACCGCGTCGGCCAGGGCCAGGCCGTCGTAGGTGGAGGTGCCGCGGCCGATCTCGTCCATCAGCACCAGCGACTGCGCGCTGGCGTGGTGCAGGATGTAGCTGGTCTCGGCCATCTCGACCATGAAGGTGGACTGGCCGCGCGCCAGGTCGTCGCCGGCGCCGATGCGGGTCAGGATGCGGTCGATCGGGCCGATCACCGCGCGCGTGGCCGGCACGTAGCTGCCGATGTGCGCCAGCAGCACGATCAATGCGTTCTGGCGCATGTAGGTGGACTTGCCGCCCATGTTCGGGCCGGTGATCACCAGCATGCGCCGCTCCGGATGCAGGTCCAGGTCGTTGGGTTCGAACGGCTGCTCGCGCACCGCTTCCACCACCGGGTGGCGGCCGCGCTCGATGCGCAGGCACGGCGCGCTCTCCAGTTCCGGCCGCGCCCAGTCCAGCGCCTGCGCGCGCTCGGCGAAGCCGGCCAGCACGTCCAGTTCGCTGAGCGCGGCGGCGGCGCGCTTGAGCGGCTCCAGGCGTTCGCCCAGCGTGTCCAGCAGCGCTTCGTACAGCAGCTTCTCGCGCGACAGCGCGCGCTCGCGCGCCGACAGCACCTTGTCCTCGAAGTTCTTCAGTTCCTCGGTGATGTAGCGCTCGGCGTTGGTCAGCGTCTGCCGCCGCGTGTAGTGCACCGGCGCCTTGTCGGCCTGGCCCTTGCTGATCTCGATGTAGTAGCCGTGCACGCGGTTGTAGCCGACCTTCAGCGTGGCGATGCCGCTGCTGGCGCGCTCGCGCGCTTCCAGGTCGATCAGGAACTGGTCGGCATGGGTGCTGAGCCGGCGCAGTTCGTCCAGTTCGGCGTCGTAGTCGGCGGCGATGACGCCGCCGTCGCTGAGCTTGAGCGGCGGCTGCTCGGCGATCGCCGAGGCCAGCAGGTGCGCGATCTCGTCGTGCTGGCCCAGTTCCGCGCCCATCGCGGCCAGGCGCGGCGAATCCAGTGGCGCCAGCACCGCGCGCACCGTCGGCAGCAGGCCCAGGCCGTCGCGCAGCGTGGAGAAATCGCGCGGCCGCGCCGAACGCAACGCGACCCGGGTGAGGATGCGTTCGATGTCGCCGAGCGCGCGGAACGCATCGCGCAGGTCGGCATCGGCGCCGCGGTCGATCAGCGTGCCGACCGCGTGGTGGCGCTGCACCAGCACCTCGCGCAGGCGCAGCGGGCGGTGCAGCCAGCGCCGCAGCAGGCGCCCGCCCATCGGCGTGACCGTGCTGTCGAGCACACCGAGCAAGGTGTTGCGGGTGTCGCCGTCCACCCGCGTGTCCAGTTCCAGGTGGCGGCGGGTGGCCGCGTTCATCGCGATCGCCTCGGCGGCGGTCTCCATCGCGATCGCGGTCAGGTGCGGCAGGCGCTGCTTCTGCGTTTCCTCCACGTAGCCGAGCAGGGCGCCGGCGGCGGCCGTGGCGCGAGGCTTGTCGTCGATGCCGAAGCCGCTGAGGTCGTGCAGCTGGAAGAAGTTCAACAGCTGGCGGCGGCCGCTGTCCGCATCGAACAGCCACGGCGCGCGGCGGCGCACGCCGCGCCGTTCGCGCAGGAATTCCGGCCACTGGTCTTCGTCGGGCACCAGCAGCTCGGCCGGTTCCAGCCGCGCCAGCTCCGCTTCCAGCGCGTCCTCGCTGTCGACCTCGTTGACCAGGAAGCGGCCGCCGGCCAGGTCGGCCCAGGCCAGGCCGTAGCCGTGCTTGGTGCGCGCGATCGCCATCAGCAAGGTGTCGCGGCGCTCGTCGAGCAATGCCTCGTCGGTGACCGTGCCCGGCGTGACCACGCGCACCACCTTGCGCTCGACCAGGCCCTTGGCCAGCGCCGGATCGCCGATCTGCTCGCAGATCGCCACCGACTCGCCCAGTGCCACCAGCCGCGCCAGGTAGCCCTCGTAGGCATGCACCGGCACCCCTGCCATCGGGATCGGCGCACCGCCCGAGCTGCCGCGCTGGGTCAGGGTGATGTCCAGCAGGCGCGCGGCCTTGCGCGCGTCGTCGTAGAACAGCTCGTAGAAATCGCCCATGCGGAAGAACAGCAGCAGGTCCGGGTACTCGGACTTGGCGGCGAAGAACTGCTTCATCAGCGGGGTGTGCTCCGCTGCGCCGCCAGGACCTTGGGATTTTTCTCGATTTTGCATCTGATTCAATGGGTTAGGAATTTCGAAGTGACTGTCCGTGGGCAAGTATGGACGGGTGCGGCCGGCAAATGACAGGGTGCCGCGGCGCCAGCCATGGCGGCCATGGCCGACAAGCACTTGCCGATCCGCTGCGGAACTCCCAGCCTCGCACCGTTTCCGCGAGCATTTGCGGGGTGGTCACAGGAGAGACAGGAAATGTCCGGTCTATGCGCTGGATGTGCAACGTCGAGTCCGCATCAAATGCGCTCCAGTCGTCTGGCGGCATCTGCAAGTGTCCGTGTAAACGGGATCGGTGACAGTGCGCTGTGCACTTCTCAGGCATGCGGTGGCAAGGATCGCCATATGGTTGACGTTCTGCGCTTGAACGGCCGTCATCGCTTCGACGTAGGGCTGTTCCGCCACTGGAAGAAGCTAAGATCCGAGGCTTGTGCAGAGCCGGAGGCGCCAGTGATCGATCGTCGTACCTTTCTTGCCACGGGTGTTGTGGCCGTCGCCGCAGGTTTCAGCGCCTCCGCCGCTCGGATCGCGGCTGCGCCGCGCGCTGGCGGGCCGGCGCCGTGGGGCGCCGTGCCCAGCGCGCGGCAGCTGCGATGGCATCGGTGGGAGCAATACGCCTTCGTGCATTTTGCGATGAACACCTTTACCGACAAGGAATGGGGCTACGGCGACGAAGATCCGCGCAAATTCGATCCCAGCGATTTCTCCGCCGATCAAATCGTCGCCGCGGCCAAGGCCGGCAATCTGAAAGGGCTCATTTTTACCGCCAAGCACCACGATGGCTTCTGCCTGTGGCCGACGCGCCTGACCGAGCATTGCATTCGCAATTCGCCCTACAAGAACGGCAAGGGCGACATCGTCGGCGAGATGGCGGCGGCGTGTCGGCGCGCCGGCCTAGCCTTCGGCATCTACCTGTCGCCCTGGGATCGCAACCACGCCGAGTACGGGCGCCCCGGCTACCTGGACTATTTCCGCAAGCAGATCGTCGAACTGTGCACGGGCTACGGCGACCTGTTCGAGTTCTGGTTCGATGGCGCCAATGGCGGCGACGGCTACTACGGTGGAGCGCGCGAAACGCGCAAGATCGATGCGCCCGCTTACTACGACTGGCCGCGGATGATCGAGCTGGTGCACCAGCACCAGCCGCTGGCCTGCACCTTCGACCCGCTCGGCGCCG
Organism: Xanthomonas campestris pv. phormiicola; assembly: GCA_025666215.1. Taxonomy (NCBI): domain Bacteria; kingdom Pseudomonadati; phylum Pseudomonadota; class Gammaproteobacteria; order Lysobacterales; family Lysobacteraceae; genus Xanthomonas; species Xanthomonas campestris. The sequence goes on along the minus strand of CP102593.1, from coordinate 3,672,683 downwards.
ACATCCGTTGGGTCGGCAACGAGGACGGCGTCGCCGGCGATCCGTGCTGGCCGACCATGCCCGATGCCCCTTACACCCAGGAAAACGGCAATGCCGGCGTGCGTGGGGCGGCGCTGTGGTGGCCGGCCGAAACCAACACCTCGATCCGCCCGGGCTGGTTCTACCATGCCGATGAAGACGGCAAGGTGCGCAGCCCGGAGAACCTGGTGCGCTATTTCGACACCTCGGTCGCGCGCGGCACCAACATGAACCTCAATCTTCCGCCCGACCGACGCGGCCGCATCGCCGACCACGACGTCGCGGTGCTGCAGAGCTTCGGCGACGCGATCCGCGCCAGCTTCGCCATCGATCTGGCCAAGGGCGCCAAGGCAAGCGCCAGCGCGTCTCGCGGCAAGGGCTTCGAGCCGGCGCGCGTGCTCGACCGCCAGGCGGACAGCTACTGGTCCACGCCGGACGCCGTCACCACGCCGACGCTGACGCTGGAACTGTCGGCGCTGCGCAGCTTCGACCTGATCCGGCTGCGCGAATACCTGCCGCTGGGCGTGCGCGTCACCCGCTTCGCGATCGAAGCCGAGGTCGATGGGCAATGGCGGCGGTTGGCCGAAGCGCAATGCATCGGTGCGCAGCGGATCCTGCGGCTCGATTCCCCGGTCGCCGCGCGCCGTGTGCGTCTGCTCGTGCTCGAGGCGCCGGTCTGCCCGGCGATCAGCGAATTCGCGCTGTTCCGCGCGGTTGCGCCGGTTGCGGTCGCGCGGCCGACGGCGAACGCGCCGGACGTGCTGTCCACCGCGGGTTGGCGCATCGTCGCGGCCAGCGCGCCTGGGGCGGAGAAGCTGCTCGACGACGATGCCGGCACGATCTGGATCGCGCCCGCGCCCAAGCCGGGCCATCCGGCGCAGGTGACCATCGACCTCGGCGCGCTGCGCCAGGTCGCCGGCTTCAGCCTCACGCCCTCGCGCGCGGTGCTGAACGGCGCGGCGCCGCCGAAAGGCTATCGCGCCGAAAGCAGCGAGGATGGCCAGCACTGGCAGCCGGCCGGCGCCGGCGAGTTGTCCAATATCGCCTATGCGCTGTCGACCCAGCGCCTGAATTTCCCCGAGGTGCGCCAGATCCGCTACCTGCGGCTGTCGTTCGCCGAAACGGCGCTGCCCGCCGAGCGGCTGGCGATCGCCGGGATCGGTGCATTCTCGCGTTTGCGATGACGGCTTGCGCTCCCTCACCGCCATGCGCGGTGGGGGTGGCGCATCGCTGGGGCGACGCAGCTTCACGGGCTTGGAGATGCCCGATGCGGTGAAGATCGACTTCGGAGTGAAGCGTCGGCGACGTCACCCCGGCGTGCGTCGCCATCGCGCCGACCACGGCATGGGCGGGCCTTGGATGGCGCGCCTGGGCGTCTGCGCAGGAAGGACGTCGGGAGCGCCCGGCGCCCGCCGCGCGCGCGCCGGCGTGGATCCTTAAAAAGACGCGCCCGCGTCAGGCCACGAACGGCCGCACCTTGGTGCGCACGCTCTTCAGCGCCAGCCGCGCTGGCGCCAGCCCAGGCGCGGTCGCTTCCAGTGTCAGCGTGCCGGCCGTGCGCGTGGTCTGCAGCAGCGCCATGCACAGGCCGTTGAAGGCGCGGCGGCTGTCGCCCTTGTCGTTCTCGTGGCTGGCCGGGTCGCCGTTGCCCAGACCGATCAGCCGACCCGCACCGCGTACGGCGAAGTGCACGGCGGTGTCGGCGGTCGGGACGACGCGGCCTTGCGCATCGACGATCTCGACCGCGACCACGGCGACATCCTCGGCGTCGGCCAGCAACTCGGGGCGGTCGCTGCGCAGGCGTATCGCGGCAGCTGCGCCGGCGGTCTGGCGGGTCTGCACCAGCACCTGCTTGCCATCGCGATAGCCGCGCGCCTCGATGGTGCCGGGCGCGTACTTCACCCGCCATTCGACATGGCCGTAGGCGGGCACCTGCTGCAGGCCCTGGCTGGCGCCGTTGACCAGCAGTTCCACCGCGTCCAGGTTGCTGTGGCACCAGACGTCGACCATGCCGTTGTCGCGCTCGTCCAGCAGGCCGTTCCAGTTCCAGTGCGGGAACAGGTGCAGCACCGGCTCGCGGGTCCATTGCGCGCGGTAGTACCAGTAGTTGTCCTTGGGGAAGCCGCAGCTGTCGAGGATGCCGAACTGCGAGGCCACGTTCGGCCAGCGGTTGTACGGGGTGGGTTCGCCGCGGTAGTCGAAGCCGGTCCAGACGAAGCCGCCGGCGATGTACGGCCGTTGCGCCACGTAGCTCCACCAGGCTTCGGCGCTGCTCGCCCACCACGGGTAGTCGAGGTCGTAGGCGCGGGCGTAGCCGCGCGCGTCGTCGCTGCGGTAGTTGCCGCGCACGCCGACGGTGCTGCCGGTCTCGCTGCCGTAGATCGGGATGTCGGGATGGCGCGCGTGGAAGGCGTCCATCTGCGGGGTGCGGTAGTTGAAACCGACCACGTCCACCACCTGGCCGACGCCGTCGTCGAAGCCCTGGTCCATCGCGAAGGTGGTGGGGCGGGTCGGATCCAGGCGCCGCACCAGTTGTTGCATGCGCGCGACGATGCGTGCGCCGCGCACGGTGACCATCTGCGGTTCCTCGTTGCCGAGCGACCACAGCAGCACGCAGGGATGGTTGCGGCCGCGCCGTACCATCGTTTCCAGTTCCGCCAGCGCCTCGCTGTCGGAGGACATGCGCCGGGTTTCGTCGATGACCAGCAGGCCGAGACGGTCGCACAGCTCCAGCACTTCCGGCGCGGCCGGGTTGTGCGAACTGCGGTACGCGTTGCAGCCCATCGACTTGAGCTGGCGCAGGCGCCATTCGTGCAGGCGGTCGGGAATGGCGGTGCCGACGCCGGCGTGGTCCTGGTGGTTGTTGGTGCCGTGCAGCTTGAACGGCGCGCCGTTGAGCAGCAGGCCGCGCTGCGGATCGAACTGCAGGCTGCGCACGCCGAAGCGCGTGCTCAGCGCGTCGCAGGCGCGGCCGTCGCTGTGCAGGTGGGTGGACAGGGTGTAGCGCTGCGGCGTGTCCGGCGACCACAGCGCCGGCGTGCCGAGATCGAGCGTCTGTTCGACGCGCTGCAGCAGCCCCGGCGCCACCGTGACCGGCGCGGCGGTCGCGCGCGCGACGATGCGGCCGTCCGGTGCGCGGATCACCGAGGTGACGCTGCAGTTGCGCGGCTCGGCGCCGCTGTTGCCGACTTCGGTACTGACCAGCGCCTGCGCGGCGCCGCCTTGCCACGGGCTGCGCACGAACACGCCATGCGTCGGCACGTGCAGCGCATCGGTCTTGCGCAGCCACACGTGGCGATAGATGCCCGCGCCCTCGTAGAACCAGCCCTCGCCCAGGGTGGCGTCCACGCGCACGGCGATGACGTTGCGCTTGCCGTAGTCGAGCACGTCGCTGAGATCGACCTCGAAGCCGCAGTAGCCGCTGGCGTTGCGGCCGACGATGTGGCCGTTGCAGAACACGAGGCAGTCGCGGAACACGCCGTCGAATTCCAGGCAGATGCGCTTGCCCAGATCGTCGGCCGGAATCTCCAGTTCGCGCCGGTACCAGCCGATGCTGGTCTGCGGATCGTTGCGGCCAAGCGGCTTGTAGCCGTGCGCGGCGGCCGGATCGTCGACCAGGATGCTGGCCGAGGCGGGATCCTGGCGCGGCGGCAGCGCCACCGCCCAGTCGTGCGGCAGGTCGATCGCGTCCCAGGCGCTGTCGTCGAAGCCGGGCAGGGCCGCGTCGGCGGTGTCCTTGCCGGCCTTGGCGTAGGTGCGTTGGAACGTCCCGAAGTTGAAGTCGCGCGCCGGGTCGTCGGCATGGCCGAAGTGGAAGCGCCAGCCGAAGTCGCACAGCAGGCGTTCGCGCGGCGCTTGCGCGTCCTCGTCCAGCGTCGGCGCCAGCGCCGGGCCAGCGTCGCTGGGGCTCGCGGCCAGGGCCGCCGGCGCCAAGGCCGCGGCCGCACCGGGAACGGCCGCCTGCACGCCGCCGGCGACCAGCGAGCGCAGCAGGTCGCGTCGGCTCAGTTCGATCATGGTTGCGGGTCCTGTGCGTGCGGCGGCGTCGCCGCGTCGGTGCCGGCCTGCGGCGCGGGCCGGTAGGCGTGGCGCATGAAGCCGATGCCGGGCAGCAGTTCGTTGCCGTGCGCGAAATCGAAGAAGCTGGCGTTCTCCCACGACGAGCCGGTGCCCCAGCGCGTCTTGCAACTGCTGCTGGTCCAGGCCGGTTCCCAGTACACGACGCCGCTGCCGCCGTTGTCGATCACCAGCTGGGTGAGATCGACCAGGTAGTCCAGCTGCCCCTGCGGCGTGGCCGGGTAGCCGCGAATGAGCGAGTCCTCGCCGAGCAGGTTCTGCGAGGTGTCGCCGCTGGCCAGCGTCCACGGGTAGGCGGTCTCCACCACCATCACCTCGGCGGGGTAGCGCTGGCGCAGGCGCTTGATGGTGGCGCCGAGCCCGGCCATCGATTCGCTGGACCACTTGCGGTAGTAGCTGATGCCGATGAAGTCGAAGTCGCGCACGCCGGCCTTGCTCGCCGCGGCGAACCACGGCTCCACGTTTTCCGGCTGGGCGATGTGCAGCATCACCTTCGGCTTGATCGTCGAACGCGCGCCGGCGTCGCGCACCGCCTGGATGCCGGCGCGCAGCAGCTTGGCGTTGCGCGTCCAGTCGATCGGCCGCCGCTTGTCCCATGGCCGGCTGTCCAGCAGGTCCGAGTTGCTCTCGTTGCCGACCTGCACCAGCTCCGGCATCAGCCCGGCGCGGTCCAGCGCGCTCAGCGTGTCGTAGGTGTAGCCGTACAGCGTGCGCGCCAGTTCGTCCTGGTTGGTGATCGCGGCCCAGGCCTTGGGAATCAATTGCTTTTCGCCATCGGCCCAGTCGTCGGAGTAGTGGAAGTCCAGCAGCACCTGCATGCCCTGCGCGCGCGCGCGGCGGATGGTCTTCTTGACGTCGCTCAGGTCGCTGTAGCGGGTCCAGCGCGCATCGTTCCACAGGCGCACGCGCACCAGGTTGGCGCCGTGCGCATGGAACAGCACGAACGGATCCTGCACCGCGCCGTGTTCGCGGTACTGCACGCCGCAGTCTTCCATCTCGTTGACGTAGGACAGGTCGGCGCCCAGATACAGCGGACCGGCGCCGGCGGCGGCGGAGACGAGGGCGGCGGCGAGGGCCAGCGCGAGCGCTGGCATCCGGTGACGGCGTGGGTGCGGCATGCGGTACCTGCGGCAGAAAGGCTCAGAACGTGTAGGTGGCTTCCAGCGCGAAGCGGCGGCCGAACAGCTGATAGCCGCCGTCGTCCTGGTTGGCCAGGCGGTTGCGCTTGTTGTCGCTGTAGGCGCGCAACGGCTCGTTGGTCAGGTTGCCGACCTGGAACTTCAGCCCCAGGTGCTCGCTGAAGCGCCAGGCCAGGCTCAGGTCCACCGTGCCTTCGCTCTCCAGCCGCGCCAGGCGTGCGGCATTCCAGCCGTACACCACGGTGTAGGGGCTGTGGTACTTGTAGCCCACCCGCGCTTCGAACTTGCTGTTGCTGTACCACAGGTCGAAGGTGCCGGTGTTGCGCGCCAGGCCGCTGAGCGGCAGCGGATCGTCGGCCGGCGAGAACTCGTGCAGGTTGGATTCGACGTAGGAGTAGTTCGAGTAGACGCCGAAGTTCTCCATGTGCGGGATGAAGAAGAACGGCGTCTGGAAGGTCAGCTCGGCGCCGTTGATGTAGCCGCCGCCGCCGTTGAACGGGCCGCTGATCAGGTAGTCGCGGCCGTCGATGGTCTCGTGCTGGGTCTTGTAGCCGATGCTCGAGTCCACCCACTTGCGGTACAGCGCCAGCGCGGCCAGCGCTTCCTTGTGGAAGTACCACTCGTAGGACAGGTCGACCTGGGTGGCGCGGAACGGATCCAGCTTCGGGTTGCCGCCGCTGCCGGTCAGCTGGCCGACGGTGGTGTTGGGATCGTCGAGCGCGCGGCCGGTGCGCAGTTCGTCCAGCGGCGGACGCGCGATCACCTTGGCCACCGAGAAGCGCAGGATGCGCTCGTCGTCGAGCAGGAAGTTGAGCGTGGCGCTGGGCAATACGTCGGTGTAGTCGTTGCTGGCGCTGCTGGGCTGGACCACGCCGCCGATGGTGTCGTAGCCGTCGCTGGTGGTGTCGGTGTGGACCACGCGCACGCCGGCGTTGCCGGTGACGTCGATGCCGAACCACTGCGAACTGAATACCGCCTTGGCGAAGGCTTCGCGCACGTTCTCCTTGACGTTCCAATGGTCCAGCAACTGCTCGCTGGCCAGGCTCGGATCGAAGCCGCCGAAGCCGGCCATGGCGATCGCGTTCAGGTCGCCGCCAGTCAGGGCCGGCACGTTCAGGTCGGGCATGCTTACCGGGTAAATCAGGTCCTGGTACGCGGAGATCGGCTGGTCGAAGTTGGACTGGAAACTGCTGGAATGGCGGTTCTGCTTCTCGCGCCGCGCCGCGCGCGCGCCGAACTGCAGTGCGGTGATCGGCGAGTCCTCGATGCTGCGGCTGGCGCTGAGCGCCAGCGCCGCGATCCGGTCGCGCAGCGCCTGCGGCTCGGTCTGCCCGCTGATGCCCCATTCGGGCGTGTCGGAACTGGTGGTGATCGACGGCGTGACGCCGTGGCGGAAGTCGTAGGAGATGGTGTCGGGATTGCTGCCGAACTTGATCGCCCGCCAGTCGTTGTCGCGCTTGGCCTGCGAGAACGACAGATCGCCGCCCAGGGTCCACACGTCGCCGCTCCACTTCGCGTTGAGGCCGGCGGCGGCGAGCGTCTTGACCTCGTTGTAGTGGCTGATGACGTGGTCCACCTGCAGGTTGGAATTGGCCAGCGTGGCGGCGACCACGTCGCCATCGACGATGGTGTAGGACGAGCCGGGCGCGGTATACGGATTGCTGGCGGAGAAGACGCTGTAGCCGAGGTTGTTGAACCAGTTCTGGCGCTGGTCCTCGTCGATCTTGATCCGCGAATACAGGCCGTCGAGCTTGAGTTCGAAGTCGCCCGAGCGCCACTGCACGGTGCCCATCGCACCGGTCCGGGTCTGTTCGGTCAGCTTGAGCTGGTCGGCCGCGCCCCACGGCGTGTAGTCGACCTTGCCGTCGCCATCGACGTCGCGCGCATTGCTGTCGTCGGTATAGCCCCAGCTGCCGATGGAGACGCCGGCATTCTTCTGCTTCTGGTAGGTGGCGCCGAGCGCGATCGCCAGGTTGTCGTTGAAGCGGTGGATCCAGCTGGCGCCGAGGCGGTTGCCCCAGGGCGAATAGCCGTCCACGTCCTTGGCCTCGTCGTAGTAGATCGGGCCGGCGGTGCCGACGAACGTGGGGCCGGTATGGTCGAGCGGGCTGATCGTGGAGATGTCCACCGTGGCGGCGATGCCGCCGGCCACCAGGTCCGCCGATTGGGTCTTGTAGACCTTGACCGTGGAGACGATCTCGGTGGGGAACACTTCCCAGCGCACCGCGCGGTTGGGCTCGGACGAGGCGATCTCGCGGCCGTTGACGGTGCCCATGGTCATGCGCGGACCCAGGCCGCGCACCGTGGCCAGGCTTTCGTTGCCGCGGTCGCGGGTACCGTTGACGCCGGGCAGGCGCACCAGCGCCTCGGCCACGGTGACATTGGGCATCTGCCCCATGTTGTCGGCGGAGATCACCTCGACCACGTGGTCGTCGAGCTGTTTGGCCTGCACGGCCTGGTCGAGGCTGGCGCGCTGGCCGATCACCATCACGTTGTCCAGGGTGACCGGTGCCTGCCCGGCATCGCTGCTCGAGGTGCCGGCCGGCGGCGCCGGATCGGCGGCGACGGTCTGCGCGTGGGCGCCGAAGCTGCTGGCCAGGGCCAGGACGATGGCCGAGCCGAGCAGCGTGCGGCCGGCCGGGTGCTGCGCGCGCCGACAAGCCGGGCGACGGTGGTGTTCCAAAGGCATCTTTGTTCCCTCCCAGGACGAAAGTTACCGAGCAAGTTGACATGAAGACCGGGCAATCCGGTCTTCCCGGCCGCGCTGGCAAATCGCACGTGGCGGTCCCCGTGCGTAGTGCGAACGTGCGTTGTATCGCGGCCTCGCTGCACGAGGCGTGTTGTGTTCCGGCTGCCGTCAGTGGTGGACCTGGCCGCTTGCCGCCGCGCCGATCGCCTGGAACCGGAGCGAGCATAGGAGTGGCTGTCATTCCGTTCCAATGAAGCATTTGGCGTCGGCTATCTCATTTTGGAATTGATCGGCATGTTGCAGCGTGGCATGCGCGGAGCCGTCGGTGGCGGCCGCGCGGGTCGCGTGGTGGCGGATGGGGGGATGCGACGCCTCCGCTGCAGCGCAGGCGCAAGGCTGGTTTTGCGCGCCGATGCCCCTGCGCGGGTGGCATGCCCGATCGCCGCAACTGTCGTGCTGGTGGGGCCGGCGTCAGCCGCCTGCGCCGCTGGCGATGCCGCTGTCGAGCAGGGCCGCGGCCGCCGCACCCAGGCTGCGTTCGCGATGGCGCAGTGCGTGGAACGTGCGCGCGCCCAGCGCCGCGCCGACGCCTTGCAGGCGGCCGCTTTCCAGCCACGGCGCGGCCGCCAGCTGCGAGATCGCCGCCAGGCTGTGGCCGGCGTGCACCGCCGACAGCACCGCTTCGTTCGATGGCAGGGTCAGCGCCACGCGCAGGCGTTCCGGCGCGACCCCGGCCGCGCGCAGCGCCGCTTCGAACTCCGAACGTGTGCCCGAGCCGGCTTCGCGCATGATCCAGGTGCTGGCCTGGGCCAGCCGCGGCAGCCCCAGGCGCAGGCGTCCGGCCAGCGGGTGGGTCGGCGCGGCGACCACCAGCAGGCGGTCGTGGCCGAGCGCGGACAGCTGCAACTGCGGATCGTGCACGCCGCCTTCGACGAACCCCAGTTCCGCGCGGCCCTCGACCACCGCGCGCGCCACGCTTTCGGTGTTGCCCACGCTCAGGCGGATCTGGATCTGCGGGAAGCGCGCGTGGAAGGCCATCAGCCGCATCGGCAGCCAGTAGCTGGCCACGGTCTGGCTGGCGTGCAGGTCCAGGGTGCCGCGCAGCACGCCGCGCCATTCGCTCAAGGCCAGTTCCGCGGCGCGGGTGCGCGCCAGGATCGCCTTGGCTTCCTCGAAGAACGCCGCGCCGGCGGCGGTCAGCGCGATGCCGCGCCCGACCCGGTCGAACAGCGGCACGCCGTACCGGGTTTCCAGCGCCTTGATCGCGGCGCTGGCCGCCGACGGCGTGCGATGCGCGGCCTGCGCGCCCAGGGTCAGGTGCTGGCGTTCGGCGACGGCGACGAACAGGGCGAGTTGTTCCAGGGTCACGGCGGGATCGTTCGATTGAGGCGAACGAACTATCCAACATTATGTGATGGAATGACAGGATCGGCAGGCGCATCCTGCGGCCACTTCGACACGGTGGCGGCAATGCGCAAGACACTAGGCAACATCGCAGCGCAGCTGCCGGGCCTGTTGCTGGCGATCGCGGTCGCCGCGCTGGCGCTGCTGGCGGAGCGGGCGCAACTGCACTGGCTGGGCCGGCCGTGGATCGATGCGCTGGTGTTCGCGATCGCGCTCGGCACGCTGCTGCGCACGGCGCTGGATCTGCCGGCACATGCCCATGCCGGCATCGCCTTCGCCGCCAAGCTGCCGCTGGAAGTGGCGATCGTGCTGCTCGGCGCGTCGGTCAGCTTCGCTGCGGTCGGCGCGGCCGGCGGCCTGCTGCTGGGGCTGATCGCGGCGACGGTGTTGCTGGCGATCGGCATCGGCTACGGCATCGGCCGCCTGCTCGGGCTGCCGGCACGGCTGGCCACGCTGGTCGCCTGCGGCAATGCGATCTGCGGCAACTCGGCGATCGTCGCGGCGGCGCCGGTGATCGACGCCGATTCGGACGAGGTGGCCGCCTCGATCGCGTTCACCGCGGCGCTGGGCATCGTGGTGGTGCTGGCCTTGCCGCTGGCGGTGCCGCTGTTCGGCCTGGATCAGCGCCACTATGGCATCCTCGCCGGCATGACCGTGTACGCGGTGCCGCAGGTGCTGGCGGCGACGCTGCCGGTCGGCGCCATCAGCGCGCAGGTCGGCGCGCTGGTCAAGCTGATGCGGGTGGTGATGCTGGGACCGGTGATGCTGCTGCTCGGGCTGACCGCCGGCCGGCCGGGCGCCGCGCGGTTGCCGCTGCAGCGCCTGCTGCCGTGGTTCGTGCTGGGCTTCATCGGCATGATGCTGTTGCGCTCCTCGGGCCTGTTGCCGCTGGCGCTGGCGGACGCGGCGCAACGCGTTTCGGCGCTGCTGACCCTGGTGGCGATGGCGGCGCTGGGCCTGTCGGTGAACCTGCGCTCGGTGCTGGCGTCCGGCGGCCGCGTGCTGGCCGCGGGCACGCTGTCGCTGCTGGCGCTGGCCGGCATCAGCGGGTTGTTGGTGTGGTGGCTGCCGTGACGCGCAGCATTGCCGTGCGCATGCGGCATGCCGTCGGCATCGCGGATGCATCGCGTGCGGTCCGATGCGGCATCGTGTCGCGACCGCTGCACCGTCGCCGCAGCGCGGCAAGCGCCGCCGCGGCCGCCGGATCGGCGGGGCGGCGGGGCGTGCCGCAAGCGCAGGTTTGAACGCCCTCTGCGCGCGCTGCGCTAGCGGCGTGCGGACATGCCGCCGCGGTGTAATAGTCTCCGCCGCAGGGCCGATCTAAGCTGGCGCCTGTTCTTCGCACGCACCGCCAGGCCAACTCCATGGGACACGACCACAGCCACGCACCGACCGAGATCCGCCACGAGCAACCGCTGTGGTGGGCACTGGGGCTGACCGCCACGTTCCTGCTGGTGGAGATCGCCGGTGCGTTCCTGACCAACAGCCTGGCGCTGCTGTCCGACGCCGCGCACATGGCCACCGACACCCTGGCGTTGATGATCGCGCTGGTCGCGGTGCGGCTGAGCCGGCGCCCGCCCGATGCCAAGCGCACCTATGGTTACGCGCGGTTGGAAGCGCTGGGCGCGCTGTTCAACGGCGGCATGCTGTTCGTGGTCGCCGCGTACATCCTGTGGGAGGCGGTGCAGCGGTTCCGCCAGCCGCAGGACGTGGCCACGGTCGGCATGCTCGGCATCGCCGCGTTCGGCCTGCTGATCAACCTGATCTCGATGCGCCTGCTCAAGGCCGGCAGCGGCGAGAGCCTGAACATGAAGGGCGCCTACCTGGAAGTGTGGAGCGACATGCTCGGCTCGGTGGCGGTGATCGCTGGCGCGCTGGCGATCCGCCTCACCGGCTGGAAGGTGATCGATCCGATCCTGGCGGTGCTGATCGGCCTGTGGGTGCTGCCGCGCACCTGGGTGCTGCTGCGCGAGGCGATCAACGTATTGCTGGAAGGCGTGCCCAAGGGCATGGACATGGCCGCGGTGCGCGGCTATCTGCATGGCGTCCCCGGCGTGGAGGACGTGCACGACCTGCACGTGTGGGCGCTGGCCTCCAGCACGCCGGCGCTGACCGCGCACGTGGTGATCGCCGACGGCGCCGATGCCGACGCCTTGCGCGCGGCGCTGTGCGATGGCCTGCATGCGCGCTTCGACATCGACCACATCACCCTGCAGATGGAAGCCGGGCACTGCGGCGCGGAGCCGTGCGGCACGCCGGCGCGCGCGGCAGCGGGTCCGCACGACGATCATGCGGATCACGATCATGATCACGGCAAGCACGACGACCACGGGCATCGGCACGGCCATGCGCACGGCGCGCATGGGCATTCGCATTTCTGAGTCGAGTCGCTGCGGATCTTGAATGCGGCATGTGGAAGGTGCCATTTGTGGGAGCGACTTCAGTCGCGACGGGCTTTACCGGTAAGGCCTGTCGCGACTGAAGTCGCTCCCACAAAGATCCAGGCAGCCGAAGTTGCCTGATAAAACTCGTCGAACCGGACTCAGGCCACCGGCTCGCGCAGCGCCGGCGCATCCCAGCCCGGGCGCGGCGCGAAGCGCTCGCCGTAGCGCGCCTGCAGCGCGCGCAACCGCTCCAGCAGCGCATCGGCGCCGACCGCGCGGATGTGCTGGATCGGGCCGCCGCGGAACGGGGCGAAACCGGTGCCGAAGATCACCCCGGCGTCGAGCAGGTCGGCATCGGCGACCACGCCTTCGTGCAGGCAGGCCACCGCCTCGTTGAGCAAGGGCAGGATCAGGCGGTCTTCCAGATCGGCCGGCGCCTGGTAGTCCTTGTCCACTTCCGGCTTGTTCGCGCGGCCGTTTTCCCAGGCGTACAGGCCCTGGCCATCCTTCTTGCCGCGCTTGCCCGGTTCCACCGTCTGCAGCGCGGCGGGAATCGGCAGGCCCAGGAACGGCGCCAGTTCCGCGCCGACCCCGGCGGCCACGTCCAGGCCCACGGTGTCGATCAATTCGATCGGCCCCATCGGCATGCCGAACTTCACCGCGGCCTTGTCGAGCGCCGGGCCGGGGATGCCTTCGGCGTAGGCGGTGGCCGCTTCCAGCAGATACGGGAACAGCACCCGGTTGACCAGGAAACCGGGGCTGCCGGCGACCGGCACCGGCAGCTTGTCGATCGCCTTGCAGAACGCCGCCAGCCGCTTCTGGTTGTCGGCGGCCAGGCCGTCGTGGCAGACGATCTCCACCAGCGGCATCTGCGCCACCGGGTTGAAGTAGTGCAGGCCGGCGAATTGCGCCGGACGCTGGATGTGTTCGCGCAGTTCGGTCAGCGGGATCGAGGAGGTATTGGTGCTGAGCAGCGCATCGGGCTGCATCCGCGGTTCCAGCGACTGGTACAGCTCGCGCTTGGCCTGCGGATTCTCGATGATCGCCTCGATCACCAGGTCGGCCAGCGGCACGCCGTCGCCGGGCAGGTCGCCCTTCAGCCGCGCCGCCACCGCCGGGCGCTTGCTGTCGTCCTTGACCCGCTTGGCGAACAGCTCGCCGGCGCGGCTCAGCGCGCCATCGATGAAGCGCTGCTCGCGGTCCTGCAGGGTCACCTCGAAGCCCTTGTAGGCCGACCACGCGGCGATATCGCCGCCCATCACCCCGGCGCCGACCACGTGCACGTGGCGGATGCCATGATCCTTCCCGCACAGCGCCTTGAGCCGCTCGGTGAGGAAGAAGATGCGGATCAGGTTGCGCGCGGTCGGCGTGCTCGCCAGCTTGACCACCGCCTTGCGCTCGGCGTCCAGCCGCGCCTGGATGCCGCCGCCGCCGCTGCGCTCCCACACGCCGATCAGCGCGTACGGCGCCGGGTAATGTTCCTTGCGCGCCTTGCGCGCGACCTGCTTGCGCATCTGCGGCGCCAGCAGCTTGCGCGCCGGCCAGGTGTTGCTGGCCCAGGCGCTGGCGCGCTGCTTGAACGGGCGCGCGCTGCCGGCCAGGGCCAGCGCCACCGCGCTATCGACCAGCACCGCCGGCGCGGCGACCTTGTCGACCAGGCCCATGGCGCGTGCCGCCGACGCCGACACGGTGCGCCCGGTCAGCATCAGGTCCATCGCCGCCGGCGCGCCGATCAGCCGCGGCAGGCGCGCGCTGCCGCCCCAGCCGGGAAAGATGCCGAGCTTGGTTTCGGGCAGGCCGATGCGGGTGGCGCCGTCGCTGGAGGCGATGCGGTAGCGGCAGGCCAGCGCGATCTCGGTGCCGCCGCCCATGCAGAAGCCGTGGATCGCGGCCACGGTCGGGCAGGGCAGTTCGGCCAGTTTCTGGAAGGTGGCCTGGCCGCGGCGGATCGCGTCGTTGACGGTGCCGCGGCGGTCGAATTCCTGGAATTCCTTCAGGTCCGCGCCGGCGATGAAGCCGTTGGCCTTGGCCGAGCGGATCACCACGCCCCTGGGCGGGTCGATGGCGATGCGTTCGAGCAGATCGCCCAGCTCCAGCAGCACGTCCTGCGACAGCGCGTTGACGGGCGCGTCCTGGCGGTCGAGGCTGAGCACGACGACGCCGTCGTCGCGGATATCCGCTTGCCAGTGACTGAATCGGAGCCCGTCGAAGCCTGAAAGCATGGGGAGGACCATCCGCTTATGTATGGAGAAGATCGTTATCATCCAGAGGTTGTTTCCGTTGCGTCAAATCCCAATCCACCGGGGAGTGACGCGGGTCCCGCGACCGCTGGCATGCCGCCAGCCTAACGGAATGCGGGTTAACGTCGTGGGGCGGCGGTCCGCAGGGGCGCTGAACTTTTTTCCGAATTGGCGGTCAGATGGTCCGACGTAGGTTGGGCTGACAGGAGTGCGGCCCGTTATGGCCGATGTCGAAACACCTCAGGAGCTGGACCTGGAACTGGTCCGGCGTGTGCAGCGCGGCGAAAGCGCGGCGTTCGATGTGCTGGTGCGCAAGTACCAACACCGGATCGTCGGCCTGATCGGGCGCTACATCGCCGACTGGAGCGAATGTCAGGACGTGGCACAGGACACCTTCATCCGCGCCTATCGCGCGATAGGGAACTTCCGTGGCGACGCCCAGTTCTCTACATGGTTGCACCGTATCGCCGTGAACACCGCCAAGAACTACCTGGTCGCGCACAACCGCAGGCCGCCCACCGACGACGTCGACGTGCTCGATGCCGAGCAGTTCGACAGCGGCACGCGCCTGCGCGACACCGACACGCCCGAGCGCGAACTGATGCGCCAGGAGCTGGAACAGACGGTGATGAAGGCGGTGAATGCGTTGCCGGAAGAATTGCGAACCGCCATCACCCTGCGCGAGGTGGACGGGATGAGTTACGAGGACATCGCGCAGAAGATGGGTTGCCCGATCGGCACGGTGCGCTCGCGCATCTTCCGTGCGCGGGACGCCATCGACGCCGAACTCCGTCCCCTGCTGGATACCGACAGCGCCACTCGTGAGCGACACCGCGTATGACCGATAGCAAGCCCGTTTCCCCGCCCGAACCGACCCCTGGCGCCGCCGCGCCGGACAAGTTCGAACTGCACTACCGGCAGCAGCTGTCCGCGCTGATCGACGGCGAACTGCCGGCCGACGAGGCGCGTTTCGTGGTGCGCCGGCTGCAGCACGACGAAGAACTCGCCGGCTGCCACGAACGCTGGCAGCTGTGCGGCGACATCCTGCGTGGCCGCGTGTGCATGCCGGCGCCGGCCGATTTCGGCGAGCGCGTGCGCCAGGCGGTGGCGGCCGAGGCGCAGCGCGCCGGCGCGGCGCGCGCCAGCGATGCGGCCGGCAGCCGCCGCGCCTGGCGCTGGGGCGGCGGCGCGGCGCTGGCGGCCTCGGTCGCCGCGATCGCCTTTTTCATGACCCGCGAGCGCCTGCCCGATGCAGCACCGGCGCCAGCACCCGTGCAGATCGCCAGTTCGAGCGCTCCTGCCGCCGTTACGCCTGCAGTCCCCGCAGCCGTGCCGCACGTGCCGACGCCGGCACCGGCCGATCCGCAGGGCGACCTCGGGGCGGCGGTCGCCGCGGCGCCGGCCGTGGCCATCGCCGCGAACCGGCGCCAGGATGCGGCCGCCCGCCGCGGCGCGACCCGCACCCAGCAGGCTGGGCGCAGCAGCACGGCGCGCGCCGCCGAGCCGGTACGCGCGATCGCCGCCGCGGCGCCGCCGCGGCCTGCGGCGAGCGCGTTGCCGCTGACCGCCGCGGCGGCGAGCCAGGCGCTCGCGCAGCAACACGCCGGCGATCCGTTCGCACACCAGACGGTACCGCTGCAGGCCCGGCCATGGCCGCGCTCGGCATTGGCGCCGGCCGCGACCGGCGGCGAGTTCACCGCCAGTTTCCCGCGCCAGGGCGCGGCGGCGGCGTTCTATCCATTCGAGCCGCGGTTGCCGGCCGAGGCGGCGTCCGCGCCGCTGCCGCAGCAGCCTTGAACCCAGGCGTCGGCCGAAGCCCGCGCTTCGTTCCGGCGCGCGGTGCCGGCGGCACCGCCGCTGTTTTCCTTCCCTTTCCCGAACCGGAGGCTCGCGTCCGATGACTCACCGTATCCGCAACCATCTGCTGGGCGTGTTGGCCCTGTCCCTGCCGCTGGCCGCCTGTGCGCAGCAGCCCGAGGCGGGCGCGCCGGCCGCACCGCCGCCGGCCGCGCGCGCCGCGCCCGCACCGCAGCTGGTCGCCGGCCTGCCCGATTTCACCAACCTGGTCGAACAGGTCGGTCCCGGCGTGGTCAACGTCGAGACCACGATCAGCCGCAAGGCCGCGGCCGCGCGCAGCGGCGCCGGCGGCATGCCCGACGATGCGCAGATCCCCGAGTTCTTCCGCCGCTTCTTCGGGCCGGACGGCATGCCCGGCCAGCAGGGCGTGCCCGGCCAGCAGGGGCCGGACGAGGACGACGCCACCCCGGGCGGCCGTTCGATGGGCTCGGGCTTCATCATCTCGCCCGACGGCTACGTGCTGACCAACCACCATGTGGTCGATGGCGCCAGCGAGGTCAAGGTCAAGCTGACCGACCGCCGCGAGTTCACCGCCAAGGTGGTCGGCAGCGACCAGCAGTACGACGTGGCGCTGCTGAAGATCGACGGCAGGAATCTGCCGACGGTGCGCGTGGGCGATTCCAACATGCTCAAGCCCGGCCAGTGGGTGGTCGCGATCGGTTCGCCGTTCGGCCTGGACCACTCGGTCACCGCCGGCATCGTCAGCGCCACCGGGCGCAGCAACCCGTACGCCGACCAGCGCTACGTGCCGTTCATCCAGACCGACGTGGCGATCAACCAGGGCAATTCCGGCGGTCCGCTGCTCAATACCCGCGGCGAGGTGGTCGGCATCAACTCGCAGATCTTCTCCGCCTCCGGCGGCTACATGGGCATCAGCTTCGCGATCCCGATCGACCTGGCGATGAGCGCGGTCGAGCAGATCAAGAAGACCGGCAAGGTCAGCCGCGGCATGCTCGGGGTGACCATGCAGCCGAACATCAGCGATGTCGAGGCCAAGGGCCTGGGCCTGACCGACACCCGCGGCGCGCTGGTCAACGGCGTGCAGCCGGGCAGCGGCGCGGCCAGGGCCGGGATCGAGCCGGGCGATTTCATCGTGGCCTTCAACGGGCAGAAGATCAACACGCGCGAAGACCTGCCGCCGCTGGTGGGCATGCTGCCGCCGGGCAGCAAGGCGCGGGTCACCGTGATCCGCGACGGCAAGCCGCGCGACATCAGCGTGACCCTGAGCGAACTCAGCGACGATGGCGTGGCGATGGGCCAGCAGCTGCCGGGCCGCGGCGGTGCGGCGCCGGCGCCGCAGGCCGCGGAGAGCAGCGCGCTGGGCATCAGCGTGGAGGAGATCCCGGCGCCGGTGCGGCAGAAGCTCGGCCTGCGCGCCGACGAGGGCGTGCAGGTGGCGCAGGTGAGCCGCGCGGTGGCGAGCAAGTCGCAGCTGCGTGCGGGCATGATCGTGCTGCAGGTCGGGCGTACCCCGGTAGCCAACGCGGCGCAGTTCCGCAAGCTGACCGCCGGCGCGAAGAAGGGCGACGTGGTGATGCTGCTGGTGCGCGCGCCGGGCAGCCCGGCCAGCCAGTTCATCGCGATCAGCGTCGACTGACCGCGCGAACGCCGCACTGCCGATGGCGGCCAGCGAACCCCGGTTCGCTGGCCGCCATTGATTTCATTGGGGTTTGTTTCCCGAAATGCTGCCCGCGCAGCGCTTGGTCCACGCGTGGCGCAGGCGGGGCGCCTGGCTCGCTCCGAGCCATGCGATAATGGCCCGTTATCCTGACGACGGTCCTGGCCGCCGCCCACCTCATGTCCTCTGATTCGATGCGGAACATCCGCAATTTCTCCATCATCGCCCACGTCGACCACGGCAAATCGACCCTGGCCGATCGCATCATCCAGCTCTGTGGCGGCCTGCAGGCGCGCGAGATGGAAGCGCAGGTGCTCGACTCCAACCCGATCGAGCGCGAGCGCGGCATCACCATCAAGGCCCAGTCGGTGTCCTTGCCATACACGGCCAAGGACGGGCAGGTCTACCAGCTGAACTTCATCGACACCCCCGGCCACGTCGACTTCTCCTATGAAGTCAGCCGTTCGCTGGCCGCCTGCGAGGGCGCGCTGCTGGTGGTCGACGCCGCGCAGGGCGTGGAAGCGCAGTCGGTGGCCAACTGCTACACCGCGGTGGAGCAGGGCCTGGAAGTGGTGCCGGTGCTCAACAAGATCGACCTGCCCACCGCCGATATCGCCCGCGCCAAGGCCGAGATCGAGGCGGTGATCGGCATCGACGCCGAGGACGCGGTGGCGGTCAGCGCCAAGACCGGGTTCAACGTGGACCTGGTGCTGGAAGCGATCGTGCACCGCATTCCGCCGCCCAAGCCGCGCGACACCGACAAGCTGCAGGCGCTGATCATCGACTCGTGGTTCGACAACTACCTGGGCGTGGTCTCGCTGGTGCGGGTGATGCAGGGCGAGATCAAGCCGGGCAGCAAGATCCTGGTGATGTCCACCGGCCGCACCCACCTGGTCGACAAGGTCGGCGTGTTCACCCCCAAGCGCAAGGAGCTGGCCGCGCTGGGCGCCGGCGAAGTGGGCTGGATCAACGCCTCGATCAAGGACGTGCACGGCGCGCCGGTCGGCGACACCCTGACCCTGGCCGCCGACCCGGCGCCGCATGCGCTGCCCGGTTTCCAGGAAATGCAGCCGCGCGTGTTCGCCGGCCTGTTCCCGGTCGATGCCGAGGACTATCCTGACCTGCGCGAGGCGCTGGACAAGCTGCGCCTCAACGACGCGGCGCTGCGCTTCGAGCCGGAGAGCTCCGAGGCGATGGGCTTCGGCTTCCGCTGCGGCTTCCTCGGCATGCTGCACATGGAGATCGTGCAGGAACGGCTGGAGCGCGAGTACGACCTCAACCTGATCTCGACCGCGCCGACCGTGGTCTACGAGGTGCTCAAGACCGACGGCAGCGTGATCCCGATGGACAACCCGTCCAAGCTGCCGCCGCTGAACAACGTGGAGGAGATCCGCGAGCCGATCATCCGCGCCAACATCCTCACTCCGCCGGACTACGTCGGCAACATCATCACCCTGTGCGAGGAAAAGCGCGGCAGCCAGATCGGCATCAACTACCTGGGCAGCCAGGTGCAGATCAGCTACGAACTGCCGATGGCCGAGGTGGTGCTGGATTTCTTCGACAAGCTCAAGTCGGTGTCGCGCGGCTACGCCTCGCTGGACTACCACTTCCTGCGCTTCGACGCCGGCCCGTTCGTGCGCGTGGACACCCTGATCAACGGCGACAAGGTCGATGCGCTGTCGATCATCGTGCACCGCAGCCACGCCGACCGGCGCGGCCGCGAGCTGTGCGAAAAGATGAAGGACCTGATCCCGCGGCAGATGTTCGACGTGGCGATCCAGGCCGCGGTCGGCTCGCAGATCATCTCGCGCAGCACGGTCAAGGCGATGCGCAAGAACGTGCTGGCCAAATGCTATGGTGGCGACGTGTCGCGCAAGAAGAAACTTCTGGAAAAACAGAAGGAAGGCAAGAAGCGCATGAAGCAGGTCGGCCGCGTGGAGATCCCGCAGGAAGCCTTCCTGGCTGTGCTGCAGATGGATAAGTAGCTGGGAATGGTGAGTAGGGAATCGGGAATGGGAAGAGCGGCGCTCTTGCCTTTCCGATTCCCCGTTCCCGATTCCCGATTCCCATTCCGAAGGAATACGAATGAAATGGTTTGAAATCGCGCTGGTGGTCCTGACCCTCGCCACCGGCATCGTCTGGTTGCTGGACAAGCTGTTCTTCGCCAGGCGCCGCGCGGCGCGCGCCTGGCTGCTGGATACCGAGCCGGTGCTGGTCGATTATTCGCGGGCGTTCTTCCCGGTGCTGGCGGTGGTGCTGATCCTGCGCAGCTTCATCGCCGAGCCGTACAAGATCCCGTCCAGCTCGATGATGCCGAACCTGCTGGTCGGCGATTTCATCCTGGTCAACAAGTTCGCCTACGGCTTCCGCCTGCCGATCACCAACCAGAAGGTGATCCCGACCAGCGAGCCCAAGCGCGGCGACGTGGTGGTGTTCAAGCCGCCGCACAAGCCGGACGAGAACTGGATCAAGCGCGTCATCGGCCTGCCCGGCGACCGCATCGGCTTCCACGGCGATACCCTGTACATCAACGGCACGCCGATGAAGTACCAGGTGCGCGGCGAGTACGTGGGCAAGGGCAAGGGCGCGGAGATGACCGGCGCCACGCTGCTCACCGAATACCTGCCGGGCCGCACCCACACCGAACTGGAATGGCTGGAGCGCAACAATCCGGCCGGCCAGGGCGATTGGGTGGTGCCGCCGGGCCAGTATTTCGTGATGGGCGACAATCGCGACAATAGCGAGGACAGCCGCTTCTGGACCCAGACCCACTTCCTGCCCGAGGAGAATCTGCGCGGCAAGGCGTTCCTGGTGTGGCTCAATTGCGAAGGGTGGTTCTGCAGCGGCAGTTTCGATCCCTCACGGATCGGGACCGGCATCCAGTGATTTCTGGCGTAAGGGGAAGCGCGATGAAGCACAAGCAAAGTGGCATGACGTTGACGTCGTTCGTGATCGTGCTGGCGGTGGTCGGTTTCTTCGCTTACATCGGCATGAAGCTGTTCCCGATGTACATGGAGTACTACGCGGTGCGCTCGGCGATGAAGGGCCTGGCTGCCGAAAACGGCAGCGCCGACATGGATCCGGCGCAGGCGAAGATGCTGCTGTTCCGCCGCCTGGACATCAGCTACTCGGACAACGTGAAGCCGGACGACGTCAAGTTCGACCGCATGGATTCGGGCTGGAAGATGCACGTGGCCTACGAGGTGCGCAAGCCGCTCATCGCCAACCTGGACGTGGTCGGCAAGTTCGACATCACCCAGGACCTGACGACGCGCGGTGGCGAGTAAAACGATCCTGCGCGGCGACCGCATCGGTCACCGCTTCGCCGACCCGCAGCTGCTGGCGCAGGCGCTGACGCATCGCAGCGCCGGCGCGCCGCACAACGAGCGGCTGGAATTCCTCGGCGACAGCATCGTCAACCAGCTGATCGCCGAGGCGCTGTACCGGCGCTGGCCCAAGGCCGACGAAGGCGCGCTGACCCGCGCCCGCGCCGAACTGGTGCGCGAGGCCTCGCTGGCCACCATCGGCCGCCAGCTGGAGCTGGGCGAGCGGTTGACGCTGGGGCCGGGCGAGATGAAGTCCGGCGGGCATCGCCGCGATTCGATCCTGGCCGACGCGGTCGAGGCGGTGGTCGCGGCGATCTATCTGGACGCCGGGTTCGAGGCCTGCCGTGCGGTGATCCTGCCCTGGTTCGAGACGGCGCTGGCGGCACTGCCGGTGGGCAAGCCGGAGAAGGACGCCAAGACCCGCCTGCAGGAATGGCTGCAGGCCCGGCAGCGGGCGCTGCCGGCCTACGAACTGATCAGCGAAACCGGCGACGAACACGCCAAGCTATTCCGGGTACGCTGCGTACTCGCCGAGCCTGCCCTCATGACCGAGGGCGAGGGCACCTCGCGACGGCTGGCCGAACAACAGGCCGCCGCCGCCGCCATCGAGCAACTGGATTCCAGCAAGTGAACGAGCAAGCGTCCCCTTACCGCAGCGGCAGCGTGGCCGTGATCGGCCGCCCCAACGTGGGCAAGTCCACCCTGACCAACGCCCTGGTGGGCGCCAAGGTCAGCATCGTGTCCAACCGGCCGCAGACCACCCGGCACCGCTTGCTGGGCATCGCCAGCTTCCCGGAAGGGCAGTTGGTGCTGGTCGACACCCCCGGATTGCACCGCGAGCAGAAGCGCGCCATGAACCGGGTCATGAACCGTGCCGCGCGCGGTTCGCTGGAAGGCGTGGACGCCGGCCTGCTGGTGATCGAGGCCGGGCGCTGGGACGAGGAGGACACGCTGGCGTTCAACGTGCTCAGCGATTCCGGCATCCCGGTGGTGCTGGTGGTGAACAAGGTCGACCGGCTCAAGGACAAGACCGCGCTGCTGCCGTTCCTGCAGCAGGTCAGCGACGGCCGCAGCTTCGCCGCGGTGCATCCGATCTCCGCGCTCAAGCGCAAGGGCCTGGAAGCGCTGGTGCGCGACCTGCTGGCGCTGGTGCCGGAGGCCCCGCCGATGTTCGGCGAGGACGAGATCACCGACCGCAGCCAGCGCTTCCTGGCCGGTGAACTGGTCCGCGAGCAGCTGATGCGCCAACTCGGCGAAGAGTTGCCGTACGCGACCACGGTGGAGATCGAGCGCTTCGCCGAGGACGGCGCGTTGCTGCGCATCGGCGCGGTGATCTGGGTCGAGCGCGAGGGCCAGAAGGCGATCGTGATCGGCAAGGGCGGCACCCGCCTGAAGGACATCGGCGCCAAGGCCCGGCAGCAGATGGAGCGCCTGTTCGGGGCCAAGGTGTTCCTGGAGACCTGGGTGCGCGTGCGCGAGGGCTGGTCGGACGACGAGGCGGCGCTGAAGGCGTTCGGGTACGGGGAGTAGTAAAGCCGGGACTCGGGACTCGGGACTCGGGACTCGGGACTCGGGATTTTCGCAAGTTCACCGCATTTCCGCTTTTCTGTGGGAGGGGCTTCAGCCCCGACGCCTTACCGGTAACGCGTCGGGGCTGAAGCCGCTCCCACAAAAAACGGCTGAGCCGGAAATACAGCTGCCGCTTCTCTTCGGAGCAGGGCGCTTTTTCATCAAATCGCTTGACAGCGATTTGCCGCCGGACAGCATCCTGGAGTCCCGAGTCCCGAGTCCCGAGTCCCGAGTCCCGAGTCCCGACCGTGATAGAACATGAACCCGGCTTCGTCCTGCACGCGCGTCCCTGGCGCGAGACCAGCCTGCTGGTCGAGGTGCTGAGCGCGCAGTACGGCCGGCTGGGCGTGCTGGCGCGGGGCGTGCAGGGGCCGAAGAAGCAGCCGCTGCGCGCCGCGTTGCAGCCGCTGCAGTCGATCCGCTTCAGCGCGCAGCGCCGCGGCGAGCTGGCCCAGCTGCGTGCGGCTGAGGCGGTGGATACGGCGCCGCGGCTGAGCGGGGACGGCATGCTCGCCGGGTTCTACATCAACGAACTGACCCTGCGCCTGGCGCCGCGCGACGATCCTGCGCCGGACCTGTACCTGGCCTACGCACGGGTGCGCGCGCGGCTGGGCGCGGAGGCGCCGCTGGCGTGGACGCTGCGCTGCTTCGAGCGCGACCTGCTGGACGCGCTGGGCGTGGGCTTCGACCTGCGCCACGACGGCGACGGCGAGCCGATCGACCCGGCCGCACGCTACGTGCTGGACGCCGAGCACGGCCCGCGCCGCCTGCTCAGCGACCGCGGCCACGACCAGCGCAGCGGCATGGCCACCGGCCGCGCGCTGCTGGCGCTGGCCGCCGACGAGATGCCGGTGGCCGAAGACCTGCCCGGCCTGCGCCGCGGCATGCGCGTGGTGCTGCTGCACCACCTCGGCGGGCGCGGCCTGAAGTCGTGGGAAATGCTGGAGGATCTGGCGCGGGCGGGCCGGTTTGCGTCGGGACTCGGGACTCGGGACTCGGGACTCGGAACAGCAGGGCCGGGACTTGGGACTCGGGACTCGGGACTCGGAACAGCAGAGCCGGGACCGGGGACCGGGGACCAGGGACCCGGAACGGCGTAGTCCGTGGACGGCGGCATCCGGGAATAAGCGGATGGAACTCCGCGCGGCGCTCGCGTTTTTTGCCGCGACTCCGGCGCTGGATGGCGCATGGCAACGACATGCCATGCTTTTCCGAGTCCCGAGTCCCGAGTCCCGAGTCCCGGCCTCAATGCAGCAACGCGGCCACCGCCTCGCTGAACTGGCTGCGCGCCTGCGACGAGGCCGGGTCGCCCTGCAGCTGGCGTACCGCGCGCGCCAGCCGCGCGGCGCCGACGAAGCCGCAGCTGGCCTGCAGCCGGTGCAGGTGGTTGCGCACCGCCTGCTCGTCGCTGAGCTGCAGCGCCGAGGCGACCGCGTCGCGGGTGCCGGGCAACTCGGCCAGGAACAGTTCGCGCAGCGCGATCAGGTGCGAGCGCTCGCCGTTGAGCGCGACCAGGGCGGTGGTCTCGTCCCAGTCCACCGCCGCCTCCACCGCGCCCGGCGCGGTGCCGACGCTGCCACGCGCCAGCAACCGGCGCACCGCCTGCAGCAGGCGTTCGGGACTGAGCGGTTTCAGCAGCACTTCGGCGAAACCGGCGCCGAGCAGGTGCTCGCGGACCGCGCCGCTGGCGTCGGCGGTATGCGCCAGCGCCAGGGTGCCGGGGCGCTGCCGCTGCAGGCGCTGCAGCAGGTCGGCGCCGCTGCCGTCGGGCAGGTTGGCGTCGATCAGCCACAGGTCGTGTTCCTGCGCCTGCGCACTGGCCAGCGCGGAAGCGACGGTGTCGGCCAGATCGACCTGCGCGGGCAGGGATTCCAGCGTCACTTGCAAAAACGTGCGACTGATCGGGTCGTCCTCGACCAGCAAAAGTCGCGTCACAGGGTCCTGGGTCGATGCCATCCTTATGCCTCCATGCGGCCTGGGCGCATCTTAGCGGCTGCGACGATGCGTCGCATCACTTTGCGCCGCCGCCGCCGCGTCCGCAAGCCGGTGCCCCGGGCCCGCCGCCGGGGGGGCGCTGGCCGGATCGGCGCAGGCCAGGGCAACCCGAAGCGCCGCGTCCGGGCACCGATAGGGCGGCGTCGGCGCCCGCGCACCGCAGGGCCGCTCCCCGCGCATCGGCAGGCCCTGGCGCATCTGCGACAATGGCCGCCCTTTTTCGCCCGCAGCCTGCCGCCACGTGGCCCGATCCAGAAAACGCCTAGACCGCACCCCGTTCCAGACCGATATCGTCGACCTCAGCCACGACGGCCGCGGCGTCGCCCGCCCCGAGGGCGAGGGCGGCAAGGTCGCCTTCGTCGCCGGCGCGCTGCCGGGCGAGACGGTGCTCGCCGAGCCCACCGCGCGTAACCGTCATTTCGACGAAGCGCGCACCCTGCAGGTGCTGCAGGCCTCGCCGCAGCGGGTCGAACCGCGCTGCCCGCATTTCGGGGTCTGCGCCGGCTGCGTGCTGCAGCACCTGGCCGAGGACCAGCAGATCCTGGCCAAGCAGCGGGTGCTGACCGAGAACCTGGAGCGGATCGGCCACGTGACCCCGCAGACGGTGCTGCCGGCGCTGTCCGGCGAACCCTGGGGCTACCGGCGCAAGGGCCGCTTCTCGGTGCGCCGGGTGGAGAAGAAGGACAAGACCCTGGTCGGCTTCCGCGAGCAGGACCCGCGCTTCGTCGCCGACCTGTCGGTGTGCCACACGGTGATCCCGCAGATCGGCTTCAAGGTGAGCGCGCTGGCCGCGCTGGTCGAGAGCCTGGACGGCAAGCGCGACATCCCGCAGATCGAGTTCATCGTCGGCGACGACGCGGTGGCGCTGACCTTCCGCCACATGCAGCCGCTCAGCGCGCACGACCAGGACGCGCTGGTGGCCTTCGCCCAGGCCCACGACTTCGCCATCTTCCTGCAGCCCGGCGGCGTGGACAGCGTGCATCCGCTGCACCCGCAGCAGGTGCCGCTGTCGTTCCGGCTGCCGCAATGGGACGTGGAGCTGGCGTTCCGGCCGCTGGACTTCATCCAGGTCAACGCCTCGCTCAACCAGAAGATGATCGCGCTGGCGCTGACCCTGCTCGACGCGCAGCCCGGCGACCGCGTGCTCGACCTGTTCTGCGGGCTGGGCAACTTCACCCTGCCGCTGGCGCGCACGGTGCGCGAGGTGGTGGGCGTGGAGGGCGATGCGGGGCTGGTGGCGCGCGCGCGCGACAACGCACAGCGCAACGGCCTGGACAACGCGCAGTTCTTCGCCGCCGACCTGACCCAGGACCAGCGCCAGGCGCCGTGGATGCGCCAGGGCTTCGACAAGCTGCTGCTCGACCCGCCGCGCTCCGGCGCGATCGAGGTGCTGCGGCAGCTGCCGCTGGAGACGTTCCAGCGCATCGTCTACGTCAGCTGCCACCCCGGCTCGCTGGCGCGCGACGCCGGCTACCTGGTCAACGAGCAGGGCTTCGTGCTGAAGGCCGCCGGCGCGATGGACATGTTTCCGCATACGGCGCATGTGGAGAGCATTGCGGTGTTCGAGAAGCCGGGAGTCGGGAATGGGGAATAGGGAGTGGTAACAGCGGCGTCCGCGCGCTGGCTTATGCTTTTCCCATTCTCCTTTCCCGATTCCCCATTCCCATGGCCATCGAAATCGAACGCAAATTCCTCGTCACCGGCGACGGCTGGCGCGCCGCGGCGCATCGGGTGATCCCGATGGCGCAGGGCTACATCAACGACCAGGCGGCGATGGACAGCGGCGCGCAGAAGGCCTCGGTGCGGGTCCGTATCCAGGACCAGGAGGCGTTCCTCAACCTCAAGTCGCGCGAGCTGGGGCACACCCGCCAGGAGTTCGAGTATCCGCTGCCGCTGGACGACGCGCGCGCGCTGCTGGCGCTGTGCGTGGGCGGGCTGATCGACAAGCGCCGGCACCTGGTGCAGCACCAGGGCCATCTGTGGGAAGTGGACGAGTTCCTCGGCGACAACGCCGGGCTGGTGGTCGCCGAGATCGAGCTGGAGAGCGCCGATGAGGCCTTCGCCAAGCCCGACTGGATCGGCGCCGAAGTCACCGACGATGCGCGCTATTACAACCTGGCGCTGGCTTCGCATCCATTCCGTGAGTGGCCGGAAAGCCGGGATTAGAGATTGGGAATTCGCAAAAGCGGGTCAAGCGCGGCGATCGGGCTTATGCTTTTGCCACTCCCCATTCTCCATTCTCCATTCCCCTCTCATGCGCATCGATATCTGGTCCGACGTGGTCTGCCCCTGGTGCTGGATCGGCAAGCGCCGGTTGCAGCAAGGCATTGCGGCGCTCGGCGCGGATGCGCCGGCGCTGGAGATCCATTGGCATCCGTACCTGCTCGATCCCGATGCCGGCATCGAGCCGGTGCCGTTGCGCAAGGCGTATGAACCCAAGTTCGGCGGCGCCGCGCGCACCGAGCAGATCCTGGCGCAGACCCAGGCCACCGCGCGTGCCGAGGGGCTGCCGTTCGACTTCGAACGCGGCCAGGTGCGGGTGACCACGCTGCCGGCGCACCGGCTGCTGTGGCTGGCGGCGCGCGAAGGCGATGCCGAGGCGGTGGCCGAGGCGCTGTTCCACGCGCATTTCGCCGAAGGGCGCAACCTGGCCGAGACCGGCACGCTGCTCGCCGCCGGCGCCGCCGGCGGGCTGCCCGCGGCGCGGGTGCAGGCGCTGCTGGACGGCGACGAGGGCCTGGCCGAGATCCAGGCGCAGCTGCAGCAGGCGCAGGCGATGGGCATCCGCGCAGTGCCGACCTACGTCGTCGACGGCCGCCACGCGATCCAGGGAGCGCAGCCGCCGGAGGTGTTCGCCGCGACCCTGCGCGGTCTGCTGCCGCCGGCGCCGGCCGCGGCGCAGGACTGCGGCCCCGACGGTTGCGCGGTGTAGGCCGGTCACACGCCGGCAACGCGGCGCACGCGCGATCGACGTCGACGGGCGGCGTTCGAAAAGCTGGGAATGAGTGTCTGGGATTTGTAGAAGCGCGTCAGTGCTTGAGAATCAGCCTACTGTGTCCTTAGATTTTCGGAATTTGTCTAAACTTTGAAGTGTGTTCTAAAATTCAAATGCTTTTCTAAAAAGAGTTGAGATAGTCCTTTATTGGGCCAAGTGCCATTTGTTTTCGCCTAATATCAAGATTCTCGGGGTCCTCGACAGGGCGAAGATGTGTTTTTCCATCGACCGTTTGGACTTGGGTGCCATAGCGCTGGGGTTTACCACTAGCCAGGCGGACACGATCAAAAAGCATAGCGTATTGCTGTTTAGAGAGCTGCCGCTGTTCCATTAGAGGTTTCGCCAACTCAAGGGCGAGTCGCTGGAAATCGAGATCGTCGTCCGCATGCTGAACGAGCAGAAAAGCAGTGGAGACACCGTCTCTCCCAACCATTGAAATGGTAGGGAAGCCAACCTCTTTAAAGATCGACTTAATCAGCGGAAGGTTCTTCCCATCTACCTCGGCAACGCGCTTCTTGGCGGCCGCGATCTCTTTCTTGCTGACTGTTTGAGAAATAGATTGGCGCGCTGCTTGATCATCAGCAATCATGTGTCCCAGGCTCTCCCTTATATCTGGCCGGGAATATGCTTGGACCTGCTTGGATAGTCTAAGTTCAGCGTAAGGTTGGGGGATCGGATGACCTGAATCCACCCGATTCTGTGCGTCTTCAATTTCCTGATCGAGGGGTGCAAGGCCGTAAAAATCTCGAAAGAATCTACTTTTTCCATAGCGTGTCATCGCGGGCACTGGCTCCACTTTACCTGCGACAATGCCCAGAAGGGTGCCATAGATCTGACCATCTCCATGCTGTTGATAAATTAGGTCAGATAGGCGTGCATAGGCCGCTGGATCAACATCTATATCAACCTGCTGATCCATTAGCTCAAGCATGTAGTTCTGAAAAGAAAATTCTCCAGAGGCGCGCAGAAGCAACTGGCCAGCGACATCGATGCCTTCTCTACCTGTGGTCTCGCTGGTCGGCCAGCCTTTCGACACCAGGAGGGCCTTGAATCGTTCCAGTTGTTCCTCAGTAAGCGGTGCACCAGTTTCTTGATTCAGTTCCGTCAACAGTAACAAGTATGCATGGTCTTTCTGGGTGCCACTCGCTACGGCGATGTCATAAGCTGGACCCGCGTCTTCAGCGCTCGCTGTAGGGGCTGTGCTGATGACACCAGCAAGAAAAATCGCATGCATGACGCGTCGAATCAGTGTGCTTGCGGACAATTGGTGCATTGCGGTTCCTATGATGTACTATTTTTGTTACGTGGCAGGTAGAAATCAAGCGCTCGCCAATACCATGGCTTTTCCGCAACGCGCTTCATACCCTTTACCTGGACTGGTAGTTGCCGAGATCGAACTGAACTCCGCCGATGAGGCCTCCGCAAAGCCAAAATGGTTGGAAGCCGAGGTTGCAGATGACGCACGTTACTACAACTTAGCGGCTCCCTCGCGTCCGTTCGCTGGGTAAGCAAGAAGCGATTGTTCAAATTTTTTGCTAAGTTACTACTCACATCAAATTCATCAAATTCATGCTCCTGTTACTCTGTTATTTTCCTCAGCCATTAAGTTGTAATCAGTTAGGCTGTTGTAGTCATTAGGTAGCCCCCCGCCAAGCAAGGCCGCTACACTAGCCACAATCCGGTTGCCTCCCCAATATTCGACGAAAAGAAAAGCGCCGCCTGGGTTTAAATCAAGAAAAAAAATGTTTCCATCTTTGTCTACGCAAAAGTCGCTGCTCGCCATTTGCAGGCCAAAAAAGTTAATGAGCTTTAACATTTCTTCTCTTAACCTTGGAGGTACGTCGAATGAGGAGTATTCGAGAGTTTCATCGGTTTGGTAGAATCGAAAATCAATGCATTCAGCATTGGGATTTTTTATACTGCATGCAAATACTTCTTTGCCAACAGCAACCACGCGAAGTTCCAATTTTTTATCAATTAGCTCTTGGTAGATCACAGGGCACGAAAGTAGCTCTTCATCACTTATGTTTTGGAGCTGCGCGTTAGTTATGACATTCGTATAGGTCATAAGCCTGCTGCCGTCATCTTGCTTCCAAGTGTAAACGTCTAGTGGCTTAACTGCTACAGCACCGTGCTTCGCGACGAAATTTCTGATCTTTGAGGCATCGGAGCTAATGAGAGTATTAGGAAAGCGAATCCCTAGTTGATGACACGCGTAAAGTTGCTTGATTTTTAGTTCGCCGCTAATGCAAGCTGGTTTGTCATTAAGCCATTTAATGCCGTTGTTTGATAGGCAGTCAAGCACGTTATCTATGTACCTCTTGTTCTCCCCTGAGATGTAATCTTTGTCTGCAGCATCCGTGGCAATAGAAAAATTTCGTGGCCAGAACACGCGCCTGAGCCAGGCGCTATCGAAATTTTCTTGTAAGTTGATCTGGACAGCCAATGGTAAATCGTTACTCACTTCAACACTATATCCTGCGGTTTGTATGACTTTGGAAGTGTCCCAGAAGATTACCTCATGCCCTCTTTCCCTTAACGACCAAGCAACCACCTTGGCGTGTGTATCATCTTCTTCGGAGGAAACTATAAGTACTTTAGATGCCATGGTGATATCTACTTGTTATCGGTGCATGCAGCTGCCGATCGGATTTTGATAAGCGAAGCGTGCACCACTATCGTGGTGCACGCTTGCGTAGTTAAGGCGTTTCGATAATTGTATCGAGCCCGCTGGGTGTCTTAGAGTTGCCCTTGTATGTTTCTTCAGTTGCCGTTCCACCAGACCCGGCAGCCGGGGTGCGCACTATTGTTCCAGCTCCGCTTACTTGGCTCAACTCATCTGCAGAAATGCAGCGAGCTAACGTCTTGGCGATAGGAGTGATGGTGTCTTTGCTCATTTCTTTCTCCTTATATGGGGGATTTAATTGCTTTCGATCTTGTCTTGAGATACATACTTCCCATTCTTGTCGTACGAATTTTCCGTGGTCACTGCTCCAGGTAGTTTGACTACGGTGCCGGCGCCACTAACTTTCGTTAGTTCATCGGCCGTTACCAGACGGGAAAGAGACTTCAGCACGGGCTTCACGGTGTTATTTTCCATTTTTTTTGCCTTTGTCGGTTTTTGGTTGGCGTCTACCTAACGCCACGTGGCAACTGCAGCAGGGCCCTTGCTTCAGTTGCTACGTGATGCTATTGACACGTGCAGCGATAAATCAAACACTCGATCAGCTTGGTCGATCGTCTCTTTTCGATGGGCAATAGTTATTCTCGTTATATTTAGCTCCTTGATGGTTTTGTTGATTAGTGCTTCGTTTGCAGCATCCAAGTGACTTGATGCTTCGTCTAAAACCAGGACTTGTGGCTTTCTGTATAGCGCGCGAGCTAAAAGTAAACGCTGCTTCTGGCCTCCTGATAGCGTAGAACCCATGTCTCCAACCAGGGTTTCATAGCCCATCGGCATTATATTTATCTCGTTATGGATTGCGGCTAAGCGAGCTGCTTCCTCAATTGCATCTTTGTCTGCGTCGCTGTCAAAGAATGCGATATTGTCAGCGATACTCCCTGAAAAGAGATTGTCATCTTGCATCACTGCGGCAATTGTTCCAGGGGAGCTCGCTAGGCTGCTGGAATTTCCGAATTTTATCGTGCCTTGAGTTGGTGTTAGGAGCCCAAGAATCAATTTGGCTAGCGTGGACTTTCCGCATCCACTAGGGCCTACAATAGCAAGCGATTCGCCTTTCATTATTTCCATGGACAAATTATTTATCACCCAGGGCTCGTCGTCTGAGTACCTGTGGCTAACATTCTCAATATAGATGCTTTCGTTGCTTCCTTTTTCTTTTTTATTGGTTAAGATTGGGGGCTTTTCAGGACTTTCGAGAGCAATGTCTGATATCCGCAATAGATGAAGTTTTAGCATTTTAAACTCAATTAACTTGTCTACTAAAGTGCTAGTTTTTGATGAAAACTGATCGGCGTAGGCAACAAAGGCAACTAACATGCCGGCGCTGAGTTCTCCTCTGCTTACCATATAAGCGCAAGCCGCGATCAAAACGACGCGTTGCAACCCAAATATTCCTTGGTTCGCAGTGTTGAAGCCTAGTTCAATTCTTTGTGCAGATAGTTGCCTTTTGGCGGCCTCCATCGTTGAATTGCTTAGGCGCGATTTCCGCTCCGCTTGCTTTTGGGATATTTTAATGGCTTGGATGCCGCGTACCGATTCCATAAGTTCTGTCTGTTGTCGTGCCGCGTAAACGACACTCTCTTCATTGGCTGACCATAAGCTCTTAAACATAAGTGCACGAAGTAGTGAATAAATACAGGCCATCGCAACGACAAAGCAAGTTAGAATGGGGCTATAGGAAATTAATAATAGTAACGCCAATATTCCTGTCAATCCATCAAGGATTGCCGAAAGAAAAGATCCTGTGAGTGTTGATTGAATTGAGTATATTGATGAAAATCGCGATAAGATATCGCCCAAGTGCCGCTTTTCAAAAAATTCTAATGGAAGCTTTAATAGATGGCCGAACATATTGGTAACCCACTGGGAGTTAATGTTGGCTCCCAGCCAGCTTATTATCCAAGCTCGAGCAATCGAAAGTAGCGAGTGTGTAATTACGATTAAGGTAAAGGAGATGCTTATTATCAGTAAGATACTCGTGTCATTTGATGCGCTGAACTGATCAATAGTTAACTGCAACTGTAATGGAATGGCTAAAGCTAGCGCCTCTATTCCAAGGGCTAAGATTATTATTTGAGTGACAGCTCTTTTTAGCCCGTGAATTTTTCCTGTAAGTGCCTTCAAGGAGATGTGGCGAATTTCTGTCTGAGGGGCGAAGTCCGTCGAGGGCTCTAATTCAAGTAATACCCCTGTAAAATGGTCGCTGGCCTCTCTGTAGGAAATCTTTCGGACTCCGCGAGCAGGGTCATAGATGACGATTTTGTTTTTTTTTGTGGCGGCTATAACTACGAAGTGATTTAGATCCCAATGTGCTATACACGGTAATTTCGCAAACGATAGATATTCCAGTTCGGCTTTCAATGGTCTGCATTCAAATGATAGTTCATTTGCGATATCAATCATTCTAGCTAAAGTTATTCCTTTTAAGGAAGAGCTGAAGCGTCTGCGTAGACTTGGAAGATCGATGTTGTGCCCATGAAATTTTGAAATCATTGTGAGGCATGCTAGAGCACATTCCGCGCCTTCGGACTGCATCACAAGTTCTACTCGGCGCTTCTGACTCCAATGAATAAAGCCCGATCCGTCAGCCATTTTTGAGCCTCTCCGTTAACGTGGGCTGATCGTTCTGTGCCTTAGAATTATTTGGTTTAAATAGATCGCGTATTTTTTGTTTGCCTACAACTATGTCAGCTTTTAAAGACATGCCTGGCTTTAGTCTGATTTCATCTTTTGCTAGCGAAACTGATTGATCGCTTAATTCAACCAAGATGCGAAAGCGTGCACCTTTGATTTCTTGGCCTAGATATTTGATAAGTTTTGACTGTGGTACAGGACTAAGAGAAATGCTTTTTACGTGTCCCAATTGAAGTCCATATGTTTGCTTTGGAAAAGCGGCGTATTCAATAGATACGGTGGAACCTTGTCTTATTAATCCCGCGGATATATCAGGAATCCACAGCTCTGCTTCAAGTGGGGAAGCATCTGCAACGAGTGTCATTAGGGAAAAGTCTGTATTTACAACTTGTCCTGCTTTTGCCATGATATTATTTATTCTTCCTGGCTTGCTCGCCCGAATAACAATCGATGAGTTTTCGGCATTTTCTAGGCGAGCTTGTTCGACGTCTGCCATTTGAAGATCAAGTAATAATAATTTTTCTCGGAGTGTGGCCGGTAGTTGCTCCATCTCTGATTTGCTCCGCATTATTTCTTCTGATATGCGGAACCTCTGCTGGCTAAGGCTGGCTAAGGTTGCCTTGTGTTGCATCGCGGTATCGTATTGCTGGCCGATTTGATATCCGCTGATAATTCCTTGGGCGTCTTTTTGCCACTTCTTATAAAGCTCCATAGCTGCTTGAGCTCGGTTAGCTTGAATTGATAGTTGTTCTTCTATATCTTTCTTTTGGTTGGCTAGTAGATTTATGGTATTTATCAGCTCTTGGCTCTTTAATGCAAAAGTGCGCTTTTGCTCTTTTTGAGCCTCGTCTAGTCTTTCTAATTTCCTAATTAGCTGTGCCGCGGTAGCCTTTTTCGTATCTCCAAGGCTAACGCTTTCTTGGTTTTCCGTTAATTCGAAAAGCGGAGCGCCTGGTTTGACCAAGTCACCTTCGTGGACAAAAATTTGGCTGATCAAACCATTTTTTGGTGGGAGTATATCTAGCTGTCCATCGGTTGGGACTAAAATCCCTTCGGCTGTCTCTGTCTTTGTGTACGACCCAAAGAAAAAAATGAGCGCTAGCGTAATTAGAGAAGAAGCCGCGATATACGCTGCTAACCAGCCCATTTTCGGAGGAGGTATTCGAATCCCTCCGAGATTGTCATTTTTTTTGGCTTGAAATACTTCATCTCTAAAAAGAGACATTGCTCATCCTTGAACTTGGATTGGTATTTTGTTTCACCGTTTGATAGCAATTTTGTTCATGGAAGTCAAGGGTGTGTGAAGAATTTTGTTTATCGGAGAGTTAGGTGCTGGTGCCGCGGTTCACTTTTATGCCGGCTATACCTTCGTATGTACGTTCGATCGCTACTGCGGTCAGGGATTTTTACTCTGAACTCGCAATAGCTATCTGCGGTTGTCGAAAGCGGCCGTTCTTTGATCCGGCTTAGGCAACGCAAGCGCTTCAACGCAATCGCTTCAAGGCCTCGCTATCGGTGAACAATGCTCATCCGAGCCGGCAGTGATAGATCGCACTTCTTCCGCGGTCAGAGTTCGGCTGATGATGCGAACTCCGGTTGTATGCCTTAATCCCCCAATCCCGAATGCCAACCTCATGCGCCTCGATATCCGGTCCGACGTGGTCTGCCCCTGGTGCTGGATCGGCAAGCGCCGGTTGCAGCAAGGCATCGCGGCGCTCGGCGCGGATGCGCCGGCGCTGGAGATCCACTGGCATCCGTACCTGCTCGATCCCGATGCCGGCACCGAGCCGGTGCCGCTGCGCAAGGCGTATGAAGCCAAGTTTGGCGGCGCCGCGCGCACCGAGCAGATCCTGGCGCAGACCCAGGCCACCGCGCGCGCCGAGGGGCTGCCGTTCGACTTCGACCGCGGCCAGGTGCGGGTGACCACGTTGCCGGCGCACCGGCTGCTGTGGCTGGCGGCGCGCGAAGGCGATGCCGAGGCGGTGGCCGAGGCGCTGTTCCACGCGCATTTCGCCGAGGGCCGCAACCTGGCCGAGACCAGTACGCTGCTCGCCGCCGGCGCCGCCGGCGGGCTGCCCGCGGCGCGGGTGCAGGCGCTGCTGGACGGCGACGAGGGCCTGGCCGAGATCCAGGCGCAGCTGCAGCAGGCGCAGGCGATGGGCATCCGCGCAGTGCCGACCTACGTCGTCGACGGCCGCCACGCGATCCAGGGAGCGCAGCCGCCGGAAGTGTTCGCCGCGACCCTGCGCGGCCTGCTGCCGCCGGCGCCGGATGCGGCGCAGGACTGCGGCTCCGACGGTTGCGCGGTGTAGGCCGGTCACACGAGCGCAACGTGGCGCAGCCACGGCGCGCCATCGGCACGCGCCGGCACCGCACGGCACCGCACGGCACTTGCGGCCTGTCGCCGGCGCCGGCATCTGCGACAATGCCGCCCAGGCGCGCTGACCAGCGCTGGCAGGAGAATCCCCGCATGCTCGCGATCGGCGTCGCCGCTACCGAACTCACCGCCCAGGAACGCGACTGGCTGCAGCACGATGCCGTCGCCGGCGTGGTCCTGTTCAAGCGCAACTTCGCCTCCAGGGCGCAGCTCGCGGAGCTGACCGCGGCGATCCGCGCCGCGGCGCCGCGGCCGCAGCTGATCTGCGTGGACCAGGAAGGCGGCCGCGTACAGCGCTTCCGCGAGGGCTACAGCGCGTTGCCGCCGCTGCACGGTTTCGGCGCGCTGTATGCGCGCGACCGCGACGCGGCGCTGGCGCTGGCCGAGCAGCATGCCTGGCTGATGGCCAGCGAGGTCCGCGCCAGCGGCGTGGACCTGAGTTTCGCCCCGGTGGTGGACCTGGCGCGCGGCAACCGCGCGATCGGCGACCGCGCCTTCAGCGACGATCCGCAGGTGGTGGCCGCGTTCACCGGCGCCTACGTGCGCGGCATGCACAGCGTCGGCATGGCCGCCACCCTCAAGCACTTTCCCGGCCACGGCACGGTGCTGGAAGACACCCACGTCGACAACGCCGTCGATCCGCGCCCGCTGCAGGAACTGCGCGAGCAGGACCTGCTGCCGTTCGCCGCCGGCATCGCCGCCGGCGCCGACGCGGTGATGATGGCGCACGTGGTCTACCCGCAGGTCGCGCCGGAACCGGCCGGCTATTCGCCGCGCTGGATCCAGCAGATCCTGCGCCAGGACCTGGGCTTCCGCGGCGTGGTGTTCTCCGACGACATCGGCATGGCCGCCTCGTTCGCCGCCGGCGGCGTCGCCGCGCGCGTGTCGGCGCACCTGGACGCCGGCTGCGACGTGGTCCTGGTCTGCCATCCCGAACTGGTCGAAGACTCGCTGCAGGCCGTGCGCGACCGCCCGCTCAATACCGCCGCGCTGCTCGGCCTGATCGGCCGCGGCGCCCTCGGCTGGGACGGCCTGCTCGCCGATGCCCGCTACGGCCACACCCAATCCCACCTGCTCGCAACCTTCGGAAAAACCGCCTGATGTCCACTCTCACCATCGCCCAGGCCCTGGCCCAGGCCGACCTGCTGGTCGATCGTCCGCACCTCGACCAGGCCATCGCGCGCATGGCCGACGCCATCGCCGCCGACTACCGCGGCGAGATCCCGGTCTACCTGACCATCATGCACGGCGCGCTGCCGTTCGCCGGGCAACTGGCGCTGGAACTGGGCGCGCGCGGCCAGGACCTGCAGCTGGATTACCTGCACGCCACCCGCTACCGCGGCGAGACCGTCGGCGGCGAGCTGGTGTGGAAGCACCGCCCGGCCACCGCGCTGTACGGGCGCCGCGTGCTGCTGCTCGACGACATCCTCGACGAAGGCCTGACCCTGCTGGCGGTGCGCCAATGGTGCCTGGAGCAGGGCGCCACCGACGTGCGCATCGCGGCGATGACGGTCAAGCGCCACGACCGCCGCGTGGACGGCGTCGACGCCGACTACGTGGGCGTGGAAGTCCCCGACCGCTACGTGTTCGGCTTCGGCATGGACGTCAACGAAGGCCTGCGCAACCTGCCGGCGATCTACGCGATGAAGGAATGAGGCGCGGCGCCTTTTTCCCATTGCGCGCCGGCCGTCGCGGCCGGCGTGCGCGCACGTTCTGATTCGAGGATCCGCATGGACAACATCGCACTGGCCGTCATCGGCGGCACCGGCGTCTACAAACTCGCGCAACTGGATGACGTGGAGACCCGCCAGGTCGACACCCGCTACGGCAGTCCGTCCGGCCCGATCCGCATCGGCACGCTGCTCGGCCACCGGGTCGCGTTCCTGGCCCGGCACGGCGAGGGCCATTCGCTGCCGCCGCACAAGATCAATTACCGCGCAAACCTTGCGGCGCTGCAGCAAATCGGCGCCACCCGGGTGCTCGCGCTCAACACCGTCGGCGGCATCGGCGAGCGCTTCGGGCCGCGCGTGCTGGCCTGCCCGGACCAACTCATCGACTACACCTGGGGCCGCGTGTCCACGCTCAGCGAGGAGCCGGGCAGCGAGGTGCTGCACGTGGATTTCGGCCACCCGTATTCGCCGATGCTGCGCAGCAAGGTACTGGCCGCCGCGCGCGTGACCGGCGCCAAGGTGGTCGATGGCGGCTGCTACGGCGCCACCCAGGGACCGCGATTGGAAACGATTGCAGAGATCGCGCGGTTGCGCCGCGACGGCTGCGATCTGGTCGGCATGACCGGCATGCCGGAAGCGGGCCTGGCGCGCGAATTGGGCCTGGAATACGTGTGCCTGGCGATCGTGGCCAACTGGGCCGCAGGCTGCGGCGACGCGCAGGAAATCACCCTGGCCGAGGTGCTGGCGAACGTGGAGGCGGCGTCGGCGGGGCTGCCGGAGCTGATCGGCGAACTGGCGCGCGGGTGATTGTCTTC
Source organism: Xanthomonas campestris pv. phormiicola (assembly GCA_025666215.1). Lineage (NCBI taxonomy): Bacteria > Pseudomonadati > Pseudomonadota > Gammaproteobacteria > Lysobacterales > Lysobacteraceae > Xanthomonas > Xanthomonas campestris. The sequence continues at coordinate 3,635,193 of CP102593.1, read as the reverse complement.
GTTGCGCAAGCTTTGCATACTCCGCCGGTGCGGGATGCCGCACAACCACCACCCATTCATTGCACAAGGTCTCGCATCACCATGCCGAACGGTACCGTCAAGTGGTTCAACGACGCCAAGGGATTTGGCTTTATTTCACCGGAAGACGGCAGCGCCGATGTATTCGCGCACTTCTCCGCGATCAATTCCAAGGGCTTCCGCAGCCTGCAGGAAGGACAGCGTGTCAGCTATGACGTGACCCAGGGTCCGAAGGGCGCGCAGGCCTCCAATATTACGCCTGTCGAGTAAATCGCTTGCTCGGCTGAGCTGTTTTTGAGCCCCGCTCCGGCGGGGTTTTTTATGGATGGCGATACCGCTGCGGTGTCGCCCGCAATCGGTGGATGCGATGAAGCAACGGATGCGGATCGGCATCGTCGGCTACGGCACGGCGGGCCAGGCGCTGGCGCTGCTGCTGGCGCGCGACGGCCATCGGGTGCAGGTGTTCGAACGCGCGCCGCAGCCGGGTCCGGTCGGCGCCGGGTTCCTGCTGCAGCCGACCGGGTTGCAGGTGCTGTGGCGGATCGGCCTGCTCGAGCAGGCGCTGGCGCATGGCGCGCCGGTGCGGCGCCTGTACGGCGAGACGCCGTGCGGCCGCGCGGTGATGGACATGCGCTACCGCGATCTGGATACGCGCCTGTTCGGGCTGGGCATGCAGCGCGGTGCCTTGTTCTCGCTGCTGGCGCAGGCGTGGGACGGTTATGCCGAGCTGCAGCGCGACACGCGCATCGTCGCCATCGACGACGGCCTGCGCCGGGTGCAGGACCAGCATGGGCGCTGGCATGGCCCGTTCGATCTGGTGATCGCCAGCGACGGTTCGGCCTCGGCGTTGCGCGCGCAGGTGCAGGGCACGCGCCTGGATCGGCTGTATCCGTGGGGCGCGCTGTGGTGCCTGTTGCCGCGCGGCGACTGGGCCTTCGCCGACGAACTGCGCCAGCGCTACGTGGCCGCGCGCAAGATGATCGGGCTGCTGCCAGTCGGTACCCGGCCCGGCGATCCCGAGCCGCGCATGAGTTTCTTCTGGAGCCTGCCCACCGCCGATTTCGACGCCTGGCAGGCGCGCGGCATGGAGGCGTGGCTGGACGAGGTCGCGCAGCTGTGGCCGCAGGCGCGCGAGCGCCTGGCGCAGGTCTGCGAGCCGGCGCAATTGGCACGGGCCAGCTATCGCGACGCGGTGCAGCAGCGCTGGTACCGCGGCCGCCTGGTGCTGGCCGGCGACGCGGCGCATTCGATGAGCCCGCAGCTGGGGCAGGGCGTCAACATGGCGCTGATGGATGCGTGGGTGTTGAGCGAGAGCTTGCGTGTAGCCCCGGACCTGGACGCGGCGCTGGCGCGCTACCAGGCGCAGCGGCACGCGCACGTGGCGGTATACCAGTTCTGGAGCCGCTGGCTGACCCCGCTGTTCCAGTCCGAGCGCGACCTGGTGGCGCGCGTGCGCGACCTCGGCATGCGGCCGGCCGGGCGCATGCCGGGCGGTCGCGGGCACATGCTGCGCGTGCTCAGCGGTACCCAGCACGGGTGGTTCGGCAAGCTGCCGCTGGAGCCTGGATTTCTGCAGGCGCTGGCGGAGACGGCGGCAGTGCCACGGATTGCGGCGGGGCACGCGCAGGGCGAACAGGTGCAGTGAGCCAGTGCGTTCGTGCAGGTGGCGAACGACGTTGTTTCTGCGATCGGTCGACCTGTTGCGATGCCGCGGCGCCAGCGCTTTCTTGTGGGAGGGACTTCAGTCCCGACGCTTTACCGATAACGCGTCGGGACTGAAGTCCCTCCCACAGGGCGCGATCGGCGTATCCGGGGGGCGCGCTATTTCATTGCCGCCGGCAACGCCAGCGTCGCGCCTTCGACGCAGACGACCAGGCGTTCGTCCGGGTCCAGGATCGGCACCACGCCGGCGGTGAACTGCGAGAACGCGGGCAGCACCGTCATCCGCTCGCGCAGCCAGAAGGCCGGCCAGCGTTGGCGCATGCCGGGCAGCTTCGCCAGCGGATGCAGGTGTCCGCACAGCACGTGCAGGTGCGGGTGCGGCGCCGGATCGTGGCGCAGCGCGAACGGGCCGTCCTCGACCTGTTCGCCGAGCAGCGCGATGTCCAACCCGGCGCCGGCCAGCGCGCGGTCGTGGTTGCCGGCGATCGCGGCCACGCGCAACTGCGGATGCGCGGCGCGCCAGGCGTGCCAGTCGCGTTGCCAGGCGGCCGCGGGCGCGGCGCCGTGCAGCACGTCGCCGAGGATCCACAGTTCCTGCGCGTCCTGTGCCTGCAGCAGTGCGGCGAGGCGTTGCAGGTCCAGCGCGGTGCCGCCGCTGGGCAGGCCGATGCCGGCGCGGCGGAACACGTCGGCCTTGCCCAGGTGCAGGTCGGCGATCAGCAGCCGCCGGCGCGCCGGCCAGTACAACGCGCGTTCGCCGAGCAGAGTCATCGGCTCGCCGGCCAGGCGCCAGTCCAGTTCAGCGCGCATGGCGTTGTTCCAGCTGCGCGGCGGCGCGGGTCACCCGCGCCTTCCAGTCCTCGGTGCTGAGCTGGCCGCGGATGCTCTCGGCCCACAGCGGGAACGACAGCGGGGTCAGGCTGCGCGGCGTGTACACGGCCAGATCGCGCCCGGCGCAGTCGTGCAGGGTGGCGGCGAGCCGGGTCAGTTCCATCTCGCCCTGCAGCACTTCGCGTTCGGCCTGCGCCAGCAGCAGGTGCCCGGGATCGAAGCGGCTCAGCACGTCGTACAGCAGGCCGCTGGAGGCCTGCAATTGGCGCAGGCTGCGCGGCGTGCCGCCGGGCAGGCTCGGCGGCAGCAGGCCGGATACGCGCGCGATCTCGCGGAACTGGCGCCGCGCCAGTTCGCCCAGGTTGAGGCTTTCGCGCAGGTCCTCGAACAGATGCTCGGGGCTGAGCAGTTCGCGCAGCAGGGGTTCATCGGCGACCACGTCCTGCGCCGGCGACAGCACCAGGCCGTAGTCGTTGGCGGCGAAGCTGAAGGTATTGCGCTGGCGCCGGCCCCAGCGCAGCGCCAGCAGCGCGGCCAGGCCTTCGTGCACCTGGCGCCCGGCGAACGGATAGACGAACACGTGGCGGCCATCGCGCGCGCGCACGCTCTCCACCAGCAGCCGCTGCGGCGACGGCAGCGCCGACAGCGCGCGCTGCAGGCCGAGCAGCGGCGCCAAGGCGCGCAGTTCCTCCTCGCCGCGCGGCTCGGCGAACACCGCTTCCACTTCGCGCGCCAGCGCCGAGGACAGCGGCATGCGCCCGCCCATCCATTTCGGCACGCTGCCGTCGCCGCCCTTGGCCAGGCGTACGTAGGCGGTCATGTCTTCCAGCCGCACCAGTTCCAGCAGGCGTCCGGCGAATTGGAAACGGTCGCCACGGCGCAGGCGGCCGACGAACTGCTCTTCCACCGCGCCGAGCCGGCCGCCGCGCAGGAAGCGCACCGCCACGCTGCCATCGCTGGTGATGGTGCCGATCGACAGGCGATGGCGCAGCGCGATGCGGCGGTCGTGCACGCGGTACACGCCGTCCTCGTCCAGCACCACCTTGCGGTAGTCCGGGTACTGCGCCAGCGCACGGCCGCCCTGCACGACGAAGTCCAGCACCGCGGCCCAGGTGGACGCATCGAGCGCGGCGAACGCAGCGGTGCCGCGGATCTCGTCGAGCAAGGCATCGGCGCGGAAGCCGCCGCCCAGCGCGCAGCTCACACAATGCTGCGCCAGCACGTCCAGCGACAGCCGCGGGGACGGGCGCGATTCGATGCGGCCGTGGGCGATGGCGCGGCGCGCGGCGGCGTACTCGACCAACTCCAGCGCATGCGAGGGCACGCAAAGCACGTGGCCGGCCTCGCCGGGACGGTGCCTGGCGCGGCCGGCGCGCTGCAGCAATCGCGCCACGCCCTTGGGGCTGCCGATCTGCAGTACCTGGTCGACCGCGGGAAAATCCACGCCCAGGTCCAGGCTCGAGGTCGCCACCACGCAGCGCAGGCTGCCGTCGCGCAGGCCTTGTTCGGCGGCGCGGCGCAGCGCCGGGTCCAGCGAGCCGTGGTGCAGGGCCAGCGTCCGCGTGTCTTCCGGCCATACCGATTCCAGCGCCTGGTGCCACAGTTCGGCCTGCGCGCGGGTGTTGGTGAACAGCAGGCTGCTGCGCAGCGCGAACAGTTTTTCCAGCACCCGCGGCAACTGCGCCAGGCCAAGGTGGCCGGCCCAGGGGAAGCGCTCGCCGCTGGCCGGGGCCAGCGTTTCCAGGGTCAGCGTGCGCGGCTTGACCCCAGCCACGATCGGCGCATCCGCCACGTGCGGGAGCAGCACATCGCGGGCCTCGTCCAGATTGCCGAGCGTGGCCGACAGCCCCCAGGTACGCAGCGCCGGCGCCCAAGCGCGCAGCCGCGCCAGGCACAGCTGCAGCAGCACGCCGCGCTTGTTGCCGAGCAACTCGTGCCATTCGTCGACGATCACGCAGCGCAGCGTCGCCAGCTGCGGCGCGGTGTCCGGATAGGACAGCAGCAGCGCCAGCGATTCGGGCGTGGTCACCAGCACGTCGAGCTTGCCGCTGCGCGCCAGGCGCTTGTCGCGCGCGCTGGCATCGCCGGTGCGCAGGCCGATCTGCCAGTCCAGGCCCAGCGCTTCCGCCGGTTCGCGCAGCGCGCGCAGGGTGTCGGCGGCGAGCGCGCGCAGCGGGGTGATCCACAGCACTTTCAGCGCGCGCTGCGCTTGCCGGCGCGCGCGCGTGGCCGGTGCCGACGTGCTTGTGCTGGCGGCAGCCTTGCTGCGGCGCGGCGCCTTGCGTGCGGCCGCCTGCAGCGCCGCCTGTTCGCGCAGGCCTTCCAGCAGCGGGCCGCCGAACGCGGCCAGGGTCTTGCCGCTGCCGGTGGGCGTGTGCAGCAGCCCGGAGCCGCCGTCCAGATAGTGCTGCCACAGCGCGCGCTGGAATGGCAGCGGTTGCCAGCCCTGCGCGGCGAACCACGCGTACAGCGGCGCATCGGCCGGGCGCTTGCGCGCCTGTGGCGTCATCGCGCCAGCGCCTGCAACGTGGCCAGCCGGTCGGCCTCGGCGAACGGCTTGTCGTGGCGCCAGCGCAGGATGCGCGGGAAGCGCACCGCGATGCCGGACTTGTGCCGGCTGCTCTTGTTCACCGCCTCGAAACCGAGTTCGAACACGTGGTACGGCGTCACCGCGCGCACCGGGCCGAAGCGCTCGGTGGTGTGCGCGCGGATCCAGCGGTCCAGCGCCAGGATCTCGCTGTCGTCCAGGCCCGAATACGCCTTGGCCACCGGCACCAGTTGCGCGCCGTCCCACAGTCCGAAGGTGTAGTCGGTGTACAGCGTGCTGCGGCGGCCGTGACCGGCCTGCGCGTACAGCAGCACCGCGTCGATGGTCAGCGGTTCGATCTTCCACTTCCACCAGTCGCCGCGGCGGCGCCCGGATTGGTAGGGCGACGCGGCGCGCTTGAGCATCAGCCCTTCCACGCCGCGCTCGCGCGAATCCTCGCGCAGCGTTGCGGCGTCTTCCCACGAGGCGGCCTGTACCTGCGGCGACAGCACGATGCGCGGATCGGCATGCGCAGCGAGCAAGGCCTGCAGCTGCGCGCGGCGCTGCGCCAGCGGCTGCTCGCGCAGGTCGATGCCGTCCAGCTCCAGCAGGTCGTAGGCGAGCACCCGCGCCGGCGTGTCGGCCAGCGTCTTGGCGCCGGGCTTGCGGCGCTGGATGCGGGTCTGCAGCGCGGTGAACGGCAGCGGCGCGATGTCGCCGTCGCGCCAGCCCAGCAGTTCGCCGTCGATCACCGCATCGCGTGGCAGCGTGGCCGCGGCGGTCTCGATCTCGGGGAAGCGGCCGTCCAGGCGTTCCTCGCCGCGCGACCACAGCGCCGTCTCGCCGGCGCGGCGGATCAACTGCAGGCGGATGCCGTCCCACTTCCATTCCAGTTGCCAGTCGTCGATCGCGCCCAGCGTGGCCACGGCGTTTTCCAGCGGCGAAGCCAGGAAGAACGGGTAGGGCTGCTGGCGGTCGCTGGCCAGCACCTCGTGCGACAACAAATCTTCCAGTGCGGCCGGGGTCGGCGACCACGCGCCGAGCATGCGCTGGGCGATGCGCGCGATGTCGATGCCCGACATCGCCGCCAGCGCCTGCTGCACCAGCCGCTGCGACACGCCCACGCGCAGCGCGCCGGTCAGCAGCTTGTTGAACAGCAGGCGCTCGTCGAACGCCAGGCTGCGCCAGCCGGCCAGTACCGCGGCGTGGCGCGCGGCCTCGTCCTGTGCGGCGACCGGAAGCAGGCGTTCCTCGATCCAGTCGCGCAGCGGCGCCGGATCGGAGGCTGCGGCCGGATCGTCGAGCAACAGGGTCAGGGTTTCGGCGAGATCGCCGACATGGTCGTAGCTGTCGTCCACCAGCCAGCCGGGCAGGCTGCTTTCCTGCGCGATCCACTCGCGCAGTTCGCGGGTGTTGGCGATGCGCCGCAGCTTGCCGCCGCTCAGCAGCCAGATCGCCCAAGCGGCATCGGCCGGCGGCGCCTGTTCGAAATACGCGACCAGCGCGGCGCGCTTGTCCAGCGTCGCGGTGCTCTGGTCCAGCTGCCGGTACAGCGCGGCGAAGCGCTTCATTCCTCGGCACCGTAGTCGGTGCGGAACGCTTCGGCCGCCACGCCGCGTTCGTTCAAGGCGCGGATGATCGCATCGGTGTTGCCGTGGGTGGCGATGACCCGTTGCGCACCGGTCTCGGCGATGGTGCGCAGCAGGTCGGGCCAGTCCGCATGGTCGGAGACCACGAAGCCGCGATCGTAATTGCGCCGGCGGCGGTTGCCTCGCAGCCGCATCCAGCCCGAGGCGAAGCCGAGTTGCGCGTGGCGGAAGCGGCGCAGCCACGGACTGCCCGCCGCCGACGGCGGCGCCAGCACCAGTTGCCCGGCGTAGTCGGCGCGCTTGTCCAGCTCGGCGACCGGCCGCGTGTCCAGCATCGCCACCCCGGCCTCGCGGTACACCGCCACCCCGGCCGCTACGGCGCCGTGCAGCAGCGCCGGCTGGTCGTCCCACGGCTGCAATTCGGCCAGCACTCGCTGCGCCTTGCCCAAGGCGTAGCAGAACAGCACCGCGGCCTCGCCGCGTGCGGCGCATTCGCGGCGCCAGGCGACGATCTCGCGCGCCACCGCGGCGGTGTCCGGCCAGCGGTATACCGGCAGGCCGAAGGTGGCCTCGGTGATGAAGGTGTCGCAGCGCACCACTTCGAACGCCGCGCAGGTCGGGTCGGGCTGGCGTTTGTAGTCGCCCGAGGCCACCCACACTTCGCCGTCCACGTCGATGCGCACCTGCGCCGAGCCGAGCACGTGCCCGGCCGGATGCAGCGACACCGTTGCTGCGCCCAGCGCGAAGCGTTCGCCGTAGTCATAGGCCCGGTAGGCCTGGTCGCCGAGGCGCCAGCGCAGGATCGGCAGGCCGGCGGCGGCGCAGTGGTATTCGCCCATGCCGGCGCGCGCGTGGTCGCCGTGGCCATGGGTGATGACCGCGCGCGGCACCGGCCGCCAGGGATCGATGTGGAAGTCGCCGGCGGGGCAGTACAGCCCTTCCGGGCGCAGCACCACCAGGTCCTGGGAGGCGGGATTCGGCATGCCCGCCACTGTGTCCAACGCGGTGTGCAGGAGATGAGAATCCAGGCTGAGCGATTCACCGTGCGCGCGCGGATCGGCCACAATGCGGCACGCGCTTCTGGGAGGGAGATGCATGCAAACCGAACTGCCCGCCTTCGCCACGCACGTGGTCGACAACCAGCCGCCGCCGTTCGAGCCGCGCGACCTGTGGGCCGACGATGCGGTGCTGCGCGCCGCGGTCGCGCGCGAAGGCGGCGACGCGTTCGCCGCGCAGCTGGCGACGTACGGCGCGCTTGCCGGCGACACGCTGTACCGGCTCGGCTTCGACGCCAACCGCGACCGGCCGCGGCTGCGCACGCACGACCGCCACGGCCACCGCATCGACACGGTCGACTTCCATCCGGCCTACCACCAGCTGCTGGAGGCGGCCAAGACGCACGGCGTGGCCGGTCTGTCCTGGCATACGCCGCAGCCGGGTGCGCACGTGGCGCGGGCGGCGCTGAGCTACCTGCATCATCAGGCCGAGGCCGGCACCAGTTGCCCGCTGACCATGACCCATGCCGCGGTCGCGGTGCTGCGCCAGGAACCGGCGCTGCGCGACTGGGCGGACAAGGCCGCCGCGCCGCACTACGACCCGCGCGACGTGCCGATCGCCGACAAGGCCGGCATCACCCTGGGCATGGGCATGACCGAGAAGCAGGGCGGCTCGGACGTGCGCAGCAATGCCACCATCGCCACCCCGCTGGGCGCCGAGGGCGAATACGCACTGGTCGGACACAAGTGGTTCTTCTCTGCGCCGATGTCCGACGGCTTTCTGGTGCTGGCGCAGGCGCCGGGCGGATTGAGTTGCTTCCTGCTGCCGCGACGCCTGGCCGATGGCCGGCTCAACGCGCTGCGGCTGATGCGCTTGAAGGACAAGCTCGGCGACTGGTCGAACGCGTCTAGCGAGGTGGAGTTCGCCGGCGCCTGGGCGCAGCGCATCGGCGCGGAAGGGCGCGGCGTGGCGCGCATCATCGGCATGGTGATGCTGACCCGGCTGGACTGCATGCTCGCCGCCGCCGCGCAGATGCGCATGGCGCTGGCGCAGGCGCTGCATCACGCGCGGCACCGCCTGGTGTTCGGCAAGCGCCTGGTCGAGCAGCCGCTGATGCGCAACGTGCTCGCCGATCTGGCGCTCGAGTGCGAGGCGGCCACCGCGTTCGCGCTGCGCGTGGCGCGCGCGGTGGATGCGGCCGAGCGCGATCCGGCCGCAGCCGCGTTCGCGCGCATCGCCACCGCGCTGGGCAAGTACTGGCTGTGCAAGCGCGCGCCGACCTTCGTCAACGAAGCGCAGGAATGCCTGGGCGGCGCCGGCTATGTCGAGGAATCGATCCTGCCGCGGCTGTACCGGCAGGCGCCGCTGAATTCGATCTGGGAAGGCAGCGGCAACATCCAGTGCCTGGACGTGCTGCGCGCGCTGGCGCGCGAGCCGGCCAGCGCGGCGGCGCTGTTGGTCGAGCTGGAAACGGCGGCAGGTTTGCACCCGGACTACGACAAGGCGCTGGACGCGCTGCGCGCGCCGCTGGCCGGCGACGGCGAGGTGGACGAATACGCCGCGCGCCGCATCAGCGAGCGCATCGCGCTGGCGTTGCAGGCTGCGCTGTTGTTGCGCAGTGCCAGCCCCGCTGCCGACGCGTTCGTGCGCAGTCGCCTGGCCGGCGCGCACGGGCTGGCGTTCGGGACGCTGGAGGGGGGCGTGCCGGTCGAGGAACTGCTGGCGCATGCCTTGCCGTAAGCGTGCGGCATGGCTGCGCACCGTACCCTCACCCCAACCCTTCTCCCGGTGGGAGAGGGGCTAGGCTATTCGCGAGTCCCGAGTCCCGAGTCCCCGCCTCAATGCCGCGTCCCGCGCTTGCCGCCGCCCTTGGCCTGGGTCGCTTCCACCGACAAGGTGAAGCTGCGTTCCTCGCCGTCCAGCATCGCGCCGACGCCGACCAGCTGGCGCTTGATCTCCTCGCCGCGGCCGTTGCGGATCGTCACCACCACCGTGTACTCCCACGCGGTGCCGTCGGCGGGATGCTGGATGGTGCCCTGCACGCGCAGCGGCACCGTCGCGGTCGGCGCCGATTGCTGCAGCACCGCCGAGTCGAAGCGCAGGTGGTGCTTGCAGGCCGGGCAGACGCTGGCGCTCTCCAGGATCGTCGCCTTGCAGTGCGGGCAGGTCCGGGTCGCCCCCGGGGTGCCGGGACGCGGCGTGCTCATGCGCCGGCGTCGGGCTCCGTGGCCTTGCCGCCCTTGCGGCCCTTGTCATCTTCCCAGCCGAAATCGGCCTGGCCGCGCATCCGCGCGCCAGAGGCCACGGTCAGCGAACCGGCCTTGACGTCGCCGATCAACGCGCCGGACGCCAGCAGCTCCACCTGCGAGGCCGATTCGATGTTGCCTTCCAGCTCGCCGGCGATGATCACCTTGTTGGCGCGCACGCCGCCGCTGAGCTTGGCCCCGGTCTCGATGGTCAGGTCGCCCTGCACGTTGACGTCGCCCTTGAACTTGCCGGCGATGCGGATGTGGCCGGTGCCTTCGATCTTGCCTTCGATGGTGATGTCGGCAGCGATCAGCGACTCCTTCGCCGCTGGCGCTGCGGCGCGTACCGGGAGGGGAGCGGCCGCGGCGACGCCGACCGCGGACTCGCCGGGCGCCGGTTCGGTGACCGGCCGCGGTTCCGGCACGGCGCTGGTGCCGGACGTGGCGGGCAGCGGCAGGCCGTCCTTGCGCGGGGTACCCTGATCTTTCCAGATGGACATGCGAAGACGTCTCCAGTCGGGGGAACGCCGACTATCGCCGCTCTACCGCTCAGTTTTTGTGACAATCATCACTAAAGCGCGCTTCGTGCGCCGCGATCGGGTCCACGGCCTGCAAGGCGATCGCATGGGCACTTTGCCGCATCCGGCGGCCCGTGGGGCAGGCACCAGGGCGCAGCGCGCCTTCCCCTCGCGATTCGCCTGGCCTCATCCCATCCCGTCCAGCGCCGGATCGAACTGCTGCAGCTGGTTGCGGCCGCTGCGCTTGGCCCGGTACAGCGCCGCATCGGCCTTGCGCAGCAGGGTGGTGGCGACCACGCCGTCGCGCGAATAGCTGGCCAGCCCGATCGAGAGCGTCACCCCCGGCAGCGCCTGGCCGTCCAGCGTGGTGCTGATCTGCTGCGCGGCGCTGCGGATCTGCTCGGCGATCGCCAGCGCCGCCTCGGCGCCGGTTTCCGGCAGGATCACGGTGAATTCCTCGCCGCCGTAGCGGCAGGCGATGTCTTCGCCGCGCAGCCGCGAGGCGAGCATCTGCCCGACCGCGGCGAGCAGGCTGTCGCCGCCGCCATGGCCGTGCAGGTCGTTGAAGTGCTTGAAGTGGTCCACGTCCAGCATCAGCAGCGACAGCGGCACCGCGCGGCGGGCGCAGCGTGCCAGTTCGTGGTGCAGCGACGCCTCCAGGTAGCGGCGGTTGAACAGGCCGGTGAGCGGGTCGCGGATCGACTGCAGGCGCAGCGATTCGCGCAGGCGCAGGTTGCTCAGCGCCAACGACAGCTGCTCGGCGGCGGCCTCGGCGATGGCGATGCGCGGCAGCGGCCCGGGGCCGGGACCGGCCAGGAACACGAAGCCCAGCTGCGTGCCCTGCGCGGACAACGGAATGCAGGCGCTGCTGGCGCCGACCGCCTGCGGGTCGTCGAGCAGATGCGCGCACGCCGAGTCGTGGCGCAGCGCGTGCACGAAGTGCGCCTTGTCGCGGCGCAGCGCCCAGCTTTCCTCGGGCGCCACCGCCGGTTCGCTGCGCACCGGCGCCTGGCCCCAGGCGACGGTGGATTCGGCGCGATCCCGCGACGCACGCATCAGGTAGACGTTGCCGCCGGCATCGGGCATCAGCGCGGCGAGCATGCGCGCGGTCACCGCCAGCGCTTCCTTGGGGTCCACGCAACTCTGCAGCAGGCCGGTGTAGCGGCTGAGCGCATTGAGGTCGGCGCTGGTGCGCTCCAGGTCGTGGATGCTGGCGGCCAGCTTGTCGTTGGCGACCGAGGCGGCCTGCTCGGCGTTGCTGCGGCTGCGCAATTCGCGAAACAGCAGCGCATAGACCACGCCCACGCTGCCCAGGCCGAACGGGATGCCGGCCAGGGCCAACGCGAGCAGCAGATCGGAACTGCGTTGATTGGAACGGTCGCGGCTCTGCAGCAGCTGTTGCTCCAGTTCGGTCATCTGCTGCACGTGTTCGCGGATCGCGCTGGAGTCCTTGAACACGCTCGGCGCCATCGCGCGCTGCAGCGCATCCGCGCCGGCGCGCTGGTACACGTCGAGCATCTAGCTGCGGCGCTGCGGGACTGCGACAGCAGCGCGGCGACGACGGTCGTGCCTGGGCGGGGCGGCGGCGCGGTCCGCGGCGGCGCCCGCGACCCGCCGCCTCCCGCGCGCTGCGCGGGTGCGGCGGGTGCCGGTCAATGCGTTTCTTTGTCGCCGTTGTGCGGGTCTTCGTTGGCGTTCTCGCGCGCCTTGTCGGCGAGCTTCTGCGCCGCGCTGGCGGTCGCCTCGCTGGCATTGGCAGCCGCTTCCTTGGCCGCGGCCGACGCGTCCTGCACCGCCTCGGAGTTGGCGGCGCGATGCGCGGCGTCGCGGGCGTCGGCGGCGACTTCGCGGCCGGTCTGCGCGGCCTCGTGGGCGGCTTCCTTGGCCGCTTCGCCGGTCTGCTCGGCGGCGACCTTGGCGTCGCGCTGCGCCTGTTGCGCTTCCGGGCCTTGGCAGGCGGCCAGCGCCAGGGCGCCGAGTAGGGCCACTGCCACGATCGGGGTCTTGGTCATGCGCGTTCTCCATTGCGGGGTGATGCGGCGCAGCCTAAGCGGGCGCGGATGCAGCCGGCGTCAATGCCGGCGCGCGGCGCCGGCTCGCGTTCAGGTACGCCGCCAGCGCAGCAGCCGGCGCTGGTGCAGCAGATCCCACGACCACAAGGCCAGCGCCAGCGCCGCACCAATCTCGCCGGAATGGAGCAATGCCAGCAAACCTTTGAACAGGCTGGGGATCACGAAGATCGTCCACCAGGTGCTGCGCACGCTCAGGCGATATTCCAGGCCACGTCGCCGCCACACCCGTGCGATCGACAGCAGCAGCGCGAGCATGGCGACGATGCTGCCGGGGATGCGCTGTCCGGCGCCGTGGATCAAGCCCAGGCCGATGCCGACCAGCAACGGAATGAACAGCAGCCGCAGCCACGGCGGCGCCGGCGAGCGATTCGCCGATTCCGGTTCGCTCTGCCAACGCAGCAGCATGCCGACCACCAGCCACACCGCCCACAGCGCGGCGATCGTCACGGCGGCCATGCCGCTGCGCGACAAAGCGAACGACATCGGCACCGGATCCGGCGACAGGGCGCTGGCGGCGGTGGCCAGGACCACGACGATGGCCAGCAGCAGCGCGGCTGCGGCACATCGCGCCAGGCCGACCAGCAGCCGCGCGCGGGTCAGGTAGCCGGCGTCGGTGGCGCGCATCCAGAAGCCGATCTGCTGCCGGTCCAGCGGTGCCGGCAGGGTGTCGAGACGGCCCTGGTCCAGGCGCAGCAGCAATTGCCGCAATGCCCGCGGCCGTCCCGGCATCAGGCCCGTCCATAGCGCCTGCGGCAGCGCCAACGGACGCGTCAGCTGGCGCATCAGCGCGGGGACCCGATAGCGTTTGTCGCCGGCCGGATACACCCGCCGGGCAAGGGCGTGCGCGTTCCCCGGCTGCATTTCCCAGGCCAGGTGCAGGCGCTCCTGCAGCAGTGGCAGCGTCTGCGCGGCGCTACCGGCGGCGATGTCGTCCAGGCCGAAGAAGCCGAGCAGGATCGCGAAATTGTCGCGCTGGATCGGCGGCATTCGCTGCTGCAGTCGATGGCACAGCAGCCAGCCGACTTGAGCCTTGTCGCGCAGCGACCATAGCGTGGGCTGCCGTTCCAGCCAGTGCTGCAGCGCCTGCGGCTCGGCGCGCGCGGCCAGGGCGAGCAGTTCGTCGCACAGCGCATCCGGATCGGGCGCGGGCAGCGGGGGAGGCGGCTGCGCCACGTTGGCTGGCACTGGCGGCGGCGGCGGTGGCGGTGGCGGCGGGCGTTGCTGCTGCGCCAGGCGCGGGTTGTCGCCGTCGGTATCTGCGGCGAGCCGCTCGGCATCGGGGAAATCGCTGTCGGTGGCGGAGGCTGCTGCCGGATCCGGCTGCGCGTCGCGGCGATCGTCGCCCTCGCCCTCGCCCTCGCTGGCGCCAAGGCCGGCGGCAATCGTCGCGGCTTCCGGAACGGCGCGAGCGTCGTCGTCCTCAACGTCCTCAACGTCCTCAACGTCCTCAACGCCCTCAACGTCTTCAACGCCCTCAACGTCTTCAACGCCCTCAACGTCTTCGTCGTCCTCGTCGCTGCGCGACCGCGCCCAGGCCAGTGCGGCCTGGTAGGCCGCGTGCAGTTGCTGGAAACCTTCCGGGTCGGTATCCGGGCGATGCTGGCGCAGCAGCTTGGCGTAGCTGCGCTTGATCGCGGTTTCGTCGGCATCCGGCGGCAGTTGCAGCCACCGCAACGCCCAGTTCAAGCGCGCCGCTCCAGTGCGTCCAGCGCCTCGCCGAGGCGCTGGCGGTGGTCGTCGATCAGGCGCAGGTCCTGGGTGTCGAGCGCGCCACGGAAGGCGACGATCCAGGCCTGGATCTGTTCGCGCAGGTCCAGATATTCCTCGTACATGCGTTCGGCGCGCGCGAGCAGGCTCAGGTTGTCCTGCTGTTCGCGCGGATGGATCTTCAACGCCTGCAGCGCGGCCAGCCGTTCGCGGATCTGCCCGGCGCTGAGCAGGCCGGGGTTCTGCTCCAGGATCAGCTCGTGCTTGAGGCCGCTGTGGTGCTCGGTCACTTCCACCTGCAGCAGGCCGTTGTTGTCGTAGGTGAAGCGGGTGGTGACGCCTTTCTCGGCCTTGGGCAGGTGCCTGGGCAGCGGCACCCGCAGTTCGCCGAGCTTGATGTTCTTGGCCACCAGCGGGCTCTCGCCCTGGTAGACGTCGATCACCAGGTGTTCCTGCTCGTCGTGGATCGGGTAGAAGCTGTCCTCGCGGCTGATCGGCACGGTGCTGTTGCGCTGGATGATGGGATGGAACAGGCCGGTGCGTAGCTGGCCTTGCGCGTCGCGCGAGGCGACCTCGGTGCCGAGCGTGTACGGACACACGTCGGTGAGGATCACTTCCTCCAGCGCGGCATCGCGCGCCTTCATCCCGGCCGCCACCGCCGCGCCCAGCGCCACTGCCTGGTCCGGGTTGATGTGGCGCATCGGCAGCCGTCCGAACATGCGCGTGACCAGCCTGGCGACCAGCGGCATCCGCGTCGCGCCGCCGACCAGCACGATCTCGTCCAGCTGCGCGGGTTGCAGCCGCGCATCGCGCATCGCCCGTTCCAGCGGCGCACGCATGCGCTGCACCAGCGGTTCGGCCAGGTGGTTGAAACGTTCCTCGTGCAGCGTCCAGTGCAAGGCCTGGCCGGCCACGCCGATCTGCACGGTCGCCTCCTGGCCGCTGGACAGCTCGCGCTTGGCCGTTTCCAGCCGCCGCCGCAGCTGCCCGCTTTCCTGCACGCTCAGCGCCTGCGGCGCGAGCGCGTGGTCGGCCAGGAACGCCTGCAGCAGCAGTTCCAGGAAATCCTCGCCGCCGAGGAAGTTGTCGCCGGCGCTGGCGTGGACCTCGATGACGCCTTCGAACATCTCCAGGATCGACACGTCGAAGGTGCCGCCGCCCAGGTCCAGCACCAGGAAGCGGCCGTGGCCTGCGCGTTCCTGCAGGCCGTAGGCGAGGGCGGCCGCGGTGGGTTCGTTGATCAGCCGTTCGACGCGGATCCCGGCCAGTTCGCCGGCGGCGCGGGTGGCCTTGCGCTGGGCATCGGAAAAATACGCGGGCACGCTAATGACGGCTTCGCGCACTTTTTCGCCGAGCGCGGCTTCGGCGTCGGCCAGCAACGAGCGCACCACCATCGCCGACAGTTCTTCCGGGCGGAAGCGATGCTCGCCCAGCACGGTCTCGCGGTCGCTGCCCATCCAGCGCTTGAACGCCGCCACGCTGCGCTGCGGGTGGCTGACCAGACGCTCGCGCGCGGCCTGGCCGACCAGGATGCCGCTGTCGTCGACACTGACCACCGACGGGGTCAGCAACGCACCGAGCGCATTGGGAAACAAGCGGCTGCCTTGCTCGAAATAGGCGCCGATCAGGGAATGGGTGGTGCCGAGGTCGATGCCGACGATCATTGGTTTGGCAGGTCCGTTGCGAAAAATACGGTGGAGAGTGGCGCCGGGTGGACGGCGGCCGCGCCAGCCAATCATAGCGTCGGCCGAAAGCCCGACCCAGTGCTCAGCGCGGGTGTCGCGCATGCATCTGGCAAGTCGCAGGCAAAGAAAAAGCCGCTGGCGAACCAGCGGCTTCTTCAGACGTGCCTGAAGCGAGAAGTGATTACTTCTTGGCTTCTTCGGCAGCGTCCTTGGCCTTGTCGGCGGTGTCGTCAGCAGCCTTGGCGGTGTCGGCAGCCTTGTCGGCAGCGGCATCGGTCGGGGCAGCGGCGGCGGCGGCCGAAGCGTCGGCAGCGGTGTTGGCGGCGGTAGCGGCCGTGTCGGCAGCAGCCTGGGCGGAATCGGCGGTGGCGGCACCGGCGGCCGAAGCCTGGTCGGCAGCAGCCTGCGCGTCGGTGGCGGCTTCGTTAGCCGAAGCAGCGGCGTCCTGCGCCTGCTCCTGCTTCGAGCACGCGGCCAGGGCCAGGCCCAGGGCCATTGCGATCAGCAGCTTGTTGATGCTCATGTGTGTCTATCCTCGTCGTTTAGTTAGGCAACGCGCTATTGCGCGCCCTCACCATGATGACAAGCCAAAGTCGGCTGTCAAGCGCATGCGCATTCATTTTTGTGTTTCAAGGGTTAATCCCAATCAAATCAATTCGATGGCGACCGCCGTCGCCTCGCCGCCACCGATGCACAGGGTGGCGATTCCGCGGCGTCCGCCGCGCATGCGCAACGCGTTTAGCAATGTCACCACCAGCCGCGCGCCGGAGGCGCCGATCGGATGGCCGAGCGCGCAGGCGCCGCCGTTGACGTTGACCTTGGCCGGGTCCAGTCCCAATTCCTTGATCGGCACCATCGGCACCACCGCGAACGCTTCGTTGATTTCGAACAGGTCGACCTGGTCCAGGCTCCAGCCGACCTGTTCGAGCAGCTTCCTGATCGCGCCGACCGGGGCGGTGGTGAACCATTCCGGCGCCTGCGAGAACGTCGCGTGGCCGGCGATCCGCGCCAGCGGCGCGATGCCGCGGCGGGCGGCGTCGTCGGCGCTGAGCAGTACCGTGGCGGCGGCGCCGTCGGAAATGCTGGAGGAACTGGCGGCGGTGACCGTGCCGTCCTTCTTGAACGCCGGTTTCAGCGTGGGGATCTTGGCGATGTCGGACTTGCCCGGCTGCTCGTCGCTGGCCACCACCACCTCGCCCTTGCGGGTGGCGACGCGCACCGCAACGATCTCCGCATCGAACGCGCCGTCGCGCTGCGCGGCCTGCGCGCGCGTCACCGACTCGATCGCGTAGGCGTCCTGGTCCTGGCGGCTGAAGCCGAACTTCTCCGCGGTGGCCTCGCCGAACACGCCCATGGCCTGGCCGTCGTCGGGATTGGTCAGGCCGTCCCAGGCCATGTGATCGACCGCCTGGAAGTTGCCGTAGCGGTTGCCGGTGCGCGAGTTCGGCAGCAGGTGCGGCGCGTTGCTCATCGATTCCATGCCGCCGGCGACGACGATGCTGGCCGAGCCGGCCTTGATCAGGTCGTGGCCGAGCATGATCGCCTTCATGCCCGAACCGCAGACCTTGTTGATCGTGGTGGCGCCGGTGGCGTCGGGCACGCCGGCCGCGCGCGCGGCCTGGCGCGCCGGCGCCTGGCCGAGGTTGGCCGGCAGCACGCAGCCCATGATCACTTCCGACACGTCGGCGGCGGGGATGCCGGACTGCTCCAGCGCGGCGCGGATGGCGGCGGCGCCGAGTGCCGGCGTGGGCACGCCGTTGAACTGGCCCAGGAAGGCGCCGATGGCGGTGCGCTTGGCCGCGGCGATGACGATCTCGGTCATTGGCAAACCCTTACGGAAGATGAGTTGGCGATTATCTGCCTCGGTGCGACTTCTGCCAATCGCGGCGCCCTGGCGGGATCGTGGCGGGCGTGGAGTGTCGATGTGGATTCCGGTGTAGATTCATGTCGATTCAGGCCGCCGGTTTGCGGCCGCTAACACAACGTTGCCGGTCGACTTGGCCGGCGTGCATATCTGGAGAGAGAGCATGCGCAAGTTGATGGCCCGGTCGCTGCTGGCGACCGCACTGGCGATGGCGTTGACCTCGTGCGGCGGTGGCGGCGGTGGCGGGCTGACCCGCAGCGATCCGCCGCCGACCTCGCCGCCGCCGACCTCCCCGCCGCCGCCGCCGCCGCCGACCTCGCCGCCGCCGTCCCCTCCCACCTCGCCGCCACCGCCGCAGCCGGCGTTCGACGCGCACCTGGCGCTGACCAATACGCTGGCCGCGCACAATGCCGGCTACGACGGCAGCGGCTATCGCATCGGCGTGGTCGATACCGGCGTGAACCGCAATCACCCGGCCCTGGCCGGGCGCGTGGTGTCCGACCTGATCTACGTCGATCCGGCCAAGAACAACGTCAACGTCGACGATGTCGACGGCCACGGCACCACGGTCGCGCAGCTGGCCGCGGGCAAGGCGGTGGGCGCATGGCCCGGCGGCATCGCGCCAGGCGCGCAGATCGTGTCGGCGCGCATCATCAGCGACACCTCGCCCGACGACGACGGCAGCGGCGAGGGCAACCAGACCAGCGGCGCGCTGGGCCTGGCGGCGGTCCACCAGGACCTGATCAATGCCGGGGTCAAGGTGATGAACAATTCCTGGGGCGGCATCTACTGGACCGACCCGACCGCGACCAACGCCATCGCCAACGAATACCGTCCGTTCGTGCTGAGCAATGGCGGGCTGGTGGTGTTCGCCGCCGGCAACGAAGCCAAGGCCGATCCGTCGGACATCGCCGCGCTGCCCAGCCAGCCCGGCCCCGGCGGCACCCGTCCGGCGGCGGACCTGGAACGCGGCTGGCTGGTGGTGGCCGCGGTGGATGCGAGCACCGGCACCAAGCTGGAGTCGTATTCCAATGCCTGCGGCGTGGCCATGCATTACTGCCTGGTGGCGCCGGGCACGGAAGTGTTCGTCGATCCCAAGGCGACCACCGCCACCGCCAATCCGGACTATTACTACGGCAGCGGGACCTCGTTCGCCGCACCGCTGGTGTCCGGCGCCGCGGCGCTGGTGTGGCAGGCGTTTCCCTACTTCAGCAACGATCTGCTGCGGCAGACGCTGCTCGGCACCGCCACCGACCTGGGCACGCCCGGCGTGGATGCCACCTTCGGCTACGGCCTGCTCAATGTCGGCAAGGCGGTGCTGGGACCGGCCAGGTTCGATTGGGGCGACGTCAGCGTGTCCTTCAGCGGCAGCTCGACCTGGGCCAACGACATCGCCGGCAGCGGCGGGCTGATCAAGCAGGGCAGCGGGACGTTGACGCTGAGCGGTACCCAGAACAGCTACAGCGGCACGACCCAGGTGCAGGCCGGCACGCTCAGCGCGGCCAGCCTGGGCGGCTCCAACGTGGCCATCAGCAACGGCGCCACCTTCATCGGCACCGGGCCGCTGCGCGGCAACGTCAGCAATTCCGGCACGTTCCAGGTCGGGGCCGCGACGCTGAGCCTGAGCGGCAACTACGTGCAGGACAGCAATGGCCGGCTGGCCTTGCTGGTCGGCGACAAGCTCTCGGTGACCGGCACCGCGACGCTGCAGGGCGGCTCGCTGTACGTGCTCGGCAAGCGCGACTACGTGGTCAACAACACCGCCTACAAGGTGCTCGACAGCAGCGGCGGACTGAGCGGCACGTTCGCCTCGGTCACCACGCCGTCCAATGTGTTCCTGACCTCCTCGCTGGCCTACGACAGCACCAGCGCCTCGATCACCGTGCAGGCGCTCAGCGTCACCGCGACGGCGGCGAGCTTCGGCAGCATCAGCGCCGCCACGCTCGCCTCCGCCACGCGCGTGGACGCGGCGTTCGCGCAACTGGACACGCAACTGAGCCGGGATCCGGCGACGGTCGACGCGTCGCTGCTGAAGGCGGCCGGCGCGGTGCAGCAGTCGCCGAATGCGGCGGCGGCAGCGGCGACGCTGCGCAGCCTGTCCGGCGAAGCGCATGCGGCGGCCACGGCGATGACCTTCGACAGCATCGATTTGCAACGGCGCGCGCTGTCCGGCCGCTTCGACAGCCTGATCGCGCAGCCGCGCGCGATCGGCGCGTGGAGCCAGCGCCTGGGCGACACCGGGCAGGGCAGCTTCGCCGGCAGCCAGTTCCAGCTCGACGGCTGGATGATGGGCCAGGACCTGCGCCTGGGCGAGCACGCGGTGGCCGGCTTCGCCTTCGGCGAGACCCGCGCCGACGCTGGCGGCGACGGCGGCCTGGACCACAGCCGCGATCGCCAGGTGCAGGGCCAGGCCTATCTCGGCGCGGTCGGCGGCAATGCCTATGCGCTGGCGCAGCTGGGCACCGGGCAATACCGGCGCCAGCTCGACCGCGGCCTGCTGCTCGGCGATAGCGTCGCCGATGCGTCCAGCCGCTACGCCGGGCGCTTCCTGTCCGGCAGCGTGGAGGTCGGCTACCGCGTCGGGCGCGGCAAGGCGTGGCTGACCCCGTACGCCGGCGCCGACTACAGCCGCATCGACAGCGATGGCTTCCGCGAGCAGGGCGGCGACGGCTTCGGATTGATGGCCGCTGCGGCGTCTTCTTCGCGCAGCCAGGCATTGGCCGGCCTGCGTGCCGGTTACGGCGGGCATGGCTGGTCGCTGCAGGGCTATGCCGAATGGCAGCAGACTCTTGCCGCGCAAGGGCTGCAGCGCCAGGCCAGCTTCGTTGGCGTGGATGCGTGGGCGCCGCTGGTCGATCTGCAACCGGCGCGTTCGGGCGGGCTGTTCGGCATGGGCCTGGACCGGCGCTGGGGCGCCAGTGCGCTGGGCCTGGGCTACGACCGGCGCTTCGGCCCGCGCGGCGACGATCGTGCGCTGTCGCTGCGGTACCGGCTGGGGTTTTGATGCGGTGCCGGCCGGTGCGGTCGCGCTTGATTTGCAGATGAGGCTTCGGTCCCGAGCTGCCGAGGCGGCGTCAGCTTTCCCTCTTCGCTTGTCGCGACTGAAGTCGCTCCCGCAGTGGAGCCAGAGCCCGGCGATACCGTGCTGGCTTATCGTGGGAGGGACTTCAGTCCCGACGCACTGCGCGTCGGGAGGTTCTGCTCTTTGCGCACCTACTCGCCGCGCAGATGCCCCATCGAGCGCGGCGCGGTGCGGCCCAGCGGCAGCTTGAGCTTGCCGATGGCGTGCATGCGCGCTTCTGCGATGCGGTCGGCGGCCTGCTGCGGCGGGATGTTGTCGCGCTCGGACAGGTCGAAGATCTTGCCCAGGTTGTGGTACAGGCTGCGGATCAGGCGCATCGCGCGTTCGCGGTTGTAGCCGTCGATCTCCAGCGACACGTTCATCACCCCGCCGGCGTTGACCGCGTAGTCCGGGGCGTAGAGGATGCCGCGGCGATGCAGTTCTTCGCCCACTGCGGCGTTGGCCAGCTGGTTGTTGGCGGTGCCGCAGATGATCTTGGCCTTCAGCCGCGGCAGCGTGGCCTCGTCGATCGCGCTTTCCAGCGCGCACGGCGCCAGCACGTCGGCGGCCACGTCGTAGATCTCGTCCGGCTTGACCGCCTCGGCGCCGTATTCGGCGACTGCACGCTCGACCAGTGCCGGGTCCAGGTCGGTGACGTACAGCTTGGCGCCGCGTTCCTTCAGCAGCTTCACCAGCTCCATGCCGATGTGGCCCAGGCCCTGCACGGCGATGCTGGTCTTGCCGATCTCCTCGTGGCCGAGCTTGCGCTGCAGCGACGCCATCAGCGCCTGCAGCGCGCCATAGGCGGTGAACGGGGCCGGGTCGCCGGAGCCGCCGTGCACCTGGTGCACGCCGGTGACGTATTCGGTCTCCAGGTAGATCTGCTCCATGTCGTTGACGTCGGTGCCGACGTCCTCGGCGGTGATGTAGCGCCCGCCCAGCGAATCCACGTAGCGGCCGAACGCGCGGAACAGCGCCTCGGACTTGTCGGCCTTGGGGTCGCCGATGATCACCGCCTTGCCGCCGCCGATGTTCAGCCCGGCCAGCGCGTTCTTGTAGGTCATCGTGCGGCTGAGCCGCAGCGCGTCGTGCAGCGCGGCCTCGGTGTTGGGGTAGGGGCGCATGCGCACGCCGCCCAGTGCGGGGCCGAGCACGGTGTTGTGGATGGCGATGATCGCCTGCAGGCCCACGTCGCGGTTGTGGCAGAAGACGACTTGTTCGTGGCCGGTGGTGGCTAGCGTTTCGAAAAGCATGGGGGCTCCGCTGGCGTTGCAGGTGTAGGACACCTTGGTTCCAGGAACTTGCCTAGTGAGGGTGCGCAAAACGAAAAACGCGACGGGTTCCGGAACGGGTCCTGATCGTCGCGATGGGGCAGTTTAAAGCAATTGCCCGCGCACCGCGCAGCGCCGCCCTGGGGGGCGCTGGAGCCTGTCGCGACGGCATCTCGTGGTTGCATGCGACGCTGATGCTGGCCCCGGGGCCGGATCGCTGCGGCCCCGCGGCGCTGCCGGGTCAGTGTGTGCCGGCGTTCGGCGCCGCGGATGCGGTGCCTGTCCCTGCGCCGAGCAGGGCGGCGATCTGCGCACCATCGGGCACGCCCAGGCCGGTGCAGGCATCCCAGCCGATGCCGGCCTTGTAGCCGCGATTGTCGCCGGTCACCACGTCGCGGCAGGCGCCTGCCGCCGCGGTGTACAGCGACGGGGGCAGGAACACGCGCCGGCTGCCGTTCATGCCATAGATGCGCGCCAGCAACGCGGCCCACAGCGGCGCGGCCGCGCTGGTCCCGCCCATCACCGCGGGACGGCCATCGATATGCACGTAGTAGCCGGTTTCGGCATCGGCGTCGGCGGCGACGTCCGGCACGCCGCGCATGGTCAACGGCTGCGCGGCGGCCTGCGTGCCGTTCATGCTGAGTCCCTGTTGCCAGCGCGGCCGCGGGAAGACCCGGCTCTGGCCGCCGCCGCTTCCGCTCCAGGCCTGCTCGTTCGCGGTCTGCCCATCCACCTGCAGGCGGGTGCCGCCGCATGCCAGCACGAACGGGCTGGACGCCGGGAAGCACACGTTCAGTCCGGGTTGCCCGTCGCTGGCACCATCGTCGCCGGAGGCGATGCACACGGTGATCCCCATCAGCGCGGCGGCGGCCAGCGCGCGGTTGTAGGCTTCGCGCGATTGCGCGGTCCACAACGTTTCCGAGAAGCCCCAGCTGATCGCGATGACATCAGGCGCGTGTACGCGGTCGTGGACCGCGTTGAGGATGGCCTCGAGGAAGCCGTTGTCGGTATTGGGGGCGAAATACACCACGTGCTTGGCGCCCGGAGCGATGGCGCCGGCGATCTGCACGTCCATCTGCACTTCGATGTCGGCCTTGTCGGTCTGCCCGGAGCGCTGGTTGCGGGCACCGGCCAGCGGCACCTCGACGATCTGCGGCATGGGCACGCCCAGCTTGGCGAAGTAGGCCGCCAGCTGCGCACGATCGTAGCCGCCGCCGAGCGCGATGAGGCCCACGCACTGGCCGGCGCCGTCGTGTTGCGGGAAGCCGTACAGGTCGGCCAGTTGCGGCGGGGTGTACTGGGCGATCGGCGCGCGCTTCGCGTCCGGCGGCGCATCCTGGTGCCGCTTGCCCGGTTGCGTGTCCCGCGCCTTCGGCAGGGTATGCGCATGCGGACGGTTGTCCAGGCCGAGTACGGCGGTCACCAGGCCTTGCAACTCCACCGGCAGCGACAACGCGCCGGTACGTCCGCGATAGCGCAATTCGTCCTTGCGGTAGTCGCGCAGGTCCACCTGGAATGCCTGATCCATCTGCTCGGCGCTGCCTTCGAGAAAGATCGCGCCGGCGTGGGAGAGATGTTGTTCGACCTGCAATCCATGCTGCTCGGCAAATGCCACGATGCGATGCACATCGGCGTCGCTGGGGGCGAAGCGCTCGGCGAACGCCTCGCGCGCGAGCGGCTCCGGCAGGCGGTCGGCAGTGGCGTCGAGCAGCCGCGCGGCGGCCTCATCCAGCGCCACCTGGCGCAACGCCAGCAGCACGCGCACGCTTTCGGAGGCGGGCACCTTGCCCGCGTCTACGCACCCAGGCAATGCCTGGCGTTCGCTGCCTGGGAGGATGCGGTAAGGCATTGCATGATCCTTGAGTGGGGGTAAGTCGCGGCGCAGTATAGGTACCCTCCGTGGCACCGAATGAGACGCGTCGCCGGCTTCTCATCGGGGTCCATGTCGCGCACCTGCCGATGTTCATGTGCGGTGCGAAACACCATGGATTCCTTCATTTCCAAAGAAATGGCCGTGGTCGTGGCGCGAGCATGCCGCCGCCGGTCGGCGGAGGAAGCGCTTTGCGCCGCAGGCAGGCCGGCGTGCGGCGCGGCGCATGTTGCAGCGCAACCTGTCCGCATCGCGCGTGGCGCCTAGAATCGGCACTTCGTCTTCCCGATCGCCGCCACGATGAGCATTCCCGCCTCCCGCGTCACGCTGCCGCAAGCCGACACCAGCCCGCTGCGCTTCGTCACCGCTGCCAGCCTGTTCGACGGCCACGATGCGGCGATCAACATCATGCGCCGGCTGATCCAGGCGCAGGGCGCGGAGGTGATCCATCTCGGCCACAACCGCAGCGTCGAGGACGTGGTGCGCGCGGCGTTGCAGGAGGACGCCGATGCGATCGCGCTGTCGTCCTACCAGGGCGGGCACGTCGAGTATTTCAAGTACATGGTGGACATGCTGCGCGAACGCGGCGCCGGCCATGTGCGGGTGTTCGGCGGCGGCGGCGGCACCATCACCCCGGAGGAGATCGCCGAGCTGCAGGGCTACGGCGTGGAGCGCATCTACCACCCCAACGACGGCATGAAGATGGGCCTGGTGGAGATGATCGAGGACGTGGTGGTGCGCGCTTCGCGCGGGCGGGACTCGGGACTGGGGACTCGGGACCCGGAACAAGCCGGTGTGCGCATGCCGCACATCGACGACGAGATCGGCATCGGCAGGGTGCTGTCGGCGCTCGAGGATGGCGCGTTCTGCGAGTCCGAGCTGGCCCTGCTGCGCAAGCAGTGGCAGTCCGGCCTGCCAGGCACCTCCGAGTCCCGAGTCCCCAGTCTCGAGTCCCGCACACGGCGCACAGCGCCGGTGCTCGGCCTGACCGGCACTGGCGGCGCCGGCAAGTCCTCGGTCACCGACGAATTGCTCAACCGCTTCCTGGCCGGCTTCCCGCAGATGCGCATCGCGGTGGTGTCGGTGGATCCGAGCCGGCGCCGCACTGGCGGCGCGCTGCTCGGCGACCGCATCCGCATGAACGCCCTGCGCAGCCCGCGCGTGTACATGCGCTCGATGGCCACGCGCCGCCAGCATGCGGCCACCAACCGCGTGCTGAAGGACTGCATCGCGTTCCTGAAAGGCATCGGCTACGACCTGGTGATCGTGGAGACCGCCGGCATCGGCCAGAGCGATTCGGAGATCGTGGATCTGGTCGATTTCCCGGTGTACGTGATGACCAGCGACTACGGCGCGCCGAGCCAGCTGGAGAAGATCGACATGCTCGATTTCGCCGAGCTGGTGGTGCTGAACAAGTACGACCGGCGCGGCGCCGAGGACGCGCTGCGCGACGTGCGCAAGCAGTGGCGGCGCAACCGCGGCGCCTTCCAGATGGAGGACGCGGCGGTGCCGGTGTATCCGACCATCGCCAGCCAGTTCAACGATCCCGGCATCAGCTGGATGTTCGTCAACCTGTGCCGGCTGCTGCGCGCGAAGCTGGGTCTCGATGCGCCCACCGCCGGAGCCGCAACGGCCGACGCGCCCCGCCATGCCGCGCCGTTGCCGCAGTGCGATTTCCTGCCGCAACTGGACACCACGCTGAAGGAGCCGCGCGCCACCGTGCTGATCCCCGGCGCACGGGTGCGTTATCTGGCCGAGATCGCCGAACAGGGTCGCGCGCTCAACGCCGGGGTCGAACGTCAGGCCGAGGCCGCGGATCGCGCGCAATCGTTCTGGCAATCGCTGCACGAACTGCAGGACCCGCAGTTGCCGAAGCAGTTGGACCTTTACGCAGTCGAGGAACTGCAGCCACCCGCGCGCAGCGCTGATGCGCCCGCCATGGCCGGTGCCGCGGTCGATGCGACCTTGCTGCTGTTGCGCCAGCGCTACAACGACGCGCTGCAGGCGCTGTCCAGCGCGTCGCTGAAGCTGCTGCGCGAGTGGCCGCAGCGGCTGAAGTCGATCACCGACCCGGTCACCGAGTACGAAGTGCGCGGCAAGGCGATCCGCGTGGAGAACTACCGCCAGTCGCTGAGCCACCAGCCGATCCCGAAGATCGCCGCGCCGCGCTACAGGAACTGGGGCGAACTGCTGACCTTCCTCGGCAAGGAGAACCTGCCCGGCAGCTATCCCTACACCGGCGGCGTGTATCCGTACCGCCGCGCCGGCGAGGACCCGATCCGCATGTTCGCCGGCGAGGGCACGCCGGAGCGCACCAATCGCCGCTTCCACTACCTGAGCGTGGGCCAGCCGGCCGCGCGCCTGTCCACCGCCTTCGACAGCGTCACCCTGTACGGCGAGGATCCGGCGCCGCGTCCGGACATCTACGGCAAGATCGGCAATTCCGGGGTCAATGTTCCCACCCTGGACGACATGAAGAAGCTGTATTCCGGCTTCGACCTGTGCGCGCCGACGACCAGCGTGTCGATGACCATCAACGGCCCGGCGCCGATGATCCTGGCGATGTTCATGAACACCGCCATCGACCAGCAGGTGGAGAAGTACCTCAAGGCCGATGCGCAGCGCTGGGCGCAGGCCGAACGGACCCTGGCGCAATTGTTCGAGGACCGGCCGCGGCCGCGCTATCACGGCGAATTGCCGCCCACCAACGACGGCCTGGGCCTGGCCCTGCTCGGGGTCAGTGGCGATCAGCTGGTCGACGCGCAGACCTATGCGCAGATCAAGGCGCAGACCCTGTCCAGCGTGCGCGGCACGGTGCAGGCCGACATCCTCAAGGAGGACCAGGCGCAGAACACCTGCATCTTCAGCACCGAGTTCGCGCTGCGCATGATGGGCGACATCCAGCAGTATTTCGTCGAACAGAAGGTGCGCAACTTTTATTCGGTGTCGATCTCCGGCTACCACATCGCCGAGGCCGGCGCGAACCCGATCAGCCAGCTCGCCTTCACCCTGAGCAACGGCTTCACCATCGTCGAGTACTACCTGGCGCGCGGCATGCGCATCGACGATTTCGCGCCCAACCTGAGCTTCTTCTTCAGCAACGGCATGGATCCGGAGTACACCGTGATCGGCCGCGTGGCGCGGCGCATCTGGGCGCGGGCGATGCGCGAGCGCTACGGCGGCAACGAGCGCAGCCAGAT
Source organism: Xanthomonas campestris pv. phormiicola (assembly GCA_025666215.1). Classification (NCBI taxonomy): domain Bacteria; kingdom Pseudomonadati; phylum Pseudomonadota; class Gammaproteobacteria; order Lysobacterales; family Lysobacteraceae; genus Xanthomonas; species Xanthomonas campestris. The sequence goes on along the minus strand of CP102593.1, from coordinate 3,608,076 downwards.
GATGAAGTACCACATCCAGACCTCCGGCCGCTCGCTGCATGCGCAGGAGATCCAGTTCAACGACATCCGCACCACGCTGCAGGCGCTGTACGCGCTGTTCGACAACTGCAACAGCCTGCACACCAACGCCTACGACGAGGCGATCACCACGCCCACCGAGGAGAGCGTGCGCCGCGCGGTGGCGATCCAGATGATCATCAACAAGGAGCTGGGGCTGAACTTCTGCGAGAACCCCTGGCAGGGCAGCTTCATCGTCGAGCAGCTCACCGACCTGGTGGAAGAGGCGGTGTACAAGGAATTCGAGGCGATCAGCGAGCGCGGCGGCGTGCTCGGCGCGATGGACACCATGTACCAGCGCGGCAAGATCCAGGAAGAAAGCCTGTACTACGAGCACAAGAAGCACGACGGCAGCCTGCCGCTGGTCGGGGTCAACACCTTCCTGCCCAAGCAGCACGCCGGCGAGACCGCGACCCAGATCGAGCTGATCCGTTCCACCGAGGAGGAGAAGGGCCAGCAGATCGCCAACGTGCGCGACTGGCAGCAGCGCCGCAATGGCATCGCGCCGGCCGCCGCGGACCTGGACGCGGCATCGGTGCCGGCGAGCGCTCTGGTGTCGCAGCGCGAAGGCCCTGGCCTGGGCTACCTGCAACGCAGCGCACGCGAGCGCCGCAACGTCTTCGCCGCGCTGATGGAGGCGGTGAAGACCCACAGCCTGGGCCAGATCAGCCATGCCCTGTACGAGGTGGGCGGCGAGTACCGGCGCAACATGTAGGCCGCCGGCGATGGCCGATGCCGGCTGTGGCGAGGTCGGTGAGCATGCCTGCCCAGCGCTTTGTGCCGACTCGCCCGCTGGCTCCCGCACGCATCCGGCACTATTGCCGCCGCCGCCTGGGGAGGCTCATAGTTGGGCATCGACGAACGCGGGAGCGGCGGATGAAGGCATGGGGAGGGTTGCTGCTGTTGGCGATGGGCGCGGCGACCGCCCGTGCGGCGGAACCGAGCGAAGAGGTCACGGCCGGGCCGCTGTTCGACACGGTCGCGGCGCTGGACCAGCGCCTGTTCGGCGCCTACAACCGTTGCGACCTGGCGGCGTTCGAGCCCCTGTTCGTGCCCGACGTGGAGTTCTATCACGACACCGGCGGCGTCACCTGGGACCGCAAGAGCGTCGTGGACAACACGCGCAAGTGGATCTGCGGCAAGGTCCGCCGCGAGTTGGTGGACGGCACGCTGCGGGTCTACCCGGTCAAGGACTTCGGCGCGATCGAGGAAGGCGAGCACCGCTTCTGCGAACTGGCCAGCGGGCGTTGCGAGGGCATCGCCAAGTTCGTGATGGTGTGGCGCCAGGACCAGGACGGCTGGAAGCTGACGCGGGTGCTCAGTTACGGCCACCGCGCGGCCGCGTCGCCGGTGCCGTGAACATGCGCGTTCGCGGCGCTGCGCAGTCGCTGCTTGTCCGTGTGCAGGCGGGCGGCTTCGCTCGGGCAGGAAATGGCGCGCCATGCCTGAACGTCCTGTCGCGCCTGGCCGTGGCCGCGCGCCCGGCCGGGCCGGGCGCATGGCGACTGCGCGGGTGGCGATGATGGTGCCGCCCATGTGGATTGCAGGCGTCGCCGTCGTGCTGCTGGGCGCCGGTGGCTGGCTGTGGCGGCGCGGAGGCCGGCGCGGACCGGTGGCGCCGATCGCCGTCGCGCGCCGGGCCGCCGCGTCCATGGACGATGCCATCCCCGTCGAAGCGGCTGGCGCAGGCGCAGCGATCGCGGCGGACACCGATCCCGGCGCCGCCGCGGCTGCCGCCGAACTCGCGCCCGAGCAGGAAGCCGCGCTGCTGCTGCGCCTGTACGCGCTGGCGTTCGCCGACGCGCCCGCACCCGAACCGAGCGCGGCGTCGCGCGCTGCGCATGCCGAGATCGCCGCCGCGGCGGTCGCGGTGCTGGCGCGGATCGATGCGCACCCGCGCTACACCCCGCGCCGCCCGCAGCTGTTGCCGCAACTGACCCGCGCCATCAACGATCCCGCTGCCGGCGCCCAGGCCATCGCCGCGATTCTCGGCCAGGATCCAGCCCTGGCCGGCAACCTGCTGCGCATCGCCAACAGCAGCGCCTACCGCCGCCAGGCCGAGCCGATCGAGAACCTGGAGCGGGCGGTGGCCTTGCTCGGCACCGAGGGCCTGCGCCAGATCGTGCTGGCGGCGCTGTTGCAACCGGTCATCGCCGACGACGGCAGCGTGTTCGGCCGCTGCGCATCGCTGCTGTGGGAGTACACCTTGCTGTCGGCCAAGGCCACGGCCCGCCATGCCGAAGCTGCCGAGCGCGAGGATCCCGCTGCGGCGCAGCTGCTGGCGCTGCTGTACGGACTGGGAGCGGTCGCCGTGGTGCAGGTGGTGCGCGATGCGTATGCGAAACAGCCAGGACTGGTGCCGGATGTGGGGATGCTGGCCGAGTTGCTGCAGGACTGGACGGCGCGGGTGGCGCAGGCGATCTCGCATGGCTGGGCGCTGTCCAAGCGCATGCAACACGCGCTCGGCGAGCAGCACAGGCAGGCTGCGCCGCACGCGTCGAGTTCCTTGGGACGTTCGCTGCGGATCGGCCGCTGCCAGGCGGCGCTGGCCTTGCTGGATGCCGCCGCGCGCTGAGCGCCTGGGCGGCGTTGCCGTGCTTGCCGATGCGCTAGGAATCCTCGGTCTTGCCGTCGTCGGCCGCGTCGTCCGGCGAGATCCACCAGGTCATGCCATCCTGGCGCGGCGGAGGACTGGTCTCGCGGATTTCCACCGCATCGATGCGACGTCCCGCAGCGCCGGCCTGCCAGTGCTGCAACCACGCATCCAGCGAACTGCGCTGGGTGGCGGCGACGCCGAAATCGCGATCGCTTTTCCAGGTATCGGACGACGCGTCGTGGTGCGGATGGGCGGCGGCGCCGTAGCTGCAGCGCAGGCAATAGTTGACCAGGGTTTCGCTCCAGTCCTCGATCAGGGCGATCTCGTCGGATGCGGGCGCGTCCCGCAGCGCGTCGCGATCGTCGGGGCTGGGGCAATGCGCGAACACCGTGAACGTCTGCAATGGCGAAGGCTGCAGCCGTGCCAAGGCGTTGAAGACCGGCACGGTGCGGTCGCGAAACGCCCGCCGCCCGGTCGCGGCGCCGTCGTGCAGGACGATATCGCCGTAGCGGTGGCCGCTTTCCGGCAGCGGCACGTTGAGCAGGCGCGCACGGACCACGTCGATGCGCCGGGCGAACAGCGTCTCGCCGTTGGACCAGGGGTTCAGGCGCACGCTGACCACACCGAAATCCGCGTCGATCGGCCCGTGGCCTTCGGGAACGCCGATGCCGCAGGCCGCCCACTGCGCCCGTGCCTGCGCCCAGTCGCCGATGGCGGTGGCCGCGATGCCGGCATTCCACTGCGCGGATGCGTCGGCGTCTTCGGCGAGCGCCAGCGCGCGCAGGTTGTGGTGCAGGGACAGCGGCCAGTCCAGTAGGTACTTGTGCACCAGCCCTTGCATGTAGTGGTAATAGCGTGCGTCCGGCGCGTGCGCGAGCAAAGTGGCGAAGTGCTGCGATGCCTGCTCCAGCTGTCCTGCGTCGAAACTCGCGTAGGCGCGTTCGTGCACCGTCTGCAGGTCTTCTTCGGACAAGGGCTGCGGCATCGCGACGACCTGGCTGGCGCTGTGGATATTGGCGCAGATTATGGACGCGCAGTGCGATCCTGCCCACCGGGCGATGCCGCTCGAGGTCGTGGCTGGTGCGGGGGACGGCAGGCCCACTCGGCGACGCGAGGGAGCGCTGCTCGGCATCCCGACGCTTGCGAAGCGCCATTCTCGCCGCGGCAGTGCCGGCGGCGAGGAAGGGAACACAAGGAAAGGAACAGGTGACAGGGCTCGAGAGCGTGCGCGATGCGGCCTGTCAGGACGCGCGCATGCCGCTCAGCGCAGCGGCACGTCCGCCACCTTGTCCTGGTAGTCGCGCTTGGGGTCGATGCCGAACAGGACCTTGATGCCCGCCACCACGCTGGAACCGTTGAGCCAGATCTGCGCGTGGTCCGGATCCAGGCGCAGCAGCGCCAGCTTGGGATCGTCCTTGCCCTGCTCGTACCAGGCGTCGATGAAACCGTTCCACAGCCGTTCGATCACCGCCTGGTCGTTGTCCACGCTGAGCGTGCCGCTGATGCTGGCGAACAGGTCGTGGTCCTTGGCGCTGAATGCGGCGATGACCCGTTGGCTCTGGGTCAGCTTCTGCACCAGGGCGTTGTCCTTGGAGGTGAAGAACCAGATCGCACCGCCGCGGTCGCCTTCGAATTGCGCGGTCATCGGCCGCGCATGGCCGTCTTCCACGCCGTCCAGACCGAGCATGACCGTGCGGTCGGACTTGAGCGCTTTCCAGAATTTCTCTTCCAGTTCCTGCGGGCTGGCCATGCGGGTCTCCGATAGGGCGTGAATGCCTGCCGAGACTGTGCCTCGCCGTGCGCGGGCGCATCGTGACGGAGGCGTTGACGGGGCGTGTAGGCGGCGTCCGTCACCCAGGTCCATGCGGTGTCCCGGCCGTGCGTCGCGGTTGTTTCCTGGGGCACAGCGTGGCTGCCGGGTCGGTGCCACGCTGCAGCCCTGTCGTTCGTCGGGGAGTGCATCGCGATGGCATCGTTGCAGCTGTACCTGCCGCAGTTGCTGGAGTTCGAAGGGGGCTATGTCGACGATCCGGCCGATCCGGGCGGTGCCACCAATCGCGGCATCACCCTGGCGACGTTCGAGCGCCATGCGCCGTCGTTGCTCGGCGAGCAGCCGACGCTGGATGCGCTGCGCCCGCTGGCCCCGCAGCAGGCCGGGGTCATCTACCGGCACGCCTACTGGGACATGCTGGACGGCGACCAGATCGCCTCGCAGCCGCTGGCCGAGATCCTGTTCGATTTCGACGTCAAGGCCGGGGCCGAGGCGGTCCTGCTATTGCAGCGGATCCTGCTGCAATCGGGGGCCACGGGTCTGGACACGGATGGGGAAATGGGGCCGGCCACGCTGGCGGCGCTGCAGGCGGCCGACCAGGCGCGGGTCTATGCGCTGTATCGCCAGGGCCGGATCGATTACTACGACCGGCTGGCGCAGGAGCGTCCTGCCGACGACAGATTCCTCGAGGGCTGGCTGGCACGCGCGGAGTGGTTCCCGGCGATGTTGCCGTCTGCCGCCCCGCCGGCCACCGGCGTCGCCTGAGTCGCAAGGCGAGGCGTCGACGCCTGCACTGCGCGCATCGGCAAACACCGGAAGCTGCACGCATTGGCGGGAGCCGGCACGGGACCGGTTCCGCCGGTGCCGCTCAGGTGCCGCTGTCGGGCGTCTTCGCTTCGGCGTCCGCTGCGGCCTTGGCCGCCTCGCGGGCTTCGCGCTTGCGCGCGTCCTTCTCGTCCTGCTGTTTCTTCTTGGCGATTTCGCGCTGACGTTTTTCGAAGGAATAGTTGGGCTTTGCCAAGTGGATGCCTGCCGTGTGTGAGATGGGGCTCCCAGTGTAACCGCTGTGCGCCGGGGCAGCGGCGGGCCGTACGGACAGGCCACGCCGCGGCGTGGCCTGTCCTGGCCCGGGAGTACGGCCCTCCCGGGCGTCGGCTTACGGGCTCAGGTAGGGCTGGATGGTCGTATACACGTCGGAGAAGCGCGAGTAGTAATCCGGATCGCTGGGCGCACTGCAGTACGAAGTGCCGCCGTACAGGCCGCCGCGCAGCTGGTAGGCGCCGCTGCTGTTGATGGTGAACAGGCCGGAGCCGGAGGAGCCGCCTTCGGTGACGCCGGTGTTCCAGACCACCTTGTACAGCGGCGACTTGCCGTCGATCGAGGTGGACAGGGCGGTGACGCTGCCCAGCGAGTACTTCTTCACGTCGCCGGCGGGGTGGTGGATGCCCTCGATCGCGGTGCCGGTGGAGCCGATCGCCGAACTGCTCCAGCCGGCATAGAAGGCGCCGCTGGGCGGGGCGGTCTTCAGTTCCAGCAGGGAGGTGTCGCGGGTGGTGTTGGCATGGCGCAGGTAGGCGCCGCCGCTGAGCGTGGTGTACGCCGAACTGACCGTGGAGCCGTTGCAGGTGGTGGCGTCGTAGAACCAGTAGGTCTGCAGGGTGTTGGCCACGGTCTGGGTGCTGATGCAGTGCGCCGCGGTCCAGAACAGGTACTTCTTCGGCGAATTGGTGTTGTTGAGCAGGGTGCCGGTGCACAGGTAGGAACCGCTGCTGGTGCTGAACACCATGCGCGCCACCGACTTGGCGGCCGAGGTGAAGCCGCTGCTGGGACTGGCGCGGCAGACGATGTCGCGCTCGCACGAGTCGCTCTCGCCGATCATCGGCCGCATCATTTCCTCGCTGGCGACGGGGTTGATGTCCATGTGCGAGACCTGCGGGATCTTCAGCGCGAAGCCCTGCGGATACTGGCCGGCCGGCAATTCGATCTCCACCACCAGGCGCGAGCCGGACACCGCCGCGGACCAGCCCGGCTCGCTGCCGGCGAAATCGGCGCCGCTCTGTTCGAACACGCGGCCGTCGTCGCCGGCGAAACGCAGCGTGGCCTTGCTCGGGTCGCCCGGCTGGGCGCCGCTGCCGCTGAGCTGCAGTGCCGCGCGCAGCGCTGCCGCGTCGGTGGAGACGATCTCGAAGCTGGTCACCTGCGCGCCATTGGGCAGGCTCTGCCAGGTGAGTCGGCGCAGGTTGATCGCCGGCTTGGCGATGTCGCGCGAGTAGCCGATCTGCAGCGGCTGGCCGTGCTTGACCTGCTGGCCGCGCAACTGCTTCATCGTCGCGGCCTGGGCGCTGTCGGGCGCACCCAGTTCGATCAGGCGCGGCGCGTGCGCGCTGCCGGTGGCGAGGCTGCGCAGTTCGGCGCCGCCGAGCGCGGCGGCATTGGGGCGTGCTTCGACCGGAGCGGAGTCCATCTCGGCCGCGGGGGGATTGGCGGCCATGGCGATGGGGGAAAGGCCGGAGATGCCGGCGAGCAGGGCCAGATACAACGCGTTCTTGCGATTCATGGATCTTCCTTCTGCTAGAAGACGACTGGACCATCCGGCAGGGGACCGGATGCCGTTGCACCCACTTCCAAGGTGCATGCCGAGGCTACGGGCGCCGACACCGCGATTGCGTGCGCGCGGTCACGCGTGCGGGGCCGATTTTGTAGACAGCTGTCGCTTTGTTGTCGCTTTCATATGCGCGGTGCTGGGTCGCAGAGGCGCACGCTCGGCTGTGTCCAGCGGTGTCGTCATGCAGCCGATTGCGGCTGGCGTCCTGCAGGCGCAGCGGTGGCGTCGGCGCACAAAAAAGCCCCTCCTGCATGCGCAGGAGAGGCGGTGGGATCGGACCTGTTGCGCTGCGACGCGCGCTCAGCGCGCGTGCGACGTGGCCGGGACGAACTTGTACAGCTTGTGCACGCCGGTGCCGAAATTGAAGCGGCTATAGCCTGCGCCCCAGTACACCGCACCGTCCACGATGGCCGGTGCGCTGGACACCGAACCGCCGGCATCGTAGCTCCACAGGGTCTTGCCGGTCTCGGCGTCGAGTACCGTCATCGCGCCGGACATCGAACCTGCGTAGACCAGTCCCGGCGAGGACGCGAGCGGGCCACGGCCGCCGGCGCCGAAGGCGGTCTGGACCGGATCGATGCCCGGCACCTTCACCTGCCAGACGATCTTGCCGGTGGCCGCGTCCAGCGCCGCCCACGAGCCCGCATTCCAGGTCTCGGTGTTGCCGGGGGCGAGGGTATAGCTGGTGTGGTTGTTGTTGTTGATGGCCACGTACACGCGCGACTTGAACGGATCCACCGACGAACCCCACTCGATGCCGCCGGCGGTGCCGCCGGGGCCGACCTGGGTGGACCACACGGTGCGCCCGCTGTCGGCATCGAACGCCCAATACACGCCGCTCTTCTGCCCGGCGCCGACCAGCGCCTGCGGCTTGCCGTCGCGGATCGCGGTGAACAGGTTGGCGCCGCCGCCGCTGAAGTCGTAGTCCGGCCCCTGCGGTTCCTGGCACACGCCAGTGGTCGGCGCGACCAGGCACGATAGCGACCAGGCATCGGCGCCCTGCAGGCGGCGCGTCCATACCGGCTTGCCGCTGCGCATGTCCAGCGCCAGCACCGAGTCCACGTAGTTGTCCGGCGCCAGGCAGGCCAGCTGCGCGGTCTTGTTGCCGTTGGCGTTCTTGACGCAGCTGGCCACGTCCAGCGGCACCGAATAGTTGTTGCCGGTGGTGGCGTAGACGCGCTGCCGTTGCGGGTCGATCGCCAGCGTGCCCCACACCGAGGCGCCGGTATAGCCTTCCGGTGCGGTGCGGAAGCTCCACAGCAGCTTGCCGGTCTTCAGGTCGAGCGCGGCCACGCTGCCGCGGAACGAGAACTTGTAGCCCGGGCTCAGCCCGCCCCAGTCGCCGGAGGACACGCCGACGTAGACGCGATCGCCGTACACCACCGGCGAGGCGGTGATGCGCGCTTGCGCATTGGCTTCGACCAGGGTCTTCCACAGCAGCTTGCCGGTGTTCTTGTCGATCGCCACGACCGTGCCGCTGGCCTGGTCGCCGACCAGCACACTGTCGCGCGCGATCGCCGGGCTGTTGCGCGACAGCGAGGCGGCGTTGCCGGTGTAATCGGACAGTTTCACCTGCCACACCGCCTTGCCCAGCGTGGTGTCGATGCGATACAGCTGGCCGCCCCAGTCGGGCACGTACAGCGCGCTGCCCTGCACGGTCGGCGTGGCGGACACATCGCCCTGGGTGGTGAAGGTCCATGCGGTCTTCAGCCGCGCCGCGTTGAACGGATTGATCTGCCATTCTGCCGGGGCGAAGCGCGTGTTGAGAAAGCCGCCACCGGCGTTTTCCCAACTGTTGCGCGTGGCATACGGCGCGCCGCCGCCGAATGCCGTGGCATATCCGCCGAGGCTGGCGATGCCAGCAGCGGAACCGGTGCCTGCGTTGTCGCCGTAGCGGCTGCCATTGCCCTGCGGGCTGGCGGACGCTGCGCTGTCGTTCGGAGCTTGCGCCGGGGCAGGGCTTGCGGATTGTGCCGATGCCGCCGTGGCGAGCATCAATCCGGGAGCCAGGGCCAGCCACAGCAGAGAGAGTTTCCGGTGCGCGTAATGCCTGTTCATGCGGTGTCCTTCGGGGCTTGGAGTGGGGACCCCCCCTTCACTACCGGCGCAATGGTAGGAACGGGAAACGGCGCATGTCATGTACGTACAAAAAAGTTAGGGCAAGCGAAAAGGTTGCATGGATAGCGAAAAACAATCGGCCGCGTGGCAACGTGTCGCAAATGCATGCATTGCCGATGGCCGGCATGCCGGGACATGCGCGCTTGGGCATGGGCCCCTGTCCCTTGCAGGGCAATGGCTTGTGCGTCCGGCATGCGGCGTGCGGGCATTTCCGGTGCGCGCCATGCGTGCCGATACAGAGCCGTCGTTGGCGCATGAGCGGCGACTGAATGCCGGGAATTGGCGCGCCGCCAGGCCCGCGATCGGCCAGAACGGGCGCTGCCGTATGGCGCTTCGGTGACAGTTTGCGCGTCGCGTGCCTGGCGTATGCCGCGTGCGGGTGTCTGTCCGCGGCGCTCGCCGCTGCGCGCATGCGCGATTCCAGAATCGGCACGGCCGTGCGCAGCGCCGCACCGGCGCCGCACAACAGGCGTTCCGTTCAGCGGTTGCGCGCTGTGTCGCCACCGCGAAAGCCGGACCGCGGCGTCGCGCAGGGCAGCGCCTTGCGGCCGGTGCCGGCAGGGCGCAGGTGTACGGATCTCACCGGGAATGTTTAAGCTGGCGCATCGACGCTTGGGAATGACGTGATGGGGACGCTTTGCTTGGAAGGCCGCGCGGCGACGGCGGCAAGCGGCACAAGGCGCATGCCCGCGGCGAATGCGCGCGCACGGCGGCTGCGGCACGGCGCCCCGATTGCGGGAGTGGCCGCATGAAGTTGGCCGATTTCATCGAGGCGAACATCGAGCCGCTGTGCAACGACTGGATGGCGTTCGCGCGCACGCGCGGTGCGGAAGGCGAGGCGATGAACTCTTCCCAGTTGCGCGATCATGCCGCGCAATTGCTGGCCGAAATCGTCGCCGACATGCGCGCGCCGATGAGCGCGACGGAGTTGCGGCTCAGGTCGCTGGACGCCGGGTCGGAAGAATTCGAGACCGACGGCGCCGCGAGCCTGCATGCCCGGCAACGGGTCAGGCACGGCTTCGGCATGATGCAGCTGGTGTCGGAATTCCGCGCGCTGCGCGCCAGCGTGATGCGCCTGTGGAGCCGATCCGAACATACGCCGGGCGCGCAGGATGTGCCGGACATGAGCCGCTTCAACGAGGCGCTGGACCAGATCCTGGCCGATTCGGTGCGCGCCTTCGTGGAGAGCGTGGAGCAGACCCAGCACCTGTTCATGGGCATCCTGGGCCACGACCTGCGCGGGCCGTTGTCGGCGGTGATGAGCTGCGCCGAACTGATGCTGGGGCAGGGCGAGGCCCAGGCGCCGCAGGCGCGCGTGTTGCTGCGCAGCGCCATGCAGATGAAGGCGATCCTGGACGACCTGATGGACTTCACCGGCGACAAGCTGGGCGTGTCCATCCCGGTGCGCCCGCAAGCGGCCAGCCTGCAGGCGCTGGCCCAGGACGTCGTCGACGAGATGGCCACGATCTATCCGAAACGGGCGATGCAGGTGATCACGGTCGGCGATCTGCACGGCAGCTGGGACGCGATGCGGTTGCGCCGGGTGATCGCGAACCTGCTGAACAACGCATTGAAGTACGGTAGCCGCGATCAGCAAATCACGATCGCATTGAACGGCCTGGCGGCGGACGAGGTGGGCCTGAGCGTGCACAACCTGGGGCCACCGATTCCCGCCGCGATGCTGGACTCGGTGTTCGAGCCGTTGACCACGACCGCGCACGCCGACGGCACGCCGCAGGTCGCCGGCGCGAATCTGGGCCTGGGCCTGTACATCGTCGACAGGATCGTCGCGGCGCATGGCGGCCGCATCGACGTCAGCTCGTCGCAGCAGGATGGCACCCGTTTCCTGGCGACGCTGCCGCGGCAGGCGGCCGCCAGCAACTGAGCGAAGCCGGCCTGAGCGCTGCCAGCAGCAGCGCTGAAGCCCCTCTCCCCACGGGAGAGGAGTTGGGGTGAGGGGACGGGCGCAGCATCGCCGAGGCGAGATTACGGGCGAGCCCCGTGCGCAGAAACCGCGGGTAACGCCGCATCGCCAATGCCGCGCACACCGCCCAAGCCACCGACCCGCGCGCAGGCGCACGATTTGGATTAGGGTGACGCGTTTCCCCGAGCTGGAGGTGGATCGTGAAGCCCTTGTCGCGTGCCGCACTGTTGTCGCTGTGCCTGAGTGTCGCCCATCCTGCGTTCGCGCAGACCGCCGCGCCTGCCGCCGACGCGTTGCAGGGCAAGGTGGACGCGCTGTACACGCAGGCGCCGGACACGCTGCAGGCCAAGGACGTGGCCGAACTGCAGCAGCGCCTGCTGGACTGGGCGCAGCTCAATCGCTATCGCGCCGACAACGCCGCGCTGGCGCCGCCGGCCGCGGGCGAGCGGCGCGTGGTGTTCTACGGCGATTCGATCACCGACATGTGGGGGCGTAGCGAGGGCGCCAAGTTCTTCCCCGGCAAGCCCTACGTCAATCGCGGCATTTCCGGGCAGACCACCGCGCAGATGCTGGTGCGCTTTCGCCAGGACGTCATCGACCTGAAGCCGGCGGCCGTGGTGATCCTGGCCGGCACCAACGACCTGGCCGGCAACACCGGCCTGTCCACGCAGCGCATGATCGAGGACAACCTGCGCTCGATGGCCGAGCTGGCGCAGGCCAACCACATCAAGCTGGTGCTGGCGTCGGTGCTGCCGGTCAGCGACTACCCGTGGCGGCCGGGGCTGCAGCCGGCGGAAAAGATCCGCGCGCTCAATGCCTGGATCGAGCAGTACGCACGCAGCCATGGCGCGGTGTACCTGGACTACCACGGCAAGATGCGCAATCGCCAGGGCGGCCTGGACAAGGCCCTGGCCAACGACGGCGTGCATCCCACCGCCGCCGGCTACGCGCTGATGGCGCCGTTGGCGCAGCAGGCGGTGGAGCGCGCGTTGGCGCAGCCGTAGGGCGTGTCACGCAACAGCACCTGCTCGTGGAGCGATGACATGCCTTGAGCGTTGCCGCGGCCAGGCGTTCGGCGCAGCCGGATCAGCCGATCGCGATCGTGCCAAGGCGCTAGGGCGCGCCGTTGGCGGGCGACACCGCGGCCACTTCGCGGCGCACCCAGGCGCTCACCGCCGCGTCGTCGGCGAGGTACACATGCGGCGCATAGGCCTGCATCGCGCCGCGCTGGCGCCCCTGCAGGCGCTGCATCGGCAGCAGCAACGTCGCGCGTCCGCTCGGCAACGGCACGCTTTCCACTTCGGTATAGAGCGTGTCGGCGCCGGTCGGCTGGCCGACCTGCTCCACGCCGGGACCTTCCAGCAGCCGGTCCATGAAATCCAGGCAGGCGCTGATGCAGGCGCCATCGGTGATCGCGACGATGCGTGCCGGGCCGCCGCGCGGCGGGGTACCGCCGGCCGCGCTCGGCAGCGGGTCGCGAAACAGCGCCTCTCCCTGGCGTTGCGCCGCGCGCAGGCCGTCCAGCAAGCGGTCGAAGCCGGGCAGTTCCTGCGGATAGCGCGCGGCGATCCGCGCGCGGCGTGTCTGCAGGTTGTCGATCACGCCGTCGGAGACCCGCCACAGCGAGGCGCTGGCGCGGCGGCGGTCCAGCGCGGGCAGCGCCTGCTCGCCCCAGATCGCGGCCAGCACCGCATCGCCGGGCGCCGCGCCGCCGCCGCCGTTGCCGCGCAGGTCCAGGATCAGCAGGGCGGGCGTGTGCTGGCGCAGCGCGTCCGCCGCCGCGGAGATCGCGGCCTGCGTCGTTTCGAAGCCGGGATCGCCTGCATAGAAGGTCGGCAGGGTCAGCTTCCAGGCCGTCGGCGTGAGGTGTTCGAATGCGCCCTGCGCGGCGGTGTCGGGTGCGGGTGCGGGTGCGCTCGCGGCGGCGGTGTCGGGCGAGGCCAGCTCGATCGCGACATGCGGGTCGCCGAACGAGGCGACATAGGCCTGCATGACCTGGGCATAGCCGGCACGATCGACGATGCGCCGCGCCTGGGCCTGCGCCGCGCGCGCCGCCTGCCGCGCCTGCGCGGCCAGCGCTGGATCCACGCCGGGAGCCAGGCCAGGATGATCGGCGGCGATGCGCGCAGCGGCGAACTGCAGGTCGGCTTGCGCCACGGCAGCATCGGTCGGCGCCAACGCCAGCGCCGCTGCCAGAATCGTTGCGATCATGTCGGTCCCCTTGTGCCCGCGGCGAGTGTCTGCCGCCGGCGGCGAGCCGCGCAATAGGCCGCAAGACAGGGGGACTTTGCGCGACCAGGCCCAGTTGTGCGAGACGGCGCGAATGCGTAAGCGCGCTGTGCTAGCGCAGCATCCGTCCTGACCGTTATCGCTCAGAAGCGCTCGCCGCCGGGCAGATAACGCCATTCGCCCGGTGCCAGCTTGCCCAACGGAATGCGGCCCACGCGCAGGCGCCGCAGGCTGATCGCTTCCAGCCCGACCTCGGCGCACATGTGCTGCAGCTGCCCGGGCTGCACGTGCTTGATCGCGAAGCGCAGGCGGTCCTCGTTCTGCCAGCTGACCTTGCACGGCGGCAGGCTGCGCTGCCGGTAGACCAGGCCGTGCGCCAGCCGCAGCATGCCGTAAGGCTTCAGTTCGCCGCGCACCTCGACCACGAATTCCTGTTCGATCGAGGTCGCGTCCTCGGTCAGGCGGCGCAGCACGCGGCCGTCCTGGCTCAGCACCAGCAGACCGCTGGCGGCGTCTTCCAGCGGCAGCGGCGCGTTCAGGCGCAGGAAGTGGCGCTTCAGCACGCGCACGTCGGCCATGTCCAGGTCGCTGCGTGTAGCGGGCGTGACCAGGGCCAGGGCGGCGTCCAGGCCCAGCCCGGCCGGCTTGTGCAGCAGCAGGGTGGCCGGCTCGACCGGCCCCAGCTGCGCGTCGGCGGCCAGGGTCACCTGCTGCGTGGTCACCGCCGCCTGCGGTTCCTCGACCACCACCCCGTCCACGCTGACCCAGCCGCCCTCGATGTACTGCTGCGCTTCGCTGCGCGAGCACGGCAGCATGGCGGCCACGTATTTGTCGAGGCGGGTAGGGGCGGACATCGAATGGCTCGGCGATCAGGGCAGGGCAGTGTACGTGCAGCCGTCACCGCACTGCCATGCGCGGCGCCGCTCAGCGGTCGACGGTGCCGGCCAGATCGAGCTGGGTCAGGTACAGGCGCAGATCGAATTCCAGCTGGTGGTAGTCCGGCGCCATGTGCGTGCACAGCTGGTAGAACGGCTTGTTGTGCGCGCTTTCCTTCAGATGCGCCAGTTCGTGCGCCACGATCATCTGCAGGAACGCCGCCGGCGCGTCGCGGAACACCCCGGCGATGCGGATCTCGCGGCTGGCCTTGAGCCGGCTGCCCTGCACCCGCGAGACGCTGGTGTGGGTGCCGAGCGCGTGCTTCACCGCCTGCAACCGGTTGTCGTAGATCACCTTGTGCAGCGGCTCGGAGCTGCGCATGTGGCGGTCCTTCAGGGCCAGCGTGTAGGCGTACAGCTGGCGGTCGTTGCGGACCGGATTGGGCGTGTCGTAGCGCTTGCGCAGCCATTCGCCGAGGCGATCGCGCGCGATCAGTTCGCGGACCTGGTCCTGCACATGCGGCGGATAGCCGGCGAGGTATTTCAGCGCTTGCATGGCGCCACGATAGCGCGCCGTGGCCGCCGGGACGAGCCGTTGGCGCCGCCACGGGGCCGCGGCCGGGACCCGGCCGCAGCGGGTATCATGCCGGCCAACGTCTTGGATCGACTGGATTTTCCCGATGCGCAATCCCCTGCAGGAACAACTGCTCAAGGCCGGCCTGGTGAAGAAGAACCAGGTGGCGCAGGTCGCGCGCGAGCAGGCCAAGGCGCGCCATGGCAAGGCGCCGCCGCCGCCCAGCGCCGAGCAGTTGCAGAGCGAGCGGCTGCGGCTGGAACGGGTGGAGCGCGACCGCGCGCTGGCCGCCGAGCGCAATGCGCAGGTGCGGGCGCAGGAGCAGCGCGCGCAGGCGCGGCAACTGATCGATCAGCACAAGCTCAAGGCTGATGGCGACATCGACTACCACTTCACCGACGCCGGCAAGATCCAGCGCTTGCGGGTGGATGCGGCGCTGCGCGCGCAGCTGATCGGCGGCGCGGCGGCGATCGCGCGCCTGGATGCCGGCTACGCGGCGATCCCGCGCGCAGTGGTGGAGAAGGTGGCCAGCCGCGATCCGGCCGCGATCGTGCTCGACACCACCCAGGCCGCGCCGGCGGCCAGCGACGAGGACGACGCGTACTACAGCCGCTTCCAGGTGCCGGACGACCTGATCTGGTAGCCGCCGGCACCGCCACGCTTGTCACCCCTCGGCGTGCGCGAAAAACGGCGTGCGGCGTGCGCGGACACGATGCGCCGCGCCGCGAATTGCACAGGGCGCAGCGGACCTCGCCTGTGAACGTGGCACTGCTGCGGACCGATCCATTGCCGCTGCACACACGCCGCGCCGCGGCTCACACGATGGTCGGGGTGATGCCGCCATCCACGCGCAGCGCCGCGCCATTGGTCGCCGCCGACAGCGGACTGGCCACGTAGGCGACCAGGCTGGCGACCTCTTCGGGCTCGATCATGCGCTGGATCAGCGAGCTGGCGCGTTCCTTGGCGAAATACTCGCGCTCCATCGCCTCGGGCGGCATGTCCGGATCGCTGGCGACGCTGCGCATGAACGCCTCGATGCCGGCCGAGCGCGTGGTGCCGGGCAGCACCGCATTGACGGTGACGCGGGTGCCCTTGGTGGTCGCCGCCAGGCCGCGCGAAATGGCCAGCTGCGCGGTCTTGGTCATGCCGTAGTGGATCATGTTGGGCGGCACCAGCACCGCGCTTTCGCTGGAGATGAAGATGATCCGGCCCCAGTCGTGCGCGAGCATGCCGGGCAGGTAGTGCCGGGCCAGGCGCGCGCCGCTCAGGACGTTGACTTCGAAGAAGCGCAGCCAGTCCGCATCGCTGATTTCGCCGAATTCCTTGGATTCGTAGATGCCCAGGTTGTTGACCAGCACATCGACCTGCGGCAGCGCGGCGGTGAGCGCCGCGGCGCCTTGCGCGGTCGCCGGGTCGGCCAGCACGCAGCGCACGTTGCCGCCGATGCTGGCGGCGGCAGTGTCCAGAGTGGCCTGGTTGCGGCCGCAGATGATCAGCTCGGCGCCTTCGGCGGCGAGCGTGCGGGCGATGGCCAGGCCGATGCCGGCGGTGGCGCCGGTGACCAGAACGGTCTTGCCGTGGAGTTGCAGATCCATGAGGGCATCCTTCGGTGAGAGAGAGGGAAGCGGTGCGGCGCTGGCCGCATCCGGCGGAAAAGACGGGGCGCGGCGCGCGCTGCGCGCGGCGGCCACGGGCCCGGCGCGTGCGCTGCCGCCAGCAGAGCCATGGGCGCTCGCTGCATTGCCGATGCGTCCTGGTGGAAGACTTCGGCATACAACTCGGCCGGTACGGGCCACGATAGGCCGCGGCGACGGATTTGATAATGCGTCGCGCCGGCCTATGATCTGTGAAGCGAATTCACAGGTTGGGCGCAATGGACAATCGGGCCGGCGAAATGCAGGTGTTCCTGCGGGTCGTGGATGCCGGCAGTTTCTCTGCGGCGGCACGCCTGCTGCGCATGACCCCGTCCACGGTCAGCAAGCTGATCGGTCGCGTCGAGACCCGCCTGGGCGTGCGCCTGCTCGAGCGTTCGACCCGGCGCCTGTCGCTGACCGCCGAGGGCCAGGTCTACTACGAGCGCAGCCTGTCGCTGCTCGCCGAACTCGACGACGTGGAGCGCGACCTCGGCCGCGGCGCGGCCAGCGCCGGCGGCAGCGTGCGGGTGAATGCGTCGGTGGCGTTCGGCATTCTCGGCCTGGAGCCGCTGCTGCCGGCGTTCTGGCAGGCGCATCCGCAGATCGTGGTCGATCTTTCGCTGTCCGACGAGATGGTCGATCTGTACCTGGATCGCACCGACGTCGCGTTCCGCGTCGGCGCCTTGCAGGATTCGAGCATGATGGCGCGGCATGTCGGCGTGGCGCAGCGCAAGATCGTCGCCGCGCCGGCGTACCTGGCGCGCCACGGCACGCCGCGCAGCATCGACGCGCTGTCGCGGCACAGCTGCCTGGGCTTCAATTTCCGCCGCGCCGCACCGGTGTGGCCGCTCGCGCACAGCGGCCGCATCGTCGATCGCACGGTGCAGGGCGCGCTGCTCGCCAACAACGGCGAAACGGTGCGGCGTATGGCCGTCGCCGGCATCGGCCTGGCGCGGCTGGGCGATTATCACGTGCGCGACGATCTGGCCGCGGGCCGGCTGGTGGAAGTGCTGCAGGACGCGGTGGAAGGCGATAGCGAGGAGATCCACGCGCTCTATCGCGGCGGCCCGCGCTTGCCGCAGCGCGTACGCGTGTTCCTGGACTTCGTGGTGCCGCGGTTGCAGCGGTTTCTGGCTGGGCGGGACCCGGGAGTCGGGATCCTGGATTCGTCGTCTTTCGCCACGGACGTCGTTCCGCGATAAGCGCGGGTTTTTCGGACTTGGCGACGCTCTTGGGCTTTGCCAAGTCCCGAGTCCCGAGTCCCGACTGAATCCCCAGGCAATGTGAAGGCGCCCACCATTGCATTGCCGGGCGCCGGCCGCATCATCGGAAACAGGCGACACGGCAGGAGACGGCGATGGCGACAGGATGGGCGAACGACGGCGCGGTGCAGGACCAGATCGACGCCACCGTCGAAGATGCGATCAAGCGCGCGCGCAGCCAGCTGCCGCAGGGGCCGAGCCTGGAGCGGTGCGAGTCCTGCGATGCGCCGATTCCCGAGGCGCGGCGCAAGGCGGTGCCCGGCGTGCGCCTGTGCGTGGCCTGCCAGGAAGCGCACGACCGCGAACGGCACGAGCACAGCGGCTACAACCGCCGCGGCAGCAAGGACAGCCAGCTGCGCTGACGGCCAGCGGTGCCGGGCGCTCAGTCGTCGTTGGCAGCGCTGCCGACCGGCGGTACCGGCCGCGAGTGCAGGGCGATGTTGAGCTGGTCGACCACCATCGCCCAGTCGGCGTCGTCGATGCGCTCCTCGCGCAGCAACTGCGCCTGCGCCGGCGTCCAGAACGGCGCTTCTTCCAGCCGCATCGTGTCCGGCAGCGGCGAATGGCGGCCGATGAACTGGCGGATCTCGGTTTCGCTATTGGGCAGGCCCAACTGGGCGAACAGCTCGGCGAACGGGTGGACGGGTTGTTCCATGGGGCACCTTGTCGTTGGGGCGCGTGCCGCGATACGGCGGCGCACGAGCCAGGCACGATACCGCTCGTGCGATCAGTGTCTTGTTAGGACGTGCGCTTGCGCGCTAGCCGAGTCCCGGCGGCACCGGGTGGCCGCGCCAGCGCCGCGTGCTGCGCTGGAAGAACAGGCTGTTGGGGATCTGCAGCACGCTGTCGCCATCGTCGCCATGGCGCTCGCGCAGCGTGGTGTAGATCAGGTTGATGTCCACCACCTGGCCCTTGAGCCCGGGCTTTTCGCCGTTTTCGAGCAGTTCGATGTGGTCGTGCAGGCGGAACGGCCGCGTGGCGAAGATCAGCAGCGTGCAGAAGATGTTCGACAGCACGCTCCAGGCCGCGAAGAACGCCACCGCCGCCACTGCGGCGAAACCGGTGAACGCGGTCCACAGCACCGTGCCGGACACGCCGAACCGGTCCAGGATCAGCAGCAGCGCCGTGCTGTAGATCACGAAGCCGCTGCCGCGGCGCGCCAGCATCGTCAGTTCGGGCGGCAACGCGTGGTGTTCGCTCAATCGCCGTACCAGCCGCCGCAGCAGGGTGCGCAACAACCATGCGCCGAGCACGATCAGCGCGATCTGCGCGCCTGGCACGATCAGGTCCAGCCAGCGGTGGAGCGAGGGCGGCAGCATGGCGCGGAGCGAGGACATCGGCGGTGTCGGGGTGGCGGGGCAGGCGCGATGGTCGCAATCGTCGCCGCATCGGGCAAGTGCGGATGGCGCGAAGCCAGCGCCATTGCTGCCAGCACAACGCTGCAGCGCATGCGCTGCAGGGCATCGCTCAGGCGCTGTGCTCCAGGCTGTCCCAGCGTTCTGCGGGGATCTCCGGCAGCGCCTCCAGCGCCGGCATCGCGAACAGGTATCCCTGGTACAGGCCGATTCCCAGCGCGCGCAGCGTGCGGTACTCGGTGGGCGTTTCCACGCCTTCGGCAAGCACCCGGCAGCCCAGCGCCGCGGCCATGCCGACGATGCCGGCGACGATGTGCCGGCGCGGCGCGCTGGCATCGATGTCGCGGATCAGGGCCATGTCCAGCTTGAGCAGATGCGGCTGGAAATCGGCGAGCAGGTTGAGTCCGGAATGGCCGGCGCCGAAATCGTCGATCGCGGTCAGGAACCCGCGCTGCGCGTAGTCGCGCAGGATCCGCGCCACCTTGCCGAGGTCGCGGATGTGCTCGGACTCGCTCATCTCGAAGATCAGATCGCCGGTCGGCACGCCATAGCGCTCGGCCGCGGCCAGGGTCAGGCGGATGCAGGTCGCCGGTTCGTAGACCGCATTGGGAATGAAATTGATCGACAGCCGGGTGCGCAGGCCCAGCCGCGCGGCGGTGGCGATCGCCTGTACCCGGCAGGTCTGGTCGAAGCGGTACAGCTGCTGCGGGCCGACCCGCGCCACTACCGCGGCCGCACCGCTGCCGTCCTCGCCGCGGACCAGCGCCTCGTAGGCGTAGATCGTGCGCGCGTCCGCATCGACGATCGGCTGGAACGCCATGCGGATGCCGAAGTCGAGCGGTTCGCCATCGCGGCAATTGCCGCAGGCCGGCTGGCCCAGTTCGGCGGAGAGGGATCGCAGGAGCATGCCGTGCGTCTATCGCAACGAAGATGCCTGGATTCTATCGGCCGGCGCCGTGAAGACGGCGCCGACATCGGCTGCGGCGGTGCCGCAGCGCGCGGGCTCAGCCGGCTTCGGCTTCGTCGACTTTCTTCAGCACGCGGGTGGTGCCGAGCACTTCGACGCGGCCGCCGGCCTTGCGGAACGCGGCCATGTCGGCCTCGATACGCTCGCGGCTGAGGCCTTTCTGCGCCTTGTCGCCGGCGCCGCTGCGTACGGTCTTGGCGGTCGGGGGCGGGGTCTTGCTGGTGGGACGTGCCATGGTGAATCTCCTGGAGTCAGTACATCGTCAGGGGAATGCCGCGCGCCAACTGATCGTTGTGGATGCGGCGGATGTCGCGGCAATACGGGCCGGCCATCGTGAACTTGCGGCAGATCGCCGGGCGCTGTTCGTAGATCGAGCAGCACATGCGCTTGCTGTCCACCGCCACGCACCAGCCGTCCTCGTCGCGGGCCATCACGTGCAGGCCCTCGGCGGTGTGCTCGGTGTAGTGGTCGGGCACCTTGTCGTCGGGCATCAGCAGCACGGTCAGGCGGCAGCAGATCGCGTCGCAGCGATCGCAGGCGACGGATTTTTCGGCCGGGGCGCGCGCTGTTGCCGGTTGCGCGCTCACGCGTTGCCGCCGACGGGCATGGCATCGCGGCGAAAGCGCAATACGCGGCCGCGGTAGGGCGGCAGATCGTCCGGACCCAACGGCATTTCGCGCTGTTCGCTGAGCGCGTAGCCCTGCGTGGCCAGCGCGCGGGTCAGCGCGGCGCTGTTGCCGCGGCCCGGATCGGCGATCAGCACTTCCGCGCTCGCCGTCGCATGCCGCGCCAGCAACTCGGCCAGCAGCGCCGGATGCTGGTGTTCGTACAGCACGTCGCTGCCGATGATCACGTCGAAACGGCCCAGCTCGGGGTTGGGCTGGTCCCAGTCGAGGCGGCGGTACGGCACCGCAGGCAGTTCGTTGAGCGCGGCGTTGTAGGCCAGGAACACCTCGGTCAGCGGATGGCGGTCGCTGGCGACGATGTCGGCGCCGCGGCGGCGCAGCACCAGGCTGGCCAGGCCCAGGCCGCAGCCGATCTCGAGGATGCGCTTGCCGCCGACGTCGTACAGCGCCATCGCTTCGGCGAGCAGCCGCCCGGCCGGCCACACGTTGCCGAACAGGCTCCATTGCGCCGAGGAAATGCCGGCCGCTTCGGCCTGCGCGTCGGGATCGGAGAACTGTTGGGTGTCGAGCAGCGAACGGATGCGATAGTCCTGGCCGCCCAGGTTGAGCGTGTTGATCTGGGTGGTGTAGCCGGACACAGGCGCTCCCGGTGGGTCCGGCCCGAAGCGGGACGGAGGCTGGCGCGAGAAGAGGGGCGAGTCGGGCGACAGAAACGGCCGGACGAGACGCGTGTACAAACGTGACGCTGAAGCGTGACCGCGCATATTACGCCAGTCGCGCCTCTTGCGTATGAACGGAACCTGCGCTAGCGCCTTGCGCACGCGCGGCCGCGCCGGCGCGCGCTGCGGCGGCGCGGCGAGGCGCTGCGGCCTGCGCCGGTCAGCGCTGCGCGGCGGCCAGGGCCAGGCCCTGGACCACGCCGAACGAAGGATCGCCGTGCACCAGGCGCGCCTGCGGGAACGCGGCGGCGACCACCTGCTGGATGTAGCCGGCGCGCGACATGCCGCCGGTCAGGAACACCGCGGCCGGCTCGCGGCCGATGTCGCTGCGGACCTGCGCGAGCAGTTCGCCCAGCGCTTCCAGATAGCTGCGTGCGGCGTGGGTCAGTTCGTCGGCGCGTACCTGCACCTGCAGCCCGGCTTCGATGTAGTCCAGCGCCTCCTCGTGCTGCGCGCTGTCGCTGAGAAGGATCTTGCTGCGCTCCACCGCGCGGTACAGGCGCGCGGTGTTGCCGGTGTCCTGCAATGCCTGC
This sequence comes from Xanthomonas campestris pv. phormiicola, assembly GCA_025666215.1. NCBI lineage: Bacteria > Pseudomonadati > Pseudomonadota > Gammaproteobacteria > Lysobacterales > Lysobacteraceae > Xanthomonas > Xanthomonas campestris. The sequence continues at coordinate 3,586,231 of CP102593.1, read as the reverse complement.
AGCCGCGTGTCGTATGGGTGCGGCACTTCGTCGTAGCGATGCTGGCGGAAATCGCGCTGGCGCGTGGTGTCCTGCACCATCGCCGCTTCGACGTAGTGGTGCGCCGGCACGCGGGTGCTGCCGCGGCCGAACAGCGGCATGTAGCTGGCCAGGCTCAGCGCCAGGTCGATGTCGGTACCGCCGCGGGCGATGCCCCAGGCGCGATGCACGTCCGGCGCGCCGTCGCCGCCGACGCTGGCGTGGGCGATGTCGGTGGTGCCGCCGCCGATGTCCACCACCACCGCGTCGTGGCGCTCGCCGCTGCCGGCGTGGTAGTGCATCGCCGCGGCGGCGGGTTCTTCCAGGAACGCGATGTCGTCGAAGCCGGCGGCGATCGCGGCGCTGTGCAGGATCTGCAGCGCCTGCGCGTTGCCGGCCTCGCCGATCGAGCTGCGGAACTGCACCGGGCGCCCGAGCAGCGCGCTGCGCACCTGCACGCCGAGTTGCTGCGAGGCGGTCAGGCGGATGTGCTCGAGGATGTGCGTGGCGATGCCGGTGATGGTCTGCCTGGCGCGCGGATGCAGGTTGTAGCCGAGCATCGATTTGGGACTCTGCACCAGGCTGCCTTCGCCTTCGACGAAATACGCATCCAGCGCCGCGTCGCCGTACACCGCGTTCTGCAGCAGCGCCGCGGAACTGCGCGGCTCGCGCATCTGCGCTTCCATCCATTGCCGGCGCACCACCCGGATCGCGTCGCGGCGCAATTCGTCGCGGCTGCGCTCGCGCCCGGCGGCGGCCGCATCGCGGCGGCCGGCCTCGACCAGCTCGTCCACCTGCCGCTCCAGCACCGGGGTCAGCTCGAAATCGGCCGGATCGCGCATCACTTCCGGGAAGTACACGGTGGTGCGGAACTGGTGCTGGTCGCCGAAGCCGATCGGCACCACGCGGCCATCGATCACCGCGGCGGCGGCGGAGTTGCTGGTGCCGAAATCGATGCCGAGTCTCATGTCGCTGCGGGGCCGGGCAGGGGGCCGCGCACTGTGCGGCAAGCCGCAGCGCGGCGCAAGCCGGCCGGCGCCCGGTGCAGGGCGCGCCGCCGCCGTCGCACAATGCACGAGGCCCGCGATTGCGGGCCTAGTGCGCTTCCAGCAGGGAGGCGGACGGTTACAGCGCGGCGCCCGCGTGGCCCTGGTTCTTTTCCTGCTCGGTGGCCTCGCGCACGCCGGCCACCTCCACCGCGAAATGCAGCACCTGTCCGGCCAGCGGGTGGTTGCCGTCGATGGTCACCAGCTCCGGGCCGACTTCGGCGACCGTGACCAGCAGTGGACCCTGGTCGGTCTGCGCCTGGAATTGCATGCCGGGCTCCAGGCCCTCGGCATCCGGGAACGAACTGCGCGGCACCTGCTGCTGCAGTTGCTCGTGGCGCGGGCCGTAGCCTTCGGCCGGGATCACGTCGACCTGCAAGCGTTCGCCGGGGCGCTTGCCGGTCAGCGCCTTTTCCAGCCCCGGCACGATGTTGCCGGCGCCGTGCAGATAGCTCAGCGGATTGTCCGGCGCGGATTGATCGATCACCTCGCCGGCATCGTCGGTCAGGGTGTAGTGGATGGTGGCGACAAGGCCGTTGGCGATCTCCATGGGAAACCTCATTCAGTAGGAAGGTGGGATACGCCGGCACAGTCACAGCGCGATGGGAGGTGCTACCCGAATACCCTAACGAAAAGCGGCGGCGGATCGCAAGTCGGCACGCCGGATCGCGGGTTCAGGCCGGCGGCGGCGCGCGCAACGCGCTGCGTCGCGCCTGCCACGCCTCGGGCGTCTGCGGCTTGACGAACAGCGACTGCAATTCCGGGTATTCGGCGCGCGCAGCGCGTTCGATGCGTTCGATGCAGGCCTCGATCTGCGCGGTGCTGCGCTGGTCCTCGAACTCGGCGCTGAGCGCGGCGACCACCTGCTCGGGCCCCATCTGCACGCTCAGCACGCCGTTGACCGCGCGCACGTCCGGATCGGCGCCGGCGATGCGGCGCAAGGCATCGCTCAGCGGCCGCGCCGCCGGTTCGCCGATCAGCAGGCCCTTGCTCTCGCGCGCCAGCACGAAGGCCGAACAGGCCAGCACCGCGGCGATGCCGATCGAGGCCACGCCGTCCAGCTCGGGCATCTGCAGCCACTGCGCGGCCAGCAGGCCCAGCAGGGCGATGCACAGGCCGATCAGCGCGGCGCTGTCTTCCAGCAGCACGGTGAACAGGCTCGGGTCCTTGCTCTCGCGGAACGCCTGCACGTAGCCCATGGCGCCCTTGCGCGCACGGAACTCGCGCAGCGACACCCACCACGAAGCGCCCTCGAACAGGATCGACAGGCCCAGCACCACGTAGTTGAGGGTGTGGTTGCTGGCCGGCTCCGGATTGCGGACATGCGCGATGCCTTCGTAGAACGACACCCCGGCGCCGAGCGCGAACACCAGCAGGGCGACGATGAAACTCCAGAAGTACAGCTCGCGCCCGTAGCCGAACGGATGGCTGGCATCGGCGGGCCGCGCGGCGCGGCGCAGGCCGTACAGCAGCAACAGCTCGTTGACCGTATCCACCAGCGAATGCACGCCTTCGCTGAGCATCGCCGAGCTGCCGGACAGCGCGGCGGCGACGAACTTGGCGATGGCGATGGCCAGGTTGCCGGCGAGCGCGGCATAGATCGCGAAGCGGGAACCGGAAGCGGCGGACATGGGATTCCTGCGGGAAGAGCGGACCGGGCGCGGCACGCGGCGGCGTGGAGCGGGCGGCTACAATAGGCGTCCTCCCGTCGTCGCCGTATCAAGGAACGCCATGTCCGCCGCACCCGCCTGTCCGCAATGCACGCTGCAAAACACCTATGTCGACGGGGCGCTGTGGATCTGCGCCGACTGCGGCTACGAGTGGCCGCAGTCGGCGGACACCGCCTCCGCCGCGGACACCGTGGTGCGCGACAGCAACGGCAACATGCTGCAGGCCGGCGACACCGTGGTGGTGATCAAGGACCTGAAGGTCAAGGGCTCGTCGATCCCGCTGAAGCAGGGCACGGTGATCCGCGGCATCCGCCTGGTCGAGGACGATGCCGAGCACATCGAAGGCAATTCGGACAAGATCAAGGGCCTGGTGCTGAAGACCTGCTTCCTGCGCAAGGCCTGAGTCCCGCCTGGCGGCGTCAGGCGTTCGCGCGCGCCCGCCAGGCGCGTCGCGGCCATGCCAGGACCGCGGTCAGGGCCAGCAGCAGCACCGGCGCCCACGGCAGATTGGCGGCGCCGTAGCGCTGCAGCAGCATCCCGCCGACCAGGCCGCCGCCGGCGATCGCCAGATTCCAGCCGGTGACCACCAGCGCCTGCGCCAGGTCGGCGGCGTCGCCGGCACGGCGCGCGATGGCGGTCTGGAACAGCGTCGCGCAGCCGCCGAACGCCAGCCCCCACAGCACGATCGCCAGGCTCAGCAGCGCCGGCGTGCGCGGCCACAGCGCCATCGCCAGCGCCGCCAGCCCGAACGCGGCGACGCTCGCCAGCACCAGCGGCCGCATCCAGCGGTCGATCAGCACGCCGATCAGGACGATCCCGCCCAGCGCCGCCAGCCCGAACAGCAGCAGGCAGCGCTCCAGCGCGGGATCGCCGCCGGCCATGGCCACGACCGGTGCGATGTAGGTGTAGAGCAGGTTGTGCGCCAGCACGAACACCAGCATCACCGCCAGCACCTGGGCCACGCCGGGCAGCGCCACCACCTGGCGCAGGCGCAACGCCGGCACCGTCGCCGCTTGGCCGGCGAGATCCGGCAGCGCCGCGCGCACCCAGCCGAGCAGGGCCACGCTCAGCAGCGACATCGCAGCGTAGCTCCAGCGCCAGCCCAGGTGCTGGCCCAGCAGGGTGCCGGCGGGCACGCCCAGCGCCAGCGCCAGCGGCGTGCCCAGCATCGCCACCGCGATCGCGCGGCCCTGCTGCGCCGCCGGCACCAGGCGGCTCGCATAACCGGCCAGCAGCGCCCACAGCAGCCCGGCGCTGATCCCGGCGACGCAGCGTGCGGCGAGGATCAGCGCATAGCTGGACGCAACCGCGGTCACGCTATTGGCGATGCCGAAGCCGGCAATGGCGAGCAGCAGCAATGGCCGCCGGCGGCGGTGCCGGGTCGCGGCGGTCAGCGGGATCGCGGCCAGCAGCGACCCCAGTGCGTAGAGGCTGACCAGTTGCCCGATCCAGGCCTCGCCGACGCCCAGGCCCACGGCCATCGGCAGCAGCAGGCCGGCGGGCAAGGTTTCGGTGAGGATGGTGACGAAGCCGGCGCAGGCCAGCGCCAGCAGGCCGGCCCACGGCAGGCGCGGCCGCGCCGCGGCCGTTGCCTGCTGGTGCGCAGTGCGCGCGCATGCCGCCGCTGCCGTGGCCGGCGCGGTCGCGCACGCCGCGGCGGTGTCGCGGTTCACGCCGCGGCCCCGGGCACGGCGGCGTAGACCGCGTCGCGCAGGTCGGTGACGAACGCACCGGACATGCCTTCGTACAGCGTGTTGGTCAGCGCCACCACGCTCAGCTGCCGTGCCGGATCGACGAACCAGCTATGGCCGTAGGCGCCGCCCCAGCGCCAGCTGCCGGGCGCTTCCGGAGTCGCGGTCGGCGCCGGGTCGCGCAGTACCGAGAAGCCAAGGCCGTAGCCCCAACCGGGCCCATCCGGCGGGCCGAGGTCGCCGGCCTGCGCGCGTCCCATCTCCGCCACCAGCGCGGCCGGCAGCAACGGCGCACCGCCGCGGCGCAACGCCTCGAGCAGGCGCAGCACATCGTCGGCGCTGCCGACCATGCCGGCACCGGCCGACGCGAACGCATGCCGATCCAGCGCGCGCGAAGGATGGAACACGATGCCGGCGCTGTCCGCGAACGGCGCGACCACTTCGCCCTCGCCGAGCCGATGCGGCGCCGGGTCGCCGTTGGCGTAGGGCACCGCCAGCCGCGCCGCATCCTCGGCATGGAAGGCGGTGGCGTGCATGCCCAGCGGCGCGGTGACCAGTGTGCGCACCAGCTGCGGCAACGGCTGGCCGCTGGCCGCCTGCAGCAGTGCGCCGGCGACATCGATCGACAGCGAATAGCCCCAGCCGGCACCGGGCGCGTACTGCAGTGGCACCTGCGCCAGGCGGCGCAGGTTCTCCTCCAGGCGCAGGCCGCTGTTGTCCATGCCGTCGGACACGCCGGCGCGCGCATGCGCGCCATCCGCCGGTTCGAGGAAGCGGTAGCCGAGCCCGGCGCTGTGGCTGAGCAACTGGCGCAGGCTGATGTCCGGCACCCGCCCGTCGGGCAACGCGGGACGGAACCAGGGCAGCCAGCGCGCGATCGGCGCATCCAGCTGCAGCCGGCCCTGTGCGACCAGCGCCAGCGCCGCGCTGGCGGCGACCAGCTTGCTGACCGAGGCCAGCCGGAACGTGGTGTCCTCGCGCATCGGCCGCCGCGCCTCGCGGTCGGCCCAGCCGGCGGCGCGGCGATAGACGCAGTGGCCCGCGTGCGCGACCAGCACCACCGCGCCGACCAGACGCTGCTCGCGCAGCGCCGCATCGAGCGCGGCATCGAGCGGGGCGGCCTGTGCCGGCGAAAGTGCCGGCGCAGGTGCCGGGGCAGGGGAGTCGACGGCGGGGGACAGGGACATTGGCGCAACTCGCGATGGTGGGAGCTGCAGCGTGGGCGCATGTCGATTGCGGAAAAAGGCGGGTAGAGTTCCTGGCTACACGGACGCAAATGTCCGCAATGGAGGGGCGCGATGGACAGTCTGGGCAGCCTGCGCGGCTTCATGCAGGTGGTGGAGAGCGGCGGCTTCGCCGAGGCGGCGCGGGTGCTGGGCGTGTCCGCCTCGGCGATGGCCAAGAGCGTGGCGCGGCTGGAGCGCGCGCTGGGCGTGCGCCTGTTCCATCGCAGCACCCGCAGCCAGACCCTGACCGCGGAAGGCCAGCTGTTCCTGCCGCGCTGCCGGCGCATCCTGGCCGAGGCCGAGGCGGCGCGCAGCGAACTGGGCAGCCATGCGGCCACGCCGAAGGGACGGCTGCGGGTCAGCCTGCCGATGAACAACAACGTGCTGCTGCCGGTGCTCGCCGACTTCATGCGCGCCTATCCGCAGGTGCAACTGGACCTGGATTTCGACGACCGCCTGGTGGACGTGATCGAGGACGGTTTCGATGCGGTGCTGCGCGTGGCCGAACCCGACGACTCGCGCCTGGCGTCCAGACGCCTGGGCGGTTTCCGGCGCTGCCTGGTGGCCGCGCCGGATTACCTGCGGCGCTGCGGCACGCCGCTCGTGCCGGCCGATCTGCTGGCCCACCAGTGCCTGCATTACCGCTTCCGCAGCAGCGGGCGCCTGGAGGCCTGGCCGATGGGCGCGGCGGGCGCCGGCCTGCGGTTGCCGGTGTCGATGGTCTGCAACAGCATCGAAACGCGCCTGAGCTTCGCCCTGCGCGGCTGCGGCATCGCCCTGCTGCCGGAGCATTCGGTACGCGATGCGGTGGCCAACGGCGCGCTGCGCACGCTGCTGGACGACTATGTCGCCGCCGACGGCACCTTCCACCTGCTGTGGCCATCGGGCCGGCACGTGCTGCCGAAATTGCGCGTGTTCATCGATTACCTCAGCGAACGGCTGATCCTGTAGCGCCTGCCGGCGCGACCGGTGGGATCGCGCCACCCCAGCCATGGCCTGGGTGCATTGAGGCGCGACGGCGGCACGCCTGCCGTGCCGCCGTCGCACGCCGGGCTCAGTCCAGCGTCGGGTAGTCGGTGTAGCCCTTGGCGCCGCCGCCGTAGAGCGTATCGGCATCCAGCGGGTTGAGCGGCGCATCGCGGCGCAGCCGTTCCACCAGGTCCGGGTTGGCGATGAACGGGCGCCCGAACGCGACCGCATCGGCAGCGCCCGAGCCGAGCACCCGCTCGGCCAGGGCCTTGTCGTAGCCGTTGTTGACCAGCCACGGACCGCGGAACCTGGCGCGCAGCGCGGCGTAGTCGAAGGCGATGTTGTCGCGCGGGCCGCCGGTGGCGCCCTCGATCACGTGCAGGAAGGCCAGGCCGAGCGGATCCAGGCGCTCGACCGCGCGTTCGAACAGCGGCTGCGGGTCGCTGTCGTGCGCGTCGTTGGCCGGGGTCACCGGCGACAGGCGCACGCCGGTGCGCTCGGCGCCGATTTCCTGCGCCACCGCCTGCACCACCTCGAACAGCAGCCGGGTGCGGTTCTCGATGCTGCCGCCGTAGGCGTCGTCGCGCCGGTTGCTGCCGTCGCGCAGGAACTGGTCGATCAGGTAACCATTGGCGGCGTGCACTTCCACCCCGTCGAAGCCGGCGGCGATGGCGTTGCGTGCGGCGTGGCGGTAGTCCTCGATCAGTGCGGGGATCTCGTCCAGGCGCAGCGCGCGCGGCGCGGAGACGTCGCTGAAGCCCTCGGCGGTATAGGTCTTGGCGTTGGCGCGCAACGCGCTCGGCGCCACCGGCGCGGCGCCGTCCGGCAGCAGGCTGACGTGGGAGATGCGGCCGACGTGCCACAGCTGCAGCACGATCCTGCCGCCGCGGCGGTGCACCTCGGCGGTGACGGTCTGCCAGGCGGCGACCTGCGCCTGGCTGTAGATCCCGGGGGTATCCATGTAGCCCTGGCCCATCGGGCTGATCTGGGTGGCCTCGGCGACGATCAGCCCGGCGCTGGCGCGCTGGCCGTAATAGGTGGCGGCCAGCGGCGAGGGGATGCGGCCTTCGCCTTCGGCGCGGTTGCGGGTCAACGGCGCCATCACGATGCGGTTGGCCAGTTCGATCGCGCCCAGGCGCAGCGGGGTGAACAGGGGGGAAGCAGGAGCGGTCATCGGTGGGGGGTCTCTGTCGATGGAAAAAGGCGGGACACGGCGCGGCGCTGCCGGCGCCGAGCGTGTGCACTGCAGACATGGGGGCGGCGCCGATGGTTTCGCCGGAACGCCGATGGGACAGTGCGTTGCCGTTCGCGGACCGGCATGCGCAGGCGCGCTTGCGATGGCGCGGCGCAACGCGGCGTTGCACGCGCTCGGGTTCACCTGCATGCTGCGATGCACAATAATGAGCGGCCCTTCTCGATCCAGGCTCCGGGCATGTCCATTCCCGCCACTTCCCCGACGCCGCTGTCGCGCCGCGGCTACGTGCTGATCCTGTTCGCGCTGGCGATGGGTGGCTTCGCGATCGGCACCAGCGAGTTCTCCACGATGGGGCTGATGCCGTCCATCGCGCGCGGGCTGGCGATCGACGAGCCGCAGGTCGGGCACCTGATCAGCGCCTACGCGCTGGGCGTGGTGGTCGGCGCGCCGCTGCTGGCGATCGTCGGCGCGCGCTGGCCGCGGCGCACGCTGCTGCTGGCGCTGATGGGCTTCTATGCGGTCGGCAACCTGGCCAGTGCGCTGGCGCCGGACTATCACAGCATGCTGCTGGTGCGCTTCATCGCCGGCCTGCCGCATGGTGCCTATTTCGGCGTGGCCACGCTGGTCGCTGCGTCGATCAGCCGCCCCGACCAGCGCGGTGCGGCGGTGAGCCGGGTGCTGCTCGGTCTCAATCTGGCGGTGCTGGTCGGCAATCCATTGGCGACCTGGCTGGGCCAGGTGGCGCAATGGCGCTATGCGTATGCGCTGGTGGCGGCGATCGCGGTGCTGACGGTGGTGCTGGTCATGCGCCTGCTGCCGGCCGATCCGCAGGAGCCGCGGCAGCAGCCGCTGCGCGAACTGCGCGCGTTCAACCGGCCGCAGGTGTGGCTGGCGCTGGGCATCGGCTCGGTCGGCTTCGCCGGCATGTTCTGCGTGTTCAGCTATCTGGCGCCGACCCTGACCCAGGTCACCGGCGTGTCCGAACGCTGGATCCCGTTCGCGATGTGCGCGTTCGGCTTCGGCGGCCTGCTCGGCAACCTCGCCGGCGGTTGGCTGTTCGACCGGCTGCAGTTCCGTGCGGTGCCGCTGGTGCTGCTGTGGTCGATGGCGGTGCTGCTGGCCTGGCCGCTGACCGCGCACTCGCCGTGGGCGGTGCTGCCGGCGGTGGTCGCGGTCGGCACCATGGGCGCGTTGGCGCCGGTGCTGCAGACCCGGCTGATGGACGTGGCCAGCGAGGCGCAGACCCTGGCCGCGGCGTCCAACCATGCCGCGTTCAACCTGGCCAACGCGCTGGGCCCGTGGATGGGCGGGATCGCGATCAGCGCCGGCCTGGGCTGGACCTCGACCGGCTACGTCGGCGCCGCGGCGGCGCTGGGCGGCCTGCTGGTGTACCTGTGGGCGCGGCACGACGCGCGCCGTGCGCAGCGCTTGGCGACGGCTGGCTGAGAGCGCAGGAGCGCGTTTCGACGTTCCACGCGCTGCGTGCGCCGTTGCGCGCCTGGCTATTTGTTGCACGCGCGGTGGCGTGCCTGACGCGCCCGGCGGGACTCAGCGCTGCGCCTGCGCGTTGTGCGACAGCCGCCGCAACGCATCCAGCTTGGCCTGATAGCGCGGCTGCGCGGTCTTGTCGGCGTGCGCCAGCGCCTGCTGCAGCGCCGTGTTCGCGCGGCGCGTGTCGCCGTTGAGCAGATACGCGCGGGCCAGGGCGAAATAGAGCAGGTCCGCGCCGTCGTACAGCCGCAGCGCATGCCGGTAGTAGCCGATCGCCGCGGCGTAGTCCTGGCGCCGCTCCGCCTCGTTGCCGAGCAGATACTGCTGGAACGGGTCGGTCAGCTGCACGCGTTGCAGTCGCGCCAGCATCGCCGCCTCGCGCCGGCCATCGCCCAGGCGCCGGTACAGGATGGCGGCGTTGGACAGTGCGGACATATGGTTGGGGTCGACCGCCAGCGCGGTCGCGTAGTCCTGCGCGGCCGCCTGCGGGTCGCCCTGGCGCAGCGTCAGCACGCCGAGGTTGTTCCAGGCGGCGGCGAAGTCGCGGTCCATCTGCAGCGCCATCTGCAGATGCTGTTGCGCGGCGGGCAGGGCGCCGTCGGCCATCAGTTCGGCGCCGCGGTTGTTGTAGTAGTGGGCCAGCGCGCGGCGGTCGGAGATCGGCTGCGGGCCGCGCCGGTCCATCAGCACGCTGCGGTCCAGGTCGATGCTGGCGTGGCGCCCGTCGATGCGCACGCCGACGTTGACGTGGCCGGCGTTGTACAGCGCGTCGCCGTCCTGGTACCAGCTCAGCACCCGGCCCACTTCCTCCACCTGTGCGTCCAGCCCGACGTCGCGCGCCAGGGCCACGAACAGCAGGGTGAAGGACAGGCAATTGACGCGGCGCGTGGCGTAGGTCTCGGCGATGCTGTGGGTGGCCTTGGCGTCGTACTGCAGATCCAGGCCGTCGGCATCGAAGGTCAGCCGCACCAGTTGCTGCAGGCGTTGTTCGCGCGGGGCATGTACATCAACGCGCTGTTGCACCAGCGCATGCAGCGCAGGCGGGACACGCATGATCTGGTCCGCTGCGGGCGGCGCGGGCGGTGGCACGATCGCCGTCGCGGCGACCAGGGCGAATGCGGTCCAACCGAACATGGCGCACCTCGCGGCGACCCGGAATGGGGGCTCGCCGCGAATATAGTCCTTTGCCGGCGTCGTGGCGCTGCCCGGAGGCGCCGGCTTGGATGCTGGAGCGCCGGCTGGCGCTTCAGGGGCCGTTCTACTCCGTACCTGCGCCGGTCTGCGCGCGATAGCGATCGGTCGCAGGCGTTGCCGGGGCCGACGCGCCGCCCTCGCGCTGGAGGGCGGCCAACACCAGGACTTGCCGATCAGAACTCCTGCCAGTCCTTGTCCGTGGCCAGCGCGGCGGCCGGCTGCGGGCGTCGCGCCGCGGACGGCACGGCAGCCGCGGCCGGACGGGTGGCACTCTTCGGCTTCGGCGCCAGCGCCCGGGTCGGCTGGCGCGCCGGCGCTGCGCCGTCTTCCAGCTTGAACAGGGCCACCGCCTGCGCCAGTTCGGTCGCCTGCTGCTCCATCGACCGCGCCGCGGCGCTGGCCTCTTCCACCAGGGCCGCATTCTGCTGCGTGCTCTCGTCCATCTGGGTCACGGTCTGGTTGACCTGCTCGATGCCGGCCGACTGCTCCTGCGAGGCCGAGGAAATCTCGGCCATGATGTCGGTGACGCGCTGCACCGAGGACACGATCTCGCTCATGGTCTGGCCGGCCTGGCGCACCAGCGTCGAACCGTTGGCGACCTGGCCGACCGAGTCGTCGATCAGGCTCTTGATCTCCTTGGCCGCGCCGGCCGAGCGCTGGGCCAGCGTCCGCACCTCGCTGGCGACGACGGCGAAACCGCGGCCCTGCTCGCCGGCGCGCGCCGCCTCCACCGCGGCGTTGAGCGCCAGGATGTTGGTCTGGAACGCGATGCCGTCGATGACGCTGATGATGTCGGCAATCTTCTTCGAGGAGGCCTCGATCCCGCTCATCGTGGTCACCACCTGGCCGACCACGTCGCCGCCTTCGGAGGCGACCGCGGCCGCACCGACCGCGAGCTGGTTGGCCTGGCGCGCATGGTCGGCATTTTGCTTGACTGTGGAGGTCAGCTCTTCCATCGACGCGGCGGTTTCTTCAAGGCTCGCCGCCTGCTGCTCGGTGCGCCGCGACAGGTCGTCGTTGCCGGCGGCGATCTCGCTGGCCGCGGCGTTGATCGACACCGCCGAGTGCTTGATCCGGCCGACGATTTCCGACAGCTGGTGCGCCGTGGCATTGGCGTCGTCGCGCATCTGCGCGAACACGCCGCGGAACTCGCCGTGCATGCGCGCGGTCAGGTCGCCGTTGGCGATGGATTGCAGCAACGCCGACAAGGACTGCAGATTGCCGTCGGCGGTGGTCATCAGCTGGTTGAGGCTCTCGACCATGACCCGGAAATCGAACTGGAAACGCTCGGCATCGCCGCGCGCGCTGAAGTCGCCGTCGGCGGCGGACTGCGCCAGCTGCCTGATCTGGCCGTTCATCGCCGACAGGTTGCCCTTCACCTCGTCCATGGTCTGGGTGAACGCTGCCTTCTCGCCGGGCAGGCGGTCCATGTCCTGGCTGAGGTCGCCGATCGCATAGCGGCCCATGATCTGCGCCAGCTTCATCTGCACCGACACGTGCGCGCCGACCACGGCATTGGTTTCCGCCGCCATGCGTCCGTAGTCGCCGGGGAACGCCTGCGCATCGATGCGATGGCTGATTTCGCCGGCATCGTGGCGCCTGGCCATGTCCAGCTGCGCATCGATCAGGTTGCGCAACTGCAACTGCATGCTTTGCATCGCGGTCAGCAGCCGGCCGGTTTCGTCCTTGGCATCGGTCTTGATGTCGTTGTCCAGCTGGCCGCGCGCGATCGCTTCGGCGGTGCGCGTGGCGCGGTTCAGCGGTGCGGTCAGGCTGCGGGTGATCAGCCAGGCCAGCACGCTGCTGATCAGGATCACGATGACGCCGCCTGCGACCAGCAGGGCCCGGCCGCGGTCCATCGCGGCATTGGCCACGACATAGGCGGCCGTGCCGCGCTGGCGCTGCCGCTCCGAATACGTGTTGATCGCATCCTGCCACCGCTGGGTGGCCGGCGCCGCCAGCTTCATCAACGTGGCGAGGGCCTCGTCGGACTTGTTGTTCATGCCCAGATCGAATACCTGCTGATTGGCGGCGCTGGCGGTCTGATAGCCGAGATCGATCTGCTTGCGCATCTCCGCGCCGGCGCTGTCGGCGACCGGTATCGCATAGAGCTGGTCGCGGACTTTTTCGTAGCGCTGGCGCTGCTGCTCGACGATCTTGGCGAAGCGCAGATTGTCCTCTTGCGTAGTCGGCAGGACGATGTTGCGCAGGTTGATGGCGATGATCGAGCTAGCCTCGCGCATTTCGTTGGCGTACGCCAGGATCGCGTTGCGCTTGACGATGTTTTCCATCTGCGTGCGCGACTGCGCCAGGGTGATCAGCCCCGCTACGACGAGCCCGCAGGAAAGCAGGATGAGCAGGCCGAACGCGGAGGAAAGGCGCACGCCGACGTTGTAGCGTTGCAGGAATCCGTTCATGGTGGTTACCGATGGAAGTGGGGGTGCGCGATGGCCTGGTGTGGCATCGGCAGGGCGCGAAGAGCAGGGCATGCAGGCAGGAAGACTGGCAACGGCGGCAGAGCAGCGACGTGCAAGGCCAAGTCGCGCTGCGTGCTGTATCCCGCCAATGCCTGTTTCAAGATAGCGGCGGCTTTGCCCGAATCTTGATGCGTGATTTTTTTGCGGAATTGGTGCTGCGCGCCTTGCGCGCCTGAGCTACGACATCGGCGACGGCTGCGGAGTGGGTCGCAATGCGCGAGAGTCCGCGAACATTGCGGCGAGAGCGGCGCTCGCTCCAGGGGGGCGCCGACGTCGCTGCAAGCTGTGATCCCGGCGGCAAGCTCGGCCTCACACGCGGTTGGCGCAAGGCTGGGCTCGTAGCGAACGCAAGCGCCCATGCATCCAGTGCCGCCGTGGAGCAGCGGCGTACGCGTCGTTGGATGGCCCTGCTTTTTCGATGTGCCCAGCCGATGCGCAGGGGATCTGGCGAAAGCATCGCCACGATGTCGACGCGGCGGCGATGAACGCCTGTTCATGCCTGCCAGCGCCGCGTGAGGACGCAGGCGTTTCGGCTCACATGTGCTTTATGCGCAGGCGTCCAGCATCCCTCCCACGACGCAACGCGGCAAAACTCTTCACACCGCGGCCGAGCGAAGTCCAGGGAACACGACCCGACGTGCCCGTTGCGCGATGTTCGCCGGCCCATTGCAGAAGGAGTTCCATCCATGAGCATTCAGAGCAAGACCACCCACAGCCTCAACGACCTCATCGCCATCTCCCGCGACGGCAAGCAGTTCTACGAAGAAGCGGCGCAGAAGGTCGGCGATACCGAGCTGTCGGCGCTGTTCCTGCGCATTGCCGGGGTCAAGTCCGATATCGTCAGCAGCCTGAGCGCGGTGGTCCAGGCGGTCGGCGGCAAGCCCGACGAGCACGGCACCCTGGTCGGCAGCATGCAACAGATGTACGGCAAGGTGCGCGCCGCGCTGGGCGACACCAAGTACGGTTATGTGGCCGAACTGGAAGAATCCGAGGACCGCCTGCTGAAGGCGTTCAACGAGACCATCGCCGACAGCGACACCCCGGTTGCCGCACGCGATGCCGCTGCCAAGCTGCTGCCGGAAGTGCGTGCCTGCCACGACGTGATGCGCAACCGCAAGCTGGCGATGAAGAACGCGGCCTGAGCCGCAGGCCGGGCGCGCGCCCGGCCATCGCCCGCGGCACCGCGCGCTGCGGTCCTCGCAGACCGCGGCCTGCCTGTGCCGCACAGATGCGAAGGCCGACCGGCTCCGTCCGGCCGGCTTTTTGCGTTTTCGGCGCCAATGCGCGCGTGGCGCAGCGCGCTTGCTACCATGACGCTCCTTGTCCTTTCGCCGAATCGCCCGCGGCGTCCGCCTCCTGCCGATGGCCCACGATAGTCCTTCCGCAACCGTGCAGTTCTCGCTCGGCTTCGCTGCGCCGGCGCCGCACGAGAGCCTGTTCTTCGCCGTGCTGCCGGACCCGGCCACCGCGCAGCGCGCGTTCGCGATTGGCGAGCGCCTGCGTGCCGAGCATGGCCTGCGCGGTCGCGCGCTGCCGGTCGAGCGTCTGCACCTGACCCTGCATTACCTCGGCGAGTACGCCGGCATCCCGCCGCGCCTGCTGCAGCAGGCGCATGCCGCAGGACAGGCAGTGGCCGAGGCGCCGTTCGAACTGTGTTTCGATCGGGTCGCCAGCTTCGGCGGCCGCACCCGCGCGCGGCCGCTGGTGTTGCTTGGCGACGGCGAGCCGCCCGCGCTGCGCCGGCTGCGCGAGGCCCTGCAGCGGCAACTCGGCCGCCAGGGCGTGGCCGCGCGCGCCGAGGCGGCCTATGTGCCGCATATCACTCTGAGCTACGACGAGCAGACAGTGCCGCCGCAAACCGTGCCGGACCTGCGCTGCACGGTCGCCGCGCTGAGCCTGATCCGCAGCGTGCAAGGGCAGGGGCGCCATGTGCACGAGGCCACCTGGCCGCTGTCGGCGGATGCGGCCGGGCCTGCGTCTGCCGGCGGCGAGGCGATGCGATGAGCGAACCGGCGCCGCCGCTGACCCTGCCCGCCGCGCAATGGGAGCAGTTGCTGGCGGCCTATGCCACGCCGCTGCGCGCCTATCACCATTTCGGCCACGTGCAGGCGGTGCTGGGCCACTATGCCGAGGTCGCCGCGGCGTTGGGCTGGCGGCAGCCGCGCGAGGTGTATTTGGCCGTGCTCTACCACGACGCGGTGTACCAGGCCGGGCGTGGCGACAACGAGGCGCAGTCGGCACGCATGGCGCAGGCGGCGATCGCGCAGTGGCTGCCCGCTGCGGGGCTGGACGCGGCGCGGGTCGCCGCGCTGATCGAACTGACGGCGCGGCATGGGCAACTGTCCGCCGCTGCGGTGGATGCCGAGGCGGCGCTGTTCCTGGATTGCGACATGGCCATTCTCGGCGCCGATCCCGCCGGCTTCGCTGCCTACGATCGCGCCATCGCCGAGGAATACCGCGGCGTGGTGCCGGGCTGGCTGTACCGGCGCAAGCGCCGGGCGTTCCTGAAGACGGTGCTGGCGCAGCCGCGCATCTTCCTCAGCGATTGGTTCCATGCGCGCTACGACGCGGCGGCGCGCGCCAACCTGCGCCAGGCGATCGGCTGAGCCGGCCGCGCCGGCGTTCTACAATGCGCACCTGTTCACGCCGCTGGCGTGCCACCCGCCGCGCACCGTGATGTCCGATCCCGATTCCGCCACTGCCGATCCGTGCCCGCAAGCGCCGCCGCCGCCGCTGCCCAGCGATTGCTGCAACAGCGGTTGCCCGCTGTGCGTCCACGACCTGTACAACGACGAAGTGGCGCGCTATCGGCTGGCGCTGGCGGCGTGGCGGCTGCGCCATCCCGAGGCCGACCCGGGCGCGTGAGCGCCCGCCTGCGGGCGGCCGCGCCGGCCCCGCGTGCAACGTCCCGGCGTACCCCGCATGAACCGGCGCCCGCGCCGTGCTTCGCGCCGCCGCCGTTCGGGATTATCTTTACACGCCTTTTCAGGATTGCCGGATGATGCGAATGCGTGGCGGATGGATGTGGGGATGTGCGTTGGCCGGCCTGGCCGCCGCGGTTGCCGCCTCGGCGGCGCCTGCGACGACGGCAGCGGCGCCAGCGCCAGCCGCGCCAGCGGCGACACCGGCTGCGGTCCCTGAGAAACTCAGCCACGGCCGCTTCGAACAGGTCCCGGTGCTGCTGCCGCATGGCGAGGCGCAGCGCGTGGTGCTGTGGTTCGCCGGCGGCAAGCACGGCGAGGCGGCGCGCATGCGCCAGATCGAGGCGCTGCGCGGCGATGGCGCGATGGTGTTGGTGATCGATGGCGCGCACCTGCAGGCGGTGCTGGCCAAGATCCCCGGCACCTGCGGCTTCTCCGCCGGCGACGTGGAGAACTTCTCGCGCTACGTGCAGGCCTACTACCATGTGCCGACCTACCGCCTGCCGCTGCTGGTCGGCGATGGCGACGGCGCCGCGCTGGCCTATGCGGTCGCGGCGCAGGCGCCCAAGCACCTGCTGGCCGGCCTGGTCACCGAGGATTTCTGTCCGGTGCAGGTGCTGGACGACCAGATCTGCGGCGCCGGCATCACCGCGCCGGCGCGCGCGCTGCAGCCGGCGACGCTGCCGCTGCCGTGGCTGGCGGCGATCGATGCGCCGGGCAAGCGCCGCTGCACCCGGCAGAGCGATGCGTTCGTGCAGAAGGTGCCGCAAGCGCGGCAGTTCCGCCGCAGCGCCAGCGGCGATCCGCTGCCCGGACTGCGCGCGGCGGTGCGTTCGCTGGGCGCGCAGCGCGGGGTCAGCCTGCCGCCGACGCCGGTCGACCTGGCCGGGCTGCCCGTGGTCGAGGTGCCTGCAGTGGCTGCGCCGGCCGCGGCCGGCGCAGCGGCCACCGGCAACGCCAACGACCAGGTGTTCGCGATCTTCGTCTCCGGCGACGGCGGCTGGGCCGGGCTCGACCAGCAGGTCGCCGGTGCGCTGGCCCAGGCCGGCATCCCGGTGGTCGGCGTGGATTCGCTGCGCTACTTCTGGAGCGAGCGCACCCCGCAGGGCTTCGCCACCGACCTGGACCGGATCTACCGCCACTACAGCCACCTGTGGCAGCGCGGACGCGTGGTGCTGATCGGCTTCTCGCAGGGCGCCGACGTGCTGCCGGCGGCCTACAACCAGCTGCCGCCGGCGATGCGCGAGCAGGTGCAGGCCACCGCGCTGCTGTCGCTGGGCAAGACCGCCGACTACGAATTCCACGTGTCCAACTGGATCAGCTCCGGCGACGACGGCCTGCCGATCGCCCCGGAAGTGGCGAAGATGCCGGGCGCGCAGACCCTGTGCATCTACGGCGAGGACGATACCGACGCACTGTGCCCGGACCTGCCGCACGGCGGCGCGCAGCTGGTGAAGCTGCCCGGCGACCACCACTTCAAGGGCGACTACGCGGAACTGGCCAAGCAGATCCTGCAGCGCATCGATTGACGGCCGGGATTGGGGAGTGGGGATTTGGGATTCGCAAGAGCGGCATGCGTGGGAGGGGCTTCAGCCCCGACGCCGTGCCGCTGAAGCGTCGGGGCTGAAGCCCCTCCCACAAACCCACCGTTGCCGCAGAGACCTCTTCCCAGGTCCCCGAATCCCTGTTTCCGCAGCCGAATGGCTACCAATCCCAAATCCCCACTCCCCAATCCCGGCCGTCAATCGGGCTTACGCGGATCCAGCGAAATCAGCCGCGTCACGTCCAGCAGCGCCGCCGGCAGGTGCATGCCGCCGGGCGCGGCCAGGTAGCGGGTGCGCCAGGCCGGCGCGAACTTGGACTTGAAGCGGCGCAGGCCGGTGAAGCCGTAGAAGCGCTCGCCGTGGCGCACGATCAGGTTGCCGAAGCGGTTCCAGCGTCCGGCCAGGCGGTGCTGGGCCAGCCCCGACAGCGGCGCCATGCCCAGCGAGAAACGCTTGTAGCCCTGTTCGCGGCCCCACAGGAACAATTCGATGAACAGGAAATCCATGGTGCCCTTCGGCGCATCGGCGATGTGCCGCATCAGGTCCACCGACAGCTCGTGTCCGGCCGGCGCCTGCCACAGGTTGGCGAAGGCCACGACCTTGCCCTCGGCCTCGACCACCGCGATCGGGAAACGGCGCAGATAGGCCGGGTCGAAGCTGCCCAGCGAGAAGCCCTTCTCTTCGCCGGCCTTTTCCTCCAGCCATTGCTGCGAGACGTCGGCCAGCACCGGCATCAGCGCGTCGATCTCCTCCAGCGGCACGATGCGGAAGCTCAGTCCGCTGCGCTTGCCGCGGTTCCAGGCCTGGCGCAGGTCGGCGCGGTCGCGGCCTTCCAGGTGGAAGTCCTCCAGCGACACCATCGCTTCCTCGCCCAGCTTGACCAGGGTCAGGCCCAGGTCGAGATAGGTCTGCCAGTGCTGCTCGCCGACCTGGTAGAACACCGGGCGCAGGCCCAGCCGGTCGGCTTCTTCGCGGAACCGCCAGATCAGCGCGCGCGCCACCTCCGGCGCTCCCACCGGATCGCCCATCGCCACCAGCGAGCCGCCGTAGCGCTGCATCATCACGAAGCCCTGGCCGTCCTCGGCGTGCAGCAGCGCCTTGTCGCCGGTCAGCACCAGGCAGGCCTGGGTGTCGGTGGCCGCGGCCAGCACCGGCGCCAGCGCGTCCAGCTGCGCGTGGTCGGCCGCCGGCAGCGGCGAGCGCGTGCTGTGCAGCAGCCGCGCCAGCCCGAACACCACCACCGCCACGCTGACCAGCAGCACCGCGCGCAGCGCGCGCGGGGCATTGGCCGAGGTGGCGAACTGCCACCACAGTTCGTTCTGGTATTCGACGTGGCTGTAGACGAAGAACAGCAGCCACACCGTGGCGATCAGCACCAGGCCCAGGTTGCGGATCCATGGCCACGACCAGGCCTCGTCGAGCAGCGCGCCCTGGCGGTAGAACTCGCGCCGTGCGCCCCACAGCCCGGCCGCCACCACCAGCGAGGACAGCGCCACCGAGGCGTGGCCGCCGCGCAGCCAGGCCGGCAGTGGCAGCAGCACGCAGATGCCGATCGCCAGCACCCAGGCCGCATGGCTGCGCCGCTGCAGGCCCTGGCCGATCAGCAGCAGCACCACGCCGCCGAGGCTGGCCAGCAGGTGCGAGGTCTCCACGATCGACAGCGGCGCCATGCCCAGGCGCCGCTTCGGCGTCGGCAGGGTGCCGTCGATGACCAGCGCCGCGCCGACCGCGAACACCGCCATGGCGATGATCTGCGGCAGCCACGGGCGCAGCGTGCCCCAGGCCACGCGCACCCCGCCGGCGCTGGCCGCCAGCGGCCGGCGCAGGCCCGAGACCGCGGCCATCAGCACCGACAGCAGCAGCGGCACCACGTAGTAGGTGATGCGGTAGATCAGCGCCGCGGCCAGCACCGCGGCCGGGGCCACGCCGGGCAGCAGCTTGAGCAGGCTCCATTCGAACACGCCCAGGCCGGCCGGCACGGTGGACATCAGGCCGGCCACCACCGCGACCAGGTACAGGCCGACGAAGCCGACGAACTCGATCCCCGATTCGTTCGGCAGCAGCACGTAGAACGCGGCGCTGGCCAGGCCCAGTTCGACCACGCTCAGTGCGGTCACGCCGAGCGCGGTGCGCCGGTCCGGCAGCCACAGTTCGTGGGTGCGCCAGCGCAGGGTGCGGCCTTCGCGTCCGGCCAGCACCAGCATCAGGCCGAAGCCGGCCAGCAGCGCGATGCCGAACGCGCGCACCGCCGAAGCGCCGAGCGGCAGCGCCAGCGCCGCCGAGGCCGGTTCCAGGGTCAGGGCAAGCGCCAGCAGCAGCCAGGCGCCGAACACGAAGCCGAGCGTGCTCATCAGCACCACCTGGCCGATCTCGGCCAGGCTCAGCCCGACCCGGCCGTAGCCGCGCAGGCGCACCGCGCCGCCGGTGAGCGCGGCGAAGCCCAGGGTCTGCCCGACCGCGTGCGCCAGGAACGCGGTGACGCCGATCCGCATCGGATGCAGCTTGCGCCCGCTGCGGTGCAGGCCGACCGCGTCGAAGCCGATCAGGCAGGCGTAGCTGCTCAGCCCCAGCAGCAGGGTCAGCGCGATCTGGCCGACGCTGAGCTGGTTGAAGGCATGGCGGATCGCGGCGTAGCCGTGGGTGCTGAACTCGGTGGCCAGCGCGCGCAGCGCCAGCGCCAGGATCGCCAGGCTGAACACCACCGGCAGCGCACGGCGCCAGCCAGCGGCGGAGGGGGACGGGGAAACGGGAGGCGCGGCGTCGGTCATTGCAGGGGAGCGTAAGCGAAGGAGAGGGGGAACAGCGCACGGACGCCGGCGGCGTCGCGCGGGCGCGCAGCGTTGTTGGGACGGGCCGCGCCTGGGCGGGGACGGGGCCGCGTCATCACGCGCTCACTTATCGACATGCGGTCACTCGTTTTTCGTCCTTGCCGCGCACGTGCGCAAGCACGGCGTGGCCTATCCCGGCAGCGTTGACAGGCCCTGGGGCTGTACCGGCGGCGCCGGCGACGCGCATCATAGTGGAATCGCACGTCGGCACCGCGTCGTTGGGTGCCGATGGCGCCGGCGCGGACAGCAACCGCGCAGCGCATCGATCGACCCGAACCGGAGCTACGCCCATGCCGCCGCTCATGGCCCCCGTCTCCGCGCCGCCGCGCTGGCCGCGCGTCGCCGGCGCCCTCGCCACGCTGCTGTGCCTGCTGTTCCTCGGCGTGGCGCTGGCGCTGCAGCTGCTGCGCGCGGACCTGCACTGGCAGCAGGCGACGCTGAGCCTGTACCTGCACGGTCCGGGCGGGCTGTTGCTGCGGATTGTCTACGTGTTGCTGGCGGCGGGCATCGTCGCGCTGGCCGCCGGCCTGTATGCGCAGGCCCCGCCGCCGGCACGCAGCGCCGCGCCGCTGCTGCTGTTCGCGGTCGCCGGGCTGGGCCTGTGCGCGGTGGCGATCGGCGACAGCTACCTGCCGCAGCGCGCGCCGCTGCTGGCGCCGTTGCTGCATGCGCTGGCGGCGCAGACCGCGTTCCTGTGTGCGACCAGTGCGATGCTGCTGCAGAGCGCCTGGCTGCGCCGGCAGGCGCCGTGGCAGGGCCATGCCGGCACGGTGGTGGCCCTGGCGGTGGCGGCGTTCGTGGCGCTGTGGGTGCATGTGCTGTGGCGCGCGCCGCCGCGCGGGCTGACCCAGAAGCTGGCGATCGTGCTGATCCTGGCCTGGCTGCTGCTGGTCGCCTACCGGCTGTGGCGGCCTGCAGGCCTGGCGCAATCGCGCGACAATGCCCCGGTTTCCCCTCTTCAGGACACCGCCCCATGATCCAGCGATTCGATACCGGCCCGCGCATGTCGGAAATGACCGTGCACAACGGCGTGGCCTACCTGGCCGGGCAGATCGCCGACGACGCCAGCGCCGACATCGCCGGCCAGACCCGCCAGGTCCTGGCGGCGATCGACGAACTGCTGGCGCGCGCCGCCAGCGACAAGAGCAAGGTGCTGCGCGCGGAGATCTACATGACCGACCTGGCCGAGTTCGCCGAGATGAACAAGGTCTGGGAAACCTGGGTCTGCCCGGGCAGCACCCCGGCGCGCGCCACCGTGCAGGCCAAGCTGGCCAATCCGGACTGGAAGATCGAGATCGTGATCACCGCAGCCGTGTGAGTGGAAAGCCGGGATTGGGGATTTGGGATTCGGGATTCGATCCCCACTTCCGGCTGACTGCACCATGCGATCGCTGCAAGCGCCGATCCGCATCACGTCGCCCTTCAGAGCACGCGGCCTCGCCTTTGCCAATCCCCAATCCCCAATCCCGGCACTTCAGCGCCTGACGAACCGGTAATGCGCCACGCCCCACTGCTGGCCCTGTTCGTAGCCGAACAGTTCCGCGCAGGCCATCCAGAACATGCGCCAGCGCTGCCACCAGATCTTCGCATCGCGGCCGTAGGTGGCCTGCAGCACCGGCATCAGGTCGGCGCGGTGCCGGTCCTGGTTGCGCAGCCAGGCGTTGGCGGTCTTCTCGTAGTGCTGGCCGGACAGCAGCCAGCGCCGTTCCAGCGCCAGCTCGTCCTGGAACTGCAGCAGGGTGTCGGCGGCCGGCATCAGCCCGCCGGTGAAGAAGTGCCGGCCCATCCAGTTGTCCTCGCCCTGCACCTCGAACGGGTAGGCCAGGTCGCGGTGGCAGAAGATGTGCACGAACAGTCGGCCGCCCGGCACCAGCCATTGGCCGATCCGCGCCAGCAGTTCGCGGTAGTTGCGCATGTGCTCGAACATCTCGACCGACACCACGCGGTCGAAGCTCGCATGCGGCAGGGCCAGGGTGTTGGCATCGTGGGTGATGACCTCGACGTTGCGCAGCCCGCGCACGCGGCACTGCGCCTCGATGTGCTCGCGCTGCGGCCGCGAGTTGGACACCGCGGTGATGCGCGCGCCGGGATAGTGCTCGGCCATCCACAGGGTCAGCGAACCCCAGCCGCAGCCGAGTTCGAGGATGCGCTGGCGGTCGCGCAGCTGCGCGCGTTCGGCGTACAGGTGCAGCATGCGTTCCTCGGCCGCGTCCAGGTCGGCGGTGCCGGCGTCCCAGTAGCAACTGCTGTATTTCAGGCGCTTGCCCAGGCACAGCTCGAAGAAGCGTGGCGGCAGTTCGTAGTGCTGGCGGTTGGCGGCCTCGGTCTCGATCGCGATGGCGCTGCCGCGCAAGGCCTCGACGAAGGTGCGCTGGCGTTCCCAGGCCGCGTCGGCGCCGCCGCTGCGCTCATCGCGCAGGCGCTGCGTGCACAGCTTGCGCATCGCGGCACGCAGCAGCGCATCGGGCAGCAGGCCGGATTCGGCCACGCGGGTGGCCAGCGGTTCGGCCGGCAGCGCGGGCGCAGGCGAAGGGGCGAGGGTGCTGGACATCGGGCAATCTCCTGGAAGCGGGGTCATTGCCGTGGCGGCAACGGAAAGAAGGCGCTGGTGCTGCGCTGGTAGTCGGCGTAGTCCTGGCCGCGCGAGCGCAGCGCCTGTTGTTCGGTATAGGGAATGCCGGTGACGCGGTACAGGAACGCGAACATCAGCAAAGGCCCCAGCGCGGCGATGCCGACCCACAGCGCGCCGCCGCCCACCGCCAGGAACACGTAGGCGAACCAGTGCACGAACTCGAAGAAGTAGTT
Organism: Xanthomonas campestris pv. phormiicola; assembly: GCA_025666215.1. Classification (NCBI taxonomy): domain Bacteria; kingdom Pseudomonadati; phylum Pseudomonadota; class Gammaproteobacteria; order Lysobacterales; family Lysobacteraceae; genus Xanthomonas; species Xanthomonas campestris. Next base: position 3,563,156 of record CP102593.1, on the reverse strand, counting down.
CGGGTGCCGCGAATAGCGCCACAGGCCGCGGCGGCAGGTCTTGCCCTGGTTGGCGGGGTCGGCGCGGAACGCGGCCAGCTGGCGGTCGGCCAGGCTTTCCCCGCCCACCGCCAGCAGCCAGGTCGCCAGCGCCAGCGTGGTCCACACGCTCCATTGCGGCAGCGGATTGTGCGCGGCGATCGACAGCGGCACCGCGAACAGCACCACCACCAGCGCCTGGCCGAGGAAGAACAGCAGGAAGCGACGCTGGTCGCCGTGCCAGTGTTCGCGCAGCGCGCGATAGCGGCCGTCCTCGTGCGCATCGCCGAACACGCGCACGCCCAGGTGCCAGGCCAGGCGCGCGCCCCACAGGCCGCCCATCGCCGCGGTCAGCACGCGCGGCAGCGCGGCGCCGTCGGCGCGCCAGGCGCAGTACAGCGCGGCCAGCGCCATGCACGCGGCCCACAGCACATCGACCACGCCGGCGTTGCGGCTGCGCCGTTGCCAGGCCCAGCCGGCGAGCATCGCCAGCGCGGTGAACACGCCCACCTGCAGCAGCGGCCAGGCGTTCATGGCGCGGCGCCGGCGATGCGTGGTGCGGGCTGCACGGTCGCGGACAGACGCCGCGTCGCCAGGCTCAGCACGGTCAGCGCCGCGGCCCAGGCCAGCGCCAGCGCGAATGCCGCGTGCAGCAGCGGCGCGCTCAGCGTCACCGCCTGCCAGCCGCGCGCGGCCAGCACATAGCCCAACGGGCCGAACACCGCGCCGAACAGCGCCGCGCGCCACGGGCGTCGCATGACCCAGGCCAGCGAATGGTTGAAGGTCAGCGCGAAGCCGGCCCACAGCGCCAGGATCCACAGCGGCGCCCACGGCGCCGGCGGCAGCGCCGCGGCGTAGCGCACCCAACCGCCCGCGGCCAGCGCGGTATCGACGATGCTGCCGAGCAGCAGCGCCAGCGCCATCAGTGCCGCATCGCCGCGCGCGCGGCGGCGCGGCTGCAACTGGTACAGCGCGAACAGCGCCAACGCCGCCGGACCGGCCCAGGCCAGCCCGTGCCCGGCGCCCATCACGGCCGCCAGCCACAGCAACTGCAGCGCGACGTAGTTGGCCAGGTTGCTCATGCGTCGTGCGCCAATGCCGGCGCGAACTGCGCCGGGCGCGCGCCGGGCTTGCTCAGCCACAGGTGCACGTCGCCGATCGAGCGCTCCAGGAAGCCGCCTTCGCAATAGGCCAGGTAGAACTCCCACATGCGGATGAAACGCTCGTCGTAGCCCAGCGCGCGCACCTGCGGCAGTTTGGCCATGAAGCGCTGGCGCCAGGCGCGCAGGGTCAGCGCGTAGCTGGGGCCGATGTCTTCCAGGTTGAACAGGCGCAGGTCGCTGGCCCGCGCGATCGCGCCGGTCATCGCCGCCACCGAGGGAATGAAGCTGCCGGGGAAGATGTGGCGCTTGATGAAGTCCACCGATTTCAGCGCCTGCGCGTAGCGGTGGTCCTCGATGGTGATGGCCTGGATCAGCGCCTGGCCATCGTCCTTGAGCAGGCTGCCGACCTTGCCGAAATAGGTGTCCAGGTACTGGTGGCCGATCGCCTCGATCATCTCGATCGAGACCAGCCGGTCGTAGCGGCCGTCGAGGTCGCGGTAGTCGCGCAACAGCACCTCGACCCGATCGGACACGCCGGCCGCGTCCACGCGCTGGCGCGCCAGTTCGTACTGCTCGCGCGAGATCGTGGTGGTGGTGACGCGGCAGCCGTGATGTCTGGCCGCATGCAGCGCGAAACCGCCCCAGCCGGTGCCGATCTCGACCACATGGTGGTGCGGCTGCAGGTCGAGCTTGGCGCAGATGCGCTGCAGCTTGCGCTCGGCGGCGCGTTCCAGCGCGGCGTCGCCGAGCGCGGCGTCGTCATCGCGGAAGATCGCCGAGGAATACATCAGGTTGCGGTCCAGGAACAGTTCGAACAGCGGATTGCCCAGGTCGTAGTGCGCGGCGATGTTGCGGCGGCTACCGGCGCGGGTGTTGCGCGCCAGCGCGTGCAGGCCGCGCATCGCCATGCCGCCGAGACGGGCCAGGCCGGTCTCCAGCGCGTCCAGGCGCTCGCGGTTGCGCACCAGCAGGCGCACCAGCGCGACCAGATCGTCGCATTCCCACAGTCCGTCCATGTACGCCTCGCCGACGCCGACGCTGCCGTTCAGCGCGGCCTGGCGGTAGAAGCGCGGATCGCGGATGCGCAGGTGCGCGTGCAGTGCGTCGTCCGCATGCGTGGCGCTGCCCGATGCGGCGTTCCCCACGGTGGTGATCGCGCCGGCTTCCTCGATGCGCAGTTGGCCATCGCGCAAGCCGTCGAGCGTGGCCAGCAGGCGCCGCCGCAGCAGCCGGTCGAGGCCGCGCAGCGGCGCTGCGGCCGGGGTCAGCGCGACGGAAGCGGAGGAGGGCGCGTGCGGAGCGTTCATCGGCGTTCTCGCGGAAGGGAATGGTCGGGGTGGTCGTGCACCGGATTGCCGCGCAGCCACAGGCGCAACGCCTGCCAGTGGATCTTGGCCACCACCTGCAGGGTCATCGCCGGATAGCGCAGCAGCGCGCGCGCCAGGCTGGCGCCGGAGAGTTCGCGCCGCTGCAGCACCAGCGTGGCGTCGAAGCGCCTGGCCGCCGGCTGCGGATCCAGCACGTCCATGTGCACGCGCAACTGCGCGCCGGGCTCGCTGCAGCGCCATGCGTATGCGTGCGCCATCGCCATGAACGGGGAGACGTGGAAGCGCTTGTCGAAACGCCAGGCATGCACGCTGCCGCGACTGCGCGCGGCGGCCACCGGCAGCACGTAGGCATGGCGCTGCTTCCACGGCGTGTTGGTGATCTCGGCGACGATGCTGTGCAGGCGCTGCTGCGCGTCGTGGCAGTAGTAGAACGTGACCGGATTGAAGCAGTGGCCGAAGTAGCGCAGGTGGGTCAGCATGCGCACCGCGCCGAGCGGACGTTCGCCGCAGTGCTGCTGCACGCGGTCGCGCACGGCTTCGTCCAGCGCTTGCGCCGGATCGCCCAGGTAGTCGCTGCGGCGGAATTCGACCAGGTTGCGGCGGCCGACCGACCACAGCCAGCGCCGCGCGAACACGTGGTCGAGTTCGGCGAGATCCAGGTACATCAGGAACAACGGATAGCGGAACGCCAGCGCTTTCGGCGCGTAGCGGCGATGCCGGACCCAGCCGCTGTAGAGCGCGCTGTGCAGTCCTGGCCTGGTCGTGCCCGCCGCCGCCGGCGTTGTCGAGACGGCGCCAGCCGGCGGGGCGGACACGGTAGCGCTGCGCAGCAGGTTCATGGCCAGGGTACCCCGAGCCCGGCGGCGACGTCGACCGCGCTGCGCAGGCCATCCTCGTGGAAGCCGAAACCCCAGCCGGCGCCGGCGAACCAGGTGCCGCGCTGGCCCTGGATCTCGCCCTTGCGCGCCTGCGCGGCCACCGCGGCGTGCGTCTGCAGCGGATGCCGGTAGCGCATGCGCCGCAGCACCTTGGCCGGATCGATGTCATCGCTGCGATTGAGGCTGACGATGAACGGCCGCGGCGAGGCGATCGACTGCAGCGCGTTCATCCAGTAGCTGACCGTGCACGGCGCGTCCGGATCGGCCGGCACGTGCGCGTTCCAGGCGGCCCAGGCGCGGCGATTGCGCGGCAGCACGCGCGCATCGGTGTGCAGCACGGTGTCGTTGTCCTGGTAGGCGATCGCGCCGAGGATCTCGCGCTCGGCGGCGCTGGCGTCGTTGAGCAGGCGCAGGGCGTCGTCGGCGTGGCAGGCCAGCACCACGTGGTCGTAGTGCTGCGCATCGGCGTCGCTGTCGCCTTCGGTCAGCACCGACACGCCCTGCGACAGCCGCTGCACCGAGCGCACCGGCGTGCCGATGCGTTCGCGCACTCGCCAGCGGCTGCGCAGCGCGTGCACATAGCTGTTGGAGCCGCCCGCGACCACCTGCCACTGCGGCCGGCCGCTGAGTTGCAGCATATGGTGATTGGCCATGAAGCCGATCAGCTGGCGCATCGGAAATTGCAGGATCCGCTGCGACGGCGAGGACCACAGCGCCGACGCCATCGGCACCAGGTGCGCGTCGCGGAACACGTCCGAATAGCCGTGTCGCTGCAGGAATTCGCCCAGCGTTAGCTGCGCCTGCGCGGCATCGGCCAGTACCTGCGGCGCCTGCCGGTAGAAGCGGCGCAGATCGCCCAGCATGCGCCAGAAACGCGGGCTGGCCAGGTTGCCGGGCTGGCAGAACAGCCCGCCGAGACTGCCTGCGTTGTATTCCAGGCCGCTACGCGCTTCGTGTACCGAAAAGCTCATCGTGGTCGGTTGTGCGGCCACGCCGAGCTGCGCGAACAGTTTGCTCAGCAGCGGATAGTGCTGCGGGTTGAACACGATGAAGCCGCTGTCCACCGCGAACTGCGCGCCGTCCAGTTCGATCGCATGGGTATGGGTGTGCCCGCCAAGGTAATTGGCGGCCTCGTACAGGGTGACTTCGTGCCGTTGCGACAGCAGCCATGCCGAGCCCAGCCCGGCGATGCCCGAGCCCACCACCGCGATACGGCTCATCGTGCGCGCACCTGCGCCCGTACCAGTCCCGCCGGCACCGGCCGCAACTGCCGGATCAGGCCGGTCCACGACAGCGCCTTGAGGCCATACCAGGTCAGGTCGATCTCCCACCAGCGGAAGCCTTGCCGCGCTGCGCCCGGAAAGAAATGATGGTTGTTGTGCCAGCCTTCGCCGAAGGTCAGCAGCGCCAGCCAGGGGTTGTTGCGGCTGTCGTCGCGGGTGTCGAAACGGCGGCTGCCGAAGCGGTGCGCCAGCGAGTTGATGGTGAAGGTGGCATGGAACAGCACCACGGTGGAGACGAAGAACCCCCACACCAGCAGCTGCGGCCCGTCGGTGCCGAGCTGCGGATGGTGGCGTTGCAACCAGCCGCCGAGCAGGAACAGGGCCAGCGCCAGCAGCACCGGCAGCAGCAGGTCGAAGCGGTCGAGGAAGCGCAGTTCCGGGAAGCGGCGCAGGTCCGGGATCGCTTCCCAGTCGGTACGGAAGCCGCGCGGGGTCAGGAACCAGCCGCTGTGGCTCCACCAGAAACCGTGTTGCCGCGGCGAATGCGGGTCGGCCGGGGTGTCGGTGTGGCGATGGTGGTTGCGGTGGTGCGCGGCCCACCACAGCGGCCCGCGCTGCACGCAGGTGGCGCCGAGCGCGGCGAACAGGAACTGCACCAGCCGCGAGGTCTTGAACGCGCGGTGGGCGAAGTAGCGGTGGTAGAAGCCGGTGAGCGCGAACATGCGCACCGCGTACATCGCCACGGCCATGCCCACCGCGAACCACGAGGCGCCGACCCAGAACACGCCCAGGCAGGCCAGGTGCAGGCCGAAGTAGGGCGCAGCGCGCAACCAGTCGATGCGGTCGGCGCGGGCCTCGTCCAGTTCGATGTCTGCGCTGGTGTCGAACCAGCGCCGCAGCGTGCGCGCCACGCGGCCGCTGCGCGGCGCGGCCGCATCGGCAGGCGCGGTGGTCGGTACACGGGGATGGTCCGGAACGGGGCTCGGCACAAGCGCATCTCGTGGGGATTCGGGTAGCGATACGGACAAAGCCGGAAGACGGATGCACTCGCGTCGCGGCGTCCCTGCGCGGCGCTGCAGGCGCGGGATCCGCGGCCATGGCGGCGCATGCGGTCGCCGCTCGAAGCGGCGTCCACGCAGGTCGGAATCGTCGGAGGATCAGGCTGCCCGGCGCATGCGCGACGGCTGCGGCGATGCTGCCTGCGCGCGAGTGGTGGCCGGGTGAATGTGCGGGTTCGCGGTGCTTTTGATGATCACGCGCAGCGCGAGAGCCGAGCGTGTCACCGACGCACGGCGCTCAAGCCCCTCTCCCACCGGGAGAGGGGGTGGGGGGTGGGGTGAGGGGGCGCCGGCACGGCCAGGCTGGCGCACCTGGATCTGCGAGGCTTCGCGCGTCCCCTCATCCGTCCCTCCGGGGCACCTTCCCCGCAGGGAGAGGGGAGGTGCGCAGTCTGCGTTGCATTGTCTACGAGCCGCAGTAGCCCCTCTCCCACCGGGAGAGGGGGTGGGGTGAGGGTGCGCCGGCACGGCCAGGCTGGCGCACCTGGATCTGCGAGGCTTCGCCCGTCCCCTCATCCGCCCCCTCGGGGCACCTTCTCGCGCAGGGAGAAGGTGCAGTTGGCACCGCGGCGGTCTGCCTACGGCGCCAGGCGCAGCGTGCTGATGCCGCCCTTTGCCACGATCGGACCGGTGGCGACGCCGCCGGGCGCGCCGCCGTGCGGTTCCATCGTCACCGCCAGCAAGGCGCCGTCGCTGAGCAATGGCATCAGCGCGTCGGGAATGCGCGCCGCACGTGCCTGCGCGTCGTCGAACACGCCCATCGAACGGGCCTTGCCGTCGGCCGGGATCAGCCATAGCTCCGGCACGCGCGCGGCGTCGTGGCTGCCGGCCAGCGGGGTCAGGGTGATGCGCTTCTTGTCGGCGTCCATCAGCACCACATAGCCGGGCTTGCCGTCGGCCTGCATCAGCGTCGAGGTCATCGCGATGCCGGTGTCGGCGGGCGCTGTGGCGACCGGCGGGGAAGGCGTTTGCGGCGGTAGCGGCTGACGCGCCACCATCAGCGTAAGCATGCACGCCGCGGCGGTGGCGAAGCCGCCGGCGCTCAGCCAACGCCAGGTGCGCACGCTTTCCCAGAAGCCGGGCGATGCCGCCGGCGCGCGCGGCGCCGGCGCATCCAGGCCGAGCGATGCGCGGATGCGCACCCACACGCGCTCGGGCACCGCGACCGGCGCGATCTCGTCGGCCAGCGGCATCAGATGCTGCTGCCATTGCGTCACCGCCGCGGCGAATTCGGCGTCGGCGTCGATGCGTTGTTCGGCGGCGCGGCGTTCGGGCGCGTCGAGCACGCCGAGCACGTATTCGCCGGCCAGCACATCGCGCGGCGGCGGGGTTTCCTGCGGATCGGGCACGGATGCGTTCATCGTTCCAGGCATGCCTTCAGCTTGGCCAGGCCGCGCCGGATCCAGCTCTTGACCGTGCCCAGCGGCGTTCCGCTGCGCGTGGCCAGTTCCTCGTAGGTGATGCCTTCGAAGAACGCGGTGCGGATCAGGTCGCCGCGCGGCGGTTCCAGTTCGCCCATGCACACGTCCAGGCGCCGCCCGGCGACGCGCCACTCGGTCTCGGCCAGCGGGTCGCGGCCGTCGTCGTGCAGTTCGCCGGCGTCGTCCAGCCCCACCGATTGCCGCGCCGGCGCGCGCGCGCGCAGGTAGTCGATGGCCTTGTTGCGCGCGATCATGGTCAGCCAGGTCAGGCCGCGCGCGCGCTGCGGATCGAACTGCGCGGCCTTGCGCCAGACCGAGGTGAACACCTCCTGCAGCACGTCTTCGGCTTCGCCGCGCTGCGGCACGATGCGCAGGCACACGCCGAACAGGCGCGGGGAGGTGGTGCGGTACAGGCGTTCGAACGCGGCGCTGTCGCCGGCCGCGGTGGCGACCAGCAATTGGCCTGCTTCGTCGTGATCGGGCGTCTCGGTCATGCCGGGGTGCGGTGGCGAAGGTCGCGGCGATGCTACAGGCTTTCGGCGCGCGCGTCGCTCAACGACGCTGTCCGCGCCACAGCGCGAGCGCGGCGAGCAGTAGCCCGATTTCGAACGCGGCCAGGCCGGTGGTGGTCGGCCCGACCGGCCACAGCCGCAGCAGGCTGGCGCTGCGGTAGAGCACGATCGGCACGTAGAAGGCCAGCGCCAGCAGCAGCCCGGTACGGATCTGGCCGCTGCGGGCGAAATAGCCGAACAGGAACGCCATGCCCAATTGCAGGCCGCCGTAGATGACCAGGTATTCGGACTGCCCGGAGCGGTCCAGGCCGACGTAGCCGACCGCCGCGGCGGTCTGCGCCGGCAGCAGCGTGCACCACAGCGCCAGGACCGCGTACAGCGCGGCGTTGAACCACAGATAGGCCTTGGCCATGGATATTCCTTGTCGGGAGGTGTGGGAGACCGCTGCATAGGTGTAGCGGCCGCGACGCGGACGGATGTGAAGATGCTGCCGGTGCGATTCAGCGCGCAGCGCATTGCGCGGCCAGGGGTTGCTGCAGCGCCTGGTTCCAGGCCGCGTCGTCGGCCTGATCGCGCAGGCGCTCGGGAAATTCGATGCGCACCTGCGCGTAGCGGCCGCGCGCATCGCGGACATTGCCGATGCCGCGGAACTCGAGCAGGCGGCGGTCGTTGCGCGTGTACGCGACCGCGATATTCGGCAGCACGCCGCCATACCAGGCGTCGACCTCCAGTGTGTAGCGCTGCACGCCGGCGTCGGCCGCGGCAGGCTTGATCTGGAACTGCAGCGTGCGCAAGGCACTGGGCAGCACGAAGGCGACGCGCTGCGGCGTGCCCTGGCTCAATGCGTCCCAGCGCAGGCGCAGGAAGGCATCGAACCCGGCATCGATCACCTGCGGCGCGGCCGACGCCGGCAACGGCGCGCTGCGCTCCGCCTGGCCGTCGCGCTGGCTGAACATCACCCGGCCGCTGCCACTGCGCCGCACGCCTTCGCGATAGCCGCTGCGCGCATCGACCAGTTCGAAATCCGGGGCGATGCTGCCGTCGGCGATGCGCTTGCGCGCGAACGGCGTGCCGTCGGCGCAGCGGTACAGCACCAGCCGTGCACCGTCGTCGCGCACCCAATGGCTCTCGCGGTACAGCAGTTGCTGGCCGTTCGGCGCATAGGCCAGGCCGTCGTAGTGCAGCATCGCCCGCGCCGGAGCGGCGACGCCGAGCACGGCCAGGCACACAGTGGCGGCCAGCGGCAGGCGCGCGCGGGCGAGGGGGGACGTGGCGATCGGCATGGGCATGCGTGGCGCTTCCGCGAGACGGTGACAGCTGGCAATACGCAGCGGGCGCCGATCCGGATGCGCTGACGGCCGGGCCGATGCCGGACGCCAGGGCGCATCATCCATTCCGGGCAGGCCGCGTCAGGTCGCGCGGCGCGGAGCCGGCGGCTGTCCTGGCGAGCCCGACTCCAAAGCGCGCTTCCGCGCCCGCGTGATGCTGCGGCATCTCGCGGGCGCGGACGGTGTTCATCCCTTTCCGCTTGCTTGCGCCATGCACGCGCAAGCGTGGCGCGATTTGCGCGGGGCGCTGGCGCCTAGGCCGGGCGCAGCGCGATGCAGTCCACCGGGCAGGCCGGCACGCACAGCTCGCAGCCGGTGCACAGCGGCGCCAGCACCGTGTGCATGTGCTTGGCGCCGCCGACGATGGCGTCCACCGGGCAGGCCTGGATGCATTTGGTGCAGCCGATGCAGTCGGCTTCGATCACGAACGCCACCTGCGGCGGCTTGTGCGCGCCGCGGCGGCGGTCGTAGGGCAGCGGCACGGTGCCCAGCACGCGCGCCAGCGCGCGCGCGCCGGCATCGCCGCCGGGCGGGCAGCGGTCCACCTGCGCCGCGCCGCGCGCCATCGCCTCGGCGTACGGGCGGCAGCCATCGAAGCCGCACTGGCCGCATTGGGTCTGCGGCAGCAGGCGATCGAGGCGTTCGAGCAAGGCGTCGTGGGCGGGCTTCATGGCGGGTTCGTCGCGTCGGCTGCGGCGCGCTGCAGGGTCAGGCGATGCGGCGGCCGCCGTACCAGCGCTCGTGCGCCAGCGCCAGCATCGGCCGGTCTTCGCGGCTGTCGCCGTAGGCGTAGACGCGCGGATGGGCGGCCACATCGTAGCGTGCGCGGATCAGGCGCGCCTTGTGCGGCCCGCAATCGCCGTCGGCGTAGCGGCCGGTCAGCTGGCCGTCGCGCGTTTCCAGGCGGTTGCAGATCAGCGCCAGCCCATGCTGCGCGCACCACGGTTGCAGGTACAGGTCGAGCGACGCGGAGACCAGCACCACGCGGTCGCCCTGCGCCTGGTGCCAGGCGATGCGCTGCATCATCTCCGGGCGCAGCAGCGTCGGCAGGACCTCGTGCGCATACGCCTGGGCGTGCGCGGCGATTTCCGCCGCGTCCCGGCCGGCGAACACGATCCGGGTGACCCGCCTGCGGATCGCCTGCGCCGAGACCAGGCCCAGCCGATAGCCGGCCAACCACGGCCCCACCGACCACTTCGCCCGCGCCAATTGCTGCGGCGTGGCGACGCGGCGCAGGAACCGCGAATAGGTATCGGTGGTGGTGACGGTGTGGTCGAAGTCGAAAAGGGCTAAGTGCATGGGAATGGGGAATGGAGAAACGGGAATGGTGGAAGCCGATCTATCGGCACGGACGAGGCTTTGCCTTTTCCCATTCCCGACTCCCGATTCTCCATTCCCGGCTTTCAACGCACCGGCATCCCCGGCTGCGCGCCGCTGTCGGCGTCGAGCAGCGCCAGCGCGCCGCCGTCGAAGCCGGCCGACAGGATCATGCCTTCGCTGAGGCCGAAGCGCATCTTGCGCGGGGCCAGGTTGGCGATGAACACCACGCTGCGGCCGACCAGTTTTTCCGGCTCGGCGTAGCTGCCGCGGATGCCGGAGAAGATCTGCCGCTTGCCCAGTTCGCCGGCGTCCAGTTCGAAGCGCAGCAGCTTGTCCGAGCCCTCGACGCATTCGCAGACCAGCACCTTGCCGATGCGCAGGTCGAGCTTGGCGAAATCGTCGATGCCGATGAGGCCGGGATTGGGGAGTGGGGATTCGGGATTGGTGGCAACCGCCTTCGCTTCGGTCTTGGCTGGCGTTGGCTTGGTCGCTGCGGGCGCGGGGGCGAGGGTGTCCTTGGAGGCTTCGGTCATGGCGTCGATCAGTTTGGGGTCGATTCGGGTGAACAGCGCAGCGTAGGGCTGGATGACGTGCGCCAGCAGCGGCGCGTCCAGGTCGTCCCAGGCGGTGAGCGGCGCGGACAGGAAGGCTTCGGCCTCGGCGCTGGTGCGCGGCAACACCGGCTTCAGCGCGCCGGCCAGCACGCGGAACAGGTTCAGGCCCTGCGTGCACACCGCCTGCAACGGCGCGTCGGCGCCGTCCTGCTTGGCGATCACCCACGGCTTGTGTTCGTCGATGTACTTGTTGGCCTCGTCGGCCAGGGTCATGGTCTGGCGGATCGCGCTGGCCGCGTCGTTGCGCTCATAGGCCTCGCGGATCGGCGCCAGGGCGGCGACGAAGCGCGCGTACTGCGCCGGATCCGGCAGCGCGTCGGCCAGCCGGCCGCCGAAGCGCTTGTCGATGAAGCCGGCGCAGCGGCTGGCCAGGTTGACGAACTTGCCGACCAGGTCGGCATTGACCCGCGCCACGAAGTCGCCCAGGTTCAGGTCCAGATCGTCCACGCCGCCGGAGGACTTGGCGGCGAAGTAGTAGCGCAGCGCTTCCGGCTCCAGGCCCACGTCCAGGTAGGTGCGCGCCATCACGAAGGTGCCGCGCGACTTGGACATCTTGGCGCCGTCCACCATCAGGTAGCCGTTGACGTGCAGCCGGGTCGGCGCGCGGTGGCCGGTGCCGTGCAGCACCGCCGGCCAGAACAGGCCGTGGAAGTTGACGATGTCCTTGCCGATGAAATGGTGCAGTTCGGTGGCGGTGCCGGCGGCCAGGTGCGGTTCGAACGCTTCGCCCAGGCTCGCGCACAGGGTCTGGAAGCTGCTCAGGTAGCCGATCGGCGCGTCCAGCCACACGTAGAAGTACTTGCCCGGCTGGCCGGGGATCTCGAAGCCGAAATACGGCGCGTCGCGCGAGATGTCCCAGGCACGCAGCCCGCCCTCGCTGTCCAGCCACTCCATCAGCTTGGCCTTGACCCCGGGCAGGGCCACGTCGCCGGCCAGCCAGTCGCGCAGGAAGCGGTCGAAGCGGCCGACCTCGAAGAAGAAGTGCTCCGAATCGCGCAGTTCCGGGGTGGCGCCGGAGATCACCGACTTCGGCTCCTTCAGCTCGGTCGGCGCATAGGTGGCGCCGCAGACCTCGCAGTTGTCGCCGTACTGGTCGGCGCTGCCGCAGTTGGGGCAGATGCCCTTGATGTAGCGGTCGGGCAGGAACATGCCCTTGGCGGGATCGTAGAACTGCGCCACCGAGCGCCGCGCGATGTGGCCGCCGGCCTCGAGCCTGGCGTAGAACGCCTCGGTCAGCGCGCGGTTGGCGGCCGAGTTGGTCGAGTCGTAGTGGTCGAAGGCCACCCCGAACGCGGCGAAGTCGCGCTCGTGGCTGGCCTGGATATTGGCGATGAAGTTCTCCGGGCTGACCCCGGCCTTCTCGGCGGCGAGCATGATCGGCGTGCCGTGGGTGTCGTCGGCGCAGACGAACCAGGTGCGGTCGCCGCGCAGCCGCCGTGCGCGCACCCAGATGTCGGCCTGGATGTAACCGACCAGATGGCCCAGGTGCAGCGGGCCATTGGCGTAGGGCAGGGCGGTGGTGACGAGAGCGGTGCGGGTCATGGGGAACGGCGATCCTGGGGGATCGCGATTATCGCATTAGTCGTGGAGCCGGGACTGGGGACTGGGGACTGGGGACTCGGAAGCAGAAAAGGCGCCTTGCGGCGCCTTTTCTGACTTTGGAACTGGATCGGAACCAAGCAGTATGGCCAGCGCCTGCTTTAGTCCGCTGTTTCGAGTCCCGAGTCCCCAGTCCCCAGTCCCGAGTCCCGAGTCCCGAGTCCCGCCCTCACTCCCTGATCCAGGTCTGCGTCCGTCCCAGCGCCTCGATGCCGATGTAGCCGCGCATCTGCAGCTTCTTGCCGCCGTCGGTGAGGGTGATCTTGGCCTTGTAGGTCTTGCCCTTGGCCGGGTCCAGCACCGAGCCGCCGCTCCATACCGCGGTGCCGTCCGGCTTCAGCCCCCACAGGATGGTCATGCCCTTGATCGGCTTGCCTTTCTGCGCGCCGTCGCACTTGTCGCACATCGGGTTCGGGCCGTGGTTGGACTGCAGGATCTCGACGACCTTGCCGCTCAGCGTGCCGTTGCCGGCCTGCTCGATCTGCACGATGGACTTGGGCTTGCCGGTTTCGTCGTCGATGGTCTGCCAGCGGCCGACCGGCGAGGTGTCGGCGGCCTGCGCGACGAACGCGGCCACGCTCAGCGGCAGGGCCAGCAGCAGGGTCTTGAAGGTGGTGCGCATGTGTCCCCTCCCAGGGTGTGTGCGAAGCGGCCGGCGCGATGCCGGCCTGGAGCCGACTGTATACCCAAGCGTATGGTGCTGGGAATCGACGGACGTGGGCGGTTCAGCGAGTCGCCGGCGCGCTTCAGGATCCGGCAGCGGATGCCGGGCTGCTGCTTGGCCCCGGCGCGCCTGTGTGTGCCTGGGGAGTGGGCAACGCGAACGCAGCGCGATAGCAGTCCGCAGCCGAAATCGACGTGGGCTTTGCGCCGCTCACGCGGTCTCGTACAGCTCCAGCGGCAGGTCGTCCGGGTCGGCGAAGAAGGTGAAGCGGCGCCCGGTGTATTCGTCGATGCGGATCGGCTCGGTCACCACGCCGTGCCCTTGCAGGTGGGCGACGGCGGCGTCCAAGTCGGCCACGCGCAGCGCCAGGTGGCGCAGGCCGTAGGCTTCCGGACGGCTGGGCCGCGGCGGTGGTGCGGGGAAGGAGAACAGTTCGATCTGGGTGCCGTCGGGCAGGGCCAGGTCCAGCTTCCAGGAGTCGCGCGCGTCGCGGTAGACCTCGGCGAGCACGCGCAGGCCGAGGATGCGGCAGTAGAAATCCTTCGACCGCGGGTAGTCGGCGGCGATGATCGCCACGTGGTGCAGGCCGCGCAGGGTCAGGCTCATCGGCACAGCGCCTGGCCGAACTGCAGCAGGTGGCCGTCCGCATCGTGGATCGCGAACTCGCGCATGCCGTAGGCGAAGTCCTCGAGCGGATAGGCGATGCGCGCGCGCGGCTGCAGCCGCTGCCACCAGGCGTCGACGTCGTCGGTGCGGAAGTACAGCGAGCCGGGAAAACCGGCTACGGCAGCCTCGGTGGTGGCCTGCTGCGCGGCCAGCATCAGCGCCAGCGACCCATGTCGCAGCGAGGCCCAGCCGGCGTCTGCGCCGCCGCTGTCGAGACGGAACTGCAGCGTGTCGGTGTAGAACGCCAGCGCCGCGGCAAGGTCGGCGCTGCGCAGCATCGGCGTCAACGCAGTGAACGTCATGCGCTGCTCCGGCAAGGAAGGAAGAGGGTCGGCCATGCGCCGAGCATAGCGCAGCGTCAGGTGCGAGTCTGTGCGCCGCGTGGCGCGGGATATGCGTTCGCATACGGCGGCGGTGCGGTCTGCTGCGTGTGCGCAAATGGCGGTGCGCACGACCGCCCGCATTCCGCGCAGCGGCCACCGCCTGCCACAATGGCGGCATCACGTTTCGCCGGCGAGGACGCGAGCATGCCGCACAACCCGTTGACTGCGCTGCTGGCCGACGACCGCTGCATCGTGCTCGACGGCGCGCTGGCCACCGAGCTGGAGGCGCGCGGTTGCGACCTTGGCGATGCGTTGTGGTCGGCGAAGGTGCTGCTCGAGCAGCCGCAGCTGATCGGCCAGGTGCACCTGGATTATTTCCAGGCCGGCGCGCAATGCGCGATCACCGCCAGCTACCAGGCCACGCCGTTGGGGTTCGCCGCGCGCGGACTGGACCTGGCGCAAGCGCAGCAATTGATCGCCCGCAGCGCGCACCTGGCGCTGGAGGCGCGCGCTGCGTATCGGGCGATGCATGCGGATGCCGGCGTACTGCTGGTGGCCGGCTCGGTGGGACCGTATGGCGCCTATCTGGCCGACGGTTCGGAATACCGCGGCGACTACGCGCTGCCGCAGGCGCAGCTGCTGGAGTTCCACCGCCCGCGTATCGCCGCACTGGTCGCAGCGGGCGTGGACCTGCTGGCCTGCGAGACGCAACCGTCGGCGGCGGAGATCGCCGCGCTGCTGGCGTTGCTGCAGGAGTTTGCGCAGATCACGGCGTGGTTTTCGTTCACCCTGCGCGACACCACGCATCTGAGCGACGGCACGCCGCTGCGCGAGGTGGTGGCGCTGCTCGACGGCCATCCGCAGGTCGTCGCGCTCGGTATCAACTGCATCGCGCCGGAGCTGTGCACCCCAGCGCTGCAGCATCTGGCGACGCTGACCCGGTTGCCGCTGGTGGTGTATCCGAACTCCGGCGAGCGCTACGACGCTGCAGGCAGGCGCTGGGACGGTGCCGGCAGCGATGCCTGCGGCCTGGGCGATCGTGTCGATGCCTGGCGCGCCGCCGGCGCACGCCTGATCGGCGGCTGCTGCCGCACCACGCCGCGCGCTATCGCGCGGTTGGCGCAGCATCTGGGGATGCATGCGCCTCAGGCCGGTTGATCCGGCGCATGCCTCGTCGCTTCGACAGCGCATCGAGTGTGCCGCTTCAGGAGCGGAACGGCTCAGCTGTCTCGCCGTGTCTGAATGCCTTGTAGGAGGGGCTTTGGCCCGACCGTTGCCCGATAAGAAGGCTGCGTCGGGACTGAAGTCCCACCCACAACGCAGCCGCTGCATCACGCGCGGTCGTCGTCGCGCTCAGCCCTTCTTGCTCGCCACCCAGCGTTCGATCTTCTCCTGCAGCACGTCCAGCGGTACCGAGCCGTCCTTCAGGATCTCGGCGTGGAACTCGCGGATGTCGAACCTGGCGCCGAGCTGGGCGCGGGCATCGTCGCGCAGCTGCAGGATCTTCATCTCGCCGATCTTGTAGGACAGCGCCTGCCCGGGGATGGCCATGTAGCGCTCGGCCTCGGCTTCGGCGTCGGTGCGGCTGGTGGCCGAGTTCTCGAGCATGTAGTCGATCACCTGCTCGCGGGTCCAGCCCTTGCTGTGCAGGCCGGTGTCCACCACCAGGCGGATCGCCCGCCACAGCTCGTTCTGCAGGTAGCCGAAGTAGTTGTACGGATCCTGGTACAGGCCCAGGTCCTTGCCCAGCGATTCGGTGTACATGCCCCAGCCTTCGATGTAGGCGGTCTCGCCGCCGAAGCGGCGGAACTTGGGCAGGTTGCTCAGTTCCTGCTGCAGGCCGAGCTGGAAGTGATGGCCGGGAATGGCCTCGTGCAGATACAGGTCTTCCGCATCCCAGGTCTTGCGGCTGGGCAGCTCGTAGGTGTTGACGTAGAAGATGCCGGGGCGCGAACCGTCTTCGCTGGGCCGCATGTACGAGCCGCTGGCCGCCGACTGCGCGCGGTACGGCTCCACCGGACGGATCTCGAAGGCCGCCTTCGGCTTCAGCGCGAACATGCGCGGTACCGCCGCGTCCACCCGCGTCTCCAGGCCGCGGTAGTAGTTCAGCAACTCGTCTTCGCTCTTGAAGGTGAAGCGCTTGTCGGTCTGCATGAACTTGAAGAACTTCGGCATCGAGCCGCGGAACTTCACCTGCTTCATCACCACCTGGATCTGCGCCTGGATGCGCGCGACCTCGTCCAGGCCGATCTGGTGGATCTGCGCCGGGCTCAGCTCGGTGGTGGTGCTCTGGCGTACGTTGTAGGCGTACCAGTCCGCGCCGCCGGGCAGCGCGCCGACGCCGGCAGTGCTGCGCGTGGCCGGCAGGTAGTCGGTGGCGATGAAGCCGCGCAGCGCGCGGTAGGCCGGCATGATCCGGTATTCGATCAGGCGCTTGTAGTCGGCGGTGATGCGCTGCTTGTCGGCCTCGGGCATGTCCGCCGGCAGGTTCCGCACCGGACCCCAGAACAGGCTCTCCTCGGCGGTGGGCTTGATGATCGCGTCCAGCTGCGGCAGCACCTTTTCCATCAGCGCGCGCGGCTGCACCACGCCCGCCTTCATGCCCTCGCGCATGTTGGCGATGGCCTGGTCGAACAGGGCGGGAATGCCGAGCGCGCGCCGCGACCAGTCGTCGTAGTCCTTGACCGTGCGGAACGGCTGCGCGCCGGTGCCCGAGCCGAGCATCACCATGATGCTGCCGACGTTGTAGAACTGGTTCACCGGCTGCATCCAGCTCGGGTACTTCTCCGCTTCCAGCGCAGTGCGCGCATCGCTGACGAAGATCTCGTAGCTGAGCAGGTCCTGCCCGCTCAGCCCGTCCTTGCCGATCGCCTCGGCCTTGCCCAGCCACAGCACGGTGAAGTCGTGCGACTGCTGGCGGAACGCCGGCGACAGGAAATTGGGCAGCTGGTCGTTGTAGCGGCTGTCGCCCTGGAACGTGGCCTGCAGCGGATTGAGCTTCAGCGATGCTTCCCAGTAGTCGTCGTACAGGCGGTTGAGTTGCTGCGCCTTGGTCAGCACCACCGGCGCCGGCGCCGGCCGCGCCTTCTTTGCCTTGCTGGCCTTGGCGCGGGTCTGCGCGCTGTGCTGTTTGACGGCCTTCTTCTTGGCCGCGTCCGCCGGTGCGGCCAGCGACAGGCTCAGGACGGCGGCGATGGCGAGCGACAGCAGGCGGGGAAAGCTGGGCGGCATTGCGGGCTCCAACGACAAGCGAGCACGGGAGCTTGCCCGATCCGCACCGTGGAGGCCACCCACCACCGCGCGTGCGGTCAGGAAAAAATCGGTGAGACGGCTGGCCCCGGCAACCAGTGCGGCAGCGGCGCATCGGGACGCGGCCCAGGCCAGGCGGTTGTCTTCGGCGTTCGCGCCGGCCGCGCATGGCGGGAATACGCGCGCATCGGCGGCGCGCCTGCGGTGCGAATGCGGCAAGCATCCGGTGGTGCGGATCGGGTCGTCGCCGCATCAGCGCGGCCGATCCGCGCAGTCAATCGGCCGCGGCTTCCTCGCGCAGCTGCTCGGCGCGCTCGGGGCTCAGGTAGTCGGTGATCAGCCGCCGCATCAGATACAGCAGCGGGATCAGCAACACCGCCAGCAGCATCTTGCAGATGTAGTTGAGCGTGCTCACCGCCAGGAACAGCGGGATCGACCAGTGCTGCGGGCCGAGCACGAAGGCGATGTAGATGACCACGAAGCTGTCGATCAGCTGCGACACCGCGGTGGAGCCGGTGGCGCGCAGCCATACGTGCTTTTCGCCGGTGACGTTGCGGATGCGGTGGAACACCGCCACGTCGATCAGCTGCCCGGCCAGGAACGCGACCAGCGAGCCGGCGATGGTCCACAGGCCCTGGCCGAACACCGCCGCGAACGCGGCCTGGTAGTCCGGCACGCCCTGCGTCTGCGCCGCGTCGACCCAGAATGCGGCCGGCGCCAGCGCGATCGCCGCGAACGCGAACAGGAAGCCGTAGCCGATCAGCGCCACCGCCAGCCAGGAGATGAAGCGCACCCCGCGGCGGCCGAAGAACTCGTTGATGGTGTCGGTGAGGATGAACACCAGCGGCCACAGCAGCGTGCCGGCGGTGAAATTCATCGAGCCGCTCTGGCCGAACAGGTTCCAGTTCAGCGGTGCGATGCCCAGGGTGTCTTCCAGCGCGAAGATCTTGACCCCGATGAATTCGGCGAGCGCGGCATTGACGCAGAAGAACGCGGCCAGGCCGATGAACAGGCGGACGGCGCGATCGTCGAGCGTGCCGTTGCGCATGCGTCTTCCCTCAGCGGTCCATGGTGCGGGTGAACGGCACGCTGTCCGGCGCCACCGCGCCGCCGGAGATGATGAAGCTCATCGCCTGGTCCACGCTCCAGTCGGTCGGGGTCAGCAACTCCACCGGCACGATCTCCAGGTAGCCGGAGGTCGGGTTCGGCGTGGTCGGCACGTACACCGCGGCCAGTTCGCGGCCGCTGCCCTGTTCCTTGATCACCCGCGTCACCAGGCCCACCGACTTCATGTCGCGGTGCGGGAAGTCGATCAGCACCACGCGCTGGGTGCTACCGGGCTGGGTCTGCAGGATGTCCAGCAGCTTGCGCGCGCTGTCGTAGACCACGCTGGCCAGCGGGATGCGGCGCATGACCGCCTCGAACCAGCGCAGCAGGCGCTGCCCGATCACGCGCCGGCTGAGGATGCCGACCAGCAGGATCACCGCCAGGGTGGCGATCAGCGCGATGGTGTTCTGCACCCACAGCGCGGTGGCCCAGCCCATCTCGTGCGGGAACGAGGCGGCGATGCGCGCCGACAGCGGCACCACCCACGGGCTGCTGATGCCCGACAGCAGCACGAACACGAACTTGACCACGACCCAGGTCAGCCAGATCGGCAGCAGGGTCAGCAGGCCGGTGAAGAACAGCCGTTGCAGGGACGGGCGGGGATGCGGAGCGGGGGTATCGGGCGACATCCCCCTAGTGTAGCGGCGCACCGCGCCGGCCGCTGCGCCCGGCGGCCAGGATGGCGCATTCCGTGCAGGTGCGATTGGGGAAACCGCGCGCCAGCGCGCTGGCCGCAAGTCCCTGCGGGAGCGACTTCAGGGCACCTCCAACAACTCCAAAAAACTCGGCTAAAACGCTCGCAAGTCATTGATGCGTATAGCGTGAAATTTTGGGAATTGAGGTTGTTAGAGGTGCCCTTCAGTCGCGACAAGCGCAGCAGGAGGGTCTCCGTGCTTCGGAAACCGTCGGCAGGGCATCGATCGCGCCAGGCATCGTATCGCGCGCCTGGTAGCGATCAATCGCGCCGGCGTTACCGCGCCGGCTTGCGCTTGACGTACAGCTGCTTGCGCGTGCGCGCCACCACTTGGCCCTGCGCGTCGAGGATCTCGTTGTCGAACCAGCGCAGGTACTTGTCGCCGCCGGCGGTGGCGTGGCGGATCTCTTCCAGCACCGCCGCGTCCAGGCGGAACTGCGCGCTCACCGTGCCGCGGCCCGGGCGCACGAAGTCGATGCTGCCGGCCTTGTCCCAGACGTAGTAGGCGCCGCCCAGGTTCTGCATCGCCAGCAGCATCCAGAACGGATCGGTCATCGCGAACAGGCTGCCGCCGAAATGGGTGCCGACATAGTTGCGGTTCCACGGGCGCATGCGCAGCTCGACCCGCGCGTAGCGGTAGTCAGGACTCAGTTCGGCCAGGTGGATGCCGGCGCACAGGAACGGCGGCCACAGGTTCAGGCCAAGGCGGAACAGGGAGGCGTTCATTGCAGGCGGGCGCAAAGCATGGGAGGCGAAGCTCAGTAATCGCCAGAAGGTGCGTCCGCAGCGCGTCCGGCCTCGCTGCAGGCGTAGCCGTTGCGCCCGGCGCGCTTGGCGCGATACAGCGCGGCATCGGCGTGCTCGAAGAAGTCGTGCTGTCGCGAGTGCGCGTCGAGCCGGGCGCTGTGGACGCCGAGGGTGGCGGTGATCGTCAGCGGTTGCTCGGCGGCTTCGGCGGCCGGCAGCACCAGTTGGCGGATGTCGGCGAGGATCGCCTCGGCGGTCCGGCAGGCGGCGTCGGTGCCGGTGTCCGGCAGGACGATCGCGAATTCGTCGCCGCCGAAGCGCGCGGCGACCTCGCCGCGCCGCCGCGTGTGGCGGGCCACGGCGGCGGCGACCAGGACCAGTGCGTGGTCGCCGACCTGGTGGCCCAGGCTGTCGTTGTAGCGCTTGAAATGGTCCACATCCAGCAGGATCATCGCCAACGGCTTGCCGCTGCGCCGCGCCGCCGCCAGCGCATGGCGAAAGGCGAGTTCGAACCCGTGGCGGTTGGCCAGCCCGGTCAGCGCGTCGCGCTGGGCATGGCGCCGCCATTGCGCCACGCGCACGCCCAGCCAGCCCGCGGCGACCACGCCCAGCGCCACCAGGCAGGCGCCCGGCGCGAACCAGCGCCCGCCCAGCAGCAGCCACGCCGCGCTGCCGGCGACGGGCAGCGCCAGCGCCCCCGGCAGCGCCAGCCATGGCCAGCGCGAGGAGCGCTGCGGACAGCTCAGGCCGATTGCCGCCAGCAGCGCCAGCAGCGCCGCCACGCCGGCCTGGGTGGCGCGCGACAGCGGCACGATCGCGGCGTTGCCGAGCAGCGTGGCGGCGACGTTGGCCTGGTATTCCGGTCCGCTCATCCAGCGTTCGGACGACATCGGCGTGCGGAAGCGCTGGCCCATGCCAGTGGCGGTCATGCCGACGATCACGTGCCGTCCGCGCAGCGCCTGCGCCGCCACCTGGCCGCGCAGGACATCCACATAGGACACCTCGGCGAGGCTGTCGGGCGGCCCGGCAAAGCGCAGCGCCACGTAGTCGGCGCGATGCCATTGGTACGGCATCGCGTCCCGTGCCGGTGCCGGCGGCGCCAGCGCCGGCAGCGCGCCGCTGGCCAGGGTCGCGCCCAGCGCCGGCCAATGCGCGCTGCCCAGCCCTGCATGCAGGTAGACTCCGCGCGAGACGCCATCGGCATCGATCGGGATATCGGTATGCGCCAGCGCGGCCGCGGCGCCGGCGATGGCCGGCGTCGGCAGCAGTTCCTGCGGGAGCTGGCCGGCATCCGCCCCGCCGATGACCGGCAGCACCGTGCGCGCGTTGCGGCGCAGCGCCGCGGCCAGTTGCGCGTCCTGCGCCGGGGCGACCCGGTCCGCCTCGCTGAACACCAGGTCCAGTGCCACCACGGCCGCACCCGCCGCATCCAGCCGATCCAGCAGTTGCGCGTGCAGCTTGCGCGGCCACGGCCATGGGCCGAGCGCCTGCATGCTGCGGTCGTCGATGGCGACGATCAGCAACCGCGGATCGGTGGGGTGCGGCCAGCGTGCGATCAGCGCGTCGTACAGCGCATTGTCCAGCCGCCATGCGCCGTTGCCGAGGCTGAGCGCCGCCGCCAGCAGCGCCGCGGCGATCGCGGGCAATGCCCGTCGCACGGATGCCGTGGTCACAGCAGCAACCACAGCAGCAGCGCGCCGCTTGCGGTCCCGCCGGCCGTGCAATAGCGGCACGGCACGGCGATCGCCTGCGGCGGCGAGAACGGCGCCGCGTAGCCGTCGTCGTCCACGGTCTGGATGCGCACGTACCAGGTGCCGCGCCGCGGCCGCGGCAACGACACCTGCGGCGTGGCGACGTTGCGATCGAGCAGCGGCGCGGCGAAATCCGGCCGCCGCGCGATCTGCACCCGGTAGCGCTGCGTCGGCGTGCCGGCCTGCCAGCGCAGGGTCAACTGGCCCTTGGCCGCCAGCGGCGGCGCCAGCGCCGGGTCCACCGGCGCCGCGCTGATGCGCAGCGTCCGCGGCTGCCCGAACGGGCCCTGCCGGGCCTGTGCATCGCGCGAGGCCACGCGCCAGAAATAGTCCCCGGCGGGCAGCGCCTGCGGCGCGCGCAGCCGGGTGTCCCGGGTCTGCCGTTCGAACAGCAGGTCCTGGAACTGCGGGTCGCGCGCCAGCTGCAGCACGCTGGCGGCGGCCTCGGGGTTGCGGGTCCATTCGAAGCGCGGGCGGGGCTCGTGCAACGGCTGCTGGTGCAGCGGCCAGACCGTCAGCGGCGGCAGGGGCGTGGCCCAGACCTGCAGCGCCTGCTCGGCATCCTCGCCCTCGACGCCGGTGGCGGCGATGCCGCGGACCAGCACGCGCAGCCGGCCTGCGGGCAACGCGTCCAGTGCGATCCGGCTCTGCCCGGTCTCGTGGGCGAAGCGCAGCACCTGTGGCCGGTCGGCATCGACGGCCTCGATCCGGTAGTGGCTGGCCCCCGGCAACGGCTGCCAGGCGAGGACGTAGGGAGGCCGGTCCAGGCGGCTGCGCGCCGCGTCCACCGCCGGCGGCGGCAGCAGCGGTTCCTGCAGTGGCGCGGTGTCCGCGGGCATGCGTGCGGCCTGGCCCGGTCGCAGCAGGCGCTGCCCGCGCCCATTGGCGATCTGCACCGCACCCTCCAGCACTTCGGTGGCGGCCAGTTCGCCGTCGCTGCCGGCACCGACGCGGAAGCGGGTGCCGCGCACGCTGCTGGTGCCGCTGGGAGTCTGGATGATGTAGTGCGCGGCGGGGCCCTGCGCCGGGGTGACCGCATTGCTGCTGCGGCCGTACTCCAGCCGCAGGCGGGTATCGACCATGCCGGTGGCGCCGAAGCGGGCCAGCCGGTCGAAGCGCACGCGGCTGTCTTCGCGCAGCTGCAGCTGCGACCCGTCGGCGAACTGCACGGTGGCGCTGGCATCGGCGCCGGTCTGCAGCGCGCTGCCGATCGGCAGCGGCATGCCTTGCTGCGCCGACAGCGTCGCGCCGTCGGCGGTCTGCACGCTGACCTGGCCGCGCAAGGCGATCAATTGCGCCGGGGCGGGCTGCGTCCGCAGCCAGGCGATCGGGACGCGCAAGGGCCGTCCCGGCGGCAATGCGTAAGGGTCGGCGACGCGGTTGTGCTGGCCCAGCCGGCGCCAGTCCACCTCAGGCTTGAGATAGCGGGCGCTCAGGTCCCAGAGCGTGTCGCCGGGACGCACCCGGTAGGTCCAGTCCTGGTCCGCCGCCGCTCCGGCGCAGGCCAGGCCCAGCCACAGCGAAAGCGCGATCGCCCAGCGCAGCGGCGGGCAGGAACGAAACGACGAGACGCGGTGGTGTTTGGTACTCAACGGGTCGGCCTGACAGGTGCCAGGCGCTGACGGACATGCCTGATGCATGCCTCTTCCCTGGGGCGATGGCGTCGCGGAGGAGCCCGGACGTGCGGCGCATGATATCCCGGCGGGCCAGAAAAGTATCGCCGCCGCCCGCCGCCGGGCCCCTGCGCGCCGCGCCGGTCAGAACAGCAGGGCCGACATCTTGCGCCGGTAGCGGCCGACCAGATCCTCGTCCTCGATCACCCGGAACGCGTCGATCAGCGACTTCCTGGGCAGGCCGTCCTCGAAGCTGCGGTCCTGGCGCAGCATCTCCAGGAACTGTTCCAGCGCGGCCTCGTCGTCGCCGGCGATCAGCCGCTGCACGCCCAGCAGGTAGCGCGCCTTGAGGTCGGCCGGGTCCTGCGCGAGCGCCGCCTGCAGCGTTTCGGCCGGCGGCGCCGACTGCAGCGCGCCGACGAAGCCCAGCCGTGCCCGCGCGCGCACCGCGCGCTCGTCGGTGGCCAGGTTGGCCGGCAGCGCGTCGATCAGCGTCTCCGCCTCGGCGGCGGCGCCTGTCTTCACCAGCGCCAGCGCCAGGTCCAGCTTCAGTTCGTCCTTGTCCGGCTCGGCCGCCACCGCCTCGCGCAGGCGCAGCACCTCGGCGTGCGGATCCAGCGGCGCGGCGGGGGCGTCGTCCTGGACCTCGGCCGGTGCCGGCAGCGGCGCGATGCCGTGCTGGGTCAGGAACTCGCGCAGCTGGCCCTCGGGCATGGCGCCGGGGAAGCCGTCGACCAGTTGCCCGTCCTTGACCAGGAACACGGTCGGCACCGAGCGGATCTGGAATGCGGCGGCGATCTGCTGCTCCTGGTCCACATCCACCTTGGCCAGCTCGAACGCGCCGTGGTACTCGGCGGCCAGCTTCTCCAGGATCGGGCTCAGGGTCTTGCACGGGCCGCACCAGGGCGCCCAGAAGTCCACCAGCACCGGGGTCTGCAGCGATTTCTGCAGGACCTCGGCTTCGAAGGTCTCGGTCTTGGCGTCGAAAACGTGGGGCATGTCGGACATGGGGGCTCATCGTGGCAGGCGAAGAAGATGGCCTCTATGGTGGCAGACCGGCGGCGACGCAAGGGTGCGCAGGCAGGCGACGGCCTGCGCGGCGCGCGGTGCGGGCCGCGAGCGAGGGCGCTGCGGCGATCGCCAGCGTACCGGGGCAGGCGGGGTGCCAGCCGCGGTGGCAGCGGCGACAATGGGGGTTTGGCGCGCCGCGGTGGCGTACCGACGCAGCGGCCGGGAAACACGATGAGCAACCGATACGATCAGGCGCTGGGCTACGCAGGACCGTTGCTGGCGGTCGCCGCCGTGGCTGCGGTCGTGGGCTTCGGCCTGGCGCTGCCGGGCTATCTGCCGTGGTCGCATCCGGTCGCGCTGCTCGGCGCCAGCGGCATCGCCCATGCCTGGGCCTTCGACCTGCTGGCCTTCGTGCTGCCCGGGGCGCTGGCGGTGGCGCTGGCGCTGCGCCTGCTGCAGCGCAGCGGCCGTGGCGCGCCCTGGTCGCTGCGCGTCGGCGGCCAGTTGCTGCTGCTGGCCGGGCTGGCCTTCGCCGGCATGGGCCTGCTGCCGCTGGATCCGGCCGACCTGGAATCGCGCGCCACCCAGTTGCATGCCAGCGCCTGGCTGCTGTGGGTGGTGGCGCTGGTGGCGGCGGCCAGCCTGCTGGCCGTCGGTGCCTGGCGCCAGCCCGGCGCGCGCGGCTGGGCGCGGTCGGCCCTGGCGGTGGCGCTGCTGGCCGCGCTCGGCGCATTCGCGCTGGACCCGCTGCTGTCCGCGGCGGTGGCGCAGCGGCTGGTCTTCCTGCTGTGGTGGGCCTGGCTGGCGTTGCTGGCCTGCTGGCCCGGGCCGCACGCGGTGCCGCGCAGCGGCTGAAACGGCTGTCGCCGCGCAATCGGCGCCCAGCCCGCAGCGCATCCAACCCGCCTGGCGCGCGGCCGCTGCGGTGTCCCTCCCGCGGCCCCGGGCGGCGCGGCGAGCGCGGTTTTCCCCGCAGCGGCTGCGCTGGCCGCCATGCGCGCGCAGCTCCAGGGCAGGGCGCAGGCAAGCAGGGCCGGCACCGCTCGTCGCCGGGATTGGAGCCGCCTGCTGCGCTGCGGTACCCTTGCCTGCTTTGTTGCCGCCTGGCCCTTGCCCGTTTCCATGTCCGCCGTCGAGCCCACCGCCTACGACCCGCAGCAGGTCGAATCGTCCGCCCAGCAGTTCTGGGATGCCACCCGCGCCTTCGAGGTCAACGAGACTTCCGACAAGCCCAAGTTCTACTGCCTGTCGATGCTGCCGTACCCGTCCGGTGCGCTGCACATGGGCCACGTGCGCAACTACACGATCGGCGATGTGATCAGCCGCTACCAGCGCATGACCGGCAAGAACGTGCTGCAGCCGATGGGCTGGGACGCGTTCGGCCTGCCGGCCGAGAACGCCGCGATCAAGAACAGGACCGCGCCGGCGAAGTGGACCTACGCCAACATCGAGCACATGCGCAGCCAGCTCAAGTCGCTGGGCTATGCGATCGACTGGTCGCGCGAATTCGCCACCTGCCGCCCCGAGTACTACGTGCACGAGCAGCGCATGTTCACCCGGCTGATGCGCAAGGGCCTGGCCTATCGCCGCAATGCGGTGGTGAACTGGGATCCGGTCGACCAGACCGTGCTGGCCAACGAGCAGGTCATCGACGGCCGCGGCTGGCGCTCCGGCGCGCTGGTGGAGAAGCGCGAGATCCCGCAGTGGTTCCTGCGCATCACCGACTACGCGCAGGAATTGCTGGACGGGCTGGACCAGCTGCCGGGCTGGCCGGAATCGGTCAAGACCATGCAGCGCAACTGGATCGGCCGCTCCGAAGGGCTGGAGATCCAGTTCGAGGTGCGCGACGCCGACGGCGCGGCGCTGGATCCGCTGCGCGTGTTCACCACGCGCCCGGACACGCTGATGGGGGTGACCTTCGTCTCCATCGCCAGCGAGCATCCGCTGGCGCTGCATGCGGCCAGGTCCAATCCGCAGCTGGCCGCACTGCTGGCCGAGCTGAAGCAGGGCGGGGTGTCCGAGGCGGAACTGGAGACCCAGGAAAAGCGCGGCATGGACACCGGCCTGGTGGCGGTGCACCCGATCAGCGGCGAGCAGGTGCCGGTGTGGGTCGCCAACTTCGTGCTGATGGGCTACGGCACCGGCGCGGTGATGGCGGTGCCCGGCCACGACCAGCGCGACTTCGAGTTCGCCACCAAGTACGCGCTGCCGATCCGCCAGGTGATCGCGCTGAAGGCGCCGAAGAACGACGAGGAGCGCCAGTTCGATGCCGGCCGCTGGCAGGACTGGTACGGCGACAAGAGCCGCGAACTGGAACTGGTCAACTCGGCCGAGTTCGACGGGCTGGACGCCTATGGCGCGTTCGAGGCGCTGGCCGAGCGCTTCGAGCGCAAGGGCCAGGGCCAGCGCCGCATCAACTACCGCCTGCGCGACTGGGGCGTCAGCCGCCAGCGCTACTGGGGCTGCCCGATCCCGGTGATCTACTGCGCCAGCTGCGGCGCGGTGCCGGTGCCGGAAGACCAGCTGCCGGTGCTGCTGCCGGAGAACGTGGCGCTGAGCGGCACCGGCTCGCCGCTGAAGACCGATCCGGAATGGCGCAAGACCACCTGCCCGCAGTGCGGCGCGGCGGCCGAGCGCGAGACCGACACCTTCGACACCTTCATGGAGTCGAGCTGGTACTACGCGCGCTACACCTCGCCCGGCGCCAAGGACATGGTCGACAAGCGCGGCAACTACTGGCTGCCGGTGGACCAGTACATCGGCGGCATCGAGCACGCGATCCTGCACCTGATGTACTTCCGCTTCTTCCACAAGCTGCTGCGCGACGCGCGCCTGGTGGACAGCGACGAGCCGGCGACCAACCTGCTGACCCAGGGCATGGTGATCGCCGAGACCTACTACCGCGACAACGGCGACGGCGCCAAGGACTGGATCAACCCGGCCGAGGTGGACGTGCAGCGCGATGAGCGCGGCCGCATCGTCGGCGCCACCCTGATCGCCGACGGCGCGCCGGTGCAGATCGGCGGCATCGAGAAGATGTCCAAGTCCAAGAACAACGGCGTGGACCCGCAGGCGATGGTCGGCAAGTACGGCGCCGACACGGTGCGCCTGTTCTCGATGTTCGCCGCCCCGCCGGAGCAGTCGCTGGAGTGGAACGAGGCCGGCGTGGACGGCATGGCGCGGTTCCTGCGCCGGCTGTGGGCGCAGGTCCACAAGCATGTCGCCGACGGCGCCGCCCCGGCGCTGGACGCGGCCGCGCTGGGCGCCGAACACAAGGCGCTGCGGCGCAAGACCCACGAGACCATCGGCAAGGTCGCCGACGACTACGGCCGCCGCCACAGCTTCAACACCGCCATCGCCGCGGTGATGGAGCTGACCAACGCGCTGGCCAGGTTCGACGACGCCGGCGCACAGGGCCGCGCGGTGCGCCAGGAAGCGCTGGAGGCGGCGGTGCTGCTGCTCAACCCGATCACCCCGCATGCCAGCCATGCGCTGTGGCAGGCGCTGGGGCATGCGCCGACGCTGCTGGAAGACCTGCCGTTCCCGCAGCCGGACCCGGCCGCGCTGGTGCGCGACGCGCTGACCCTGGCGGTGCAGGTCAACGGCAAGCTGCGCGGCACCATCGAGGTCGCGGCCGACACCCCGCGCGAGCAGATCGAGGCGCTGGCCCAGGCCGAACCGAACACCGCCAGGTTCCTGGAAGGCCTGAGCATCCGCAAGATCATCATCGTGCCGGGCAAGATCGTGAACCTGGTGGCGGCGTGAACCTCGGCACCACCGGCGCGGGCGCCGTGGCGGCGTTGCATCCGCCGTCGCCACCGGTGCGCGGCGCGGCCTGTCTCAACCCTCGTTCACGCGGCATCCGGCAGGCTAGCCGCCTGTTGCCGCGCCCAGCCGGCTCCTCCAGACTGTGTCCATGACCCGATTCCTGCTCGCCCTCGTTTTCGCGACGTCGCTGACCGCCTGCGGCTTCCACCTGCGCGACAAGCTGACCCTGCCGGCCGGCACGCCCTCGGTGAAGGTGGTTTCCTCGGCGCCGTACAGTGAGCTGGTCAAGCTGCTCAAGCGCGGCCTGCGCGCTGCGGGCGCCGAGATCGCTCCTGACGAGGTCAACACCGGCGTGGCGCGTCTGGAGCTGCTGTCCGAGCGCTGGGGCGACCTGCCGATCTCGATCGACGCCGCGGGCCGCGCCCAGGAATACAGCCTGCGCTACGCGGCGATCTTCGTATTCCGCCGCGCCGACGGCAGCGTGCTGGTGCCGCAGCAGGTGATCGAGCTGTCGCGCGACTACGTGGCGCCGGCCACCGACGCCACCGGCACCACGACCGAACGCGAGATCCTCGCCGACGAGTTGCGCCGCGATATGTCGGCCTCGATCCTGCGTCGGATCGACAGCGTGGTGCGCGCCGAGGTGCGCGACGGCAAGAACGTCAACCAGGCCCCGCCTGCCGCCACCGGTACGCCGGTCGAAGGCAAGCCCGACACCGGCACGCCGCCGGCGACCACGCCGCAGCCTTGATCCGCCGCTCGCCGCCGGCCGCAGCGCGATCGACCGCCGCGGCCGGCTGACCCGTCCCAGGCTGCCGCCATGGAATTGCGTCCCGAACAGCTCGTCACCCAGCCGGCCGCGCAGCCGCTGCATCCGGTCTACCTGATCGCCGGCCCGGAAACCCTGCGCGTGCTCGAGGCCGCCGACGCGGTGCGTGCGCGTGCGCGTGCCGAAGGCATCGGCGAACGCGAGGTGTTCGACGCCGACGGCCGCGATTTCGACTGGAGCCAGCTGTATTCCAGCTTCAATGCGCCGAGCCTGTTCAGCCCGCGCCGGCTGATCGAGCTGCGCCTGCCCAGCGGCAAGCCCGGCAAGGAAGGCGGCGAGGTGATCAGCGCGTTCTGCGCCGACCCGCCGCCGGACGTGGTGCTGCTGATCACCTGCAACGAATGGAGCAAGGCGCACCAGGGCAAGTGGGCCGACGCGGTCGGCCGGCTCGGGGTGATCGCGGTGGCCTGGGCGATCAAGCCGCACGAACTGGGCGACTGGATCGAGCGCCGCCTGCGCAGCAAGGGCCTGCGCGCCGATGCCGGCGCGGTGCAGCGCCTGGCCGAGCGGGTCGAAGGCAACCTGCTGGCCGCCGCGCAGGAGATCGACAAGCTGGCGCTGCTGGCCGACGGCAACAGCCTGGACGTGGCGACGATGGAGTCGCTGGTCGCCGATGCCGCGCGTTACGACGTGTTCCGCCTGGCCGAGGCCACCCTGGCCGGGCAGGCGCCGGCGGTGGGCCGCATGCTCGCCGGGCTGCGCGCCGAGGGCGAAGCGGTGGCGGCCTTGCTGCCGATCCTGATCAAGGAACTGCTGCGCACCGCGGCGCTGGCCAAGGTCCAGGCGGCCGGCGGCAACCTGGCTGCGGAGATGAAGGGGCAGGGCATCTGGGAGTCGCGCCAGGCGCCGTTCAAGCGCGCCCTGCAGCGGCATGCCGAACCGCGCCGCTGGGAACGCTTCGCCGCCGAAGCCGGGCGCATCGACCGCATCGCCAAGGGCCGCGCCGACGGCGATGCCTGGATCGCACTGGAGCGTCTGCTGCTGGCCATCGCCGAGGCGCGGGCGGTGCGGTTGTTGGTGGTATGACCGCCGGGACTCGGGACTCGGGACTCGGGACTCGGAACAGCGGGAACCCAGCGAGTGCGGGCGCTGCTGGTTGTGCCTCCGCTCAACGTGCGGGACGGTCTCTGCAGCCGTTGTTGTCGCCGACGTCCGGATTTTCCGAGTCCCGAGTCCCGAGTCCCGAGTCCCGACACCTGCACCTGATCTACGGCGGCACCTTCGACCCGATCCACAACGGCCACCTGGCGATCGCGCGGGCGGCGCGCGATGCGTTCGCGGTGCCGGTGCGGCTGATGCCGGCGGCCGATCCGCCGCATCGGCAGGCGCCCGGGGCCGATGCGCGGCAACGCTGCGAGATGCTGGCGCTGGCGATCGCCGGCGAAGCCGGGCTGTTGCTCGACCGGCACGAGCTGCAGCGCGCGCTGGCGCAGCCGGGCGTGGCCTCGTACAGCATCGACACGGTGCGCGAACTGCGCGCCGAACTCGGCGCCGCCGCGCCGCTGGCGCTGCTGATCGGCGCCGACAGCTTCGTCGGCTTCAACGCCTGGCGCGACTGGCGCAGCCTGCTCGACACGGCGCACCTGGTCGTCGCCGACCGTGCCGGCAGCGGCTGGGAACGCGCCTTGCCGGCCGAACTGGCGCAGGCGGTGGCCGGGCGCTGGGCGGCGTCGCCGCAGGCACTGGCCTCCGCGCCGGGCGGCCTGTTGTGGTGCCTGCGGCAGCCGTTGCGCAGCGAATCGGCCAGCCAGGTGCGTGAGCGCATCGCCGCCGGCGGCGACTGGGCGGCGCTGGTGCCGGCCGCGGTCGCGGACTACATCCGTGCCGCCGGGCTGTATGCATTGCCCCCCAGCGGCGCCCGCGCCGGCTAGCTGAATACGCGTCTTCGCGTAGTTCCCTATAATTCGCCCATTCCATCGAGTTCGCACCTTTGTCCAGTCAAGCCCACGTCATCAAGACCCAACTGCCCAACCCGCCACCGTCGTTGCCGGTCCTGCTCGCCCATGTCCGCAACGCGCTCGACGAGCTCAAGGCCAAGGATGCGGTGGAAATCGACGTGCGCGGCAAGTCCAGCGTCACCGACTACATGATCGTGGTGTCCGGCACCTCCACCCGCCACGTCAAGTCGATCGCCGACGAAGTGATCAAGCACGCCAAGAAATTGGACGTGATGCCGCTGGGCGTGGAAGGCGAACGCGAGGCCGAGTGGGTGCTGGTCGATCTCGGCGACGTGGTGGTGCACGTGATGCTGCCGCGGGTGCGCGAGTTCTATGCGCTGGAGCGGCTGTGGACGGTCGGCGACCAGCCGCCGAGCGACGCGGACGCCGAACGCGATGCCTGAGCGGCGCGACGGCTCACGCGCTGGCCGCGACGTTGCGCAGTCCATGCAACTGCGCGCGCAGGACGCAACGCAGAGCCGAATGACCCCCGCGCGCAAGCGCTTCGATACGCTGGTCCAGCGCCTGGAGCGCTATCGCCTGGAACTGCTGGCATGGCGCGAGGCGCTGCCGCGCTGGGAGCAGCGCTATCACGAGCAGGTGGAGCCGCTGCTGCAGGCGCGCGACGCGGCCCAGGCGCAGCTGGTGCATGCGCTGGACGCAGCCTATGCCGCTCACAGGCTGAGCAAGCGCGATCGCGCCGACTTGTCCGACATCATCTGCGAGTTGGCCGGCCCGCTGATCGAGGAAGGCGGCTTCGAGCAGCTGAAGCCGATCTACGATCGCCACAGCGAGGTGGGCTTCGACCAGGAAATCGCCGAATCCAACGAACTGCTGAAGTCGGTGATCGGCGCCGAGTTCGGCCTTGCACCGGAAGAGCTGGACCATATCCAATCGCCCGAAGAGCTTTACGCGCAGGTGCAGCAACGCCTGCACGAGCAGCAGGCGCATGCGGCCGACCGCGCGCAGAAGACCGCCAAGAGCCGGCGCGCCGGCACGCGCAAGGCGCAGAAAACCGCGTTCGATCCGCAGCAGTCCTTGCGCGAGCTCTATCGCAAACTGGTGGCGGCCCTGCACCCGGACCGCGAGAGCGATCCGCAGCAGCGCGAGCGCAAGACCGCGCTGATGCAGCGTCTCAACAGCGCCTATCGCGATGGCGATCTGCTGGGGTTGCTGGAGTTGCAACTGGAAATCGGCCAATTGGATCGCGCCGGGATCGCGGCGATGAGCGAGGAGCGCATCCAGCACTACAACCGGATGCTGGCCACGCAGTTGAAAGAGGTGGAGCAGGAACTGGCGCAGGTCGCCGCATCGTTCCTGGACAGGTACGACGTGTACGCCGAGCGCCGGCCGAAGCCGCAACGCCTCGATCCGCTGATGGCGCAGATCAAGCGCCACGTGCAGGACGAGATCGAGGAATACGCCGAGGAGCTGCGCTATCTGCAGCAGGCCTCCACGCTCAAGCAATGGCTCAAGCTGCAGCGCGCGCGCATCGACGAGCAGGAGCGCCATGCGGCGCTGATGGAGTTCGCTTTTTCCGCCGAGCGCTGGTGATGCGTGTGGTGCATGGGGGGCAACGCCGGCCGGCTGCGCCGCAACGATGAAGGCGCGCCTGATCGCCACCGGCGAACGCGCGCCCGCCTGGGTCGCGCAGGGCTTCGCCGAATACCGCAAGCGGCTGTCGCACTGGCTGCCGCTGGAGCTGGTCGAGATCGAACCCGGGCTGCGCGGCAAGGGCCGCGATGCGCAGCGCGCGATCGAGGACGAAGGCCGCCGCGTGCTCGCCGCGCTGCCGAAGAACGCGCTGGTGGTGGCGCTGGACGTGCCCGGCAAGGCGCACAGTTCCGAACAGCTGGCGCAGCGCATGGAGCACTGGCGCGGCCAGGGCCGCGACCTGGCGCTGCTGATCGGCGGCCCCGAAGGCCATTCGCCCGAAGTATTGGCGGTGGCCAGCGAGTCCTGGTCGCTGGGTCCGCTGACCCTGCCGCACATGCTGGTGCGCCTGGTGGTGGCCGAGCAGCTGTACCGCGCCGCGGCGATGCTGGCCAATCATCCCTACCATCGCGCGTGATCGTTCGATCGGCCTGATACGCCCGGTGCGTGCACGGCGCGCCGGCCGCGCAGCGCACGTAGCGCCGGCGCCAAGCCGGCGGCGGAACCGCGACACGACTTGCGCAGGGTCGGCGCAAAAGAAAAAGCCCGGGCTTGCGCCCGGGCTTTTCGTGCAGCGCAACGCGTTCGATCAGTTGAACGTGTACTTCGCGCCCAGCGTGAAGTAGCGGCCGACCGCGCCGCTGTAGTGCAGCGGGTTGTAGTTGACCGCACCGTAGGTGGACGGATCCAGCGGGGCGATCCGGTCGAACACGTTCTGCACCGAGGCGTTGAGTTCGAACGCCTCGGTGACGCTCCAGCGGCCGGACAGATCGAAGGTGGTGAACGAGGCGATCTTCTCGACCGGGCTGCCGTCGGCGTAGAACGCCAGGTAGTCGCCGCCGCGGCGGTCCTTGTTCTCGATGCTGTCGATGTAGTTGACCACGCCGCTGACGCTCCAGCTGCCCTGCTTCCAGGTGGTGCCGACGTTGATGCGGTCCTGCGGGGTGCCGATGCAGTTGGTCACGTCGCAGTTGCCGTGGGTGCCGACGTAATCGACGGTGGTATCGCCTTCGGTACGCTCGAACTTGAGCAGGTGGCTCCACTGCGCGTCCAGCTCCAGCTGGCCCGGACCGATGTCGAAGGTTTGGCGGATGTCCGTATCGATGCCGCGCACGCGCGAGGAATTGGCATTCACGTACGCGGTGTTGACCGCCAGGATGGTGCCGCTGTTGGCCACGCCGCCGATATCGTTGCTGTCGCGCAGGACACTGCCGGCGGCGATCGCGTCGGCGGTGCTGCCCTGGGCGATTTCGTTGGTGCGCTTGATTTCCCACGCATCCACGGTCAGCGAGGTGCTGGCGGTCGGCTGCAGCACGAAGCCCACCGAATAGCTCTTCGACTCTTCCGGCTTCAGGGCCGGGTTCGGGCGGGTGATGATCGCCACCGAACGCGCGGTGCATTCGTTGGCCGGATCGATGGCGCAGCGCACCGGATCGCGTGCGTTGGAGAACGCGGCCAGGCCGCCGTCGCCGTTCTCGGCCGGGTTCGGCGCACGGAAGCCTTCGGCGTAGCTGGCGCGCAGGGCGATCCAGTCGGCCGGGGTCCACTTCACGCCCAGCTTCGGCGTGGCCTTGCTGTCGCCGCTCTCGTACTTGTCGTAGCGCACCGCCGCCGACAGTTCCAGTTGCTCCAGCACCGGCGCCGACAGCTCGGCATAGGCGGCGTAGACGTTCTGGGTACCGTCGTAGGCCGAGTAGCCCAGGCCGATGATGTCGCCGACGTCGGTGTAGGTCTGCGGGGTCAGGCTGTTGCTGGTGCGGCGCCATTCGGTGCCCAGCGCCAGACCCAGCGGGCCGCCCTGCAGGTCGGCCAGGCTGCGCGAGACGGTGAAGTTGAACGTGTCCAGGCTGGACTTGGCGCGCGCGCTGATGGTCGGCGAGATGTAGTCGTACAGCGCCTGCGAGTTCAGCCCGGCGTCGTCGCCGATGCGCCAGGTGCCGGCCGGGCAGGCCGGGTTGCCGAGCACGCAGCGAACGGCGCTGTAGCGCAGGAAGCCGGTGCGCTTGTTGACCAGGTCGGTGCCCGAATGCAGGTAGGCTGTGTCGTAGCTCCACTCGCCCCAGTTGCCCTTGACCCCGGCCAGGAAGCGGTTGAACTCGTTGGTGTTGTCGGTCACGCGCGGGCCCACGTCCCAGGCGCTGTAGCGCAGGCGTGCGGCGTAGGGCAGCGGATTGTCGGGATGGCCGGCGTAGAGCACGGTGGCGCCGGCGCCGCTGTTGGCGTTGACCGGGCCGCCGGGATAGCCCCAGCCGCCGGACACGCCCGACGGGGTGTTGGAGAAAACCGTTTCCTTCTTCGAGTAGCCGATCTCGGTGTAGATCTCGCCGCCCTCGCCGAAGGCGAAGCTGGCGCGGCCGAACACGTTGACGTACTTCTCTTCCGGGCTCAGGTCGCGGAACTTCTGCGCCGGATCCCATAGGCAGCCCTGGGCCTGGGCGCTGGCGTCGGTCTGGCCGGGAATGTTGCTGACGCTGGCGCAGCCGGGCAGGGCGACCAGGTGCGCGGTGTTGTCGAACACCGAGCCGTTCGGGCCGGTGCCGCCTGCGGTGCCGCCGCTGAGATAGGCGCCGCCGAGGAACTGCGCGTCGGTGGCGGCGTAGCCGTAGCGGCGGATGTCGCCGGTGCCGATCCACTTGCGGTCCTTGCGATCGCTGATCTTGATCGCGTCGGTCTTGCCCACGTCCAGGCTGAAGAACGCATTCCAGCCATCGGTGGCGAGGTTGCCGGTGCCGGCGGTCAGGGTGGCCTTGCGCGCGTTGCCGTCGCTGTCGCCGGACATGCCGTAGGAGCCGCGCAGGATCGCGCCTTCGAAGTCGCTGCGCAGGATGATGTTGACCACGCCGGCGATCGCGTCGGAGCCGTAGATCGCCGAGGCGCCGTCCTTGAGGATGTCGATCCGCTCGACCGCGTCCAGCGGAATGGTGCTCAGGTCGGTGAAGACCTTCTGGCCGTCGTCGGCCAGGCCATAGGTGGCCATGCGCCGGCCGTTCAACAGCACCAGGGTGGAGCCAGCGCCCAGGCCGCGCAGCGAGATGCCGGCGCCGCCGCCGGCGAAGCCGTTGCCGAAGGTCTTGGGAATCGAGCCGGCGCCGTCGGAGGTCAGGGTCTGCAGGTATTCGGCCACCGTGCTCTTGCCGGTGCGGTCGATTTCCTGGCGGGTGACCACCTGGACCGGGGATGGGGTCTCGGTGTTGGTGCGGGGGATATTGGAGCCGGTGACGGTGATGCGGTCGAGGGTGGTGGCCGCCTCCTGGGCGAACGCGGTGGGGACGGCGGCAGCGGCGGCGAGGACGCCAGCGACGGACGCGCAAAGGACATGGCGGCGGGTTGCACGCCGTTGGTTCGGGGTGTTCACAGTCTCTCTCCTAACTGGAAGCGCAAGTTTTGATTTCTAATTTTTGCCAAGTGCCGGCACAAAGGCTCGGCTGATGCCATCTAGGTGTATTTGTCGTGAATGAATTGTGAATTTTAAATTAAAGCGACCCCGCTGCACGCTCCTGCACCGGGGACGCGCCAGCATTCAACGGCCCAGCGAAAAATCCACCGGCACCAGTCCGTAGGCCTGAATCGGGGTTCCTTGTTGCAATGCGGCATGGAACTTCCAGCGCTTCAGCACCTGCTCGCGTGCGGCCTGATCCAGGATCCGGTGGCCACTGCTCCTGGCGATGCTGACCTCCAGCGGCTGGCCGTCGACGCCGACCAGCACGCGCAGCAACACGCTGCCCTGCAGGCCGTCGCGCAGCGCCTCGCGCGGGTAGGGCGGGGCCGGCGCACGCAGGTAGTGCAGTTGCATGCCGGCGACCGCTGCGCCGCTCGGACCCGGCGGCACGGTCGGCACGGTCGGCTCGGCCGCGGTGGGTGCCGGATCGGCGCTCTCGGCCTGCATCGGCAGCGGGCTGGTGTCGGCCAGCGGCGCCTGCAGCGGCGTCGGGACCGGCACGGCGGTCGGCACCCGCGGCTGGGTCATCGGCCGCTTTTCGGGCTGCAGGACGGGCTGCGGCGGGGTCGGGGTGATCGGCACCACGACCGGCTG
Source organism: Xanthomonas campestris pv. phormiicola (assembly GCA_025666215.1). Taxonomy (NCBI): domain Bacteria; kingdom Pseudomonadati; phylum Pseudomonadota; class Gammaproteobacteria; order Lysobacterales; family Lysobacteraceae; genus Xanthomonas; species Xanthomonas campestris. The sequence continues at coordinate 3,526,709 of CP102593.1, read as the reverse complement.
TTGCCAGCGCGGCTGCGGCTGCGCCGGTTCCTGCGGCGGCGCCACGTGCGAGAGCGGGATCAGCAACAGCAGCATGGCCAACAGGTGCAGGCCGATCGCGGCGCTGAGCGCCAGGATCCGCGACAGGTCGATACCGAACGAGGGAGCGGGGAGTTGCGTGCGAACCATGATCCACCTCCATGATGAAGTGCGTCTTGTGGACTTGCGGTACGACCAAACGCGCCAGCGCGGCGGACGGGGTCGATGCGGCACCCGCCCGCGCTTCCGACATTGCACCCGTCGCCATCGGCATGGCAAGCGGCGGCACAGGACGCGCGCGGCCAGCGCTCCGCGCCCATGGATTGGCTGGCGCGGAAACGACGACGGCGCCCGCAGGCGCCGTCGTCGGCAAGCTGGTGCGAGCCGGGCTTACTTGCCCAGTTCGAACACCACGTCCAGGTTGACCGACACGCTGCTCTCGCCGGTCGCCACCGGGGTGCTGTCCATCTCCGCCTTCATCGCCATCGTGCGGATCATCGGCATCGGGCGCACGCCGCCGCCGCTGCCTTCGGAGATGCTGACGATGCGGCGCACGCGCAGGCCCAGCGACTTGGCGTAGGTCTGCGCGCGGACCTGCGCCTTCTTCAAGGCATCGACCCGGGCCTGGTCGTACAGCGGTTCCGGATCGTCGATCTCGAAGCTGGGGCCGTTGATCTGGTTGGCGCCTTGCGCGGCCAGCGCGTCCAGCACCTTGCCGAGCTTGCCGAGGTCGCGCACTTTCAGGTTGACCGAGTTGCTGGCCTGGTAGCCGAGGATCTGCGGCGCCTGGTTCTCGGCGTACTTGTATTGCGGGCTGAGGTTGACGCCGCTGGTCTGCACGTCCTTGTCGGCGATGCCGGCGGCGCGGATCGCGGTCAGCACCTTGGTCATCTGTTCGGCGTTGTGGCGCATCGCCGCGGCACTGTCGCTGGCCTGGGTGACCACGCCGGTCGACAGCGTGGCCACGTCCGGCGCGTGCCTGGCCTCGGCCTGCGCGGCGATGTTGAGCAGGGTGCCGTCGGCGGGCACGGCATAGCCCGGTGCGGCGGTTTGGGCGTGGGCGGTCATCGTGCCTCCTAGGGCAAGGGTCAGGGCCAGCAGCAGCGGACAGACGGATAGTGCACGCATCGGATGTTCTCCTTGAAAGTGGGGCGAGGGTGTTGCCGCGACGATGAACGCGTCGTGATTCGGGGCGGGGTCGACGGCGCGCCGCCGGAATTAGCGATCGTTCAGTCAGGCCCGCCGGGTTATCCTTCCGCCATGCTGTATCTCGCTTCCCGTTCCCCCCGCAGAAACGAACTGCTGACGCGCCTGGGCGTGCCGTTCCGGATCCTCGATCTGGAGGTGCCGGAAGTGCGCGCGGCCGACGAATCCGCGCAAGCCTATGTGCGCCGCGTGGCCTTGGACAAGGCCCGCGCCGGCATGGCGCAGCTGGCCGGCGCGGCCGATGCCGTCGTGCTCGGCGCCGACACCGAGGTGGTGCTGGACGATCGCGTGTTCGGCAAGCCGGCCGACGCCGCCGACGCGGCGGCGATGCTGGCTGCGTTGTCCGCGCGTACCCACCAGGCGATCACCGCGGTGGCGCTGGTCGCCGCGGCGCGCGAGGAGGTGCTGCTGGTGCCGACCCAGGTCAGCTTCGCGGCCCTGTCGGCGCAGGACATCGCCGACTACGTGGCCAGCGGCGAGCCGATGGGGCGGGCCGGCGCCTATGCGATCCAGGGCGGCGCCGAGCGTTTCGTCAGCCGCCTGGACGGCAGTTATTCCGGGGTGATGGGTCTGCCCCTGCACCAGACTTCCCACCTGCTGCGCGCCTTCGGAGTGCTTTGATGTCGCAAGAGATCCTGGTCAACGTCACACCGCGCGAGACCCGGGTGGCCGTCATCGAGAACGGCATGCTGCAGGAGCTGCACATCGAGCGCGGCTGGCGCCGCGGCGTGGTGGGCAACATCTACAAGGGCCGGGTGCAGCGGGTCATGCCGGGCATGCAGGCGGCGTTCGTCGAGGTCGGGCTGGAGCGCGCGGCGTTCCTGCACGCCAACGACGTGGTGCGGCCGGCGCCGGTGGCCAACGGCGACACCGACGAGGCGCCGCCGCTGCCGGTGGCGTCGGGGGTGCCGATCGTGGAGCTGCTGCGCGACGGCCAGGACATCGTGGTGCAGGTGGTCAAGGACCCGATCGGCAGCAAGGGCGCGCGGCTGACCACCCAGATCAGCATTCCCTCGCGCTATCTGGTGCTGCTGCCGCAGTCGCGGGTGATCGGGGTGTCGGCGCGGATCGAGGACGAGACCGAGCGGCTGCGGCTGAAGACCCTGGTCGCCGACCTGGCCGCCAGCCACGGCGGTTTCGGCTACATCATCCGCACCAATGCCGAGGGCCAGCCGGCCGAGGCGCTGGCCGAGGACATCGCCTACCTGTCGCGGGTCTGGAACGTGGTCGAGCGGCGCGGCCGCGACGGCGCCCCGGCCAGCATCATCTACGAGGACCTGAGCCTGCCGCTGCGCGCGGTGCGCGACCTGATCCGCAAGGACGTGGAGAAGGTCAAGGTCGATTCGCACGAGACCTTCGAGCGGCTGCAGGCGTTCGTCGCCAAGTACATGCCGGTGCTGGCCGAGCGCCTGGAGCTGTACACCGGCGACCGCCCGATCTTCGACCTGTACGGGGTCGAGGACGAGATCGCGCGCGCGCTGGACAAGCAGGTGCCGCTGAAGTCCGGCGGCTACCTGGTCATCGACCAGACCGAGGCGATGACCACCATCGACGTCAACACCGGCTCGTTCCTGGGCCAGCGCAACCTCGAGGAAACGGTGTTCCGCACCAACCTGGAGGCGGCGCAGGCGGTGGCGCGGCAGCTGCGGCTGCGCAACCTGGGCGGCATCATCATCATCGACTTCATCGACATGGACGACGCCGAGCACCGCCGCCAGGTGCTGCGCACGCTGGAAAAGGCCTTGTCGCGCGACCACGCCAAGACCACGGTCTACGAATTCTCGCCGCTGGGCCTGGTCGAGATGACCCGCAAGCGCACCGTCGAGAGCCTGGAGCGGCAGCTGTCCGAGCCGTGCCCGGAGTGCAGCGGGCGCGGCTCGATCAAGACCGCCGAGACCGTGACCTACGAGATCTTCCGCGAGATCACCCGCGCGGTGCGCCAGTTCGATGCGGCGCGGCTGCTGGTGATCGCCTCGAGCAAGGTGGTGGCGCGGATCACCGACGAGGAATCCTCGGCGGTGGCCGAGCTGGAGGAATTCCTCGGCAAGAGCATCCGCTTCCAGGCCGACGAACAATACCTGCAGGAGCAGTTCGACGTGGTGTTGCTGTGAGGCCGGGACTCGGGACTCGGGACTCGGGACTCGGCAAGCACAAGCGCGTGCGCTGCTGGGTTTCCGTGCGCGAGGGTGCGGCGTGTGCCCTTGCTTTTCCGAGTCCCGAGTCCCGAGTCCCGAGTCCCGAGTAAATGCCCACCCCCCTGCGCCGCCGCCTGCGCCTGGCCCGCCGTTTCGCGTTCTACGCGGTGGCGATCGGGCTGGTGTGCGTGGCGTTGCTGGTAGGCGCGTTGAGCCAGGCGCTGCCGTTCGTGGAGCGGCACCCGCAGCGGATCCAGGCCTGGCTCAGCGAGCGTGCCGGGCGCCCGATCCGGTTCGACCGGGTCCAGACCGCCTGGACCCGGCGCGGTCCGCTGCTGCGCCTGGATGGCTTGCGCGTGGGCGCCGGCGATGGCGTGCGCATCGGCCAGGCCGAGGTGCTGGTGTCGATGTACGCCGGCCTGTTGCCGGGCCGCTCGTTCACCGAGCTGCGCCTGCGCGGGCTGGCGCTGACCCTGCTGCGCGGCGCCGACGGCAGCTGGTCGGTGCAGGGCCTGCCGACCACCGGGCAGGGCGGCGATCCGCTGGACGCGCTGCAGGGCCTGGGCGAATTGCAGGTCATCGACGGCCGGCTGGCGGTGCATGCGCCGCAGCTGGGCGTGGAGGCGACGTTGCCGAAGATCGACCTGCGCCTGCGCGTGGACGGCGACCGCCTGCGCGTCGGTGCGCAGGGCTGGATCGATCCCAGGCAGGCGCCGTTGACCGCGGTGCTGGACATGGACCGCCGGCGCGGCGACGGCCAGGCCTATGTGGCCGCGCGCCCGGCCGAGCTGGCTGGCTGGTCGGGGCTGCTGCAGGCCGGCGGGATCCGCGTCGACGGCGGCACCGGCCAGGTGCAGGGCTGGGCGCAGCTGCGGCAGCATCGGATCGTCGGGGTCAGCGTCGAGGCCACGCTGCGCGAGCTGCGCCTGAGCGGCGCGGCGCCGGTCGCCGGCGGCGCGCGGCCGCAGACCGCGTTCACCACGCTGCGCGCCACCGCGCGCTGGCGGCTGATCGACGGCGGCTGGCGGCTGGATGCGCCGCAGCTGCAGATCGGCCAGGCGGGCCAGCCGACGCAGCGCCTGGACGGGCTGACCGTGGCCGGCGGGCGCCGCTTCGCGCTGCTCGGCGAGCGCCTGGACCTGGCGCCGCTGCTGGCGGTGGCCGCGCTCAGCGACGGCCTGTCGCCGTCCCTGCGCACCTGGCTGCACGCGGCCCGGCCGCGGCTGCAGCTGACCCAGGTGGCACTGAGCGGCCGCGCCGGCGGGCCGCTGTATGGCCAGGGCCGCCTGAGCGAGCTGGCGTTCGCGCCGGTCGGGCAGTCGCCCGGGGTGAGCGGCCTGCGTGGCCGCTTCGAGGGCGACGCGCAGGGCGGCGAACTGGTGCTGGACGCCGCCAGCCCGGTGCGTTTCGACTGGCCCAGCGGCTTCGGCGTGCCCCACGACGTGCAACTGGCCGGGCGCATCGTGGTGTTCCGCGACGGCGAGGACCTGCGCGTGGCGACCCCGGCGCTGCGCGTGCAGGGCACCGATTACGGCGCCGATGTCCGCGGCGGGCTGCGCTTCCAGGCCGACGGCTCGCGGCCGTGGATCGATCTGGCCGCGCAGCTGCAGGACGCGCCGGTGGTGGCGGCGAAGAAATTCTGGGTGCATTCGAAGATGAGCAAGGCGGCCACCGACTGGCTGGACGCCGCGCTGCAGGGCGGGCACCTGCGCGGCGGCCGCGCGCTGGTGTCCGGCGATCTGGACCAGTGGCCGTTCGTCGACCACAACGGCCGCTTCGAAGCCAGCGCCCGGCTGGACGACGGCAAGGTCCGTTTCCAGCGCGAATGGCCGGCGGTGGAGAAGGTGGATGCCGATGTCGTGTTCATCGGCAACGGTTTCCAGGTCCAGGGCCGCGGCGAGATGGGCGGGGTGCCGGTGGAACGGCTGTCGGCGACGTTGCCGGACTACAAACAGGGCCAGCTCAGCGTGCTGGCCAGCAGCCGCGCCGAGACCGGCCAGCTGTTGGCGATGCTGCGCCAGAGCCCGCTGCGCAAGCGCTACGGCGACACTTTGGACGCGCTCAGCGCCTCCGGCCCGGCCGAGGTGAGCTTCGACCTGCTGCAGCCGCTGAGCGCCGGCGTCGGCGGCCATCACCTGCGCGGCAAGGTCGAATTGCTCGGCGCGCGCATCGCCGACCGCCGTTGGGACGTGGCCTTCGACGACATGCGCGGCAGCGCGGACTACCGCGACACCGGCTTCGAGGCGCCGAAGCTGGCGGTGCTGTACGCGGATCATGCCGGCGAGCTGGCGCTGCGTGCCGGCGACGGCGTGAGCGATCCGCAGCAGGCGTTCGAAGCGGCGCTGAGCGCCTCGGTGGACGCGGACGAACTGCTCGACCGGGCGCCGGAAATGGCCTGGCTCAAGCCCTTCGTGCAGGGCCGCTCGCGCTGGAACATCGGCGTCGGCCTGCCCAAGACCGCCGATGGCGGCGTGCAGCCGCCGACCCGCCTGCAACTGCATTCGGACCTGGTCGGCACCCAGTTGCTGCTGCCGGCGCCGATGGACAAGGGCGTGGCCGCGCCGCTGGCGACCTCGGTCAACGTGCCGCTGCCGGTCGGCAGCGGGCGCATCGAGGTGGCCTTCGGCAAGCTAATGGCGCTGGTCGCGCGCAGCCAGAACGGCAAGACCGGGGTCAAGGTGGTGATGGGCAGCGATCACGTGGCCGAGGACCCGCCCAGCAGCGGCCTCACCGTCAGCGGCCGCACCGCCTCGTTGAACGCGATCGACTGGATCGGCCTGGTCAGCGGCCCGGATCCGAACAAGCCGGCCACGCCGGGCGCCGAAGACCCGATGCCGCTGCACCAGATCGACGTGCTGGCCGACCACCTGCTGCTGCTCGGCGGCGTGTTCGACAACACCCGCCTGCGCCTGCAGCCGCAAGCCGACACGGTGGCGGTGCGTCTGGACGGACCGGCGCTGGCCGGCGAGCTGAGCGTGCCGAGCAAGGAGGGCGGGGTGCTCGGCGGGCGCCTGGCGCGGGTGCACTGGCGCGCCGCGCCGGCGGCCGCGGTGATGGCCAGTCCGGCCTCCGCTCCGACACCCGTAGCGACGGCCGCGGCTGCGGCGGTGCGGCCGCTGACCGAGGCGATCGACCCGGCCACGATCCCGGCGCTGGCGCTGGACGTGGACGACCTGCGCTTCGGCGCGATGAACCTCGGCGCCGCTTCGCTGCGCACGCGCAAGCTGAGCGACGGCATGCAGGTGGACCAACTGCACCTGCGCTCGGACAAGCAGAAGATCGACATCGGCGGCGACTGGCGCGGCAAGGGCGCCGCCGCGCGCACCCAGCTCAACGCCAGCGTGGACAGCCAGGACCTGGGCGAACTGATGCAGAACCTGGACTTCGGCGGCCAGCTGCGCGGCGGCGAAGGCACGCTGCGCCTGCGCGCCGCCTGGCCCGGCGACCCGGCCGGGTTCCAGCTGGCCACGCTGCAGGGCCAGCTCGACGTGGCCGCGCGCAACGGCCAGCTGCTGGAACTGAATCCCGGCGCCGGGCGCGTGCTCGGCCTGCTCAGCGTGGCGCAGCTGCCGCGCCGGCTGATGTTCGATTTCCGCGACTTCTTCTCCAAGGGCTTCGCCTTCAACCGCATCGACGGCCAGGTCCAGTTCGGCAACGGCGTCGCGCGCAGCGAATCGATGCTGATCGACGGCCCCGCCGCGGAGATCAAGGTGCGCGGGCAGGCCGATCTGCGCGCGCAGCAGTTCGACCAGACCATCGACGTCAATCCCAAGTCCGGCAATCTGCTGACCGTGGTCGGTGCGGTCGCCGGCGGCCCGGTCGGCGCGGCGGTCGGCGCTGCCGCCAACGCGGTGCTGGGCAAGCCGCTGGGCGCGATCGGCGCGCGCACCTACCGCGTCACCGGCCCGTGGAAGGATCCCAAGGTGGAAGTGATCGAGCGCGAGTCCGCGCGCACCCCCGCTTCGCCAACGCCCTCCAGCCCTCCCTGAATCGGCGCCTGCGCTGCGCCATCCGCGCTTGCGCTGAGCGCCCATGTCCCCCATGTTGAGCCCATGACCGAAAACGCCCTCAGCCTCGCCGAAACCCGCCTGTTGCTTCCCGCCGGCCTGGATGCCACCAGCCTGGAGCGCGCCTTCGGCACGCTGCTCGGCCCCGGCATCGACTTCGGCGACCTGTATTTCCAGCATTCGCGGCGCGAGAGCTGGAGCGTGGAGGACGGCATCGTCAAGGACGGCGCCCATTCCATCGAACAGGGCGTGGGGGTACGCGCGATTTCCGGCGAGAAGACCGGTTTCGCCTACTCCGACGACATCCACCGCGACGCGCTGCTGGCCGCGGCGCAGTCGGCGCGGGCGATTTCACGCGACGGCGGCGCGCAGCCGGCGCAATCGCTGCTGCGCGGCAACGGGCGCGCGCTGTATCCGGCGCTGGACCCGGTGGACGGCATGGGCAACGACCTCAAGGTCGAGATGCTGCGGCGCCTGGACCAGTTCCTGCGCGCCGCCGATCCGCGCGTGCAGCAGGTGATGGTCGGCCTGTCCGGCGGCGTGGACACGGTGCTGGTGGCGCGCAGCGACGGCGTGCTCGCCGCCGACGTGCGCCCGCTGGTGCGGCTCAACGTGCAGGTGATCGTCGAACAGGACGGGCGCCGCGAGTCCGGCCATGCCGGCGGTGGCGGCCGCTACGGTTACGAGGTGCTGTTCGCCGACGGCCGCCCCGAGGCCTTCGCCAAGGAAGCCTTGCGCGAGGCGCTGGTGAACCTGGAGGCGGTGCCGGCCCCGGCCGGGGTGATGCCGGTGGTGCTCGGTCCCGGCTGGCCCGGCGTGCTGCTGCACGAGGCGGTCGGGCATGGCCTGGAAGGCGACTTCAATCGCAAGGGCACCAGTGTCTATGCCGGCCGCATCGGCCAGCGCGTGGCCTCGCCGGGCGTGACCATCGTCGACGACGGCACCCTCGTCGGCCGCCGCGGCTCGCTGAACGTGGACGACGAAGGCACGCCGACCAACTGCACCACGCTGATCGAGGACGGCGTGCTGGTGGGCTATATGCAGGACTCGCTGAACGCGCGGCTGATGGGCGTGGCGCCGACCGGCAACGGCCGCCGCGAATCGTTCGCGCACCTGCCGATGCCGCGCATGACCAATACCTACATGCTGGCCGGCCAGCACGATCCGGAAGAGATGATCCGCTCGGTGAAGAAGGGCCTGTACGCGGTCAATTTTGGCGGCGGCCAGGTCGACATCACCAGCGGCAAGTACGTGTTCTCGGCGACCGAGGCCTACCTGATCGAGGACGGCAGGATCACCGCGCCGGTGAAGGGCGCCACCCTGATCGGCAACGGCCCGGAAACCATGCAGAAGGTGCGCATGATCGGCCACGACCTGGCGCTGGACGCGGGCGTGGGCGTATGCGGCAAGGACGGGCAGAGCGTGCCGGTCGGCGTCGGCCAGCCGTCGCTGCTGATCGACGGGCTGACCGTGGGCGGGACCGCTTGAGTGCCGGGAATGGGGAATCGGCAAACGGGAATCGCTAGCGCCGCGCGCTGCGGCCATGGCGATGCCGGTGCGATCGGCCGCTCCGTCCGGCGCCGCGCCTCAGTCGCGCTCGTCGGGATCGGTGTCGATCGCGTCCAGGTCCGCTTCTTCGAGTCCCGAGTCCCGAGTCCCGAGTCCCGAGTCCGCCCCCAGCACCAACTCGCGCAACTCCCGGAACAACTCCCGGTAGGCATGCGGCGGCTTGTTCTTCAGCCGCTCTTCCTTGGCGTTGCGGATCAGCTGGCGCAGGCGTTGGCGGTCGGCCTCGGGGTAGTCGCCCAGCAGTTCGGACAGCGCGCTGTCGCCGTCGGCGAGCAGGCGCGCGCGCCAGTCCTCGACGCGGTGGATCGCCGCCACTTCGCGGCGCGCGCCGTCGCTGTTGGCGTCCATCGCCTCGCGGATCGCGTCCAGGGTGGCGTCGTCCTCGCGGCGCATCTGCTTGGCCAGGAACGCCAGCTGCCGCTTGTGCGCGATGTGCGAGGTGATGCGCTTGCTTTCCTCGATATGCGGAATCAGCGATTCGGGCACCGGCAGCTTGGCCAGCTGCGCCGGGGTCAGCGCCACCAGCTTCTCGCCCAGGGTCAGCACTTCCAGCGCCGCGCGGCGCTGCTGGCTGCGGCTGTCGCCGCGGAATTCACCGGTGTCTTCGTCGCGTCCGCGCATCGTCTTTCCAATTCGAATTTTCCGCTCCGCGTTGCGCGGAGCCGTGACCTCTACAGGATAAAGCATTGAACGCGATCACTTCCGAACTGCGCCGCGACGACAGCCTGGAACGGCTGGAGCGCCTGTCCGACATCGCCGAGCGGCTGCTGGCGCGCGCGCGCGAACTCGGCGCCAGCCAGGCCGAGGTCAGCTGCAGCGAAGACCGCGGGCTGGACGTCAACGTGCGCCTGGGCGCGGTGGAAACGGTCGAGGCCACCCGCGACCGCGGGATCGGCGTCACCGTCTACTTCGGCCAGCGCAAGGGCAGCGCCAGCACCGCCGACCTGCACCAATCCAGCCTCGAGGCGACCGTCGCCCAGGCCTGCGCGATCGCCCGCTACACCGAGGACGACGTCGCCGCCGGGCTGGCCGACGCGGCGCTGATGGCGCGCGAGCTGCCCGAACTGGACCGCTGGCATCCGTGGGCGCTGGAGGCCGAGGAGGCGATCGAGCTGGCCCTGGCCTGCGAGACCGCCGGGCGCGAGGCCGACCCGCGCGTGGCCAATTCCGACGGCGCCTCGGCCGGCAGCAGCGAGAGCCTGTCGGTGTACGCCAACTCGCACGGCTTCGTCGGCCGCGAGCGCAGCACCCACCATTCGATCGGTTGCTCGCTGATCGCCGGCCACGGCGACGGCATGCAGCGCGACCATTGGTACAGCAGCGCGCTGGCGCGCGAGGACCTCGAACAGCCGGAAGCGATCGGCCGCCGCGCCGCCGAGCGCACCGTGGCGCGGCTGCAGCCGCGCTCGCTGCCCACCGGCGAGCTGCCGGTGCTGTTCGCGGCGGAGATGGCGCGCTCGCTGGTCGGGCACCTGCTCGGCGCGGTGTCCGGCGGCGCGCTGTACCGCCGCGCCAGCTTCCTGCTCGACAGCGTCGGCAGCCGCCTGTTCCCGGACTGGTTCGCGATCGACGAACTGCCGCACCTGCGCCGCGGGCTGCGCTCGGCCGCCTTCGACGGCGAGGGCGTGGCCACCCGCGCCGCGCCGCTGATTGCCGGCGGGGTGCTGCAGCGCTATGTGCTGGGCAGCTACTCGGCGCGCAAGCTCGGCCTGCAGACCACCGCCAACGCCGGCGGCGTGCACAACCTGCAGGTGGCGGCGAACGCGGACGACCTGGCCACGATCGCGGCGGGCATTCCGCGCGGCCTGCTGGTCACCGAACTGATGGGCAACGGCGTCAACCCGGTCACCGGCGATTACTCGCGCGGCGCCGGCGGCTTCTGGATCGAGAACGGCGCCATCGCCTACCCGGTGGACGAGGTCACCATCGCCGGCAACCTGCGCGAGATGTTCCAGCGCATCGAGGCGGTCGGCCGCGACATCGACGTGCGCTCGCACGTGCACATCGGCGCGGTGCTGGTCGGCAGGATGACGGTGGCCGGCAACTCCTGACCCGCGCGGCTGGCCGTCGCCGCCATCCGCGGCCGCGGCCGCTGGCGGGGCGCGCCCGGCCCGGCGTCGCGAAGGCTTGACAGGCTCGCGCGGGCCACCGAGAGTGGCGCGCGAAGCGCCTTGCCCACTCACCACCATAAGGAAAGGAATACCGATGAGCGAATTCGACAACGTGACCGCACCGCCGCCGCCGCCGGCTGCCGCCGGCCCGCAGGAAGACCGTACGGTCGCCTTGATCACCCATCTGTCGGGCATCATCGCCGGCTTCATCGTGCCGCTGATCATCTGGCTGGTGAACAAGGACAACCCGGCCAAGGCGTTCCTCAACGACCAGGCCAAGGAAGCGCTGAACTTCCAGATCACCGTCGCCATCGCCTACGTGATCTGCATGGTGCTCAGCGTCATCGTGATCGGCGGGCTGCTGGCGCCGGTGGTGTGGGTGGTGAACCTGGTGTTCTGCATCCTGGCCGGGATCAAGGCCAACGAAGGCGTGGCCTACCGCTACCCGTTCGCGCTGCGCCTGATCAAGTAAGCGCGCGGTCCGGTTCGCGAACAAGGCCCGGCATTCGCCGGGCCTTTTCTATTTCCGCTGCTGGGCAACCTCCGTTTCAAGGCCAAGACCTGGTGTCGCTGCGATAGCAGCGGCCACGAAGTCGATCACCGGCGAAGAGCGGCGCGGATCGCGCTGCACGACCAGCCAGATATCGCGCGAGAACATGCTTCCGGCGTGTTCCAGTCGCATCATCGGGGGGCGCATCGCCCAGAAAGCACGGCGGGCCGGCGACTCCGGCCCGGTCCGCGCCGTGGTTTCCTCGCCCGCGATCTGCTCTCTCCGGGGGAGGCCGCGCTGCGAATTGCGGCTGCGGCCGGTCAACCCGGCCTGGTGTCGCGCGTTTGCATTGTGGATGCCGAACCGGAGCGCCGCATGATCCGTCGCGAAACCCTGAGTGCCGCGAACCGCTTCGGCCTGGGCGCACGCCCGGGCGAGCTGGCGAGCATCGGCGATCCGTACGCGTGGCTGGCCGCGCAGGTGCGCGCGCCGCCCGCTGCCGTTCCCGCCATGCAGGGCTTGCCCGACAGCCTGGACTATCTGCGCCGCGAAGCCGACTACCAGCGCGAACGGCGCCAGGCGCGGATGCAGGCGCCAGCGGATGCCAAGCCCGCGCAGCAGGCGGCGCGCGGCCTGTACCGGCAGGCGCAGGCGCAGGAGCTGGCGGCGCGCTACGGCGCCGCGGTCGCCAGCGCGGACGGCTTCGCCGAGCGTCTGGTGCAGTTCTGGTCCAACCATTTCGCGGTCTCGGTCGACAAGCGCGCGGCCGCGCTGTACGCCGCGCCGATGGAGCGCGAAGCGATCCGCCCGCAGTGCATGGGCCGTTTCGCCGACCTGTTGCTGGCGGTGGAGCGGCATCCGGCGATGCTGCGCTACCTGGACAACGCCAATTCGATCGGTCCCGACTCGGTGCTGGCGCAACGCGCGCAGCGCCGTGCGGCGCGGCAGGGCCTGGAGGCGCCGCCGCGCCGGTCCGGCCTCAACGAGAACCTGGCGCGCGAGATCCTGGAACTGCACACGCTGGGCGTGGACGGCGGCTATACCCAGGCCGACGTCACCGAGCTGGCGCGCGCGATCACTGGCTGGGGCGTGCCGGCGCCACGCGATTTCGAGCAGGGCGCGCCCGATCGCGCCTTCGTGTTTCGCGCCCCGGCGCATGCCGCCGGCAGCCGTCAGGTGCTGGGCCGGCGCTACGCCGAGGCCGGGCAGGAGCAGGGCGAGGCGATCCTGGCCGCATTGGCGCGGCACCCGGCCACCGCGCGGCATGTGTCGCTGAAGCTGGCGCGACATTTCGTCCATGACGCTCCGCCGCCGGCGCTGGTGCAGCGCATGGCCGACGCCTGGCTGCGCAGCGATGGGCATTTGCCCAGCGTGTACCGCGCGCTGATCGACAGTCCGGAGGCGTGGAGTGCGCAGGCGCGCAAGTTCAAGCCACCGCAGGATTTCGTGCTGTCGGCGCTGCGCGCCGGAGGTGAATGGCCGCAGGCGCCGGCGCAGCAGAAAACGGTGCTCGGCCTGCTGATGCGCATGGGGCAGCCGCCGTTCACGCCGCGCTCGCCGGCCGGCTATGCCGACGTGGCCGCCGAATGGAGCGGGCCGGATGCGCTGTGGAAGCGGGTGCAGGCGGCCGAGGCGCTGGCCGGGCTGGTCGCACCCACCGATCCGCTGGCGCTGGCCGGCAGCGTGTTCGCCACCAGCCTGGACCAGGACACCGCCAGTGCCTTGCGCCGCGCCGAATCGCCGCGCGACGGCGTGGCCTTGCTGCTGGCCAGCCCGGCCTTCCAATGGCGCGCCTGAGCGGCGCGTCGCGCACCACGATCGCGGAGAACGCCCGATGCAACTGACACGCCGCCGTTTTCTCGCCGCCAGCGGTGCGGCCACATTGTTGAGCCTGTGGTCCGGCGCCGCTCTGGCCACGCCGGGCGCGCAGACGCGACTGCTGGTGGTGCTGCTGCGCGGCGCGCTGGACGGCCTGCATGCGCTGGTGCCGCAGGGCGATGCGGACTACGCGCGGCTGCGCGGCGCGCTGGCGCCGCCGCAGACCCTGGCGCTGGACGGCAGTTTCGCGCTGCACCCGGCGCTGGCCTTCGCCCACGAACTGTATGCGCGCAAGCAGTGGCTGCCGGTGGTGGCGGTGGCGCCGCCGTATCGGCAACGCTCGCATTTCGAAGCGCAGGACTGCCTGGAAAACGGTACCGCGCGGCCCAGCGGCGCCTCCAGCGGCTGGCTCAACCGGTGTGCGGCGGCGCTGCACGGCGCCGACGCGCTCTCGGTGAGCACGGTGACGCCGTTGATCATGCGCGGTCCGGGCGCGGTCAGCAGTTGGTCGCCGCCGTTGCCGAGCGCGGTCAATCCGATCCTGCTGCAGCGGCTGCAGCCCCTGTACGCTGCAGATGCGCAACTGGCCGACGGCTTCGCGCGCGCGGTGCGCGGGCAGGGCATGCAGGTGGACAGCGTCAAGGGCGGGCAGCTGCCGCAGGCGATGAGCGCCGCCGCCGGCTTCATGGCCAAGGCCGACGGCCCGCGGATCGGCTTCGTCGAGGATTCGGGCTGGGACACGCACGGCAACCAGGCCACGGTGCTGCAGCGCAAGCTGGCCGAACTCGATGCCGGAGTGCGCGCGTTCCACGACGGTGCCGGCGCCAGCTGGGAGCGCAGCGTGGTCGCAGTGGTGACCGAGTTCGGGCGCACCGCGGCGGTCAACGGCACCGGCGGCACCGATCACGGCACCGGTGGCGTGGCCTTCCTGGCCGGCGGCGCGATCCGCGGCGGGCGCATTGCCGGCGACTGGCCGGGGCTGTCGCCGCGGGCCTTGAACGAGGGGCGCGACCTGCGCGCCACCGCCGACCTGCGCGGCCTGTTCAAGCATCTGCTGGGCGCACACCTGGGCGTGTCCGACGCGGCGCTGGAAACGCAGGTGTTTCCCGGCAGCGGTGCGGTGCGGGCGATGGACGGGCTGGTAGCGTCGCGCTGAGGAAGTACACGCTGACGGTGGACGTTACGGCGTCCGGCCCGCTGTCGCATGCGCAGCGAACATGGCCGCCAATGCGGCGGCCATTGCATCATGCCGCGCGCCGGCAACGGTGCCGGCATGGCCTTGCCGGCACCGGTCGCGCGTGCGCTGCGTACGGCGCCAGGTTCAGTTCTGCGCCGGGGTGTTCTCGGCGAAGTACTCGTGGCTGTCGGCGTTCTTCACCGCACGCGCCGGATTGCTGGTGGCCAGGGTCCGCGCCGCGCTCTGGCCGTAGGCATAGTCCGAAGTACCGGCGACCACGGTGAAATGGCTCATCTCGTGGATCAGCGTGCCGGCCTTGGAATCGGTGCCGGTCAGCGGTGCGCTCCAGAACGCATTGCAGACATAGATCTGGTACGGCTGGTTGGCGTAGACATAGGCGTAGGAGCTGTCGCTGCAGCCGCAGTTGATGGTGACCTGGCCGTTGTTCTGGTCGATCGCCGCATCGATGTTGACGAAGTTGGAGGTGGCCGTGCTGTAGCGGCCGGCGTCGTACGCACCGAACCAGGAGGTGTAGCGCGCGCCGGTGCTGCCGCCGTTGAGATAGGTCTTGGCGTTCTGCGAATAGGTGCGCGCCGAGTTCACCGCGCTGCCGATGGTGCTGATCTGGCTGGTGCTGCACGAGGTGTAGTTGATGCCGTTGACCACCGCCTGCGGACCGGCCATCAGATCGTTGCGCACCGCGCGGCCGCGGCCGTCCAGCCACAGCGTCAGCGGTGCGCTGGACACGGTCTGCGCCTGGCCGTCGGCGCGCTGCATCCGCTCACCGTCGGCGAATGCGGCGTACTGCAGCGACGCGTTGAGGTGGATGGTGTAGTTGCCGCTGCGCGACAGTTCGTAGGCGTTGGCCAGATCGATCTGCGCGTGCCGCGCTTCGCCCGGCTGCAGGGTCACGTAATCCTCGGCGCGCGGAGCGGCGCGCTTGACCAGGCGCCCGACGTAATCGACCGTGCTGCCGTCGCGCTGGATCTCGAACAGGCTGGCATCGAGTTCGCCCAGCGGCAGCTCCCACCTGGGCACGCGCGCGCCGCGCGCGCCGGCGTTGCGCACGGTGACCGCGACCTGCCCACGGTACTGGCCGTCGGCGTCGGCGACCGGTGCCAGTTCGACCTGCAGCGGCGGGGTGGTGCGCGACAGCCGCGATTGCGCCGTGGCCGCAGACATGAGGCCGACCAGACTGAAGCCGATGGCTGCCGAGATCAGGGATGCGTGTTTCATGCAGGCTTTCTCCGTCGAAAAGGGACTGCCCGTGCGTGGGCGTATGCAAACTAGCCCGACGATCCGCGGGTAACCGGCGTTTGTGGATTTGTCTGCGATTCCGTCCAGCGAAACGGACGACCGATCCCACAAACGATGTTCGTGCGAATCCGGCGCCAGCGTCCATTCGCTGCGCTGGACGCACGCATGGCGCCTTGCATCGCGCGTTCGCCGGTGCGCTCCCGGTTTGCCGGTGCGCATGCCGATGCTAGAGTCGCGCGTTCACGCCTTGGCACGGGGACGTCATGGGATCGCTACGCCTGTGGTGGGGTGCCGCGCCGATGTCGCTGGCGGCGATTGCCGCGGCGCAGCCTGCGGTCCGCGAGATCGCGCTGGCTGTGCAGGGGCCGACGTCGCCGCGCGATCGCTTCTACGATCTGTCGGTGGGTTCGGACTATCCGGGCACGCCGCTGCGCGAGGTATGCGACCTGCGACGGCGGCGTGCTGAAACTGCTGGCCTGGGAGTTCGTCACGCCGAAGCAGGACAAGAGCAATCGCCCGTACTTCACCCAGGTGCTGCCGGCGGCCGCGACGCCGCGTTATTAGAGGTGCCCTGAAGTCGCTCCCACATGTCCCTACAGGCGGCCGGCGCGCTGCCTGCGCTGCAGAGAGGATTTCAGCGCCCTCCCGACCACCTTGAAGCCTGGCAATCTCGCCGCTTCGATTGTCGCGGCTGAAGCCGCTCCCACATGTCCCTACAGGGGGCGGCTGGATGGAGTCAGTGCGCGCGATCCACCGCCAGCCGCGCCAGCGCCGCCAGCGTGTCGGCGCGGGCGCCGTGGCCGTGCAGGCTGTCGCGCATCGTCGCCGCCAGTTCGGTGAGCTTGGCCTTGGCGCCGTCCATGCCCAGCAGCGCCGGGTAGGTGGACTTGGCCTGCGCCGCGTCCTTGCCGGCGGTCTTGCCGAGCTGTTCGGAGCTGGCCTCGATGTCGAGGATATCGTCGCGCACCTGGAATGCCAGGCCCAGCGCGCTGGCGAAGGCGTCCAGCTGCGCCAGCGCGGCGGCGTCGGCGCCGCCGCCGAGCGCGCCCAGGCGCACGCTGGCGCGGATCAGCGCGCCGGTCTTCAATGCGTGCATGCGCTGCAGGTCGGCCAGCGGCTGCACCGTGCCGGTGGCGTCGATGTCCAGCGCCTGGCCGCCGCACATGCCGGCCGCGCCCGCGGCCTCGGCCAGGGTCTGCAGCCAGCGCACGCGCAAGGCCGCATCGGCGCCGTCGGCGCCGGCCAGCAGGGCGAAGGCCAGGCTCTGCAGCGCATCGCCGGCCAGGATCGCGGTGGCCTCGTCGAAGGCGATATGCACGGTCGGGCGGCCGCGGCGCAAGGCGTCGTCGTCCATCGCCGGCAGATCGTCGTGCACCAGCGAATAGGCGTGGATCAGTTCCACCGCCAGTGCCGGCGCATCCAGTCGGGCTTCGTCGGCGGTGAACAGCGCGCCAGTGGCGTAGACCAGCAGCGGACGCATGCGCTTGCCGCCGCCGAGGGTGGCGTGGCGCATCGCCGCGTGCAGGCGCTGCGGCGCGGCCGCGGCGGCGGGCAGGTGCGCATCCAGGCCGGCTTCCACGCGCTGGCGCCAGCGCGCGAACGCGGCGTCAGCCGCCATGGAGCGGGGCAGGATCGAACGGCTCGGCGCTGTCCGGCTGCTCCGGATCGCTGAGCAGGCGCACGCGCAGTTCGGCCTGTTCCAGCGCCTGCTGGCACTGCCGGTACAGGCCGACGCCACGCTCGTAGGCGCTCAGCGACTGTTCCAGGCTCAGGTCGCCGGTTTCCATCTTCTCCACCAGCACTTCCAGCTCCTCGAGCGATTGCTCGAAGCGGGCGACCGGGGAGGCTTCTTCTAATGGCTTCTTGGGCATCGCGGAAGTGTGCGCGGCGCCGGCGGAAGGGTCAATGCGAGGCGGGTGACGATGGCGTGGCGGCGCTGTCCAGTACCAGCCGCGCGTACCGTGCCTGCAGCCAGGCGTGCAGCGGCGCGGCGACGATCCGGTCGCCGGCGGCGAGCAGGCGCTCGGCGTCGAACAGCAGCGGCAGGCGCGCGCGCTGCCAGGGCGGCACGGCGCGCTCCTGCAGCAGTTGCTTGAGCGCCTGCGAGTGGACGCGCCCGGGCAACAGGATGCGTTCGCCGCCCTGGCGCAAGCGCACCAGCAGCGGGGCGTCGAACACCAGCGGGGTGTCGGCGAGCAGCCGCAGGCGGCGGCCGTCGGGCAGCGCCAGCGGTGCGAGGCCGTCCCATTGCGCCTGCCAGTCGGCGCGCAGCGGCGGCGGATCGCGCTCGGCGTACAACGCCTCGCGCCAGCTGCGCAGCGTCGCGCCATGCCAGGCGAACTGCGCGGCGGCGTCGGCACGCGCGTGCAGCAGCGTACGCTCGATCGCCAGCAGGCCGGCGGCCGGCAGCGGCGGCAGACCCGCTTGCGCGACCCAGCGCCGCAGCACGCGCGCGCGTCGCGGCGCCGGCAGCGCGCGCAGCTGCGGCAGCGACAGCGGCGCGCTGGCGTCGTCGCGCAGCGCCTCCAGCGCGGCCTGGTCGCCGTCGTCCAGCAGCGCGCCGGCTTCGCCGCACAGCTGCGCGCTGCGCGCCAGCGCGGCAGCGGCATGCGGCCAGCGCTGGCGCAGCAGCGGCAACACCTGCAGGCGCAGGAAGTTGCGGTCGAAGCCGGGGTCGGCATTGCTCGGGTCTTCGATCCAGCGCAAGGCGTGCCGCTGCGCGTAGGCCTGCAATGCGCTGCGCGGCAGGGCCAGCAGCGGACGCCACAGCATGCCGGTGGCGAAGCTGCGCAGGCCCTGCATCGCCGCCAGCCCGTCCGGGCCGGAGGCGCGCAGCGCGCGCAGCAGGAAGGTCTCGGCCTGGTCGTCGCGGTGCTGCGCCAGCGCCAGCCACTCGCCGGCGGCCAGCGCCTGGGCGAAGGCCGCGCGCCGCGCCTGCCGTGCCGCGGCCTCCAGGCCGTGGCCGCTGTCGCGCGGCACCTGCACGCGCAGCACCTGCAGCGGGATCGCCAGTGCGGCGCAGCACGCGGTGCAGTGGTCGGCCCAGGCATCGGCATCGGCATGCAGGCCGTGGTGCACATGCAGCGCGCGCAGCCCGGCGCGGCGGTAGTGCGGCTGTTGCGCCAGCGCATGCAGCAGCACGCTGGAATCCAGCCCGCCGCTGAGGCCGACCAGGACCGCGGCCGGCGCCGGGTCGGGCAGGGCGGCGCTCACGGCGCAGGGAGATGCAGTAGCGGGGCGGATGCTCATCGTGTCACTTTAGAGGCTGGCGACGCGGCCGCGAAGCGTGGTGCGGCCGCTGCGGCGCCACGAGGTTGCGTCCCGGCACGCGCCGGTGGCGCGCAAGCCGTGCCCTGCGGTCCAAGTGGAGAGCGGAGCCGGTCTGCTTGTCGGCAAGTCGACGCTGCCGCCCCCGACGTGCCCGCGCTCAGCGCTGCGGTTCGGGCACTTCGCGGTTGCGGCGGTCGATGGCGTACCAGCGCCCGCCTTGCATCGGCGTGTGCCCCTCGCCATCGGGCGTGCCGCGGCGACAGCCGTCGCAGACCCGGGCCACGCCGTGCTCGAACGGCCAGGCGAAATCGTGCACCGGCGCAATCACTTCGCGCAGCTGCCGGTCGTAGAAGCCGATGCGGCCATGGAAGATGCCGCGGGTGAGGCCTTCGGCGAAATAGTCCGGGCCGCTGTCCCATGTGATCACCGGCAGGCTGCTGCCGTCGGCGCGCACGTAGTAGAACTGGTTCTGCACGGTCAGCACGGCCAGGCCGTCGGCGTCGAACTGCAACCGCCGTGCGGTCTGCGGCGACAGCCGCAGACGCCCGTCGGCGCCGACGCTGCAGCCGGGCACGATGGCGCGGTCGCTGTTCGGATCGCCGAGCCGGCACGCGCTGTCCGCCTGCGCCCAGGCCAATGGCGCCGCGGCGATCGCCGCCAGCGCCAGCGCGATCCGTAGCGCGCGAGCGCGCCGCCGCGCCGCCGTCACTTCGCGGTGGCGGTGGCGGCGTCGGCCACGAACGCGTCCGGCTTCGGCACCTGCACCGGCACGCCGTCGGGATTGCAGGTGCCGGCCTGGCACAGGCGGCCGCGCAGCTTCGGCGTGGCCTGCACGATCACGTGGTAGATCACGTTCTCTTCCAGGCTGCCGCGGAACGCGTCGCTGCCGGGGCCGCGCGCCCAGATGCCGACGTCCTCGCCGCCATGGGTCTCGGCCTTGGTCGGCACCAGCGCTTCCTGCATGAAGTCCGGGCTTTCGGTGTCGACATGGGTCAGGTCCGGGCGGCCGTTCGCCGGCTCGAAGCTGCTCGGCGCATGCGGGAAGGTCTTGATGCCGGCCGGCTGCTGGTTGCTGGCGCCGGTATAGCCGGGGCCGTTGGCATAGCTGAGCGTGGCGTACGGCTGGCCGTTGCCGTCCAGCGCCAGCTCGCCGGTGTTGGCGTCTTCGCCGCTGGTGCCGCGCACCTTGCCCAGGATCGGGTTGCCGCGCTGCGGGTAGCCGACGAAGTTGAGCGTGTGCGAATGGTCGGCGGTGACGACGATCAGCGTGTCCTCGGCCGAGGTCGCCTCCGCCGCGGCCTGCACCGCCTGCGACAGGGCGATGGTCTCGTCCAGCGCGCGGTAGGCGTTGCCGGCGTGGTGGGCGTGGTCGATGCGGCCGCCTTCGACCATCAGCACGTAGCCGTCCTTGCCGCGCGACAGGGTGCGGATCGCGGCGCGGGTCATCTCGGCCAGGCTCGGGTCGCCGCCGGCGCCCTGGTCGCGGTCGTGGTCGAACTGCATGTGGTCCGGCTCGAACAGGCCCAGCAGCGCCGGCGCGTTCTGCGCCGCTTCCAGCTGCCCGCGGTTCCAGACGTAGGCGCCCTGCGGATGGCGCTGGCGCCATTCGCCGATCAGGTCGCGGCCGTCCAGGCGCAGGCCGACCTTGTCGTCGTATTCCGGATCGCGCTGCTCGACGGTGGTGAACTGGCCGCGGCCGCCGGCCAGCATCACCTGCGGGCCGCGGCCGAAGCGCGCGCCGACCATCTGCTGGGCGATGTCGCGGCAGCCTTCGGCCACCGCCTTCCCGGGCAGGTCGGTGTCGCTTTCCCAGTTGCGCTCGGGAGTGTGCGCGTAGGTCGCCGCAGGGGTGGCGTGGGTCAGCCGGGTGGTGGTGACGATGCCGGTGTTCATGCCGGCGCTGTCGGCCAGTTCCAGCCAGGTCAGCAGGTGCTTGCCGAGGCTGTCGGCGCAGGCCTCGCGCTTGCCGGCGGACACGCCGATCGCGCCCATGTGGGTCTTCACCCCGGTGGTGATCGAGGTCATGGTGCCGGCCGAGTCCGGGGTCTGCGAGTCGGTGTTGTAGGTCTTGCTCAGCGCGGTGGCCGGGAACGCTTCCCACGCCAGCTGGTTCTCCTCGCCGGAGGCGCCCTTGCGCTGGCCGTCGAGGATGCGCGCGGCGGCGACCGTGGTCAGGCTCATGCCGTCGCCGAGGAACAGGATCACGTTCTTGGCCTTGCCGCGCATCGCGCCGTTGTTGGCCGCCTTGGCCGCGCCGCTGCGGTACCACCAGTCCGGCGTCTCGCCACTTGGATGAGCGACGGCGGGCACCTGGATCGGCGCGACGGCGGCGCTGGCCGGCGCGCGCGGGGCGCTGGCGCAGGCGGCCAGCAGCAGGGTGGAGGCGGCGGCGAAGGCGGGAACGAGGTAGCGCATACGAGGAACGGGCCCTGGGCACGAAGTCCTGCGCATTATGCCGGCTGCGACAAGGCACGCCGATGACATCGCGCCTTTCCAGCCATGGCGTCGTCGCCCGCGCCGGCTTGCGCTATGGTGCAGGATCCCGAGATTTCCTGGATAGCATCGATGACATTGGTGACCGCCTGGTTGCGCATTCCGTTCTGGCAGCGCGTGGTGGCCGGCTTCGTGCTCGGTGCGCTGGCCGGCTGGGCGATGGGGCCGGCGGCGGACACCTGGTTCGGGCCGCTGGGCGATCTGTACGTGACCCTGATCAAGATGATCGCGGTGCCGCTGGTGTTCTTCGCGGTGATCAACGCGATCTCCTCGCTGCACGGCCAGCAATCGGTGGCCAGGCTCGGCGGGCGCACCTTCCTGTGGTTCGTGCTCACCGCCGCGCTGGCGGTCGGCGTCGGCCTGGCCGTGGGCACGCTGCTGCAGCCGGGCGCCGGCCACTTCGGCCTGAGCGTGGATGGCGCATGGAAGCCGCGCGACGTGCCCAGCCCGATCCAGGTGCTGCTGGACGTAGTGCCGTCCAATCCGTTCTATGCGCTGACCGGCATCGGCACCAGGACCAACGCCGCCGGCGAGACGGTGCTGGCGGCCGGGCGCGGCTCGATCCTGCCGGTGATCTTCTTCGCCGCGCTGCTGGGCTTTGCGATGGTCAAGCTGGGCGAGCGCGTGGCCGAGGCACGCAAGCTCACCGGGCAGATGAGCGAGATCATGATCCAGGTCACCCGCTTCGTGCTGGAGATGACCCCGCTCGGCACCTTCGGCCTGATCGCCTCGCTGGTCGGCAGCTACGGCTTCGAGAAGCTGCTGCCGTTCGGCAACTTCGTGCTGGCGCTGTACCTGGCCTGCGCGATCCACATCCTGGTGGTGTACAGCGGCCTGCTGCTGGCGCACGGGCTGAACCCGTGGAAGTTCTTCCGCGGCGCCGCGCCGGGCATGCAGGTGGCCTTCGTCAGTTCCTCCAGCTTCGCCGCGATGCCGGTGGCGCTGCGCTCGATCACCCACAACCTCGGCGTCAACAAGGACTACGCCGCGTTCGCGGTGCCGCTGGGCGCCAGCATCAAGATGGACGGCTGCGGGGCGATCTTCCCGGCGCTGTGCGCGGTGTTCATCGCCCAATACACCGGGGTGCCGCTGACCGCCAACCAGTATTTCGTGGTGCTGATCGCCTCGGTGCTGGGCAGCTTCGGCACCGCCGGCGTGCCCGGTACCGCGGTGGTGATGGCCACGGTGGTGCTGAGCGCGGCCAACCTGCCGCTGGAGGTGATCGGCTACCTGTACGCGATCGACCGCGTGCTGGACATGATGCGCACCATGACCAACGTCACCGGGCAGATGCTGGTGCCGGTGCTGGTGGCCAAGGAAACCGGCCTGCTCGACCGCAGCATGTACGAGGCGGCGTCGAGCAACGTCGGCCTGGAGGATGGGCCGGCCGATGGTTCCGGACGGGTGCGCTGATCGCCTGGTGAGCACGCCTGCGACGCGCTTGCGCGCGCAACTGCAGGCGCTGCCCGGCCTGGTGCCGATCGACGGGGTGCTGGTGCAGCAGGCGCTGGCCGCCGATCCGTTCGAGCGCCGGTACCTCGCGGTCCGCCAGCAGGAAGGCCGCGTCTACAGCGATGCGCAGGTACGCATGCTGCCGCGTCCCGGCGGGGCGTTGGGGGCGAGCCACGAGTGGCGGGTGCGCGCCGCCTCCTGCCGGCGCCTGCTGCGCCACCTGCAGGCGCGCGGCGGCAGCGGACCGTTGCTCGAACTGGGCTGCGGCAACGGCTGGCTGTCGCAGCGGCTGGCCGAGGGCCTGCAGCGCGAGGTCTGCGGCGTCGACGTCAACCGTACCGAGTTGGCGCAGGCCGCGCGCGTGTTCGCGGCCAGTGCGCGTCTGAGCTTCGTCGCCGGCGACATCCACACGCTGCCGTTGCCGCCGCAGCGCTTCGATGCGGTCGTGCTGCCGGCCTGCATCCAGTATTTCGCCGACCCGCGCGCGCTGATCGCACGCTTGCTGGGCTTGCTGCAGGACGATGGCGAACTGCACGTGATCGACAGCCCGTTCTATGCCGATGCCGCGCACGCGCAGGCCAGCGCCGCGCGCAGCCTGCGCTATTTCACCGGCCTGGGCTGCGCGGAACTGGCCAGCCGCTACCACCAGCACACCTATGCTGCGCTCGACGGCATCGTGGTGCGCCGCTTGTTCGATCCGCGCAGCCTGCGCGCCAGGTGGCTGCGCGCGCTGCGCTGGCCGCAGCCGTTCTTCCCGTGGCTGTGCATCCGCAAACGCGACAACCCGGGGCTGGCGCACGCCTAGGCAGGCGCGACCGGCTGCCGGCGCTGCCTGGCAAGGCGATGGCGCCTGCTATCGGCTGGTTTCCTGCGCAGCGACATCCCTGGCCCGGAACCGCACATCCGCGCGTTGCAGCGTTGCATCGCCTCTGGCATCAGCGGCATCGGCACGTGGCAGACTTGCGGGTCTTCCCCCCTTCCCTGGAGCCCCGATGAGCGGCACGCAACGCGAACTGACCTTCCGCTTCCTGGCCGAGCCGATCGACGTCAACTACGGCGGCAAGGTCCACGGCGGGGTGGTGATGAAGTGGATCGACCAGGTCGGCTACGCCGCCGCGGTCGGCTGGAGCGGGCGCTACAGCGTGACCGTGGCGGTCGGCGGGATTCGCTTCGTCTCGCCGATCCGGATCAGCGACATGGTCACGGTCAGCGCCAAGCTGGTCTACACCGGCAGCACCAGCATGCATTTCGCGATCGACGTGCGCGCGCGCGACCCGATGGGCGGCGACTCGCGCCTGTGCACCCACTGCATCATCGTGTTCGTGGCCCTGGACGGGGTCGAAGGCAAGCCGACCCCGGTGCCGTCGTGGAGCCCGGACACGCCCGAAGACCACCGCCTGGCCGAGTACGCGCTGAAGGTGATGGAGCTGAGCAAGGGGATCGAGGACACCATCTCCCACTACCAGGCCTGAGCCTGGCGCCGGCGGTGGCCGTGGCCGCGCCGCAGGCGCGGTCGCGGACCGGCGCGCGGCGAGGTCATGCAGCGCAGGGCAGGCATGGCCTGCAGCAACGGAAAAGGCCGCTGTCTCCAGCGGCCTTTTCGTCGTTTGCCGGCGTGCCGCGCGACTTACATCGCCACGCGCCGCGCCTGCACGAACTTCTCGCTCCAGTAGCCGCTGGTCAGCGTGTCCACGCGCACGTCCTTGCCGCGGCTCGGCGCGTGCAGGAAGCGGCCCTCGCCGACGTACAGGCCGACGTGGTCGACGCGGCCCTTGCGGCCGAAGAACACCAGGTCGCCCGGGGCCAGCGCGTCGCGGTCCTTGATCAGTTCGGCATTGGCCTCGCGTGCCATCTCGCGCGACACGCGCGGCAGCTCGATGCCCAGCGCGGTCCGGAACACGTAGCCGACCAGGCCGCTGCAATCGAAGCCTTCGGTGTCTTCGCCGCCCCAGCGGTACGGGGTGCCGAGCAGCGCCATGGCGCGCTTGAGCACCGACTGGACCTTGTCGCCGCCCGGCACCACGCCTTCGCGCAGCGGCGCCTGGGACACGTCGTAGTTGGCCAGCAGGCGGCTGATGTCGCCGGCGAACATCGCCGAGCGGTCCATCAGCGGAATGGTGTCGTTGGCGGCCAGGTGCGGGAGCAGGGCGGCCAGGGTGGCGGTGGCGGCGGCATCGGCCTTGCTGCGTGCCGTGGCCGGGGTCTGCGCGGCGGCCGGCTTGGCGGTCGCGGGCTGCGAAGCGGTGGAATTGGTGCTGGCCGAGCCGGTGGCGGTGGTCACCTGCGCCGGGGCGATGGTGGCGATCGCTTCGGGGACCACGGTGTCGGCCGGGGCCGACTGGGCCAGGGCCGGAACGGCCGAGAGGCAGAGCGAGGCGGTGCAAATGAGGCGGAAGGCGGCCCGGCGGGGGACGGAGGTCTTGCCTGGAGAGGTCTTGGCTTCGGTCGTCACGCTTCGATCACAAATTCAAACGATGGGCGATCATGCCCTGTAGACAGCAAGAGGAAGTTCAAATTACGTTAATATTTCGTAATTATGAATGTGAGCGAAACCACACTTCAGTGCAGGACACGTTTTGCGCCGGTGTAGTGATCGCGCCAATAGGCCCCGTCCAGAAAGTCCAGACGGACCGTTCCGCCTGTGCTGGGGGCGTGTACGAAGCGGCCCTCGCCGACATAGATGCCGACATGGCTGACCGTGCCGGCGCTGCCGAAAAACACCAGATCGCCGGTGCTCAGGCGCTGCGGATCGATCCGTGGACCCTGCACTGCGGCCAGTTCGCGCGAGGTGCGCGGCAGCCGCAGGTCGAGCATGTCGCGGTAGACGTAGGCGACCAGGCCGCTGCAGTCGAAGCCCGATTCTGGGGTATTGCCGCCGTAGCGGTAGGGCGTGCCGACCAGGCCCAGCGCGCGCATCAGCACCGCGTTGGCCGCGGCCGGGTCGGCCGGCGCCACCTGCGGCCAGCTGCGCACCGCCACCGGCGGGGGCGGACGCGACGGGCGCACCTCGTGGCGGCCGCAGGCGGCCAGCACGGCCATGCACAGCAGGGCCGCCCAGCAGGGAAGACGGCGCCGCGTGGACGTTGCAACTGGCTTGTTCTGCATGGAGCCGGGATAATGCGCAACCTTAGATGGCCGCCATCATGGCGGCGCTCCCGTCGGCCGACAAGCCGTCCACACCGTCTGCCATCGGCAGCCACAGCGCAGAGTTGCACATGAAGATCGAAAAAGACCGCGTCGTCCGTTTCCACTACACCGTCTCCGAAGCCGGCCAGGCGCCGATCGAGACGTCCAAGGACCGCGATCCGCTGGTGATCCTGATCGGCCACGGCAACATCATCCCGGGCCTGGAGAACGCGATGCTGGACCAGGAAGCCGGCGCCAGCTTCGGCGTCGATGTGGCCGCCAAGGATGCCTACGGCGACTACCGCGAGGGCCTGACCCAGCGCGTGCCGAAGAAGCATTTCGGCGCGACCAAGCTGCAGCCGGGCAGCCAGGTGGTGTTGCAGACCAACTTCGGCCCGCGCGCGGTGACCGTGCAGAAGGTCGGCATGAGCGTGGTCGACGTCGACCTCAACCACCCGATGGCGGGCAAGGACCTGCATTTCGACGTGGAGATCCTCGAGGTGCGCGAAGCCAAGCCGGAAGAGATCGAGCACGGCCACGTGCACGGCGACGGCGGTCATCACCATTGATCGAGGCTGGCGCGGATCCGGCTGCTACGGGTCCGCGTCCGCCGTCGCGCCGCTGCCGGCGGCGCCGTCGCTGCCTGGTCGGCAGCGCTGAGCGGCGGCGCAGCGCCCGGCGCGCCGCCGGCGCGCACTGCGCCGCATGCACCTTGGCGCATCGGCGCCGCGGCGATGGATAATCGCCGGTCTTTCGTCCGGTGCCACGCCTTGGCTTCCTCCGCTCCCGTGCTGCAGCCCGTCGCGCCCGCCGAACGCATCGCCGCCCTGGACGTGCTGCGCGGCTTCGCCCTGCTCGGCATCCTGCTGATGAACATCGAGGGCTTCGTCGGTCCCCTGGATGCGGCGATGACCGGGCTGGATCCGCTGTTGCGCGGCGCCGACCGCATCGCCGACGCGGCGGTCTACCTGCTGGTGCAGGGCAAGTTCTACACCTTGTTCTCGTTGCTGTTCGGCATGGGTTTCGCGGTGATGGCGCAGCGCGCCGAGGCGGCGCTGCGCGAGTTCGGCGGCTTCTTCGTGCGCCGCAGCGCGGCGTTGCTGCTGATCGGCGTGCTGCATGCGGTGCTGCTGTGGTCCGGCGACATCCTGGTCAGCTACGCGCTGCTGGCGTTCATGCTGCTCGCCTTCCGCGAGGCGCCGACGCGCTGGTTGCCGTGGATGGCGCTGGCGGTCTATCTGTGCTCGCCGCTGCTGTCGCTGCTGACCGGCGCGATCGGCTCGGCGGCGCAGGCCGATCCGCATGGCGCCGTGCAGTGGCGGCAGGACATGGCCGAGCAGGCGCAGCGCGCGGCGGCGGCGCTGCAACAGCAGCGCCAGGTGTTCGGCCATGGCGGCTACGCCGAGGCCACTGCGCAGCGCCTGCGCGACCTGATCGATACGCTGGGCGAGCTGGTGTTCAATGCGCCCACCATCTTCGGCATGTTCCTGCTCGGCGCGTGGTGCGTGCGCAGTGGCCTGGCGGTGCAGCCGCAGCGCTCTGCGCGGCTGCTGGCGGCGTTGCGCTGGGGCGTGCTGCCGGTGGGCATGGCGCTGATGCTGCTGAGCTTCCGGCTGGAGCCGTGGATGGATCCGGCGCGGCTGGATCTGCGCCTGGCCAGCGCGTTCGCCTTGGCCACCGTGGCCAGCGGGATGATGGCGCTGGGCTATGCGGCCTGGTTGCTGCGCTTGGCCCCGGCGCTGCGCTGGCTGGCACCGGCCGGGCGCATGGCGCTGAGCAACTACCTGCTGCAGTCGCTGCTGTGCACCACGCTGTTCTATGGCTATGGCCTGGGCTATTTCGAGCGCCTGCCGCGCGCCTGGCAGATCCCGTTCGCGTTCGCGCTGTTCGCGCTGCAGGTGGCGGCGTCGCAGCTGTGGCTGCGCCATTTCCGCTTCGGTCCGGTCGAATGGCTGTGGCGTTCGGCGAGCTATCTGCGTTGGCAACCGATGCGCCGTCATGGCACTGCCTGAAACGCGACTGCCCATGACGATGCGCCGATCCCGTGCATGCCGCGGCATCCTCACGCGTGGCTCGCCACCGCGCGTGGCATGCTCGGAATCAGCATGAGCCACACGACAGGACAACCGATGGCCGACCGGATAGGCGGGCAGTGGCCCGCGATCTACACCACGCCGCACCGCGCGGAGCGTTTCCAGTGAACGATGCCGTCTACGACTACGACCTGCTGGTGCTCGGCGGCGGTTCCGGCGGCCTGGCCACCGCGTTCCGCGCCGCCGGCCTCGGCGCGCGCGTGGCGATCCTGGAGCCGAACGCGCTCGGCGGCACCTGCGTCAATATCGGCTGCGTGCCGAAGAAGGCGATGTGGCTGGCTGCCGACCTGGTCGGGCGCATCGATCTGGCGCGCGCCATCGGCTTCTCCATTCCCGGTTCGACCTTGTCGTGGCCGGAACTGGTGGCGCATCGCCAGGGCTATATCGGCAACATCCACGGCAGTTACCGGCGGCGCCTGGATGCCGACGGCGTGGTGCTGATTCCGCAGCGCGGCCGGTTGCTGGATGCGCATACGGTGGAATGCGGCGACGGCGTGCGGGTCAGCGCCGGCCACGTGGTGATCGCCACCGGCGCGCATGCGCTGCGGCCGCCGATCGAGGGCGCCGAACTGGGCCTGGTGTCGGACGATTTCTTCAACCTGTGCGAGGCGCCGGCGCGGGTGGCGATCGTCGGCGGCGGCTACATCGCGGTGGAGCTGGCCGGCCTGCTGCAGGCGCTGGGCAGTCGCGTCGACCTGTTCGTGCAGGGCCAGCGCCTGCTGGAGCGTTTCGATGCGGAACTGGCGCGCCAGCTCGGCGAGAACCTGCACCACCAGGGCGTGCGCCTGCATTTCGGCTATCGCGCCACCGCCTTGCGCCGCGGCGAGCAGGGCCTGCGGTTGCACGACGGCGACGGGCAGCCGAGCGAGCCCGTGGACCAGGTGTTCTTCGCCATCGGGCGGCGCCCGAACAGCCAGGGCATCGGCCTGGAAGCGCTGGGCGTGCGCATCGGCGACAAGTGCGAGATCGTGGTCGACGACTACCAGAACACCGACGTGCCGGGGCTGTACGCGATCGGCGACGTGGCCGGCAAGGTCGGCCTGACCCCGGTGGCGATCGCGGCCGGACGCAAGCTGATGGATCGCCTGTTCGGCGACCAGCCGCAGGCGCGGCTGGACTACGACAACGTGCCCAGCGTGGTGTTCTCGCATCCGCCGCTGGGCCAGGTCGGGCTGGGCGAGGAGCAGGCGCGGGCACGCTACGGCGACGCGGTGACGGTGTATCGCAGCAATTTCCGGCCGATGCTGCATGCGCTGGCCGACGCGCCGCAGCGCAGCCTGTTCAAGCTGGTCTGCGTCGGCGAGGACGAACGGGTGGTCGGTTTCCATCTGCTCGGCGACGGCGCCGACGAGATCCTGCAGGGCTTCGCGGTGGCGCTGAAGCTGGGCGTGACCAAGCGCCAGCTGGAGGACACGGTGGCGATCCATCCGACCTCGGCCGAGGAAGTGGTGCTGATGCGCTGAGGCGCGTGCCGTCGCGGTGCTACTGCAGGTGGTGGCGCCGAAACCAGGGAGGGCGCGGGCAAGGCGACGTTCGAGCGGTGCGGTCATCCGCCTTAGTGCAGTGCATTGCGGCGCCGGCGTTATGCAGGCTGGTTGCGGGGTGGTTTGCGCCGATGCGCTCCGCTCTGTCGCATCGGTAGCGCTGCTGCCGCGCGCGGCGGCCGTAGAATGGGCGGCATGCAAGATGTTCGTTTCCGCTACGGCGCCGGTCCGCGATGAGCGCATCCGGGCGCTCGACCGCCGCTCCGCTGGCCACGGCGCATGCCGACCTGGGCGGCGTGCTGCTTGCCGCCGGTGGCGCGATCGCGTTTTCCGGCAAGGCGATCATCGTCAAGCTCGGCTATCGCTACGGCGTGGACGCGGTGACCCTGCTGGCGCTGCGCATGCTGGTGGCGCTGCCGTGTTTCGCGGCGATGGCGCTGTGGGCCGCGCGCCGCGCGCCGCCGCTGCAGCGTGGCGACCGTTGGCGCATCGGCATGCTCGGCGTGCTCGGCTACTACCTGGCCAGCTACCTGGATTTCCTAGGCCTGGCCTACATCACCGCCACGCTCGAGCGGCTGATCCTGTATCTGACTCCCACCCTGGTGCTGCTGATCGGCGTGCTCGCGTTCCGCCGGCGGCCGCAGCGCCGCCAGCTGTGGGCGCTGGCGCTGAGCTATCTCGGCGTGCTGCTCGCCTTCGGCCACGACCTGCAGGTCGGCGGCGCGCGTACCGCCTGGGGCAGCGCGCTGGTGTTCGGCAGCGCGCTGGCCTATGCGCTGTATCTGGTCGGCAGCGGGCAGATGGTGGCGCGGATCGGCGCGGTGCGGCTGACCGCCTACGCCAGCCTGGTCGCCTCCGTGCTGTGCATCGCCCAGTTCCTGCTGCTGCGGCCGCTGCAGGCCTTGCAGCTGCCTACGCCGGTGTACTGGCTGTCGCTGCTCAACGGCACGTTGTGCACGGCGGTGCCGGTGCTGGCGACGATGCTGGCGGTGCGGCGCATCGGCTCGGGCCTGGCGTCGCAGATCGGCATGCTCGGTCCGGTCTCGACCATCGTGCTCAGCGTGCTGGTGCTGCGCGAGGCGATGGGGCCGTGGCAGATCGCCGGCACGCTGCTGGTGCTGGGCGGGGTGCTGGCCGTGTCGCGCCCCGCGCGGACGTTGCCGGCATGAGCGGGCCGCCTCCTGCGTCGGCCGCCGAGGCCTCGGCGGCGGCCCAGGCGCGGCTCCTGGCGACGATCCGTGCGATCCCGCCCGGCCAGGTGCGCGGCTATGGCGAGGTGGCGATGCTGGCCGGGCTGCCCGGCCGCGCGCGGCTGGTCGCGCGCGTGCTCGGCGCCAACACCGATCCGGCGCTGCCCTGGCACCGGGTGCTGCGCAGCGACGGGCGCATCGCCTTTGCGGAAGGCTCGCGCGGCTTTCGCGAGCAATGCCAGCGGCTGCGCGCCGAAGGCGTGGCGGTGCAGGGCGGGCGGGTGAAGCGTGCCCCAACGCCGGCGCGCGATCTCGACGCGGCGTTATGGGGGCCGCAATAGCGAGCGGCTATGATGGTCGGCAGTTGCCACGGACACGACCATGTTTCCCAGACTCCCGCCTGTGACCCAAGCCCTGCTGATCGGCAATGTGGTGGTGTTCCTGCTGCAGCAACTGCTGGGCGACGACACCTTCGCGCCATTCATGCTGTGGCCGATCAGCGACTTCGACGCGTTCTCGCCGGGACAGAATTTCCAGATCTGGCAACTGCTGACCTATGGTTTCCTGCATGGCGGCTTCTCGCACCTGTTGTTCAACATGCTGGCGCTGTACATGTTCGGCGGGCCGCTGGAGCAGACCTGGGGCAACAAGCGCTTCCTGACCTATTACCTGGTGTGCGTGGCCGGCGCCGGCCTGTGCCAGCTGCTGGTGGGCTGGTGGATGGTGAGCAACGGCGGCGATCCGTATCCGACCCTGGGCGCTTCCGGCGGCATCTTCGGCCTGCTGCTGGCGTTCGGCATGCTGTTCCCGAACCAGCGGGTGATGCTGCTGTTCCCGCCGATTCCGATGAAGGCGCGCACCTTCGTGATCGTGTTCGGCGCGCTGGAGCTGATCATGGGCTTCACCGGCTGGCAGCCGGGCGTGGCGCATTTCGCGCATCTGGGCGGCATGCTGTTCGGCTGGCTGCTGATCCGCTACTGGCGCGGCCAGCCGCCGTTCGGCAAGCGCAAGCCGCCGCGGCCGCGGATCGTGCGCTGAGGGTTGGTGGGCGAGGGCGGTCGCGGCCTGCGTCGCCCTCGCCGGCGCGCGAGCCGCGCGGTCAGCGCGGGCGGATCAGCCGATACTGCCGGCGATCGCCGTAGGCCGCGCCATTGGGGTCGACGTTGGCGCACAGGCGGCCCGCGCACAGGGTCACGTCGGCCGCGTTGTAGGCACGCAGCAATTCCGCACGCAGCTGGTTGTCCTGGATGTCGTGCCGGTACTGCACCAGCAACCAACCGCCGCCGGCGAGCAACAGCAGCAAGCTGCCCAGGGTGACGGTGGCGCTCTTCCACAGCAGGCTGCGCTGCACGCGCTCGATGCGATTGAGCTGCGCGGCCAACGCGTGGGCGCCTTCGGCGATCGAGCTGCCGGCCTGCTGCAGCCGCTTCTCGAAGCCGGCCACGGGCTGATCGATGCCGGTTTGCACCTGGCGGATCAGCGTGTCGGGAACGCGTTGCAACGTCTCTTGCGCCGAACGCGCGACGACACCCGGCAACGAGTGCGCGACGTGTTCGAGGTGTTGTGCGAGTTGCCGTTGCTGCTGCTCAAGCTCGGCGCAGCGGCGTTCGAACTGCTCCATCAGCGCGGCGGCCTTGCTCGCCAGCGCCACGGGATCGGGTTGGTTCATCGTGCTTCCTGCATCCGCTGTAGTGGCGATCAGAGACTGCGCGCGCCGATGCGCATCGTTTCCTGCTGCTGCATCTCGACGTGTTGCCGTTGCGCCTGCATCGCTTGCTGCGCGGCCTGCTGCTCCTGCTGGTTCACCATGTCGATGGCCTCGCTGCGCAGCGTGCGGCCCGGTGTTGCGTTGGACAATTCCTGGGTCATCTGCCGGAACAGGTCGCGGTCGCCATTCTGCGAGGCGGCCAACATGCGGTCGAGGAAGGCACCAGGGTCGTCTCGCAAGGAGGCATGCGCAGGATTCTTGGTTGCCTGCACTTCGTTGTCGCCGGGTACTCGCAACGGCACCTGCCAGCCTTGCGGCGCATGGCCGCGTTCGCGGCTCTCGTGCAGGTGCTGCATCTGCTCGGGCCAGCTGGGCGCGTCCATCGCGCGGCGGCCCGCCCCGGGCGACGCGGGGCCGCGCAGTACATCGATGCCATCGACCACCAGGCCCTGCCAACCGCGTGCGCCGATGGTCACCCCGGTCCGCATCGTCTCCACGTCGCTTCGGTATTTGTCGATCATCGGCGCGTACTGCTGCGCACGCTGTCGCGCGGCCGGATCCTCCAGGACCGAGCGGTCAGGCTTGCCGTTGCCGTCCACGGGAAGGAAGTTGTGCATCCGGTGCGAATCCATCACCAGGCCTTTGGCCGCGCCCAGCGGGTTGCGTGCGTCCAGCCCGCTACTGCGATTGTCGTACCCGGCCTGCTCCAGCGTGGCGATTTCCTGCGGCGTCGCATAGACCCGCATATGGCCGTAGTGCCGGCTGGCGGCGCTGACCGGATCGCCGGCCATCACATGGTTGACGACGTCGTTGCCGCCTTCGGGAATGCGCCGGTCCAGGCTGACCGCGCCGTAGGCATTAAAGGTCTCGCCTTTGAGGCCGAAATGGTGCGCGGTGACCTGGGCCAGATCGCCACCGAGGGAGTGGCCGGCGACGGTGACTTGGGGTTTGTGACCGTAGCGTTTAGCTTCGCGTTCTGCCATATCGATAGCATGCCGAGTCAGCTCTATGGCGTCTGCCGCCTGTGCGTTATGGCGGGTAGCAACCATGCCGCCGTCGGCGTAGATGCCGTCGTGCATCGGCTGGCGATCGAATTCGGTGCCGCGGTGGACGGCGATAATTTCTCCATTATCTATTCTTTGATAGATGATGCCCTGATAGCCAGAGGGGCGGTCCATATATTCGATGCGTCTATAATCGAGGCCGCCAATGCCGACGACTTTACTATCCCATCCAGTTTCTTGTGGCTCTTTATAACCATCATCTACAAGGGCTGCATATTGCTGACTGGTTAGGCTCATTGCATCACCTTTTGGACGGCTAACGTAATCTTAAAGACATTGTGGCGCGCATTGTCATTGAAATCTTCAATATTTGTCTTGCCGCCATCTGGGAAGTTGGCCATGTCGTCCTTTGGGTAGCCTCCTTTCCAGAAGTAGGTTATCTTGGGCGTTGGGCTATATATTTCTTTTTTGAATAACGCTGGTTGAAAACGAGTCTCCTTGATGCTTCCAGTGGCTTTCAGTGTAATGCCAACCCCATCAAGCTCAAAAGCGCAAACACCCTTTTCGTAATAGTCCGCATCCACCATGCCATCGGCATAAATTGTCGCTACATAGGTGGTTTCATCGACTTTTTGGAAGTGAATCGGGATCGCACCTTCGCTTGACTTGCTCCACACGCCAGCGATCGGCTCGACCGGGGTGCATTCGCGGTGATTGGTCATTTCATAGAATGCCGTGCCCGAGACGTACCCAAACGGTCCCGGCGCGTCCTCGATGGTCATCGTGATCCGGTACGCCTGCGTGGGGTGCGGGTTCTTGCGGTAGATCGGGTCGCCGTCGGCATCGACGTCCTGGCCATTCTTGGAATGCATATGGTTCCCGGTGCCGCCGCAGGCGCACAGTGAGAGGGCGAGCAGGATCAGAAACAAGGCGGTCCGAAGCGCTTGCATGACACTCCCTGGTCTGGATGCTGTCCAAAGGCGAGAACTTCAGTGCATCGTGTGCGAGTTGGAGCGGCTCAGCTTGTGTGCCGTCCGCAACTGAGCGCTTAAGTTCAGGTATTCCAAACCTACTCCTCCTTTGCCACACGGGCAAGTCCAGGCCCGGTCACTGCGCGATTCGTCTACCAGATGCCGCGCGAGGAACGAAGCTTGGCCTCGGTTGGGTCTCATCGCCAAGTCTCAAACAGTACGCGGCTGGCCGCACTGGCCGGATCGTCTCCCATCATGTGGTTAATGACGTCGTTGCCGCCTTCGGGAATGCGCCGGTCGCCGCCTGGCTGCGGGCGAGGCGATTGCGCCGGGCAGTGTGCAAGGCGCTTCAATCACTTGGATGCTGCCGATACCGAGTACCGAGTACCGAGTACCGAGTACCGCGTACCGCGGTGCGCGGGCGCCACACGCGACGACGGCGCGGTTGCCCGCGCCGTCGTGCATGCACTGCCTAGCGAATTGCGGTTACGGCCAGACGCGGATCTGCTCGGCGTCGCTGCGCACCATCGGCTGGCCGGCCTTGCAGGTGAAGGCGGCGGCGAAGGACGGCAGGTTGGCCAGCGGGCCGTTGGCGCGCCAGCGGCCGGGCGCGTGCACGTCGGCGGTGACGCGCTGCACCGCTTCGTTCGGCGACAGCTGCTGCGCCCACAGGCCGGCCCAGGCCTTGTAGAACGCCTGCTTGCCGGTGTCGCCGGCGGCCGGCTGGGCGGCGGCATACGCCTGCCAGGCCAGCTCGACGCTGCCGATGTCGGTCAGGTCCTGTTCCTGGGTCAGCTGGCCGTTGACCTTGGCGCCCTTCACGCCGGGGAAGTCGTAGGCGCCGTACTGCGCGGCGGCGCGCGCGCTCAGTGCGGTCCACGCGCTCTTGTCTTCCGGGGTCCACCAGCTGCGCAGTTCGCCCTTGGCGTCGACCTGGCTGCCCTTGCTGTCGATTGCGCCGATCAGTTCGTGCGCGACCAGCGCGCCGTAGCCGCCGTACAGCGCGGCGGCATCGCCGCCGGCGACGAACACCGGCGGCTGCAGCACCGCGGCGGTGACGATCAGGCGGTTCTGGGCCAGGTCGTAGGTCAGCGCCGGCTGCTGCGGCAGCACGTCCCAGCGGCGGTCGGCGTTGCCCTTGCCGATGCGCTTCATTTCCTCGCGGTGGCGCCAGGTGGAGGCGATCAGCATGTTGCCGCCGAAGCTGCCGCGGCCCATCGGCTGCACGCTGTAGTCCAGGTCGCGGCGCGGCGCGCCGACCTCGATCTTCAGCGCGGCCAGCTTGGCCTGCGCTTCGGCGCGCGCCGATTCGCTCAGCCAGGTGTTGCGCTTGATCGCGGCGATCTCGGTATCGCGCACCTGGTCGGCGATGCTCTCGGCCTGGCGGCGGGTGTCGGCGTTGAGATAGCGGCCGACGTACTCGCGGCCCAGCATCGGGCCGGCGGCGACGTTGATCGCGTCCAGCACCTGCGCCCAGCGCTGCGGCGGCAGGGTCTGGCCTTCCAACACGCGGCCGCGGAACTCGAAGCTGGCGTCGCGGAAGCTCTTGGACAGGTAGGGCGCCATCGCGTCGCCGACGCGCCAGCGCAGGTAGGCCTTCCACTGCTCGGGCTTGATGCTGACGATCATGCCGTCGAGCTGCTTGAACATGTCCGGATCGGCCATCGACACCAGGTCGTCGTTGACACCCTGCGCCTTCAGGAACGCGTCCAGCTGCAGGTTGCGGTACTGCTTGTTCAACTCCTTGGTGGAGATCGGCGCGTAGTTGTTGAACGGGTTGTTGATGCCGGCCAGCGACTTGGCGCTGCGCGCCAGCGCGGTCTCGATCTGCAGCACCGACTGGGTGTCGGCCTCGAGCTTGGCCGCCGGGGTGCCGGTCAGGGTCAGGATCTGCTTGACGTAGGCGCGGTAGCGGCCCATCAGCGCCACGGTGTCGGCGTCGGTGCGGGTGTAGAAGGCCGGGTCGGGCAGGCCCATGCCGCCCTGCATGAAGTAGCCGATGTGGCGGTCCAGCGCCTTCAGATCGACGTCGGCGCCGAAGTTGAACGCCACCGGGATGCCGATCTGGTGCAGCGCGGCGATCGAGGCCGGCACCTCCTTGGCCTTCTTGATCGCGTCGATGCGGCTCAGCAGCGGCGCGATCGGGGTGGAACCGTCCTTCTCCACCGCCGCTTCGTCCAGGCCGCTGGCCCAGAAATCGCCCAGCGCCTTCTGCACCGAATTCTGCGGCGACTGCATCGACGCGTCGAGCAGGTCGCGCTGCTGTTGCTGCGCGCGCGCCGACAGCTGGCCCAGGGCGGTGACCGCGCCGGTCTGCGGCAGCGGGTTGCTCTTCAGCCAATCGGCGTTGGCGTAGTCGTAGAAATCGGTGCAGGCGGCGCTGACGACGGGCGCCTTGGCGGCGGCGCGCTTCTTCTTGGGCGCGGCATCGGCGGTGGACGCCAGGGCGATCAGGCCGAGGGCGACAGCGAGGGCAAGCGGACGGGCATTGAGCATCGGGAGCGAATCCGGTCAGGATTAAAGTCGGCGGAGTTTAACAAGCTGCGGCCCGCAGCTGTGTCCATGCTGCGGCGCGGCTTTGCCTAACCGGTTCAGATGGATGCGCGCATGGGTGCGTGGCGGTCGTGCGGGTGTCGCCGGCGCGCTGTCGCACACGGATCCAGGCGTGCGGTGCCTGCCGCTTCCGCGCCAGCGCGGGCTTCCGCGGCGTGGCGCGCCGCGCGCAAAGAAAAGGCCCGGACATGCCGGGCCTTTTCGGGTTGCAGCGGATCGCCAGACTTACCAGATCACGACCTGCTTGTCGCCGGCGCGCACCATCGGCGATCCGGGCTTGCACTGGAACGCGGCGGCGAAGGCCGGCAGGTTCGACGGCGCGCCCATCGCGCGGAACTGCGCCGGGGCGTGCGGGTCGGTGGTCAGGCGCACCGCCGCGTTCTGCGGGGTGTACTTGGTGCGCCACACGGTGGCCCAGTTGAGGAAGAAGTTCTGGTCGCGGGTCATGCCGCCGACCTTCGGATCGTCCTTGCCCTCGGTGGCCTTCTTCATCGCGTCGTAGGCGGTGGACAGGCCGCCCAGGTCGGCGATGTTCTCGCCCAGGGTCAGCTTGCCGTTGACCGGCTTGCCGTCCACCTTGTACTCGTCGAACTGCTTGACCAGCTTGCCGGTGAGCGCGGCGAAGTTCTTGGCGTCGGCCGGCGTCCACCAGTTCTCGAAGTTGCCGGTCGGCCCGAAGCGCGCGCCCTGGTCGTCGTAGCCATGGGTCATCTCATGGCCGATCACCGCGCCGATGCCGCCGTAGTTGAACGCGTCGTCGGCGTTGGGATCGAAGAACGGCGGCTGCAGGATCGCGGCCGGGAACACGATCTCGTTCTGCAGCGGGTTGTAGTAGGCGTTGACCGTCTGCGGGGTCATGCCCCATTCGGTCTTGTCCACCGGCTTGCCGATCTTGCTCAGGTTGTACTTGTAGTTGAACGCGGTGGCGGCGCGCACGTTGTCCAGGTAGCTGTCGCGCTGGGTGCTCAGGCCGCTGTAGTCGCGCCACTTGTCCGGGTAGCCGATCTTCGGGGTGAAGGTCTCCCACTTGGCGATCGCCTTGGCCTTGGTCTCCGGGCTCATCCAGGTGACGTTCTCGATGCGCGCCTTCAGCGCCTGGCGCAGGTTGTCCACCAGCTGCTGCATCTTGCTCTTGGCGTCGGGCGAGAAGGCCACCTTGACGTACATCTGGCCCATCGCCTCGCCGGCGCCGTCCTCGATGCTGCCGAGCACGCGCTTCCAGCGCGGCTTCATCTCGGCCTGGCCGTTGAGCTCCTTGCCGTAGAACGCGAAGCTCTCCTGCGCGAACGCATCGCTCAGGTACGGCGAGGCGCTGTCCACGGTATGGAAGCGCAGGTAGGCGCGCCACACCGACGGATCGGTATCGCCCAGCGCCTTGCTCACTTCCTGGTGGAACGCGGGGATCGCCAGCGAGAACTTCTCCGGCACCGCCACGCCCTGCGATTCGAAGAACTTGGTCCAGGGGAAGTTCGGGGCCAGCTTGTCGGCCTCGGCGGGGGTGATCGGGTTGTAGGCCAGCTCGGCGTCGCGCGACATCTGTTCGCTGGACTTGGAGACCTTGGCCAGGCGCGTTTCCAGCGCCACCACGTCCTTGGCCTGCTTGGCCGCATCGGCGGCCGGCACGCCGGACAGCTCCAGCACCTTGGCCACGTGCGCCTGGTAGGCGTTGAGCTTGTCCTTCTTGTCGGCATCGAAATAGTAGCCGCGGTCGGGCAGGCCCAGGCCGCCCTGCATCGCGTAGGCCATGTTCATCGAGGAGTTCTTGAAGTCGGCCTCGGCGCCGAAGCCGAACAGGCCGTTCTCGCCCTTGGCCGCGCTCTGGCGCAGGTACTCGGCCACCGCCGGGCCGTCCTTGAGGCCGTCGATCGCGGCCAGGTCGGCCTTCAGCGGCGCGATGCCCTGCGCGTTGACCTTGGCTTCGTCCATGCCCGAGGACCAGAAGTCGCCGACGATCTTGTCCACGCCCTGCGCGTTGGCCGCAGCGGCGGCCTGCTCGGCCAACTGGTGCTGCACGGCGACCGAGCGCTCGTCCAGGATCGAGAACGCGCCCCAGCTGCTGCGGTCCTTGGGAATTTCGTTGGCGGCCAGCCACTTGCCGTTGACGTAGCCGGCGAAATCGCCGCAGGCGTCCTTGGCCGGGTCCAGGTCGTTGGCGCTGAACGCGTTGTAGGGCGGCAGCTTGCTGGTGTCGAGCTTCAGCTCGGCCGGCGCCGCGGCGGGCGCCGGTGCGGCGGCCTCGGTCTTGGCGGTGTCGG
The DNA here is from genome assembly GCA_025666215.1 of Xanthomonas campestris pv. phormiicola. NCBI lineage: Bacteria > Pseudomonadati > Pseudomonadota > Gammaproteobacteria > Lysobacterales > Lysobacteraceae > Xanthomonas > Xanthomonas campestris. The sequence goes on along the minus strand of CP102593.1, from coordinate 3,487,322 downwards.
CGGCGGGCGCTGCCGCGTCGGGCTTGTTGCAGCCGCTCAGCGCGGCGCTCACGGCCAGGGTCAACAGCAGCATGCGGGGATTGCGAAAGGTCACAAGGAAGCTCCAAGCCAGCGGGGATACGGAATGGCCCGGATGGGCCGTGGCGAGACTGTACGCCGCTGCCCGGCGTTTCAGGGGTGTCGAAGGTCATGGGCCGGGCGCCGCGGCCGGCCAGCGCGGGGCCGGCGGCCCGGTATGATCGCCACGATGAAGCGCGAACCGTCCTGCGATGCCCTGATCGTCGGCGCCGGCCACAACGGCCTGGTCTGCGCCGCCTACCTGGCGCGCGCCGGCTGGAAGGTCACCGTGCTGGAGCGGCGCGGCGTGGTCGGCGGCGCCGCGGTCACCGAGGAATTCCATCCGGGCTTCCGCAATTCGGTGGCCTCTTATACGGTCTCGCTGCTGCAGCCGAAGGTGATCGCCGACCTGGACCTGGCCGCGCACGGCCTGCGCATCGTGCCGCGCCGTTGCAACAACTTCGTGCCGCTGCCCGACGACCGCTACCTGCTGGCCGGCGCCAGCATCACCCAGGCGCAGGTGGCGAAGTTCTCGCTGCGCGACGCCGAGCGCCTGCCGGCCTACGAGGCGCGGCTGGAGCGCATCGCCGACGTGCTGCGCGCGCTGGCGCTGCAGCCGCCGCCGAACGTCACCGACGGCGGCTGGGTGCAGGCGCTGCCGGAACTGCTGCGCGCCGGCCGCCTCGGCCGCCGCCTGCATGCGCTCGACCCCGGCCTGCGCCAGGAACTGCTGGACCTGTTCACCATCTCCGCCGCCGAGTACCTGCAGCGCTGGTTCGAGAGCGACCCGGTCAAGGCGCTGTTCGGCTTCGACGGCATCGTCGGCAACTACGCCAGCCCCTACACGCCGGGCTCGGCCTACGTGCTGCTGCACCACGTGTTCGGCGAGAGCAACGGGGTCAAGGGCGCCTGGGGCCATGCGCTCGGCGGCATGGGCGCGATCACCCAGGCGATGGCCAAGGCGGCACTCACCGCCGGCGCGCAGATCCGCACCGACGCCGGCGTGCGCGAGATCCTGGTCGAGGACGGGCGCGCGGTCGGCGTGATCACCGAACACGGCGAACGCCTGCATGCGCGCCGCGTCGTCGCCAACGTCAATCCCAAGCTGCTGTACGAGCGCCTGCTCGACCCGGCGCACGTCCCGGCCGCCACCCGCGAGCGCATGGCCAACTGGCACTGCGGCTCGGGCACGTTCCGGATGAACGTGGCGCTGTCGCGCTTGCCGCAGTTCCGCGCGCTGCCGGGGCAGGGCGACCACCTCACCGCCGGCATCATCCTGGCGCCGAGCCTGGACTACATGGATCGCGCCTACCGCGATGCGCGCGCGCATGGCTGGTCGCGCGAGCCCATCGTCGAGTTGCTGATCCCGAGCACCCTGGACGATTCGCTGGCGCCGCCGGGGCAGCACGTGGCCAGCCTGTTCTGCCAGCACGTGGCGCCGCAGCTGCCGGACGGGCGCAGCTGGGACGCGTACCGCGACGAGGTCGCCGAGCTGATGATCGCCACCGTCGAACGCTACGCGCCTGGCTTCGCCGCCTCGGTGCTGGGCCGGCAGGCGCTGACCCCGCTGGATCTGGAACGCAGCTTCGGCCTGATCGGCGGCGACATCTTCCATGGCGCGCTGAGCCTCAACCAGTTGTTCAGCGCCCGCCCGATGCTCGGCCAGGCCAACTACCGCGGCGCGATTCCCGGTCTGTACCTGTGCGGCGCCGGCACCCACCCGGGCGGCGGCGTGACCGGCGCGCCCGGGCACAATGCGGCGATGGCCCTGCTGGGCCGCTGAGGCATTGCCGGCGATGCATGCCGGCGCCACGCGCAAAAAAAGCCCCGGCGTAGCCGGGGCAGGAGAGAGGCGTTGCGTTGCGGCGGAACGCCCTGGCCGGACGTCCCGCCACGGGCGGTCAGAAGTCGTAGGACGCCGACAGGCGCACGGAGCGAGGCGTCGTGTAGTAGGTGCCGATGCCGTAGGTGTTGGAAACGGTATAGGGATCGGTTTCGTAGGTGGCATCGATCTGCACCGGCTTGCGCTCGTTGAACACGTTGAACGCCTGCAGGCTGAACGCCAGCTTGTGGTCGGCGAAGGCCGGCCGATACGTCACGCCCAAATCCACCAGTTTGGTCCAGGGCAGGCGACCCGCCTGGCCCGGACTGGACGGGCTGCCGCCGCAGTAGTGATACGCCGAGCCGTAGCTGATCGGATCCGATTCGTCGCTGCCGAAGTAGCCCAGGCAGGACTTCGGCATGCCCGAGGCGATCTTCAGCGTCGCAGAGACCATCCACTCGGGGGTGAACTGGTAGGCGCCGAAGGCCTTCAGCTGGTGCCGACGATCGTTGGCCAGATCGCCGCCCGCGTAGTACATCAGTGGCGCCGAATCCCAGTCCTGGGTCTTGGAAACGTCGGTCTGGCCGATGTCCGACTTCACCTGGCCTTCGGTGTTGCCGTAGCTGTGCGACCAGGTGTAGTCGACGCGGCCGTACCACTTCTGGTCGAACGGATGCTCCAGGAACAGGTCGACGGCGGCGTAGTTGCGCTTGGCCGAATCGGTGAAGCCCCAGTCCGAGCGCGACATCTTCAACGTGGTGTAGCCGGAACCGTCCACGTTGGCGAGCTTGTAGGTGTTGCTCTCGCCGGGGTTGAACAGCACGCAGCCGGGGATCGTGACCGAATCCGGATCGATGCCGAGCGCGGTGAGCTTGCTCGACATCTTGTCGCTATCGCAGACATCGTCGATCGCCGACTGCAGCTTGCGGTAGGTGACCTTGGCGCCGGAGTTCCACTTGTCGCCGATGGTCTTCTCGAAGCCGACGATGAGCTCGTCCTGGTACTGCGACTTCAGGTCGCTGGGCGTGAACGAATTCGGATCCGGAGCTTCGCCGTATTCGCCGTTGCTGGATACCGGGCCGGGGCCCAGCGCGGTCAGACCGGTCGGCTCGCCGTTCGCATCGATGCCGGTGTAGGTGAAATACTCGCGGGTATAGGTCGAGGCCGAGGCGCCGCGGATGGCGACGCTGTTGGGCAGCGCAAGATAGTAGCGGCCGAGGTTGGCGAACAGTTTGAACGAGGAATCGCCGAACACGTCCCAGCTCACGCCCATGCGCGGGGCCCACTGGTCGCCGCTGTCCACATAGGCCACGTGGCTGCTGTTGAAGTTGGTGAACTTGTCGTTGCGCACGCCCAGGGTCAGCAGCCAATTGTCGCTCACCTGCCAGCGATCTTCCAGGTAGTAGGCCTTCTGCTCCACCGCCATGCTGGTGGCGGTGGTGAAGATGTACTTCTGCACGTAATAGCCGTTGCCGCCGGCCGCGCCGACCCCGAGGTTGGGATCGATGGCCACGCTCGGGTTGGAGGCTTTGCTGTAGATCCAGCGATAGCCCGGACCGCTGGTATCGACGCCTTCGTTGTAGGCGTTGAAGTACATGTTGTCCACGCCGGCGGTCAGGTCGTGGTTGCCGATGCGGTATTCCAGCTCCACGCGCAGGCCGCGGGTCTTGTTCTGCGCGTTGGCGTTCTTGACCGTGGTCGAGGCCTGGTTGTTGGTGATCGCGGTGCCGCCGGTGATCGACGGATCCTGGTTGGTGACGCCGCTGATGTAGGGCAGGTCCGAGGACACCGGATTGGCCTGGTAGTCCCTTTCGAGGCTGCGGCCCCAGGTCGCGTTCAAGGTCAGGTTGTCGGTCAGGTAGCCGGTGTACTTGAAGATGTCGTAGGTGTCGGTGAGCTTGTAGGTGTCCGGATAGGTGCCGGTGCGGCCGCCTTCGCTGAGAGTGTCGTAGTCGTAAGACGTGTAGTAGCCGGCGCGGCGGTCGGTGTTCTGGATGCGGGTGTATTCCAGGATGTTGCTGTCGTTGATGTTCCAGTCGATCTTGCCGTAGAACTTCGGCGCGCTGTAGTTGTAGTGGTTGCGCGCCTGGATGCTGTCGGCGCTGTTGTTGGTGTCGATGCCATCGGTCTTATTGGATTCGCCGGCGACGAAGACGAACAGGCGATCCTCGATCAGCGGGCCGCCAGCGTAGGCGCTGTAGGTGGTGTTGGTGCTGGTGTCGCCCTTGCGTCGGCGATACAGGGTGCCGGCGAGGTCAGGGTTTTCGTAGGTGTAGTCGCTGGCCAGGCTGGCGCTGGGATACCAGATATCGCGCGGCGAACTGGCCAGCGAATCCGGCGCCCAGGTGGTCTGGATGCCGAAGTGCCACTCGTTGGTGCCGCGCTTGCCGACCTGATTGATCACGCCGCCGGTGGAACGCCCGTACTTGGAGCTGTAGCCGCCGGTGTAGGTTTCCTGCTGGTCGATGGCGCCGTACGGCAGGCTCAGCCCGCCGAGATTGTTCAGCGGATTGCTGACGTTGAATCCATTGATGTAATACGCATTCTCGGTCACGCCGGAACCGCCGAAGGACACCACCGAGCGGCTGCCGTTGGTGAACGCGCCGCTGCCGGAGACGGTGCCCGGTGCGAGCAGTGCGATCGCTTCGGCGCTGCGTCCCAGCGGCAGCGTGTCCAGCTGCTCGGAGGTGATCACCGAGCGCGACGCGGTGCTGCTGACGTCGATCTTCGGCACGCTCGCGGCGGTGACGGTCACGGCTCCCAGCGTGGTGGCGTCAGCCGCCGCGAACGAGACTTCCGTGCCCGATCCGACGCGTAGCAAGACGTCCTTGCGCGTGTCGATGGTTTCCTCGCCGCGACGCAGGATCACGGTGTAGTTGCCGATCGGCAGCGAGCCGAGGGTGTAGCGGCCATTGCCGTCCACCGGCACGGTACGGCTCAACCCCGTATCGCTTTGGATCGTGATGCTGGTTCCGCTGGCCGGCGCGGAACCGTAGATGCTGCCGGTGGTGCTTTGCGCATGAACGGCGCCGTGGGCCAGCGAGGCGCTGAGAATCATGGCCAGAGCGGTGCGCTTGAATGCCTTTCGATCGCGGTGGTTGCTCATTGCTTACCTTCGATGACGTGGGGTGGCGGGCCGCAGATGAGCGGCCTTAACCCAAACGTAATAACGGCGTGCTAGCGCGTGCAACGAGTTGTAGCGGGATCTGCCGTCATCCGCATCAAAAATGCGGCAATTTGTATAAATTGGGTGTGTCGGACGAGGCTCAAATCACAAAAATGCGCAAATCACCAGTGCCTATGGCGCTATGGATCAGGATCGGTACATTGTGTCTTTTTCTTGCCGTCTAGTGAAGAAATGCGATAAAAACCACGAAAATCAGTTGGGTCCCTGTGGTCTTGGTGGGACTCATGCTCCCTGAGGCAGTCGATGTGAGTCATTTGAAATGACGAATTCGGCATATATTTTTGCGTGGCTGTGCAGCCCGTAAGGGTGAGGCTGACGCGGGAGCAGGGTCGAATATCCGATCGTCGCCCCTGTGCTTCTCCTCCCATCCCGGGACGACGGCGTTGTCGCTCACGGGTATCGGCAACCCTGTATGTCGCAGCGTGGGCCTGGCGATCAGGTGACGGCTACGTGGCGCTGGCATGGTCGCGCTGCGTTGCCGTAGCGGTTGCATGGTCCAGGCACCCCGAAGCGCATCGCGCGCGATCAGGTGCTGACAGCGCAGGTCGCCGCGCAGGGCGCGGCCGGGCGACTGACTGGTCGCGCCGGCAGGCGCAGACATTCGTGTGGCCCGGTTGCGTGCGAATGCTGGGCGCATGCCAGCACCGGCCACGGTTTTGTGGGCCGGGCATAATGTCGGTTCGGTGCGCCGCGGCTATCTCGTGGCGTTGCCGGCCTCCCGGGGACGATCAGGCGCATCCATGACCGAACAGGTTCAGCTCTACAACCAGGCCGTCGCGGCGCTCAATCAGCGCGACTGGGGCCAGGCGCAGCGGCTCGCGCAGTACCTGTTGCGGTCGTTGCCGCAGCATCCGGGCGTGCATTTCGTGGCCGGCGTGGCGGCGTTGGAGCTGAAACAGATGCAGCCTGCCGCGGCGCACCTGTACCAGGCGACGGCGTTGAATCCACAGCGTGCGGACTACGCCGCGCAACTGGCCAAGGTGCTGGCGATGGGGCGCTTCATGCAGGAGGCGCACCGCTTCGCCGACCAGGCGATGGCGCTGCAGCCGACCGACGCGCATACGCTGGACACGCTGGGCGTGGTCTACACCCAGGTCAACGAGCACGTCGCGGCGCTGCAGGCGTTCACCCAGGCGGTGCAGCTCGCGCCGCAACACGCCAGCTTCCGCTACAACCTCGGTACCTCGCTGCTGTTCTCCGGGCGCCTGCAGGAAGCCGAGCAGGAATACCGGGCCTGCCTGGCCCTGGAGCCGCGCTACTGGAAGGTCTATCTGTCGCTGTCGCAGTTGCGCAAGTGGAGCGCCGACGAGAACAACCTGGCCTTGCTGGAGCAGGCGCTGGCGTCGGCCGGCGACGCGCCGGAAGCGGTGCTGTATCTCAACCTGGCACTGGCCAAGGAGCACGAGGATCTCGGCGACTACCATGCCGCGTTCCGTGGCTACGTGCAGGGCAAGGCGGTGCAGAAGCGTGCGCGCGGTTACACGTCCGAGCGCGATGCGGTGCTGTTCGATGCATTGCAGCAGGCCTTCCGCGCCGACGCTGCGCCTGCGCCAGGCTTCGACAGCGAAGAGCCGATCTTCGTGGTCGGCATGCCGCGCAGCGGCACCACCCTGGTGGACCGGATCCTGTCCAGCCATCCGCAGGTGCACTCGGCCGGCGAACTGCAGAATTTCTCGGTGGCGCTCAAGCGCCTGGTGCGCACGCCATCGCCGGCGATCCTGGACGTGGCCACGCTGACCCGGCTGCAGGGGCTGGACTGGCGCGAACTCGGCCGCGCCTACGTCGAGTCCACCCGTCCCGGCACCGCCGCCAAGCCGCGCTTCGTGGACAAGCTGCCGCACAATTTCCTGTACGTGGGGCACATCGCGCGCGCCTTGCCGAATGCGCGCATCGTGTGCCTGCGGCGCGATCCGATGGACAGCTGCCTGAGCAACTTCCGCCAACTGTTCGCGCTGTCCTCGCCGTATTACGACTATTCCTTCGACCTGATGGACGTCGGTCGCTATTACCTGATGTTCGAGCGTTTGATGGCGCATTGGCGCGCGCTGTTCCCGCAGCGTCTTCTGGAAATCGACTACGAAGACCTGGTGCTGGAGCAGGAGCCGACCACGCGCCGCCTGCTGGAGTTCTGCGGCTTGCCATGGGACGAGGCCTGCCTGCGCTTCGAACAGAACCAGGCGCCGGTGGCGACCGCCAGCGTGGTGCAGGTGCGCACGTCGATGACCCGCGCCTACATGGGGCGTTGGCAGCGTTACGGCGAGGATCTTGCCGAGCTGAAGCAATTGCTCGATACGCAGTCGCAACGGGCGCCTTAGTCGCTGAAGCGGCAAGGCGTCGAAGGCGAAGGTCGCGTCATCGCGTGTGCGCGGCCCTGTGGGGGGCAATGCTCGTTCGTCGAAGATGGCGTGCATTCCCGCAGCAGGCCGCCGCACAAAAAAAGCCCACCCTTGCGGGTGGGCCTTGGTGTCGCCTGACGCTTTGTTACTTGCCGAACGAGTAACGCATTTCCAGATAGTACGCGCGGCCATACGCGTCGAAGTTGTACTCGTTGTACGCCCACTGCGCGCTGCCGGGGTAGGACGCATCGAACGGAGGCATCTTGTTGAACACGTTGGTGACCATCAGCGACAGCTCCATACCCTCGAACGCGGTGTAGGTGACGCTGGCGTTGTGGGTGATGTGCGAAGGCAGCTTGCCGGCGCGCGGCGCGGCGTAGCCTGCCTGGCTGATCGTGGCCGCGTAGTTCGGAGTCTTGTCGAACCAGCTGGCGTACCAGGTGGTCGAGAAGTCGCCGATGTCCCAGGTCAGCGAGGCGTCGGCCTTGCGCTTCGGGTCCGTGCTCCAGTACGGATCGTTGAGCAGGTCGACCGGTTCGTCGCCGGCGTACTGCACGTACTTGTGGCGCAGGTTCTCGCTGTAGCTGGCAACGGTCTTCAGGTCGCCCCAACGGCCGAAGTCGTAGCCATAGCGGAACGAGGCCGTCACCGCTTCCAGCTTCTGATTGGAGACATTGATCTTCGGCGTATAGATCGCGGTGATCTGGCCGGCCGCGTTGCGGGTGACCTGGGCCATGGTGGTGGTGCACAGTGTCGAATTGATGTCGTCGATACCGGCGCGGCAACGATAGTCCTGCAGGCTCAGGCCGTTGGCGCTCTGCTGGTTGACCTCATCGCTGATATCCCAGTTGAGATAGTCGACGGTCAGTGCCATGCGGTCGATCGGCGACCACACGAAGCCGGCGCTCCACACATCGGCGTTGATCGGCTTCAGGCCGAGGTTGCCGGACTGGGTACCGAAGAACTGGCGGTTGGAGTAGGCCGCCGGGCAGTTGTCGGTGTTGCCCGGCAGGTAGCCGCGCTGCGCGCACTGGTAGTAGTCGATCACCGAGCTGTAGTAGCCGCTCTTGCCCTGGTACTGGTCGGATAGCGTCGGCGCGCGGAACGCGGTGCCGTACTTGCCGCGCAGCAGCAGCGACTGGAACGGACGGTATTCCAGCGAAATGCTGTAGGTCGGCTTGTCGACGGTGGTGCCGCTGGCCTTGAACGCATCGTAGCGGCCGGCCAGGGTGATGGTCAGCGGGTCGAATACCGGCATGCGCAGTTCCGAGGTCAGCGCGTAGCGGTCGCGGTCGCCGCCGCCAGCCACCGAGGTCAGGCCCCAGACTTCGCCGTTGACGATTTCCGGCGCCGGATCGTAGTCCCACTTCTGCTTGCCGTATTCGCCGACCACGGCCAGGCCCGCGTCGCCGCCGGGCAGGCCGAACAGCTTGGCATTGGTGAGCTGCAGGCGCAGCATGCCGTCGGAGGTCTTGCTCTTGTTGGTGGCATGGCCGGTGAAGCTGGCGAATTCCTCCGGCGTGATCGGCGAGTAGAACGCCGCATAGTTGGGGGTATAGACGGGGTAGGTGTCGTAGTAGGGATCCAGGCCCTGCTGCGGTCCCAGCACCTTGTTGATGAAGAACTGGTCGATCGCGCTCTTGAAGCGGACGAAGTTGCGCTCTTCCAGCTTGTATTGGGTGTAGGTGACACCGGCATCGTAGTCCCAGCTGGACTGGCCGAGCGCGCCCTGCGCACCGAAGGTGATGCGGACCGAATTGCTGGTATCGCGGCTCATCGTGTCGTTGAAGCCGTTCGGGCCGACTTCCTCAGGCGCGAACGAGCGCTGCAGGTTGACCAGGTCGTCCAGGTTCGGGTCGTAGTAGTAGCCGAAGTCGGCGCTCGTGCCCCACCACAGATAATTGCCGCCGGAGTTGTACTTGACCTGGTCCTTGCTGTAGAGCACGTCGCCGTACAGCTGCACGTTGTCGTTGAGGTCGAAGGTGCCGTGCACGTACGCCTGCAGCGACTTCTGGCCTGCATCCAGAGTGCGGTAGCCCGGGGTGTACTTGGAGCCGCAGTAGTATTCGTCGCCGAATCCCGGGCGCTGTTGCAGGGCCATGGTGCCGCCGAACAGGCCGGAGACGTTGCCGCAGTTGGCCGGGTCGAGGAACTTGTAGCTGGTGAAGGGGCTGTAGACCAGGAAGTCGCGGCTGACCAGCTGGCGCGAATAGCCCTGCGCATTGACTTGCTTGGTCAGGGCGCGGTCGTAGGCCCAGATCGGATCCTTTTCTTCGTACTGCACGCCGCCAACCACGCTGGTGCGGCCATCGGCGGAGGTCCAGCCATCGGCGAAGGTGGCGCGGAAGTTGCTGCCGCCGCCGTCGGAGTAGCCGCCGCCGCGGATGCTGAACACCGCGCCGTCCATCTTCTTCTTGAGGATGACGTTGATCACGCCGGCGATCGCGTCGGAGCCGTACAGCGAGGACTGGCCACCCGGCAGGATCTCGATGCGGTCGACCAGGTCGATCGGAATGCCGCTGATGTTGTTGAAGGTGTCGCTACCGTTGTACAGCGCCGGATAGTTGGACATCGGCCGGCCGTCGATCAGGTACTTCACGTAGCCCGGCGGCAGACCGAACAGGCTGACCGTCTTCGCGCCCTGGGTGAAGGAGCCGGAGCTCTGGCCGCCCTGCACGCCGCCGGTGGCGAAAGAACTCTTCTGCAGCACGTCGGCCACCGAGCTGAAGCCGCGGGCCTTGATGTCTTCGGCGGTGATGGTGGTGACCGGCGTGGCGGTCTCGATCTCGCTCTGCGGGATCAGCGAGCCGGTGACGGTGACCTTCTCCAGGTCGGTCGCCTTGGTCTCACTGCTGTCCTGCGCGAAGGCGCTGAACGCGGCCGGCACGACCATGGCGGTCACCAGCGCCGCGCTCAGGCGGCTGTGCTTGAAACTACGTGTCTGACGAGCAGTCATTTCTCTCTATCCCCGGAAAAAATAAAGAAAAGGCGGGTGGCCTCGTGCCACGACATATGCCTTGAATTGGGGTCACATCCATGCGAGCGACCCAAACGTAACACGAACTTAACGCGGTTTGTACGGGCTCGTCACGTTCTAGTGCTAGCCATTGCATCTGCGGCGATTGGGCGGCAAACGCCCGGAAAATATTCCGATGAGTGTCGGGTGCGGCGTCTGCAACGCTGCTTTGCACCAATTTGGGGTGTTGGCGAGACAGGTAGATGAATGGGTTGCGGGGCATTTCCGGCATGGTGCTGGAAGCCTGCAAAGCCGGATCTCCGCGCGAATGCATGTCGGCGCAAACCAGCCCAATCCGCGTCTGCCGCATGCACCAATGCGGTGAGATGTTTCGCCATAATGGGGAGTGGCAGTGGTGGCGATGCTCGTCGTTGTCACGGATCCGCCTTTGGTCGCCGCCACGAGACGATCGCAGCGCATGTGGCGGCAGCCGTTGCAGGAGCCGCCGCGCGCGGCGATCGGGTGCTCGAATGCGCAAGTGCGCGCGGCAATGCGCCGCGCCATTGCCGCGGTCGCGCATGGCGTCCGGCCCGATACGCAAGACGCCCGCCCTGTGTCACCCTTCCTTCCTTTATCGCCAGCTGCAGCGCCCGGCGCGCAGGCCGGCATTACCTCCGCGAGTTCCCCGATGACCGACCGCCCCCGCATCTCCGCTCATGCCGTCCAGCCCAATCTCGTCCCGCTGCCGCGGATCCGCAACGTCATCGCCATCGGGTCCGGCAAGGGCGGGGTGGGCAAATCCACCACCGCGGTGAACCTGGCGTTGGCGCTGCAGCGCCAGGGCGCGCGGGTCGGGGTGCTGGATGCCGATGTCTATGGTCCCAGCGTGCCGGCCATGCTCGGCCTGAGCGGCCGCCCGGACAGTCCCGACAACAAGTCGATCGAGCCGATGCGCGCGTTCGGCATCGAGGCGATGTCGATCGGCCTGCTGGTGGACCAGGACACGCCGATGATCTGGCGCGGGCCGATGGCGACCTCGGCGCTGACCCAGCTGTTCACCGATACGCTGTGGGACGACCTGGACTACCTGCTGATCGACCTGCCGCCGGGCACCGGCGACATCCAGCTGACCCTGGCGCAGAAGATCCCGGTCGCCGGCGCGGTGATCGTCACCACGCCGCAGGACATCGCCACGCTGGATGCGAAGAAGGCGCTGAAGATGTTCGAGAAGGTCGAGGTGCCGGTGCTGGGCATCGTCGAGAACATGGCGGTGCATACCTGCACGCAGTGCGGCCATGTCGAGCACCTGTTCGGCGAGGGCGGCGGCCAGCGCATGGCGCAGCAGTACGGCGTGCCGCTGCTGGGGTCGCTGCCGCTGGCGATCGCGATCCGCGAGCAGGGCGACGCCGGCACCCCGATCGTCGCCGCGGCCCCGGACTCGGCCGCCGCGCAGGCCTATCTGGCGACCGCGCAGCGCCTGACCGAGGAACTGCGCAAGCGGCCGCGCGCCTCGATCCCGATCGCCGCCTCGCTGCTCTGAGCGGCGCCGCGGCTGCCGCGAACGCGCCGCGACCGGCTAGAATCGCCGGTCACTGCGGCGCGCTCCGGCGTCGGCCGCGCTCCCGGCGGGCAGGTTCCGGCTTGCCGCCACAGGCATCAGGAAGACGTATGAGCATCAAGAGCGACCGCTGGATCCGCCGTATGTCCGAGCAGCACGGCATGATCGCGCCCTACGAGCCGGGCCAGGTGAAGCAGGTCAACGGCGAGCGCATCGTCAGCTACGGCACCTCCAGCTACGGCTACGACGTGCGTTGCTCGCGCGAGTTCAAGGTGTTCACCAACATCAACTCGACCATCGTCGATCCCAAGCGCTTCGATCCGAAGAGCTTCGTGGACATCGAGGCCGACGAATGCATCATCCCGCCCAACAGCTTCGCCCTGGCGCGCACGGTGGAATTCTTCCGCATCCCGCGCGACACGCTGGTGGTATGCCTGGGCAAGAGCACCTATGCGCGCTGCGGCATCATCGTCAATGTGACCCCGCTGGAGCCGGAGTGGGAAGGCCACGTCACCCTGGAATTCAGCAACACCACGCCGCTGCCGGCGCGCATCTACGCCAACGAAGGCGTGGCGCAGATGCTGTTCTTCCAGTCCGATGCCGACGACGTCTGCGAGACCAGCTACAAGGACCGCGGCGGCAAGTACCAGGGCCAGACCGGCGTGACCCTGCCCAAGACCTGAGTTTCTTCCACGACACAAGCACAAGGAGCGCGCAATGAACGACCCCAATCCCTACCAGGCGCCCGAAGCCCCGCTGCCGACGGCGCCGCTGGCGCTGGACGGCGCCGATGTGCTGGCCGGCCGCGGCGAACGCCTGGGCGCGGCGCTGATCGACGGCGTCATCTCGCTGGCGACCTTCCTGCCGCTGGCCGCGGTCACCGGCTATTTCGGCAAGGTCATGGACGCGGCGCGCGGCGGCGAAGCGATGCCGTTGCTGGCCATGGCCGGTTACGTGGCGCTGGCGTTCGTCGTGTTCGTGGTGGTGCAGGGCTATCCATTGGCCAAGACCGGGCAGACCTGGGGCAAGAAGCTGCTGTGGATCCGTATCGCCGATCTGGAGGGCGGGCAACCGCCGCTGTGGCGGCTGCTCGCGCTGCGCTACCTGCCGACCCAGTTGCTGTCGCTGGTGCCGGTGGTGGGCAACTTCTACGCGCTGGTGGATGCGCTGTTCATCTTCCGCAAGGACAAGCGCTGCCTGCACGACCTGATCGCCGGCACCCAGGTGGTCAACGTTCGCCGTTGATGCGGCGTGCCGGCCGCCACGCATCGGCGGCCGGCAGCCAGGAGGATGGAGATCGCCGGATCGAACCCCCAATCCCGAATCCCCAATCCCGGCATCTCCTACTTGCCGCGCCCGAACAGCATGCCCACGCCGACCGCGACCAGGATCGCCGGCCACCAGGTGGCGATCAGTCGGCCCAGGCTGAGATTGGTCCAGCCCAGGTTGTTGGCCAGGAACACCAGGCCGATCACGATCAGCACGATGGCGGCGATCACATTGGATTTCATGGAGGCGCGGCTTCCGCTAAAAGGGCGCCTATCGTAGCCGTTGCCGCCACGCCGCAACACGGGTCTGCAGGACATCGGCGTCCAGCCGCTGCGCCGCGCCGCTGCCCCATACCGGCCCGGGCCAGGCCGCGTCGCCTTCGCGGCGCCCGATCAGATGCACGTGCAGCTGCCGCACGATGTTGCCCAGCGCGCCGAGATTGAGTTTGTGCACGCCCGGCTCGCCGCGCAGCAGCTGCGAGAGCTGGTTGATCTCGGCCAGCAGCAGGCGCTGCTGGGCGCCGTCCAGGTCGATCCACTCGCTGGCATCGGCGACGCGCGGCACCAGCAGCAGCCACGGGAAACGCGCGTCGTCCATCAACCGCACCTGCGACAGCGGGCCGTCGGCGACGAACGCGCTGTCCGCTTCCAGTTGCGGATCGAGCACGAAATCGGTCATCGCTGCGGCTCAGCGCAGGTGTTCGGCGAGGAACGCGAGGCTGCGTTCGCGCGCGCTCTCGGCGCTGTCGGCATCGTAGTGGTTCGGATCGACGTGGCGGTCGAAGCCATGCCCGGCCGGATACACGTAGGTCTGCATCTGCGGCAGTTTCTCGCGATGCTGCTGCACCGAGTCCGGCGGAATGCTGCTGTCCTGCGCGCCGAAGTGGAACAGCACCGGCGCCTTCGGGGTCTCGTCGAGGAACTGGGTGTTGCGCCCGCCGTAGTAGCTCACCGACGGCAGGCCCAGGCGCAACGCCGCCAGCAGCGCGACGCTGCCGCCCCAGCAGTAGCCGACGGTGCCGACCTTGCCGGCTGGCGCCAGCGCCTGCGCGGCGGCCTGCACGATGTCCAGCGCCTTGTCGAAGCCGAGCGCGCCGACCAGTTCCAGGCCCTGCTGCACGCCCTCCTGGTCGTAGTTCAGCTGCGCGTCCTTCTGCACCGGATCGAACAGCCCCGGGGCGAGCACTTCGTAGCCTTGCGCGGCGTAGTGGTCGGCGACCTCGCGGATGTAGGCGGTGACGCCGAAGATTTCCTGGATGAGGACCAGGCCGCCGCGTGGGGCGCCTTCCGGCACGGCGTGCCAGGCGGAGACTTGGCCGTGCGCGGTTTCGAGGGTAGTCCAGTGGCCCATGGTGCGTTCCTGTGGCGGGGGAAGGAGGCGACGATTATCCACGTCGGTGGTCAGGCGGCCGTTAACGCGGTTGGGACAGGCCGTGCCATGTATGTCGGCCTGCCGCGCCCGCCGCGCGGTCCGGCCGCGCGGCGCCTCCGGCCCGTTATAATCCGCGCGTTTTTTCTCCCAGGCCCCCCGGACCCAGGCCCTCCATGTCTCTCGCGAACCCCAAAGTCGGCTTCGTCAGCCTCGGCTGACCAAAAGCAAGCCTATCTATATCTGTTGGCGGGCCGTGCTGTCAGGGCGCTGCTGCGCATTCGGAGAGCTGAAAAGGGAGCTTGACCATCTGTGCGACGATGTTCGTGCCCCGTCTATCGGTAACCCCGCGTCTTTCGATTCCCTCCACGCGTTCGAGGCCTACTTAGTGGGGCAGGTCCCATAAACTGTGAAAGCGTCACACCCGCAGAGTTCGCGGCCGTCGTGGTCGCGGTCTGAAACGGTGAGCGGGGCACAGGTTGGCTGTGAATCGCCCCAGTCAGACAACGTCGCCGGTGAGCCCATGCTGCATTACCGGCGCCGCATCGAAGCACGAATCGAACTGTGAGCTGCTATGCCAACGTCCAAAATGAAGGCGAGAGGTTTCGATGTTGACCGTGTTCAGCTTGGCGACATCGTGCTCACAACGACCCGCAAGTTCCGGAGCCGATTGATTCAGGTGGGTGTCCGCGCAGACATTTCACACGCCATGCTCTGTGTTGGCCATGCAAGCGTTATCGATTCAACGCCGGAGGGCGTTCAGGCGCGCAATCTGGCTCGGGTTGTAATTGAGGCGGGTTGCAGTGCTTATGTCCTACGGCCCAGGAAGCCGCTGTCGGCAGACCAGTTGAATGCGGTAATCGCATACGCCCGTGGGCATGTTGGCGCGCGTTACAGCATAGGCAATGCCGTGAAGAGTTTGGGCCTTAAAGTTGCCCCAGGCCGCCGGCAGTTCTGCTCCCGATTGGTGGCTCAGGCCTATGAGTCGGCCGGGGTGTACCTGTCTCAGAATCCCGCATTCTGTACGCCGGGAGACCTTTTGAGGTGCGAGTTGTTGGCGCCTGTGCTTGATGCAGTGTTCGAGCTTTCTCCTAAGCAGGAGGCGGCTCGCAGGAAAGCGGACCCTGTGCAAGAAATGCGTGATGCCACCAATGCACTGCTCGATAGCGCTCGCAAGATTGCACCTTGCGTTGAGTCCTTGAACGACATTAATGCGCACCTGATTGAGCATCCCCAAGACGACGCTCGGATGGTCGAAGCAATTCACGCGTCTGGATACCTAGAACTATGGCGTACTCAAGTGGCCAGAACACCTTGGCACTATGACGTGGATCAACTGATAGCGCACCACGTGCCGGAGTCGGCCGCACAAGACTACTGCGCAGATGTGGTCGAGGAGGAGGTTCGAAACCCTAGTCATTACGCGCCGATGCGTGCAGCTTACATGCGCTATCACATGGCGTACCCGCTGGAATATTTCAGTTTGCAGGTTGAGCTCTACACGGCCTTGGCGAAGAACCACGCGCAGCGGCTGAGAGTTGCCATCATGCTTCTGGAGCGCAAAGGCCTGCTGACTGCTGAGTACACACCGCCAGTGCTGCCACATACCCTCAAGTGGTATCTGTCTCTCGCCGACTGGGACCCGCGGCTATCACTCAAGGTCGCTCAGGCAGTGCAAGCGGCGGGAGAGAACACGGCCATATGCACTATGTGTACGAAAGAACCTACCAGAGATTACATTGCAATTACTCCGCCGCCGGCGGGACCAGGGACATACCGTCTGTGCGATGAGTGCTACGCCAGCCACTCAACGGAAGAGCCGCTGGAGCTAATCCCCGCGAACTGATGAGCTGGTCACCGGCCGGTCTTGGCGGCTGTTCGTGATTGCTCAAACGCGATACGAAACGGTTCCGCTGGTGCTGGTGGTTTTCGCCAAGGGACCCTGCCGCAGCGTGGTGGACCTAGCGGTCGCTTTCCCGCTGCGGGCAGCGTTGCTCCCGAACATTCCCACCATTGCCGAATCGGGCTTCCAGGGCATTGAGGCGGCCGTGATCTTCGGAGTGGTGGAGCCCACAGGCACGCCCGATACCGTGGTCTTCAGGCTCAACCTAGAGATCAACCGTTCGCCCAAGCAGTCGCAGTTGCGGCAGTCGCTAATCGCCAGGAGGCAATCCCCGAATCCCTGGGCGGCACTGTGCCCGCGTTTGCTAGCCTTCTTGAGGACGAGCGGGCGAAGTGGTGGCAGGTTGTCAGGGATTCGGGTGCCTCGGTGGACTAAGCCGGCACCTCGGTTCGGCCGTCCGCGCCAGGATGCCAAGTCCCGGAAACGGGTCTAGTCGTTGTTGGAACACAGGGCGGGCTTCGACCTCGGGCGCAATCGCGAACCGCAGCTGGTGCTCGCTGGCTGCTCTTAGCCATTAGCGGCCTTCGTGGACCTCTGCTTGCAGACACTTCATCGCGTGGGAGCACCTACTGTAAGCCATCGCTGCTGTAGTGGCCGCGATCTCAGCTAGCTGCAGGCGCAAAGCGCTGAGTGCCTGCCAAGCATGTGGCGCGGCCACGTGTCGCCAGTTCATGCGCTGCTGGTCCAGCAGCATTGCCGCTCTCCGCAGTCAACGGCTGGCAAGATCGACGTCCGTCCAGACCGGGCGCTCTCGTGTGGACAACCGTTCTCCTTGCGGGTTTGCGGCAACCGTCCGCCAGGACTGGGTTCTCGCTGTCCCTGGCACGCTACGATAGCTTACAACTAGACACTAGCGCCTCAGGGAGACGAGGGCCAACGATATGCACATCTCTAAACTCACGCTGGTCAATTACCGAAACTTCAAGAACACCAGTCTGACGTTTCAGCGCGGCGTCAATACCATCATCGGAGAGAACGGCGCGGGCAAGTCCAACATTCTTCGCGCCATCCGACTGCTCCTGGACGACAACATGGTCCGCGCAGCCTATCGGCTGGAAGAGTCCGATTTCAGCCGCGCGCTGGAGCAGTGGAAGGGCCACTGGATTGTCATCAGCATAGAGTTTGAGGACCTCAGCCCGGACGAGGCGGTCCAAGCGTTGTTCTTGCACGGCACAGCCGATATCCACGCCGGGCCTATTTCCAAAGCCACCTACAACCTCATCTTCCGCCCCAAGAAGGAGATCCGGTTGAAGCTGGCGGCCCTTGATGACTTCGACTACACGGCGTTGAAGGCAATCCGGGATGGCATCACCATCGACGACTACGAGACCATCTTCACCGGCCGAAGCAGCGCTGACTTTAGTGATCCGGCCACGTATCAACGGATCGTCGGAGACTTCGACTTTTGTTCCTTCTCTGACGAAACTGAGTTCCCTGAACTTGGGGCGAAGGTGCCCGGGTTCCTGTCGGTCACTAAAGAGGTGTCACTCACCTTCATTCAGGCGCTTCGCGACGTTGTAGCCGAGTTTCACAACAACCGCACCAATCCGCTGCTCAACCTGCTCAAGAGCAAGAGCGGGGAGATCGACGCGGCCGCCCTCGTGCCCATCGTAGACAAGGTGCGCGATCTCAATGGCGCCATCGAAGAGCTCGAGGATGTGCAGTCGGTGCGAAGGCACATCCGCGAGACCATCAAGGACACTGCCGGCGAAACCTACTCCCCGACGTCGCTGTCGATCCGGTCAGACCTGCCCGAGGAAGCGGAGCAGTTGTTTCAGTCGCTGCGGCTGTTCGTCGGGGAGTCGGAGGACGGGCATGAAGGGACGATCAACGAGCTCAGCCTTGGCGGCGCTAACCTGATCTACCTTACCCTCAAACTGCTGGAGTTCAAGTACCAGCGCGAGAAGATGGCGATCGCGAACTTCCTGCTGATCGAAGAGCCCGAAGCGCATATCCATACCCATATCCAGAAGACGCTGTTTGATCGCATCGGCTACGAGGATGCGCAGGTCATCTACACGACACACTCCACGCACATCTCCGAGGTGAGCAATGTGAGTAACGTCAACATCCTGGGTCGGCGCGGCGCTTTCTGTGAGGCCTACCAACCGGCGACAGGACTGGATCCTGCCCAGGTGACGAGCATCCAGCGATACCTGGACGCGGTGCGAAGCAACCTGCTGTTTGCCAAGAGCGTGATCCTGGTAGAGGGGGACGCGGAGGAGATCCTGATCCCTGCGCTCGTGAAGAAGGTCCTGGGCCTGAGCGTGGACGAGTTGGGACTCAGCGTCATCAACATTCGAAGCACCGGGTTCAAGAACGTCGCGGTCCTGTTCCACGAGACCCGGATCCGCAAGCGGTGCGCGATCGTCACTGACCTGGACACGATCTTCTTCGACACCACGCCGAATCCGTTGGATGACGACGCCTTGGCTACTAAGAAGCGAAAGGCGATCGGCTCACAGGCGGCCGGCGCGCAACGGAAAGCCGATTTGGACGCTTTTGGCGCGGGCAACGCCTGGGTGCGGAGCTTCTACGCCACGCATACCTTCGAGGTGGATCTGGTCGGGGTGGGCAATCATGAAGCCTTCGTGAGCAGCGTCAACAAGGTCTACAAGGCGCCAGCGACGATAGCGCACGCAACGACCGACCTTCGGTCGGGCCTCATCCATCAAAGCGGTTACCGGACCTTGACGATGGCCGAGCATGAAGGCAAGGGATGGTTTGCGATCTTGCTCGCGCAAACGCTGGATCACCAAGCCGTTATGCCCGGCTACATCCGAGAAGCCGTTCTGTTCGCACATGGCTCGTTCTCGCGCCCGCTGATTATGCGAATCCTCCGGCATCGCATGAACTGCCTGTTAGGCACGGATCCTGCTGCGCGTCCGCGCTTGGCGGTCTTCAATTTTGAGGTGGAGCGTTTCGGGCGCTCGGAGATCGATCTGGCCACTCTTCGTGCGGCGGCCGTAGCGGCGTTGCCGGGCGACGTGGTCCATGTGTTCCTGGCCGGAATGAACTGATGTTTGTCTGGGATGCCACCGAGCTCAATCCCGAGCAAGCCGCCGCCGTTGAAGAACCGTCGAGCGTCTTCCTGGTCGCCTGCCCCGGCAGCGGAAAGACGCACACACTGACCTACAAGATCGCGTATGAGCTGTCCCAGCGCACGGACAAGCGCATCGTCGTGGCCATCACCTACACCCACCGGGCCGCTGACGAGATCCAGGAGCGAATCGAAGCCCTTGGCGTCGACACCTCCGCCTTGTGGATCGGAACCATTCACTCGTTCTGTCTCGAATGGATCATCAAGCCCTACGGAATCTATGTCCCGGAGCTGGCTCGTGGGTACACGGTCTTGGACCGGCACGACCGCGAAAAGATGCTCGAGCGACTGTGCGCACCGTACCGCGGCGTGACCTTGTGGGACTGCGACTATTACTTCGAAGGGGATGGTTACCGGCTGGGATGCGCCGACACGCGAAAGCACGACAGCATCCATCAGGTCCTGGCAGCCTACTTTCGAGAACTGGCGGACATGAGACGCATCGATTTCGAGTTGATCCTCTGGTACTCCCAGGTGCTGATCCGAAATCAGCCGCAAATCGCGGCGCTGCTATCGCAAGTCTTTTCCTATGTCCTCGTCGATGAGTATCAGGATACGAAGCAGATCCAGTACAACCTGGTGGGGGCCATCCTTCGGGCGGGCGCTGGCAGCACCAAGACGTTCATCGTGGGCGATCCCAACCAGGCGATCTATGGCTCGCTTGGCGGTTATGCCATTTCGGTGTCGGATTTTCGCGCGCTCACGAGCATCCCCATTCGGGAGATGGCGCTGCGATTGAACTACCGCTCAAGCGCGCGGATCATCGGGCACTTCTCCAACTTCAATGTGCATGCTACCGACATCGAGGGTGCGGGCAAGATGGTCGGCTTTCCCAGCCACATCTCCTACAACCGACTCGTTGCGCACGACGACCTTCATGATGAACTGGTCAGGCTCATTCAAAAGAGCTTAGCCGAAGGGCATGCACCCGAAGAGATTTGCGTGTTGGCGCCTTGGTGGATCTTGCTGGCGTCAACCACCCGAAAACTGGTGGCACTGCTCCCCGACCAGCAGTTCGACGGTCCGGGATTAGTACCGTTCAGCAATGATCCCGACAACTTTTGGTTCAAGCTCTCCAAGATATTGCTGACGGAGTCGTCGCCACAAATGCTGGTGCGACGCATGCGATGGGCCAGGGACGTCATTGCCGACCTGCGAGATTTCGGCGTCGACACGGCCAGGATCACGCAGCGATCGCTGCTACGGGAGTCCAACTCCCTCGCCATTACCGAAACAGACGGCTTGGCGTATCTGGACCAAGCGTTCGTCGCGTTGCTCAATCGCCTGGGGATCGAGCTGCGTGCTTTCCCCGTCCTAGTGGAGCATCGCGAGGCGTTCTTTGCGAGTTCCCAGGCGCGACTGGAGAGGCTGCAGAATTCGGGCGCCGACTACATCACCGATCTGTCGTTCTTCAAGAAAGTGTTCCGTGAACGGACCGGGATCACCGTGTCGACGATTCACGGGGTCAAGGGCGCGGAGTTTGACGTAGTCATAGCATTCGGTCTTCTCCAAGGCATGGTGCCCCACTTCAGCGATTCTGACGGTGATGTCGCAGCCAGCAAGCTGCTGTACGTGCTGGCCTCGCGCGCTCGAAAGCACTTGCACCTCATCTCGGAGGCAGGTCGCTCACGCGGAAGATATGGGAGCTACGAGCCCACCGAGGTTCTGGCTCGCTGTGAGTTCGATTACAACGGGTAGTGAGGGCTGCGCAGCTACCGCAAGAACGGTTTAGTCCTGTGTCCATTACCTACGACACCTAGCTTCGCGCCAGTGAGGTGACTGGCTCAACAGTCAGCCAACGGCTGCTATCGGGGATGCGCCTTGGCGGTACGAACGGCAGCATCGGGTCGAAAGCCGACTTACCTTGATCCGATGCGACTGGACGCTTATCTCACCCCTGGCGAGATGTCGTAGTTGAACACGACTTAGACCGTGCCCCGGGTGCTGCGGGCATCGTCAAGCGCTGCGGCGCCGTTCTAGAACGCAGTCAGTCGCCCCTCTTCAGCCGCTGGCGTCGTGGTGGTTTGAATCTCGAACACCACCGCTGGCTTATCGGGCGTGAGCGTGTAGCGCACTATGACGCTGAAGCTCGCCTCGGTGTGCGCGAAGGCTGAAGCTGCGATGGGTTTGATGCGATCGTGCAGGCGCATGAGTACGTTGCGCTCTACGTTGCGCGCACAAGCCTCGTCCGGGCTCATGTACTGGAGGTGGGTCATCTTGATGTTGGGCGCCGGAGTGCCGCGTGGTTCGGTCAGGTACATGCTCATCGCCTCGCCGCACAGTGCGGCGTCCACGTGCGTTTGCTGTGCGGGGGGCTCTAGGGATGACTAATCATCGACGCCGACCTCCAGTTCGGCCTGTGCTTCTACTTCCTCGGTCTGCGCTTGAAGTTCGGCAATAGCCGCTCGAAGCGGTTCGTAAATCGTCATTTCTCCGCCCAATATTTCAAAGGTCACTGCAAGGACATAGCGCGCCGTCGAGTCCGGGTCATGGCTCCAACCCTGGTGGCCCACTACGGCGATGCAGAAGTGGTCAGGAAGACTGTTTGAGCGTACGACGGCCCAGTCCTTCTGTACCGTTCCGCTGTTGCGCTTGAAGTCCCGGATCAGGCCATCTTGGGGTTTGTCATGAAGTACCCAGGGTAGTGTGGAGCCGGACAGCGGCGCTTCGCCGTTAATGGCGTCCTTCATTGCACGCACGCGGAAGTCATGCAATCCCTCGCCCAGCTTGCTGGCCTTCCAATCAACCCAAGTTGAGAGATAGCGTCGAAGGTTGCGGCGCGTGCGCCGCGGCTGAGCGACATAGGACAAGGTCACGTCGATACGAATATCGAATTCGTCAGCTTGATTGCGTAGTTCCGCCGGGATGGGCACCTGGTAGACATGGCATTCGCCGGCATGGATTTCGGTGTCGCCGCTTGTGATCAGGGTCGTTCGATGGTCAGTGTTGGTGGTGGCCCGCGCTTCGTCCGGAATGCCGAAGCCCAGGCAACGGAAGGCATTGGACGCTGCGGTGAACAGAATCTTTCTTTCCTCAAGCGTCATGCTCGGCGGCGGATTGCGCAAGAGCGCCAGTATTTCTTCCGCCCAGGCGGGCCACTGCGCCGATTGCACGACGAGGGCGCGATACAGGAGTGTTGGCTCGGCAGGCAAGACACGTTGCACCTGGGCGGCAATGCGTGCGACCTTGGGCGCAGCATAGGACGTGCCGGCAGTGTCACGATCAGCTGCCGGACCGGGGCCATGCAGTGTCGAGCGGATCAGGTTGGGGCAGGCGGAAGGGATGACACCGCCGACCTGAATGTCTGGCGGCGCGTTGTTAGTGCGCGCGGCGTCGCCACCGTACTCCACAACTTCGGGCTTGATGACGTTCCAGATGCCGGGGCCTGCCCGCGAGAACGCCGACGGGTCTGCGGGCCGTGTGGCGAAGGTACGCCATGCCCCTTGCTCGGCGGCGTCGTAGGCGATAGAGCCGACAGTTAAGGCCTGCAGACTCTGGCCCGGGTTGGCAATACGGGCCGCATTTTCTGCGAGGTAGGTGGGATAGTCTCGGCCAGCAGTCAGGTGGTCGGCGATGCCAAGGAATGGGGGCGTGCCTTGCAGCGGCAGGTTGCCAGCGCTTTGCACGATGAGTACATCCCGTTCATTGCACAACTGGTCGATCTCAGCCGCCCAAGACGACATATAGCGCGTGCGGCAGTAGCTGCGCGCGTTGATCGAGTGATTGAAGACGCGGGTCTGGCGCGGGCCGTCGTTGAAGCGTTCGACGACTTTGCGTAGCGCTTCAGGAGGGAACAACTCGACAGGCATCGCGTTCTGGGCGTCGAGCACGCGAGCGTTCTGAATCCAGAATGGTAACTGCGGTGCGCCGGCGACCGGCACGTCCTCGCCATATAGCACGGCGCCTGCGACGCGCGTGCCGTGGCCGCCCGGCGCGACTTCATCGGCGACCGCCGTCGTGGCTTGGCCCGGTAAAAAGCAATGGGACGCGGCTTGGTCGATGCCAGGTTGTAGCAGGAAGTGCGCCTCTTGGATGCCGCTGTCAATGACGCAGACTGCAGGCGCGTCGGCATCGGGTGCGAGCGGCGTAACTGCGGGCACCGCTTGCGCGCCTTGCTGGCCTTGGTGTTGGGGCAGCGCGATGTCTTCCGGTTCGACGACCTCGAAGATATAGGGATAGTTGAGGACGAAGTCCTTCAGCCCCTTGCCCGAGATCTTCAGCCGGACCGTGAAACTGTCCGGCAGCACGCCCGCATCGAAGTCGGCGCTGTCCATCATATGCAGGATTTCGGCTTGATAGAACTCGGTGAACTTCTGGATGGAACTCTCGCGTTCGATCTTGATGTCGTCCCACTCGTTGTACGCGCTGGTCCGCCGCTCCGACCACTCGTATTCCTTAGCCGCCCATTGGGCGTCGGTCGCACGTTTGCCACGCACTGGGCGCGGCGGAATTTCCTGCGTGCCGGAGCAGGCGATGCCAATGTCAACGATGTAGTGTTGGTCTTCGCCGATAGTGCCCCACGATGCCATCAACTGATCAGAAAGGATTCGGCCCAGCCGGTCCGTTTGGTTCGGATCGTCGAACAGCGCGTGGATTTCGGCGATGGTAGCCGAGCCGCGCACGGTGACAGCAAACCCTTGGGCCATATTGCGGAACGTCGTTAGATGAGTGTCCTCAGACGCCACGATCACATAGCCGTCCTCCTGCTCTGCAACAATCTCGAATTGGAACTTGGCACGCAGCGCGTCAAGGTCGAGGCCGGTGTCAATCTGCAACAGGATAGGAATGCCCGCCGGAATTTCCGGCAAGGTTTGGTCCGTCGCTTGGCGCTGTGCCTTGCGAGCCTGCCAGTTCGCACTGACCGAGTGGGCAGCGGCATCTAAAGTGACGCTGTGCGCTTGTCGCTGCGCCCCTTTGTTTGCTAGCGTTTGCGGTGACGGATCGCCACCTCCGCGCAAGCGCGCCTTACCTTGGTAGCGCAGGAGCAGTGGAAGGTGCTCAAAATTGTGCGCTTCCGCCATGGGTTTATGCCCTTTGTGCCGTATCGTACCGCTGCAGTTCCTCGACGGCCTTTAGCAGCTTGTCTTGCGACAAAGACTGACGATTGGCCAGCACAGTGGCTTTTGCAGCGTCCTGCGCCGCCTTCACGACCATCGCAGCCGACGATCCTTCTAGCTTGGCGATCAATGGGTCCCAGGCAATGGTTCGGTCCATCCGGACGCTCGACAGCGTCATTCTCAGCAGCCTCTCAATTTCGATCTTGCCGGGCAGGGGGATAGAGAAAACATCGTCGAAGCGCCTAAACAGCGCAGGGTCCAACGCGGACTCAAGATTCGTGGTCGCCACTAGCAGGCCAGGCGCGTCGTACTCTTCCATGAGCTGCAGCAGTGAGTTGACGATGCGAGACACTTCGCCGATATCCTTAGAGGCAGTACGTGATCGTGCAATGAAGTCGCATTCGTCGAGTAGCAGCACGCATGGTTTCTCCTTGGCGCTACTGAATATGGATCGCAGGTTCTGGGCCGATTCCCCAAAGAACGAGGAAATAAGCACGTCAAAGCGCACCTTCATCAGCGGCAAGCCTGTATTCCAGGCGAGCCGCTTAGCGCCCAACGACTTGCCACAGCCCGGCGGGCCGTAAAGCAACACAGTCTTGCGTGGCTTGAGTCCAAAGGTACGTAGCCGGTCGCGTGCTGCGAACTCGGCTTCGATGCGGGCGAAGCGCTGCTCGACAGCTTCGGGCAGCACCATGTGGTGCTCCAACTGCTCGTGAGGGATGAGCGTGGCCAGAGTCTCCCCGTGACGCCGACTTATGGGCAGCTCTTTGAGCGTGCGCTCAACGTCAGTTGGCGGAATCGGTGACGGCGGCGCACGTTTCGTCTTATGCTGCTTGAGGATGGCCTCCAACTGCTCAGCCAGCCTGACGTGACCTGTCTTGCGTTCTGCTTCGACGATCTTGCCGGCAAGCCGGTCCAAGTCAGATTGCGAGCCATCAGCAATGGCTCGTACTACTCTTTTGAGAATATCGGCATTCATGCGATATCACCTTTACTTGCGAGCCGTTGGGCGATTGGTCGCACGCCGATGGGCTGGATTTCATTTGCCACAGGCTGGTCCGCGCACTTGCAGCCTGATCGAGTGTTGCTGGAGCATCGCAGTCATGCGATGACTTGCACGCCGCGCTTTTGAACCAGATGCAGCAGCTTGAGCGCAGTTCCCGCGGGCTTTTTCTGCCCGATCTCCCATTTCTGAACGGTCGAAAGACTAGTGTTCAGTAGGCGTGCAAAAACCGCTTGGCTAACGTGTGCGTTTTCACGGATGCGCTTGATTTCGGCGGGTCCTAATGGCTCTACTTGTGGCAACCAGAGCGGGTCGATCTCGCGTAGCGTGACCTGATCCATTAGGACGGCCTTGTGCAGGCCTTTAGCCGTGTCGCGCACTGCCTCAACGATAGGTGACTTTGTCTTGCGCATCGAGATCCACTCCTATCGGCCCGGGGCAAACAACTCGTGATTTTATAGCACCTGGTGCTATAGATGCGCAAGCGGAGTTCCTTGTGACCAGAGGTGTTGCATAGCGCGTTGTCGCTGCCGCCTTCGGCCGGAAGGTTACTTGATGGGGCGCGGATGCTCATCATCGACGAGATCGGCTGTCTGCCGATGAAAGCGACCAGGTCAATCTGTTCTTCCAGGTCGTGCCGTCCCATCCTCGCACGCCAGGGGGGGGCTGGTTGCAGCGGAATGGGTAAGCGGCAGAATACACATCCGTACATATATGATGCTGATTCACTATGCGAGTCGCAAAGTGGGGTGATAGCTTGGCTATACGCCTGCCGGTTAGCTTGGTCGAGGCACTGGAATTGCGGGAGGGCGATGAGATCGAGGTTATCGTTGACGGTCCTCGACTCTTCACGGTCCGCAAGAAGCCAGAGCTGCAGGCCATGTTGGAACGGCTTCACTCCTTCCGCGGTAGGTTGCCTATGGACTTCAAGTTTGACCGGGATGAGGCCAATGGCCATGTGTAACGTGATTCGCTAGTGGGCATAGATGTTCTCGACGGCTCGGATTGTTAGCGAGCGAGAACTGACCCTGTTAGGCCCGCGAGACACGTCAAACGGGTGAGCTCGCTTGCTGGCATTGGTGGTCATAACTCCGCACGCTTTTCCAATTCGCCGCGCGGCGGCTATTTCGAGCGAGCAAGAATCCGCGCGAACACCATGAGAGTGGACTGTTCGGTAGATTGGAGGCTCCGGTAGAGACACAACAATTCGGCCTCTCGCGCATTCCGTGGTGCGACCTGCTCAAAGAGGCTACCTTCGCCCAGCAGGATGAACTCCGCAGAGCATTCCAGTGCATCAGCCATCTTGAGGAGCGTTCGCGCGGTCGGCTGGCGCGAGGCGCTTCCCACGATGTTTGAGACTGCGCCTTGCGTAATCCCGATCTTTGATGCCAACCCTTGCTGGGTGAGGCGTCGGACCACCAGTAGCCACCGAAGGCGCTCGCCGATGGTCATCTGCCGGAACTTCGCCATTGTTCTTTTGCACCCTCGCAATCTGAGCTGCTCCGGAGCGGTAGCCCATGCTATGTCAGGTGTTGTCGCCTCATTCGGTAAGATAGCGCGACCTTCGAGCTGGGTATATGTATGCCCTTGGGTATTACAGTAGAAATAAAATCAGCCACCTTCGGTGTTGGCATGGCTGAGGGGGAAAGTTAAATGAAATCAATAAATTACGTGAATCCGACGAAGGGTCGAGTACCCAAAGTAGGGTTCACGAGTCTAGGTTGCCCGAAGGCGCTGGTCGACTCCGAACGCATCCTCACCCAACTGCGCGTGGAGGGCTATGCGATCGTGCCCAGCTACGACGCGGCCGACGTGGTGGTGGTCAACACCTGCGGCTTCATCGACTCGGCGGTGGCCGAATCGATGGAGGCGATCGGCGAGGCCATGGCCGAGAACGGCAAGGTCATCGTCACCGGTTGCCTGGGCAAGCGCTCGGAGCAGATCCGTGCGGCGTACCCGGACGTGCTGGCGGTGTCCGGGCCGCAGGACTACCAGAGCGTGATGGAGGCGGTGCATGCGGCGTTGCCGCCGCGCCACGACCCGTTCGTGGACCTGCTGCCGCGCGGGCGCCACGGCGTGCGCGACGAGGACGGCGTCGGGGTCAAGCTGACCCCGCGTCACTACGCGTATCTGAAGATCTCCGAGGGCTGCAATCACCGCTGCAGTTTCTGCATCATTCCCTCGATGCGCGGCGACCTGGATTCGCGCCCGGTCGACGAGGTGCTGCGCGAGGCCGAGCGGCTGGTCAAGGGCGGTGTGCGCGAACTGCTGGTGGTGTCGCAGGACACCTCGGCCTACGGCGTGGACCTGAAATACGCCGAGCGCGAATGGCGCGGCCGCCGCTACCAGACGCGGATGAAGGCGTTGTGCGAGGGACTCTCGGAACTGGGCGTGTGGACGCGGCTGCACTACGTGTATCCGTACCCGCACGTGGACGAGGTGATCCCGCTGATGGCCGAGGGCAAGCTGCTGCCGTACCTCGATATCCCGTTCCAGCACGCCAGCCCGCGCATCCTCAGGCTGATGAAGCGGCCGGGCGCGGTCGAGCGGACCCTGGAGCGGGTGCAGCGCTGGCGCGCGCTGTGTCCGGACATCACCTTGCGCTCGACCTTCATCGTCGGTTTCCCCGGCGAGACCGAGGCCGAGTTCGAGCAATTGCTGGACTTCCTCGACGCTGCCCAGCTCGACCGGGTCGGCGCGTTCGCCTACTCGCCGGTGGAGGGCGCCAGCGCCAATGCGCTGCCCGATCCGGTGCCGGAGGCGGTCAAGCAGGAGCGGCTGGCGCGCTTCATGGCCAGGCAGGCCGACATCTCCGCGGCGCGCCTGGAGGCCAAGATCGGCAGCGTGCAGCAATGCCTGGTCGATCTGCTCGAGGACGGCATCGCGGTGGCGCGTTCGAAGGCCGATGCGCCGGAAATCGATGGCCTGGTGCACATCCAGAACGGGGCCGAGCGCGGCCTGCAGCCGGGCGATCTGGTCGACGTGGAGATCACCGACAGCGACGAGCACGACCTGTTCGGCGAGGCGTTGCCGGCGGGCGCGGCGCAGCCGCGCGCGTTGGACCTGCGGGTGCTGTGAGCGAGGCGGCCGGCCGTGCCGGCGCGCCCCGGTGTGGACGGCGCGGCGCTCAGCGCGCGGCGTAGTCCACCGACACCACCACGAAGCTGTGGCGGCCGCCGGGCAGCTGCGCCTCGATCTCGTCGTCGATGCGCTTCTTCAGCAGCGCCCGCGCCAGCGGCGAGTCGATACTGATCCAGCCGCGGCCGGCATCGGTCTCGTCCGGGCCGACGATGCGGTAGCGCAGCAGCTCGCCGCTGTCGGCGTCCTCCAGTTCGACCACGGCGCCGAAGAACACCGCCTGCGGATCGGACGGCGCGGTATCCACCACGCGCAGCGCTTCCAGACGCTTGCTCAGGTAGCGCACGCGGCGGTCGATCTCGCCCAGCTGCTTCTTGCGGTAGCTGTACTCGGCATTTTCCGAGCGGTCGCCCTCGGCCGCGGCCGCGGCCAGCGCCTTGACTACCTCCGGACGACGCACGCGCCATAGCTCTTCCAGCTCGGCCTTGAGCCGTGCGTGGCCCTCGGCGGTGATCAGGGCGGTGCTTTTCTCGGCAGGTGGGCGCCAGCGGCTCATCGGGGTAGGTACTGCGGTGGAGCGGGGGACGATGCTAGCGCGTGCGTGCGCCTTGCGCACTCGCAGGCGATCGCCGAAGCTGGCGCGG
Organism: Xanthomonas campestris pv. phormiicola; assembly: GCA_025666215.1. Classification (NCBI taxonomy): domain Bacteria; kingdom Pseudomonadati; phylum Pseudomonadota; class Gammaproteobacteria; order Lysobacterales; family Lysobacteraceae; genus Xanthomonas; species Xanthomonas campestris. Next base: position 3,457,984 of record CP102593.1, on the reverse strand, counting down.
CCATCCACACGGACGTTGTTCGATGCTGATCCTGCCGTTGCACAAGCCGCTGTCGCGGGAGAATTTCCCGCTGGTCACGCTGCTGCTGGTGCTGCTCAACGCAGCGGTCTATTTCGGCTGGCAGCGCCAGGACGCGGTGCCGCTGCAACAGGCGCAACGCTACTACCTGGACTCCGGGCTCGGCGCCCATGAAGCGCCAGCTTATGCGCGCTATCTGCAGCGCAGCGGACGCAAGGACGCGCTGGCCCAGTTCGAGCGCCTGCCGGCGGCGCAGCAGGCGGAATTCGTCGGTACCGCCAGTCTCAACGACGTGCGCTTCGAGCAGGCGCTGCGCAGCGGCGAGGCGTTCGAGGATCCGGCGGCGCAGCAGGCCTGGGCGCCGTTGCGCGCCCGCTACGACGCGCTGCTGGAGCGGGTGTTCACCCTGCGCCACCTGCAGCGCAGCTCCGAATGGTCGCCGGCGCGGATGCTGTCCGCGGCGTTCCTGCATGGCGATGCGCTGCACCTGTTCGGCAACATGCTGTTCCTGGTCGTGCTCGGCACCTTGCTGGAAGGCGCGATCGGGCCGTGGCGGTTCCTGCTGGTGTACCTGCTCGGCGCGTTCGGTTCCAGCGCGGTCAGCCTGTGCTGGCGCTGGGGCGAGGCCGGTGGCGGGCTCGGCGCGTCCGGCGCCATCGCCGCGCTGATGGGCGCGTTCTGCGTGGTCTGGGGGGCGGCGGCCGGTGCGCTTCTTCTACTGGTTCGCGGTGGTGTTCGATTACGTGCGCGGGCCGGCGATCGCCTTGCTGCCGCTGTGGCTGGGCTGGGAGCTGTACAACCTGCTGGCCAACGGCGATGCCGGGATCGGCTTCGATGCGCATGCCGGCGGCCTGGTCGTCGGCGCGCTGCTCGGCGCGGCGCTGGTGGCGACGCGGCAGACCCGCGAGGCATTCATGCGCGAGGAGTCCGTGGATGCCGCGGACGAGCGCTGGGAGCGCGCGCAGCGGCACCTGGGGCGGCTGGAGAACCGCGAGGCGGCGTTGCTGCTCGACGGACTCGCCGCCGAGCAGCCGCGCCGCTTCGACGTGGCGCAGGCGCGCTACCGGGGCGCGCGCAATGCCGGCGATGCGCGTGCCGCGCAGGCGCGCGCGATCGAGCTGCTGCGCCTGCCGGCGACCACGGCGCAGGAAGCGCAGCAGCAGGCGGCGCTGCTCGGCGACTGCACTGCCGGTGCCATTGCCATGGATGCGGCGACACGTGCGCTGCTGTTCGATCGCTGGCTGGCGCTGGGCCGGCTGCACGATGTCGAAGCGCTGCTGGCGCAGGATGCCGCGGCAGTGTCGCGCGCCGAACAGGCGCAGCACTGGTTCCGGCTCGCGCTCGGCCATGGCGAGCGACAGACCCTCTCGGAGTGGCGACGCCTGTTGCTGGCGGTGATCGAGCGCTACCCGGATCTGCCGCAGGCCGACAAGGCGCGGTTCCTGCTCGCAAACGCCTGATGCGCCTCAGGCAGGCGCGATCGTCAGCGCCTTCAGGGCCGCCTGTAGCTTGCCGCGCTGCAGCTCGTCCTCGCAGCGCACGAGCGCGTCCTGCAGCAGCGTGCGCGCCTGCGCGTCGTCGCCGAAGCGTTCGGCCAGCAACAGCGCTGCACTGAGCGACCAGGTGCCGAATTCCGCCGCATTGGGCCAGGCGCGCAGCGCGGCGAGCAGGCCGTCGAGCGAGAGCTTGAATTGCCCGGCCAGCTGCGCGCGCTCGGCCAGCAGCGACGCCTGTTCCGGCAGCAGCGGGACGAAGTCGGGATCGGCGTCGAGGGCTTCGCGCAGCAGCGCCAGGGCGCGCCGCTCCTGCTTTTCCTGCAGCAGGCGATTGATGTACTGGCGGGTGTGGTCGCGGCGGTCGTCGGCGCGCCCGCCGGTGCGCAGCAGGCGTTGGTACAGCTCGTGCACCGCCAGGCCGACCGCGCGCGAGCGCACTTCGCCGCGCAGCAACTGCAGCGCCTCGGGCGCATGCCCGTCGCGCACGAACTGTTCGGCTTCGTCGAGCACGCGCTGGTCCGGATCGTGGCGGCGATACGCATCGTCGTTGCCGGCGGCCGGTTCGTAGCCCAGCACCTCGTGGTACTGGTAGACCAGATAGCCCAGCAGGTGGAAGGCGGCGAACAGGCCCCAGATCGTCACCACGGTGACCGCTAGGTCGCTGGCCAGCGGCGGCAGGTAGTGCTGCAGCCAGTTGGCGGCGCTCAGCGCGCTGGCCTGGATCACGAACAACAGGCCGAACGCGGCCAGGTACGGCCAGCCGATGCGCAGCGCCAGCCCGATCGACACCGCCGGGTTCAGCGCGCGGCGCAGGCTGCCGTCGATGGCCAGCGAGATCAGGAAGCCGGGCTGCAGCAGCACCACTGCCAGCAGCACCAGCAAGGCCGCGACCGGGCCGGCCAGCAGCAGCGTCGCGATCACCGCCGTGCCGAGCACGATCATCAGCGCCAGCAGCCGCAGCACCACCCCGTCGCCGATGTCGAAGCCGCGCTCGGGCGCATCCATGTGGCCGTCGGCGGTATGCCGCAGGATCTCGAAGGCGTATTTGTAGATCGCCAGCGTGGTGACGATGCCGATGATCCAGCCGATGCCCGGCAGCATGCCCAGCAGGCTGCACAGGGTCAGCGCGATCAGGGCGAACAGCGCGCCGCCGTGCAACGGATACAGCGCGATGGCGCGGGTGCGCGCCCAGAAAGGTACGGGTGTGCTGCGGTGCGCGCGGCCTGCGCCGGCGCGACGACGGTCTTCCATGACGCCCCCTGCGTTCGATGTGCGCCGATTGTGCGGCGGGCCGGGCGTGCGTGCAATCGGGATGCGCCCACGCGGCTTGTCTGGGCGAGACCGTGCCGGGCAGGGCGGCCTCATGTCCCTCCGCGCATCGGCGGTCGTCGGGCCGACGCGCGCGGTCGTGATGCGGGCATGGCTGCGCAGCGAAGCCGGGCAGGCCTCGGTGCAGGGAGTGCGGTGCCGCAACCGGATCGGCGTTGCGACGGGCACTGCGCGTCCTGACTGGTCTCGCCGCGACGGCGGCTAGAATGGCGCTCCACGGCGAATGCTGGCGTTCCCCGGCGGCGAACCGCTGCGGGCGCCGGCAGCGCCGCCCGCTCATCGCATGGAGTGTCGCTTGAACCCATCCGCCACAGGCAATCCACGTGTGCGTATCGAAAAGGTCGAGGTGCTGTCCGACAACTGGTACGTGCTGCGCAAGGTCACCTTCGATTTCCAGCGCAGCGACGGCAGCTGGCAGACGCTGTCGCGCGAGGCCTACGACCGCGGCAACGGCGCCACCATCCTGCTCTACAGCCGCGCCAGGCAGACGGTGCTGCTGACCCGCCAGTTCCGGTTGCCGACGCTGCTCAACGGCAATCCCGACGGCATGCTCATCGAAGCCTGCGCCGGGCTGCTCGACCAGCACGATGCGCAGACCTGCATCCGCAAGGAGACCGAAGAGGAGACCGGCTACCGCATCGAGCACGTGCGCAAGGTGTTCGAGGCGTTCATGAGCCCGGGCTCGGTCACCGAAAAACTGTATTTCTTCGTGGGCGAGTATTTCGATCGCGACAAGGTCGGCGCGGGCGGCGGCATCGCCGCCGAGGGCGAGGAGATCGAGGTGCTGGAACTGCCGCTCGACGCGGCGCTGGCGATGATCGAATCCGGCGAGATCGCCGACGGCAAGACCATCATGCTGCTGCAGTACGCCAAGCTGCATGGGGTGATGGCGTAGCGCGTTGCATGGCGTCTCTTTCTGCCCCTTGTGGGAGCGACTCCGGTCGCGACGGGCCTTTCCGGTAGAGCCTGTCGCGACTGAAGGGCACCTCTAATAACCCCAAAAAACTCGACTAAAACGCTCGCAAGTCATTGATGCGCATAGTGCCAAATTTTTAGAATCGAGGTTATTAGAGGTGCCCTGAAGTCGCTCCCACAATTGGCATTGTCCGGATCGAAGATGTTCTAGGGTGCCTGTGCCTGTGCAGCGCAAGTGGCGCGCCATCCATCCGCCACGCTCAGCGCCTGCCGCCGAAGATGCTGCCGAAGAGGCCGCGCACGATCTGCTGGCCGATGCGGTTGCCGACGGTGCGCGAGGTCTGCTTGGCCATCGTCTCCAGCATGCCCTGGCGGCGCTTGGTGCCGAACACCGCGTCCTTGACCGCCTGGCCGAAGCCGCTGTCCTGTGCGTCGTCCTGCTCGCGGGTGCGTGCCGCCGGGGCGGCGGTCTTCTCGGCGACCTGCTCGACCCGGCGCGCCAGCATCTCCGCCGCCGAGTCGCGGTTGATCGCGGTGTCGTAGCGAATGCCGACCACGCTGGCGGCACGCACCTGCGCGCGCTCGGCGTCGGAGATCGCGCCCATCCGGCAGCGCGGCGGTGCGATCAGGGTCTGCTGCACCGGCGACGGCACGCCCTTGTCCTGCAGCGTGGAGACCAGTGCCTCGCCGGTGCCGAGCTGGGAAATGGTCTTGGCCACGTCCAGCTTGGGATTGGCGACGAAGGTCTCGGCGGCGGTGCGCACCGCCTTCTGGTCGCGCGGGGTGTAGGCGCGCAGCGCGTGCTGCACGCGGTTGCCGAGCTGGCCGAGGATGTTGTCCGGCACGTCGTCGGGGAACTGCGAGCAGAAGTACACGCCCACGCCCTTGGAGCGGATCAGCCGCACCACCTGCTCGATGCGCTGCACCAGCGCCGGCGGCGCATCGTCGAACAGCAGGTGCGCCTCGTCGAACACGAACACCAGCTTGGGCTTGTCCAGGTCGCCCACTTCGGGCAATTTTTCGAACAGCTCCGACAGCAGCCACAGCAGGAAGGTCGAGTACAGGCGCGGCTTGAGCACCAGCTGCGCGGCGGCGAGGATGCCGATCACGCCGCGGCCGTCGCTGCCTACCCGCATCAGCTCGGCCAGGTCCAGCGCCGGCTCGCCGAAGAAGCCTTCGCCGCCGTCCTGCGCCAGGCGCAGCAGCGCGCGCTGGATCGCCGCCACCGACGGCGCGCTGACCAGCCCGTATTCGGTGGAGATGTCCTTGTGCTGCTCCACCACCAGCGCCAGCAGCGCGCGCAGGTCGTCCAGGTCGAGCAGCAGCAGGCCGCGGTCGTCGGCCAGCTTGAACACGATGTCGAGCACGCCGGCCTGGGTGTCGTTGAGTTCCAGGATCCGCGCCAGCAGGGTCGGCCCCATCTCGCTGACGGTGGTGCGCACCGGGTGCCCGAGCTGGCCGTACAGGTCCCAGAACACCACCGGGTTGGCGGCCGGCGCGTAGTCGGTCACGCCGATGTCCCTGGCGCGCTGCAGCACTTTCTCGCTGCCGTCGCCGGCTACTGCCAGCCCGGCCACGTCGCCCTTCACGTCGGCCATGAACACCGGCACGCCGATCCGCGAGTAGCCCTCGGCCAGGGTCATCAGGGTCACGGTCTTGCCGGTGCCGGTGGCCCCGGCGACCAGGCCGTGGCGATTGCCCAGGCGCGGCTGCAGCAGCACCGCGATGTCGTCGGTCAGGCCTTTGCCCAGCAGGATCGGGTCCATGAACAGCTCCGCGGTGAGGTGGGCGGATTCTAGGCGTTCGCGCCGGCGCCCGCTCGCCGCGAGGGCGCCGGGGCCGCGGTTCGCCTGGCCTGGGCGATGAACGAATGCCCCGCCGGCGCGGTGCCGGCGCATGCCCGACCTTGCCGCGATGTGACAGCGGCGGCTACCCTGCGGCCTTTCCGTCGTCGCGTCCCATCATGCCCTCTTCGTTCCGTATCACCCATGGATGGCCCGCCGTGGCTGCCCTGGCGCTGGCTTGCGCCGCTCCTGCCGCCCACGCCGAACGTGTCTCCGCGCGCGACAAGGCCGCCATCGAGGTTCTCGACCAGCGCCTGGCCGCGGCCGAGAAGCGCTACAACGACGCGATGGTGCTGGTCGGCAACAGCGACCCCAAGGGCACCCAGGAGAGCGATGCGGCGCTGGAGGACATCGAGGACGTGGTCGATGCCTGCATCAAGCAGCGCGGCTGCCAGGTCGGCACCTACCTGGGCGCGTACAAGCGCCTGCTCAAGGCCAAGGCCGACGCGCAGGGCGCCGCGACCGACGCCGATGCGAGCGACGATGGCGCCGCGCCGCTGCAGGCCGATCCCGACCACATCAGTCCGCTGGCCGCCAACGTGCCGGAAGCGGCGCGCGCGGCGAACCTGCTCAACGACCAGCGCCACGCCTTCGACGCGATGGTCGACTACAACCCGGCGGTGCAGGCCGGCATCCGCCGCTGGCTCACCGACATGCGTCCGTCGCTGATGAACAGCTACGAGAACTACCAGAACCTGCGCGCGATCATGTGGCCGGAATGGGAAAAGCGCGGGCTGCCGGAGGCGCTGCTGTTCGGCATCATCGCCAAGGAATCCAACGGCCGGGTGCACGCCAATTCGCGGGTCGGCGCCGCCGGGCTGATGCAGTTCATGCCCGCCACCGGGCGCCGCTTCGGGCTGGGCCCGGACGGCACCGGCTTCGACACCCGCTACGACGCGCGCAGCGCCGCCGAGGCCAGCGCGGTGTACATCAACGAGCGCATGGCCGAGCTCAACCGCAGCATCGAGCTGTCGCTGGCCGGCTACAACGGCGGCGAGGGCCGCGCCGCGCGCGTGTTCAACCAGATGCAGGGGCGCAGTTTCTGGGACGCCTCGGTGTACAACCAGTTCCCGGCCGAGACCAAGGACTACGTGCCGATGGTGATCGCCGCGGCCTGGATCTTCCTGCACCCGCAGCAGTACGGCGTGGCGTTCCCGAAGATCAATGCGCAGCCGGCCACGCTGCGCCTGGCCAAATCGACCACGATCTACGAGCTGACCATCTGCCTGGGCAGCGACGGCACCCGCGACGGCTACATGCGCGCGTTGCGCAACCTCAACCCGCGCTACGAGCCGGACGGCTGGATCCCGGCCGGCGTCACCATCAACGCCACCACCAAGATCGTCGGCCTGTACAACCGCTATTGCGTCAGCGGCCCGCGCGCCGACCTGGCGCGCGCGCTGATCACCGCCGACGTCAACGCGGCGATCCGCAGCAACACGCCCGTGGTCGCCGATCCCACCGGCAACGTGGCGGTGGGCGACGTGACGCCGGTGGCCGGCGTGCCGACCACCATCGCCACCGGGCGCCCGGCGCCGGTCAAGCCCAAGCCCAGGCAGGTGCGCAGCTACCGCGTGGCCAAGGGCGACACGCTGGGCCGCATCGCCGACCGCTACAGCTGCGATGTCAAGCAGCTGGCCAAGGCCAATGGCCTGCGCGCGCCGGGCTATGCATTGAAGCCGGGGCAATCGCTGAAGATGACCGGCTGCGACAGGTAGGCCTTCCTTCTTCCGCCGGGACCAAGGCCCCTTTTTTCGGGGGAAAGTGGCGCGTAGCGCTGGATGAGGGTGGGTGCGCAATCAATTGCTTGGGAGAGGTTTTCCACCCCTGCTATCAGGAGCGTCGCCCGCCTGGTTGCGGCGCCGTACCCTCATCCGCCCTTCGGGCACCTTCTCCCGATGGGAGAAGGGCGGTGCGCAACGCGCGGTGATGGTCCAGCCGCGCCTCACATCAAACGCGAAGCCATGATGTCCCTCTCCCATCGGGGTAGGGGTAGGGTGAGGGTACGGCAGCACCGGGAGTGCAAGGCCGCCAGGGCGCGCTGTTGCCGCCCCGATACCCGCGCGGCGTTGCAGGTAGCGCCTGTGTGCCCAGCGTTCAACCGAGCCGGACCGGCGCTTCCGCTGCCAGCGCCGGATCGAGCGTCGCTACGCCCGGCGGCAACAGCACGATCACATCACAGTGGAGCCGTAGTCGAAGCGCGCCGCGCCGCAGTAGATGCGGTGCGCCCGTCAGGTTGGCGCGCCGCCGCGCGTCAGCGATCCAACCGCCGTGCCAGGGCTTGGCCGAGCCGTACCGGCGTTTCCGCCGCCAGCGTCGGATCGAGTTGTGCCATGCCGGGCGGCAACAGCACGATCACGGTAGAGCCGTAGTTGAAGCGTGCCATCTCCGCGAACCGCTCCAGCACGATGCCTTTGCCGCGCCAGTCCTTGCGGGTGATGCGGTCGCCGTAGCGCGGGATTTCCACGCCGCTCCACACCGTCTCCACCCCGCTGACCAGCAGCGCGCCGACCATCACCGAGGCCATCGGGCCGAACTCGGTGTCGAAATGGCAGACCAGGCGCTCGTTGCGCGCGAACAGCCGCGGCACGTTGCGCACCGCGTCCGGGCCGACGCTGAACAGCCGTCCCGGCACGTGCACGGTCTCGCGCAGGGTGCCGGTCCACGGCATGTGCACGCGGTGGTAGTCGCGCGGGGACAGGTACACGGTGGCGTACAGGCCGTTGGCGAACGGCGCCGCGGCGGCGGCGTCGCCGAGCAGTTCGGCGGCGGTGAACGCCTGGCCCTTGGCCTGGAAGATGCGCCCGTCCTGGATCGGGCCGAGCTGGCTGATGCGGCCGTCGGCCGGCATCAGCAGCGCCTGCGGGTCGGGATCGGCGACGCGCGCGCCCGGCTGCAGCGCGCGGGTGAAGAACGCATTGAAGGTCGGGTAGGCGCGCGGATCGGGTTCGGCGGCCTCGGCCAGGTCCACCCCGAAGCGGCGCACCACGGTGTCGATCAGCCATTGCTTCAGGCCCGGCCGCGACGAATACGCCAGGCGCCGCGCCAGCGAGGACAGCAGCCGGTGCGGCAGCACGTAGGTCAGCGAGGTCAGCAGGCTCATGGCGCGGTCGCCTTGGTCAGCGCCTGCAGGTCGGCGGCGATCGCCGCCGGCTCGAACGGCGGGCGGATCAGCCCGGCCTGGCGGCCCTGCGGGTCGAGCACGGCGATCGCGGCGGAGTGGTCCATGCTGTAGTCGTTGGGATTTTCCTGGAAATGCTTGCCGGGCACCTTCTGGAACACGAAGCCCAGCGCGGTGGCGAAGCGTTCCAGCTCCGGCACGTCGGCGGTGGCGGCCAGGGTGTCCTTGTGGAAGCCGTGCGCGTAGGCGCCCAGCCGCGGCGGGGTGTCGCGCTCGGGATCGACCGAGACGAACAGCACCCGCGGGCGCAGCGTGTCGGGGATCGCTTCCCACTGCTTCTGCGCGCGGGCCAGGTCGGCCAGGGTGGTCGGGCACACGTCCGGGCAGGCGGTGAAGCCCAGGAACACCAGCGTCCAGTGGCCTTTCAGCTCGCCGGGCACCAGCGGCGTGCCGTCGGACTGGCGCAGGTGGAAGTCGGGCAGGGCGCGCGGCTGCGGGTACAGGCGCACGCTGCGGGTCTCGGGCCACGCCGAAGCGCTGCCGCCGAAGTACTTCTGGGCCAGCAGCAGGCCCAGGCCGGCGGCCAGGGCGACCACCAGGACGATGCCGAAGTTGCGGTTGAACATACTGATTTCCCTTGCAACGAACGCTCATGATAGCGGCCGGGCCTCTATAATCGGGGGCCGAATTGCCTTGCCTGTTGCCATGACTGCCGACGCGGCCGCCGAACTCCACACGATCATCGACCTGATCCGCTACGGCACCAGCCGTTTCAATGCCGCCGAACTGAGCTTCGGCCACAGCTACGACAACGCCCTGGACGAAGCCACGCAACTGGTGCTGCACGCGCTGCACCTGCCGCACGACCTGGGCCCGGCCTACGGCGGCGCGCGCGTCACCACGCCGGAAAAGGCGCAGGTGCTGGCGCTGTTCGAGCGCCGCATCGCCGAGCGCATCCCCGCCGCCTACCTGACCGGCGAGGCCTGGTTCGCCGGGCTCAGCTTCAAGAGCGACGCGCGCGCGCTGGTGCCGCGCTCGCCGATCGCCGAGCTGATCGAGGCCGGCTTCGAGCCGTGGCTGGCCGGGCGCGAGGTCAGCCGCGCGCTCGACCTGTGCACCGGCTCGGGCTGCATCGCCATCGCGATGGGCCACTACAACCCGAACTGGCAGGTGGACGCGGTCGACATCAGCGACGACGCGCTGGCCCTGGCCGCGGAGAACAAGGCGCGGCTGCTGGCCGACAACGTCGCGCTGGTCAAGTCCGACCTGTTCGCCGGGCTGGGCGGGCGCCGCTACGAACTGATCGTCACCAATCCGCCCTACGTCACCCATGCCGAGACCGACGCGCTGCCGCCCGAATACGCGCACGAGCCGGAACTGGGCCTGCGCGCCGGCTTTGATGGCCTGGACCTGGCGCTGAAGATCCTGCGCGACGCGCCGGCGCACCTGAGCGAGGACGGCCTGCTGATCTGCGAAGTCGGCGAATCCGAGCGTGCGCTGGTGCAGCTGCTGCCGGAAGTCGAGTTCGCCTGGGTCGAGTTCAAGGTCGGGCAGATGGGCATCTTCGCGGTGGAGGCCAGCGAGCTGCTCGCGCACCATGCGCGCATCGCCGACCTGGCCGCGAGCCGGTGAGCCGGCGGCCATGAGCGCGAACAGCTTCGGCACCCTGCTGACCGTCACCACCTTCGGCGAATCGCACGGGCCGGCGATCGGCTGCGTGGTCGACGGCTGCCCGCCGGGGCTGGAACTCGACGCCAGCGAGTTCGCCCACGACCTGCAGCGCCGCGCCACCGGCAAGAGCCGCCACACCTCGGCGCGGCGCGAGGCCGACGAGATCGAGATCCTGTCCGGGGTCTACGAGGGCCGTACCACCGGCACCCCGATCGGCCTGCTGATCCGCAACACCGACCAGCGCAGCAAGGACTACACCGACATCGCCCGCCAGTTCCGTCCGGGCCATGCCGACTACAGCTACTGGCAGAAGTACGGCATCCGCGATCCGCGCGGCGGCGGCCGCTCCTCGGCGCGCGAGACCACGATGCGCGTGGCTGCCGGCGTGATCGCCAAGAAGTGGCTGGCGCAGCGCTACGGCGTGCGCGTGCGCGGCTACCTGTCGCAGCTCGGGCCGGTCGTGCCGCAGGGCTTCGCCTGGGATGCGGTCGAGGACAACGCGTTCTTCTGGCCGCACGCGGCGCAGGTGCCCGAACTGGAAAGCTACATGGACGCGCTGCGCAAGTCCGGCGATTCGATCGGCGCCAAGGTCACCGTGGTCGCCGACGGCGTGCCGCCGGGCTGGGGCGAGCCGATCTACGGCAAGCTCGACGGCGAACTGGCCGCGGCGCTGATGAGCATCAACGCGGTCAAGGGCGTGGAGATCGGCGACGGCTTCGCCGCGGTGACCCAGAAAGGCACCGAACACCGCGACCTGATCGCGCCGGACGGCTTCCAGTCCAACCATGCCGGCGGCGTGCTCGGCGGCATCGCCACCGGCCAGCCGATCGTCGCGGCGCTGGCGTTCAAGCCCACCTCCAGCCTGCGCCTGCCCGGCGCCACGGTGGACGTGGACGGGCAGGCGGTGGACGTGATCACCACCGGCCGCCACGACCCCTGCGTCGGCATCCGCGCCACCCCGATCGCCGAGGCGATGGTGGCGTTGGTGCTGATGGACCAGGCGCTGCGCCACCGCGCGCAGTGCGGCGACGTCGGCAGCGTCGCCCCGCGCATCCCCGGCGGTGGCGATGGCTGAGTCGCGGCCACGGGTGTGGGTCAGCCAACCGCTGTTCGACGATGTCGTCGCACGGCTTGGCGAACATTGCGCGCTGACCACCACCGCGGACGTGACCAAGTATTCGCCGGCGCAGCTGGCTGCGGCGCTGGCGCCGCTGGACGGCGCGCTGGTGACCCTCAACGAGCGCATCGGCGCGGCCGAGATCGCCGCCGCGCCGCGGCTGCGCGCCATCGCCAACGTCGGCGTCGGCTACAACAACCTGGACCTGGACGCGCTCAGCGCGGCCGGCATCGTCGCCAGCAACACCCCCGACGTGCTCACCGAGACCACCGCCGACCTCGGCTTCGCGCTGCTGATGGCCGCCGCGCGGCGCATCACCGAGTCCGAGCGCTGGCTGCGCGACGGCCAGTGGCGGCAGTGGTCGTTCCAGACCATGCTCGGCGCCGACGTGCACGGCAGCACCCTGGGCATCCTCGGCATGGGCCGCATCGGCCAGGCCATCGCGCGCCGCGCCGCGGGCTTCTCGATGCGCGTGCTGTACCACAACCGCAGCCGTTTGCCGGCCGAGGTGGAGCGTGCGCACGCGGCCGACTATGTCGGTTTCGACGAGCTGCTGGCGCGCGCCGATCACCTGCTGCTGGTGCTGCCGTATTCGCCGCAGTCGCACCACATCCTCGATGCCGCGGCGCTGGCGCAGATGAAGCCGGGCGCCACCGTGGTGAACATCGCCCGCGGCGGCCTGATCGACGAACTGGCGCTGGCCGACGCGCTCGCGCACGGACGCCTGGCCGCGGCCGGGCTGGACGTGTACGAAGGCGAGCCGGCGGTGCGCCCGGAACTGCTGGCGCTGCGCAACGTGGTGCTGACCCCGCACATCGGCAGCGCCAGCGCCGCGACCCGCCGCGCGATGGTATCGCTGGCGGTGGACAACCTGCTGGCCGCGCTGGGCATCGGCGCCGACGCCGGGCGTCCGCCGAATGCATTGAACCTGGACGCGATCGCGGCTGCCGGCAACGGCGGCGGCATTGGCGCGGGCAAAAAACGATAGGGAACCTCCGGCGACCTGAGCGGCGCGCTCGGGAGGTTCCCCGAATCCAGCTGGCAGTGCGGCTGTTCCCCCTTTCTCCTACCCGATCGAACCATCTCCCATGAGCAACCAATCCCGTCGTTTCAACGTCGCCGTCGTCGGCGCCACCGGCGCTGTCGGCGAAACCATGCTGGCCATCCTCGCCGAGCGCGACTTCCCCATCGCCACGCTGTACCCGCTGGCCTCCGAGCGCTCCGCCGGCGGCCAGGTCGAGTTCAAGGGCCAGAAGGTCACCGTGCTCGACCTGGCCAGCTTCGACCCGACCGGCGTGGACATCGCGCTGTTCTCCGCCGGTGGCGGCATCTCCAAGGAATACGCGCCGAAGTTCGCCGCCGCCGGCGCGGTGGTGATCGACAACTCCTCGGCGTTCCGTTACGACGACGACGTGCCGCTGGTGGTGTCGGAAGTGAACCCGCAGGCGCTGAAGCAGCGCCCGCGCGGCATCGTCGCCAACCCCAACTGCTCGACCATGCAGATGCTGGTGGCGCTGGCGCCGCTGCACCGCGAATTCAACATCGAGCGCATCAACGTGGCCACCTACCAGTCGGTGTCCGGCGGCGGGCGTTCGGCACTGGAAGAGCTGGGCAAGCAGACCGGCCAGTTGCTCAACTTCCAGGCGATCGACCCGCAGCGCTTTCCGGTGCAGATCGCCTTCAACCTGATCCCGCACATCGACGATTTCCTCGAGAACGGCTTCACCAAGGAAGAGATGAAGCTGGTCTGGGAGACGCGCAAGATCCTCGGCGACGACAGCATCCAGGTGAACCCGACCGCGGTGCGCGTGCCGGTGTTCTACGGCCACTCCGAAGCGGTCGCGATCGAGACCACGCGCAAGGTCAGCGCCGAGCAGGCGCGCGCGCTGCTGGCCGCGTCGCCGGGCGTGGAAGTGGTCGACGAGCGCAAGGCCGGCGGCTATCCGACCCCGGTCACCCACGCCTCGGGCAACGACGCGGTCTACGTCGGCCGCATCCGCGAGGACATCTCGCATCCGCGCGGCCTCAACCTGTGGATCGTCTCCGACAACATCCGCAAGGGCGCCGCGCTCAACGCGGTGCAGCTGGCCGAGCTGGTGGCGCAGGAAGGCTGAGCGCTATTTCCCCTCTCCCCTCGGGAGAGGGGTAGGGGTGAGGGTACGGGGCGAAGCCCTCGCACTGTTTCGATCCCACGAGGCTTCGCCCGTACCCTCATCCGCCCCTTCGGGGCACCTTCTCCCGATGGGAGAAGGGGGGGCTAAGCCGCGCGAACCTGCGCGGGCTCCGTCGCACGGCCACGTAGACGAACGCCACAATCCCAAGGGCAACGGCTATATTGCACGGCATGACACCAAGGGCAGGGGCGTGATGCGCCTACAACCACGCTTCTTCCGCCGCCGCCATGGCGGCGACGGCATTTCCATTGGGTTCGCTCCGAGCCGCGGCTGGCGTGCGGCGTGCGCGCTGCTGTTGCTGGCCTGCAGCCAGGCCGCGCTGGCGCTGGGGCTGGGCGACATCCGCGTCCTGTCCAAACCCGGCCAGCCGTTCCTGGCCGAGATCCCGGTGATCTCCAACGAACCGGGCGAACTGGAAAACGCACGGGTGGCGCTGGCCTCGCCGGCGACCTTCGCCCGGGTCGGGCTGGAGCGCCCGGATGGCCTGGTCGGCAACCTGCAGTTCCGCTTCGCGCAGACCAACCAGGGCCGCGCGGTGATCCGCGTCAGCAGCCAGATGCCGGTCGAGGTGCCGTCGCTGAGCTTCCTGATCGAAGTCGATTGGGGCCAGGGCCGGTTGATCCGCGAATATTCGGCCTTGCTCGACGCGCCCAACACCGCCGCGGCGATCGACGCGCCGGCGATCGATGCCCCGGCCGCCGCCGCGCCGTCCGACCGCATCGTCCGCAGCGAGCCGTTGCCGGCGCCGGCAACGGCTCCGGCGCCGGTCGCCCCCACACCGCCGCCCGCGGTGTCGGCCGCACCCGCCGCGCCGGTGCGCAGCGCCCCGGCGCCCACGGCGGCGCCCGGCGATGCGCTGGCGCCGGTGCAGCGCGGGCAGACCCTGTCGCAGATCGCCGGGCAGCTGGCGCGCGGCAGCGGCCATTCGCTGGACCAGACCATGGTCGCGCTGCTGCGCGCCAATCCGGATGCGTTCATCCGCGGCAACGTCAACCTGCTCAAGCAGGGCGCGGTGTTGCGCACGCCGCGCCAGGAAGAGCTGGCCAGCATCGATGCCGCTGCGGCCACCGCCATCGTCCGCGAGCAGGCCGCGCAATGGCGCCAGGCGCGCGCGCCGGTGCCGCAACCGGCACAGGCGCAGCAGGCCGCGGCGGTTGCGCCGGCCGCCGCCAAGCCCGCCGCCGCGACCGCCGCGACGTCGGGCGCACGCCTGGAAATCGCGCCGGCGGTGCCGGCGCAGCGCGACAACGCAGGAACCAAGTCCGGCACCGGTGCCGGCGACGAGGGAGACATGGTGGCGACTCAACAATTGCAGCAGGCGCGCGAAGATCTCGCGGCACGCGATGCCGAGGTCCAGGAGCTGCGCTCGCGGGTCGAACAGCTGGAAAAGCTCAAGGCCCAGCAGCAGCAACTGATCGCGCTGAAGGACAGCGACCTGGCCGCGGCGCAGAAGCGCCTGGCGCAATCCGGGCAGACCCAGGCGCAAGCGCAACCGGCGCCGGCCGCGGCCTCCAGTGGCTGGCCGCTGTGGCTGTGGGGCGGACTGGCGCTGCTGCTGCTGGGCATCGGCGCGTTGCTGTTGTCGCGCCGGCGCAAGCCGTCGCCGTTGCCGCCGTTGCCGCGGCACGGCTACGATGCGGCGGAACTGGCCGCGGCGGTGCCGGTGGTCGCGCACCGCGAGGTGGACGCACCGGACCTGCCGCCGCTGGACGAACACGAGCGTGAAGTGGCCGAGGACGCGGCCGACGAAGACCGGGCCTACCAGGACCACGCATTCGAGCGCGAGCTGGCCGCGCAGGCGCAGCATCACGCCGATGCCGATGCCGACGCTGCGCCCGCCGCGGAGCATCCGCAGTTCGCGCTACGGCCCGACGCGGAGATCGCGCCGGCGCCGCAGGCGCCGCTCGACGCCGACGAACCATGGCGGCAGCCGCCGGTGCTGGCGCCGACGCCGGTCGCGCCGGTGCTTGCGCAACGCCAGGAGCCGACCTGGCACCAGGGCGATCTGCCTGCCGCCGCCGAGCCGAGCGTCGAGTCGGCGCCGGCGTATCCGCCGATCGGCCGCGAACGCCTGGAGCTGGCGGTGGCCTACATGGACCTGGGCGACAACGAAACCGCGCGGACCCTGCTGAGCGAAGTGGCGGCCGGCGGCGATCCGGCGGCGCGTGCCGAAGCCCAGCAGTTGCTGGCCCGCTTGAGCTGATGCGCGCAGGCGGCGTGCGGCGCAGTCGCCGCCGCCGCGCTGCCTGGACAGGGAATGCGACGATGCGCGAACACCTCCTCGGCCTTGCGATGATGCCGCCGACACGCCGCCAGGCCGGGTCCGGTCCGGTCCGGTCCGCCAGCGTTGCGGCCCGGCAGGCGTGCATGGCCGCCGCGCCGCGGCCGCGCATGCCCGCGGCCAGCGCCGCTCGGCCGCGCACGGCGGCGCAGGCTCGCGCCTGCCGCCGCGCTGCGCCGTGGCCGCTGTTGCCCGTCTTGCACGTCGTGTCGGAGTAGGGGCGGTATGCGGTATGCGTTGGGCGTGGAATACGACGGTAGCGAGTTCCAGGGCTGGCAGCAGCTCGGCGAATCCGGCGGGCCGAGCGTGCAGGCGACGCTGCAGGCGGCGCTGTCGTCGGTGGCCGATACGCCGGTGAGCGTGGTCTGCGCCGGGCGCACCGATGCCGGCGTGCACGGCGAATGCCAGGTCGTGCATTTCGATTGCGATGCGCCGCGCGCGCCGCGCGGCTGGATGCTCGGCGCCACCGCGCGCTTGCCGCCATCGGTGTGCGTGCGTTGGTGCGTGCCGGCGGCGGACGATTTCCATGCGCGCTTCTCGGCGCGCGCGCGGCGCTACCGCTACCGCCTGCTCAACCGCCAGGTACGCCCGGCGCTGTACCGGCAGACGCTGAGCTGGGAGCGGCGGCCGCTGCAGGCCGAGGCGATGCATGCCGCCGCGCAGGCGTTGCTGGGCGAGCAGGATTTCAGCGCGTTCCGCAGCATCCAGTGCCAGGCGCTGCACGCGCGGCGCGAGCTGCAATCGGTCGCGGTGACCCGCAGCGGCGAGGTCGTCGAGGTCCAGGTCCAGGCCAATGCATTCCTTCATCACATGGTGCGCAATATCGTAGGCTCCTTGATCATGGTAGGAGCAGGCGACAAGCCGGTTTCCTGGATCGGCGAACTGCTTGCCGGGCGCGACCGCAGCGTCGCCGGCCCGACCGCGCCGCCGCAGGGATTGGTCTTCGTCGGTCCTCTCTACCCCGATATCTGGAAGCTACCGGCCGAGGTCACCCTATGAATCGAACCCTGTATCGCACCCGCATCAAGTTCTGCGGCATGACCCGTGCCGGCGACATCCGCCTGGCGGGCGAACTTGGGGTGGATTCGGTGGGATTCGTGTTCGCCCACGGCAGCCCGCGGCGGGTGGCGCCGGCCGAAGCCCGCGCGATGCGCCAGGCCGCCTCGCCGATGGTCGACGTGGTCGCGCTGTTCCGCGACAACCCCAAGGACGAAGTGCGCGAAGTGCTGCGCACGGTGCGGCCGACCCTGCTGCAGTTCCATGGCGACGAGGACGACAGCTTCTGCCGCGGCTTCAACCTGCCGTACCTGAAAGCGGTGCCGATGGGCGGCAGCGACATCAACGCGCGCACCCTGCAGCTGCAGTACCCGAACGCGGCCGGCTTCCTGTTCGACAGCCACGCTCCCGGCGAGAGCGGCGGCTCCGGCAAGACCTTCGACTGGACGCGCCTGCCCACCGGCCTGCACCGGCCGTTCCTGCTCGCCGGCGGCATCACCTCCGACAACGTGTTCGACGCGATCGTGGCGACGCTGCCGTGGGGCGTGGACGTGTCCAGCGGCATCGAGAGCCAGCCCGGCATCAAGGACGGGCACAAGATGCGCAAGTTCGTCGAAGAAGTGCGCCGCGCCGATTGCCACGAGTTGAACACCAACTGCTGAGCGGAGCCGCTTGGCTTGCTGGATCGGCGCAGCGCGGCGCGAGTTGGAATGGTTTCTGCGTTGTTTGCACGTTCGTGCACGCGGACGCCATGTCAATCGACAGTGCTGAATGCAGTCCATCACTCGATGCCGCTTGCCGCACTGCGACGGCTCGGTCGCCTCGGCATGCCGTCACGTCAGCGGCTTCGGTTCCTTGCGAAGCCGCACCGCCTGCGTGGCGGGCGCGGTGCGGCGCGGCGACATGCGCAGGTTTTCACTTGGTTTTCCGTGGCGCACACCGTTCTCGACGCTCAAGCGGTTCAAGGGTGCCGGGCCGCGTCGTTGGTGAAGCGCAAAGGCAGGAGTGCGCGGATCAACGCAACTGCGTGCGCAGCCACGCCGCCAGTGCGACGATGCGCGGATCCTCGCGTCCGCCTGGTGCGCACAGCGCCCATTGCCCGCCGGTCTCGGCGAAGCCCCACGGCGCCAGCAGGCGTCCGCTGGCCAGGTCGTCGGCGACCAGCGGTTGCGGCGCGATCGCCACGCCGATGCCGGCCAGCGCCGCTTCGAGCAGGTAGTACAGGTGTTCGAAACCGGTGCCGTAGCGCAGCTTGGCGGGGTCCACGCCATGCGCCTGCGCCCAGGCCGGCCATGCCTGCGGGCGCGAGGCGGTATGCAGCAGGGGCTGCAGCAGCAGCGCCGCCGCCGGGCCCGCGGCCAATGCCTGCGCCTGCGGCAGGACCGGGCTGAGCACCGGGCCGATCCGCTCGGGCGCCAGCACGTGCACCCGCCAGCCGTCCGGCCACGGCGCCTGGCCGAGCAACAGGGCCGCGTCCAGGCCGTCCAGGTCGGCGCCGAACTCGCCTTCGTGCGCGGACAGGTGCAGGGTCAGCGCGGGCAGGTCGCGCTGCAGCGCCTGCAGCCGCGGAATCATCCAGCGCGCCAGGATGCTGCCCGGGCAACCCAGCACCAGCGCGCTGGGCCGCGCCGGCCGGCGCAGTTCCGCCACCGCATCGCGCAGCTGGGCGAAGGCGCCGCCGGTGGCCTCGCGCAGCCGCTCGCCGGCCGCGGTCGGGCGGATGCCGCGGCCCTCGCGCTGCAGCAGCGCCAGCCCCAGTTCCTCCTCCAGCAGCCGGATCTGGCGGCTGACCGCGCCATGGGTGACGTGCAGTTCGGCCGCCGCGCCGCCGACGCTGCGCAGCCGCGCGGCGGCCTCGAACGCGCGCAGGGCGTTCAGCGAAGGCAGGCGACGCAGGTTGAACATGTGAGATTTCCTGACGGGTCTGCTCAGACTTTATCGGTTTTTGCCGGGCGACGCGTGCGCTAAAGTGCAGGCCTGTCCTACTTGCCGTGATCGCCATGTCCTCCGTCCCCATCAGCGACTTCCATGCCTATCCCGACGCCAGTGGCCATTTCGGACGCTACGGCGGCCGCTTTGTCGCCGAGACCCTGATCGGACCGCTGCAGGAGCTGGCCGCGGCCTACGACCAGGCGCGCCAGGACCCGGCCTTCATCGCCGAGTACGACAAGGACCTGAAGCACTACGTCGGCCGGCCCAGCCCGATCTACCACGCCGAGCGGCTCAGCCGCGAAGTCGGCGGCGCGCAGATCCTGCTCAAGCGCGAGGACCTGAACCACACCGGCGCGCACAAGATCAACAACACCATCGGCCAGGCGCTGCTGGCCAGCCGCATGGGCAAGACCCGCATCATCGCCGAGACCGGCGCCGGCCAGCACGGCGTGGCCAGCGCCACGGTGGCCGCGCGGCTGGGCCTGGAGTGCGTGGTGTACATGGGCGCCACCGACATCGAGCGGCAGAAGATCAACGTCTACCGGATGCAGCTGCTGGGCGCCAGGGTGGTGCCGGTGACCTCCGGCTCGGCCACGCTCAAGGACGCGCTGAACGAGGCGATGCGCGACTGGGTGACCAACGTGCGCGACACCTTCTACATCATCGGCACCGTCGCCGGCCCGGATCCGTATCCGCGCATGGTGCGCGACTTCAACGCCATCGTCGGCCGCGAGGCGCGCGCGCAGATGCTGGAAGACTACGGCCGCCTGCCGGACGCGATCAGCGCCTGCGTCGGCGGCGGCAGCAACGCCATCGGCCTGTTCCACGCCTTCCTCAACGATCCCGCGGTGAAGATCTACGGCGCCGAAGCCGCCGGCGACGGCATCGCCAGCGGCCGCCACGCCGCCTCGATCGCCGCCGGCCGCCCGGGCGTGCTGCACGGCAACCGCACCTACGTGATCTGCGACGACGACGGCCAGATCATCGAGACCCATTCGGTGTCCGCCGGCCTGGACTACCCGGGCGTCGGCCCCGAGCACGCGTTCCTGTCCGACAGCGGCCGCGCGGTCTACCAGGGCATCACCGACGACGAGGCGCTGGCCGCGTTCCATCTGCTGGCGCATACCGAGGGCATCCTGGCCGCGCTGGAATCCAGCCACGCGGTGGCGCAGTCGATCAAGCTGGCGCGCGAGCTGCCCAAGGACGCGCTGGTGCTGTGCAACCTGTCCGGCCGCGGCGACAAGGACGTGCACACCATCGCCGCGCGCGAAGGCATGGTGCTGTGAGCGAACCTGGCGACGACGGCAACGCTCTTTATCTGACTTGGCGCGACCCGCAACGCGGGCGCGCGGTCCGCTACGAAACCGGAGAAGGCAACATGACATCGAGGTGCTGGGGAAGCTGGGACGCCGTGCAACTGGTGGAGAGCGGCGCATGAGCCGCGCCGCGAACCGCATCGCCACGCGCTTCGATGCGCTGCGCCAGGCCGGGCGCAAGGCGCTGATCCCGTTCGTCACCGCCGGCGATCCGTCGCTGGAGGCTACCGTGCCGGCGATGCACGCGCTGGTCGAGGCCGGCGCCGACGTGATCGAACTGGGCGTGCCGTTTTCCGATCCGATGGCCGACGGCCCCACCATCCAGCGCAGTTCCGAACGCGCCTTGGCGCGCGGCGCCGGCCTGGCCTATGTGCTGGAAACGGTTGGCGCGTTCCGCCGCGACGACGCGGCCACGCCGGTGGTGCTGATGGGCTACCTCAATCCGGTCGAGATCCATGGCACCGCGCGCTTCGCCGAAGAGGCGGTGGCCGCGGGTGTGGACGGGGTGCTGCTGGTCGACCTGCCGCCGGAAGAGTCGGCCGAGACCCTGGCGATCTTCGCCGCCGCCGGCCTGGACCTGATCGTGCTGGCCTCGCCGACCACCAGCGACGCGCGCATCGGCCTGTTGTGCGATGCGGCGCGCGGCTACCTGTACTACGTCAGCTTCGCCGGCGTGACCGGCGCCGACCACCTCGATACCCGCGCCGCCGGCGACCGCCTGCGCCAGTTGCGCGCGCGCTGCGCGGTGCCGGTGGTGGCCGGGTTCGGGATCAAGGACGCGGCCAGCGCCCAGGCCATGGCGGTGGACGCCGACGGCGTGGTGGTCGGCAGCGCGCTGGTCGCGGCGCTGGCCGAGGCGACGACCCTGGAGGCGGTGCGCGAACGCGCGCTGGCGTTCCTGGCGCCATTGCGGCAGGCGCTGGACCAGGCGTGAAGGCCGTGCCCGCCGGTGGCGGGCGCTGTGCCGCGGCACGGCGCGGTACATGTTCGCCGGACGGGCTCGGTCGCGGGACGCTTGCTTGAACTGAGGCGTCGGCGCGGAGGCTTTGCCCGTGCCGTCATGCCAACCGCTCTGCTGCCGGAGGGGGGCATGGCTTGGTGTGTCCTGCGACACGGACCTGGTCGGGGATTGTTGCGCTGCGGCGATGCGCGGTGCGGTGGCCGGTTGGGCCGCGTTGCGGCGCGATTTCCGGCGGCGCGCTAGACTGTCGCCCCTTGGCGGCCTGGTGGGCCGCGCGACTGGATCGTCATTCCGCATGAGTTGGCTCAGCAAATTGATGCCCTCCGGCATCCGCACCGATAGCACGCCCAGCAAGAAGCGCAGCGTTCCCGAAGGCCTGTGGGAGAAGTGTCCCAACTGCAGCGCCGTGCTGTACCGGCCGGAGCTGGAGGAGAACCTGGAGGTGTGCCCGAAATGCGGCCACCACATGGCGATCCGCGCGCGCGCGCGCCTGGCCTCGCTGTTCGATCCGGACACCACGCCGACCGAGATCGGCGCGCGCCTGGGCCCGACCGACGCGCTGAAGTTCAAGGACCAGAAGAAGTACAGCGAGCGCATCAAGATCTCGCAGAAGAGCACCGGCGAGTACGACGCGCTGATCGCGATGCAGGGCCTGCTCAAGGCGCAGCCGCTGGTCGCCGCCTCGTTCGATTTCGCCTTCATGGGCGGCTCGATGGGCTCGGTGGTCGGCGAGCGTTTCGCGCTGGCCGCGGAGACCGCGCTGCAGATCGGCGCGCCGTTCGTGTGCTTCTCCGCCAGCGGCGGCGCGCGCATGCAGGAAGGCCTGTTCTCGCTGATGCAGATGGCCAAGACCTCGGCCGCGCTCGGGCGCCTGCGCGAGGCCGGCCTGCCGTACGTGTCGGTGCTGACCCATCCGACCACCGGCGGCGTCTCGGCCAGCTTCGCCATGCTCGGCGACATCAACATCGCCGAGCCGCACGCGCTGATCGGCTTCGCCGGCCCGCGGGTGATCGAGCAGACCGTGCGCGAGACCCTGCCGGAAGGCTTCCAGCGCTCGGAGTTCCTGCTCGAGCACGGCGCCATCGACCAGATCTGCGACCGCCGCGAACTGCGCGACCGCCTGTCCGAACTGCTGGCGATGATGATGCGGCAGCCGGCGCCGGCCAAGACCGAGGTGGTGGCGTGATCTCTGTCGGGACCCGGGACCCGGGACCCGGGACTCGTGGTCCCGTGCGGCGGATACTTTGCGCGACGAGAGGGCATTTCTCGGGGGCGCTGGATTTCCCAGCTTTTGACCGAGTCCCGAGTCCCGAGTCCCCAGTCCCGGCACTTCGAGTCCCGAGTCCCGAGTCCCGAGTCCCGGCCCCATGAGCACCCGCAAATACTTCGGCACCGACGGCATCCGCGGCCGGGTCGGGCAGGGCGCCATTTCCGCCGATTTCGTGATGCGCCTGGGCAATGCGCTGGGCCGCGTGCTCGGCGCCGGCGCCGCCGGCAATGCGCGGCCGACGGTGGTGATCGGCAAGGACACGCGCATTTCCGGCTACATGTTCGAATCGGCGCTGGAGGCCGGGCTGGTCGCCGCCGGGGCCGACGTGCAGCTGCTCGGGCCGATGCCCACGCCGGCGGTGGCGTTCCTGACCCGCACGCTCGGCGCCGACGCCGGCATCGTGATCAGCGCCTCGCACAATCCGCACTACGACAACGGCATCAAGTTCTTCTCCGCCGAAGGGGAGAAGCTTGATGACGCCACCGAAACCGCGATCGAGGCCGCGCTCGATGCGCCGTTCGCCACGGTGGACTCCGAGCGCCTGGGCAAGGCGATGCGCGCGCGCGATGCGATCGGCCGCTACATCGAGTTCTGCAAGGCCAGCGTGCCGCGCGGCTTCGACCTGCGCGGGCTGAAGTTGGTGCTGGACTGCGCGCACGGCGCGACCTACCACATCGCGCCGCTGCTGTTCCGCGAGCTGGGCGCCGAGGTGATCGCGATCGGCGCCGCGCCGGACGGGCTCAACATCAACGCCGGGGTCGGCTCGATGCACATCGACAACCTCGCCCGCAACGTGCGCCAGCATGGCGCGCAGCTGGGCATCGCCTTCGACGGCGACGGCGACCGCGTGCTGATGGCCGACGACCAGGGCAATCCGGTCGATGGCGACGACCTGCTGTACGTGCTGGCCTGCGGCTGGCAGGCCAGCGGCCGCCTGCGCGGGCCGGTGGTCGGTACGCTGATGACCAACTACGGACTGGAACAGGCCCTGGCCGGGCTGCAGTTGCCGTTCCTGCGGGTCAAGGTCGGCGACCGCTACGTGCACCAGGCGCTGGTCGAGCACGGCGGCGTGCTCGGCGGCGAAACCTCCGGGCACATGCTGTGCCTGGACCGCGCCACCACCGGCGATGCCATCGTCAGCGCGCTGCAGGTGCTGGAGGTGCTCAAGCGCTCGCGGCAGAGCCTGCGCCAGGCGCTGCAGGGCCTGCACAAGGTGCCGCAGCAGACCGTCAACGTGCGCCTGCAGCAAGGCGCGCGCCCGGCCGAGGCGGCCAGCGTGCAGGCCGCGCTGGCGGCGGCGCAGGCGGCGGTGCAGGGGCGCGGGCGTGCGTTCCTGCGTCCGTCCGGGACCGAGCCGGTGCTGCGGGTCACGGTCGAGGCCGACGACGCCGCGCTGATGCGCGACACCCTGGAAAAGCTCGCCGGGGCGGTCCGTGACGCGGCGTGAGTCGATCGCCATCGGCATCGCGGTGGTGATCGCCAAGGCGGCCACCTTCTACCTGCTGTACCGCCTGCTGATCTGAGCGCGGCGTTCTCCCTTCACGACTACGGTTCCTGCCATGACTGCGCGCATCCCGACCCTGGACATCACCCGCTTCGACACAGATCGCGACGCCTTCGTCGCCGAGCTGGGCGCGGCCTACCGCGAGTGGGGCTTCGCCGGCATCCGCAACCACGGCATCGCGCAGGCGCAGATCGATGCGGCCTATGGCGTGTTCAAGGCGTTCTTCGCCTTGCCGGAGGAGGTCAAGCGCAAGTACCACGTGCCCGGCAGCGGCGGCGCGCGCGGCTATACCGCGTTCGGCGTGGAAACCGCCAAGGACTCCAAGCACTTCGACCTGAAGGAGTTCTGGCACATCGGCCGCGAGATCGGCGAGGATTCCAAGTATCGCGACGTCATGCTGCCGAACCTGTGGCCGAGCGAAGTGCCGGGCTTCCGCGAGCACGGCTACGGCCTGTACCAGGCGCTGGACCAGCTCGGCGCGCGCGTGCTCGCGGCGCTGGCGCTGCATATCGGCCTGCCCGAGCACTACTTCGCCGACAAGACCGATTCGGGCAACGCGATCCTGCGCCCGATCCACTACCCGCCGATCACCGCCGACGACATCCCCAACGTGCGCGCCGGCGCGCACGAGGACATCAACCTGATCACCCTGCTGGTCGGCGCCAGCGCCGCCGGCCTGGAAGTGAAGTCCAAGCAGGGCGAGTGGGTGCCGTTCACCTCCGACGCCGACACCATCGTGGTCAACATCGGCGACATGCTGCAGCGCCTGACCAACCACGTGTACCCGTCGACCACCCACCGCGTGGTCAACCCGCCGGGCGAACAGGCGCGGCAGCCGCGCTACTCGGTGCCGTTCTTCCTGCACCCGAACCCGGATTTCGTCATCGATGTGCTGCCCTCGTGCGTCAGCGCCGACACCCCCAGCCGCTACCCCGAGCCGATCACCGCGCAGGGGTATCTGGAGGAGCGGTTGCGCGAGATCAAGCTGAAGTAGCTGGGAGTCGGGAATGGGGAATCGGGAATCGTAAAAGCGGGTTTCCGTGGCCGGCCTTGTTTCAGGTCTTCGGAACCCTGCGCTCTCTCCATTCCCGATTCCCGGTTCCCCATTCCCGGCTTCAATCCAACGGCCTGATCCGCTGCGAGCCGCGACGCATCGCTTTCAGCAGCAGCGCGTTCGGCAGCAGCGCGACCAGGCCCAGCAGCGCGCGGTAGAACGCGCCCGGCACCACCCGCACGCGGCCGTGCTCGGCGCCGTCGATGCCGGCGCGGGCGACCGCGGCGGTCTGCAGCCAGGCCCAGCGCGGCAGCTTGTCCATCTGTTCGCGGGTGCCGGTCACGTCGTGGAATTCGGACCAGGTGAAGCCCGGGCACAGTGCGCAGACGTTGACGCCGCGGTCGGCGTTCTCCAGCGCCAGCGATTCGCTGAAGCGCAGCATGAAGCTCTTCGCCGCCGCGTACAGGGTCTGCCCGTCGGCGCCCGGCACCAGCGCGGCGAACGAGGCGACATTGAGGATGCGGCCGTGGCCGCTGGCGCGCAGCGCCGGCAGCAGGCGCCAGGTCAGTTCGCAGACCGCGCCGACCATCACCTGCAGGAACGCGGCATGCGTGGCCCAGTCGCTGTCGGGAAAGCGCCCCGGCACGCCATAGCCGGCGTTGTTGACCAGGATCCGCACCGCCAGGCCGCGCCGTTCCAGTTCGGCCACCAGCGCGGCCGGTGCCGCCGGGTCGGCCAGATCGGCGACCACGATCTGCACCGGCACCTGCGCGCGCAGTTCCTCGGCCAGTGCCTGCAGCAGCGCCTCGCGCCGCGCGCTGAGGATCAGCGGCACGCCGCGGCGCGCGTATTCGCGGGCGATCTCGCGGCCGATGCCGCTGGAGGCGCCGGTGATCAGGGCATGGCCGGAAGGCTGGGGCATGGCGGTCTCGCAGAGGGCGGCAGTGGTTGGGGCAGGGCGGGCGCGGACGCGGCGAAAGGCGGCGGCAGCGCCGGGCCTCACCGCGCATCGGCTATCCTTCCGGCACTTTTTCGCCGGAGAACGCGCCGATGCGACGCAAGATCGTAGCCGGAAACTG
This sequence comes from Xanthomonas campestris pv. phormiicola, assembly GCA_025666215.1. Taxonomy (NCBI): domain Bacteria; kingdom Pseudomonadati; phylum Pseudomonadota; class Gammaproteobacteria; order Lysobacterales; family Lysobacteraceae; genus Xanthomonas; species Xanthomonas campestris. The sequence continues at coordinate 3,431,966 of CP102593.1, read as the reverse complement.
GAAGCTGCACGGCAACCGCCAGTTCGCCACCGCCCTGGTGCGGGAGGTGGCCGCGGGCCTGCCCGCCGACGGGGTGGAGGTGGTGATCCTGCCGCCGCTGCCGTACCTGGGCGACCTGATCGACGATTTCGAGGGCCATGCGCTGCGCTTCGGCGCGCAGGACGTGAGCAGCAACGAGAAGGGCGCCTACACCGGCGAGGTGTCGGCGGCGATGCTGATCGATGTCGGCGCCCATTACGGGCTGGTCGGGCATTCGGAGCGGCGCCAGTACCATCACGAGAACAGCGAGCTGGTCGCGCGCAAGTTCGCCGCGGCGCTGCATGCCGGGCTGATCCCGATCCTGTGCGTGGGCGAGAGCCTGCAGCAGCGCGAGGCCGGCCAGACTGAATCGGTCATCGCCGCGCAGCTGGCACCGGTGCTGGCGCTGGTCGGCGCGCAGGGCTTCGCCCAGGCCGTGGTCGCCTACGAGCCGGTGTGGGCGATCGGCACCGGGCGCACCGCCAGCCCGGCCCAGGCGCAGGCGGTACACGCCTTCATCCGTGGCGAAGTCGCCGCCCACGATGCTAGAATCGCTGATTCGCTGCCGCTCCTGTATGGGGGCAGCGTCAAGCCCGACAACGCCGCCGAGCTGTTCGCGCAGCCGGACGTCGATGGCGGGCTGGTCGGCGGCGCTTCGCTGGTCGCCGGGGAGTTCCTGGCCATCGCGCGAGCGGCGGCCGCCCGTTAACCGAACGGTCGCCGCGCTGGCGGCCGCTCGCTACCCAAGTCGCAACTGTCCGGACGGATTTCGAAATGCTGATGGTCATCCTCAATGTGGTCTACGTGCTGGTGGCGATCGCGATGATCGCGCTGATCCTGATGCAGCGCGGTTCCGGCGCGGCGGCGGGGTCGGGCTTCGGCGCGGGTGCGTCCGGCACCGTGTTCGGATCGCGCGGCGCGTCCAACTTCCTGTCCAAGTCGACCAAGTGGCTGGCGGTGGTGTTCTTCGGCATCAGCCTGTTCATGGCCTGGTATGCCGGCCACAGCGCGCGCCCGGCCGCCGAGGCCAACCTCGGCGTGATGTCGCAGGCCGCGAACCCGACACCGGCGGCGCCGGCTGGCGAGCTGAAGATCCCGCAGGCCCCGGCCTCGACCGCGCCGGCCGCCGCCGCACCTGCCGCTGCGGTGCCCGCGCAGCAGGCGCCGGAAAATGCGCAACAAAAGTCGCCTGCCCCATCGCAGAAAGACTGAAGACGGTTACACTATGTTGCGCGGCGGGATGCCGCGCGCGATACGCAAGCCCAGGTGGCGGAATTGGTAGACGCACTACCTTGAGGTGGTAGCGACTTAGGTCGTAGGGGTTCGAGTCCCCTCTTGGGCACCATTGTTTGGCTACGGTTTCTGGGCAGGAACGTCATGTTCTTGCTGGAAGATCGTCTACCCCATGCCTGCGCGGCACGCGCGCGGGCACAGGCAAGAGAGAATTGCGAGTGCTGGCCGAATATTTGCCCACCCTACTGTTTCTGATCGTGGCCACCGGAATCGGCGTCGCGCTGATGCTGGTGGGGCGGTTCCTCGGTCCCCGGCGTCCCGACGCGAAGAAGCTCTCGCCCTACGAGTGCGGCTTCGAGGCCTTCGAGGACGCGCGCATGAAGTTCGACGTGCGCTACTACCTGATCGCGATCCAGTTCATCGTCTTCGATCTGGAAATCATCTTCATCGTGCCTTGGACGCAGGTGTTCATGGACCTGGGCGCTCGCTCCCTGGTCACCATGGGCCTGTTCGTCGGCATGCTGTTCCTCGGTTTTATCTACGTGTGGAAGAAGGGAGCGCTGGAATGGGAGTGATTCAGACCCTGGATCGCCTGATGACCAACCCGATCCCGGAAGGGCGGGTCGACGACATCCTGCGTCCCGAAGGCGAGAACCCGTTGCTCGAGAAGGGCTACGTGACCACCAGCGTCGATGCGCTGCTGAACTGGGCGCGCACCGGCTCGATGTGGCCGATGACCTTCGGCTTGGCCTGCTGCGCGGTGGAGATGATGCACGCCGGCGCCGCGCGCCTGGACCTGGACCGCTACGGCGTGGTGTTCCGCCCGTCGCCGCGCCAGTCCGACGTGATGATCGTCGCCGGCACCCTGGTCAACAAGATGGCCCCGGCGCTGCGCAAGGTCTACGACCAGATGCCGGACCCGAAGTGGGTGATCTCGATGGGCAGCTGCGCCAACGGCGGCGGCTACTACCATTATTCGTACTCGGTGGTGCGCGGTTGCGACCGCATCGTGCCGGTGGACATCTACGTCCCGGGCTGCCCGCCGACCGCCGAAGCGCTGGTCTACGGCATCTTGCAGCTGCAGAAGAAGATCTGGCGAACCCAGACCATCGCGCGCTGATTCCTCTTACTTCTTAAGAGCACGCCAAGCCCCCATGGCAGAGCAAGCATCTTCCTTTAGCGACCGACTCGGCGCCCGTTTCCCCGGCAGCCAGGTGTTCGTGGTCCTCCCGCGTGGCGAAGTCACCCTGGAAGTGCCGGCCGACGCCTGGCACGCCACCTGCCTGGCGCTGCGCGACGAGTTCGGTTTCGAACAGTTGTCCGACCTGTGCGGCGTGGACTACCTGGGCTACGGCAGCGACGAGTGGGATACCGCCGACGTGTCGTCGCAGGGCTTCAGCCGCGGCGTCGAAGGCAAGGGCATGGGCCGTTTCGCCTGGGGCGAATTCCCCAGCGGCGAGACCGCCGGTGACATCCAGCCGCTGCCGGTGCCGTTGCAGCGTTATGCGGTGCTCGCGCAGCTGATCTCCTATCGCCACAACCAGCGCCTGCGCGTGCGCTGCTATGCGCCCAACGAAGACCTGCCGGTGGTGGCCTCGGTCACCGACATCTGGCCGGGCGCGAACTGGTTCGAGCGCGAGGCATTCGACCTGTTCGGCGTGGTCTTCGCCGGCCACCCGGACCTGCGCCGCATCCTCACCGACTACGGCTTCGTCGGCCATCCGTTCCGCAAGGACTTCCCGCTGATCGGCAACGTCGAAGTGCGCTACGACGAAGAGCGGCAGCGCGTGGTGTACGAGCCGGTGACCTCGGTCGAGCCGCGCGTCGGCGTGCCGCGCGTGATCCGCGACGATGCGCGCTACCAGACCGCCGCGGGCGAAGCACACAAGGAGCCCGCCAAGTGAGCGAGTACCACCAGGCGCACGACGCGTTCGCCAGCAATCCCGCCGAAGCCAGGCAGGAGATCCGCAACTACACCATGAACTTCGGCCCGCAGCATCCGGCCGCGCATGGCGTGTTGCGCCTGATCCTGGAAATGGACGGCGAGACCGTGGTCCGCGCCGATCCGCATATCGGCCTGCTGCACCGTGGCACCGAGAAGCTGGCCGAGTCCAAGCCGTTCAACCAGTCGATCGGCTACATGGACCGCCTCGACTACGTGTCGATGATGTGCAACGAACACGCCTATGTGCGCGCGATCGAGACCCTGATGGGGATCGAGGCGCCGGAGCGCGCGCAGTACATCCGCACCATGTTCGACGAGATCACCCGCATCCTGAACCACCTGATGTGGGTCGGCTCCAACGGCCTGGACCTGGGCGCGATGGCGGTGATGCTGTACGCGTTCCGCGAGCGCGAGGAGCTGATGGACTGCTACGAGGCGGTCTCCGGCGCGCGCATGCACGCGACCTACTACCGGCCCGGCGGCGTCTACCGCGACCTGCCGGACCGCATGCCCAAGTACAAGGAATCGCGCTGGCACAAGGGCAATGCGCTGAAGCGGCTCAACGCCGCGCGCGAAGGCTCCCTGCTCGACTTCCTGGAAGACTTCACCAGCACCTTCCCGGGCCGGGTCGACGAATACGAGACCCTGCTCACCGACAACCGCATCTGGAAGCAGCGCACCGTGGGCATCGGCGTGGTCACGCCGGAGCAGGCCTATGGCTGGAGCATGACCGGGGTGATGCTGCGCGGCTCGGGCATCGAGTGGGACCTGCGCAAGAAGCAGCCCTACGCCAAGTACGACGCGGTGGATTTCGACATCCCGGTCGGCACCAACGGCGACTGCTACGACCGCTACCTGGTGCGCGTGGCCGAGATGCGCGAATCCAACCGCATCATCCAGCAGTGCGTGAAGTGGCTGAAGGCCAATCCCGGCCCGGTGATGGTCGAGAACTTCAAGGTCGCCCCGCCCAAGCGGGCGGAGATGAAGGACGACATGGAAGCCTTGATCCATCACTTCAAGCTGTTCAGCGAAGGCTATTGCGTGCCGGCCGGCGAGACCTATTGCGCGGTCGAGGCGCCCAAGGGCGAGTTCGGCTGCTACCTGGCCTCCGACGGCGCCAACAAGCCGTTCCGCGTGCACCTGCGCGCGCCCGGCTTCGCCCATCTGTCCTCGATGGACGCGATCGTGCGCGGGCACATGCTGGCCGACGTGGTGGCGATGATCGGTACCTATGATCTGGTGTTTGGCGAGGTGGATCGATGAAGCCGGGACTCGGGACTCGGGACTCGGGACTCGCCAACAGCGGGTTCGCAGCTTCCTTTTCGGTAAACACGGTTGTTCTTTTCCACGGTCCGGGCATCGGCGGACGCGGGCTCTTGCGAGTCCCGAGTCCCGAGTCCCGAGTCCCGGAGTTCCACGCATGAAAGCCACAGGTAATTTCGAAGCGGCGCGCGACGTCGATCCGATGCTGGTGCTGAGCGACAAGACGCGCGCGCACATCGATCACTGGCTGGCCAAGTTCCCGCCGGACCGCAAGCGTTCGGCGGTGCTGCAGGGCCTGCACGCCGCGCAGGAGCAGAACCAGGGCTGGCTGACCGACGAGCTGATCGTCGGCGTGGCCAAGTATCTCGAACTGCCGCCGGTGTGGGCCTACGAGGTCGCCAGCTTCTATTCGATGTTCGAGACCGAGAAGGTCGGCCGCAACAACGTCGCCTTCTGCACCAACATCAGCTGCTGGCTCAACGGCGCCGAGGACCTGGTCGCGCATGCGGAGAAGAAGCTCGGCTGCAAGCTGGGCCAGTCCACCGCCGACGGCCGCGTCTATCTCAAGCGCGAAGAAGAATGCCTTGCCGGCTGCGCCGGCGCGCCGATGATGGTGATCAACGGCCACTATCACGAGCACTTGACCAAGGACAAGGTCGACGCGCTGCTGGACGGGTTGGAGTAACGGCAATGGCACAGCATCCCCACGCTCCCACCGGCCCGGTCGGCCCGGCCCCACAGCCGCACCAGGTCGTGCTGACCACGCTGCACTACGACACGCCGTGGTCGTACGAGAGCTACCTCAAGTCCGGTGGCTACGCCGCCCTGCGCAAGATCCTCGAAGAGAAGATCGCGCCGGAGCAGGTGGTCGAAATGGTCAAGCAGTCGAACCTGCGCGGCCGTGGCGGCGCCGGCTTCCCGACCGGCCTGAAGTGGTCGTTCATGCCCAAGGGCGCGCCGCAGAAATACATCCTGTGCAACTCGGACGAGTCCGAGCCGGGCACCTGCAAGGACCGCGACATCCTGCGCTACAACCCGCATTCGGTGGTGGAGGGCATGGCCATCGCCTGCTACGCCACCGGCAGCACGGTGGGCTACAACTACCTGCGCGGCGAGTTCCACCACGAGCCGTTCGAGCACTTCGAGCAGGCCCTGGCCGACGCCTACAGCAACGGCTGGCTGGGCAAGAACGTGCTCGGCAGCGGCGTGGACATCGACATCTACGGCGCGCTGGGCGCCGGCGCCTACATCTGCGGCGAAGAGACCGCGCTGATGGAGTCGCTGGAAGGCAAGAAGGGCCAGCCGCGCTACAAGCCGCCGTTCCCGGCCAACTTCGGCCTGTACGGCAAGCCCTCGACGATCAACAACACCGAGACCTACGCCTCGGTGCCGGCGATCATCCGCAACGGCCCGGAATGGTTCCTGGGCCTGAGCAAGACCAAGAACGGCGGGCCGAAGATCTTCTCGGTGTCCGGCTGCGTGCAGAAGGGCGGCAACTTCGAGGTGCCGCTGGGCACCACCTTCGACGAACTGCTGGAGATGGCCGGCGGCCTCAAGCCGGGCCGCACGCTGAAGGGCGCGGTGCCGGGCGGCGTGTCGATGCCGGTGCTCAAGGCCGAGCAGCTCAAGGGCCTGCAGATGGACTACGACACCCTGCGTGCGCTTGGCACCGGCCTGGGCTCGGGCGCCATCGTGGTGCTCGACGACAGCGTGTGCTGCGTCAAGTTCGCCTGCCGCATCTCGCAGTTCTTCCACAAGGAATCCTGCGGCCAGTGCACCCCGTGCCGCGAAGGCACCGGCTGGATGCACCGCGTGCTCGAGCGCATCGTCGCCGGCAAGGCCACGATGGAAGACCTGCACCAGCTGAAGACGGTGGCCGGCCAGATCGAGGGCCACACCATCTGCGCGTTCGGCGAAGCGGCGGCATGGCCCATCCAGGGCTTCCTGCGCCAGTTCTGGGACGAATTCGAGTACTACATCGTCAACGGTCATTCGATGGTTGACGGCAAGAAGGTGGAGGCAGCCGCCGCATGAGCGCGCAACCCAACAATCCTGGCGTGACCCCGGCCGTGGTGCCGGAGGGACACGTGACCGTCGAGATCGACGGCCAGTCCCTGGTCGTGCCGAAGGGCTCGATGATCATCCAGGCCGCCGACAAGGCCGGGATCCCGATCCCGCGCTTCTGCTACCACGAGAAGCTGCCGATCGCGGCCAACTGCCGCATGTGCCTGGTTGACGTGGAGAAGTCGCCGAAGCCGTCGCCCGCGTGCGCGACGCCGGTGATGGACGGCATGAAGGTCGCCACGCGCAGCGAGAAGGCGCTCAAGTACCAGCGCAGCGTGATGGAATTCCTGCTGATCAACCACCCGCTGGATTGCCCGATCTGCGATCAGGGCGGCGAGTGCGAGCTGCAGGACGTGTCGCTGGGCTACGGCCGCTCGGTCAGCCGCTTCAACGAGCGCAAGCGCGTGGTGGCGGACGAGGACATCGGTCCGCTGGTGGCCACCGAGATGACCCGCTGCATCCAGTGCACGCGCTGCGTGCGCTTCACCGCGGACATCGCCGGCACCTACGAGCTGGGCGGCATGTACCGCGGCGAGAACCTGCAGATCGGCACCTACGACGGCAAGCCGCTGACCACCGAGCTGTCGGGCAACGTCATCGACGTGTGCCCGGTCGGCGCGCTGACCAACAAGGTGTTCCAGTTCCGCGCGCGTCCGTGGGAGTTGACCGCGCGCGAATCGCTCGGTTACCACGACGCGATGGGTTCCAACCTGTTCCTGCACGTGCGCCGCGGCGAAGTGCTGCGCACCGTGCCGCGCGACAACGAGGCGGTCAACGAGTGCTGGCTGTCCGACCGCGACCGCTATTCGCACCAGGGCCTGTACGCGGCCGACCGCGCCACCCGGCCGCTGCGCAAGATCGACGGGCAGTGGCAGGAAGTGTCCTGGGCCGATGGCCTGGCCGCCGCCGCCGACATCCTGAACAGCAACCGCGGCGATGCGCTGGGCGTGCTCGCGCACCCGGCCACCTCCAACGAGGAAGGCGCCTTGCTGGCGCGCCTTGCCGACGGCCTGGGCAGCGGCAACCTGGACCACCGCATCGGCAACCGCGATTTCTCCGATGCCGCCGTGGCCGAGCCGTTCGCGGTGCCGCTGGCGCAGATCGAGCAGGCCGACGTGATCGTGGTGCTGGGCAGCAACCTGCGGCATGAGCTGCCGCTGCTGCACGCGCGTATCCGCAAGGCGCGGATGCAGCGCCAGGCGCGCGTGTACTCGATCAATCCGGTCGATTTCGATTTCGCCTTCGACCAGGCCGGCAAGCAGATCGTGGCCCCGTCCGGTTTCGCCGCCGCGCTCGCCGATGCGGCGCTGCGCGAGGCGGTGCAGGGCGCCGCCGGGCGTGCGGTGCTGATCGTCGGCGCGCTGGTCGAGAACCATCCGCAGGCCGCCGCGCTGCGCGCCGCCGCGCGCGACTTCGCCGCTGCCACCGGCGCGGCGCTGTGCCGCGTGCCGCAGGGCGCCAATGCGGTGGGCCTGGCCAAGCTCGGCGTGCTGCCGAGCGCGCGCGACGTGGCCGGCATGTTCGCCGAGCCGCGCAGCGCCTATGTGCTCTACGGCATCGAGCCGGGCCTGGACTTCGCCGATGCCGGCGCCGCGCGCGCCGCGCTGGGCGCGGCCAAGGTGGTGGCGTTCAGCCAGTTCGCCTGCGCCTCCACCCGCGATATCGCCGATGTGATCCTGCCGATCGGCGCGCTGCCGGAAATCGACGCGACGCTGACCAACCTGGACGGCGTCGAGCAGCTGGCGCGTGCCGCCGGCAAGCTGCCGGACCAGGCGCGCGAAGGCTGGCGGGTGCTGCGTGCGCTCGGCGGCGAACTGCAGCTGGCCGGCTTCGACTTCACCGACCTGGCCGGCCTGCGTGCCGGCGTGCAGCCGCGCAGCGTGAGCCTGCGCGGTTCGGCGCAGGCCGCGGCGGCGGGCGAGGGCATCGAAGTGGCGGCGACGCCGGCGATCTACCGCACCGATGCGGTGGTGCGCCGTGCGCCCGCGCTGCAGGCGCATCCGCTCAACGCCGCGCCGGCGATCCGCCTGCATCCCGAGCACGCCGCGCAACTGGGCGTGGCTGCCGGGCAGGTGGTCAAGGTCGGCAACGCCGTCGGCAACGCGACGCTGCCGGTGGTGCTGGATCCGCGGGTCGCGGCAGGGGTGGCCTGGATCGAATCCGGCCATGGTGCGACGGCGCCGATCGGTGCCGGCCGGGTAACGGTGGTGGCTGCATGAACGAGATGCTGTTGAACGTGGTCGATCCGCTGCACCAGTGGTTCGTCGGCCTGGGCGCGATCGGCGTGGTCCTGTGGATCGTGCTGAAGATCCTGCTGATCACCATGCCGGTGATCATCTCGGTGGCGTTCTACGTGGTCTGGGAGCGCAAGCTGATCGGCTGGATGCACGTGCGCCACGGGCCGATGTACGTGGGCATGGGCATCTTCCAGGCCTTCGCCGACGTGTTCAAGCTGCTGTTCAAGGAGATCATCCAGCCCAGCAGCTCGCACAAGGCGATGTTCGTGATCGCGCCGCTGATCACCCTGGCGCCGGCGTTCGCGGCCTGGGCGGTGGTGCCGTTCGACGCCAAGCTGGTGCTGTCCAACGCCAACGCCGGCCTGCTGTACCTGCTGGCGATGACCTCGCTGGGCGTGTACGGCATCATCCTGGCCGGCTGGGCGTCCAACTCCAAGTACGCGTTCCTGGGCGCGATGCGCTCGGCCGCGCAGGTGGTCAGCTACGAGATCGCGATGGGCTTCGCCCTGGTCGGGGTGATGATCGCCGCCGGCAGCCTCAACCTGAGCACGATCGTGGCGGCGCAGGCCGGCAACTCCGGCTTCTTCGACTGGTTCCTGGTGCCGCTGTTCCCGCTGTTCATCGTGTACTGGGTGTCCGGCGTGGCCGAGACCAACCGCGCGCCGTTCGACGTGGTCGAGGGCGAGTCGGAAATCGTCGCCGGGCACATGGTCGAGTATTCGGGCGGCGCGTTCGCCCTGTTCTTCCTGGCCGAATACGCCAACATGATCCTGGTCAGCTTCCTGGTCTCGATCTTCTTCCTGGGCGGCTGGCTGAGCCCGCTCCAGGGCTGGGTCACGGCGGACATCTCGCCGTGGGTCAACTGGATCTGGACCGGCGGCTGGCCGTGGCTGCTGATGAAGGTGTTGTTCTTCGCCAGCGCCTACATCTGGTTCCGCGCCAGCTTCCCGCGCTACCGCTACGACCAGATCATGCGCCTGGGCTGGAAGGTGTTCATTCCGCTGACGATCGTGTGGATCGCGGTGACGGCATTGATGGTGTTCTACGGCGTGATCCACAAGGGCGTGTAAGCGATGAATAAAGTCACCCATTACTTCAAGAGCCTGCTGCTGCTCGAGCTGCTCGGCGGCCTGTGGCTGACCCTGAAGTACACGTTCCGTCCCAAGTACACCGTGCTGTACCCGATGGAGAAGTTCCCGCAGTCGGTGCGCTTCCGCGGCCTGCACGCGCTGCGCCGCTATCCCAACGGCGAGGAACGCTGCATCGCCTGCAAGCTGTGCGAGGCGGTGTGCCCGGCGCTGGCGATCACCATCGATTCGGCCAAGCGCGAGGACGGCACCCGCCGCACCACGCGCTACGACATCGACCTGTTCAAGTGCATCTACTGCGGTTTCTGCGAGGAAAGCTGTCCGGTGGACTCGATCGTGGAAACCCACGTGCTCGAGTACCACTTCGAGAACCGCGGCGAGAACATCGTCACCAAGCCGCAGCTGCTGGCGATCGGAGACCGGCTCGAAGCCGAGATCGCCGAGCGCCGCGCCGCCGACGCCGCCTTCCGCTGAGGTCCCGAAATGGATTGGGTAAATATCGCTTTCTGGATCTTCGCCACCATCGCCGCGGTCTCCGCCGGCGCGGTGATCAGCGTGCGCAACTCCGTGTACGCGGTGCTGTGCCTGATCCTGACCTTCTTCTCCATCGCCTGCGTGTGGCTGCTGGTGGGCGCCGAGTTCCTCGGCGTGACCCTGGTGCTGGTCTACGTCGGCGCGGTGATGGTGCTGTTCCTGTTCGTGGTGATGATGCTCGACATCGATACCGCGCGGCTGCGCCAGGGCTGGGTGCGCTACCTGCCGGTCGGGCTGGTGGTGGCGGTGGCGATGCTGGTGCAGATGGTCACCCTGATCGGGGTCAAGGCGCGCACCGCCACCCCGTTCCCGGCCGACAACGCCGCCGCGCAGGCCGCCGACACCTCCAACATCGCCTGGCTGGCCAAGACCCTGTTCACCCAGTTCCTGCTGCCGTTCGAATTCGCCGCGATCATCCTGACCGTGGCGGTGGTGGCGGCGGTGATGCTGACCCTGCGCAAGCGCACCGGCATCAAGACCCAGAACCCGGGCGAGCAGGCGCGGGTCAAGGCCGGCGACCGCTTGCGCATCGTCAAGATGGATGCCGAAAAGCCCACGCTGCACACCCCGGCTCCGGCGCCGCAGGAGGGCCAGCCATGATCACCCTAGGCCACCTGCTGGCGCTCGGCGCGGTGCTGTTCTGCATCAGCCTGGCCGGCATCTTCCTCAACCGCAAGAACGTCATCGTGCTGCTGATGTCGATCGAGCTGATGCTGCTGTCGGTCAACATCAACTTCGTCGCGTTCTCGCGTGAACTCGGCGACGCCGCCGGCCAGCTGTTCGTGTTCTTCATCCTGACCGTGGCCGCGGCCGAGGCCGCCATCGGCCTCGCGATCCTGGTGACGCTGTTCCGTACCCGCCACACGATCAACGTGGCCGAAGTCGATTCGCTGAAGGGCTGACCCGTAGATGGAAATCACTCTCTCCAAGAGTCTGCTGATCGCGGTGGTGCTTGCGCCGCTGGTCGGCAGCATCGTCGCCGGCCTGTTCGGTCGCCAGGTCGGGCGCAAGGGCGCCCAGTCCGTCACCATCCTCGGCGTGGCGATCAGCTGTGCGCTGTCGTGCTGGACGCTGTACCAGCTGGTCGGGCAGGGCGCGTCGCCGTTCAACCAGAACCTGTACACCTTCTTCGAGGTCGGCCACTACTCGGCCCACGTCGGCTTCATGGTCGATCGGCTGACCGCGATGATGATGGTGGTGGTGACCTTCGTGTCGCTGCTGGTGCACATCTACACCATCGGCTACATGGCCGAGGATCCCGGCTACCAGCGCTTCTTCAGCTACATCTCGCTGTTCACCTTCTCGATGCTGAGCCTGGTGATGAGCAACAACTTCCTGCAGCTGTTCTTCGGCTGGGAAGCGGTGGGCCTGGTGTCGTACCTGCTGATCGGGTTCTGGTTCAAGCGGCCGAGCGCGGTGTTCGCCAACATGAAGGCGTTCCTGGTCAACCGCGTCGGCGACTTCGGTTTCATCCTCGGCATCGCCGGCGTGCTGCTGTGGTTCGGCACGCTCGACTACGCCAGCGTGTTCGCCAACGCCACCGCGGTGCTCGGCAACGAGGCGGCCGGCGGCCTGGCCCAGGTGCAGCTGTTCCAGGGCCACCCGTGGAACGTGGCGACGATCATTTGCATCTGCCTGTTCATCGGCGCGATGGGCAAGTCGGCGCAGGTGCCGCTGCACGTGTGGCTGCCCGACTCGATGGAAGGCCCGACCCCGATCTCGGCGCTGATCCACGCCGCGACCATGGTCACCGCCGGCATCTTCATGGTGGCGCGCATGTCGCCGCTGTTCGAACTGTCGGAAACCGCGCTGAACTTCGTGCTGTTCATCGGCGCCACCACCGCGTTCTTCACCGGCCTGATCGGCATCGTGCAGAACGACATCAAGCGCGTGGTCGCCTACTCGACGCTGTCGCAGCTGGGCTACATGACCGTGGCGCTGGGCGTGTCGGCGTACTCGGCAGCGGTGTTCCACCTGATGACCCACGCCTTCTTCAAGGCGCTGCTGTTCCTGGCCGCCGGCTCGGTGATCGTCGGCATGCACCACGAGCAGGACATGCGCAAGATGGGCGGCCTGCGCAAGTACATGCCGGTCACCTACTGGACCAGCGTGATCGGCACCCTGGCGCTGGTCGGTACCCCGTTCTTCGCCGGCTTCTACTCCAAGGACACGATCATCGAGGCGGCCGCGCACCATGCGCACGAGTCGCACAACTGGATCGCGACCTACGGCTACTGGGCGGTACTCGGCGGCGTGCTGATCACCAGCTTCTACAGCTTCCGCCTGCTGTTCCTGACCTTCCACGGCAAGGAACGCTTCCGCGATGCGCATGCGCACGACGCGCACGCGCACCACGACAGCGCGCATGCCGACGCGCACGACGCGCATGCGCATGACGACCATGGTCACGACGACCACGGCCACCATGGCGCGCACGAGCCGCACGAGTCGCCGTGGGTGGTGACGGTGCCGCTGGTGCTGCTGGCGATCCCGTCGATCGCGATCGGCTTCTTCACCATCGGCCCGATGCTGTTCGGTACCGATTGGGCGGGGCACCATGCCGCAGTGGCGATCAAGGGCCAGGCGGTCGGTTTCTTCAGCGGCATCATCGACTTCTACAACCCGGCGCGCGACAGCGTCGGCGCGCTGGCCGAGGAGTTCCACGGCCCGGTCGCGTTCGCGCTGCACGGCCTGACCCAGCCGCCGTTCTTCCTGACCCTGGCCGGCTTCGCCCTGGCCTGGATCCTGTACCTGTGGAAGCCCGAGCTGGCGGCGAAGGCGCGCAAGACGTTCTCGCTGCCGGTGTGGATCCTCGAGAACAAGTACGGTTTCGACAAGCTCTGGATCGACGGCTTCGCCGGCGGCGGGCTGGGCCTGGGCAAGGTGTCGCGCGCGGTGGATACGCATGTCGTGGACGGCGTCATGGTCAACGGCACCGCGCGCGTGATCGACCTGGCGGCCAACCTGCTGCGTCGCACGCAATCCGGTTTCCTCTATCACTACGCCTTCGCGATGATCATCGGTCTCATTGCCCTGTTGGGCGTGCTGATGCATTTCTGGCGTTGACCTGTACGGAATAAGAACACGTGTCGAACTGGCCCCTACTGACTCTCCTGATCTGGCTGCCGATCCTCGGCGGCGCGCTGATCCTCGCGTTGCGCGACGCCAAGGCGGCGCGCTGGGCGTCGCTGCTGGTCGCGTTGCTGACCTTCGCCCTCAGCCTGCCGCTGCTCACCGGCTTCGACTACGCCAGCGACGCGCTGCAGTTCGTCGAGACCCATGCGTGGATCCCGGCCTACGACATCGGCTACAACCTCGGCGTCGATGGCATCGCGATCGCGCTGATCGTGCTGACCACGCTGGTCACGGTGCTGGCGCTGATCGGCGCCTGGACCTCGATCGAGAAGCGGGTCAACCAGTACGTGGCCGCGTTCCTGATCCTGGAAGGCGTCACCGTCGGCATCTTCGCCGCCACCGACGCGATGCTGTTCTACGTGTTCTTCGAGGCGATGCTGATCCCGATGTTCCTGATCATCGGCATCTGGGGCGGCCCGCGCCGCATCTACGCCGCGGTCAAGTTCTTCCTGTACACCTTCCTCGGCTCGGTGCTGATGCTGGTCGGGTTGATCTACCTGTACCTGAAGGGCGGCAGCTTCCAGCTCGCCGACCTGTACCAGCTGTCGCTGACCTCCAAGGAACAGACCTGGTTGTTCTTCGCGTTCCTGATCGCGTTCGCGGTCAAGGTGCCGATGTTCCCGGTGCACACCTGGCTGCCGGACGCGCACGTGGAGGCGCCGACCGCCGGTTCGGTGATCCTGGCGGCGATCGCGCTGAAGATCGGCGGCTACGGCTTCCTGCGCTTCAACCTGCCGATCCTGCCCGACGCCAGCAACGAATGGGCCTGGCTGGTGATCGCGCTGTCGCTGATCGCGGTGATCTACGTCGGCCTGGTCGCGCTGGTGCAGGACGACATGAAGAAGCTGATCGCGTATTCGTCGATCGCGCACATGGGCTTCGTCACCCTGGGCACCTTCGTCGCCTTCGCCCTGGTCGGCTTCGGCAGCGCCGATGCGGCGCGCCTGGGCCTGCAGGGCGCGATGGTGCAGATGATCTCGCACGGCTTCGTGTCCGGCGCGATGTTCTCCTGCGTCGGCGTGCTCTACGACCGCATGCATACCCGCCGCATCGCCGACTACGGCGGCGTGGCCAACGTGATGCCGTGGTTCGCGTCGTTCTCGATGCTGTTCTTCATGGCCAATGCGGGCCTGCCCGGCACCAGCGGCTTCGTCGGCGAGTTCATGGTGCTCATGGCCAGCTTCCAGACCCATCCGCTGCTGGCCGTCGGTGCGGGCACCACCCTGGTGATCACCGCCGCCTACACCCTGTGGCTGTACCGGCGCGTGTTCTTCGGCGAAGTGGCCAACGCGCACGTGGCCGAACTGAAGGACATCAACGGCCGCGAGGCCTTGGTGCTGGGCGTGTTCGCGGCAGGCGTGCTGGCCCTGGGCCTGTATCCGAAGCCGCTGACCGACCTGATGGAACCCTCGATCGCAAAGCTGGCGGCGCAGATCGCCACCAGCAAGCTGTAATCGGGCCGTCGAGCGAAATGATTCCAGAGATTTGATGATGACCACCCCTGCGCTACTGCCCCTGACCGCCGTCGACCTGCCGCCCCTGCTCCCCGAGCTGGTGCTGACCGGCGGCGCCTTCGCCCTGCTGATGCTCGATCTGTTCATCAGCGAGCGCAACAAGGCCTGGACCCACATCGTCTCGGTGGCGATCCTGGTCGCGGTGTTCGCGATGCTGCTCGCCGGCGTGGGCGGGCAGGGCGAGGTGTTCAACGGCATGTTCGTGCGCGATGCCGCCGCCGACGTGATGAAGACGGTGATCGTCGGGCTCAGCGCGCTGACCCTGATCTACGGCTGGAGCTACCTGCGCGAGCGCAAGCTGTACCAGGGCGAGATCCCGGTGCTGGTGCTGTTCGCCACGGTCGGCATGATGATCCTGGTCTCGGCCGGTAGCCTGCTGATGGTGTACCTGGGCCTGGAGCTGCTGGCGCTGTGCTCGTACGCGCTGGTCGCGTCGAACCGCGACAACGGCATGGCCACCGAAGCGGCGATGAAGTACATCGTGCTCGGCTCGCTGGCCTCGGGCCTGCTGCTGTACGGCATGTCGCTGATCTACGGCGCCACCGGCACGCTGAGCCTGACCGGCATCCACGAGGCGATCGGTTCCACCCACGAGCGCACGCTGCTGCTGACCGGCACCCTCTTCATGATCGCCGGGGTGGCGTTCAAGCTCGGCGCCGCGCCGTTCCACATGTGGCTGCCCGACGTGTACCAGGGCGCGCCGGCACCGGTCGCGCTGTTCATCAGCTCGGCCTCGAAGCTGGCCGCGTTCGGCATGGCCTACCGGCTGCTGGAAGTGGGCGTCGGCCCGCTGGCCGAGCAGTGGCACTGGGTGGTCGGCGGCCTGGCCGCGCTGTCGCTGCTGGTCGGCAACCTGATGGCGCTGGCACAGAGCAACCTCAAGCGCATGCTGGCGTATTCCACGGTCTCGCACATCGGCTTCCTGCTGCTCGGCGTGGCCGGCGGCGGCGAGCGCGGCTATGCGGCGGCGCTGTTCTATGCGATCTGCTACGCGGTGATGTCCACCGCCTCGTTCGGCGCGATCATCGCGATGTCGCGCAAGGGCTTCGAGGCCGAGCACATCGACGACTTCAAGGGCCTGAACGCGCGCAACCCGTGGATGGCGCTGCTGGTGCTGTGCATCATGGCCTCGCTGGCGGGCGTGCCGCCGTTCCTGGGCTTCTGGGCCAAGCTGGCGGTGCTCGGCGCGGTGCTCGCGGTGCCGACCGACAACCTGTGGTGGACCGGCCTGGCGATCCTGTCGGTGCTGTGCGCGGTGATCGGTGCGTTCTACTACCTGCGCGTGATCAAGGTGATGTATTTCGACGAGCCGGTCGGCGAGCCGTTGCCGGCCAACGACGACCGCGTGCTCGGCGTGGTGCTCGGCGTCAATGCGATCGGCTTGCTGGCGCTGGGCCTGGCCTGGAGCCCGCTGATGGCGTGGTGCCAGCGCGCGTTCGCGCATCTGGCCTGATCGCGCGCCAAAGCGCTGTTTTCAAGCTGTTTGCGACAACGCCGCCGTCCTGGCGGCGTTGTCGTTTGTGCATCGATCGACGCTATCGCTATTCCGCTTCCGGTCGCTTGCGGTTATCATGTGTCTCGAAGACCGGCGGCATCGCCACCGGGTCGGATGAAAATCAGGGCTTGCAATCATCGCGCTGATTCTTCATAATTCCGCTTCTGCTGCGGGGTGGAGCAGTCTGGCAGCTCGTCGGGCTCATAACCCGAAGGTCGCAGGTTCAAATCCTGCCCCCGCTACCATATTTGTCTACAGCGGCAACCAGTTCACCGGTTGCCTGCGGTAGGGAAATCTGGGCTTCGCGAAGACGCATGTTCCCGTCTTTGCAACCGGAATCCAGCTTTACCGGAGTCGTACCGGACAAGGGGCCCAACGGGCCCTTTGTCGTTTCCGGGGTCCGGGAAAACCGCCAGGACCGAATCATTCATTCAAATGCAAGGCAGGCTGTGAGCGACAAGGCAAACGAAATCGCGAATCTGCTGGGCCCGACCGTGGACGCGTTGGGTCTGGAACTGCTGGGGGCGGAATACCTGCCGGCCCCGGGCGGCGCCACGCTGCGCCTGTATATCGACGTACCGCTGGCCGAGCAGCCCGAGCGCATCGTCAACATCGACGATTGCGAGCGGGTCAGCCGCGAAGTGTCGGCGCAGCTGGACGTGGAAGATCCGATCAGCGGCAACTACACGCTGGAAGTGTCCTCGCCCGGCGTGGACCGTCCGCTGTTCACCGCCGCGCAGTTCGCGCGCCACCAGGACGAATCGGCCAAGGTGGTGTTGAAGCTGCCGCAGCAGGGCCGTCGGCGCCTGCAGGGGCGCATCGCCCAGGTGGACGTGGACGCCGGCCGCATCGTGTTCGAGGTCGACGGCGCCGAACTGGCGGTGGACTTCGACAATATCGACAAGGCGCGGATCCTGCCCGACTGGGCGGCGCTGGGCCTGGCCCCGACCAAGCCGGGCAAGACGCCCAAGCAGCCGGGTAGCACTCCCAAGCTGCCGGCCAAGCGCCCCAAGCCGGCCGGCAAGACCGCAAAATCCAATAAGAAACCATCCAACGAACCGGCAGCCGACAAGGCTGCGCGCGGAGCGAAAGAATGAGCAAGGAACTGTTGCTGGTAGTCGACGCGGTGGCCAACGAAAAAGGCGTGCCGCGCGAAGTGATCTTCGACGCGATCGAGGCCGCCCTGGCCTCGGCGGCGAAGAAGCGCTACCCCGATCAGGACGTGCTGACGCGCGTCACCATCGATCACAAGGACGGCAATTACGAAACCTACCGCCGCTGGGAAGTGGTGGCCGACGACGTGGTGATGGAATCGCCGGACCGGCAGATCCGCCTGATGGACGCGGTCGACGAAGCCGAAGGCGTGGACGTCGGCGACTACATCGAAGAGCAGATCGAGAACCCGGATTTCGGGCGCATCGCCGCGCAGGCCGCCAAGCAGGTGATCGTGCAGCGCGTGCGCGAGGCCGAGCGCCAGCAGGTGGTGGACGCGTGGAAGGACCGCATCGGCGAGCTGGTCACCGGCGTGGTCAAGCGCGCCGAGCGCGGCAACATCTATGTCGACCTGGGCGGCAACGCCGAGGCCTTCATTCCCAAGGACAAGGGCATCCCGCGCGACGTGCTGCGCGCCGGCGACCGCGTCCGCGGCTACCTGGCCGAAGTGCGCTCGGAGCCGCGCGGCCCGCAGCTGTTCATCAGCCGCGCCGCGCCGGAATTCATGATCGAGCTGTTCAAGCTGGAAGTGCCGGAAGTGGGCCAGGGCCTGGTCGAGATCAAGGCCTGCGCGCGCGATCCCGGCGACCGCGCCAAGATCGCGGTGCTGGCGCACGACACCCGCACCGATCCGATCGGCGCCTGCATCGGCATGCGCGGTTCGCGCGTGCAGGCGGTGTCCAACGAGCTCAACGGCGAGCGCGTGGACATCGTGCTGTGGAACGACAACCCGGCCAACTTCGTCATCAACGCGATGGCGCCGGCCGAGGTGCAGTCGATCATCGTCGACGAGGAAAAGCACTCGATGGACCTGGCGGTGGCCGAAGACCGGCTGGCCCAGGCGATCGGCAAGGGCGGCCAGAACGTGCGTCTGGCCAGCCGCCTGACCGGGTGGCAGCTCAACGTGATGACCGCCGAGCAGGTCGCGGCCAAGTCCGAGGCCGAGCAGACCGTCGCCCGCCAGCTGTTCATGGACAAGCTGGAAGTGGACGAGGAGATCGCCGCGATCCTGGTCGCCGAGGGCTTCAACTCGGTCGAGGAAATCGCCTACGTGCCGGTCGGCGAGTTGCTGGCGGTGGAAGGCTTCGACGAGGACATCGTCGAGGAGCTGCGGGCCCGCGCGCGCGATGCGTTGCTCAACGAGGCGCTGGCCGCCGAGGAAAGCGACGACAGCGGCGTGCCGGCGGCGGATTTGCTGTCGCTGGAAGGCATGGACGAGGCCACCGCTTACGCGCTGGCCAGCCATGGCGTGCGCACCAGCGAGGACCTGTCGGATCTGGCTGCGGACGAAATCCTCGAATTCGGCATCGAGGATGTGGACCAGGAGCGCGCCGCTGCGCTCATCCTGGCCGCCCGTGCCGAGGAGATCGCCCGATTGGAACGCGGCGAATGAGTCAGCGATGAATGCCGCCCTGAACCGATCAGGGCTTAGAATCCGCGCTACCTTCGCACGCGAGGGGGCGCCAACCAGATCATAGGATCCGAATGTCGCAGCAAACCACCATCCGCAAGCTGGCCGAACTGGTGAACACGCCGGTCGATAAACTGCTGGTTCAACTGGCCGAGGCCGGAATGAAGTTCAGCGGTCCCGACCAGGTCGTGACCAGTACCGAAAAGATGAAGCTGCTTGGCTTCCTGCGCCGTACCCACGGCAAGACCGACAAGCCGGTCGAGGAAGAAGCCCAGGCCGCGCCGAAGAAGATCACCCTGAACCGGCGCAAGCTGCAGGAAGTGACGGTCAGCGCCGGTCGCAGCAAGACCACGGTCAACGTCGAGGTCCGGCAGAAGCGTACCTACGTCAAGACCGCCGAAGACCTCGCTGCCGAGCGCGCGGGCATGTCGTCGGGCGGACGGGTGGATGACGAGCGCGCCGAGATCCTGCGCAAGCTGGAAGCCTCCAAGCAGCGCAATCTGGCCGAACAGCAGAAGCTCGCCGAGCAGGACCGTGCGCGCGCCGAGGAAATCGAGCGCAAGCGCCAGGCCGAGCAGGATGCGCGCGACCGCGTGGAAGCCGAGCGCAAGGCCGCGCAGGCCGCGTTGGAAGCCGAGTCGGCGCCGCCGGCCGCCGCGGCGGTGCCTGCGTCCGCGGCGACCCCGACTACCGGTGCCGGCACCGGCGCCGCCGCCGCGCCGCGTGCGCCGCGTCCGGCCACCGCGCCGCACCATCCGCCGAAGCCGGCCGCGCCGCGCAGCGACGACCGCAACGCCGGCAACAAGCACAAGACCCGCGGCTCGCACGTCATGGTCGCCGGCGTCGAGGACGACGACAGCACCAGCCGCTTCGCCGGCCAGCTGCACCTGTCCGCGGCCGATCGCGCGCGCCGTTCCAACGTGCGCGGCAAGCCGCGCGGCGGCAACAGCGGTGGCCGTCGCCAGCCCGAGCCGTCGCGCAGCGGCGGCGGCGCGCATGGCTTCGAGCGTCCGACCGCACCGGTGGTGCGCGAAGTGGCGATCGGCGAGACGATCACCGTGGCCGACCTGGCGCAGAAGCTCGCGCTGAAGGGCGGCGACGTGGTCAAGGCGCTGTTCAAGATGGGCGTGATGGCCACCATCACCCAGTCCATCGACCACGATACCGCGGCGCTGATCACCGAGGAGCTGGGCCACAAGCCGGTGCGCGCGGGCAGTGCCGATGCCGAGGACGCGCTGCTGGCGCACACCGAGGACGAGCAGGGCGAGAAGCGCCCGCGTCCGCCGGTGGTCACCATCATGGGCCACGTCGATCACGGCAAGACCTCGCTGCTGGACTACATCCGCCGCACCAAGGTCGCCTCCGGCGAAGCCGGCGGCATCACCCAGCACATCGGCGCGTATCACGTCGAAACCGATCGCGGCGTCATCAGCTTCCTGGACACCCCGGGCCATGCGGCCTTCACCTCGATGCGCGCGCGCGGCGCCAAGCTGACCGACATCGTGGTGCTGGTGGTGGCGGCCGACGACGGCGTGATGCCGCAGACGATCGAGGCGGTCAAGCACGCCAAGGCGGCCGGCGTGCCGCTGATCGTGGCGGTCAACAAGATCGACAAGTCCGGCGCCGATCCGCTGCGGGTCAAGAACGAACTGCTGTCGCAGGACGTGGTCGCCGAAGAATTCGGTGGCGACACCCAGTTCGTCGAAGTCTCGGCCAAGACCGGCGCGGGCATCGACACGCTGCTCGACGCGATCTCGCTGCAGGCCGAAGTGCTGGAACTGAAGGCGGTGTTCGACGGCCGCGCCAGCGGCGTGGTGATCGAATCCTCGCTGGACAAGGGCCGCGGCCCGGTGGCGACGGTGCTGGTGCAGCAGGGCAGCCTGAAGAAGGGCGACTACCTGGTGTGCGGCGTGCAGTACGGCCGCGTGCGCGCGCTGTTCGACGAGAGCGGCGGCCAGCCGGCCGAGGCGGGTCCGTCGATCCCGGTGCAGGTGCTGGGTCTGTCCGGCGTGCCGGATGCCGGCGACGACTTCGTCGTGGTCGACGACGAGCGCCTGGCCAAGGACGTGGCGCAGCAGCGCGAGACCAAGCGCCGCGAATCGCGCCTGGTGTCCTCGGCGGGCAGCCGCATGGAAGACATCATGTCGCAGCTCGGCAAGGGCGAAGGCCAGCTGTCGCTGAACCTGGTGATCAAGGCCGACGTGCAGGGTTCGGTGGAAGCGCTGAAGCAGTCGCTGGTGGCCCTGTCCAACGAGCAGATCCGGATCAACGTGATCCACTCCGGCGTCGGCGGCATCACCGAGTCCGATGCGAACTCGGCGCTGGCCTCCAAGGCCACGGTGATCGGCTTCAACGTGCGTGCGGACGCTTCGGCGCGGCGCATCATCGAAACCAACGGCGTGGACCTGCGCTACTTCTCGATCATCTATGACGTGATCGACCAGGTGAAGCAGGTGGCCTCCGGTCTGCTCGGCGTGGAAATCCGCGAAGAGATCATCGGTACCGCGCAGGTGCGCGACGTGTTCCGCAGCTCCAAGTTCGGCGCGGTCGCCGGCTGCATGGTGGTGGAGGGCGTGGTCAAGCGCAACAAGCCGATCCGCGTGCTGCGCGACAACACCGTGGTGTTCGAGGGCGAGCTGGAATCGCTGCGTCGCTTCAAGGAGAACGTCGACGAGGTGCGCAACGGCACCGAGTGCGGTATCGGCGTGAAGGCCTACAACGACGTCAAGCCGGGCGACCAGATCGAGTGCTTCGAGCGCATCGAAGTGCAGCGCACGCTGTGATGTAGCCGGGACTCGGGTTCCGGGACCCGGGACCCGGAAAGGTAAGAGCTGTCGCTTTTGCTTTTCCGAGTCCCGAGTCCCGAGTCCCGAGTCCCGCATAAAAGAGATTCCGGACCATGGCAACAAAATCCTTCCACCGTACCGATCGCGTGTCCGCGCAGATCCGCCGCGACCTGGGCACGATCGTGCATTCGGCCGTGCGCGATCACGGCCTGCCGTCGGTCAGCGTTTCCGATGTCGAGGTCACCCGCGACCTGGCCCATGCCAAGGTGTTCGTCACCGCGCTGATGCAGGAGCGCTCGGCCGAGGCGGTCAAGGGCTTGAAAGAGCTGGCGCCGCAGCTGCGCAGCGAGCTGGCGCGGGCGATGAAGCTGCGCCACGTGCCCGAACTGCATTTCCACTACGACGATTCGGTCGATCGCGGCGAGCGCATCGACAACCTGCTGCGCGACATGCCGGAACTGCAGCAAACCGAAGACGACGACGGCGACAGCGAGCCGGCTCCGTCCAAGGAGTGAGCGGTGGCACGATGCGCAAGCATCGATGCCGCACGCAAGTCGCGTTGGCCAGCGGCAAGTACTTTGCAGCGATGGCCATGCTGTTCCAGCCTCGTCGTCGCCTGTCGTAGCCGCTGTCCGCTGCCGTCGACAGCGGTTCACCACGTCCGGCCTGCAGCATCGCAGGCCTCACCGTCCGACTCCCGATTCGGCGTTTCCGAGTCCCGAGTCCCGAGTCCCCGGTCCCGATTCCCCCATGCCCGTCTTCGGCCCCCGACTGCCCCGCATCTCCTTCCGCCGCCTCGACGGCATCGTGCTGCTCGACAAGCCGGCCGGCATGAGTTCCAACGCGGCGCTGCAGGCGGCGCGGCGGCTGTTCCGTGCCGAGAAGGGCGGCCATACCGGCAGCCTGGATCCGCTGGCCACCGGCCTGCTGCCGCTGTGCTTCGGCGAGGCGACCAAGCTGGCCGGGCTGCTGCTCGGGTCGGCCAAGGCCTATGAAGCCGAGATCGTGCTCGGCGTGAGCACCGACAGCGACGATGCCGACGGCGCGGTGCTGCGCACCCGGCCGGTGCCGGCGATCGATGCGGCGACCCTGCAGGCGGCGCTGGCGCCGCTGCGCGGACGCATCCGCCAGCGCGCGCCGATCTATTCGGCGCTGAAGCAGGGCGGCGAGCCGCTGTACGCGAAGGCGCGCCGCGGCGAGGCGATCGAGGCGCCGGAGCGCGAGGTCGAGGTCCACGCCATCGACGTGCTCGCCCACGAAGGCGAGCGCCTGCGCCTGCATGTGGCCTGCGGCTCCGGCACCTACATCCGCAGCCTGGCCCGCGACCTGGGCGAGGCGCTGGGCTGCGGCGCGCACATCGCCGGGTTGCGGCGGCTGTGGGTGGCGCCGTTCCGGGCGCCGCAGATGGTGACCCTGGAGCGGCTGCAGCAGTTGGCCGCGCAGGATCCGGCGGCGCTGGAAACGCTGCTGCTGCCGCTGGCCGCCGGCCTGGTCGATTTCCCGCCGTTGCGCCTGGACCATGCTGCGGCGCAGCGTTTCCGCATGGGCCAGCGCCTGCGCGATGCCGCCTGGGCGCCGGGCGCGGTCGCGGTGTTCGGCGCCGACGGCCTGCCGTTGGGGCTGGGCCAGGTCGACGCCGGCGGGCTGCTGGCGCCACAGCGCATGTTCAACCTCTGATTCGCGACCTGCCGAGGAGCCCGGCGCGGGCCGCGATGCGGCCGGCCTGGCCGTGACGCAGCGTTAACACCTTGTTCGTCCGGGCTGGGACCGGTACAATTCCGCGGCCTTTACGGCATCCCTGCGCTCCGGCGCAATCCTTCGCAATCGGCGAGCCAGGCGGTGCGTCTCATCAGCACGTTCCTGCCGGCCCCGCATCTCAGAGAAACCACAGCATGTCCATCGACACCCAGAAAGTCATCGAAGAAAACAAGCGCGGCGCCGCCGACACCGGCTCGCCGGAAGTGCAGGTCGCCCTGCTGACCGCCCGCATCGAGCTGCTGACCGGCCACTTCAAGACCCACAAGAAGGACCACCACAGCCGCCGCGGCCTGCTGCAGATGGTCAACCGCCGCCGCAGCCTGCTCGACTATCTGAAGAAGAAGGATGGCGAGCGCTACAAGGCGCTGATCGAGAAGCTCGGCCTGCGTCGCTGAGTCAACGAACCCTACCGCGGCGCAGTGATGCGCCGCGGTTTTGTTTTGGGTAGTACCGTGGCCCGGGGAATGCTCCGCGCCGCCGGCCGGATCCTCCCGGCCACCCGCCAGCGGCATGGGCCGTCAGCGGTCCATTCGAAGACAGCATCATCCAAGGAAACCCCGTGGCAAAAATCACCAAAACCTTCCAGTACGGCAAGCACACCGTCACCCTCGAAACCGGCGAGATCGCCCGCCAGGCCGGCGGCGCCGTCATCGTCAAGATGGACGACACCGTACTGCTGGTCACCGCCGTCGCCGCCAAGAGCGCGCGCGAAGGTCAGGACTTCTTCCCGCTGACGGTCGACTATCAGGAGAAGTTCTACGCCGGCGGCCGCATCCCCGGCGGCTTCTTCAAGCGCGAGGGCCGTGCGACCGAGAAGGAGACGCTGATTTCGCGTCTGATCGACCGTCCGATCCGTCCGCTGTTCCCGGAGGACTACAAGAACGAAGTGCAGATCATCGCCACGGTGATGTCGATGAACCCGGACATCGACGGCGACATCGCCGCGCTGATCGGCGCCTCGGCCGCGCTGTCGCTGGCCGGCACCCCGTTCAACGGCCCGATCGGCGCTGCCAAGGTCGGTTACAAGAACGGCGAGTACATCCTCAACCCGACCATCACCGAGCTGAAGGATTCGCAGCTGGAGCTGGTCGTGGCCGGTACCGCCAACGCGGTGCTGATGGTCGAGTCCGAAGCGGCGCTGCTGTCGGAAGAAGTGATGCTGGGCGCGGTCACCTTCGGCCATCGCGAGATGCAGAAGGTCATCAACATCATCAACGAGCTGACCGTCGAAGCCGGCACCAAGCCGTCGGACTGGGTCGCCCCGGCGAAGAACGAAGGCATGATCGCGGCGCTGAAGGAAGCGGTCGGCGATCAGCTGGCGTCGGCCTTCCAGGTGCGCGACAAGCTGCAGCGCCGCGACGCGATCTCGGCGATCAAGAAGGACGTGCTGGCGCAGCTGACGCCGCGCGCCGCCGTCGAAGGCTGGGTCGCTGCCGACCTGTCCAAGGAATTCGGCGAGCTGGAATACCAGACCATGCGCGGCTCGGTGCTGAGCACCAAGGTGCGCATCGACGGCCGTGCGCTGGACACGGTGCGTCCGATCAGCGTCAAGGCCGGCGTGCTGCCGCGGACCCATGGCTCGGCGCTGTTCACCCGCGGCGAGACCCAGGCGATCGTCATCACCACGCTGGGCACCGCCCGCGACGGCCAGGTGATCGACGCGGTCAGCGGCGAGTACAAGGAAAACTTCCTGTTCCATTACAACTTCCCCCCCTACTCGGTGGGCGAGTGCGGCCGCTTCGGCGCGCCGAAGCGTCGCGAGATCGGCCACGGCCGTCTGGCCAAGCGTGGCGTGCTGGCGGTGATGCCGAGCATGGAAGAGTTCCCGTACACGATCCGCGTGGTCTCGGAAATCACCGAGTCCAACGGCTCCTCGTCGATGGCCTCGGTGTGCGGCAGCTCGCTGGCGCTGATGGACGCCGGCGTGCCGGTGAAGGCGCCGGTCGCGGGCATCGCGATGGGCCTGGTCAAGGAAGGCGACGACTTCGTGGTGCTGTCGGACATCCTGGGTGACGAAGATCACCTGGGCGACATGGACTTCAAGGTCGCCGGTACCGCCGAAGGCGTGTCCGCGCTGCAGATGGACATCAAGATCGAAGGCATCACCGAAGAGATCATGAAGCAGGCCCTGGCGCAGGCCAAGGCCGGCCGCCTGCACATCCTCGGCGAGATGGCCAGCGCGCTGACCAGCCCGCGTTCGGAACTGAGCGACTACGCGCCGCGCCTGCTGACGATCAAGATCCACCCGGACAAGATCCGCGAAGTGATCGGCAAGGGCGGCTCGACCATCCAGGCGATCACCAAGGAAACCGGCACCCAGATCGACATCCAGGACGACGGCACCATCGTCATCGCCTCGGTCAACGCGATCGCTGCGCAGGCCGCCAAGGCGCGCATCGAGCAGATCACCTCGGACGTGGAGCCGGGCCGCATCTACGAAGGCAAGGTCGCCAAGATCATGGACTTCGGTGCGTTCGTCACCATCCTGCCGGGCAAGGACGGCCTGGTGCACGTGTCGCAGATCTCCAGCGACCGCGTCGAGAAGGTCAGCGACGTGTTGAAGGAAGGCGATCTGGTCAAGGTCAAGGTGCTGGAAGTCGACAAGCAGGGCCGCATCCGCCTGTCGATGAAGGCCGTGGAAGAAGGCGAGGGCGTGACGGCCGAGTAAGCCGTCGGCGTCCAGCGCTGCAGCATGAAAAAAGCGGGCTTCGGCCCGCTTTTTTCATGCGCGCGGTTTCGTGCGCTGCGTTGGCGGGAACTACGTTGGCTCGGCGACCGAGCGAGGTACCGCGAGAGGGCGAGGAACACTGCGATAGCTGGAGCGCTTCGGCCGAAATGCCCTGGCGAGGCCGGCCGCGCTCAGTCCGGCTCGTCGCCGATCGCCGGATAGCGTGCCAGGTGCGCCGACAGCGGCCCCGGGTGCGCCAGTTGGTAGCCTTGCCCGTAGTGCGCGCCCAGCGCCTGCAGCGTGGCCAGTTCGCTCTCGGTCTCGATGCCCTCGACGATGACGCTGGCGTCGGTCTCGGCGGCGAAGGACAGGATCGCCAGCGCCAACCGCTGGCGCCGCGGTTCGGCGTCGATGCCGCGGGTCAGGGTCAGGTCCAGCTTGATGATGTCCGGCGACAGGTGCAGCAGGTGGCGCAGGCTGGCGAAGCCGGTGCCGGCGTCGTCCAGCGCGATGCGCAGGCCTTGCCGCTGCAGTGCGCCGATATGCTCGGACAGGCGCGGATAGTCCGGCGCCTGCAACTGCTCGGTGATCTCCAGCACCACCCGCGACAGGTCGTGGCCATGCAGCAACGCCTCCAGCTGCGGGTGCAGCAGGGTCTGCGCGGAGACGTTGATCGCCAGGTACAGCGGTGCCGGCAGCTGCGCCAGCACCTGCAGCGCCTTGCGCGCCGCGGCCAGCTCCAGTTCCAGCACCAGTCCGACCTTGCTCGCGTCGTCGAACCAGCGCAACGGCGCCAGGCCGGGATTGGACGGGAACCGCGACAAGGCCTCCACGCCGACGATGCGTTGCGTGGACAGCGCCAGCACCGGCTGGGTCACGATCTGCAGGCGCTCGTTGGCGACCACCTCACGGATGCGCGTGGCGATCGCCGCCTTCTCGCGGAATGCGTGTTTCTCCGCGTTCTGGCGGCGCGCGATATCGGTCTGCAGCGCGGCGCGGTCCATCGCCAGCGCCAGGGTCGCGCCGACCAGGGTCGCCAGCATTTCCAGCGTGCGCACGTCCTGCGCGGTGTAGCTGCAGCGGTACGGCGACATCACTTTCAGCACGCCGATGCCGCGGTCGCCGTAGCGCAGCGGCACCACCAGCATCGAGCGCAGGCCGACCTTGCGGCAGGCGACCAGGTTGACCCGCGGGTCTTCTTCCGAATCGTCGCACCGCAGCACCTGGCCGCTGCGCATGCACAGCCCGGACAGGCTGCCGTCGCTGGGCAGGCGCAGGCCCAGATGCTGTTCGGCGATGCCGCTGGCCGACCAGTACAGCATGTCGTTGCCGTCGCACATCTCCACCACCGCGCCGGTGGAACGGGTCAGCTCCTGCGCGCGGCGGGTCACCACATCGACCACCTGCAGCGGGTCGCTGCCGGCGGCGGCGATCTCGCCCTGGGCGAGGATGATCCGCGACAGCAGCAGCGCATCCTCGCTCATCGCCGAGGCAACGGGGCCACGTTCGGCAGCGGTATCGGCAGGGCGCTGGACCCAGTCCGAAATGTCGGGTTCCTTGGTCATGCCGCGATCATGCGCCCATGGTTCGGCGCAGGGCAATCGGCATGCGCCGGGGCTGCGCTGGCGAAGCACGGAATTGCCGCGCGCATCACGTTGCGCCGCCGGATGCGGTGTCGCGGCGCTTAGCCCGTGGCGCCCTTGCGCGGCTTGCCGTACAGGCTGCGCAGTTCGTCCTTGGCCTGTTCCAGCACTTCGCGGCGCTGGGCCGGCAGCTGCTTGCCGGCGCGGTTGATGTAGAAGGTCAGCATCGACATCGCCGAGCGGTAGGGACCGGTGCGGCGCCGCGCGCTCTGGTCGGCGGAGTGCTTGAGCGAACGGGCGATGGACACGGGATCGTCGCGTTCGAACACGCTGGGCGTGAGTTCCAGCGTATCGCTGCTTTCGTTGGCGCGCTGCACCCAGTGGGCGGTGGACACATTCGAGCTGCTGTTTGCCATTGGTGAGGCTCCTTGGCTAGGGAAGTGAAGAGGTGGAATCGAGGCGGAATCGTCATGCCGCCGATGGCGGGCGAATGGGTGGAGTGAAGAAGCGACCGTCGTCGGTGCGGACGCCGCCCCGACGTGCGCCGATGCCGCGCACGCACGTCGCGATGCGCCGTTGCACGCGGCCATCGCCGACCATGCGCGCGGTGCGCAATGCCGCCGCGTGCGCGCAGGCACGCGCCGCGGCGCGGCTGCGTCGGCATCTAAGCGGTTGTTCGATCATGCTGCCATGCTGCATGCAAGGCTCCCCGAAGCGAATTTCACGTCCGTTGCGCAAACCCTAGATGCGCAGGCGTGACGTCATCGACAACATAACCGCGCATATCGGGGTGCGTGGTAGACAGCGAGATTTTCACTGAACCATTAACCGAAAAAGCCCTTGAAAACAGCTGCGCCGCGCAGGCTCGCTTGATCTGCGTTGGTAACGTC
Organism: Xanthomonas campestris pv. phormiicola; assembly: GCA_025666215.1. Lineage (NCBI taxonomy): Bacteria > Pseudomonadati > Pseudomonadota > Gammaproteobacteria > Lysobacterales > Lysobacteraceae > Xanthomonas > Xanthomonas campestris. The sequence goes on along the minus strand of CP102593.1, from coordinate 3,403,132 downwards.
ACCATGTTTTCGCTACGCGATTGACTCGATTGTCGTGGCGAAGACAATCGGGACATTCCTTCTTTTCGCCCGCAGTGCATTCGATCGCGACGGTGCGTCGCAGGAGACCGCATGTCGTTCGTGCAAGCACGCTTTCATCCTGCCGTCGCCCGCTGGTTCGAGCGCTGTTTTGCTGCGCCGACGCCGGCACAGCTGGCCGCATGGCCGGCGATCCAGAGCGGGCGGCATACCTTGGTGGCGGCACCCACCGGCTCCGGCAAGACCCTGACCGCGTTCCTCGCCGCGCTCGATGCGCTGCTGCGTGAAGGCCTGCGCGATGGCGGACTCGCCGATCGCACCCAGGTGCTGTATGTGTCGCCGCTGAAAGCACTTTCAAACGATATCCAGCTCAATCTCGAGGCGCCGCTGGCCGGCATTCGTGCCGAGCTGAGCGCGCTGGGCCTGCCGGATGTGGAAATCCGCACCGCGGTGCGCACCGGCGACACGCCGCAGCGCGAGCGCGCGCAGGCGCGGCGGCGCCCGCCGCACGTGCTGGTGACCACGCCCGAGTCGCTGTACGTGCTGCTCGGTTCGGCATCCGGCCGCGACGCGCTGCGCCACGTGCGCACGGTGATCGTCGACGAGATCCACGCGCTGGCCGCGAACAAGCGCGGCAGCCATCTGGCGCTGTCGCTGCAGCGGCTGCAGCAACTGTGCGCGACGCCGCCGCTGCGCATCGGCCTGTCGGCGACGCAGAAGCCGATCGATGCGGTCGCGCGCTTCCTGGTCGGCAGCGCGGCGGTGCACGCGAGGCAGCCTGATTGCGCGATCGTCGACATCGGCTACGCGCGTGCCCGCGACCTGGCGCTGGAGCTGCCGCCGACGCCGCTCAGCGTGAGCATGTCCAACGACCAGTGGCAGCAGGTGTATGCACGCCTGGCCGAGCTGGTGCGCGCGCATCGCACCACCCTGGTGTTCGTCAACACCCGGCGCATGGCCGAACGCACCGCGCGGCACCTGGGCGAGCTGCTCGGCAACGAGGCGGTGGCGGCGCACCACGGCAGCCTGGCGCGCGAGGCGCGGCTGCTCGCCGAGCAGCGGCTCAAGGCCGGCCAGTTGCAGGTGCTGGTCGCCACCGCCTCGCTGGAACTGGGCCTGGACATCGGCGACGTGGACCTGGTGTGCCAGCTCGGCTCGCCGCGCTCGATCGCCAGTTTCCTGCAGCGCGCCGGGCGTTCCGGGCATGCCGTCGGCGGCACGCCGAAGGCGCGGCTGTTCCCGCAATCGCGCGACGACCTGGTCGAATGCGCGGCCTTGCTCGACTGCGTGCGCCGCGGCGAACTGGATGCGCTGCGCATCCTCGACGCGCCGCTGGACGTGCTGGCGCAGCAACTGGTTGCCGAGGTGGCCTGCCAGGAATGGGACGAGGACGCGCTGTACGCGCTGGTGCGCGGCGCCTGGCCGTACGCGACGCTGCCGCGCGAGCGCTTCGACACGGTGCTGCGGATGCTGAGCGAAGGCTTCAGCACGCGGCTCGGCCCGCGCGCCGGCTACCTGCATCGCGACGCGGTGCATCGCCGCGTGCGCGAGCGCCGCGGCGCGCGCATGGCGGCGCTGACCTCCGGCGGCACCATTCCCGAGACCGGCGACTACAGCGTGCTGCTGGAGCCGCAGGCCGAGAGCATCGGCACGGTCAACGAAGACTTCGCGGTGGAGAGCCTCAGCGGCGACGTGTTCCAGCTCGGCAACGCCAGCTATCGCATCCTGCGCGTGGAGCCGGGGCGGGTGCGAGTGGAAGACGCACGCGGCGCGCCGCCGAACATCCCGTTCTGGCTCGGCGAAGCGCCGGGGCGCAGCGACGAACTGTCGGCCGGGGTGTCGCGGCTGCGCGCGCAGCTGGAGCATTGTCTGCAGCAGGGCGGTGCGGCGCAGGCGTTGGCCTGGCTGCATGAGGAACTGGCGCTGGACGCCGCCGCTGCGCAGCAGCTGGTGGACTATCTGGGCCGCGCACGCACCGCGCTGGGCGCGCTGCCCACGCAAGCCTGCATCGTGCTGGAGCGCTTCTTCGACGACAGCGGCGGCACCCAACTGGTGATCCACAGCGTGTACGGCAGCCGCATCAATCGCGCCTGGGGCCTGGCCCTGCGCAAGCGTTTCTGCCGCACCTTCAATTTCGAGCTGCAGGCGGCGGCCACCGAGGACGCGATCGTGCTGTCGCTGTCGACCCGGCACAGCTTCGCGCTGGACGAGGTCGCGCGCTATCTGCACGCGGCGTCGGCGCTGGAGGTGCTGGTGCAGGCGCTGCTGGACGCGCCGCTGTTCGGCGTGCGCTGGCGCTGGAACGCCACCAACGCGCTGGCCTTGCCGCGCTTCAGTGGCGGGCGCAAGGTCGCCCCGCAACTGCAGCGGATGAAGTCCGAGGATCTGCTCGCCACCGTGTTCCCGGACCAGGTCGCCTGCGCCGAGAACCTGGTCGGCGAGCGCCAGATTCCCGAACACCCGCTGGTCGCGCAGACGCTGCACGATTGCCTGCACGAGGCGCTGGACAGCGACGGCTGGCTGCAGCTGTTGCGCGGCATCGAGGACGGCAGCGTGCGCGTGCTGGCGCGCGATCTGGCGGCGCCGTCGCCATTGGCGGCCGAGGCGCTGGACGCGCGGCCGTACGCGTTTCTCGACGACGCGCCGCTGGAAGAGCGCCGCACCCAGGCCGTGCACAGCCGCCGCTACCAGGACCCGGACAGCGCCGACGACCTCGGCCGGCTCGATCCGGACGCGATCGCCGCGGTGCGCGAGGAAGCCTGGCCGCAGCCGCGCAGCCGCGACGAGATGCACGAGGCGCTGGTCGCGCTGGGCGTGCTGACCGACAGCGAGGCGGCCGCGCATGCGGCGTGGCCGATGTGGCTGGCCGAGCTGGCCGCCGATGCGCGCGCCACCCGCTTGCAGGGAAGCGACGACGGCATCGCGCTGTGGGTCGCGGCCGAGTCGCTGGCGCTGATCGCGCCGCTGTATCCGCAGGCCGCGGCGCAGCCGCGCATCGCCGTGCCGGAGGGGTGCGCGATCGACGACTGGCAACGCCACCACGCGCTGCGCGAACTGCTGCGCTCGCGCCTGGCAGCCCTGGGGCCGGTGACCGCGGCGGCGCTGGCGGCGCCGCTGCAGATGCCGCTGCGCGAGGTGCAGGCGGCGCTGCTGGCGTTGCAGCAGGACGGCTACATCCTGCCCGGCCGCTTCACTCCCGAGGCCGGCGCCGACGAGTGGTGCGAGCGCCATCTGCTGGCGCGCATCCACCGCTATACGCTCGGCCGGCTGCGCCGCGAGATCGAACCGGTGGCGCCGCGCGATTACGCGCGCTTCCTGTTCCGCTGGCAGCACCTGGATGGCAAAAGCCGAGTCGCCGGCGCGGAGGCGCTGGCCAGCGTACTGGCGCAACTGGAGGGCTTCGAGGCGCCGGCGGCGCTGTGGGAGGCCGAGCTGCTGCCGGCGCGGGTGCGCGACTATGCCCCGGCCTGGCTGGACGAACTGTGCAGCGCCGGACGCACGCTGTGGACGCGCCTGCGCCCGGCAGCGGCTGGCGCGGTCGCTGCGGGCGGCACGGGTTCGCTGCGCAGCACGCCGATCCTGCTGCTGCCGCGGCGCAGCGCCGCACAGTGGTCGCGCCTGGTGCCGGCGGCGGCCGAGCCGGGCACGCCCGGTTCGCGCGCGCAGAAGGTCGCCGATTACCTGGGGACGCACGGCGCCTCGTTCTTCGACGAGATCGCCGAGGCGACGCGGCTGCTGTCCACCGAACTGGAAGAGGCGCTGGCCGAACTGGTGGCCGCAGGCCGCATCCACTGCGACAGCTACGCCGGCCTGCGCGCGTTGCTGGTGCCGGCCTCCAAGCGTCCCTCGGCGCTGTCGCGGCGCCGCCGACGGGTGCCGCTGTACGGCATCCAGGACGCGGGGCGCTGGGCGCTGCTGCGCGGCGTCGCCGACGCTGGCGACGCCGCGGCGCGCGGCGAGGCGCTCGAGCATCTGGCGCGGACCTTGTTGCGTCGCTATGGCGTGGTCTGCTGGCGCCTGCTTGAGCGCGAGGCGGCCTGGCTGCCGCCGTGGCGCGAGCTGCTGCGCGTCTATCGTCGGCTGGAAGCGCGCGGCGAGCTCCGCGGCGGGCGCTTCATCGGCGGGCTGTCCGGCGAGCAGTTCGCGCTGCCCGACGCGATCGGGCTGCTGCGCCAGGTACGCCGCCAGCCGCACGATGGCGCCTGGTTGTGCGTGGCCGCGGCCGATCCGGCCAACCTGCTCGGCAGCGTGCTGCCGGGCAGCCGGGTGCCGCGCGTGCCCGGCGCGCGGGTGCTGTACCGCGACGGCGTGCCGGTGGCGACCTGGGTAGCGGATCGGTTCGAGCTGTTGCAGGAATTGAGCGCTGCCGACAGCGCCGTGGCACGGCAGCGGCTGACCGAGACAGCGCCCTCGGGCGCACGCGATGCCATCGCCGCGATGCTCGCCAGCCTGCGCTGAAGACGCAGGGCTGCGACAGCGGCCTTCTTCGCCAACGTCGATGTATTCAGGAGTGGCGCGCCAGCGCGCAGCCGCGCAATTTTCACGCTTTGTCTACAAGTAACTTGGGTTCTCATTCCAGTTTGGTGCGACGTCGGCAAGGCCGGAATTCGCCGCACAGGACAAGTGCGGCATGCGCGCCAGACGCGGTCCAGTCTCTTTCCGCAGCGCCCGAACACCGCTCCGAAAGGCGCCGTGCGTATTCATCGAAGCGCCACAAGCACGCGCGTGTATGCCGAATTCCGCAGCTGCAACGCCGATTAAAGGCGGCTTTGGCGCACGCCGATAGCCTTCAGGCAACGCGATGCAGCGACGCGCCGGCTGCCCGGCGGCGGCTGCGCTGTTGCGCTCGTTCCCGATCCACGTGGTGCGGCGGGAAGGACGTCCGGACGCGCCGGCGTGGCGCGGTCGTTATCAAATAATCGGGGGGATACATCATGGTGGGCAATATGAAAATCGGCATCAGGCTGACCTGCGCGTTCCTGATCGTGGCCGCCATCGGCGCGTGCATCGGCTGGATCGGTATCCTCAATTCGGGAAAGATCAACGAATACGCGACGGTGCTGTACGAGCGCGAGCTGCTCGGCCTGTCGAATCTGAAGGAAGCCGACATCAACCTGATGGCGGCCGGCCGTGCGCGCGCCAACCTGCAACTGGCCAGCACCGCGGAAGAACGCGCCAAGCATGCCGCCAGCCTCGACAGGTACACCGCGCAAGTGGTCGAGCACATGGACAAGGCCAGGGCCTCGTTCGACGATCCGGCGTCGCTGGCCAAGCTGGCGCGGTTCGACCAGGTCTGGAAGACCTACCTGGAGCGGCGCGGCAAGTTCGTCGACTCGGTGATGCAGCTGCCGCTGTCGGAGAGCAATCCGCAATTGGCCGAATTGTCCAAGTCGGTGCGCAGCAGTTCCGACGAGCTGGATGCGCTGATGTCGGAGCTGGGCGAAGTGAAGGAAGCCAACGCCTCCAAGGCCAACGATGCGACCGATGAGATCTACAGCAGCGGTACCAAGACGATGATCGCGATCATCATCGGCGGCGTGCTGCTCGGGGTCGGCCTGGGCTTCTTCATCAGCCGCAGCGTGACCAAGCCGATCGGCAAGGCGGTGGATGTGGCCAATGCGCTGGCCGAGGGCGACCTGAGCATGGTCATCGAGAGCACGTCCAAGGACGAAGCGGGCCAGTTGCTGATGGCGATGCGGCGCATGGTCGAGAAGCTGCAGCAGGTGGTGGGTGAGGTCAATGCCAGCGCGCAGACCCTGGCCGGCGCTTCGGAGGAAGTCAGCGCCACCGCGCAGTCGCTGAGCCAGGCCTCCACCGAGCAGGCCGCGGGCGTGGAGGAGACCAGCGCCTCGCTGGAGCAGATGACCGCCTCGATCGGGCAGAACACCGAGAACGCGCGCATCACCGACGGCATGGCCGCACAGGCCGCCCGGGAGACGGTGGAGGGCGGCGAAGCGGTGGTCGCCACGGTGTCGGCGATGAAGCAGATCGCGCAGAAGATCGGCATCATCGACGACATCGCCTACCAGACCAACCTGCTCGCGCTCAACGCCGCGATCGAGGCGGCGCGCGCCGGCGAGCATGGCAAGGGCTTCGCGGTGGTCGCCGCGGAAGTGCGCAAGCTGGCCGAACGCAGCCAGGTGGCCGCACAGGAAATCGGCGAGGTCGCCGGCTCCAGCGTCGAACTGGCGGAGAAGGCCGGGCGCCTGCTGGAGACCATCGTGCCAAGCATCAAGAAGACCTCCGACCTGGTGCAGGAGATCGCCGCCGCGTCGCAGGAGCAGTCTTCCGGCGTGGCGCAGATCAATTCGGCGGTGGTGCAGCTGAGCCAGACCACGCAGCAGAACGCCACCGCGTCCGAGGAACTGGCCGCGACCGCCGAGGAGATGAGTTCGCAGGCCGAGTACCTGCAGCAGTCGATGGCCTTCTTCCGGTTTGGTCATGCCGAGGCGCCGCGCCCGCCGCGCGCTGCGGACAAGCCCAGCGCCAAGGCGATCACCGGCCGCGTCGAGCCCAGGCGCGTGCGCCCGCGTGCGCCGCAGCCGGCGTACGCGATGGCGGCGGGTCCGGACGAATCGCAGTTCGCCAGCTTCTGAGGAGCAGACCATGGGCACGCATCCGGACAACGCAGCGGCCGTGCCGCTGCAGGCGGAGCAGGCGCCGGCGCAGTTCCTGACCTTCCAACTGGAACAGGAACTGTTCGGCCTGAACATCGTCGGCATCCACGAGATCATCGAATACCGTGCGCCGACGCCGGTACCGACCATGCCCGCCTGCGTGCGCGGCGTGATCAACCTGCGCGGCGCGGTGGTGCCGGTGCTGGACCTGCAGTTGCGGCTCGGCCGCGCGCCCAGCCGCATCACCCGGCGCAGTTGCATCGTGATCGTGACCGCCGAGGAAGCCGGCACGGTCCGGGCGTTCGGCCTGCTGGTCGATGCGGTCAACGAAGTGCTGGACATCCCGGTGCAGCAGATCGAGGCGGCGCCGTCGTTCGGCAGCGGCCTGCGCGACGAGCTGTTGCAGGGCATGGGCAAGCTGGAAGGCCGGCTGGTGATCCTGCTGGATCGCGCGCGCCTGCTGCGCGTGGACGATAGCGCCGACGTGGCGCTGCCGGCGGCGGCCTGAGGCGGCGCAGCTGCACCTGCGCGGTCCGGCACAAGGAGGGCGACGATCCGCCGTGCCGCGCACCGGCGCATCCGCCACGGAGCCGCGGCGGATGCGCCGCAAGTGGGTGTGCACGCGCCAGCAGCCGCATCGTCTGAACCGGCATGCGCTCGTCGTGATATGCGCATCACGGCAGCCTCGCTAGTGTCTGCGCGACAGGGCATCGGCCCGCCATCGCGAGGTTTGGACCATGGCAGACGACGACAAACAGCAGGGCGAAAAGCAGGGCATCCAGGAAGGTCGGCAGGATCGCGCGCAGGACGAGGCGGGCAAGCTGCGCCCCGGGCTGGAGGACCAGAAGCTGCGCGATGCGCATGAGCGCCGGCCCGGCACCGGCGATACGCGCGCCGATTGAGTCGCCGCGCCGTCCCCCTCGCAACCCCGGCACTTCGACAAGCTGCCGCCGGCGATTGCCGCGGTAGGGGAGCGTGCAACGCGCGCGTGCCGCTGTCGCGCGCGGTTGCCGCTAGCGCGGCCACCGCGTGCGCGAACGAGCGCCGGCGGCCACGACCGAGGACGTGGCGGTCATCTTTTTTTCACGCCGCTTCCATCACGCACCGCGTTTAATCGCGCCGATCGTTCGCGGCGACTTCGCCGTGCGTGGAGTGTCGGGGATGCGCCAGCGCGTAGTTGGCAATGCCTATAAAGTTTCGGATATCGGTGCCGCTATTCCCAAGGAGTGCTGTCCGGCAAGTTCGTGGCGTTCTTGCCAGAGGCCGCTGTCTCGCAGCGCGACGTTCAGCCGTCGTCCTCCTCCCTACCGATTCAAATCCGGAGATATCCTTTCCATGTCCTTCGATAATCTTACCGTCAGCAAGCGCCTGGCGATCGGCTTCTGCAGCTTGATCGGCATTCTACTGCTGGTGGGTACGCTGAATTTGGTCAGTTTCCGCAAGTTCGCTTCCGCCGCTGCGATGGATGCGCATACCTATCAGGTCATCACCCAGGGCGACCGCATGCTCAGCAGCATGCTCAATATCGAAACCGGCGCGCGCGGCTTCGCGCTCACCGGGCAGGAAAGCTACCTGCAGCCGTTCCACCAGGGCAAGTCCGATTTCGAAAGCGTTTGGAGCGAGGCCAAGCGCCTGACCGCGGACAACCCCGTACAGCAGGAGCGCCTGCAGCGGATGCGGCAAGCCTACCAGGGCTTCGTCGCCACGCAATCGCAGATGATCGCATGGCGCCGTGCCGGTACCGCCGGTGCCGCCAGCGAATCGGCGGACGCGCACATGTCCGCCGACGCCGCCAAGCGGCAGATGGATGGATTCCGGGAGTTGATCGCGCAGTACGAGGCGATGGAGCGCGGCTTGCTGGTCAAGCGCAGCGCCGAGAGCGCCAAGCGCGTCACCGCTGGCCAATGGGTCACGATCGGCGGCGTATTCGCCGGCGTCGCGATCGCGGTATTCCTGGGGCTGCGCATTCGCCGCAGCCTGATGCGCCAGCTGGGCGGCGAGCCGGCCTACGCGGCCGAGGTCGTGCGTCGTATCGCGCGCGGCGGCCTGGACGAGGACGTGCGTCTGCAGCACGCAGGCAACTCGTTGCTGGCCGACATGCAGCAGCTGCAATTGCAGCTGCGCCAGCTCAACGCCAGCCAGCTGGACATGAAGCAGCGGCATGATGCGGGCGAGCTGGACTACCGCATGGACGCCAAGCGCTTCCCTGGCGCCTATGGCGACATGGCTGAAGCGATCAATGCCCTGGCCGGCTCGCATATCGAAGTGTCCACGCAGATCGTGGAGTTGCTGGAACGCTATGCGATCGGCGATTTTGCGCGCGACATGGCGCGTCTGCCCGGGCAGAAGCAGCGTATCAGCTTGGCCATGGACACGGCCAAGTCCAATCTGGAAGCGGTCAAGGATGCGATCTTGCAGCTGTCGCAGGCCGCCGCATCCGGCGACTTCAGCAAGCGCGGCGACCGCAGCCGTTTCCAGTACGGGTTCGGCGAGATGGTGCAGGCGCTCAACACGATGATGGCCGAGGCCGAGGCGGCGCTTGCGGATGTGGGCGATGTCATGGTCGCCGTCGCTGCAGGCGACCTCACCCATCAGGTGGATCAGCGGTATCCTGGGGCGTTCGGGCAGTTGGCCGACAGCGCCAATCGCAGCGCCGCGCAGTTGAGCCAGATCGTCGCGCAGATCCGCAGCGGCGCCGATGCGATCAATCTGGCGGCCGGCGAGATCGCCACCGGCAACGACGACCTGTCGCGGCGTACCGAGCAGCAGGCGGCCAGCCTGGAGGAGACCGCCGCTTCGATGGAAGAACTCACCTCCACGGTGCGCCACAACGCCGAGTCCGCGCGCCAGGCGAGCACGCTGGCGAGCGGCGCGGCCGATGTCGCCTCGCGCGGCGGCCAGGTGGTCGGAAAGGTGGTCGAGACCATGGTCGGCATCGAGACGTCGTCAAAGAAGATCGCCGACATCATCGCGGTGATCGACGGCATCGCCTTCCAGACCAACATTCTGGCGCTGAACGCTGCGGTCGAGGCCGCGCGCGCCGGCGACCAGGGCCGCGGCTTCGCGGTGGTGGCCAGCGAGGTGCGCACGCTGGCGCAGCGTTCGGCCAGTGCCGCCAAGGAAATCAAGTCGCTGATCGAGGATTCGGTCGGGCGTGTCGAGGCAGGTGCCGCGCTGGTCAACGACGCGGGCCGGACGATGAGCGAGATCGTGTCTTCGGTGCAGCGCGTCACCGACATCATGGCCGAGATTTCCTCGGCCTCGCAGGAGCAGTCGGCCGGGATCGAGCAGGTCAACCAGACCGTGACCCAGATGGACGAGACCACCCAGCAGAACGCTGCACTGGTGGAGGAGGCCACTGCCGCGGCGCGCAGCATGGAGCAGCAGGCGCTGGCCCTGGTGGGGATGGTGGGCCAGTTCCGCATCGGCGAGGACGCCAGCGTGGTCAACCGGATGGTCGCGCGCATCGCCGACGACACCGGCGCCGGGCAGCGCGCGCCGGCCTGAGTCGGGACACCGCGTCCGCCGGCCGCGAGCGCATGGACGCGTTCGTGGCGCCCTGGCGGCGGCGCCTGGCGAACACAAAAAAGCCGGCAAAGCCGGCTTTCTTGTGTTCGCATGTCCAATGGTGGAGCGGAAGGGGATCGAACCCTCGACCTTCGCATTGCGAACGCGACGCTCTCCCAGCTGAGCTACCGCCCCACATCAGACGCATAGTCTAACTGGCCCGGGGCATGCGTGCCAAGAGGGGCGATGCGGGGCGGCGGCGTGGCGCGCGCGGGGCCTTCGCACAGGTGCCGGCCGGCTGTGGCCGGGGCTGCCGCTGAACGCGGGAAGTCGGCGCCGTATCCGGGCAGCCGCCCGGCAGAGTCGATATAATCGTGGGCCGAAATCCTCGCCAGACGATTTCGTCGTTCCGGATGAAATATTCCGTCCGTTCCAAAATTTTTATCCACGGGTCTTTGAAAAATGACGGAAGTTCGCAACTTGCAACAAATCGCCGAAGCCAAGGCCAAGCTGCAGGAAGAGATTCGCAAGCTGGAAGAGCAGGAGAAGCAGGCGCGCGAAGGCGAGACCAGCGCCGCGCACGCCAACATCCTGTCGCTGCTCGAGCAGTTCGCCGAGTTCTTCAGCGCCAAGCAGCGCAACGAGATCGCCGCCTACGTGACCAGCGCGGCGCCGAAGCCGGCCAGCGCCAAGTCCGCCGGCGGCCGCAGCGAGGTCAAGCCGAAGTACCAGCTGCCGCACACCGGCGAGACCTGGTCCGGCCGTGGCCGCACGCCGAAGGCGTTCGCCGCATGGGAAGGCACCGCCGCCTACAACGAATGGAAGGCGCGCCACCCGGATCTGAAGTTTCCGCTGGTCAAATACTGATCGGTCGAAAAAGGCCAGGTCTCCTGGCCTTTTTTATGCGTGATGGTTTTATGCGCGGCATTGGTGGCGCCCGCGCTTTGCCGCGGATAAAACCGCGGCAGAGAAAGCGGGCGCTGAAGGAAATGCGCCTGGAACGACCGAAGGCCGGGCGGCGACATGGTCGTCGCTGCGACCGTTGCGCCGCTGTTCGCCGGCGACAGACCCGGTAGCGGCTTCAGCCGCGACGGATGTGCCGGTAACGCCCATCGCGGCTGAAGCGGCTCTGCAAATGCTCTGAATCCTCAGCCTGCGCCGCCCAGCAGCGGCTGCAGCGTCGCCTCCAGTTCGCGCCGGCGCCAGCCGGCCAGCGGCTGCGGCCATTGGCCGCTTTCCAGCAAGGCTTCCAGGTGCTTGCGCGAGGCGAGTAGGCCGTCGGGCAGGCCGAGTTCGGCGCTGCGTGCGGACACCGCGTCCTGCAGCCGCTTCAACGCCGCCTTGTTGTCGTCGCTGGAGGCCAGCGCCAGCGGCGCGTCCGCCTCGTCGGGCAGCGGCGTGGTCAGCGCCTGCCACAGCGCGTCGCCGAGCTTGCGCGGCGCCTTGGGGTGCTTGTCCAGCAGCGCCTGCAGCTCCTGGCGGTCGGCCGGCGGGAAGCGCGCCAGGGTGGCGGCCAGTTCGTTGTCCAGGATCCAGCTGCGCGGCTTGTCGCTGTGCCGGGCCTGCACGTCGCGCCAGCGCAGCAGGCGCAACAGGCGCTGCTGCGAGGGCCGGTCCATGAACTGCGCCGAGCGCATGCCCAGGTGCGGCCAGCGCTCGCCCTCGTCGTGCTCCACGGTGCCGAGCAGGCGCTCGCCGTCCTCGTGCAGCCAGGCGCTGCGGTCCAGCGTGTGCAGCCTTTCCTGCAATGCGTCGTGGATCGCGAACAGGTGGCGCACGTCGTCGGCGGCGTAGTCCAGCTGCGCCGGCGACAGCGGGCGGCGCAGCCAGTCCGAGCGGGTCTCGCCCTTGGCCAGGTGCACGCCGGTGATCTCCAGCACCAGCTTCTGGTAGCCCATGCCGGCGCCGATGCCGGCCAGGCCGGCGCCGATCTGGGTATCGAACAGCGGCCGCGGCAGCGCGCCGCAGGCGCACTTGAACGCGACCAGGTCCTCGCTGGCGCTGTGCATGACCTTGAGGATGGCCGGGTCCGACAGCCACGGCGCCAGCGCCTGCGGCATGCCGGGAATCAGCGGGTCGATCAGCAGGATTTCGTCGGCTACCGCCATCTGCACCAGCGCCAGTTGCGGCCAGTAGGTGCGTTCGCGGACGAATTCGGTATCCAGGCCGATCCTGGCCGGGCGCTGCGCCAGCCGTTCGGCCAGCTCGGCGGGTTGCTTGATCCAATAGGGCACGTGGTTTCCGTCGAATGCAGGGTTTGCTCAGGCAGGCGAGAATAGCCTAACGTCGGCCCGCCGGCCGCACCGACGCAGTGGCGCGGATGCCATCTGGAGGCCAATGTCGTTGGGAGGAAGCGTGCGTACGAGCGGCCCTGTGATCGCCTGGACCCTGCTGGCCGCGCTGGCGTGCGGCTGCAGCGGGCCGGCGCCTGCGCCACCGGCGCAGCCCGCCAAGCTGGCGCCCGCCAGGCCGGCGCAGGTGCCGGCAGCGGCGGCCGGCAAGCCGGTGCAGGCGCCCAGCGTCACCATCGGCGGCGAGGATGCCGCCGAGACGGTGGCGCGCTGGCAGCCGCCGCTGCCGACGCTCGAGCGCGCACAACTGGCGCAGGCGCGCCGCGACGCCGCGCGCGCGCTGGCCGAGGATCGCCTGTTCGAGGACGCGCAGTCGGCGATCCCGCTGTACCTGGCGATCCGCGCGCTGGCGCCGCAGGACCCGGTCGCGCGCGACGGCCTGCACAAGGCGCGGCGCCGGCTGCTGCAACTCGGCGGCGACCTGCTGCGCGTATCGGAGCAGCAGGAGCAGGCGCTCGAGCGCGCCGATCGCATCGCGATGGTGGCGCTGTCGCTGGATGCCGACGATCCGGCGGTGCGGCGCCTGCAGCAGCGGGTGGAGACCGCGCAGCGGGTGCTGGCCTACGACCGCGCCGGCGAGGACGATCTGCGCGCCGGCCGGCTCGGCGAGGACGGCAACGGCGCCCTCGCCAACTTCCGCGAAGCGCTGCAGCTGGATGCCGGCGATGCGCGCGCGCGGCAGGGCGTGGCGGCGGTGGAGAGCGCGCTGATCCGGCGCGCCGAGGCGGCCGCGGCGGTGTCCGATTTCGCCGCCGCCGGCAGCTGGCTGGCGCGTGCGGCACGCATCCGCGACGGCGCCGCCACCGTGCGCGACGCGCGCGCGCGGGTGGAAGGGGTACGCACCGCGCGCATCGCTGCGCTGCGCGACGCCGGCCTGCGCGACCTGGCCACGCCGGCCGGACTGAAGGCGGCGCGCGAGAAGCTGGGCGAGGTGCTGCGCATCGCCGATCCGGGCGATCCGGTGGCGGCGATGCTGCGCGAGCGCATCGACCTGGCCACCCACTACGGCAGCTTCCGCCCCGGCCAGGTGTTCACCGACGGCATGAGCGACGGCGAACGCGGGCCGCAGATGATCGTGGTGCCGCACGGCGGTTTCCGCATGGGCGCCAGCGACACCGAGCCGGGCGCGATGCCGGCGGAGCAGCCGCTGCACTACGTGCGTTTCGACCGCGGCTTCGCGATGTCGATCACCGAGGTCACCGTGGCCGAGTTCCGCCGCTTCGTCGAGGTCAGCGGCGCGCGGCCGCGTGCGACCCGGCGCGGGCATTCGATCGTCTACGACGAGCGCAGCGGCAATTTCGTGCGCCGCAGCGGCGTGGATTGGCAGTCCGGCTACAACGGCGCGCGCGCCGCGCCGAACAGCCCGGTGATGCACGTCAGCGTGCGCGATGCCGAGGCTTATGCGGCCTGGCTGTCGCAGCAGACCGGGCGCCATTACCGGCTGCCCAGCGAGGCCGAGTTCGAATACGCGCTGCGCGCCGGCGGCCGCGGCCGCTATCCATGGGGCAACGCCGGCACGCCGCCGCGCGGCGCCGGCAACTTCACCGGCGGCGGCGACGTCTCGCCCGGCGGCCGGCACTGGAACAACGCCTTCGTCGGCTATGCCGACGGCTTCTGGGGGCCGGCCCCGGTCGCCAGCTTCAAGGCCAATGCCTGGGGGCTGCACGACATGGGCGGCAACCTCAGCGAGTGGGTCGCCGATTGCTGGCATTCCAGCTACCGCCGCGCGCCGGCCGACGGTGCCGCCTGGTACAACCCCGGCTGCCGCTCGCGGGTGGTGCGCGGCGGCAACTGGGCCAACGCGCCGGAGCAGACCCGTGCCGCCTGGCGGCTGATGCAGGACTCCGACACCACCAGCGCCAGGGTCGGTTTCCGCCTGGTGCGCGGAATTTGACGCGGCCGCGCACCGCACGTCGTTACAGTGCGCGGCACCGGCAGGCGCCGTCGCCGCCCACCAGCCAGCAAGGGGATTGGACATGAGCAACGTCTTCGGCCGCCAGGGCGGGGAACAGGGCGGGGGCCGCCGCGGGTCGCTGGGCGGGGTACGCTGGCTGGTGCTGCTGGGTTTCGCCGTGTACGCGGGCTTCTATTGGTTCTCCAACCGCGCCGAGGATCCCTACACCGGCGAGAAGGTGCTGATCGACAATTCGCTAGGCGTCGAGGACGAGAAGGCGCTGGGGCTGCAGGCCTATCAGGAGATCCTGGCGCAGGAACATCCGGTCGATCCGCAGTCGCAGGTGGCCAAGCAGGTACGCGCGATCGCGCAGCGGCTGATCGCCAAGGTCGACGTGGTCGAGGACGCGCTGGCCGCCGAGCACGGCATGCAGGCCAAGCACTATGCGCGCGGTTTCGACTGGGACGTCAACGTGATCGAGTCCGAGCAGGCCAATGCGTTCTGCCTGCCCGGCGGCAAGATGGCGGTCTACACCGGCCTGCTGCCGGTGGCCAGGAACGCCGATGCGATGGCGGTGGTGATGGGCCACGAGATCGCGCATGCGCTGCTGCGCCACGGTGCGCAACGCATGGCGCAGCAGAAGCTGACCCAGATCGGGCAGATGGCCGGCGCGGCCAGCGGCATGGACCCGCAACAGCAGCAGATGGCGATGGCGGCGATGGGCTACGGCTACCTGCTGCCGTACGCGCGCAGCCACGAGACCCAGGCCGACGAGGTCGGGCTGATGCTGGCCGCCGCGGCCTGCTTCGATCCGCAGGAGGCGGTGCCGCTATGGGAACGGATGAGCGCCAGCAGCGGCGGCCAGGCGCCGCCCGAGTTCTCGTCCACGCACCCCAACCCGGGCACGCGGATCCAGAACCTGCAGGCGCTGATGCCCAAGGCGCTGGAATACCGGCAGCGCTTCTGCGAATCGGCGAAGACCGCGCAGCGCTGAGCGAGCCGCGGGGGCGACGGCAGCCGCATGATGGCTGAATGTGCGGCTGGCGGCCACGGGAAGGTGGGTGGCACGGGTGCATGATTTGCATCTCGCCCTCGGGAGCATTCGCCATGAAACGCCTCTTGCTGCCACTGCTCGGACTGGCCGCGCTGGCCGGCTGCGCCAGCAACCGGATCAGCGACGACGAGCGCCTGGCGCTGTACCGCGCGCACGCCGCCGCGCCGGTGCGCGACTTCCAGTACTTCAACCGGCTCAGCGGCTGGACCGCGCTCGGCGACAGCGCACTGGCGGTGTGGACGCGGCCGAACCAGGCCTATCTGCTGGAGCTGAGCGGCCGTTGCGCCGATCTGGATTACGCGCCGACGATCGCCATCACCCACTTCAGCGACCGGGTCTCGGCGCGCTTCGACGACGTGCTGGTGATCGGCGGCAGCCCGGGCGCGATTCGCCTGCCGTGCCGCATCCAGAGCATCCGCCCGCTCGACATCAAGGCGTTGCGCACGTCGGAAAAGGAATTGCGCGAGGCCAAGGTGCAGGAGCGGGCGCAGCAGGCGCCGGGCGGGTAGGGCGCGGTACCGGCGCGTCGCGGTTCGCGCTGCTGCAGGAAGTCGGCGACCGCGTTGCGTATGGGGCGCCAGGTGCGGTGCCATGATGCAGGAAGCGGATTGTGTGGCAGGCCCGGTCGGCTGGTCGCGCGTCGGCAGGGACCGCGTCGGGTGACCTCGGTGATGGTCGTGACAAGCGAATCGGTGAGCTTGTCGGCTGCGGATCATGTCGGGGCCGAGGCCGCTCCTGAAACGACGACGGATGGCTCGCCGCAAGTCGTTGTGGGAGCGACTTCAGTCGCGACGGGTGGTACCTGTAAAGCTTCGTCGCGACTGAAGTCGCTCCCACAAAGGGGATGGCGCCTCGACCGAGCGCTGCAAGCAGCTTTGCCGCAGAAACCATTCGTCGGTGCCGCGGGGCTTCCGTCGCGCTCAGGATTCCTGTTCGGGTTCCACATAGCCCTCGGGCTTGACCGCGCCGCCCTGGAACAGGAATTTCTCCAGTTCCGTCTCCAGGAACGCGCGGTGCTTGGGGTCGCGCGGCGACAGCCGGTTCTCGTTGATCAGCATGGTCTGGTGCGCCAGCCATGCCTGCCAGCCGGCCTTGCCGATCTGCGCGAACACGCGCTGGCCGATGTCGCCGGGATACGGCACGTAGTCGAGCCCTTCGGCGTCGCGTTGCTGGTACTGGCAGAAGATGGTGCGGGACATGGCGGTTCCTGGTGGCGCGGCGGGCGACGATCAGAGGCCGTCGAGCAGTTTGCGGATCGGGGCGGGCAGGCCGAGCGCGGACAGGCCGGCAGGCGCGACCCAGCGCAGGGCGTCATTGTCGCGTACCGCGTCGCGCAAGGCGACCTTGCGCAGGCGCAGCGGCTGCAGGTGCAGCCGATAGTGGCTGAAGGTGTGCACGATCGGCGGCATCGGCTCGGCATCGTCGAAGTCGCGGCCGCGGGTCTCGCGTTCGAACCAGGCGCGCAGTTCGTTCTCGCTCTCGGCCTGCGGCAGCGTCCACAGCGAGGCCCAGATGCCGCTCGGCGGGCGCCGCTGCAGCAGCAGTTCGCCGGCGGCGTTCTCCAGCAGCAACGCCAGCGCCTCGCGCTCGGGCAGGGTCTTGCCCGGCTTGGGCGTGGGCAGCGCTTCGACCAGGCCATCGCGGCGCGCCACGCAGTCGTCCTGCAGCGGGCACAGCACGCAGGCCGGATTGGCGCGGGTGCACAGGGTGGCGCCGAAATCCATCTGCGCCTGGGTGTAGTCGGCCATGCGCCCGTCGGCGACCGCGGCCACGTGCGCCTGCGCGATCGCCCACAGCGGTTTCTCCACCGCCGGCAGGCCCGGATAGCCGGCGATGCCGTGGTAGCGGGTCAGCACGCGCTTGACGTTGCCGTCCAGGATCGGGAAGCGGTCGTTCCAGGCCTGGCTCAGGATCGCGCCGGCGGTGCTGCGGCCGATGCCGGGCAGCGCGTGCAGCGCGTCGAAATCGCGCGGCAGTTCGCCGCCGTGCAGCTCCACGCAGCGCTTGGCCGCGGCGTGCAGGTTGCGCGCGCGGGCGTAGTAGCCCAGCCCGGCCCATTGCGCCATCACCGCGTCGGTGCCGGCCGCGGCCAGGTCGGGCAGGGTCGGGAAGTGCTGCAGGAAGCGCAGGAAGTACGGGATCACCACCGCGACCTGGGTCTGCTGCAGCATGATTTCCGACAGCCACACGCGGTAGGGGCTGCGCGGATGCTGCCAGGGCAGGTCGTGGCGGCCGTTGCGGTCGAACCAGGCGAGCAGGCGGGGGGCGAAGGTGTCTGGGGGCTGGCGCATGCTGGCATCGAGTCGTTCCTTCTCCCACCGGGAGAAGGTGCCCTGAAGGGGCGGATGAGGGTGCGGGCGAAGCCCAGTGTAGTTGGGGCAGCGAGACGCTTTCGCGCCGTACCCTCACCCCAACCCCTCTCCCGCTGGGAGAGGGGCTTTAGGTCAGGCGCCCAGCGCTTCCGGCAGCAACGCGTCGACGAAGGCTTCGGCGTCGAACACGCGCAGGTCTTCCGGGCGCTCGCCGATGCCGGCGAAGCGGATCGGGATGCCGAACTCGCGCGCCAGCGCGAACACCACGCCGCCCTTGGCGGTGCCGTCGAGTTTGGTCACCACCAGCCCGGTGACGCCGACCGCGGCGTGGAACTGGCGCAGCTGCGACAGCGCGTTCTGGCCGGTGGTGCCGTCGATGACCATCAGCACTTCGTGCGGCGCGGCCGGGTCGAGCTTGCCGAGCACGCGGCGGATCTTGCCCAGCTCGTTCATCAGCCCGGTCTGGGTGTGCAGGCGCCCGGCGGTGTCGGCGATCAGCACCTCGGTGCCGCGCGCCTTGCCTGCCTGCAGCGCGTCGAACGCGACCGAGGCGGCGTCGGCGTTCTGGCCCTGCGCGATCACGGTGACGCCGTTGCGATCGCCCCAGGCCTGCAGCTGCGCCACCGCGGCGGCGCGGAAGGTGTCGCCGGCGGCCAGCATCAGGCTGTGGCCGTCGTCCTTGAAGCGCTTGGCCAGCTTGCCGATGGTGGTGGTCTTGCCGACGCCGTTGACGCCGACCGTGAGCACCACGAACGGCTTGGCAGTGCGGTCGATCTGCAGCGGTTTGGCGACCGGCAGCAGGATCGCGATCAGGTCGGCGCGCAGCGCGCGCAGCAGCGCCTGCGCATCGACGAATTCGCGCGCCTTCATGCGCTTGCGCAGGTTCTCGATCAGCGCGGTGGTGGCCGGCACGCCGACGTCGGCGGTGATCAGCGCGGTCTCGATCTCGTCGAGCAGGTCGTCGTCGAGCTTGGGATTGCGCGAGAACAGGCCGCCGAAGCTGCGCGCGATGGCGCTGTTGCGCAGGCGCTCGCGCCAGCCGGGCTTGCCGGCAGGCGCGGCCGGCGCGGCGTCGCTGCGCTGCAGGTCGTCGCCTGCGGCGAGCGCGCTCGCCGGCGCCGGCGTGGGCATCGGCGCGCTGGGCGTCGCCACGGCGGGAACGGCCGGGGCGGGAACGCGCGCTTCCGCTGGCGCGGTCGGCGCCTGTGGCGGCAGCGGCGTTGCGCCGGGGGGCGGCACGGCGATCGGGGCAGGCGGCAGCGGTGCGGCGTCGGCGCTCGGACGGCCGCTGTCGCGCGCCACTGGCGCTGCGGCTGGCGCCGCGTGCGGCGGTGCCTGTTCAGCGACAGGCGCTGCAACGGCGGCGGGCTCGGCGGCCGGCGCTGCGCCGGCCGGCTTGGGGAAGGCGGCGGCCAGTTCCTCGATGCTGTAGCGCTGGGTGCTGCGGCTATCGCCAGCGTGGTCCTGGGGCTTGTTGCGACGGAATAGGCTGACCATGGATAACGCGGTGACCTTAAACCGGGAATGCTACCACTGTGGCTGTTGGGGCCGGGATTGGGGATTGGGGATTCGGGATTCGTAAAAGCGACATTCCTGCACCCTGCAGGCGCAGCGCCCTTACGAATCCCCAATCCCCAATCCCCAATCCCGGCCCCTCAGAGCTTCCCCTTCATCGACCGGTAATCGCGCGGCGTCATGCCGACGGTGGCCTTGAACTGGCGCGCGAACGCGCTCTGGTCGGCGAAGCCGCACAGCTGGCCGATGCTGGCGATGCTCTCCTCGCCGTGCAGCAGGCGCATCGCCGCTTCGATCCGCATCTTGGTCAGCAACTGCTGCGGGGTCAGCTGGAACACGCGGCGGAAGTGCCGCTCCAGCTGCGCCACCGACAGTTCCGCCAGGTCGGCCAGGGTCTGCACGCGCAGGTTGTCGCCGTAGTGGGTCTGCATGTGCTCCATCGCGCGGCTGATGCGCTCGTAGGCCGAATGGCGGCTGTCGGGCTGGCCCAGGTCGCGGGAGATGCCGACCACGCCGATCACCTCGTCCTGCTCGCACAGCGGGCGTTTGAAGGTCAGGCACCAGCCCGGGGTGCGGTTCGGGAACAGGTGCACCTCGAGCTGGTTCTCGATCATCTCCCCGCACAGCACGCGCCGGTCCTGCATCAGATAGCTGCCGCCCAGCGGCAGCGGGAACACTTCCAGCGCCGATTTGCCGATCAGGTCGGCGCGGTATTTCTTGCCCAGGCGCCGCACCAGGGTCAGGTTGACGTGGGTGTAGCGGCCGTCGCGGTCCTTGACGAAGAACACCACGTCCGGCAGCGCATCGAACAGCGTCTGCATTTCCAGCGCGGAAATCAAAGTATCCATCTGCACTCACCGGGCGGTTGTAGGCGGCGGCGGTGGGCACGCCATGGCATGCCCACTCCCGATGACCGATCCTAGCCTAAGTCGGACCTGGCGGGAGGCTCGGGTTATGCGAACTTCCGCATTTATGACAGGCAAACGCTGCTAGCCGCCGGCGGCCCGGAATGTGAGCATGGGCCTATGCATACACTCGATGTGATCGACTCGCATACCGGCGGCGAACCGACCCGTGTCGTCGTCGCCGGCTTCCCCGACCTGGGCACCGGCCCGCTGGCGCAACGGCGCGATCTGTTCCGCGATCGCTTCGATCGCTGGCGCAGCGCCATCGCCTGCGAACCGCGCGGTTCGGACACCATGGTCGGCGCGCTGCTGCTGCCGCCGATCGCGGCCGACGCCTGCGCGGCGGTGATCTTCTTCAACAACGTCGGCTACCTGGGCATGTGCGGCCACGGCACCATCGGCCTGGTGCGCACGCTGGCCGAGCTGGGCCGGCTGGCGCCGGGCACGCACCGCATCGAGACCCCGGTGGGCACGGTCGGGGTGGAGCTGCACGGCGACGGCCGGGTCTCGGTGGACAACGTGGAAAGCTACCGCCATGCCGCCGGCATCGAGGTGCAGGTGCCCGGCTACGGCCGCGTGCGCGGCGACGTGGCCTGGGGCGGCAACTGGTTCTTCATCACCGAGCAGACGCCGTGTGCGCTGGAGCTGCGCAACCAGCGCGCGCTGACCGCGTACACCGAGGCGCTGCGGCTGGCGCTGGAGGCGGCCGGCATCCGCGGCGCCGACGACGGCGAGATCGACCATATCGAGATCAACGGCCCGGCGCCGGACACCGGCGCCGACGCGCGCAACTTCGTGCTGTGCCCGGGCCTGGCCTACGACCGTTCGCCGTGCGGCACCGGCACCAGCGCCAAGCTGGCGTGCCTGGCCGCCGACGGCAAGCTGGCCGCCGGCCAGGTGTGGCGGCAGGAGGGCATCCTCGGCAGCCTGTTCGAAGGCAGCTACATGCCGGGCACCCGCGGCGTGCTGCCGCGGATCACCGGGCAGGCGCACATCACCGCCCGCGCGCAGTTGCTGATCGATGCGCAGGATCCGTTCGCCTGGGGCATTGGCGCCGGATGAGCGGCTTCGACCTGATCGTCGTCGGCGCCGGCATCGTCGGCGCGGCCTGCGCCGATGCGGCCGCCGCCGCCGGGCTGCGGGTGGCGATCGTCGAGTCGGGCACGATCGGCGGCGGTTCCACCGCCGCGGCGATGGGCCATCTGGTGGCGATGGACGAGGATCCGGCGGAACTGGCGCTGTCGTCCTATTCGCTGCGCCTGTGGGAAGCATTCGCGCAGTTGCCGGCGGCCGAGTTCAGCCGCTGCGGCACGCTGTGGGTGGCGCGGCAGGCGCGCGAGCTGGAGGCGATTCCGGCCAAGATCCAACGCCTGGCCGCGGCCGGGGTACGCGCCGAGGCGATCGACGCCGAGGCGCTGTACCGGCTGGAGCCGGCGCTGGTGCCGGGGCTGGCCGGCGGCATGCGCGTGGCCGCCGAAGCGGTGGTGTATCCGCCGCGGATGGCGCGGCATCTGGTCGAGCGTGCGCTCGCCGCCGGTGCGCAGCTGTTCGCCGGGCGCCGCGCGCTGGCGCTGGCCGCCGGCGGACTGCGCCTGGACGACGGCAGTACCCTCAGCGGGCCGGTGCTGGTCGCCACCGGCTGTGCATTGTCGGAGTTGCTGCCGGAACTGCCGATGCGCGCGCGCAAGGGCCAGCTGGTCATCACCGACCGCTATCCGGGCTTCGTCGGCCACCAATTGCTGGAGCTGGGCTATGCCGACAGCGCGCACGGCAGCGACGGCAGCAGCGTGGCATTCAACGTGCAGCCGCGGCCGACCGGGCAGATCCTGATCGGTTCCTCGCGCGAATTCGATGCCAGCGACCGCAGCGTGTCGATGCCGATGCTGCAACGCATGCTCGAGCGCGCGTTCGCGTTCCTGCCCGGGCTGCGCCAGCTGCAGGCGATCCGGGTCTGGACCGGGCTGCGTCCGGCCACGCCCGACGGCCGTCCCTACCTGGGCGCGGTGCCCGAGCGTGCCGACGTGTGGGTCGCGGCCGGCCACGAAGGGCTGGGCGTGACCACCGCGCTGGGCAGCGCGCGGCTGTTGCTGGATCTGGTTTTGCAGCGCACTCCCGTGCTGGACCCGGCGCCGTTCGCGCCGGCGCGGGCGCTGTCGTGAGCGCGCCGATGCTGCGCCTGCAGATCAACGGTCAGGCCGTCGAGGTACTGGACGGCAGCAGCGTGGCCGCAGCGGTGGCGCAGGTCGCGGTGCATTTCCGCCGTTCGCGCAACGGCCAGCCGCGCGCGCCGCTGTGCGGCATGGGCGTGTGCAGCGAATGCCGGGTGCATATCGATGGCGTCGGCCAGCTGCGCGCCTGCATCACTCCGGTGCGCGACGGCATGCAGGTGTGGACCGATGGCTGAGCCGCGCGCGCTGCAGTACGACGTGGTCGTGGCCGGTGCCGGTCCGGCCGGACTGGCGGCGGCGCTGGCCGCCGCCGGGCACGGCCGGCGCGTGGCGCTGGTCGACCTGCAGGCGCGCGCCGGCGGCCAGATCTGGCGCCACGACGTGACCCATGCGCCGCCGCGGCTGGCCGCGCGCACGCTGGCGCAGCTGGCGGCGAGCAAGATCGCATTTCTGGCGCAGACCCAATTGCTGATGGCGCAGGATCGGCAACTGCTGGCCGACGGCCCGCAGGGCACCCGTTGGATCGGCTACGACGCGCTGGTGCTGGCCACTGGCGCGCGCGAGCTGCTGCTGCCGTTCCCCGGCTGGACCTTGCCTGGCGTCACCGGCGCCGGCGGCGCGCAGGCGCTGGCCAAGCAGGGCTGGCCGCTGGCCGGCAAGCGCGTGCTGGTCGCCGGCAGCGGGCCGCTGTTGCTGGCCAGCGCGGCGACGCTGCGCCGCCACGGTGCGCAGGTGCTGGGCATCGTCGAACAGGCGCCGCTGCGCGCGCTGGCCGGTTTCGCCGCGCAGTTGCCGTGGCGCTGGCCGGACAAGGCGCTGCAGGCGCTGGCCCTGCGCGCGCAACTGGCCGGCGTCGGCTACCACGCCGGCAGCGTGGTGCTGTCGGCGCAGGGCGATGGCCAGCTGCAGTCCGTCGAGATCGACGGCCCGCGCGGGCGCCGCCGCATCGACTGCGATCAGCTGGCGGTCGGCTACGGATTGGTGCCGAACGTGGAGCTGGCGCAACTGCTCGGCTGCCGCCTGGCGCGCAGCGGCGCGCATCCGTGCGTGGCGGTGGATGCGCAGTTGCGTACCAGCGTCGCAGGCGTGTATGCGGCCGGCGAGGCGCTGGGCATCGGCGGGCGCGATTGCGCGCGCATCGAAGGCGCCATCGCCGGACACCTGGCGGCCGGGCAGGGCGCCGCGGCGCAGGCGCTGCAAGCGCCGCGGCGGCGCGCGCGCGCGTTCGCCGCGCTGCTGCAGCGGCAGTTCGCGCTGGACCCGCGCATCCACGCGCTGGCCGCACCGGACACGCTGGTGTGCCGCTGCGAGGACGTGCCGCTGTCGGCGCTGTGCGGCCATGCCGACCTGCGCGATGCCAAGCTGGTCTCGCGCTGCGGCATGGGCGCCTGCCAGGGCCGCATCTGCGGCAGCGCGCTGACCGAGCTGGGGCTGGCGCCGCGGCACGACGATTTTTCCGACGACGGCCGCCGGCCGCCGCTGTTCCCGGTGCGCCTGGACGCGCTCGCCCAATCGCTTCCCGATCCACTTCTTCCCGAACCTCCACTCACAACCCTCGACAAGGTGTAATCCCATGAGCAAGGCTTCCTTCTGGTACGGCGTGCTGCCGGCCATCACCACTCCGTTCAACGCCGACGGCAGCATCGACCACGCGTTCCTGGCCAAGCATGCGCAGGTCATGGTCGACGCCGGCTGCACCGCGATCGTGCCGCTGGGCTCGCTCGGCGAGGCCGCCACGCTCAGCTTCGACGACAAGGTCGCGATCCTGAAGACCCTGGTGCAGGCGCTGGACGGCCGCATCCCGGTGGTGCCGGGCATCGCCGCGCTGTCCACCGACGAGGCCGTGCGCCTGGCGCAGGCGGCCAAGCAGATCGGCTGCGGAGGGCTCATGGTGCTGCCGCCGTACGTGTACTCCACCGACTGGCGCGAGATGGGCGCGCATGCGCGTGCGGTCATCGCCGCCACCGACCTGCCGGTGATCCTGTACAACAACCCGGTCGCCTACAAGACCGATTTCAGCCCGGCGCAGATCGCCGAGCTGGCCGCCGAATTCCCGAACCTGCAAGCGGTCAAGGAATCCTCCGGCGACGTGCGCCGCTTCGCCGCGCTGGGCGAGTTGCTCAACGACCGCCTGGTGCTGCTGGTGGGCATGGACGATGCGATCGTCGAAGGCCTCAGCATGGGCGCCAAGGGCTGGATCGCCGGCCTGGTCAACGCGTATCCGAAGGAGTCGGTGAAGCTGTTCGAGCTGGCCCGCGACGGCGGCTACCCGGCGGCCAAGGCGCTGTACGACTGGTTCCTGCCGCTGCTGCGCCTGGACACCGTGCCCAAGTTCGTGCAGCTGATCAAGCTGGTGCAGGAGAAGGTCGGCCTGGGCAGCGAGCGCGTGCGCGCGCCGCGCCTGGTCGTCGACGGCGCCGAGCGCGAAGCGGCGCTGAAGGTGATCGACCACGCCATCGCCACCCACCCCGGGCTCTGAGATGAGCATGCAGCCGCTGTTGCTTGCCGGCCATTGGCAGCCGTCGCTGGAAGCGCGCGGCAGCTTCCGCGCCGAGGACCCGCGCGACGGGAACGCGATCGGACCGGAGTTCCCGGTCAGCGGCGCCGCCGACCTGGAAGCGGCGCTGAGCGCGGCGGTGCTGGTCGCCGACGCGCTGGCCGCGGCGGCGCCCGAGCGCATCGCCGGGTTCCTCGACGCCTACGCCGCGGCGATCGATGCCGACGTCGAACAACTGGTCGCGCTGGCGCATGCCGAGACCGGCTTGCCGGTCGAACCGCGCCTGGCCAAGGTGGAGCTGCCGCGCGCCAGCGGGCAGCTGCGCCAGGCCGCGCAGGCGGTGCGCCGCCATAGCTGGACACAGCCGGTGATCGACACCGCGGCCGGGCTGCGCGCGCAGCTGGGACCGTTGCACAAGCCGGTGCTGGTGTTCGGCCCGAACAATTTTCCGTTCGCGTTCAACGCGGTGGCCGGCAGCGATTTCGCCTCGGCCATCGCTGCGCGCAATCCGGTCATCGCCAAGGCGCATCCCTCGCATCCGGCCACCAGCCAGCGCCTGGCGCAGCTCGCGCACCAGGCCCTGCTGGACAACGGCCTGCCGGCCGCGGCGGTGCAGTTGCTGTACCACTTCGACAACACGCTGGGCCTGGAACTGGCCGGCGATCCGCGATTGGGCGCGATCGGTTTCACCGGCAGCCGTGCCGGCGGACTGGCGCTGAAGGCCGCGGCCGACCGCGCCGGGGTGCCGGCCTACGTCGAGCTGTCCAGCGTCAATCCGGTGTTCCTGCTGCCGGGCGTGCTGGCCGAGCGCGGCACCGCGCTGGCGCAGGAATTCTTCGCCTCGTGCACGATGGGCAGCGGCCAGTTCTGCACCAACCCCGGCATCGTGGTGGTGCCCGAGGGCGAGGCCGGCGATGCGTTCGTCGCCGCGGCCAGCGCGCACTTCGCCAACGCCGCGCCGAGCCTGCTGTTCTCGCGCGGCGTGCTCGAGCACCTGCAGCGCGGCGTGGCCACGCTGCGCAATGCCGGCGCTGCGGTGCTGGCCGGCGGCGAGGCGGCAGCGGCGCCGGGCTATCGGCACGCGCCGACCCTGCTGGCGGTGTCGGTGCAGGCCTTCCTGCAACAGCCCGAGGCGCTGCAGACCGAGGCGTTCGGCCCGGTCAGCCTGGTGGTGCGCGTGGCCGGCCTGGCGGAGATGACCGCGCTGGCGCACAGCCTGGAGGGCAACCTCACCGGCACCATGTACCGCGCCGCCGACGGCAGCGACGACGTGCTGTTCGCCGCGCTGGCCGCGGCGCTGCGGCCGCGGGTGGGACGCCTGATCTGCAACAAGATGCCGACCGGCGTGGCGGTCAGCGCGGCGATGAACCACGGCGGGCCGTACCCGAGCACCGGCCATCCGGGCTTCACCGCGGTCGGCATGCCGGCCGCGATCCGCCGTTTCGCCGCGTTGCACAGCTACGACGGCCTGCCCGATGCGCTGCTGCCGGAGCTGCTGCGCGACCGCAATCCCGGCGGCGTGCAGCGGCTGATCGACGGCCAGTGGAGCGTGGCCGACGTGGAGCGCGCGGCATGAGCGCCACCGCGCAGATCGGCGGGCTGAGCCTGGCCATGGCGCGTGCGCAGCTGGCGCCGTGGCCGGCGCAGGCGCCGCCGATCCAGCCGCAGGAATACCAGCAGCGGCTGGAGCGGGCGCGCGCGCTGCTGCGCGCGCAGGGCGCCGATGCGCTGCTGATCGGCGCCGGCGCCTCGCTGCGCTATTTCACCGGCGTGCCGTGGGGCGCCAGCGAGCGCCTGGTGGCGATGCTGCTGACCGCCGAGGGCGATCCGCTGCTGATCTGCCCGGCGTTCGAGGAAGGTTCGCTGGACGCGGTGCTGCGCATCCCGGTGCGCAAGCGGCTGTGGGAAGAGCACGAGGATCCGCATGCGCTGGTCGCCGAGGCGCTGAGCGAACTCGGCGCGCAGGCGCTGGCCCTGGATCCGGGCATCGCCTTCGCCGTGCACAGCGGCTTGAGCGCGGTGCTGGACCGGGTCGCGATCCGCGATGCGGCGCCGATCGTGGATGGCTGCCGCATGCGCAAGTCGGCGGCGGAACTGGCGTTGATGCAGCAGGCCTGCGACATGACCCTGCAGGTGCAGCGGCTGGCCGCCGGGCTGATCCACGAGGGTATCACCACCGCCGAACTGGTGCGCTTCATCGACCAGGCGCATCGCGCGCTCGGCGCCGACAACGGGTCCACCTTCTGCATCGTGCAGTTCGGCCACGCCACCGCGTACCCGCACGGCATCCCCGGGGTGCAGGCGCTGCGTCCGGGCGAGCTGGTGCTGATCGATACCGGCTGCACCGTGCACGGCTACCACTCCGACATCACCCGCACCTACATCTTCGGCGAGCCGAGCGAGAAGCAGCGGCGCATCTGGCAGCTGGAGCACGATGCGCAGGCGGCCGCGTTCGCCGCGGTGCGTGCGGGCGTGAGCTGCGCGGCGGTGGACCAGGCCGCGCGCGAGGTGCTGCAGGCGGCCGGGCTGGGACCGGACTACCGCTTGCCGGGATTGCCGCACCGCACCGGCCATGGCTGCGGCATGAGCATCCACGAGGCGCCGTACCTGGTGCGCGGCAACGCGCTGGCGCTGGCACCGGGCATGTGCTGCAGCAACGAGCCGATGATCGTGGTGCCGGGCGAGTTCGGCGTGCGCCTGGAGGACCATTTCTACGTCACCGAGGACGGCGCGCAGTGGTTCACGCCACCGTCGCCGGCGATCGACCGGCCGTTCGCCTGATGCGCGCGGCGGCCGCCAGCGTCGGGCCGCCGCGCAGGTTCCACTCGCTTACCGGAGTCCATCGATGAGATTCGCCCGCCTGTTCGTTCCCGGCGCGCTGGCCGCGGCATTGCTGGCCGCCTGCCAGCCGGCCACGACGCCCGCCTCGCCGCAGCCGGCGGCCGCTGCGGCCGCACCGGCGCAAACGCCGCAGCAGGCCTTCGCCGCCTTGCTCGACGCGCAGTGGCAGTACCAGCTCGAACACCATCCGGAGTTCGCCAGCATCATCGGCGACACCCGCTACAACGACCGCTGGAGCGATTACTCGCCGGCGGCGTTGCAGGACGAACGACAGGCCACCGCGGATTTCCTGAAGCGTTTCGAGGCGGTCGACGGCAAGGCGCTGTCGGCGCAGGACCAGCTGAGCCTGCAGATGATGCTGCGCCAGTTGCGCGACCGGCTGGAAGCGATCGAGCTGAAGAACGACGAGATGCCGCTGGAGCCGGTCGGCGGCATCCAGCTGGCGTTGCCCGGTTATGCGCAGGCGTTCCCGTTCGCCAGCGTCAAGGACTACGAGGACTACATCAAGCGCCTGCAGGCGATTCCGACGCTGCTCGACCAGATCGTGGCGCTGTCGCGCGCCGGCGCCAGGGACGGACTGGTGCAGCCGAAATACCTGCTCGAGCGGATTCCGGCGCAGCTGCGCGAGATCGCCGCGCCGGCCGGCGCCGACAGCCCGTTCGCGTTGCCGCTGAAGAATTTCCCCGATGCGGTGCCGGCGGCCGAGCGCGCGCGCCTGCGCGCGGCGATGCTCGCGGCGATCGACCAGCAGGTACGTCCGGCCTACGCCAAGCTGGCCGATTTCGTCGCCGACGAATACGCGCCGCAGGGCCGTGCGCAGGAAGGATTGTGGTCGCTGCCCGACGGCGAGCGCCGCTACCGCTACGCGATCCATACCCAGACCACCACCGACAAATCGCCCGAGCAGATCCACCAGATCGGCCTGGCCGAAGTGGCGCGCATCGAAGGCGAGATGCGCGCCATCGCCAAGCGACTCGGCTATGCCGACCTGACCGCGCTGCGCAAGGCGGTGGCGCGCGACCGCAAGTTCTTCGCCAGCTCGCGCGAGCAGATCCTGCAGCGCTACCGCGACGACATCGCGCAGATGCAGCCGCAGCTGCCCAGGCTGTTCGGCACCTTGCCGAAGACGCCGCTGGAAGTGCGGTCGATGGCCGAGTTCCGCAGCACCGCGCCGGGCGCCGAGTACTGGCAGAGCGACGCGCAAGGCAGCAAGCCGGCGCTGGTGATGGTCAACACCAGCGACTACGCGCAGCGCACCCTGGTCAACATCGAGGCCACCGCGTATCACGAGGGCGTGCCCGGCCATCACCTGCAGATCTCGCTCGCGCAGGGCCTGCCGCTGCCGCCGTTCCGCCAGCAGTCCGGCTACAACGCCTACGTCGAAGGCTGGGCGCTGTACGCCGAGCGCCTGGGCAAGGACGTGGGCTTCTACCAGGATCCGTACAGCGACTACGGCCGCCTGGCCGGCGAACTGCTGCGCGCCAACCGCCTAGTGCTGGACACCGGCGTGCACTACAAGCGCTGGACCCGGCAGCAGATGGTCGATTTCTTCCACGCCCATCCGTCCGACGACGAGCCCAGCATCCAGGCCGAGACCGACCGCTACATCGTGTGGCCGGGCCAGGCGCTGGGCTACAAGCTCGGCGAACTGGACATCCTGGCGCTGCGCGAGAAGGCCAGGCGCGAACTCGGCGCACGCTTCGACATTCGCGCCTTCCACGACCAAGTCCTCGGCGGCGGCGCGATGCCGCTGGACCTGCTCGATGCCCGCATCGACGCCTGGATCGCGCAGGCCAAGGCCGCCCCATCCGCCACTCCGGAGAAACCGCAATGAGCCTGAACCGCCGACTTCGTGCACCGCTGCTGCTGGGGATCCTTTGCGCGCTTGCAGGGCCGGGCGTCGCGACTGCCGCCGAACCCGCGCGACCTGCGTCCGCCGCGGCGAGCAGCGATGCCGGCGCACGCTTCAAGGCGCTGTACCTGCGCGAGTGGAAATGGCGCCAGCAGCAGTCCGCCGGCGCCGACGACGAAGACAGCCAGGGCGAGGCCGCGGACCATTTGCCGAAGGTGGATCCGGCCACGCAGGACCAGCGCACCGCGTACTGGCAGCAGGCGCTGCGCGAGCTGGAGGCGATCGACCCGGCGCAGCTGTCGGCGCAGGATCAGGTGAACTACCAGGTCTACCGGCAGCAGTTGCAGGTGCTGCTCGACCAGCAGCGTTTCCGCGCCTGGGAGATGCCGTTCAACAGCGACAGCGCGTTCTGGAGCGATCTTGGCTTCACCGCACGCATCACGCTGCACAGCCGCGAGGACTATCAACGTTATCTCGGCCAGCTGGCCGACATCCCGCGTTACTTCGATGAGCAGATCGCCAACATGCGCGCGGGCCTGGCACGCGGTTTCGCGCAGCCGAAGGTCACCCTGGACGGCCGCACCGAGTCGATCGCCGAGGTCGCGCAGGCGCAGGGCGAGCAGAACCTGTTCTACACGCCGTTCAAGCAGATGCCGGCGGCGATTCCCGCGGCGGTGCAGGCGCAGCTGCGCACGCAGGCGCGCGCGGCGATCGCGCAGCAGGTGATCCCGGCCTATGCCAGGCTGCTGCGCTTCATGCGCGAGGAGTACCAGCCGAAGGTACGCCCGGCGCTGGCCGCCGAATCGATGCCCGACGGCGCCGCCTACTACCGCGCGCAGATCCGCGAATACACCACGCTGGACATGAGTCCGGAGCAGATCCACGATGTCGGATTGAAGGAAGTGGCGCGGCTGCGCAAGGAGATGGACCAGGCGATTGCCGACAGCGGTTTCAAGACCCCGCCTGGGCAGCAGACGTTCCCCGCGTTCCTGCACTATCTGCGCACCGATCCGAAGTTCTATGCCAAGACCCCCGAGGAACTGCTCAAGGACGCGGCCTGGATCGCCAAGCGGGTGGACGCCAAGGTCGGCGACTACATCGGCAGGCTGCCGCGGCGGCGTTTCGCGATCGAACCGGTGCCGGCGGAGCTGGCGCCGTTCTACACCGGCGGCCGCGGCGGCCCGGGCATCTACCTGGTCAACACCTACGACCTGCCGTCGCGGCCGTTGTACAACCTGACCGCGCTGACTTTGCACGAATCCTCTCCGGGCCATGCACTGCAGATGCCGCTGGCGGCCGAACAGGACAACCTGCCGGACTTCCGCCGCTACACCTTCATTTCTGCGTACGGCGAGGGTTGGGCGGTGTACTCGGAATACCTGGGGCAGGAGATGGGCATGTACGACACCGCGTACGACCGCTTCGGCTACCTGACCTACCAGATGTGGCGCGCGTGCCGGCTGGTGATCGACACCGGCATCCACCACAAGGGCTGGACCCGCGAACAGGCGCAGGCCTACCTGCGCGACAATACCGCGCTGAGCGAGCACGAGGTCACCACCGAGGTCGACCGCTACATCGCCTGGCCGGGGCAGGCGCTGTCCTACTACCTGGGCGAACTGAAGATCATCGAGCTGCGGCGCAAGGCCGAAGCCGCGCTCGGCGAGAAGTTCGACATCCGCGCCTTCCACGACGCGATCCTGGAAACCGGCTCGGTGCCGCTGCCGGTGCTGGAGCAGCGCATCGACCGTTTCATCGCCGAGGGCGGGAAATCGCCGTGGTCGCAGGAGGCGCCAAAACAGTAGACATAACCAAAGCCCTTCTCCCATCGGGAGAGGGGTTGGGGTGAGGGTACGGGTGCAGCCTCATGCGGTCGAAACGACACGAGGCTGCGCCCGCACCCTCATCCGCCCCTTCGGGGCACCTTCTCCCGGGGGGAGAAGGGACAACTGCAGGTAGTTAGGAATCGGTTACAACCTTTCCAGCGGGGACACCATGACCACACAAGGCAAGTTCCACAAGCGTCTGAGCCTGACCGACCTGACCTTCATCGGGCTCGGTTCGATCTTCGGCTCCGGTTGGCTGTTCTCGGCCAGCCATGTGTCGGCCATCGCCGGCCCGGCCGGCATCGTGTCGTGGATCGCCGGCGGCGTGGCGGTGCTGCTGCTGGGGATGGTGTATTGCGAACTGGGCGCGGCGCTGCCGCGTGCCGGCGGGGTGGTGCGCTATCCGGAGTACTCGCACGGCGCGCTGCTCGGCTGGCTGATGGGCTTCATCACCCTGATCGCGTTCTCCAGCCTGATCGCGATCGAGGTCGAGGCGGCGCGGCAGTACGCCGCGGCCTGGTTCCCGTCGCTGAACCAGGCCGGCAGCACCCATCCCAGCGTGGCCGGCTGGCTGCTGCAGCTGGCGCTGCTGGTGGCGTTCTTCCTGCTCAACTACTTCAGCGTCAAGACCTTCGCCACCGCCAACAACATCGTCAGCGTGTTCAAGTTCCTGGTGCCGGTGCTGGTGATCGTGCTGCTGATGGCCCACTTCAATCCGCAGAACCTGCACGTGCAGGGCTTCGCGCCATCCGGCGCGGCCGGCGTGGAGGCGGCGATCTCGGCCGGCGGCATCATCTTCGCCTACCTCGGCTTGACCCCGATCGTGTCGGTGGCCAGCGAGGTGCGCGATCCGCAGCGCAACATCCCGATCGCGCTGATCCTGTCGGTGGCGCTGTCCACGGTGATCTACGTGCTGCTGCAGCTGGCGTTCCTGGGCAGCGTGCCGTCGGCGTACCTGGCGCAGGGCTGGGGCGGCATCGACAAGGCGTTCGCGCTGCCGTACCACGACATCGCGCTGGCGCTGGGCATGGGCTGGCTGGCGGCGCTGGTGATCTGCGATGCGATGATCTCGCCCAGCGGCACCGGCAACATCTACATGAACGCCACGCCGCGCGTGGTCTACGGCTGGGCGCGCAGCGGCGGCTTCCTGTCGGTGCTGACCCGGGTCGACGCCAAGTCCGGCATCCCGCGCCCGGCGCTTTGGCTGAGCCTGGCGCTGTCGGTGTTCTGGACCCTGCCGTTCCCGTCGTGGGAAACGCTGATCCAGGTGGTGTCGGCGGCGCTGGTGCTGAGCTATGCGGTGGCGCCGGTGACCGTGGCCGCGCTGCGCCGCAGCGCGCCGCAGCTGCCGCGGCCGTTCCTGCTGCGCGGCTTCGCCGTGCTCGGGCCGCTGTCGTTCATCGTCGCCGCACTGATCGTCTACTGGTCCACCTGGAGCACCCTGTCGTGGCTGCTCGGCCTGCAGGTCGCGATGTTCGCGCTGTACGTGCTGTACAGGCTGCCCAGCGCGGCCGCACGCGCGCAGCTGTGGCGGCAGGTGCGCGGTGCGTTGTGGCTGATCGGGTTCTTCGTGCTGGTGTTGCTGGTCTCCTACCTGGGCACCTTCGGCGGCACCGGCCAGATCGCGCATCCCTGGGACACGCTGAGCGTGGCCGTGATCGCGTTCGGCTGCTACCACTGGGGCGCGCGCACCGGGCTGCGCAGCGACGAGCTGGCGCTGGAAGAGGACGACGGGGAATGAGTTTTCTTTTTTTGTAGGAGGCTGCAGCCGCGACAGAACGTTTCAGCACGTTGTCGCGGCTGAAGCCGCTCCAACAACAGCATGATGTGGGGGATATCGGAGCGTAATGAACAGATTCGTTGCATCGATCGTGCTGGCCGCGGCGTCCATCGCCGCCGGCAGCGCCCAGGCCGCACCGAGCGTCGCCGATTACCAGCGCTCGCTCGGCCTGCGCGAGGCGTGGATGACGCTGACCGAGAACGTGACCTGGCCGGCGCAATGGCGCGACGACGGCACGTTCTATTACCGCAAGACGGTACCCGGCGGCTTCGCCTTCGTGCTCGAGGACGTGGCCGGCCAGCGCAAGCAGCCGGCGTTCGATGCGCTGCGGCTGGCGCGCGGGCTCAGCGCCGCGGCCGGGACCGAGTACCCGGCGCTGCGGTTGCCGTTCGAGCGCTTCAGCTATGCGGCCGACGCCGGACGCGACAACGCCGCGATCGTGTTCCAGATCGACTACGCGCCGTGGCGCTGCACGCTCGCCGACTATGTCTGCGCGCGCGCCGAGGCCGGCCCGCAGCCGCGGCCGCGCGGCTTCGGCGTGGTCCGCGATCCGGCGGTGGCCGCCGACAATACGCCGCATCGCTCGCCGGACGGGCGCTGGGACGCGCTCGCCGACGGCAACGACATCGTGTTGCGCAGCGTCGCCGACGGCCGCGTGGTGCGCTTGAGCGACGACGGCCGCGCCGACGATTTCTACGATCCGGAAACGCTGGCCTGGTCGCCGGATTCGCTGCGGCTGGCGGTGTACAAGGTGCGCCCTGGTTTCGCGCGGCGGGTGACGCGGGTGGAGGCGGCGCCGCCCGGCGGCGGCCAGCCGCGCGTGCGCACCCAGCTGTACCCCAAGCCTGGCGATGCGGTGGATATCGAGCGGCCGGTGTTGTTCGACATCGCCGCGCTGTCCACGGCCACCGGCGCGCGCCGCATCGCCATCGACGACGCGCTGTTCGCCAATCCCTACCAGCTGTCGCCGATCCAGTGGCGCAAGGACGGCCGCAGCTTCGTGTTCGACTACGTGCAGCGCGGCTTCCAGCGCATGCGCGCGATCGCGGTGGACGCGGCCAGCGGCCGCGCGCGCGTGGCGGTGGGCGAGGACGCCACGACCTTCGTCTACGCCGACCGCAGCTACCGCCACGACGTGGACGGCCTCGGCCAGGAGATCCTGTGGATCTCCGAGCGCGACGGCTGGCGCCATCTCTATCTGTTCGATGGCGAAACCGGCAAGGTCAAGACGCAGATCACCAAGGGCGCGTGGATCGTGCGCGACGTGCTGCGCGTGGACGACGCGCAGCGCCGCATCTGGTTCTCCGCCAGCGGCATGGATGCGGGCAAGGACCCGTACTACCGGCAGCTGTTCGCGGTCGATTTCGACGGCCGCCACCTGACCCGGCTGACCACCGCCGACGCCGACCACGACGTGGCCATCGCCGACGACGGCCGCCACTACGTGGACACCTATTCGCGCCCGGACCTGCCGCCGGTGATGGAACTGCACGCCATCGACGGCACGCTGCTGCAGGTGGTGGAACGCGGCGACATCGGCAAGCTGCAGGCCGCCGGCTGGCGCGCGCCGCAGACCTTCGTGGCCAAGGGCCGCGACGGCCGCACCGACATCTGGGGCATGGTGGTGCGCCCGCGCGACTACGATCCGCGCAAGACATACCCGGTGATCGAGAACATCTACGCCGGCCCGCACGACAGCTTCGTGCCCAAGACCTTCTGGCCGTTCGGCTACCACTCCGGCGGCGACAAGCAGATCGGCATGCAGGCGCAGGCCGACCTGGGCTTCATCGTGGTGATGATCGACGGCATGGGCACCGCCAACCGTTCCAAGGCGTTCCACGACGTGGCCTGGAAGAACCTCGGCGATTCCGGGTTCCCCGACCGCATCGCCTGGCACAAGGCGCTGGCGGCCAAGGATCCGTCCTACGACATCAGCCGGGTCGGTATCTACGGCGCCTCGGCCGGCGGGCAGAGCACGCTTGGCGCGCTGGAACGGCATCCGGACTTCTACAAGGTGGGCGTGGCGTTCGCCGGCTGCTACGACAACCGCATGGACAAGATCAGCTGGAACGAGCAGTGGATGGGCTGGCCGGTGGACGCCAGCTACGCCGCCGCCTCCGGGGTGGACAACGCGGCCAGGCTGCGCGGTGAATTGCTGCTGATCGTCGGCGAGCAGGACAGCAACGTCGATCCAGCCTCGACCGCGCAGGTGGTGGATGCGCTGATCAAGGCCGGCAAGGAGTTCGACCTGCTCAACGTGCCCGGCGGCGAGCATTCGGTCGGCCGCTCCACTGGTCCGATCGACTACGTGCAGCGGCGCCAGTACGACTTCTTCGTGCGGCATCTGCTGGGCGCGCCGACGCCGCGCTGGAATGCGAACTAGAGGGGAGATGAGGATGTGGCGATGTTTGCGGCGGGACTCGGGACCCGGGACCCGGGACCCGGAACAGCACCGGCAACAGCCACAGCCGATCGTGTCGAAGCGCCGCGCTCTTGGCTTTTCCGACTCCCGCGTCCCGCGTCCCGGGTCCCGACCCCACAGCCCCCTGATCCTCGCCGCGTTCCTGACGCTGGCGCCCGCACTGGCCACTGCCGAAGAGATGCCGCGCTACGTCAGCCGCGACGGCCACCACGCGCTGTTCGTCGACGGCGCGCCGTACAGCATCATGGCCGCGCAGCTGCACAACTCCAGCGCCTGGCCGCAGGTGTTGCCGCAGGCGCTGGACGCGGTGCAGGCGCTGCATGCGAACACGGTCGAGGCGCCGGTGTACTGGGAGCAGTTCGAACCGGAGCCGGGCCGCTACGACTACCGCAACGTCGATGCGCTGGTCGAGCAGAGCCGCGCGCGCGGGCTGCGCCTGATCGTGCTGTGGTTCGGCACCTGGAAGAACGGGCAGATGCACTACGTGCCGGAATGGATCAAGCGCGATCCGGCCACCTATCCGCGCATGCGCGACGCCAAGGGCGAACCGGTCGATGTGCTGTCGCCGCATTCCGCGGCCAACCTGCAGGCCGATGCGCGCGCCTTCGCCGCGCTGATGCAGCACCTGCGCAGGATCGACGCCGGCCGCTACACGGTGATCGCGGTGCAGGTGCAGAACGAACCCGGCGCGATCGGCACCGTGCGCGACCATGGCGCCGCCGGCGAGCGTGCGTTCGATGCCGCGGTGCCGGCGGACGTGCTGCAGCGCCTGGGCAAGCCGGCCGGCAGCTGGAGCCAGGTGTTCGGCCGCGATGCCGAGGAAATGTTCAGCGCCTGGAGCAACGCCAGCTACATCCAGCAGGTCGCCGCCGCCGGCAAGGCCGCGTATCCGCTGCCGCTGTACGTGAACACCTGGCTGCGCTACAAGGGCCGCACCAAAGCGGGCGAGGAATACCCGGCCGGCGGCGCCACCTGGAACGTGTTCGACCTGTGGCGCCTGGCCACGCCGGCGATCGACTTCATCGGCACCGACATCTACACCAGCGACTACGACGAGTACACCAAGGTGGTCGGCCAGTACGCGCGCGCCGACAATCCGGCCTGGGTGTCGGAGACCGGCTTCGAGGCGGCCACCGCGCCGTACCACTTCCACGTGCTCGGCCGCGGCGGCATCGGTTTTTCGGTGTTCGGCATCGACGGCAACGAGGACACGCCGGACAACCAGGCCGCGCTCGCCGCGCATGCGGCCGGCTTCGGCCTGCTCGCGCCGCTGCAGCGCGCACTGGCCGCCGGCGCGTTCGCCGGCACCTTGCAGGCGGCGGTGGAGAAGGCCGGGGTACCGAAGCAGAGCCTGCGCTTCGGGCCGTGGCAGGCGCAGGTGTCGTTCGGCGCGCCGGGCTGGGGCGAGGCGCCGGCGATCCTGCCCGGCACCCCGCAGCACGACGGCCGCGCGCTGGTGCTGGAATTGCAGCCGAACGTGTTCCTGGTCACAGGTTTCAATTCCCGGGTTGAATTTGTGCGCGACCGTGCCGATGGCAAATACGGGCAACTGCTGCGCGTGGAGCAGGGCCGCTACGTCGATGGGCAGTGGCGGTTCGTGCGCCTGTTGAACGGCGACGAGACCGACTACGGGCTCAACTTCCGGCGTGCCGATCCCTACGTGCTGCGGGTGACCGTGGGAACCTACTGACCTTGTGGCCGCAACCCGGCCGCCCGACGAGCAAACGCGCATGAGTTCCATCGCTTCGGTGTCCTCGATCGCCCTGTCCGGCATGCGCGCCGCCGCCTCCGGGCTGCAGGCGCGCGCGAACAATGTCGCCAACGCCGCCACCGAGGGCTTCCAGCGCCAGGTCACGGCCAACCAGGAAGCACCCGGCGGCGGCGTGAGCGTCCAGGTGCAGGCGGCGGGCGGCGAGGGCAGCGACCTGGTCGACGACATGGTCGGCGGGCTGTCCGCACGCAACGATTTCCAGGCCAACGCGCGGGTGCTGCGCGCGGCCGACGACACCATCGGCAGCCTGCTAGACGTCCTGGCCTGAGGCCAGGACGCGCTTCCTCCTCCCACCGGGACCATGGCCCCCTTCTTGGGGGAAGGTGCCCCGAAGGGGCGGGTGAGGGTACGTGCGCAGCCTCGTGCACCCAACTCCGCGAGACGCTTCGCGCCGGACCCTCACCCCAACCCCTCTCCCGACGGGAGAGGGGCCAGCGCTGTTCCCTTCTCCCATCGGGAGAAGGTGCCCCGCAGGGGCGGATGAGGGTACGGGCGAAGCCTCGTGCAACTGCCCCCGCAGCGCCAACGCTATGCAGTTTTCCGCACCGATCCTCGACACAGCACACAAGACGTGACGGCCCCTGCGGCGCACGATGATGCGCTATTGCTCATCGGGGGACGCTATATGGATCGGAGAGATTTCCTGCGTCAGGGCTTGGCGGTCGGCGCAGTGGCCGGTGTCGAAGCCCTGGCCGGGGGCATCGCCGCGCCCGCCAACGCCACGCCGGCCGCGTCGCCCGCGCCGGCATCGCCGCGGCTGCAGCCGCTGGCCGCCGATGCGCTCGCCGGCCACACCCTGCAATGCCGCTTCGTCGAGGCCGGCGCGCAGTGGCAGGTGTACGAAGACCTGCGCAGCGCCGACGGCGACCTGACCCTGCTCGGCCCCGGCGGCGCGCTGGTGCTGGGCAAGCGCACCGAAGCGGTCTACCCGAGTGCGCAGGCGCCGTACTTCGGCATGAAGCTTGCCGACGTGGCGCTGGCCGAAGCCGACCTGCTCGCCGACCGTCTGCTGCGCGACGGCGATCCGCGCGCGGAGGAAGTGCGCGACGCGGCGCCGCCGCCGGCCTCGCAACTGGATCCCAAGGACTACAACGGGCGCCTGCCGTGGACCACCTTCGTCGGCACCCGCGAGTGCGCCGACACCATGCCGGTGTATCCGGACGGCCGTACCCGCGCCTATCGCGCGCTGCACGCCTTCCCCGAACTGGGCAAGGCCGAGCTGGTCGCACGCCGCCACGAAGGCCTGATCGGCGGCTGGATGCCGGCGGTGCGCAAGGTGGTGCCGGCCGGCGAGGGCCGCTACTACGACGTGCTGCTGTTCGCCGACGTGCTCGCCACCGATCGCTTCATCGTGCAGACCTGGCACCGCAGCGCGCTGGTCGAGCATGGCCAGGTGACCAAGGTGGTGTACGGCTACAGCTATCCCGACTACCCGCCGCGGCGCGGCCCGCGCAGCGCCGAGGACTTCTACCGCGGCCTGCTGGCCTTCGCCGGCTACTGGCAGGGCCTGCTCGCCGACACCGTGCAGGCACAGCTGCCCGATGCCAGCTGGAGCGACATGGCGCGCTTCGCCTTCGCCCGCGAACTGGTGGTGCGCCCCGGCGGCACCTATCCGAAATACGGCGCGGTCGACCGCGACTACTACGGCAACGAATACGACGGTTTCCAGGACACCTTCACCAGCTCGCTGTACGCGAACCTGGAGTGGGGCCGCTTCGCCCAGGCCGGCGCGGTGCTGGACGGCTACTTCAGCGACTTCGTGCAGGACGACGGCATGGTCAACATGCGCGGCGCGGAGACCGGCCAGTTCGGCCTGACCCTGTCGCTGCTGGCGCGCTACCTGCGCTATACCGGCGATGCGGCATTGCTGCGCAAGCACCGTGGCAAGATCGAGGCGACAGTCCAGATCCTGCTGGAACTGCACGACGCCAGCCTGCAGCTGCCGGCGAAGGCGCCCGGGTACGGCCTGATCCACGGCTGGAACGAATCCGATGCCTGCCTGTTCCCGGACCCGAGCCTGTGGTGGAAGCCGTACTACGCCAACAGCGCGCTGGCCGTGCGCGGCTGGCAGGACATCGCCGCGGTGTGGGCCACGATCGCCGGGCCGGGCGCGCAGGCCACCGCGGCGCAGTGGCGGCGGCGCGCGCAGCAACTGACCGCGCAGCTGCACAAGACCCTGCGTGCCAATATCCGCCGCGATCTCAAGCCGGCCTACATCGGCCCGCTGCCGGGAGTGAAGCTGACCTTCCGCCAGTCGCTGCAACAGGAGAGCCCGAGCGAGCAGGGCTGGCCGCACCGCGCCTACGCCGAACTGCTGCAGGCCGACGTGCTGCCCGACGACCTGGCGCACCTGGTCATCGATTGCGTGCGCGGCCACGGCGGCACCAGCCTCGGCGTGGTCGGCAACATCGCCCCGCCGACCCCGGACGGGCGCGACCTGCTCGGCTTCATCTCCTACGGCTACGCGCAGCAGCTGCTGCGCCTGGACCGGATCGAGGAATACCTGCTGTTCCTGTACGCGCACCGCTACCACGTGCACACGCGCGGCAGCTGGACCGCGGGCGAGGTCAGCGGCATCACCGGCGGCATGCCGCTGTTCTGCATCCCGGCGCAGATGACCATCCCGCTGCTGCTGCGCTGGATGCTGGTGTTCGAGGACAGCGCCGGCGAGGAACTGTTCCTGGCGCGCGCGCTGCCGCGCGCGTGGCTGGGCAGCGGCGAGGCGATCGCGATCGCCGCCGCGCCGACGCGCTGGGGCGCCGTGTCGCTGAGCCTGCGCGGCGATCCGGCGCGCAAGCGCATCGACGGCACGCTGAGGTTGCCTGAGCAGGCACCGGCACGCACCTGGCTAACCCTGCGTGTGCCGGCCGGCACGCAGCTGCGCGAGGTGCTGATCGACGGGCGCGCGGTGGCCTTGTCCGGGCCGCGCAAGGAACGCGTGCTGGTGCCCGCCGGAGGAGCGCGGCAGATGACGATTTCGGCCGCCTACGGCTGAGTGGCGAAAAAGTCGGAAACGTCCCTGCGCGGGCGATTCAGTGCGGTATTCCGCATGTTTCACCGATAAATACGACAAGACAGCCCTACTACGCTACGCGCACATTGTGTCCATGCGGTGATATCCATGGGGGAGATTTCCGCACGATGGACAGGCTGCCGGACGCAGCGCAATGGACCCTTTTCGCGTTGTCGCATCAGCGGCGTTGGGATCTCCCACCCAGCGCGGTTGTTGCGTACGGCGTCCCGCCTTACTCCCTTCGCCAACGACCGCTTGCGCTCAGCGTGACCGTCCCTGGATCGGCTTGCCGTGGCTGCCGACCGGCGGCCATCGCAGCCCAAAGGAGAATCCGATGTCGTCTTTGTCTGCCCGCGTTGCATCGCCTTCCATCCGCCCGCGCTGGTCGCAGCGGCCGCGTCCGCTGGCCGCCGCGATCGGCACCGCGCTGGCGCTCGCCGCCATCGCGCCCTGCGCCCTGGCGCAGGAGGCCACGTCCACCGAGACCGCGGCCAGCACGCTGGATACCGTCACCGTGACCGGCTCGCATATCCGCCGCGT
Source organism: Xanthomonas campestris pv. phormiicola (assembly GCA_025666215.1). Classification (NCBI taxonomy): domain Bacteria; kingdom Pseudomonadati; phylum Pseudomonadota; class Gammaproteobacteria; order Lysobacterales; family Lysobacteraceae; genus Xanthomonas; species Xanthomonas campestris. The sequence goes on along the minus strand of CP102593.1, from coordinate 3,362,249 downwards.
GGACATCGAGACCGCCAGCCCGGTGGTCACCATCGACCGCCAGCGCATCGAGGACAGCGGCAAGTCCACCGTCGGCGAACTGCTGCAGAACATGTCGGTGATGGCCGGCTACCAGGCCAACACCTCGATCAACAGCAGCTTCAGCCATGGCCGCGCGCTGGTGTCGATGCGCGGCCTGGGGCCGGAGCGGACCCTGGTGCTGCTCAACGGCCACCGCATGAGCGGCCCGGCGAGCAGCGTCAGCGCCAGCCCGGGCGTGGACCTCAATTCGATCCCGGCCTCGATGATCGACCATATCGAAGTGCTGACCGCCGGCGCCTCGGCGATCTACGGCTCCGATGCCATCGGCGGCGTGGTCAACATCATCCTCAAGAAGGGCTACGACGGCGTCGCGCTGGAAGCCGACTACGGCATCAGCGGCCATGGCGACGGCATCCGCCGCAATTTCGACCTGGAATGGGGCAAGACCTGGGAGCGCGGCAGCGTGATGCTGGGGCTGAGCCACAACTCGCAGAACGCGCTGTACAACCGCGACCGCAGCTTCGCGCGGAGCCAGCTCAGCTACACCAACGGCGTCATCGGCAACATGACCGGCAGCAATACCCGCGCCGTGCTCAGCGATGGTTCCAGACTCACCCCGAACAGCAACCTCGGCGCCGGCACGCTGACTGCCGCCGATTTCCATGCGTTCGGCAGCGAATCGGGCGACAGGTACAACTACTACGACACGCAGTACATGATCACCCCGGTGGAGCGCACCAACTTCACCATGCGCGCCACCTACGACGTGACCGACAGCATCCAGGCCTATGTCGACCTGTTGTGGACGCACAGCAAGACCACCTCGCACCTGCAGCCCTACGGCATCAGCGCCAGTTCGCTGGGCGTGGACATCGCCGCCAATCCCTACAATCCGTTCGGTTCGGACCTGAGCGACTACTACCTGCGTTCCTCGCTGTTCAGCCGCAAGTACGTCTCGTCGATGGCGCAGACCAACCTGGTCGCCGGCCTGCACGGCGCCTTCGGCGATTCCAGCTGGCAGTGGGATGCCAGCGTCGGCTACGCCAAGTACAAGGACAAGCTGGTGCGCTACGGTTTTGCGGTGACCTCCGAGCTGGCCGAGGTGATGCAGAACGACAACGTCTTCAACCTGTCCGATCCGGCCACCATCGCCGCGCTGAACTCGACCCTGTTGCCGGTCGATCTGAAGGACGAGAGCAGCAGCAAGAACGTCAACCTGGCGCTCAACGGCACGCTGTTCGCGCTGCCGGCCGGCGACCTGCAGGCCGCGTTCGGCGCCGAGTACCGCAAGAACGATTTCCACCAGGGCACGCAGAGTTCGGTGGCGATGGCCGACGCCTACGGCGCCTGCGACTACATGGACGGCTGCATCATGCAGCAGGGCCACGCCGAGAACGTCAAGGAGCTCTATGCCGAGCTGCTGGTGCCGCTGCTGAAGGACCTGCCGCTGGTGCACTCGCTGAGCCTGGACATCGGCAGCCGCTATTCCGACTACAGCGCCTGGGGCGGCACCACCAACAGTTCGCTGGCGCTGGAGTGGCGCCCGATCCCCGACCTGCTGGTGCGCGGCACCGCCGCGCAGGTGTTCCGCGCGCCGGGGCTGGGCGACCTGTACGGCTCGCCGTACCAGGGCACCAACGACGTCGGCACCTATACCGATCCGTGCGAGGGCTACACCGGTGGCGCGCCCGCGGGGGCGTGCCAGAACGTGCCCACCGACGGCAGCTTCGTCAACACCGGGACGATGAAGGTTTACGTCACCGGCGACGCCAACGCCGGGTTCGACCTCAAGCCCGAGTCCGGCCATTCCTACGACGTGGGCCTGGTCTACGATCCGGACTGGTTGCCGGGCTTCTCGGCCAACCTGGATGCGTGGCGGGTCGAGTTGACCGACATGATTTCCGGCACCGACTACACCTACGTGCTGGAGCAGTGCTACAAGGGCGACGCGCGTTTCTGCGCGCTGGTGCAACGCAGTTCCACCGGCCAGCTGAGCAGCGTCACCGTGCCGTATGCGATCAACTACGACAAGGTGCAGATCCGCGGCTACGACTTCGCCACCAAGTACCAGTGGGACACCGAGCGCTGGGGCAATTTCCGCCTGGGCCTGGATGCAACCTACATGTCCGAGTACCTGGTCGGCGACGACGGCCACAACTATGTCGGCGAGACCTCCGGCACCGGCGGCAACCTGCCGCGCTGGCGCGCCAACCTCAATGTCGGCTGGGACTACGCGCAGTGGCATGCGAGCTGGACGGCGCGTTACGTCGGCCACAGCACCGTCGGCAGCGCCTTCGAAGGCTATTGCTACAACACCGATGCCAGCGGCAAGTGCGTCTACTTCGGCGTGCCGGTCTACATCTATCACGACGTTTCGGTGAGCCGGAAGTTCGACAAGGCGCACCTGAGCGCATCGCTGGGCGTGGACAACGTCTTCGACAAGAAGCCGCCGCTCTACTATGGCTACTACTCCAATGCCTCCAATACCGATGCGTCCACCTACAACACGGTCGGACGCTACGCCTGGGGCAAGCTGCGCTGGGAGTTCTGAGCATCGCGGTCGCGGTCGCCGTTGCGCTGCGCTGGTGCCGCTTGCGGCCGCCGGCGAAGCGCAACGGCGCACTGCGGCGCCTGTATCCGCTGCCGTGATGGGATTGCATGAAATCGATGGTTGATTCTTCCAGGCTGGGCGCCACGCTGCCGCGGGTATGGCTGGCATTGGCCCTGGCCGGGGGCGCGGGCATGTTGCCGAGTCTGCCGACGCAGGCCGATCCAGTCGCCCCGGCGACGCAGGCTGTGCAGGACAACGCCGCGCTCGGCTACCCACGCTTCAAGGGCACGCCCACGCCGATCCCCGACAGCGGCGTGGCCTTCGCGCCGGGCGGCCATCTGCAGCGGGTGTTCGCCGCCGACCTGGCGGCCGGCGCCGGCACTGCGCCGGGCAAGGATTTCTGGATCGACCGCATGCTCGCGCGCAGCGGCACCGGCGGCGGTTTCGACGACAGCAACAACTGGCTGTTCAGCCGCGGCCGCGCCGCGTACATGTACACGCACCAGCCGCAGCAGCCGGGCTTCGTCGGCGATGTCGCCTACGCGCACAAGACCGGCCACGACGCGCTGTTCCGGCTGCAGGCCGAGCTCGACGGCAAGCCGCTGCAGCTGGTCGAGGACAGCGCGCAGCGGCGGCAGACGCCGAGCTACTTCAGCAGCGTGTATCTCGATGCCGGCGCTGGCGTGCGGCTGCGCCTGGTCAAGTTCATCAGCGAGCAGAACGTGGCGGTGGCCGAGGCCACGCTGTCCAGCAGCGACGGCGTGGCGCGCACGCTGACCCTGCGTGCGATCTCGCCGATGGCCACGCATGCCGACGGCGCCGAGCTCACCGGCGCATTCGCCACCCACAACGCGATCACCACGGTGTTCCCGCGCCTGTCCGGCGATGGCTTCGCGGTCGATGGCAATTCCATCGCGCGCCGCGTGGCGCTGCCGGCGACCGGCGAGGCGGCCGCGCTGAAGGTGCAGCTCGGGCTGGTCACGCGCGAACTGCCGGCGTCGCTGCAGGAGTACCGGCGCATCGCCGCGCAATCGCCGCAGCAGGCCTATACCGAGCACGTGGTCGCCTACAACCGCTGGTGGGCCGACAACCTGCCGTACCTGGACACGCCCGAGGACAACATCGACAAGACGTTGTTCTACCGCTGGTGGCTGCTGCGCTTCAATTTCCTCGACGCCGCGGTGCCCGGCAACGACTACCAGTTCCCGGTGGCGATCGAAGGCGTGCTCGGCTACGACAATGCGATCGTGCTGACCACCGGCATGTTCATCGACGACCTGAAGTACCTGCGCGATCCCAGCTACGCCTACGGCTCGTGGCTGGGCGCCGGCGAGACCGCCGGCGGCGGCAAGTACGTGGACAATCCCGGCGCGCCGGAGAACTGGTCCAACTCCTACGCCCAATACCTGAGCGCCGCCGCGTGGCGTGCCTACCAGCTGCACGGCGGGCCGCCGGCGGTGGCGGCCAGGCTGGCGCGCTACGCCAGCGCCGACGTGGACGCGTTGCTGCGCGCCTACGACCGCAACGGCAACGGCCTGATCGAGTACGACTGGGCGGCGATGACCGGCAACGACGCCGACGCGGTGTCCTTCGACTGGGCCAAACAGCACGGTGAGCCGCGCATGGACCGCAGCGAGAGCGCCTACGTCTACGCCAACGCGCTGGCCGCGGCGCAGGCCGCGCAACTCGCCGGCGATACCGCCACTGCCGCGCGGATGCAGGCGCTGGCGGCGAAGATCCGCCGCGCCGTGCTCGACGTGCTATGGCAGGACCACAGCGCCAGCGCCGACGGCATGGGCCTGCACGGCGACCTGCTCAAGCAGCGCCAGGCCGATGGCGCGCGCTTGCCGGTGGACTGGAAGGAAACCAACAACTACTACCCGTTCAGCGTCGGCCTGATGCCCAGGCAGGGCGATGCCGACTACGATCCGAAGTACGTGCGTGCGCTGCGCCTGTTCGCCGACGCGCGGCAGTATCCGATCTTCCCGTTCTACACCGCCAACCAGGCCGACCGGCAGGCGCGCGGCGCCGGCGGCAGCAACAACTTCTCGGTGATCAACTCCACCGTCGCCTTCCGCCTGCTCGGCAGCGCGCTGCGCGACTATCCCAGCCCCTACCTGGACGCGGGCAGCTACCGCAAGCTGCTGTACTGGAACGCCTGGGCGCACTACATCGACGGCGACAACCGCTACCCGGACCAGAACGAGTTCTGGGCGCAGGGCAGCGCTGCCGACGGCGGCAGCATCGGCTACCGCTCGTGGATCCACCACACCCAGCTCGGCGCGACCAATTTCACCGTGATCGAGGACGCGATGGGCCTGCGTCCGCGCAGCGATGGCAGGATCGAGCTGTATCCGATCGACATCGGCTGGGACCATTTCGCCGCCGACGCGGTGCGCTACCGCGATCGCGACCTGGCCATCGTCTGGGACCGCGACGGCCGCCACTACGGCGGCGCGGTGCCCAAGGGCTATTCGCTGTACCTGGACGGGAAGCTGGCGTTCACCGTCGATCGCCTGGCGCATGTGCTCTACGACCCGGCCAGCGGCCGCGTGCAGGCGCTGCCGGATGCGGTCAATGCGGACGCCGCGCAGCTGCGTGTGGTCAGTTCCAAGTCCATCGCCTTGCAGACACCGGCGCAGGTGCGCTTCGCCGCCGATGCGCGGATCACCGCCGTGCTGGCCGATGCCGGCGTGGATACCACGCTGCCGGCGACCGCGCACAACCTCGCGCAGGGTGCGACGGTGAGCGCCAGCTATGCCGCCGACGGCTTCCCGGCCGCGGCGGCAGTGGACGGCAGCACCGCCAACGAGCCGTTCTGGGGCACGGCCGGGTCGCCGTCGCGCAGCGACTGGATCGAACTGGACCTGGGCCGGCCGCAGGTGCTGGACGACGTGCGCCTGTACTTCTACCGCAGCTCCTCGCCGCCAGGCGAGCAGCACGGCTTTGCTTCCGGCACCCGCGCCGGCTACGCGCCGCCGTGGCTGTACGTGCTGCAGTATTTCGACGGCCATGCCTGGAAGACCGTGCCCGGCCAGGTGCGCGACGCGCCGATCGCGCAGGGCAACCGCAACCGCGTGCGCTTCCCCGCGTTGCGCGTGCAGCGGCTGCGCGTGCTGGTCACCCATGCCGGCGCGCTGCGCACCGGGATCAAGGAAATCCAGGCCTATGCCAGCGGCGCGCGGGTGCCGGCGGCCAAGCCCAACCAGGCGCCGCAGGTCGAGGCCTGGCAGCAGGACGGCGTCGGCGCTGGCGCGCTGCGTTTGATTGGCCGCGTCGGCGACGACGCGCTGCCCAACGGCACCCTGGCGCTGCGCTGGAGCGTGCTGCAGGCACCGCCCGGCGGCGCGGCGATCTTCGAGGAGCCGCAGGCGGCCAGCACCGGCGTGCGCTTCACCGCGCCCGGCGCCTACACGCTGCGGCTGCAGGCCGACGATGGCGCGTTGCAAGGCCATGCCGATGTGGCCGTGGTCGCCGCGGCGTTGCCGGCCGGGCAGGGCCTGGAAGTGCAGGGCGACGCCGAGGCCAGCGCGCAGGTCACTGCCGGCCACCACCGGCTGCAGGCGCTCAACGACGGGCTGCTGCCCGCGCCGGATCAAGCGCCGTCCGCGGATCGCCGCTGGGGCAGCTGGGGCCGCGCGCAACCGGCCTCGGTGTGGGTGCAGTACCAATGGCGGCAAGCGCAGCGCTTGAACGGCGCCGCAGTCTACTTCTGGGACGACCAGCCCGACGGCGGCGTGGCGCCGCCGCGCGCGTGGAAACTGCAATACCGCGATGGCGAGCAGTGGCGCGACATCGCGGTGCGCGGCGGCTATCCGGTCGCCGCGCGCGGCGAAGCGAGCCGCGTGGCGTTCGCACCGGTCACCACCACCGCGTTGCGCGCGGTGCTGGACACCGCCGCGCAGGGCGACGGCCATGCCGCGGTCGGTATCGACGAATGGCAGGTCTTCGCCGAGCGCGCCGACACGGTCGAGCCGATCGACGTGCGGGTGGCGCCGGGCGAGACGCCGGCCTTGCCGCAGCGCATCGCCGCTTACTTCGCCGACGGCAGCTGGGATTGGCTGGGCGTGCGCTGGCCGCAACTCGACGCGGCGGCGCTGGCCAGCGAAGGCCGCGTGCAGCTGCAGGGCCTGGCCGACGGTGGCCTGCCGGTCAGCGCCAGCATCTGGGTGCGCGCCACCGCGCCGGGCCAGATCAACACGGTGCAGGCGCCGCCGCCACTGCACGTGCGTGCCGGGCAGGTGCCGGCGCTGCCGGCGTTCGTCGGCGTGCAGTACAACGACGGCTCGCGCGAACGGGTGCCGGTGCAGTGGCCGCCGTTGGTGCCGGCCGCGTATGCGGCGCCGGGCACGTCCAGCATCGTCGGCAGCGCGCAGGGGCGCGGCGGCAGCGGGCAGTTGCCGGTGCGGCTGCAGATCGTGGTCGATGCGGCGGTGGCGCCATGAGCCTGCGCCGTGCCGCGCGCATCGGCGCCTGCCTGCTGCTGGCGCTTGCCGTTGCCTCAGCGCAGGCCGCACCGTTGCGCGCGCGCAACGTGCACAGCGCCGGCAATCCGATCCTGGCCGACGGCCGCGACTATTCCGCCGATCCGGCGCCGCTGGTCGCCGACGGCAAGCTGTACATCATCGCCGGCCGCGACGAGGCGCCGCCCGACGTCAACGACTTCGTACTCAAGCGCTGGCAGATGCTGGTCACCGCCGACGTCGGCAGCGGCAACTGGACCCACTACCCATCACTGCTGCGCCCCGAGCAGGTGTTCGCCTGGGCCGCCGCCGGCCGCGCCTATGCCGCGCAGATCGTGCAGGGGCCTGACCACCGCTACTACCTGTATGCGCCGGTCGAAGAAAAACACTCGCCCAACGCCGATCCGTTCGCGATCGGCGTGGCGGTCGCCGACAGCCCGCTGGGGCCGTGGCGCGACGCGCACCCGCAAGGGCCGATCCTGTCGCAGTCACTGCCGGTCAGGAACACGATCCAGAACATCGATCCGACCGTATTGGTCGACGACGACGGCCGCGTGTACCTGTACTGGGGCACCTTCGGCAAGCTGTTCGGGATCGAGCTGGAACGCGACATGGTCACACCCAAGGGCACGGCGGTGGCGGTGACCACGCTGGACGGCTATTTCGAGGCGCCGTGGCTGTTCAAGCGCCACGGCACCTACTACATGGCCTATGCCGGCAACCGCGCCGGGCCGGATTCCGACTGCACCCCGACGCTGTATCACGCCTGCATCGCCTATGGCACTGCGCCGTCGCCGCTGGGGCCGTGGACCTACCGCGGGGTGATCCTGCCGCCGGTGTCCTCGACCACCTCGCATCCGGGCATCGTGCAGTTCACGGGCCAGTGGTATCTGGTCTACCACACCGCCGACGCCAAGGGCGGCGGCCATTTCCGCCGCAGCGTGGCGATCGACCGGCTGGACTGGGACGACACGCAGCGGCCGGCGCGCATTCGCCCGGTGCTGGCCACGCGCGCGCCGCAGCCGCCGCAGCCGGTGCAGCGCAACGTCGCCCGCTACGCATCCGCCGGCGCTTCCAACGGCCCGGACATCCCGCACCAGTACTGGATCGCCGCGCTCAACGACGGCGTGGTCAAGCGCAATCCGCTGCCGCCGCAGATGTGGGGCAGCTGGAGCGCGCACAATCCGCCGCAGCAGTGGCTCCAGTACAGCTGGGCGCAACCGGTGACGCTGCAGCGCAGCCGCATCGTGTTCTGGGCCGACCATCCGCCCGGCGCGAACGAGGGCGTGGCGCCGCCGGCGCGCTGGCATCTGGAATACCGCAAGGACGGGCAGTGGCTGCCGCTGGCGCAGGCCGCAACGGGGGCGGTCGCCGGCCGCGTGCAGACGCTGCGCTTCGCGCCGGTGACCACGCGCTGCGTGCGCGCGGTGTTCGACGCCTCCGGCGGCGACGGCCGCTATGCCGCGCTGGCGGTGCAGGAATGGGAAATGTGGGCCACGCGCGCGCAGCGCCTGGCCCAGGCCGGCGTTGCGGATGCGCAGCGCTGCGACGCGCTTTGATGCATCGGGTGGCTGACGGATGAAGACGGATCGAAACAGGCGGCGGGTCGTCGCACCGGGCGCACTGCTGCTCGTCTTGGCGGCGCTGGCACCATGCGCGCCGGCCGCACCGAGCGCGGACGACTATCGGCGCGCGCAGGCGCTGAGCCAAGGCTACGAGGCGCTGGTCGACCGCCAGCCGTCGCAGCCGGTATGGCTGGATCCCGGGCATTTCCTGTACCGGCGTTCGCTGGTGCGCAGCGGCGCCGCACCGGCGATCGAGTACCGCCGGGTCGCGGTGGATGGCGGCCGCAACGAACCCGCGTTCGATCATGCGCGGCTGGCGGCGGCGATGTCCGCGGCCAGCGGCAAGCCGGTCGATGCGGCGGCGTTGCAGCTGGACGAGGTGAAGCTGGATGCGCACCGGCTCGCCTTCGAGCGCGATCGGGTGCGCTGGCAGTGCGACCTGCCGCAGTACCGTTGCACGCGCACCGATATGGGCGCGTTGCCGCCCGATTCCTACGACATGAGCATCCCGCTCAAGCAGGGGCCGGCGTATGCGCAGGCGTCACCGGACGGCAAGCGACGCGCCTGGGTCGAGGCCGGCAACGTGGTGGTCGCGCCAGCCGCCGGCGGCGCGCCGGTCGCGCTCAGCCACGATGGCAGCGCCGCCGAGTACTACGCGGCGGACAGCATCGCCTGGTCGCCGGATTCGACCCGGCTGGTCGCCTACCGGGTCAAACCGGCGCCGTTGCGCACTACTACATCGAGTCGGCGCCGCCGGACCAGTTGCAGCCCAAGCTGCACCAGCAGGTCTATGCCAAGCCCGGCGATGCGCTGCCGGTGCTGCAGCCGGTGCTGTTCGATCTGGCCACGCGGCAGGCGCGGGCGGTGCCGGCGACGCTGTTCCCGAATGCGTTCGCGCTGAGCTGGCCGCAGTGGCGCAGCGACGGCAGCGGCTTCACCTTCGAGTACAACGAGCGCGGCCACCAGCGCTACCGGGTGATCGAGGCGGACGGGCGCAGCGCGCAGGCGCGCACCCTGATCGAGGAAACCTCGCCGACCTTCATCGAGTATTCCGATCTCAGCGGCAGCCACGAGAACGGCGGCAAACGCTATCGGCATGATTTCGCCGATGGCGCGCGCACCCTGTGGGCCTCCGAACGCGACGGCTGGGAGCAGCTGTACCTGTACGACACGCGCAATGGCGGCGCCCCGCGCCAGGTCACGCGCGGCGAGTGGGTGCTGCGCAAGGTCGAGCGCGTCGACGAGGCCGCGCAGCAGATCTATTTCACCGCTTCGGGCATGACCCCTGGCGAGGATCCCTACTACCGTCACGCCTATCGCATCGGCCTGGACGGCAGCGGGCTGACTGCGCTGACCCCGGTGCAGGCCGACCACGAGGTGGTGCTGTCGCCCGACGGACGCTGGCTGCTCGACCTGTATTCGCGGGTGGACCTGGGGCCGGTGCTGGAGTTGCGCCGCAGCGCCGATGGCGCGCTGGTGCAGCAGGTCGAACGCACCGACCTGAGCCGGCTGCGCGCCGCCGGCTGGGTGCCGCCGCTGCCGTTCCACGCGCCCGGCCGCGACGGCAAGACCGAGATCTGGGGCGTGATCCATCGCCCGCAGGGGCTCGATCCGCAGCAGCGTTACCGCGTGGTCGAGAACATCTACGCCGGTCCGCACGGCTCGTTCGTGCCCAAGACCTTCAGCGCGCGCGTGCCGGCGCTGACCGCGCTCGGCTTCGCCGTGGCGCAGGTCGACGGCATGGGCACCAACAACCGCTCGCGCGCGTTCCACGACGTGGCCTGGCGCAACCTCAAGGATGCCGGCTTCCCCGACCGCATCGCCTGGCACCGCGCCGTGGCGGCGCAGTATCCGTGGTACGCGATCGAACAGGGCGTGGGCATCTACGGCACCTCCGCCGGCGGCCAGAGCGCGCTCGGCGCGTTGCTGTTCCATCCGGAGTTCTACGTCGCCGCGGTGGCCAATTCCGGCTGCCACGACAACCGCATGGACAAGATCTGGTGGAACGAGCAATGGATGGGCTGGCCGGTCGGGCCGTGGTATTCGGCCTCGTCCAATGTCGACAACGCCGCGCGACTGCAGGGGCATCTGCTGCTGGTCACCGGCGACATGGACCAGAACGTGGATCCGTCCAGCACCTTCCAGGTCGCCGATCGCCTGATCAAGGCCGGCAAGGATTTCGACCTGCTGGTGGTGCCGGGCGGCGACCACGGCGCTGGCGGCGACTACGGCCGGCGCCGCCTGGCGGATTTCTTCGTGCGCTGGCTGCAGCAGGCGCCGACGCCCGACTGGAACCGCCAGGCCACAGCGTCGGCGCCGGTCGCGCGCTGACGGTTGCGCAAGCATCTGCGCCGTGTGGAGTGCGTCGATGTGGCGCGCCATGCGATCTATTGACACGTATCGACAAATTTCCACATCAAAGGTGAAGTTTTTCCACAAGACGCTGCACCTGCCGACGTGAAACCCTGCAAGTGCGATGTACGGCAACGCGCATCGCATTCTGCGCCGTGCGGGGATGCACGGCCTTCTCCATCGATCGATGCCGGTTCTCGCCGCCACGCGCCGCGAGGGCATGGCGTCGTGCGGCCTGGATTTCGATGCAGGCCGGCCATCAGAGAGACCGCCCATGCGCCACGTTCGCTTGCCTTCCCCCCAGCTGCCGTCCGCTTGCCGCGATCGACGCGGACAAGGGCGCAGCCTGTTGTGCGCCGCGATCGCCATGGCGCTGCTCGCGGCGTTGCCGGCGGCGGCGCAGGAGGCCGCTGCCGTGCGCGACAACACGGCCGCGGCCGCCGACGGCAACGACGGCGCCGCCGACGCCAAGACCCTGGACAGCGTGGTCGTCACCGGTTCGCGCATCCGTCGCAACGACGCGCTGGACGGCCCCACGCCGCTGACCGTGATCGGCGCCGAGCAGATCCGCGCGGCCGGTTATACCGAGATCGCCGATGTGGTCAATCAGCTGCCGAGCCTGGCGCTGACCCAGACCAGCCAGACCAGCAACCTGGCCGGCAACCCCGGCGTCAACGCGCTGGACCTGCGCGGCATGGGCACCCAGCGCACCCTGGTGCTGGTCGACGGCCGCCGCCAGGTGCCGGCGATCCCGGGCACCTCGGCGGTGGACGTGAGCAACATCCCCTCCAGCCTGGTCGAACGGGTGGAAGTCATCACCGGCGGCGCCTCGGCGCTGTACGGCGCCGAGGCGGTCACCGGCGTGGTCAACTTCATCCTGAAGAAGGATTTCCAGGGCCTGGACGCCAGCGCGCGCTACGGCATCTCCAGCCGCGGCGACATGCGCAGCAACAGCGTCGATGCGCTGTTCGGGCACAACTTCGCCGACAACCGCGGCAACGTCACCGTCTACGGTTTCTACGAACGCGAGCCCGATTCGGTGTCCGGCCAGGACCGGCCGTGGACCGCCACCGGCTACCCGATGTACACGCGCAACAACCGCAACCAGCGCTACTGGATCTCCGACAACAACCGCAACATCAACAACGCCGAGGACGCGCAGCTCATCCTCGGTGGCCGCCACTACGCGATGACCGCCGACGGCCAGCTGCGCGCGCCGGTGCTCGGCCCGGGCGGCTACGTCAACAGCGTGCCGGTGAGCCTGGCCGATCCGTCCACCGCACTGGGCAGCCTGCTCACCGACGGCGGCGAGTACGGCGGCCGCTACGACTCGTGGTACCTGGCGGTGCCGTCGGATCGCTTCGCCAGCCGCGCCACGCTCAATTTCGATGTCAGCGACAGCCTGCGCTTCTTCGCCAACCTCGGCTATTCGCGCACCACCTCGCAATCGGCGTGGCGCGCGCTGAGCGCGTTCGGCAGCGAGGCGGTGCCGGCCGACAGCCCGTTCGTCACCGACGCGATGCGCGCGGCCAACGGCGGCACGATCACCGACGGGGTCTACTTCGCGCGGCACTTCGACGACGAACTGGGGCAGGGCGGCAGCCAGTACCGGCGCCAACTGCTGCAGGGCGTGGTCGGCCTGGAAGGCGACTTCAGCCTGGGCGGCCGCGCCTGGAACTACAGCGCGTACTACTCCTACGGCCGCACCGAGCAGCGCAACCGCGACATCGATACGGTGTCCTACACGCGTTATTACCTGGCGGTGGATTCCACCACCGCCGCCGACGGCAGTGCGATCTGCCGTAGCACGCTCACCGACCCGGGCAACGGCTGCGTGCCGTTGAACCCGTTCAAGCGCCTGACCGCGCGGGAGATCGCCTACCTGCGCTACACCTCGGACTGGGCCACCACCACCATGACCCAGCAGGTGCTGTCGGCCTATGCCTCCGGCGGTATGTTCGACCTGCCCGGCGGCGAAGCGCAGATCGCGTTCGGCGGCGAGTACCGCAAGGAGCGCAACGACATCGGCGCGATCGCCCAGTACGATCCGGCCAATCCGGCCTACGACGCCAGCCTGGGCACCACCCAGCTGCCGCTGGTCGGCCAGTACGACGTCAAGGAACTCTACAGCGAACTGCACCTGCCGCTGCTGGCCGACCGGTTGTTCGCGCAGCGCCTGGGCGTGGACGCGGCGGTGCGCGTGTCCGACTACAACACCGCCGGCCGCACGGTCACCAACAAGTTCGGCATCGACTGGGCGCCGATCCAGGACATCACCCTGCGCGGCACCTACGGCAAGGCGGTGCGCGCGCCCAACATCGGCGAGCTGTACACCGCCAGCAGCATCGGCGGCATGTGGATCACCGATCCGTGCAACACCTACAACCAGCGCTACCGCAGCGACCGCAGCCAGTACACCGCAGCCAACTGCGCGCAGCTCAATCCGTCGGACAAGAGCACCTACTGGCTGTACCGCGACATCATCACCAAGGGCAACCTGGACCTGGCCAACGAGACCGCCAAGACCCGCACCGTCGGCATCGTGCTGCGTCCGCGTTTCCTGCCGGATTTCTCGCTGTCGGTGGACTACTACAACATCGACCTGCGCGGCGCGATCGATTCGTTCCCGGCGCAGACCGTCATCAACAAGTGCGTGGACGCGCCGACCCTGGACAACCCGTTCTGTTCCTTCGTCAGCCGCGACGCCGATGGCAACCTGCTCAACGTGGTCACCCAGAAGCTCAACCTGTCGCGCTACCTGACCCGCGGCGTCGACTTCGCCGCGCAGTACCGCTACGACCTGGCCGAGCGCTGGGGCCAGAACGCCGGCGCGCTGTCGTTCGACCTGAACTACACGCACCTGATCCGCCAGGACTACACGCTGGATCCGGACCAGCCGGAGGAGGTCACCCGCTTCGCCGGCGTGTTCGGCTCGCCGTCCTGGAAGGGCGTGCTGCGCAGCACCTGGTCCAATGCGCATGCCGGTGCGACCTGGTCGCTGCGCCACTTCTCCAAGATGCGCAACAGCACCCAGATCACCGATACCGACTACCAGAAGGTGTGGACCGGCAACGTGTTCTACAGCGACGTGTCCGGCTACTACCGGCTCAAGTCGGGACTGGAACTGTTCGGCGGGGTCAGCAATCTGTTCGATCGCGCGCCGCCGCGGGTGCCGGGGGCGGAGGCGGGCGGCGCCAACTTCGAGCTGGGCTACCACGCCGGCGTGTACGACGTGATCGGGCGCATGTACTACGGCGGGATCCGCCTGGCGCTGTGAGCGGCGGACGCGATTCGGCACAAATCCGCATGTTCGCGCAGCCGTGGCGACAAGACGCGATGACGTATCGATGACACAGTGGCGACAGGCCGCCCGTTCGTGGCCGCGGTCGGGCCCGCGCCTGCCGCCGCCAAGCGCAAAGGAGCAAGCAATGCCGTCTCGCCTTTCCCCTCGGTTCCCCGTGGTCATCCATTCGCGCGGTGCCCGATGAGCGCGCGCTCCGGACATGTCCACACGGCGCACTGCGCGCACACCGCGTCCGCGGACGCGGCGGCGGCGCTGGATCCGTCGCGGCGCCGTTTCCTGCAATGGAGCGCATTGGCCGTGGCCGCGGGATTGCTGCGTTTCCCGCTGGATGCCGCCGCGTCCAGCGCCGGCGCGGTGCAGGCGCTGCCGCTCAAGCAGGTCACGCTCAAGCCGTCGCTGTTCCTGGATTCGCTGCAGACCAACCGCCGCTACCTGCTGGAACTGGAGCCGGACCGGCTGCTGCACAACTTCCTGCAGTACGCCGGCCTGCCGCCCAAGGGCGAGGTCTACGGCGGCTGGGAAGGCGACACCATCGCCGGGCACACGCTCGGCCATTACCTCAGCGCGCTGGCCAAGATGCACGCGCAGACCCGCGATGCGGCGCTGCGCCAGCGCATCGACTACATCGTCGCCGAACTGGCGCGCGCGCAGGCGCGCGATCCGGACGGCTACGTCGGCGGGCTCACCCGCAAGAACGACAAGGGCGCCATCGACAGCGGCAAGCTGGTGTTCGAAGAGGTGCGCCGCGGCGTCATCAAGGGCAGCAAGTTCAATCTCAACGGCAGCTGGTCGCCGCTGTACACGGTGCACAAACTGTTCGCCGGCCTGCTCGATGCGCACGAACTGGCCGGCAACGCGCAGGCGCTGCAGGTGCTGCTGCCGCTGGCCGGCTATCTGGGCGGGGTGTTCGACGCGCTCGACCACGCGCAGATGCAGACCCTGCTGGACACCGAGTTCGGCGGCCTCAACGAGTCCTACATCGAACTGGGCGCGCGCACCGGCGATCCGCGCTGGGTCGCGCTGGGCAAGCGCCTGCGCCACGAGAAGGTGATCGATCCGGCCGCGGCCGGCCGCGACGAGCTGCCGCACATCCATGCCAATACCCAGGTGCCCAAGTTCATCGGCGAGGCGCGCCAGTTCGAGGTCGCCGGTGATGCCGATGCGGCGGCCGCGGCGCGTTTCTTCTGGGAGACGGTGACCGGCCACTACAGCTATGTCATCGGCGGCAATGCCGACCGCGAGTATTTCCAGGAACCGGACACCATCGCCGCGTTCCTGACCGAGCAGACCTGCGAGCACTGCAACAGCTACAACATGCTCAAGCTGACCCGGCACCTGTACCAGTGGACGCCGCAGGCGCGCTATTTCGACTACTACGAGCGCACCCTGCACAACCACACCATGGCCGCGCAGCATCCGGCCACCGGCATGTTCACCTACATGACGCCGATGATCAGCGGCGGCGAGCGCGGCTTCTCCGACAAGTTCGATTCGTTCTGGTGCTGCGTCGGCAGCGGCATGGAGGCGCACGCGCAGTTCGGCGACTCGATCTATTGGCAGGACGCGGCCTCGCTCTACGTCAACCTGTACATCCCCTCGACCCTGGATTGGCCCGAGCGCGATCTGGCGCTGGAGCTGGACAGCGGCGTGCCGGACAACGGCAAGGTGCGGTTGCAACTGCGCCGCGCCGGCGCACGCACGCCGCGCCGCCTGCTGCTGCGGCTGCCGGCCTGGTGCCAGGACGGCTACACGCTGCGCGTCAACGGCAAGGCCCAGCGCGGCACGTCCGCCGATGGCTACCTGGCGCTGGAGCGGCAGTGGCGCAGCGGCGACGTGATCGAACTGGAGCTGGCGATGCCGTTGCGCCTGGAGCATGCCGCCGGCGATGCCGACACGGTGGTGGTGATGCGCGGTCCGCTGGCGCTGGCCGCCGATCTGGGCCCGGTCGCCGAGCCCTACGATGCGCCGGATCCGGCGCTGGTGGCCGCGGCCGATCCCTTGGCAGGATTCGCCGAATTGCCGCAGCCCGGGCATTTCCTGGCCGCCGCCACGCAGCCGCCGGGGCTGACCTTGGTGCCGTTCTACGCGCAGTACGAACGCCGCAGCGCGCTGTACTTCAAGCGCATGGCACCGGCGCAGTGGGCGCAGGAAGCGGCGCGGCGCGCGCGCCAGCAGGCCGAGCGCGCCGCACTGCAGGCCACCGCGGTGGACATGATCCAGTTCGGCGACGACGCCTCCGAGCAGGCGCACAAGCTGCGCAGCGATACGTCCTTCGGCGGCGCCTACCGCCGCCAGCAATGCCGCGACGTGCGCGGCAAGGGCTTCGTCGAATTCCAGATGAAAGGCAGCGCGCAGCCGCTGGCGTTGCGCCTGCGCTTCTGGGGCAGCGACAAGGGCCGCTTCAACCTCCTGGTCAACGGCAAGCTGGCGGCGGAAGTGCAGGTGGACCGCAGCCAGGTCATCGACTTCGTCGATCGCGACTATCCGTTGCCGCCGGAACTGACCCGCGCTGCGGCGCAGCTGACGTTCCGCATCGAGCCGCAGCACGGCGATACCGCCGGGCCGCTGTTCGGTGGCTGGTTGATCCCGGCCGCGAGCGCATGAGCGCCGTTGCCGCGCCTGCGCGCGGCGGCGCCGTTCCCTGACAGGAGATCCCCCGATGGCGTCGCGCTCGCGCTCCGTTCACCGCGCCCGCCGCTGGCTGTGGCGCGGCCTGCTCGCACTCGCCGTGGCTGGCTGCGGCAGCTGCGCGCATGCGCCGCCGCCGGCCGCGGCGATGGCGCCGGCCAGTCCGCTGCAAGGCATCTGGGTGATCGCGCAGGGGCCGTCGTTTCCAGGTCCGCGTTACCTGCGCATCGTCCAGCGCGACGGCCAGGTGCAGGGCAGCATCACCACCGACTGGTACGGCGACGTGCCGATGCAGCAGCTGCGCATCGACGGCGACGTGGCCCATTTCCAGATCGACAACGGCAATCCGCGGCTGCCGGCGCAACCGTGGACCGCGACCCTGGAGCACGGCCAGCTGCACCTGGCCGGGCGCATCTGGGACGAGCAGGTCGACGTGCACGCTAGCCGCGGCAGCGAGGCCGATGCGGCGCGGCTGGCGTTTCCGGTCGCGCCGCTGCCGGCTTATGCGGCGTTGCCGGGCGACGGCCTGGCGCGGACCCCACCGCTGGGTTGGAGCAGCTGGAACCGCTTCGCCGAGCACATCGACGACGCCACCGTGCGCCGCATCGCCGATGCCATGGTCGCCTCCGGATTGCGCGATGCCGGTTACGTCTACGTCAACATCGACGACGGCTGGCAGGGTCAGCGCGACCGCGCCGGCGTCCTGCAGCCGAACGCGCGCTTCCCCGACATGCGCGCGCTGGCCGACTACGTGCACGGCAAGGGGCTCAAGCTCGGCCTGTACAGTTCGCCCGGTCCCAGGACCTGCGCCGGCTACACCGGCAGCTACGGCCACGTCGAACAGGACGCGCGCACCTGGGCGGGCTGGGGCATCGACTACCTCAAGTACGACCTGTGCTCGGGCGAAGGCGTCTTCCGCGAGCCGCAGCAGGTGCGCCGCGCCTATCTGCAGATGGGCCAGGCGTTGCGCGCGAGCGGGCGGCCGATCGTCTACAGCCTGTGCCAGTACGGCCGCGACCATGTCGGCCAGTGGGGGCGCGAGGTCGGCGGGCACCTGTGGCGCACCACCGGCGACATCGAGGACACCTACGCGAAGATGGCCGCGATCGGTTTCGAGCGCAACGGCGATCCCGCCGACGCCGGGCCGGGCGGCTGGAACGATCCGGACATGCTCGAGGTCGGCAACGGCGGCATGAGCGCGGACGAGTACCGCACGCACCTGGCGCTGTGGGCGCTGTCGGCGGCGCCGTTGCTGCTCGGCAACGACCTGCGGCAGATGGCGCCGGCGACGCTGGCGCTGCTGCGCAACCGCGACGTGCTGGCGATCGATCAGGATGCGTTGGGCGTGCAGGGCAGGGCGGTGCGCAAGGATGGCGCGATCGAGATCTGGCGCAAGCCGCTGGCCGATGGCGGCGTCGCGCTGGGTGTGTTCAATCGCGACACGCAGCCACATCGGGTGGCACTGTCGGCGGACGATGCCGGCACCGCGTTGCACGGACGTCGCTGGCGCGATCTGTGGCGCGGCGGCAACCGGCCCGCCAGCGAGCTGCGCAACCTGCAGGTCGCCGCGCATGGCGTGGTGCTGCTGCGGCTGTCGCCGCCGACTGCTGCACGCTCTCGCTGAGCCCGACAGAAACGCGGGACATGCCGGCACGGTGGCGGTGCGCCACGCTGGCACGCCTGCCTGCGCGAGCTTCGGGCCTGCCGGCACTGGCCAAGGACGGCCGCCGTCGGCGCGGTCGCACACGCCTTGTATGCCGAATTGCACGCAGCGCCGATCCGGCATGCAACGGCGGCCTGGCTGAACCGAAGGCAACGGACAAGATTGCCGATCTGTCGCGCGATCGCGCCGCCATGTCGCGACCATGCGTTATTCCGCATGCAGAACCGCTAATTGCGTCAAGACGCCGGCCGCGGTTACGGGCACATTGTGATGGCATCGTTAAAACGTGATGATCTTTTGTTTTCCGGCCAGCGGCCGGTGCGCGGGACAGGATCCGCCACCGCCCTTCGCCACCCACCGCAGGACCGGGGATCTGCGCACGTGCAGCGTGCGAAGGACAGCAAGCATCCCCGCGATTGCGTCCGGCCTTGCTGAAGCCGCGACGCAGGATGCGTATCACTGGCGCCGCTGTTGCAGCGGCGTCGCTCTCTGCACGTTCCGTCCGCTGGCGCAAGCCGGCGCGGACCCGTTCGGCCCCTCGTTTTCGCCTACGCCACGTGTCGCCATCGCTCAGGAGATTCCCATGTCGTTCCCGCACGCACCCCATCCTTCCCATCGCCGCGCATCGGTGCCGCAACCGCTGGCACTGGCCGTGGTCGCCGCATTGTCGCTGGGCACCTCCTGGTCGGCGCTGGCGCAGGAGGCGAGCGCGGACGACGGCAAGCCCCAGACCCTGGACAGCATCGTGGTCACCGGCTCGCGCCTGCGCCGCGTCGATACCGAGACCGCCAATCCGGTGGTGACGATCAGCCGCGCGCAGATCGAGGCGACCGGCAAGGCCACGCTCGGCGATCTGGTGCAGGAACTGCCGTCGATCGCCGGCAACGCGACCAACCCCAATACCAACAACGGCGGCGGCACCGGCGCCTCGACCATCTCGCTGCGCGGCCTGGGCGAGAAGCGCACGCTGATCCTGGTCAATGGCACGCGCCTGGCCAGCAACGACGTCAACGCGATCCCGGCGACGATGATCGAGCGGGTGGAGGTGCTCAGCGATGGCGCCTCGGCGGTGTACGGCTCGGACGCGATCGGCGGCGTGGTCAACTTCATCCTGCGCAAGGGCTTCGACGGCATCGAAGGCAGCACCGACTTCGGCACCAGCTCGCGCAGCGACGGCAACCGCCGCAACTTCTCGCTGACCGCCGGCAAGACCGGCGAGCGCGGCAGCATCGTCGCCGGCCTGTCCTACCACAACATCGATCCGGTCTCGGCCGGCGCGCGCAGCTATTCCAAGGATGCGCTGTCGCTGATCGACGGGGTGCCGGTGAAGCAGGGTTCCTCGGCCACGCCGACCGGCAGCATCAGCTTCAACGACGGCTCCGACGCGGCCAAGGCGCTGGCGGCGAGCAACGGCTGCTCGCGGGTCACCTTCAACGGCGGCAGCGCCAGCCCGACCAATGCCAGCCAGTACCACTGCTACGTCGCCTCCACCGATTCCTACAACTACCAGCCGTACAACCTGCTGCAGACGCCGCAGGAACGCACCAATGCCTTCGTGATCGGCAGCTTCCGCTTCAACGATCACCTGGAAGGCTACGTCAACACCTACTTCAGCAAGACCACCTCGTCCTCGATCATCGCGCCGATCCCGATCTTCGCCAACGGCGACAACTTCCTGGTCTCGGCCGACAGCTACTACAACCCGTTCGGGGTCAACTTCGGCACCGACCGCAGCACCGGCACCTCGTACAACAACTTCAACACCCGCGCCACGGTGCTGGGCAACCGCCGCTACGAGTACAACACCTACAATTTCCAGATCAATCCCGGCCTGCGCGGCAGCTTCGGCGACAGCTCCTGGCAGTGGGACGCCAGCGTCAACTACGGCAAGGTCAAGCAGAAGTCGATCAACTACGGCTTCCTCGACTACGCCGGCTTCAACGCCGCGGTGGGGCCCTCGTTCCTGGACAGCGACGGCACGGTCAAGTGCGGCAGCGCCGGCGCGGTGATCGCCGGTTGCACCCCGATCGACATCTTCAACCTCAACAGCGCCAGCAACAAGGCCGCGCTGGAAGCGCTGGTGGTCAACCCGATCGTGACCAGCGTCTACACGGTCAAGCAGTTCGAGGCCAACGCCAACGGCAACCTGTTCGACCTGCCGGCCGGCACGGTCAGCCTGGCGGCCGGCGTGTCCTACCGCAAGGAAAGCACCTCCACCGCCGCCGATCCGCTGTGGACCGGCGACGAGAACGGCATGTGCGGGGTGATCGAATTCTGCGCCACCGTGCTCGGCGGCAGCTTCAGCGTCAAGGAAGCCTATGCCGAGGCGCTGTTCCCGTTGCTGGCCGACCTGCCGCTGGTGCATTCGCTGAACCTGACCGTGGGCAGCCGCTTCTCCGACTACGACACCGTCGGCAGCAAGACCAACAGCAAGGTCTCGCTGGAATACCGCCCGATCGAGAACCTGCTGCTGCGCGGCACCGTGTCGCAGGTGTTCCGTGCGCCGAACATCAACGAGCTGTACTCCGGCGTGGTCGGCGATTCGCCGTCGGTCACCGATCCGTGCAACGGCTACACCGGCGGCCATGCCGCCGCCTGCGCCAACGTGCCCACCGACGGCAGCTACCAGCAGGCCGACAACCAGGTCGGCGCCAAGGCGTCCGGCGCGGTGGTGGCCGGCTACCAGCTCAAGCCGGAGACCGGCAAGTCCTACGACTTCGGCGTGGTCTACGACCCGGGCTGGCTGGACGGCCTGTCGATGAGCGCGGACCTGTGGAAGATCAACCTGCAGGACACCATCACCCAGGTGTCGGCGCAGACCGTGCTCAACCAGTGCTACGCCAATGCGTCCAGCGCCTTCTGCGCGCTGATCCACCGCAACGACAACGGCACCATCAACTACATCGCCGAGCCGACCGTGAACCTCGGCAAGCTGTGGGCCAGCGGCGCCGACTTCAGCCTCAACTACCGCCTGCCGGACACCGCGTGGGGCAGCTTCAACGCCAGCCTCAACGGCACCTACGTGATCCGCTACGACATCAACCCGGACACCACCGACGCCAGCACCGTCACCATCCACAATGCCGGCAAGTACACCTACGCCTACGGCAACTTCCCGCGCTGGCGCGGGCTGGGCACGCTGAGCTGGAACCTGGGCGACTGGAGCGCGGCGTGGCGCATCCGCTACATCGGCAGCACCGAGATCGGCAGCGCCGATACGCGGCAGGGACTGTCGGCCGACGCCGATCAGGCGGCCGTGGTGCGCGGCATCGGTTCGTACGTCTATCACAACGTGCAGGTCGGCTATAACCTCAAGCCCTGGCACACCCGCGTCGAACTGGGCGTGGACAACCTGGCCGACAAGCAGCCGCCGCTGTACTACGCCAACAACGTCACCAACGCCAACACCGACGTGGCCACCTACGATCTGCTCGGCCGCTACTACTGGGCGCGGGCGACGGTGAAGTTCTAAGCGCGAGCGCGCGTTCGGCCGGTGCGAACCAGGATGTTGCAGATGCCGTTTCCGGTTGGCGTCTGCCCAGGCGCGCCGTGATGTGAGGGTTCGCGATGCTGGCGGCAGCCCCTTGCATGGCTGCCGCCGGTGCCGAGCGGATCCGCCCTGGGGCGTTGTGGCGCGATTGCCGGTGCGTAGCGATCAACACGCCCATGGCGCCGGCCGGCTGCGCGACCGTGACGGCGCCTATTACGGGTCTGGCGAGTACGACACTGCCGGTAGATCGAAGGCCGGGGGAATCCCGGCAATCCCGTCGATCGGCGTTATGTCTGGTTACCGTTGACGCGGACGCGCAGGGCTTTCGGATCGATGGGCGTGGCGTCTGGTCGCCTGCGCAGCCGTGAGGGCGGGCGGCGCCTGGCGCTTGCCCGCGCAGCCGCACTGCGCCGGCTTACTCCAGCAACTTCAGCAGGTCCCGATGCAGGTCGCGCGGAATCCGCACGCCTTCGCGGAGGCTGAGCGCGCGCGCTTGATAGCGGCGTTGCGAGGGCAGCCGCGCACCGGTGTCCTGGTAGGCGGCGAAGAAGGTTTCGGCGCGGGCCATGTGCGCGGCCCACTCCGCGCCGAGGAAGCGCACCGGGTCCAGCGCCAGGATCAATTCGCCGTGATAGGGCGAGGCGCCGGCGCCGCCATCGTGCGCCAGCGATTCGGCGCTGGTGAGGTCGCCGATCAGCGGCCCGGCGATCAGTTCGATCATCGCCGACAGTGCCGATCCCTTGTGTCCGCCGAAGGTCAGCATCGCGCCGCCGCCGCCGGCGACCACGTTCGGATCGGTGCTCGGCCGGCCTTCGGCGTCCACGCCCCAGCCTTCGGGAATCGGCAGGCCGGCGCGGCGGTGCAGTTCGATCTCGCCGCGCGCCACCGCGCTGGTGGCGAAATCGAACACGAAGGGAAGCGCGTCCACGCGCGGCCAGCCGAACGCGAGCGGGTTGGTTCCCAGCAAGGGCGTGTGGCCGCCGGCCGGCGTGACCCAGGCATGGCTGGGATTGCAGATCAGCGCGACCAGTCCGGCCTCGGTGATGCGTTCGACTTCCGGCCACAGCGCGGAGAAGTGCACGCAATGGTTGATCGCCAGCGCCGCCAGCCCAGTGCCGCGCGCCTTGTCGATCAGCGGCGGCAGGCCGCGCTCGAACGCCAGCAGCGAAAAGCCACCGCAGGCATCGACGCGCACGATGCCGGGTGCCTGATCGTGCACGACCGGCTCGGCATCGCCCACGACCTTGCCGTTGCGCAGCGTCGCCACGCAGCCCAGGGTGCGGTACAGCCCATGCGACGCGCAGCCGTCGCGTTCGCCCGCGACGATCGTGGCGGTGAGGGTGCGCACATGCGCCGGGCCGAAGCCGGCATGGCGCAGGATACGTTCGACCAGCGCGGTGGCCTGGTCCAGGGACAGTGCGACGGGATCGCTGGCGTTCATCGAAAAGGCGCGGACGGGGGACACGGATTCTCGCCTGCGCCGCGCTTTGTGAACACCCTCGGCTGCCAGCCGGCACCGCGCGGCTTGACCTGCGTGGTGCGTGGCAATTTAGAACTCCCCGGCCCGTGCAACAAGCTGCCGATCGGGCCGGGAAACAACGAAGCCGGCATTGCGCCGGCTTCGTTTCCACGCGCGCGTGGGCCTGCCAAGTTTACGCCGACAGTTCCAACAACAACTTGTTGAGCCGCCGCACGTAAGCAGCCGGATCCTTGAGGCTGTCGCCAGCGGCCAGCGCAGCCTGGTCGAACAGCACCCTGGCCAGGTCGCCGAAGCGCTCGCCATCGGCTTCCGCGTCCAGCTTCTCGATCAACGGGTGCGCCGGGTTGAACTCGAACACCGGCTTGCTCTCCGGCAGCTTCTGTCCGCTGGCTTCCAGGATCTGCCGCATCTGCAGGCCCAGGTCGCCCTGGCCGATGGCCAGGATCGCCGGCGAATCGGTCAGGCGGTGCGACACGCGCACTTCCGAGACGTCCTCGCCCAGCGCCTGCTGGATGCGCTCGACCAGGCCCTGCTTGGCCTTGGCCGCTGCTTCCATGGCCTGCTTCTCTTCGTCGCTGTCGAGCTTGCCCAGGTCCAGGTCGCCGCGTGCCACGTCGACGAAGGACTTGCCGTCGAACTCGGTGAGGTAGCTCATCAGCCACTCGTCGATGCGGTCGGTGAGCAGCAGCACCTCGATGCCCTTCTTGCGGAACACTTCCAGGTGCGGGCTGTCCTTGATCTGCGCGTAGCTCTCGCCGCTCAGGTAGTACAGCTTGTCCTGGCCTTCCTTCATCCGCGCCACGTAGTCGGCCAGCGCCACGCTGTGCTCGGCATCGCCGCTGTGGGTGGAGGCGAAGCGCAGCAGGCCGGCGATCTTCTCGCGGTTGGCGAAATCCTCGGCCGGGCCTTCCTTCAGCACCTGGCCAAAATTCTTCCACACGCTCTTGTAGCGTTCGGGGTCGTCCTTGGCCAGCTTCTCCAGCATGTCCAGCGCGCGCTTGGTCAGCGCCGACTTCATCGAGTCGATCACCGGGCCGGACTGCAGGATTTCGCGCGACACGTTCAGCGGCAGGTCGCTGGAATCGACGATGCCCTTGACGAAGCGCAGGTACAGCGGCAGGAACTGTTCGGCCTGGTCCATGATGAAGACGCGCTGCACGTACAGCTTGAGCCCGCGCGAGGCATCGCGCTGGTACAGGTCGAACGGCGCGCGCCCCGGCACGTACAGCAGCGAGGTGTACTCGAGCTTGCCCTCGACCTTGTTGTGGCTCCACGCCACCGGATTCTCGTGGTCGTGCGCGATGTGCTTGTAGAGTTCCTGGTACTCCTCGTCCTTGATCTCGTTGCGCGGCCGCGTCCACAGCGCGCTGGCGCGGTTGACGGTTTCCCACTCCGGCGTTTCCGGCTTGTCCTTGTCCTCGCCGTGGTGCTCCTTGGGCAGCTCGATCGGCAGGGCGATGTGGTCGGAATACTTGCGCACGATGCCGCGCAGCTTCCAGCCGTCGGCGAAGCCGTCCTCGCCTTCCTTCAGCTGCAGGACGATGCGGGTGCCGCGCTCGGGCTTGTCGATGGTGGCGACCTCGAACTCGCCTTCGCCGCGCGAGGACCAGTGCACGCCCTCGCTGGCCGGCAACCCGGCGCGGCGGCTGTACACGTCGACCTGGTCGGCGACGATGAAGGCGCTGTAGAAGCCCACGCCGAACTGGCCGATCAGGTGCGAATCCTTCTTCTGGTCGCCGGACAGATGCTTGAGGAAATCGGAGGTGCCGGACTTGGCGATGGTGCCCAGGTGCGAGACGATCTCCTCGCGGCTCATGCCGATGCCGTTGTCGTCGATGGTGACGGTGCCGGCGTCCTTGTCGAAGCCGATGCGGATGCGCAGCTGCGCATCGCCGTCCAGCAGTTCGGGCTTGACCAGCGCCTCGAAGCGCAGCTTGTCGGCCGCGTCGGAGGCATTGGAGATCAGCTCGCGCAGGAAGATCTCCTTGTTGGAATACAGCGAGTGGATCATCAGCTGCAGCAGCTGCTTGACCTCGGTCTGAAAGCCCAGGGTTTCTTTTTGGGTTTCCACGCTCATCGGTGCTTGCTCCAGGGGGGGATGGCTGGCCGCGCGGAGGAGGGCGCGGCTCTGCCAGCGGACATGGTGGCGGCCAGGCCCGGCTTCAAGCGCCCGGCGGCGCGAGCGGGCGCCATGGCGCTGGTCTATCATCCTGGCCCCGTTCCGTACCGCCGCCATCGATGCCGAGCCCGCGCCCGTTTCCTGCCGATCCCTTGCCGTGGCGACGCCGCCGATGAGCCGCGCCGGCGCGGGCCAGGTGCGCATCATCGGCGGACGCTGGCGCAACACGCGGCTGCCGGTGCCGGACCTGCCGGGGCTGCGCCCGACCTCCGACCGGGTCCGCGAGACCCTGTTCAACTGGCTGCTGCCGGCGCTGCCCGGCGCACGCGTGCTGGACCTGTTCGCCGGCAGCGGCGCGCTCGGCCTGGAGGCGGTGTCGCGCGGCGCGGCCTCGGCCTGCCTGGTCGAGCGCGACCCGGCGCTGGCCGCCGGCCTGCGCGCCAGCGTCGCCAGGTTGCAGGCGCAGGCGCAGGTACAAGTGGTGCACGACGACGCGCTGCGCTGGCTGCAGGCGCCGGGCAGCGACGCCCCGGCCGACATCGCCTTCGTCGACCCGCCGTTCGCCGCCGGGCTGTGGGACACGGTGCTGCAGCGGCTGCCGGCACGGCTGGCCGCCGACGCCTGGCTGTATGTGGAGTCGCCGGCCGGGCAGGCGCCCGCCCTGCCGGCGCCGTGGGCGCTGTACCGCGAGGGCGGCAGCCGCGAGGTCCGCGCTGCCCTGTACCGGCGCGCCGCTGCTACACTTCCCCGCGACCTTCACGCGGTATCCAACGCATGACCGTGGCCCACAGCCGCATCGCCGTCTACCCCGGCACCTTCGATCCGATCACCAACGGTCACATCGACCTGGTCAACCGGGCCGCGCCGCTGTTCGAGCAGGTGGTGGTGGGCGTGGCGCAGAGCCCGTCCAAGGGACCGACGCTGCCGCTGCAACTGCGCGTGAACCTGGCCCGCGAGGCGCTGGCCGGGCACCGCAACGTGGAGGTGATCGGCTTCGACACGCTGCTGGCGCATTTCGTGCGCTCGGTCGGCGGCGGGGTGCTGCTGCGCGGCCTGCGCGCGGTGTCGGATTTCGAATACGAGTTCCAGATGGCGAGCATGAACCGGCATCTGATCCCGGAGGTGGAGACGCTGTTCCTCACCCCGGCCGAGCAACACAGTTTCATTTCGTCGTCGCTGGTGCGCGAGATCGCGCGGCTGGGCGGGGACGTGTCCGGCTTCGTGCCGCCGTCGGTGGTGCAGGCGCTGGTCCAGGCCCGCCAGGCCGCGGCGCAGCGCTGAGCCGTCCGCCATTCACAGACAAACAAGGGAGCCATCCATGAAGAATACCGTACGCGTGCTGCTGATCGCCTCGCTGGCACTGGGCTTCACCGCCTGCAAGAAGGAAGAGGCCGCCAAGCCGGCCGCCGACGCGCAGGCGGCGCTGGTCGCACCGTCCAAGGACGACGATGCCGGCTGGAAGAAGTACCTGCAGGAAGTGGCGCTGCAGAACATGGGCACCATCACCAACAGCCCGTTCCTGTACTACCTGCCGCCGGAGTCGGATGCGGATTTCCAGGCCAAGTACGAGCGCCAGGTCGAAAGCGCCACCACCGCCATCGGCCGCGGCATCCAGCCGGGCAACATGCTGGCGTTCGGTTCCTCGGCCTCGGCCAAGATGGCCGACCTGATCGCCGCCGCGTTCGCCAAGGTCGAGCCGAACAGCATGAAGGGCGTGCGCGTGGTCTACATCGGCGCCGCCGCCGACAACGCGCGCGTGCAGGCCGTGATCCAGCCGACCGGCGCCGAGTACATCTTCGTCGAAGCCAAGTAAGCGCCGTCGCGCCGGCGTGCCTGCATGGGCACGTCGGCCTGGCGTGGCGCGCCGGCCAGCGCGTGCCCGCCGACGCAGTGCCAGCTTCGGCTGGCCCGCGGCCACGACCGTCCGGCCATCGCCGGCAGCGTCTGTGTCGCGCCAGCGGCATCCATCGCCCGATCCGGCTCCTGCGCGTGCCACGGCCCAGAAGGGCGGCAGGTGTGTTGCCCGTCGTGACGCCATAGGCAACTTTGCCACAGGCATCCGCGCCGCCGGCCCGGCCCGCCGGCGTATCCAGCCGTCGCCTGCGCGACGCAGCGTCCCGCCGGACGTGACCGCGATGCCGCGGCCGCCGCGCCCGATCCGGTAAGATGGCCCGGTTAGTGCCGACTTCTGCGAAATGTCCCTCAAGATCAACGAGCTCTGCGTCAACTGCGACGTCTGCGAGCCGGCCTGCCCGAACCAGGCCATCGCGATGGGCGAGACGATCTATGTGATCGACCCGGCCCGCTGCACCGAATGCGTCGGCCATTTCGACGAGCCGCAATGCGTGGTGGTGTGCCCGGTCGAATGCATCGACCCGGATCCGGCGATCCCGGAAAGCCACGACCAGCTGCTGGCCAAGCTGCTGCAACTGCAGCGCGATCATCCCGAGTTTTACCGACAGGAGCCCCCCGCCGCATGAGAACGCTCGTCCGCCGTGTCCTGCTGCTCGCCCTGGTCCTGACGCCGCCGGCCTGGGCCGAGGCGCCGACGGCCGCCGTCGCCGCCACCCA
This sequence comes from Xanthomonas campestris pv. phormiicola, assembly GCA_025666215.1. Taxonomy (NCBI): domain Bacteria; kingdom Pseudomonadati; phylum Pseudomonadota; class Gammaproteobacteria; order Lysobacterales; family Lysobacteraceae; genus Xanthomonas; species Xanthomonas campestris. The sequence goes on along the minus strand of CP102593.1, from coordinate 3,334,042 downwards.
TCCGCCCGGCGCCGCGGTCGCCAGCGGCCATCGCCTGGCCACCGAGGCCGGCCTGCAGATCCTGCGCGAGGGCGGCAACGCGTTCGACGCGGCGGTGGCGGTGTCCTCGACGCTGGCGGTGGTCGAGCCGATCAGCTCCGGCCTGGGCGGCGGCGGCTTCTTCCTGCTGCACGACGCCAGGACCGGCAAGGACGTGATGCTGGACGCGCGCGAAGTCGCGCCGGAGGCGGCCAGTGCCGACAAGTTCCTGGACGGCAAGGGCGCGCTGGACCGCGACCGCTCGGTCAACGGCCCGTGGTCGGCCGGCATTCCCGGCCTGCCTGCGGCGCTGGTGGAACTGGCGACCAGGCACGGCAAGCTGCCGCTGCAACAGTCGCTGGCGCCGGCGATCCGCATCGCCCGCGACGGCTTCCCGGTGTACCGGCGCATGGCCGAGGGCTACCGGTCGCGGCGCGAGGTGATGGAGCGCTATCCCGGCACCCGCGAGGTCTATCTGCGCAACGGCAAGCCGATCGCCGAAGGCGACCTGTTCAAGCAGCCGGAACTGGCCAACACCCTGCAGTTGCTGGGTGCCAAGGGCTTCGACGGGTTCTACCGCGGCGCCACCGCCAAGAAGCTGCTGGCCGGGGTCAAGCAGGCCGGCGGCCACTGGACCGCCGAGGAGCTGGCCGGCTACACGGTCAAGCAGCGCACGCCGATCCGGTTCGACTACAAGGGCTGGACCATCACCACCGCGCCGCCGCCGTCGTCCGGCGGCATCGCCCTGGCCAGCATGCTGCAGATCCTGGAAGGCTACGACCTGAAGGCGATGGACCCGGTGCACCGCACCCACCTGGTGGTGGAGGCGATGCGCCGCGCCTACCGCGACCGCACCTTCTTCCTCGGCGATCCGGACTTCACCGCGGTGCCGCAGCGCGTGCTGCTGAGCAAGGACTATGCGGTGGGCCTGCGCTCGACCATCAACCCGGAAAAGGCCACGCCCAGCGATCTGCTGTCGGGCCAGCCGACCCCGCTGGAAGACGACGAGACCACCCATTTCTCGATCATCGACGGCGAGGGCAACCGGGTCGGCGCGACCCAGACCGTGAACCTGCTGTTCGGCTCCGGGCTGATTCCCAAGGGCACCGGCGTGCTGCTCAACGACGAGATGGACGACTTCGCGCTCAAGCCCGGCACGCCCAACGCGTTCGGGGTGATGGGCTACGCGGCGAACGCGCCCAAGCCGGGCAAGCGCCCGCTCAGCTCGATGTCGCCGACCTTCATGGAGAACGCCGACAAGGCGATCGTGCTCGGCACCCCGGGCGGCAGCCGCATCATCACCATGGTCCTGCTCGGCATCCTCGGCTACGACGACGGCCTGAGCGCGCAGCAGGTCGCCGCGCTGCCGCGCTACCACCACCAGTGGCTGCCGGACGTGATCGAGGCCGAGAGCGGCACCTTCGACGCGGCCACCGTGCAGGGCCTGCAGGCGATGGGCCACGCGCTCAAGCTGCCCGGCGACAGCGCCGAGGGCGGCCGCGGCTCCAGCCACGTGTGGGGCAACCTGCAGACGGTGGAATGGGACAAGCGCAGCAACACGCTCAGCGGCGGCAGCGACCCGCGCAACGAGGTCGGCAGCGCCGAGGTGCTGCTGACAGCGCCGGCGCTATGAGCCATGGCCTCGGCAGCCCGGCGACGGCGGCTGTCGTGCCGTGGCGACTTGTCATCGCCGCGTAGCGCCTGCGCGCCTTTTCCGAGTCCCGAGTCCCGAGTCCCGAGTCCCGAAAAATGAAGCTCTGGTCCATCCAAGGCAATTCCCAGAAGCTCGACGGCGGCGCGATGTTCGGCAACGCGCCCAAGGCGATGTGGCAGCAGTGGGCCGCGCCCGACGACGGCAACCGCATTGCGCTGGCCTGCCGCGCGCTGCTGGCGCGCCCGCTGGCCGGCAAGACGGTGCTGTTCGAGACCGGTGTCGGCGCGTTCTTCGCGCCGCCGCTGCGCGAGCGCTACGGGATCCAGGAAGACCGCCACGTGCTGCTGGAGTCGCTGCACGAGGCCGGCGTCGCGCATACCGACATCGACGTGGTGGTGCTGAGCCATCTGCACTTCGACCACGCCGGCGGGTTGCTGGCGCCCTGGCGCGAGGGCGCCGCGCCGGAGCTGCTGTTCCCGAACGCGCGCTTCCTGGTCGGCGCGGCGCACTGGCAGCGCGCGCTGCAGCCGCATCCGCGCGACCGCGCCAGCTTCATTCCCGAATTGCCCGGCCTGCTCGAGGCCAGCGGCCGCCTGGAGCTGGTCGACGGCGACTACTCGCGCACGCTGGGCGAGGCGGTGCGCTTCCGTTTCAGCGACGGGCATACCCCGGGGCTGATGCTGGCCGAGATCGTCGGTGCGCAGCGGCAGGCCGATGGCCAGGCGCACGGCGGCGTTGCGTTCTGCGCCGACCTGATCCCCGGGCGCTCCTGGGTGCATGTGCCGATCACGATGGGCTACGACCGCAACGCCGAGTTGCTGATCGACGAGAAGCGCGCGTTCCTGGAGGACGCGCTGGCGCGCAACGTGCACCTGTTCTTCACCCACGACCCGGACTGCGCGCTGGCGCAGCTGGCGCGCGACGGCAAGGGCCGTTTCGTCACCACCCACGAACTGGCGACGCTGCAGGCGCGGTCGCTGGCGGGCTGAGCGCGCGCGGCGACTTCGCCATCCCCGGCTCGCGGCTGAAAGCCCGTCGCGCAGCGCTTGCAGCCGTCATCGTGGCCGGCCAGTATCGGCGCATGAACCTGCCCATCGCCTTGCGTTGCCTGCTTCTCGCCTGCCTGCTCGTCGGTGGCTGCGCCTCGCGTTCCGAGGAAGCCGCCATGTCGCCGATCCGGCTCAACCAGGTCGGCTACCTGCCGGCCGCCAGCAAGCTCGCGGTGGTGCCCGATGGCCATGGCGACGCGTTCGCGGTCGAACGCGCCGACTCGGGCAAGGTGGTGCTGCGCGGCACGCTGGGGCCGGCGGCGATGTGGGCGCCGGCGCAGCAGACGGTGCGCATCGCCGACTTCTCCGGGTTGCGCACGCCGGGCCACTATCGCCTGCGCGTGGACGGGCTGCCGCCGTCGGACAGCTTCGCCATTGCCGCCGACGCCTACGATGCGGTGGCGCGCGCGGCGCTGAAGGCCTACTACTACAACCGCGCCAGCACCGCGTTGCCCGGCGAGTACGCCGGCCGCCACGCGCGCGCGCAAGGGCATCCGGACACCCACGTGCTGATCCACGCCTCGGCGGCTTCGCCAGGGCGCCCGACCGGTACGGCGATCTCCGCGCCGAAGGGCTGGTACGACGCCGGCGACTACAACAAGTACGTGGTCAATTCCGGCATCACCGTGTACACCCTGCTGGCCGCCTACGAGCAATTCCCGGCCTACTTCGCCGCGCAGAAGGAAGGCATCCCGGACAGTGGCGGCGGCGTGCCCGACATCCTGCGCGAGGTCGACTGGAACCTGCAGTGGCTGCTGGCGATGCAGGATCCGGGCGACGGCGGCGTCTACCACAAGCTGACCAACCTGGACTTCGGCGGCATGCAGATGCCCGACCAGGCGCGCGCGCCGCGCTACGTGGTGCAGAAGAGCACCGCGGCCACGCTCGATTTCGCTGCGGTGATGGCCCAGGCCAGCCGCATCTACGCCCCGTTCGACGATCGCTTCGACGGCGTGTCCAGGCGCATGCTGCAGGCCTCGCGCCGCGCCTGGGCCTGGGCGCAGGCGCATCCGGACGACGTCTACCGGCAGCCGGCGGACGTGCACACCGGCGGCTACGACGACGCCAAGCTCGACGACGAATTCGCCTGGGCCGCCACCGAGCTGTACCTGGCCACCGGCGAGGACGCGTTCTACGACGCGGCGATGGCGCGCAACGTGCACGCAAGCGTGCCGGACTGGGGCTCGGTCGGCGGGCTGGCGTGGATGTCGCTGGCGCAGCACCGCACGCGGCTGAGCGCGCATGCGGACCAGGCGCGCATCGCGCAGGAGATCGACAGCGTGGCCACGCAGCTGCTGCATACCTGGCAGGGCTCGGCGTGGAAGGTGGCGATGGCGCCGGGCGATTTCCACTGGGGCAGCAACAGCACCGCGCTGAACCAGGCGATGCTGCTGCTGCAGGCCTATCAGCTGCAGCACAAACCCGAGTATCTGCAGGCCGCGCAGTCGCAGCTGGACTACGTGCTCGGGCGCAATCCGCTGGGCATGTCGTTCGTGACCGGCATCGGCGCGCGTTCGCCGATGCATATCCACCATCGCATCTCCATCGCCGACGGCGTCGCCATGCCGGTGCCGGGCCTGCTGGTCGGCGGTCCGCAGCCGGGCCAGCAGGACGCCGGGGAGTGCAAGCATGGCTATGCCTCGTCGCTGCCGGCGCTGTCCTACCTGGACCAGGAGTGCAGCTACGCCAGCAACGAGGTGGCGATCAACTGGAACGCGCCGCTGGTGTACGTGAGCGCAGCGCTGCAGAACCTGCAGCGCTGAGCGCGCGCCAGCGCTGGGAATAGGCCTTGGCTTTGGCTTCGTGGGTGCGGTTGCGCGCCGTGGCGGTGGCGTTGAGACGAATTGCGCAAGAGGCTTTTCCAGCGGCAAAATGGCCAGGCATCCGCGCCGCGCCTTTTCTTTTATTTCCTGGGTGCTGACAATCTGCCGATGACGCCTGTCATGACCGATACCAACAGTCCCATGCCAATCTTCTTTTGCTCCACGTCGCCGAATATGAGCAGTAGAGCGGCGATGATTCCACAGACAACGACGATGGCCAGCAGTGCAATGGTGACCAGGTTCTCCGACTTATGGCGGTGGGCTTGATCTCTCTCGTCTTCTTTCGACTCAACCGTCACTTTGAACTTCGCGTCTCCATTTTTCGGAGTCAGCATGTGCAGGATGTTGGGCGTCGTCTCCGGTCTGACTTCCTTGTCGGGATCGTTCATTCCATCTCCGCCGCACTGTGCCTCGGAACCGCGAATCCATCTTCTCGGGTAAGCTCGCTCAGGTCGCCCCAATCGCCGGTAACGGTGAACGATGTGGTGATGTCTGCCTCGCCCTGCGGCGTCTGCTCGTAGAGTCCAAGCTTTTTGCCTTCCGATTTGCCTTTGAGTGCCGCGGCGTACAGCCCTAGCGCCTCTTGCAAGATGGTGTTGGCGTCTTGGTGCGTACCCTCGGCCAAAGTACCCAGGATCTGAACCATGTCATTGGAGATCGAGAATCTCTTAGTGCTCATGTTGCTGCACTCCTGTCGTGCCGATGTTGCCTGTATATGCCGTCGACATGGGGACATCCTTGCACGCTACAAGCTGGGCTGCTGCGAGCAAAAGCAGGAGTTCCTCCTGTGCGCGGTCAGCTTATCGGAGCGCGGATTCACGAATATGAAAGAAGGTATTCAGGAGTGCCAGGTGGAATTTCAGGAGTAAAGATTGTTTGGCGGCGTCTGCCGATGCATTTTTTCATTGACATAAGCTGCCATCGGTTTCCGCCAGTGCGATCGCCGCGGCTCAGCCCACCCGGGTGCCGAAGATGCGGTCGCCGGCGTCGCCGAGGCCGGGCAGGATGTAGCCCTTGTCGTTGAGGTGGTCGTCGATCGCGGCGGTATAGACCTCCACGTCCGGATGCGCCGCTTCCAGCGCGCGCAGTCCTTCCGGTGCGGCGACCAGGAAGATGCCCTTGATCCGCCGCGCGCCGGCGCGCTTGAGCATGTCCACGGTGGCGATCAGGGTGCCGCCGGTGGCCAGCATCGGGTCCAGGATCAGCGCGTCGCGTTCCTCCAGGCGGCCGGTGAGGCGCTCGAAGTACGGCACCGGTTGCAGCGTCTCCTCGTCGCGCTGCAGGCCGACCACGCTGACCCGCGCCGCCGGGATCAGCGCCAGCACGCCGGGCAGCATGCCCAGCCCCGCGCGCAGGATCGGCACCAGAGTGATCTTGGCGCCGGCGATGCGCTGCACCTGGGTGGGGCCGGCCCAGCCGTCCATCGTGTGCGTCTCGGTTTCCAGATCGGCGGTGGCCTCGTAGCCGAGCAGGGTGCCCAATTCGGTGACCAGTTCGCGGAAGCCCTTGGTGCTCAGTGCGGCATCGCGCAGTAGGCCGATCTTGTGCTGCACCAGCGGATGGCGGACTTCGACGATCTTCATGGGCGCACTCGCAACGGGGGTGCGCACAGTGTGCCGCAGCCGGCTCCGTGGCCGCCAGCTGCCTGTCCGGGGCCGGCGTGTCACTAGCACGCAACGTGTCGGAAATATGTTGTTTCCCAATTCTTAACGTTAGAGGGGGATCCGCGTCCGTGCATACCGTGCCTAGCAAGACTCCGTTGTTCGTGGCGATCGCGTTCGGCCTGGGCGTCGCCTGCGCCGCCTGCGGCGCGCAGGCCGCCGACGCCGCCGATGCGGCGATCGACCTGGATCGGGTCGAAGTCCGCCCGCAACTCGAGGCCCAGGCCCGCGCGGTGGACCTCAAGCGCGAGTCCGATGCGATCCTGGACGCGGTCTCGGCCGACGAAGTCGGCGACTATCCGGACCAGAACGTGGCCGAATCGCTGCAGCGCCTGCCCGGGGTCAGCGTCACCCGCGACCAGGGCGAGGGCCGTTTCGTGGTGGTGCGCGGGCTGGACACGGCGCTCAACAGCGTCAGCATCGACGGCGTCGCCATCGGTACCCCGGAGAGCGACAACCGCGCCGCGCCGATGGACGTGATCCCGTCCGAATCCACCGAGCGGCTGAAGCTGGTCAAGTCGCCGACCCCGGACATGCCCGGCGATGCGATCGGCGGCGCGATCCTGGTCGAGTCGGCCTCGGCGTTCGATCGCGACGGCCGCAGCATCCGCGCCAAGCTCGAGGCCAATCACCAGCAGCTCAGCGGCAAGACCAGCCCCAAGGCGGCGTTCAACTACAGCGACCTGTTCGCCGACGACACGTTCGGGATCGCGCTGGGCCTGAACTACCAGGACCGCGAGTTCGAGTCCGACAACACCGAAGGCGAGTACGACGCGATCGACAACGGCGACCTGGTCATGGTCGAGCAGCAGCGCCGCAAGTACCACATCGACCGCAAGCGCATCGGCGCCAATCTCAACCTGGACTGGCATCCGGACCAGGACAACCGCTATTACCTGCGCACGCTGTTCAGCAGCTTCAAGGATGCCGAGACCCGGCAGAACACGGTGATCTCCTTCGACGCCGACGACATCCAGGCCAACGGCGACGGCACCTACTCGGCGCCGGTGGACAAGCTGTCCAAGCGGGTGCGCTACCGCACCAAGCAGCAGGACACGCTGGCGGCGAGCTTCGGTGGCGAGAACGACCTGGGCGGCGCGGTGCTGGACTACCAGGCCGGCTATACCAAGACCCGCGAGCGGGTGAACGACGAGAAGGAGGCGCGCTTCAAGTACGACGGCGACGATCTCGACGCGACCATCGACCAGAACGGCCGCCTGCCGGCCATCGGCCTGTCCGGCGACGACTGGGTGTCCAACGGCAACTACGTGTTCGACAAGTTCGTGCTCTCGCCCGGCCGCACCGACGACGACGAATACAGCGCAAAGATCGACGTACGCTTCGACGCCGACAACGCCAGCTACAAGTTCGGCCTGCTCGGGCGCTGGCGCGACCGCGACGTGGACAAGAACGAGAGCGAGCTGTCCGAAGGTCCCGACATCGACCTGGCCGACTGGACCGTGGCGCCGCCCGAACACCGCCACAACAGCCTGGGCCAGGCGTTGAGTTCCTCGGCGATGCGCGCCTACTGGGCGCGCAACGGCAGCCAGTACAGCGCCGACGACGGCGATGTCGGCAGCAATGCGGTCGGCGCGTTGTCGCAGGACTACGTCGCCAAGGAAGACGTGCTGGCCGCCTATGCGATGGGCACCTGGGAGATCGGCGCACTGCGGGTGATCGCCGGCGTGCGCGTGGAGAGCACCCGGTTCAAGGCCAGCGGCTACCAGGTCGATGTCGGCGACGACGGCGAGTCGTTCGCCGCCAGCGCGCTGCAGGCCAGCAGCCGCTACACCAATGTGTTGCCGGGCCTGCACCTGCGCTGGAACGGCGGCGAGGACTGGTCGCTGCGCGCGGCGCTGAACAAGACCGTGTCGCGGCCCGGCTTCGGCCAGGTCGCGCCGCACGCGACCATCAACAACGACGACGAGGAAGTGGAACTGGGCAATCCGAACCTGGATCCCTACGCGTCGACCAACCTCGACCTGTCGTTCGAGCGCTACCTGGGCAAGACCGGCATCGTCTCGCTGGGCCTGTTCGGCAAGTCGATCGACGGCTACATCGTGGACACGGTGATCGACAACGATCCGGCCTACGCCGGTTACGACGTCAGCATGGCGATCAACGGCAAACGCGCCAAGGTCTACGGCGCCGAGTTCAACTGGCAGCAGCAGTTCGCGTTCCTGCCGGAAGGCTGGAACGGCCTGCTCGGCGGCGTCAGCGGCACCTGGCTGCATACCGAGTTCGAACCGGGGCTGGAAGATCGCCAGGGCGAGGACTTCACCCTGCCGCGCGCTTCCAGGAACGTCTACACCGCCTTCCTCGGCTACGAACGCGACGGCTTCTCCACCCGGCTCTCGGCGGTGTACCGCAGCGCGTACCTCGACGAACTGGGCAAGGCCCGCGACTACGATATCTTCGTGGCGCCCAACACCCAGCTCGACTTCAGCCTCGACTACCAGGTGACCGATACCGTGCAGTTGTACTTCGACGCCTCCAACCTGCTCGACAAGCCGCTGGAACGCTACCAGGGCACGCGTGCGCATACCCAGCAATACGAGGAATACGGCCGTACCTTCGCCGTCGGCGTGCGGGTGAAGCTGTGATGCGCGCGCATTCGGCGCTGCGCTTGAGGGCGCTGGCGCTGGCCTGCGGGCTGGCCGTCGCCTGTTCCCATGTGCCATCGGCGCCCACAGCGACCGTCGCCAAGCCGGCGACCGCCGACCGCGAACCAGACGAAGGCGCGCACCACGAGCCGCTGCTGAGCGATGCCAAGCTGGCGCACGTCGTGGTCGCCGAAGCCTTCCTCACCGCATTCACCCCGGCCGACAACCTCGATTCGCCGGCCAGCTGGACCACGCCGCAGGGCCAGCGCTGGGTCATCACCACCGCCAAGAAGAGCGGCGAACTGGTCGTATTCGATGGCGACAACGGCCAGCGCCTGCGCACCGTCGGCGGCAAGGGCGCCGCGCCCGGGCAGATGGACCGGCCCAACGGCATCGCCGTGGTCGGCGACCTGGCGCTGGTGGTCGAGCGCGACAACCATCGCGTGCAGGCGTTCTCGCTGCCGGACTTCAAGTCGGTGGCGCTGTTCGGCGCCCAGGATCTGAAGAAGCCGTACGGGCTGTGGGCGCGGCCGAAGGACGGCGGCATCGAGGTCATCGTCAGCGACAACTACATGCTCGGTGCGGACGAGGAGACCGTGCCGCCGCTGGCGCAGCTGGGCCAGCGCTTCCGCCGCTACCAGCTGCGCAGGCAAGGCAGGGCCTGGACCGCGACGCTGACCCAGACCTTCGGCGAGACCTCCGCGGCAGGTGCGATCCGCATTGCCGAATCGGTGTACGCCGATCCGGCGCACGACCGCCTGCTGCTGGCCGAGGAAGACGTGGCCAGCGGCACCCGCCTGCGCGAATACGGCCTGGCCGACGGCAAGTACCGCGGCCGCGACGTCGGCGCGGACCTGTACAAGGCGCAGGCCGAGGGCATCGCCTTGCTGAGCTGCGCCGACGGCAGCGGCTACTGGATCGGCACCGACCAGTTCAAGGACCGCAGCCTGTTCCATGTGTTCGACCGGCAGACCCTGGCGCACGTCGGCGCCTTCGCCGGCAAGGTCACCGCCAACACCGACGGCGTATGGCTGGACCAGCGCGGCGACGCGCGCTTCCCGCAGGGCGTGTTCTACGCCCTGCACGACGACCAGGCGGTGGCCGCGTTCGACTGGCGCGACATCGCGCGCAGCCTGCGCCTGAAGACCTGCGCGCAGTGAGTCGCACCGCGAGCGGCGGCGCGCGGTGTCCGCCGCTCGCCACGCGCGGGCGGTTGCGCGTCGCCGCGTCGCCGAGATGCGTACGGCAGGCTACGGCACGGCGCTGCGCGGCCAACTGGTTCGCAGGCGCCTGAAACCGAGCACGATGCCGGTCATCGAAAATGCCAGCCCGAGCAGCAGCGGCAGCACCTGCAGGACGCGTCGCAGGGTGGGGTGCTCGACCAGCCCGGGGAACCGGGTGGTGTGCAGCGCGAAGTACATCCAGTCGTAAGCCCGGCGGCTGGTGTCCAGTTGCAGCAGCGGGCGACCGCTTGCCGCGTCGATGTACAGATCGGCGCCGGTCGGCGCCGAAAGCCCGTAGCGCAATGCATCCGCTGGAATCGCGTCCGCGGCGCGGTACAGCGCGTCGTTGCGTGCCGCGGGCGATCGCCGTGCGGCCTGCGGCCAGGCGCGCTGCACGGCTGCATCGATCAACCCGGGCGGCAGCGCGCTGCGCAGGCCATTGCCGGCGGAGCCGTCCAGCACCTCCACGCGCGAAGCCGAGCCCGTCCTCGCCACCGCCACTGGATGGCCGCCGACGACGTTGAACGCAAGCTCGGTCGACCCCTGCAGCGTTCGCAATGCCGTGGCCGGTACCGGTTGCAACGCGCGCTGCAGCGACGTTCCTGCGTAACGCTCGGCAGCCGCCGGGTCGGGGATGCCGCGCGAGAACAGCCGGCCGTGGTCCATCGACAGCCACCCGCTGAAAATCCAGGTCAACACGAACGGCGCGGCGGCCAGCCCGAGGCCGTGGTGCCAGCGCCAGCAGCCCTTGAACGGCGACCAGCCGGGGCGCCGCATCGCCACGCGCTGGTAGCTCCGGTAGAGGCCGAGGTAGGTGCCCGCGCTGGCCCCGGCCAGTGCGCCGAGGGCCAGGCACCAGACCGTCCAGTCCCAGGCGGCGAAACGCTGCCGCAGCACGGTGAAATACAGCCAGTGCGGGACCGAACCGACCCAGTTCCAGGCCCGCTCCCAGGCCAGCGTGCGCTGCACGATTTCGCCGGTGCGCACCGAGACGTACAGCTGCGTACGCGGGGCATCGGCGATGGCGACGCGATAGAACGGCCGCCATGCATCGAACTTCTGGTGCACCACCCATTGGTCGTAGTCGAACGCCGCGCTCACCCGGTCCGCCGCCGTACCGGCGAAGCGTGCAGCCACCGCCCCGGCGGTCGGCGCGTCGAGCGGGCCGGCCGGCTTGCCGCTGGTCGCATCGACCGCCACCTGGGTGCGCCCGCGCCCCACCACATAGCGCGCATGACCTGCCACCGCGATCAGCCGCAACTCGCTGCCGCCGCCTGCCGCCTGCAGGGCGGCGGCCGGATCGACCCGCACCTGCGCCAGCCGCGGAACCTCGCTGCGCGCCAGGCGGGCCTGCTCCGGCAACGACGGAAACGGCACGAACACCATGACCAGGCCGCTGCCGAACCAGACCGCGAATGCCAGGCAGAACGCCACGCCGGTCCAGCGATGGAACCAGGACAGCCAGCGCAGCATGGCGCGCCAGCGATCGGAGGCGCTAGAAGCGGGCATGCAGGCTGAGCTCGTAGCTGCGCGGCTCGCCCAGGATCACCTGGCCCGGATAGTAGATGTCGGCCCACTGCACGTAGTCCTTGTCGGACAGGTTCTCGACATGCAGGCTGAGCGAGACCGACGCGCTGAGATCGTAGGTCAGGTAGGCGTTGCCGAGCACATACGGGTCCAGCCTGAGCGTGTTGGCGGTGTTTCCGTAGCGCTTGCCGACGCGGCGCACCCCGAGCCCGGCCTCCAGCGGCAGCCCGGCGATGCCACGCACGCTGGTCCAGGCATTGAACACGCTCTGCGGCACGTTCGTCGGGCGATTGCCCGAGGCATCCAGTCCGGTGTTGCTGTCGATGAAATCCCGGTACTTCGCATCGGTGTAGGCGTAGTTGGCGTTGAGGCTCCACTGCGCGGTCAGCTGTGCGTCGCCGCTCAACTCGATGCCGCGCGAGGTCTGCGCGCCGACGTTGCTCAGCACGTCCTGCTGGGTCAGCGCCAGGATGTTCTCGCGCCGGATGGCGTAGGCGGCCAGGGTGCCGCTGAACCGGTGGTCCGCGGTCGCCGCCTTGACCCCGGCCTCGATCTGGCGCGATCGGCTGAGGCCGAAATTCTCGCCGGCGTTGACGATGAAGATGTTCGATCCGACCGGATCGGTGCCGGTGCTGAAGGAAAGATAGGGGGTGATGCCGGGCGTCGCCTCGTAGACCAGGCCGATACGCGCGTTGGTCGGCCGGTAGGTGCGCGAGAAGCTGGTCGCCGCGATGTAGCTGCCGTCCGCCGCGTAGTTCTTGCGATCCAGGTCCAGCTGCTCGTGGCGCCCGCCGGTGACCAGCTTGAAGCGGTCGCTCAGGTCCAGCGCGTCTTCGAAGAACACCGCGACGTTGCGCCATTGCGTCGGGTTGCGGCGGCGCACGATGTCGCCGAAACTCCCGCTCGGTCCGTGCGAATAGGGATCGACGCTGTCGCCGTCGGGGAAGCCGCGGTCGCGCACGAAATCCAGGTCGCTGTAGTCGACGCCGACCACGAAGCGGTTGCCGAACCGGCCGAGCGGGCGGTCGACGGTGAGGCTGGTCTGGTTGCCCCAGAGCCGTTGCTCGTGGAACACGAAGAAGCGGTCGCGGTCGATGCGCGAGGTGGCGGTGTCGTAGGTGTAGCTCTCGGCGTTGATCCAGCGCCGCGACGCGCGGAAGTAGTAGCTCAGGTTCTGCAGCGTGATTCCCTCGCCCAGCGTCCATTTCAGCAAGGCCTGCGGCCACACCTGGTGCGCGGCGATGTCGGCGTCGGCCACGTTGTAGTTGTTGCCGCGCATCGCGCGGTCCACGACGTAGCCGTTGGGCGCGGCGAGCAGTCCGCGAATCGGATCCTTGGCGCTGGCGGCCGGCACCAGCGGGGTGCCGAAGTAGGTGGTCGGGTTGTCGTTGGCGTAGTCGATGGACAGCTGCGCGCTGAAGTCGTCGCGTGGGCGCCACAGCAGCGAGAACGTGGCATTCAGCGCGCTCGAGTTCGCGCCATGCACGTAGCCGTCGGAGGACAGCCGGCTGATGTCGAACCGGTACGCCAGCGTGTCGCTGAGTCCGCCGCCCGCGCCGACGCCTGCCTCCCTGCCGCCGAACCGCGAGATGCCGGCCATCAGTTCGTACTGGGTCGGGCCGAAGGTGGGGGCCTTGTTGGTGACATTGACCGCGCCTCCCACCGCGCCCTGGCCGTAGATCACCGATGCCGGACCCTTCAGCACCTCCACGCTCTGCAGGTTGAAGGTGTTCTGCGGCCGGTTGGTCATGTTCGACGGCCCCAGATACAGGCCGTTGTGCAGGATGGTGATCTGCCCGTCGGTGAAGCCGCGCATCGAGAACGTGGCCGGGTTGCCGGGCGAACCGCCGGTGTTGACTCCCGGCAGGCTTTCGGCGGCCTTCTCGACGGTCTGCAGGCCGTGCGCTTCCATGGCCGCGGCGTTGACCGAGTCCAGCGATGCCGGCGTCTGCCGCGCCGACAGGTTCAGGCGGCTGCCGGTCGGGGTGAACTGTTCCAGCGACCGCACCCTGCCGCTGACCACCAGCGCGTCGAGCGTCTTGGCCTCCTGTTCCGCGGGCGCGGTGGTGGTGGAATCCTGGGCGGCCGCCGTCGACGGGACGCCGGCGGCGATGGCCAGGGCGATGAGGGTCGGTCTGCTCATGATGCGCTCCAGGAAGGATGCGGAGGGAACGTGCGCACGCGAGCGTGCGACGACGCGCGCAGGGTCTGCACGGCTAGCGCTGGCTGGGCAGCCCGCCGCGTGCCGACAGGTAGCGGCGAATGGCGTCGGGCTGGTCGTTGAAGCGCAGGCGTCCGTGCAGCGTGAAGGCGACCCCATGCGTGTCGGAGTCGCCGGCCAGCACCAGCACCGGCAGCGACTGGTGCGCCTCGCCGAGCAAGGCCACCACCGCCGAGCGTGGGCGCTCGAAGGCGATGCGCTGCACGTCGAGCCACGCCAGCACCTGGGGATACAGCGCCAGCACTCCCTCGATCGCGATCCCGTCGCCGCAGTAGAACGGCCCCTGGCCGTCGACGTGGAAGCCGGGAGCGGCGAGGAACAGCGTGTCGCGGGTCGGGCAGATGTTCATTGCGGTCCTGAGCCGGTGGTGAGGCAAGCGCGTGAAGATGATGTTGCGATGCAAAAACCTGCCTTGAAAGTGGCGTGAATGCCATATATCGTCAAGATCATGCCAAAGCCTGCATCGCGCCGTCCGGTCCCGCATGCGCCGCTCGTCGTGGTGCTGGCCTACGACCAACTGGGGTTGTTCGAATTCGGCATCGCGACCGAGATCTTCGGCTTGCCGCGCCCGGAGGTCGGGCCCAACTGGTACCGCTTCGCCGTCGCGGCGGCGGAGCCGGGCGATCTGCGTGCGCTCGGCGTGCGCTCGCTGCGCGTCGATGGCGGGCTGGAGCTGCTGCAGCAGGCGCATACGATCATCGTGCCCAGCTGGCGCGGGCCCGATGCCGCCGCTGCGCCGGCCCTGCTCCGCGCACTGCAGCAAGCCAAGCGCCGCGGCGCGCGCATGGTGTCGATCTGCGCCGGCGCCTTCGTCCTGGCCCAGGCGGGGCTGCTGGCCGGGCGCAGGGCGACGACGCACTGGCGCCACGCAGCGGCGCTGGCGGCGCAGTATCCGCAGGTGTCGGTGGACCCGGCGGTGCTGTACACGGACGACGGCGACATCCTCACCTCTGCCGGCAGCGCGGCCGGCATCGATTTGTGCCTGCACATCGTGCGCCGCGATTTCGGACCGGCCATCGCCAACCAGGTCGCGCGCCGCCTGGTGATGCCGGCGCACCGCGACGGTGGCCAGGCGCAGTTCATCGAGCGGCCGGTGCCGGTGCCCAGGGAAAGTTCGCGCCTGGGGACGCTGCTGGAAGGCGTGACCCGCGACCTCGCTGGCGCGCATACGGTCGCCTCGATGGCCGCCGACGCCGGCATGAGCGTGCGGACCTTCCTGCGCCGGTTCCAGGCCACCACCGGCCAATCGCCCGGCGAGTGGCTGGCGGGCGCGCGCGTGACGCGTGCCAAGGAGATGCTGGAGCGCTCGGCCATCCCGGTGGAGGAGATCGCCACCCTGTGCGGATTCGGTTCTTCGGAGACGCTGCGGCATCACTTCCGCAGGCGCCTCTCGCTGACCCCGACGCGCTACCGCAAGCTGTTCGGGGCCATGTGACGCGGCGCGCCGGGCACGGGGCGGCGCTGCGCCCGGCCTGCGTGTGCGGCGGATGCCCGGGGCCGGCGCTCGCCGTTTTCGTGGCAGGCCTGCGCTGGCTTGGTGCATCCAGCAGCGTCCGCGGATCGGCGCCAGCACGCACAGCGTCGCAGCGGCGAGCGTGCGCCGCGATGCGGCCTGCGCAGTGCCGGTCAGGCCGTCGGCGCAGCGCCGGCGACGTGAATTTCCACCGTGATGTGCGCCAGTTCCTCGTGCACGCCGAGCGCGCTGCGGACATCGTCGGCCGCCACGTCCGCCGCGGTCACCAGGCTGATGACGCAGGCGTACTTGTCGCCGCCGACCCGCCACACGTGGAGATCGCTGATCGCCGCCTCGCACGGCAGCGCGTCGATGACGTCGCGGATTTCCGCCACCACCGGCGCGTCCATCTCCGCGTCCAGCAGCACCTTGCCGGTGCTGCGCAGCAGTCCCCAGGCCCACACCGTCACCAGCACGGCGCCGACGATGCCCATGGCCGGATCCATCCACCTCGCGCCCCACAGCATCCCCACCAGCAGCGCCACGATCGCCAGGACCGAGGTGGCCGCGTCCGCCACCACATGCAGGTAGGCGGCGCGCAGATTCAGGTCCTTGTGGCCATGGCCATGCCCATGCTGATGGTCATGTGCGTGTGCGTGTGCATGTCCATGTCCATGTCCATGTCCATGATGGTGGTCGTGCCCATGCCCGTGATGCGCATGGTCATGGGAGTCGCGTAGCCACCAGGCGCAGATCAGGTTGACCAGCAAGCCGATGAAGGCGATGACGATCGCCTCCTGGTAATGGATCGGCGTCGGCGAAAACAGGCGTTCGACCGACTGGAACGCCATCAAGCCGGCGACGCCCAGCAGCAGGATGGCGCTCGTGTAGCCGCCCAGCACCTCGACCTTCCACGTTCCGAACGCGAACCGGGCGTTGCCGGCGTGACGGCGGGCGAAGGCGTAGGCGAACAGCGCCAGGCCCAGCGCCAGTGCGTGCGAACTCATGTGCCAGCCGTCGGCGAGCAGGGCCATGGAATTGAGCGTCCAGCCGCCGACGATCTCCACCACCATCATGATCGCGGTGAGGACGACCGCCCTCCTGGTGCTGCGCTCGGCAAGCGGATTGCCGCCGGCGAAGGCATGTGAATGAGCGCGTTGCGCCGCAGTGGCCGAAATCGACATGGAGGAGGTCGCCTGAGATAAGATACCCCCCTATCGTATACAAATTACCCCGGAGGGGTATATATGGCGCACCTCAACGACAACAAGCCCAAGCTCCTCGCCCGCGTGCGGCGCCTGCGCGGGCAGGTGGAAGCGCTGGAGAAGGCGTTGAGCCAAGCGCAGGACGTGGACTGCACGGCGCTGCTGACCCAGGTCGCCGCCGTCCGCGGGGCGTCGCAAGGCCTGATGATCGAGCTGCTGGCCGACCACCTCAAGCACCATGTGGCGAGGCCCGAACAGATCGACGAACGGGAACTGGCGGTCGCGGATGTCGCCGTCATCCTCAAGAGCTATCTGAAGTAGCGCGCTCCGCCGAATCGGCCGCCATGCCAGGCCGCGCGGCCCGGCACGGTATCCAGGCGCGCACGGCAACCGTCCGCGCCGCGGCCGTGTGGCCGGCGCAGGTTCGTTGCAGGGGCAGTGCGGCGACCGTGCATGCGAGCACGGCGGCGGCGCTTCACCGCGCCAGGCGGTAGAGCACGAACGCGGCCAGCGCCAGCAGCGCCCAGCACGCCAGGCCCAGCGCCATCACCGCATCGTCGCTGGCGACCAGGCTGCCGCTGGCATTGCGGTAGACCAGCGGATGGCCGCGGTGGCGCGTGCCGGACCGGCGCGGCGGCCGGTCGCGGCGGGCCTCGGCGCGAATCCAGCCCAGCGACAGCACCGGCAGCAACAGCCGGCCGCTCCAGTAGCCGAACAGCGCCACCAGCAGTTCGAACAGCGGCCGGGCGATCGCCTCGGCCAAGGCCTGCAGCATGCGCCGGCCGGCCTCAGGCGGCCGCGGCCTGCGCCAGTCGCGGGCCCTCGCGCAGCGCGCGGCCGATCAGCCCGACCAGCAGGTCCAGTTCCTCGCCATCCATGCCGAAATGCGGGGTGAAGCGCAGCGAGTTCTCGCCGCCGTGGATCACGTTGACCCCGTGCTGGCGCAGCCATTCCTCGGTGGAGCCGGCGCCGTAGCACTTGAACTGCGGCGCCAGCGCGCAGGAGAACAGCAAGCCGGTGCCCTGCACCTGGGTGATCAGCCCGCCGAGTTCGGCCTTGAGCTTCTCCAGCTTCTGCACCGCCTCGGCGCCGCGCGCGCGGATGTTGGCGCGCACCTGCGGGGTCAGCTGCGCCAGCGTGGCGCTGGCCACGTCCAGCGCGCGCGGGTTGCTGGTCATGGTGTTGCCGTAGGTGCCCTTGCGGTACAGCTGCGCGGCGTGCTCGGTCACCGCCAGCACCGACAGCGGGAACTGCGCGGCGTTGAGCGCCTTGGAATAGGTTTCCATGTCCGGCGGATCGAGCTGCTCGAAGCCGGGATAGTCCACCACCGACAGCACGCCGTGGGCGCGCAGTCCGGCCTGGATCGAATCGACCAGCAGCAGGCTGCCGTGGGCGCGGGTCAGCTCGCGCGCGGCGGCGTAGAACGCCGGCGGCAGCGCGCGGCCCGGGTCGCCTTCGCCCATCACCGGCTCCAGGAACACCGCCTCGACGAACCCGCCGTTGTGCTCGGCATCGGTGAACGCGCGGCGCAGCGCGTCCACGTCGTAGGGCGCGATCGCGATCACCGAGTCCTCGCCGCGATAGCTGGCCAGGTGCTGCACGTAGGCCTTGCGGCTGGAATCGGAATACAGCCCCGGCCGGTCGGTGCGGCCGTGGAAGCTGCCCTTGACCACGATGCGCTTGATCTTCGCGCCGGCATGGCGCGCGCCCGGGTCGGTCTGCAGCTTGGCGTTGATGTCGGCGATGCGCGCGGCCAGGCCCACCGCTTCGGAGCCGGAGTTGAGGCACATGAACTTGCTGTACGGACAGCCGCCGCGCTGCTGGCCGATCTCGGCACGCAGCGCGCGGTCGAAGCGCAACTGCGACAGGCTCGGGGTCATCACGTTGGCCATCGCCTGCGGCCGCGCCATCGCTTCCAGCACCGCGTCCGGGGTGTGGCCGAAGCCGAGCATGCCATAGCCGCCGGCGTCGTACAGCACCGCGCCCTTCAGCGTGACCACCCACGGCCCGCGCGCGGCCAGCGCCACGTACGGGGTCACCGCGTCGTCGGCGTAGAAGTTGACGAAGCCAGCCTGCAGGGTGCGGATCTGTTCGCTCTCGTCCAGCTCCAGCAGGTCGGCGAACTCCGGCGCCAGGCGCGCGTAGTCGGCCGCGGCGGCGGCGATCGCGGCGCCCAGCTGCGGATGCGAGGCGGCCAGGCGGTCGATGCCGGCATCGTCCAGGCCGGCGGTCAGGCGGTCGCCGGCATGGGCGCGCAGCGGGGCGAGGGGGCCGAGTACGGTCATGCGGGATCTCCTGGAGGCGGGTGGTTCATCGATAGACCTTCTATTATCGGGACCGGATCGTCGGTTGGCAGAGTTGATTTGTGCAGGAAATCGGATAATTTCGTCGATTCGACGAAATTTGGCCGCACATGAAGATCACCTCCTCCGACGAACGCCTGCTCTCGCTGCTGCGCGAGGACGCCCGCGCCTCCACCGCGCAGATCGCGCGCAAGCTCGGCCTGTCGCGCACCACCGTGCAGAGCCGGATCGAGCGGCTGGAGCGCGAGGGGGTGATCTGCGGCTACACGGTGCGCACCCGCGACGACTTCGAGCAGGGCCATATCCGCGCGCACATCCTGATCACCGTACTGCCGAAGAAGATGACCTCGGTGGTCAAGGCGCTGCGCGAGATCGACGAGATCCGCGTGCTGCACTCGGTCAGCGGCGCCTACGACCTGATCGCGCTGGGCGTGGTGCCCGGTGTCAACGACATGGACGTGCTGACCGACCGCATCGGCGCAGTCGACGGGGTGGAGCGCACCACCTCGTCGATCATCCTGTCGACCAAGTTCGAGCGGTGAAGGGCCGGGATTGGTGATTCGGGATTGGGGATTCGCAAAAGCGGAGCAAGCGACCTCGCTCTTGCCAATCCCCAATCCCGAATCCCGAATCCCGAATCCCGGCCCTCCAGCTACAATGACCGGCCATCTGCACTGTGATCCGCCGGCCTTGAAGAAGTCCGATTTCCGCTACGAACTGCCCGAGGAACTGATCGCGCAGGCGCCGCTGGCCGAACGTTCCGCCAGCCGCCTGCTGCTGGTGCCGCCGGCACCGGCGCCGTTCGCCGACCGCCAGATGCGCGATCTGCCCGAGCTGTTGCAGCCGGGCGATCTGCTGGTGTTCAACGATACCCGGGTGATCCCGGCGCGGCTGTTCGGCAACAAGAGCAGCGGCGGCCGCGTGGAGATCCTGATCGAACGCCTGCTCGGCGGCCAGCGCGCGCGCGCGCAGCTGGGCGTGAGCAAGTCGCCCAAGGCCGGCGCGCGCATCGCCCTGGATGCCGGCGGCGAGGCCGAGGTGCTTAGCCGCGACGGCGAGTTCTACCAGTTGCAGTTCCATGTCGCCGATACGCTGGAGGCGTGGCTGCAACAGGCCGGGCGCCTGCCGTTGCCGCCGTACATCCGCCGCGAACCTGGACTGGACGACCGCGAGCGCTACCAGACCGTGTTCGCACGGCAGGCCGGCGCGGTCGCTGCGCCGACCGCCGGCCTGCATTTCGATGCGCCGTTGCTGGAGGCGCTGCAGGCGCGCGGCGTGAGCGTCGGCCATGTCACCTTGCACGTCGGCGCTGGCACCTTCCAGCCGGTGCGGGTGGAAGCGCTCGCGCAGCATGTGATGCATCGCGAATGGCTCAACGTCGGCGCCAGCCTGGTCGAGCAGGTGCGGCGCACGCGCGCCGCCGGCGGCCGCGTGATCGCGGTCGGGACCACGGTGGTGCGCGCGCTGGAGAGCGCATCGAAGGACGGCGAGCTGCATCCGTTCGCCGGCGAAACCCAGATCTTCATCCTGCCCGGCTACCGCATCCGCAGCGTCGATGCGATGGTCACCAACTTCCATCTGCCGGAAAGCACGCTGCTGATGATGGTCTCGGCCTTCGCCGGCCGCGAGCGCATCTTCGATGCCTATCGCCACGCGATCGCGCAGCGCTACCGCTTCTTCAGCTACGGCGATGCGATGCTGTTGTGGGGCGGTGATTCGGGATTGGGGATTGGGGATTCGTAGCAATCCTCTCCGTCACCGCCAGCGCGCTTTGCCAATCCCGAATCCCGAATCCCGAATCCCGGCCTCTCAATGTCCCGATTGCAGTTCCAGCTCGACACCACCGACGGCGCCGCGCGCCGCGGCCGCCTGACCTTTCCGCGCGGCACGGTGGAAACCCCCGCGTTCATGCCGGTCGGCACCTACGGTTCGGTCAAGGGCGTGCTGCCCGAGCAGATCCGCGCGCTGGGCGCGCAGATCATCCTCGGCAACACCTTCCACCTGTACCTGCGGCCGGGGCTGGACGTGATCGGCGACCACGGCGGTCTGCACGGCTTCGCCCGCTGGGACGGGCCGATCCTGACCGACTCCGGCGGCTTCCAGGTGTTCTCGCTGGCGCACCGGCGCAAGATCAGCGAGCAGGGCGTGACCTTCGCCTCGCCGACCGACGGCGCCAAGGTGTTCCTGGGGCCGGAGGAGAGCATGCGCATCCAGAAGGTGCTCGATTCGGACATCGTGATGATCTTCGACGAGTGCACCCCGTATCCGGCCACCGAGGACGTGGCGCGGCGCTCGATGGAGCTGAGCCTGCGCTGGGCGCAACGCTCGCGCGAGGCGCACGAGGCCTTGAGCAACGACGCGGCGCTGTTCGGCATCGTCCAGGGCGGCGTGCATGCGGAGCTGCGCACGCGCTCGATCGAGGGCCTGCAGGCGATCGGCTTCGACGGCTACGCGATCGGCGGGCTGGCGGTGGGCGAGCCGGAGCACGAGCGCAACGCGATGCTCGAACACCTGCATCCGCGGTTGCCGGCCGACCGCCCGCGCTATCTGATGGGGGTGGGGCGGCCGGAGGACCTGGTCGAGGGCGTGGCCCGCGGCGTGGACATGTTCGACTGCGTGATGCCGACCCGCAACGCGCGCAACGGCCACTATTTCACCTCGTTCGGCACCGTGCGCATCCGCAACGCCCGCTACGAGCGCGACCTGGCGCCGATCGAGCCGGGCTGCGGCTGCCACGCCTGCAGCGGCGGCTATACCCGCTCCTACCTGCGCCACCTGGACCGCTGCAACGAGATGCTGGCGCCGATGCTGGGCACCCTGCACAACCTCTGGTACTACCAGAAACTGATGGCCGACATGCGCGCGGCGATCGCCGCGGGAACCTTTGCCCAGTTCCGGCGGTCCTTCTATGCGGCACGCGGAGTGGAAGCAACGCCACTCCCATCGGAGCAGGAATAAGCCCCTCTCCCCCCGGGAGAGGGGTTGGGGTGAGGGTACGGGGCGCAGCCTCGCGAGCATCGAAAGCACACGAGGCTGCGCCCGTACCCTCATCCGCCGCTGCGCGGCACCTTCTCCCGCAGGGAGAAGGGAGGACGCGACGGCCGTTCCGGGAGCAAGGGGAGATCGTGGCATAATCGGCGGCTGCTTGCCGCCCCCGGCGACAAACCAGCGGTCCGTGCCCCCAACGGCGACGGGCTGCCCAAACCATAGGACACACCGATGAACCCGCTCGATTTCCTGATACCCGCAGCCCAGGCGCAGACCGCCGGTGCCGCTCCTGCCGCTGGCGGCGGCATGCAGATGTTCCTGCTGCCGATCATCCTGATCGCGGTGATGTACTTCGTGATGATCCGCCCGCAGATGAAGCGGCAGAAGGAGCACAAGTCGATGCTGGACAAGCTCGGCCGCGGCGACGAGGTCATCACCTCCGGCGGCGTGGCCGGCGTGGTCACCGACATCGGCGACCACTTCATCACCGTGGAAATCGCCGACAACGTGCGCATCCGCGTGCAGAAGGGCGCCATCGGCAACGTGCTGCCCAAGGGCACGCTGAAGTCCGCCTGATCCATTTCTCTTACTGCTAGGCGCGGCGCCGGCGTGGCGTCGCGCGGGGTCCTGCAATGCTCGAGTTTCCGCGCTGGAAGTATTTCCTCATCCTGATCGTGCTGGCGTTCAGTGCGTTGTACGCGCTGCCCAACGTCTACCAGAAGGACCCCTCGGTACAGATCACCGCCAGCCGCGGCGGCCAGCTCGACGAGGCCCTGCGCGAGCGGGTCAGCGCCGAGCTGAAGGCGGCCGGGATCACCCCCAAGTCGGTGGCCAAGGAGGGCGATAGCCTGATGGTGCGCCTGCCGAGCCTGCAGGCGCAGACCCGCGCCAACGACATCCTGCGCCAGCAGGTGGGCGAGAACTACACGGTGGCGCTGAACCTGGCCTCGACCGTGCCGACCTGGCTGTCGGCGATCGGCGGCAAGCCGATGGTGCTGGGCCTGGACCTGGTCGGCGGCGTGCACTTCGCGCTGCAGGTGGACCAGAAGGCGGCGCTGGACAAGCGCCTGGACGCCTTCGCCGAGGACATCCGCACCACGCTGCGCGACAGCCGCATTGCCTACCGCTCGGTCGAGCGCCGCGCCGACAACAGCATCCAGGTCGGCCTGGGCGAGGGCGCCGACGTCAACGCCGCGCGCGCCGCGCTGGCCAAGGCGCAGCCGACGCTGAGCTATGCCGTGTCCGGGCAGACCATCGCGGTCAGCGTGCCCGACGCCGAGCTCAAGCAGATCGCCGCCGGCGCGATCGAGCAGAACCTGACCACGCTGCGCAACCGCGTCAACCAGCTGGGCGTGGCCGAGCCGATCATCCAGCGCCAGGGCGAGGACCGCATCGTGGTCGAACTGCCGGGCGTGCAGGACACCGCCGAGGCCAAGCGCATGATCGGCGCCACCGCCACGCTGGAGTTCCGCGGCGTGGTCGAGGGCAATGCCGAGGACGCGGTGCGCACCGGCAACATCCCGCCGGAGGCCAAGGTGTTCCGCCTGCGCGACAGCGGCGCCCCGGTGCTGCTGAACAAGCGCGTGCTGGTGTCCGGCGACCAGATGGTCAACGCCACCGTCAGCAACGACCAGAATGGTCTGCCGGCGGTGTCGGTCACGCTCAACAACGTCGCCGGCCAGCGCATGTTCGACTACACCAGCGCCAACACCGGCAAGCTGATGTCGGTGGTCTACATCGAGCGCATCCCGACGGTGAGCATGGTCGACGGCAAGGAAGTGCGCAGCGTGCGGGTCAAGGAAGAAGCCCTGGCGCCGACCCGCATCGCCGGCGTGTTCGGCAAGAACTTCCAGACCACCGGCCTGGAGAAGGTCGAGGCCGAGAACCTGGCCAAGCTGCTGCGCGCCGGTTCGCTGGCCGCGCCGATGGACTTCGTCGAGGAATACGTGATCGGCCCGAGCCTGGGCGCGGAGAACGTCGAGCGCGGCGTCACCGCGGTGCTGTACGCGTTCCTGTTCACCCTGGTGTTCTTCGGCGTGTACTACCGCATGTTCGGCGCGATCACCTCGGTGGCGCTGCTGATGAACCTGCTGATCGTGGTCTCGGTGATGTCGCTGTTCGGCGCCACCATGACCTTGCCCGGCTTCGCCGGCCTGGCCCTGTCGGTCGGCCTGTCGGTGGACGCCAACGTGCTGATCAACGAGCGTATCCGCGAGGAGTTGCGGTTGGGCGTGCCGCCGAAATCGGCGATCGTGGCCGGCTACGACAAGGCCGGCGGCACCATTCTCGACGCCAACCTCACCGGCCTGATCGTCGGCGTGGCCCTGTACGCGTTCGGGACCGGCCCGCTGAAGGGCTTCGCGCTGACCATGATCATCGGCATCTTCGCCTCGATGTTCACCGCGATCACCGTGTCGCGCGCGCTGGCGACGCTGATCTACAGCCGTCGCAAGAAGCTCAAGTCGCTGGCGATCTGATGCGCGCGTCTTTCGCAAGAACCCGCATCTCCATGTGCGGGGTCAACATTATGAAGAGCAGGTCTGAATGAAAATTTTCCCGCTTCATCTGATTCCGAACGACACCAAGATCGACTTCATGCGTTGGCGGCGTCCGACCCTGGCGCTGATGCTGGTGCTGGCGGTGGTCTCGCTCGGGGTGATCTTCGCCAAGGGCTTCAACTACGCGTTGGAGTTCACCGGCGGTGCGCTGGTGCAGACCAGCTTCCAGAAGCCGGTGGACATCGACCATGTGCGCGAACAGCTGGCCACCGCCGGCTTCGAGAACGCGCAGGTGCAGAACGTCGGCAGCGGCAACGAGATCGTGATCCGCCTGCAGCCACAGGGCGAGCACAACAACGAGGACGTGACCAAGAACCTCGCCGAGCAGGTGCGCAAGGCGGTGACCACCGCGGAGAACCCGGCGACGGTGAAGCCGGGCGAATTCGTCGGCCCGCAGGTCGGCAAGGACCTGGCGCTGAACGGCGTCTACGCGACCGTGTTCATGCTGGTCGGCTTCCTGATCTACATCGGCTTCCGCTTCGAGTGGAAGTTCGCGGTGGTGGCCAGCCTGACCGCGCTGTTCGACCTGCTGGTGACGGTGGCCTACATCTCGCTCACCGGCCGCGAGTTCGACCTGACCGTGCTGGCCGGCCTGCTGTCGGTGATGGGCTTTGCGATCAACGACATCATCGTGGTGTTCGACCGCGTCCGCGAGAACTTCCGCAGCCTGCGCGTGGAGCCGCTGGAAGTGCTGAACCGCTCGATCAACCAGACCCTGTCGCGCACCGTGATCACCGCGGTGATGTTCTTCCTGTCGGCGCTGGCGCTGTACCTGTACGGCGGCACCTCGATGGAAGGCCTGGCGCTGACCCACATGATCGGCGCGATCATCGTGGTGGTGTCCTCGGTGATCGTGGCGGTGCCGCTGCTGTCGATCGGCCCGTTCCAGGTCACCAAGCAGGACCTGCTGCCGAAGTCCAAGGACGTCGAGGCGTTGGCGCGTAGGCCCTGAGGGGCCGGGATTAGGGAGTCGGGATTGGGGATTCGCAAGAGCGGGTTCCCGGTTCTGTGACGAAAAAGCCGCGCATCTGCGCGGCTTTTTCGTTTTGGGAAGAGGAGAAGGTCAGCGATGGGGTGCCGCTCTTGCGAATCCCCAATCCCGACTCCCCAATCCCGGCCCCATCAAAACTTCGCGTCGAACTCCGCCGCATACCCGGTATTGACGATCAGCTTCTGCAGCGCTTCGCTGACCTTGATGTTGCCGGCCACGATCTGGAACTGCGGGGCGCCGCGGTCGTCGATGCGGCCCGGGGTGGCGCCCTTGAAGTCGGTGATGCGGCCGCCGGCCTCGCGCACCAGCAGCACGCCGGCGGCGATGTCCCAGGCCTTCACCCCGGCCTCGAAGTAGGCGTCGGTGCGGCCGCAGGCCACGTAGGCCAGGTCCAGCGCGGCCGAGCCGGTGCGGCGGATGTCCTCGGCCTGCACCATCAGCGCGTCCACACACTTGAGCTGGGCGCTGGTGCGCTTGCGTTCGCGCGGGGCGAAGCCGGTGTTGACCATCGCCCCGTTCAGCTCCTTGCGCTCGCTGACGCGGATGCGGCGGTCGTTGAGCACCGCGCCGTTGCCGCGGCTGGCGGTGAACAGCTCGTTGCGCAGCGGATCGAAGATCACCGCGTCGATCGGCTCGCCGTTTTCGACCAGGGCGATCGACACGCAGTAGTGCGGGAAGCCGCGCAGGTAGTTGCTGGTGCCGTCGAGCGGGTCGATCACCCACATGTAGCGGCCGCCGCCCTGCACGCCGCCTTCCTCGCCCATCACCCCGTAATCGGGATAGGCGCGGCGCAGTTCCTTGACGATCACCTTCTCCGCGTCGGCATCGACTTCGCTGGCGTAGTCCATGCGGTCCTTCTGCACCACGTTCAGCGCTTCCAGCCGGTTGATATGGCGCAACAGCACATTGCCGGCGAGGCGGGCGGCCTTGACCATGACGGTGACGGCGGGTTTTTGCATGGCAACGGCTCCCGAGCGGGCGGAGAAGGATCTGGCGGAGGAAAAGAACAGTCCGGCGCGAAGGCCGGCCGCACAGTTTACCATCTACGCCCCGTTCGCTCCGCATCTTCCTGCCATGACCGTTCCTGCGATCGCTTCCGCCCATCTCCGCTTCGTCCTGGTCGGCACCCAGCACCCCGGCAATATCGGGGCGGCGGCGCGGGCGATGAAGACCATGGGCCAGGCGCGGCTGGTGCTGGTGGCGCCGGAGCGCGCGCTCGACGAGGACGCCTACCGGCGCTCGGCCGGCGCCGAGGACGTGCTGCAGCAGGCGCCGGTGCTGGCGACCCTGGCCGAGGCGGTGGCCGACTGCCAGCTGGTGCTCGGCTGCACTGCGCGCAGCCGGCGCGTGTCGCTGGAAGAACTGCTGCCGGCGGAGGGTGCGCAGCGCCTGGTGAGCGCCGCCGCCGAGCAGGCCGAGGTGGCGCTGGTGTTCGGGCGCGAGCGCACCGGCCTGACCAACGAAGAGCTGCAGCTGTGCCATGCCGCGGTGCACATTCCCTCCGATCCCGCGTTCAGCTCGCTCAACCTGGCCGCGGCGGTGCAGGTGCTGGCCTACGAGCTGCGCCTGGCGCTGCTGCGCGGCGAGGGCGCGGCGCCGGCCGCGGCGGAACCCGGTTTTCGCGAGGCGCCGGCCAGCCATGCGCAGCTGGAAGGCATGTTCGGGCAATTGGCCGACACCCTGGACGACATCGACTTCCACAAGGGCCGCGCGCCGGATTCGGCGATGCGCAAGCTGCGCCGGCTGTTCCTGCGCAATGCGTTGACCGAGCAGGAAGTGCGGCTGCTGCGCGGCATCCTGTCCGATGCGCAGCGCATGGCGCGGCTGGCGGGGCAGGCTTAGCTTTTTCCGGGACTCGGGACTCGGGACTCGGCAAAGCTAGAGATCCCGAGTCCTTGGCGGCTGGTCGCTTGTCGTGGTGCGCGGGACGTGCGCTGCCTCGCCGTGCCATGGCCGCTCCGAGTCCCCAGTCCCCAGTCCCGGCTTCACCAGCTGTCGCCGGCTGACGCTTTCGGCTAGGCTTATGGCTCAATATTGGGGAATGCGGTTTGCTAATTTCGCGGTGGCGTGTCGTCATGGTGTGGCTGGCGCTGGCGATCTGCTGGCCCGCGGTTGTGCACGCACGCCCGTCGGTGCTGGTGCTCGGCCGCATCAGCGACAACCCCAAGGCCCACTACGAACAGCTGAAGCCGTTGCTGGACTACGTGGTGCCGCGCATGCGCGACGTCGGCATCACCTCCGGGCAGATCCTGATGGCCCGCGACAGCCAGCAGATGAGCAGCTACCTGCGCCGCGGCCGCGTCGACTGGGTCACCGAGACCGCGGCCACCGCGATGGCGCTGCAACAGCGCGGCGGGGTGCGGCCACTGCTGCTGACCGAGCGCGGCGGCGTGCGCGAATACCACACCGTGTTCTTCGCGCGCCGCGACGGGCCAGTGCACACGCTGCGCGACCTGCAGGGCCGCACCCTGGCATTGCAGAGCACCTTGTCCACCAGCGCCTATCTGGTGCCGATGATGACCCTGTTCGAGCACGATCTGCATCCGGAGATCCTGCTCTCGCCGAAGGACCAGGCGTCGGCGAACACGGTCGGCTACGTGTTCGCGCGCTCCGAGCTCAACATCGCCTCCTATGTGCACAAGCACCTGGTGGACGCCGGCGCGCTGAGCAGCCTGGATTGGGATGACGCCCGCCGCGTGCCGCCCGCGTTCCGCCGCGATTTCCGGGTGATCTACCGCAGCGAGCCGTTCCCGCGCGCGGTGGAGATGGTGCGCAGCGACCTGGCCTCGCCGGTGGCGGCGCGCCTGCGCGAAGTATTGCTGGAAGCCGCCGACGACCCGCAGGGCAGCGCGGCGTTGCGCAAGTTCTTCGGCACCACCGGCTTCTTCCCGGTGGATCCGGCCTCGCAGAAGCGGCTGGACCAGCTGCGGGCCGGCGTTGCGCGGGTCAAGCTGGAAGTCGAATGAAGAGGCTGCGTTTCGGATTGCAGGCCAGGTTCCTGTTGGCGATGGGCGTTGCGGCGTTCCTCATCATGGCGATCCTGGCGCTGATGCTGGAGCGGCAGGCGGCGATGCAGAACGAGGTGCGCACGCTCAGCGGCAACGTGATCCACGGCCTGTTCGACCGCAGCATGCGCACCCGCGGCGAAACCCTGGCGCGGCAGCTGTCCGATTCGCTGGCCAATCCGGTGTACTACTCGGACCTGGACGCGATCGGCACCCAGGTGCGCGCGGCGCTGGGCTACGTGGCGGTGGCCTACGTGCTGGTGTACGACGCCGACGGGCGCCTGATCCACGACGGCAGCGACGATCTGCCCGGCTACGGCCAGCGCCTGCGCGGCCCGATGGCCGATGCGGCGATCAAGGCCAACGGCCTGCTGGCGCAGGAGTCCGACGAGATCCTGGACGTGTCGATGCCGATCATGATCGGCGACCAGCGCGTGGGCGGGGTGCGCGTGGGCATGTCCTGGGCGCGGGCGCTGGTCTACGAGCGCAAGGCCGGCGAGAACCTGGACGAACGCCTGGACGCGCTGGGCAAGCGCCACCTGGGCTGGCTGGCGCTGTTGCTGGCCGCGCTGGGGCTGACCGCGGTGATGGTGGCGATCTACGTGCAGCGCACGCTGGTGGCGCCGATCCGCTGGCTGGCCGCGGCCGCGCGCCAGATCGAGGCCGGCGACTACGTGGTGGAGCGCCGCGACAGCGGCCGCCGCGACGAGGTCAGCGAACTGCTGCGTGCGTTCGGGCGCATGAGCGAGGCGATCGCGCGCCACGACCGCGACGTGCGCCACATGGCCTATACCGATGCCCTGACCGGGCTGACCAACCGGCTCGCGTTCCGCGAGGCGCTGGACCACCGCATGCTGTCCGCGCGCGCCTCGCACCGGCGCCTGGCGCTGCTGTTCGCCGATATCGACGACTTCAAGCGGATCAACGACACCCTCGGCCACGAGGCCGGCGACGAGGCGCTGCTGCAGTTCGCGCGGCGCATCCAGCTGGCGGTGGACCAGCTGGGCGGGCACGACGCGCTGCTGGCGCGTTTCGGCGGCGACGAATTCGTGATCCTGGTCGAGGACGAGCACGTGGTGCAGGTCGCCACCGGCCTGGCCGAGCGCCTGGTGCAGGAACTGCGCGAGCCGCTGCGGATCCAGGACCGCGAGGTGTTCATGGGCACCTCGATCGGCATCACCGTCTACCCCGGCGATGCCGAGGACGCCTCGGCGCTGCTGAAGAACGGCGACATCGCGATGTACCAGGCCAAGCTGGCCGGCAAGAACTGCCACCGCTTCTACAGCCGCGCGATGGACTACGCGGTGGAGCGGCGCGTGCACATGGAGCACGAATTGCGCGGCGCCTGGGACCGCGACGAGCTGAAGCTGGTGTACCAGCCGATCTTCCGCACCCTGGACCGGCGCATGGTCGGGGTGGAAGTGCTGCTGCGCTGGCAGCATCCGGCGCTGGGCACGATCTCGCCGACGGTGTTCATCGACGTGGCCGAGCAGAGCGGGCTGATCGAGAGCATCGGCCCCAAGGTGCTGCGTGCGGCCTGCCTCGAGGCCACGCAATGGCAGCGCTTCGACGGCAGCCGCGACCTGTTCGTGTCGGTCAACGTGTCGCCGCGCCAGCTGCGCAGCGGCGACCTGCCGGAAATCGTCGCCGACTGCCTGCGCGAATCCGGGCTGCCGGCGGCGCAGCTGCACCTGGAACTGACCGAGACCGCGGTGATCGGCGACGAACTGCAGGCTGCGAGCATGCTGGCGCGGCTGCACCGCACCGGGGTCAAGGTGTGGCTGGACGACTTCGGCACCGGCTTCTCCGGCCTGAGCCACCTGCGCCAGGTGCCGGTGGACGGGGTCAAGATCGACAAGAGCTTCGTCGCCGACCTGCAGCGCGATCCCGATGACCTCGCCCTGACCACCGCGATCATCGCCATGGCGCATTCGCTGGGCATCACCGTGGTCGCCGAGGGCATCGAGCAGGAAATGCAGTTCGAACTGCTGCGCGAGCGCGGCTGCGAACTGGGGCAGGGTTTCTGGCTCAGCCACCCGCTCAGCGCCACGGAATTCCGTCGGCTGCTGGCCAACGAGGGCATGCCGCGCGGGGAGGCGTAGTGACGGCGCAGTGGCCGCTCTGGGGGATCTCGCTTGTTGTGGGAGCGACTTCAGGGCACCTCTAATAATCTCGATTCCAAAAATTCCGCGCTATGCGCATCAATGACTTGCGAGTGCTTTGGTCGAGTTTTTGGGGTTATTAGAGGTGCCCTTCGGTCGCGACGGGCTTCACCGGTAGAGCCCGTCGCGACTGAAGTCGCTCCCACAAAAGGTAGATCAGCGACGGTCCCGACTTCAGCGCGACGCGGCGGGGATCGACACCCCGGCCCCGGTCTGCCGCACCGGCCGCATCGTCCCGTCCGCGTTGTACTGCAGATGCTCCACCGTCACCGCACGCCGGCCGATGGCGCCGTTCAAGTCGCCGATCGCCAAAGTCGCGTTGTGCAGGAACAGGTACCAGTGTTGCTTGAACTCGACGATGCCCGGATGGAGGGTGACGCTGTACAAATAGAACGTGCCGTGCTTCTCGATGGCCTGCGATGCCCCCACATCCTGCTTGGCCCACGTGGAGTCCTTGGCGTGCATGATCGGCGGATGCGCGGTCCCGGTCTTCATGTCCTTGGTCGAATGGACCAGCACCAGCCCCCCACGCATGGGGAGCATCTTTGGCGAAGCGCCAGCGGATGTGGCGAGCGCAATCGTTGCTGGCGTCCCTGCTTTTGCTGTCCCGAGTCCCGAGTCCCGCGTCCCGCGTCCCGACCGACACCTACAGCGCGCGCTTGCCGGTATCCCCGGGAATCTCCCGCACCAGCTTCGGCACCAGATACCCGGACAGGCGGGCGGCCAGGGCCTGGTGCAGCGTGCGCGCGGTCGCGTCGTCCACTTCGAAATGGGCCACGCCTTCGACCTTGTCCAATTGGTGGAGGTAGTAGGGCAGCACGCCGGCGGCGAAGCTGCGCTCGCTCAGGTCGGCCAGCGCGGCGACGCTGTCGTTGACCCCGCGCAGCAGCACCGCCTGGTTGAGCAGTTGCGCGCCGGCCGCGCGCAGCTGCGCCAGCGCGGCATCCACGCTGGCGTCGAATTCATTGGCGTGGTTGGCGTGGATCACGAACGCCACCGGCCACGGCAGCGCGCGCAGCCAGGCCAGCAGCGGCGCATCGACGCGCTCGGGCAGCACCACCGGCAGGCGGCTGTGGATGCGCAGGCGCTTGAGCTGCGGAATGGCCGCCAGCGCCTCGGTCAGCTCGACCAGCTTGGAGGTGGCCAGCGACAGCGGGTCGCCGCCGGACAGGATCACTTCGTCGATGTCCGGGTCGGCGGCGATCGCCGCCACCGCCTCGCGCCAGCCGTCGCGCGCCGCGGTCTCCTCGGCATACGGGAAGTGGCGGCGGAAGCAGTAGCGGCAGTGCACCGCGCAGCTGCCGGTGGCCACCAGCAGCGCGCGGCCGCGGTACTTCTGGATCACCCCGTCGGCCTTCTTGGCCGCGGCGTCGCCCACCGCGTCCAGCGCGAAACCCGGCACCCGGCGCAGTTCGGCGTCGATCGGCAGCACCTGGCGCAGCAGCGGATCGTGCGGGTCGCCACGGCGCATGCGCGCGACGAAGCCGCGCGGCACGCGCAGCGCGAACTGCGTCGCAGCCTGTTCGGAGACGCCGAGCGCCTGCGGATCCAGCCCCAGCAGCGCCAGCAACTCGCGCGGGTCGCGCACCGCATCGCGCCACAGCTGCTGCCAGCGCGGCGGGGCCAGGACGGCGGGGGACGGGGACGGCTGCATCGGGCGGGGGGCTGCGGTTATCATATGCGGTCATAAAACGAGTGCCCGCCGGTTGCGGCGGGGCTTTCCATTCTATCCGGCCGGCCGCCGAACGCGGCGGGTTTGCCTTACCCGAGGAGTTTCAGATGGCCAGCTACGGCATGAACGACGTCAAGACCGGGATGAAGATCCTGGTCAACAACGAACCCGCGATCATCACCGAGACCGAATACGTCAAGCCGGGCAAGGGCCAGGCCTTCACCCGCATCAAGTACCGTTTCATCAAGTCCGGGCGCGTGGTCGAAATGACCATGAAGGCGACCGACAGCGTGGAAGCGGCCGACGTGGTCGATACCAACATGCAGTACCTGTACACCGACGGCGAGTACTGGCACTTCATGCAGCAGGAGACCTTCGAGCAGGTGCAGGCCGACAAGGTCGGCGTCGGCGACGCCGCCAAGTGGATCAAGGGCGAGGAGGATTGCGTGGTGACGCTGTGGAACGGCACCCCGATCCAGGTCACCCCGCCGAACTTCGTCGAACTGAAGATCGTCGAGACCGACCCGGGCGTGCGCGGCGACACCTCCGGCGGCGGCGGCAAGCCGGCCACGCTGGAAACCGGCGCGGTGGTGCGGGTGCCGCTGTTCGTCGGCCAGGACGAAATCATCAAGGTCGATACCCGCTCGGGCGAGTACTTCTCGCGCGTCAAGTAAGCCGACGGCCCGCGCGGCCGGGCGGCACGTGGCCGCCCGCCGCCAGCGGCTGCGGTGGACGGCAACAGGTCGCATGCGTTCGCCGCGTGCGGCCGCCACGCCCATGCAATGCCGAATCGCCGTGCGGCGATCGCGGCCGATCCGTTTCCAGGAATTCCCGCGACCATGAGCCACGCCGACAGCGCCGATGCCAAGTACCCGCACGACCGGGTCGTGTTCTTCAGCGACGCGGTCTTCGCCATCGCCATCACCCTGCTGGCGGTGGAGATCAAGGTGCCGGGGCATGCGCAGGTCGAGGCCGCCGGCGGCATCCTGGCCGCGCTGCGGCAGATGCTGCCGCTGTTCATCGGCTTCGCGGTGAGCTTCCTGGTCACCGCGCTGTTCTGGAAGTCGCATCTGCAGCTGTGCCGGCATATCCGCCAGTTCGACGACCGGCTGATCTGGCTCAACGTGCTGCAGCTGCTGCTGATCGGCCTGCTGCCGTTTTCCACGGCGTTGTATTCGGACTACTTCGGCAGCCACGAGGCGTTCGCGGTGTATTGCGCGCATCTGGCCGCGATCGGTGCGGCCGCCTATCTGATGCACGCCTACGCGGTGCGCAAGGAAGGCCTGGTGCAGCGGCTGGGCGCGCTG
This sequence comes from Xanthomonas campestris pv. phormiicola, assembly GCA_025666215.1. Classification (NCBI taxonomy): domain Bacteria; kingdom Pseudomonadati; phylum Pseudomonadota; class Gammaproteobacteria; order Lysobacterales; family Lysobacteraceae; genus Xanthomonas; species Xanthomonas campestris. The sequence continues at coordinate 3,300,619 of CP102593.1, read as the reverse complement.
CAGGCGCGGGCGATGACGCTGCGCGTGGCGGTCGCGCCGCTGGTGTTCGCGCTGTGCATCCCGTTGGCGATGGTCGCGCCGCTGCTCGGGCGGCTGGGCTTCGTGGCCGTGTTCGTGCTGCAGTGGCTGGTGATGCGCGTGTACCAGCGGCGCATCCGCCAGACGCAAGCGGCGACTTGATCCTTCCTTTTCCAGAGCATCTGCGATGACCGCCATTCCCGAATCCTGCGACCTGCTGATCGAAGCCGGCTACGTGGTCCCGATCGAGCCGCATGCGGTGGTGCTGGAGGACCACGCGGTGGCGGTGCGCGGCAGCGAGATCGTCGCGGTGCTGCCGCGCGCCGAGGCGCAAGCGCGCTTCGCCGCCGCGCGCACGGTGTCGCGCCCGGACGCGGCGCTGCTGCCGGGCCTGGTCAACGCGCACACCCACAACCCGATGACCCTGCTGCGCGGCATCGCCGACGACCTGCCGCTGATGGTGTGGCTGCAGCAGCACATCTGGCCGGTGGAGACCGCGGTGATCGGCCCGGAGTTCGTCGCCGACGGCACCGCGCTGGCGATCGCCGAAATGCTGCGCGGCGGCACCACCTGCGCCAACGAGAACTACTTCTTCTCCGACGTGCAGGCCGCGGTGTACAAGCAGCACGGCTTCCGCGCGCGGGTCGGCACGGTGATCATCGATTTCCCGACCGCCTGGGCCAAGACCTCCGACGAATACTTCGAACGCGCCTGCGAGGTGCACGACCAGTGGCGCGACGATCCGCTGATCGGCATCGCCTTCGCCCCGCACGCGCCGTACACGGTCAACGACGCCAACTTCGAACGGGTGCGGATGCTGTCCGACCAGCTCGACGTGCCGGTGCACCTGCACACCCACGAGACCGCGCAGGAAATCGCCGACTCGCTCAAGCAGTACGGCCAGCGCCCGCTGGCGCGGCTGGACCGGCTGGGCCTGGTCAACGACCGCCTGATCGCGGTGCACATGACCCAGCTCACCGATGCGGAGATCCACCTGTGCGCCGAGCGCGGGGTCAGCGTGGTGCATTGCCCCGAGTCCAACCTCAAGCTCGCCTCCGGGTTCTGCCCGGCCTGCGCGCTGCAGCGTGCAGGCGTGAACCTGGCGATCGGCACCGACGGCTGCGCCAGCAACAACGACCTGGACATGTTCAGCGAGAACCGCACCGCGGCGATCCTGGCCAAGGCGGTGGCCAACGACGCCACCGCGCTGGACGCGGCGACCACGCTGCGCGCGGCCACGCTGGGCGGCGCGCGCGCGCTCGGCTTCGGCGACAAGATCGGCTCGATCGAGGTCGGCAAGCAGGCCGACCTGATCTGCGTGGACCTGTCGGCGCTGGAAACCCAGCCGCTGCACAACGTGCTGTCGCAGCTGGTCTACGCGGCCGGCCGGCAGCAGGTCAGCGACGTGTGGATCGCCGGCCAGCGCAAGCTCGAACAGCGCGTGCTGGTGGACATCGACACCGATGCGCTGGTCGCCAACGCGCGGCAGTGGCGCGAACGCATCCGCAGCGTGCACGCCTGATCTGCTTTCCTGCCGTGCCGCGCTCCGCGCGCGGCCCAACCGAGATGCCGCCATGACCTTTTCCGCCTCCAACGCCTCCGCCAACTTCGATCAGGCCGAACTGGACAAGTTCGGCGCGCTGGCCACCCGCTGGTGGGACGCCGACGGCCCGCAGAAGCCGCTGCACGCGCTGAACCCGGTGCGCCTGCGCTACGTCGCCGAGCGGCTGCCGTTGCGCGGCGCCAGCGTGCTCGACGTGGGCTGCGGCGGCGGCCTGCTCAGCGAGGCGCTGGCCAAGGAGGGCGCGCAGGTCACCGCGATCGACCTGGCGCCGGAGCTGGTCAAGGTGGCGCGGCTGCACCAGTTCGAATCCGGGGTGGAGGTCGACTACCGCGTGCAGTCGGTCGAGGACCTGGCCGCCGAGCGCCCGGGCAGCTTCGACGCGATCACCTGCATGGAGATGCTCGAGCACGTGCCCGATCCGGCGGCGATCGTGCGCGCCTGCGCGACCCTGCTCAAGCCCGGCGGCCAGCTGTTCCTGTCCACCCTCAACCGCACCCCGGCCGCGTTCGCGCTGGCCATCGTCGGCGCCGAGTACGTGGCGCGGCTGCTGCCCACCGGCACCCACCGCTACCAGGATTTCATCAAGCCGGCCGAGCTGGCGGCGTGGCTGCGCCAGGCCGAGCTGCAGCTGCACGACGTCAGCGGCGTGCTGTACGAACCGTGGCGCAACCGTGCGCGGCTGTCCACGCGCACCGAGGTGAATTATCTGGCGTGTGCGGTGAAGCCGTGATTCGGGAGTCGGGATTGGGGATTGGCAACAGCGGGCGCGCGTGCGCGTGATGGGCCTCGCCCAGCCGCCGCAGGCCGGGGCATCCCGGGATTTCCCGCGTGCGGTGCTGTTCGATCTGGACGGCACGCTGCTGGACAGTGCGCCGGATCTGCTGGCCGCGGCCAATGCGTTGCGCGCCGAGCATGGCGCCGACCCGCTGAGCCTGGAGCAGCTGCGTCCGGTGGTGTCCAAGGGCTCGCGGGCGATGCTGGGGGTGGCGTTTCCCGAGCTGCCGGCGGCCGCGCGCGACGCGTTGATTCCCGATTTCCTGCGCCACTACGAAACGCTGATCGGCCGGTATTCGCGGCCGTTCGACGGCATCGCCGCCTTGCTGCAGCGGCTGCAGGACGCCGGCTGCGTGTGGGGCATCGTCACCAACAAGCCCGAATCCCTGGCGCGGCTGATCCTGCCGCAGCTGGGCTGGGAACGGCGCTGCGCGGTGCTGATCGGCGGCGACACCCTGGCCGAGCGCAAGCCGCACCCGCTGCCGCTGCAGGTGGCGGCACAGCGCATCGACGTGCCACCGGCGCAGGTCGTCTACGTCGGCGACGACGAGCGCGACATCCTCGCCGCGCGCGCCGCCGGCATGGCCTCGGTGGCGGTGCTGTGGGGCTACCGCCTGGACGGCGAGGATCCGCTGGCCTGGCGCGCCGATGCGCTGGTCGCCGCGCCCGCCGACCTGCTCGATGCGCGCGCCTGGCCCGGCGCGCCGCAGCTCCCCTGACCTTCCGGACTTCCCGATCGCATGAGCAGCACCTCCGCCCTGGATGCCTTCCTCGACAAATGGCGCAGCCGCTGGCCGGAATGGACGGTGGCCGAGGGGTTCGTGCCGGCGCCGCAGCGCACGCGCGCGGTGGCCTGGTTCGCGCTGCTGCAGGAATTCGACGACATCCTCAACATCCCCGGCGATCCGTTGCCGGCCGACGCCAAGCTGGCGTGGTGGGGCGAGGAATTGCGCAGCTGGGCCGCGCAGCGCTCGCGGCATCCGCTGGGGCGGGTGCTGGAGCCGGTCGCCGCGCCGTGGGCGGCGCTGGCCGAGGCCTTGCCGGGGCTGCTCGCCTCGCGCGCGGCCGCGGCCGATCCGGCGCACGCCTACGAGCGCCTGGAGGCGTTCGCGCTGGCCGCGGCGCAGGTCGAATGCGCCGTGTTCGAGGGCCAGCGCGACGCCGCGGCGGCGCTGGCCACGCAGGTGCTGGCGCAGCGCCTGGCCGACGCCGGCATCGCCGCGGTGCCGCTGTCGCTGCGCGGCGGCGACGCGGCGCAGGCGCAGCAGCGCTGGGCGCAGGCCTTGCTGCAGCGCTGGCCGCGGCGCGTGGCCGGGCCGCGGCCGCGGCGCATCGTGTCGGCGCTGGCGCGTGCGCGGATCGCGCAGCAGGCCCGCGCCGTGCGCAAGCCGCCGAGCGCGATGGCCACGCTGTGGCGCGCCTGGTGGGCCGGCCTGGGCTGAGCGCCGGGCCGGTCCGCAGCCCCGTTCCTGCGCGCGCCCGGGGCCGCGTCGTCCCCGGGCGCAGACGCATGTCGGCTTCCTGCGGCATGCTCGTGCGATGCCCGAGCGGGAGCGGCGCGCCCCGCTCCTGGAGCGGCGGCGCGCCCTAGTCGGCGCTGCCGGCGCCGCTGTTGGCGTACTCGTAGAAGCGGTTGGCCGATTGCGTGCAGCCGCTGCTGCAATACGGCCGGCCGACCGTGGACGCGTTCCATGGCGCGCTCTTGCGCACGTGCGCGCCCAAGGTGGATTCGCGGATCACCACCTTGCCGTTGGGCGAGCTGCCGTTGACGTAGTTGGACAGGCTGCCGACGCTCTCGTCCCAGGCGCGGCCCAGGTACACCGTGTTCGCCGTCGGGCTGCCGACCGCGTCGAAGGTGCTGGCGACGGCCAGGAAGCCGTAGCCGCTGCCGGGGCGGGTGCTGGGGGCGAAGATCACCCCGCCGTTGCCGGCGCCGCGGCGCGCGGCGGTGTAGCGGATGGTGCTGCCGGAGAACACGGCCACGCCCGAGCCGAAGATGAAGTCGGTATCGCCCTCGACGCTGCCGCCCTTGAAGAACGCGCGGATCACCGTGTTGGCGCTGCCGGCGCTGACCAGCAGGGTGTCCTGGTTGCCGGTGAGCGCCACGTTCTCCAGCACCGCCTTGTCGCCGCGCAGCGCCAGTGCCACCGCCGACTGGTTGCTGCTGGCGTAGGTGCCCTCGACGTAGCTGTTGACGATGGCCAGGTTGCGCGCCTGGAACTGCGCCGCGCGCACGGTCACGGTGCCGCTGTCGGAGGTGCCGACCGTGCTGCTGGAGGCGTTGCTGGCGCAGGGGTGGGTGGTGCTGCCGCTCGGTTTCGGGGTGGGACTGGCGTTGCCGAAGCTGATGGTGGTGTTGGCCGGCGCGCTGTCCAGGCCGAACAGGGTGATCGGCGGCGCTGCCGCGGGCACGCACACCACCTCCTTGTAGGTGCCGGGCTTGACGCTGATGTAGCGGCGCATGCTGCCGCCGGCCGCGACCGCGGCATCGACCGCGGCCTGCACAGTGCGGTAGCGGGCGGAGCCGTCGGCGGCGACCGCGTAGTCGGCCGTGAGCAGGGCGACGCCGGCACCGGGATCCCAGTTGTCGGTCGTCAGCGCGCCGATGCTGCCGGCCTGGGCCAGGTGCTTGGCGACGGTCTGGTTGGCCGCTTCCGAACTGGTCAATTGCGGCCTGGAGGCGGTACCGGTCAGCGCCCAGGCGGTGGCGATGGCGCCGCCGGCCAGGGCGAGGGTGGCGGGGATCTGGAACCAGCGCGATGCGGTCATGGCGGTGCTCTCTCGGTTGGGATGGGGCCTGCGCCAAAGCGGCACACCGTCGCCGACAGGCGATTGATACCGGTGTCATCCGGTGGCCGCATGTTGGCGATCGGTGGCCATGGCGTGGCCGGCGCGAATGCTAGGCGCGCCTCGGCGCGCTGCGGTTCGATGCCGCAGCCAAATCCCGGTTGTGGCGGAGCGATCACGCTTTGGCGCGGAACGCGATCCGGCCGCTGTCTTCGTCGGCGCGGCTTGTGTGATCGGTTGCAGCGCTTGGGTGCAATCGCATCTCAGGCCAGTCGGCGGCCTCGTGCGCGCGTCGCGCAGGCTGCTGCGTTGCGCCACGGCGCTGCGCGATGCCCGACAGGAGCGCAGGCCACTTTTTCAGGCGCAGGCCCGACGCCGGCAGCGTCGGTGAGGAATCATCGCCGAAGCCGGGCCGCGCGCAGCGCCGACGCCTGCCTGAATCGGCGGTTGCGCGTGCACCGATGCTTCTGCGCCGGCACTGCCCATCGCGCGGACGGGCAGGGCGCGGCTCAGTCCGGGATCAGGAAATTGCCCAGCGGCTTGGGTGATGCGTCGTCTGCGGCGGACAGCGCGGGGGTGTCGGCCTGGTCCTTCAGCTGCACGCCGGACAGCTGCCGCCGGCATGCCTCGCGCATCAGCCAGGTCAGTTTGTGCGCGGCCTGCGCATAGCTCAGGCCGGCCTGGCGCACATTGGAGATGCAGTTGCGGCAGGCGTCGTTGAGGCCCACGCGCGGGGCGTAGGTGAAGTACAGGCCGAGGCTGTCCGGCGAACTGAGGCCGGGGCGCTCGCCGATCAGCACCACGCTCATGCGCGCGTCCAGCAGTTCGCCGATCTCGTCGCCGATCGCCACGCGGCCCTGTTCCACCAGCGCCACCGGTGCCAGCGTCCAGCCTTCGGCCGCGGCCAGCGCATCGATGCGTTCCAGCATCGGCGTGGCGTGGCGGTGCACCGCCAGCGCCGACAGCCCGTCGGCCACCACCACGGCCAGGTCGTAGCCGCGGCGTTGCATCGCGACGTGGCCGCGCAGTTCGCCGGCCGCGTCCTCGCTCAGCCGGCGGCCCAGGTCGGGGCGCTGCAGGTAGCTGTGACGGTCGGCCGCGGCGCTGCGCAGGGCGAGGTGCGCGCGGCCGCGTGCGTCCAGCGCCGCGGCCAGCGGCGCCGGATCGAAGCGCAGGTGCACCGCGTCGCGCGCCTGCGCATGCGCGAACTGGAAATCCAGTTGCGCGGCGGTCGGCAGGCTGGTGCCGGTGCGGCCCAGGGCGATGCGCGCCGGGGTCAGCCGGCGCAGCGCGGCCCAGGGATCGGCGCGGGAGGGGCGTTCGCTGTCGTCGTGCATGCGCGGCCCGCTCAGCCCAGTTGCGCCAGTGCGCGCCGGAACGCGGCCGGCGGCTCGTGGCCGAGGCGGAAGCGGCCGTTGTCCAGGTGCAGGATGTCCAGCCGTTCCAGCCAGGCTTCGAACTCCGGCGCCGGACGCAGGCCCAGCGCCTGGCGCGCGTACAGCGCATCGTGGAACGAGGTGGTCTGGTAGTTGAGCATCACGTCGTCGGAGCCGGGGATGCCCATGATGAAGTTGATCCCGGCGGTGCCGAGCAGGGTCAGCAGCACGTCCATGTCGTCCTGGTCGGCCTCGGCATGGTTGGTGTAGCAGATGTCGCAGCCCATCGGCACGCCGAGCAGCTTGCCGCAGAAGTGGTCCTCCAGGCCGGCGCGGATGATCTGCTTGCCGTCGTACAGGTATTCGGGGCCGATGAAGCCGACCACGGTGTTGACCAGCAGCGGCTTGAAGCGCCGCGCCACCGCGTAGGCGCGCACCTCGCAGGTCTGCTGGTCCACGCCGTGGTGCGCGTCGGCCGACAGCGCGCTGCCCTGGCCGGTCTCGAAATACATCACGTTGTCGCCGACGCTGCCGCGCCTGAGGCTCAGTCCGGCCTCGTAGCCTTGCTGCAGCAGCGCCAGGTCGATGCCGAAGCTGGCGTTGGCCTTCTGCGTGCCGGCGATGGACTGGAACACCAGGTCCAGCGGCACGCCGCGTTCGATCGCCTCGATCGAGGTGGTGACGTGGGTCAGCACGCAGGCCTGGGTCGGGATCTGGTAGCCGGCGATCACCGCGTCGAGCATCTTCAGCAGTTCGCAGATGGTCCGGGTGTTGTCGCTGGCCGGGTTGATCCCGATCACCGCATCGCCGTTGGCGTACAGCAGCCCGTCGAGCACGCTGGCGGCGATGCCGGCCAGATCGTCGGTGGGATGATTGGGCTGCAGGCGGGTGGACAGCCGCCCGCGCAATCCCAGCGTGTTGCGGAACGCGGTGACCACGCGGATCTTCTGCGCCACCAGGATCAGGTCCTGGATCCGCATCAGCTTGGACACCGCCGCGACCATCTCCGGAGTCAGGCCCGGGGCCAGCGTTGCAAGCGCGGCTGCGTCGGCCGCTTCGCCGAGCAGCCAGTCGCGGAAGCCGCCGACGGTCAGGTGCGCCACCGGCGCGAACGCGGCCGCGTCGTGGCTGTCCACGATCAGCCGGGTCACCTCGTCGTCTTCGTAGGGAATCACCGCCTCGTCGAGGAAGTGCCGCAGCGGCAGGTCGGCCAGCGCCATCTGCGCCGCGACCCGCTGCGGCTCGCTGGCCGCGGCCAGCCCGGCCAGGCGGTCGCCCGAGCGCGCCGGCGTGGCCTTGGCCAGCAGGTCCTTGAGGTCGTCGAAGCGCCAGGTCTGGCCGCCGACGCTGTGTGCGAAACCGCTCATGCCGGATCCTCCTGCAGGCGCCCGCGCACGGCGGGCGCCGTGTCCTCGATCATGCCTCGCCGCCGGCCTCGGCGGCGATGACGCCGCCGTTGCCGCGCAGGCTCAGCGCGCAGCAGCCCGCGCCGAGCAGCATCAGGCCCAGGAACAGCAGCGCCAGCAGCGCGTTGAACCACACCATCGCCGCCAGGCACACCAGCGCCAGCAGCAGCGCCAGCGCCGGCACCAGCGGATAGCCCGGCGCGCGGTAGCTGCGTTCCAGCTGCGGCTCGGCGCGGCGCAGCTTGAACAGGCTGAGCATGCTCATGATGTACATGACGATCGCGCCGAACACCGACATGGTGATCATCGCCGCGGTCAGCGACATGCCTTGCACCTGCACCAGCCCGTCGCTGTAGATCGCCGCCACGCCGACCACGCCGCCGGCCAGGATCGCGCGGTGCGGGGTGCGGAAGCGCGACAGCCTGGCCAGGCCGTGCGGCAGGAAGCCGGCGCGCGCCAGCGCGAAGAACTGCCGCGAATAGCCCAGGATGATGCCGTGGAAGCTGGCCACCAGGCCGAACAGGCCGATCCACACCAGCATGTGCAGCCAGGTCGAGTTGTGCCCGACCACCGCCTTCATCGCCTGCGGCAGCGGATCGTTGATGTTGGACAGGGTGCGCCAGTCGCCGACGCCGCCGGCCATGATCATCACCCCGAACGCCAGCGTCACCAGGGTCAGGATGCCGGCGATGTAGGCGCGCGGAATGGTGCGCCTGGGATCCTTGGCCTCCTCGGCGGCCATCGCCGCGCCCTCGATCGCCAGGAAGAACCAGATCGCGAACGGGATCGCGGCGAAGATGCCGCCGATCGCCGCCAGGCTGAAGGTGTCCGACCCGGCCCAGCCGCCGCGCACGAAGTTGGCCACGCTGAAGCCCGGCGCGACCACGCCCATGAACACCAGCAGCTCGATCACCGCCAGCACGGTGACGATCAGTTCGAAGGTGGCGGCGATGCCGACGCCGAGGATGTTCAAGGTCATGAAGATGGCATAGGCGCCGACCGCGGCCAGGCGCGGGTCCAGGGTCGGGAACTGCACGTTGAGGTAGGCGCCGATCGCCATCGCGATCGCCGGCGGCGCGAACACGAACTCGATCAGGGTGGCGATGCCGGCGATCATCCCGCCGGCGGTGCCGAACGCGCGCAGGCTGTAGGCGAACGGGCCGCCGGCGTTGGGAATGGCGGTGGTCAGTTCGGTGAAGCTGAAGATGAAACAGGTGTACATCACCGCCACCAGCACGGTGGTGACCAGGAAGCCGAGCGTGCCGGCGGCGCCCCAGCCGTAGCTCCAGCCGAAGTACTCGCCGGAGATCACCAGGCCCACGGCGATGCCCCACAGGTGCAGGGTGCCGAGGGTGGGTTTGAGCTTGTCGATCGTCATTGCGCACATCTCCTGGACGGGGGGAGGGAGAGCGAACGCCGCGGCGAACCACCGCGGGGACTGCGATTGCGCATTGCGCGCCGTAGCGCGCCGTTGCCGGCGCCGGCCGCCACACGGTTATACCGCAAAGCAGCATGGCGCCGCGGGTCAGGCCCGCGGCCGCATTTGGAAACGATCGGCGGCCGCGCTACATCCTTCGGCATGGATTTCAGGGGGCCGTCCGTCCGCTCGGGGGACGGCCACGCCGTGTCTGGCGCGGACGCGACGCGGAACATCGAGTGGCTTCATGCCGATGCGCGGGCAGGTGACGCCGCCGCAGCGGGCGCGCCCGGGCACGTCCGGTCGGCTTGCCCGGGCGCGCAGGCGGCTGCGCGCGGCGCCGACAAGCGGGCGGCCTGCCGTGCCGCCAGAAATGCACCGGCACCTGCCGCGGCCGGGCCGGGTGCTGCAGGCCTGCGCCATGTTCCTGCAGTGTATCGCCGCGTCCTGCGCGATCTCGACGGCGTCCTGGCTGAGTCGGCTCGGCAACCTCACGCCGATCGTCGGCACCACGTCGCTGCTGCCGTGCTCCCTGCCGCTTGCCTTGCGCGGGCAACGCTACGCCTGGCACCTGCTCGCCGTGGGCGCCGTTGCTGACGTTCTGCGTGCTGCGTTGCCTGGAACGGAGCGGATGGCTGCGCCTGGACCAGGCCACGCCCTGGGTGGCGCAGGGCATCGGCCTGGCGCTGGCCATTTCGTGCCTGCTGGTGACGACCGGCCTGGCCGAGCAGATGCTGGAATTGCGCCGCGACCGCGACCGGGTGAACCGGCTGGCGACGACCGGCATGCTCACCCGCGTGGCCACGCAGCAGCGCCTGGCGCAGCCGCTTGCCGTGGCCTCTATCGACATCGACCACGTCAAACGCCTCAACGACGTGCATGGCCATGGCGCCGGCGGCGACTGCCTGCGCTGGGTCGCCGCCTGCGCCCGCGCACGCCTGCGCAGCATCGACACGCTCGGCCGCCAGGGCGGCGAGGAGATGCCGATGCCGGGCGCCACGCTCGCCGTGGCGCAACGCGTGGCCGAGGACATCCGCAGGCATCTGCACGAGCAGCCCCTGCCGCGCGGCGGGCAGACGCTGTCATGCACGCTGAGCGTCGGCGTGGCCCAATGGCGGCCAGGCCAAAGCTATCAAGTCGCCGCTGCAGCGCGCCGACGCGGCACTCTGCGCCAGCAAGGCCGCCGGCCGCAATCGGGTCAGCGTATCCCCGATCACGTCCACCCACCAGGAGTCCCTGCCATGACCGCAAGCCCCGCCGTCTCCGCGCTCGATCCCGCGCAACTGCGCGTCGCCGACATCCTGCTGCAACTGGGCCGCGGTCCGCTCCCGGAACTGATCGCCTGGTGCGGCGACAGCATCTACAGCCATGCCGCGATCGTGGCCGACCTCGGCGACCTCATCGAGGCCGCGGCCGGCGGCGTGCGCCGCTATCCGCTGCAGCAGCGGCTGGCCGATACCGGCAACTATCTGCTGATCGACGCGTGCCGCCCGCTGAGTGACGCCGGCGTCGCGCTCGACGATGCCGATCGCGCCAGCGTGCTGGCCAAGGCGCAGTCGCTGCTCGGCGTGCCGTATCCGCTGGACGGTCTGGCCACGCTGGGCGTGCTGGTGGCGATCCGCGGCAAGTGGCCGCAGCATTGGCTGGCGCGGATCGTGGTGCGCGAGGCGTTGCACCACCTGGTCCGCGACGCCCCTTCGCACATGGTGTGCAGCGAGGTGGTGTATCGCGCGCTGGCCGAATGCGACGCGCAGCCGAGCGGCCGGCTGGCGCCGCAGATCGTGCTGAGCGGGCCGACCCCCCTGCCGTTCCCGGACCTGGACTGGAAGGCATTGTGGGAAGAGGTCTGGCAGCTGCTGCACCCGCAGCGGCAGCAGGCGCTCGGCGACGTGGCGCAGCGCCTGGCCGCAGTGGAGGGCGCGCCGGCGGGCATACTGGCGGCATCGTTGACCACGGTCGGCGACGACGAACTGGCCGCGCGCGCCAATGCGGTACGCGCCGGGCTGGGCCTGGATCCGCTGCCGGTCACCCCCCAGGCGCAGGACGGCGGTTCGCTGCTGGTGGAGGCCGCGGACGACGCGACGCCGACGCCGTTGCCGCATCCCGACCCCAAGCTGGTGATGCCGCGGGACCTGGCCAACAGCCCCTCGCACGTGGTGCTGGGCCGGCTGTTGCAGGCGGAGGATGCGCCGGCGTAGCGCCAAGGCGCCGAGGCAGGAACCGCCGGCTGCGACAGCGCCGCAGCGGACCGCGCCTGTCGCGGCTGAAGCCGCTGCACAAGGTGCGCGGGACTTGCCGGGTGCACTGCGGGAGGAGCTTCATCGCCGACCTTTGTCCGAAGCCGGAAGGGTCGACGCTGCGCCGGTCGCGCCGGATGGCGCGAGGCCGCCCGGAGTCCTGCAAAGGGCAAGTGCGCTTTGCCATGACCGCGAGCGACTTTTGTGGGAGCGACTTCAGGGCACCTCTAATAACCCCAAAAAACTCGACTAAAACGCTCGCAAGTCATTGATGCGCATAGTGCGAAATTTTTAGAATCGAGGTTATTAGAGGTTGCCTTCAGTCGCGACGGGCTTTACCGGCAAGCCTGTCGCGACTGAGGCCGCTCCCACAAAAAGCACAAACGGTTACTTCGTGCGCTCCAGCACCAACAGCGGATCGATACGCACATCGAACCAGTTCATCCCCCAATGCAGATGCGGACCGGTCGCGCGCCCGGTGGCGCCGACCGCGCCGAGCACCTGGCCCTGGGCGATGCGGTCGCCGACCTTCACGTCGATCCGCGACAGGTGCAGGAAATTCGAGCTGACCCCGTAGCCGTGGTCGAGCAGCACGGTGCCGCCGGTCAGGTACAGGTCCGGCGCGGCGAAGGTGACCACGCCGGCCGCGGGGGCCTTGACCGGGGTGCCGGTGGGCACGGCGATGTCCATGCCGGAGTGGCCGGCGCCGGGTTGCCCGTTGTACACGCGGGCATTGCCGAAGCGGCCGCTGATGCGGCCCTGCACCGGCCAGATGAAGGGCGTAGCGAAATCGGTGCGGTCGTCGTCGCGGTCGCGCGCGGCGGTGACTTGCGCCTGTTCGCGCTTGATCCGCTCGGCGATCGCCGGCGGCGGGTTGACCGTCTTCGGCGGCACGCCGTTGACGCGTTCGAGCGGCCAGTCGCGCGGGGTCACCGCGATGTCGATGCTCTCGCTGCCGCCGTCGGCGCGCTGCACCAGGATCCGCAACGGGCCGCGTTCGTCGCGGCCGATGCCGAACACCACGCTGCCGTAGCCGCTGACCCGCAGCGTGCGCCCGGCGTACTGCACGCGGCTGCCGGGCGCCACCTTGCCGATCACCAGCGCGCCCTGCGAGGCGCTGGCGGGGAACACGCTGCGCGTGTCGGCGCTGGCGGCGGACCCGGCCTGCGCCTGCAGCGACGGGATCGCCAGCACCGACGCCAGCAGGCCGAGCGCCAGCGCGGCGCCCGGCACGCGTGCGCGCCGCATCAGCGGTCGAACGCCAGGCGCTGCCCGTTCGGGCTGCCGACCAGGCGGGTGCCGTCCCAGGCCAGTGCGCCGTTGACCCAGGTCGCGGCGATCTTGGAGCGGAACGTGCGGCCTTCGAACGGCGACCAGCCGCACTTGGACAGGATGTCCTCGCGGCGCACGGTGAAGGGCGTATCGTCGATCAGCACCAGGTCGGCGTGATAGCCCTCGCGCAGGAAGCCGCGCTCGTGCACGTCGAACAGCAGCGCCGGCGCATGCGCGAACTTGTGCACCACCTGGGCCACGCTGAGCCGGCCTTCGTGCACCAGCTCCAGCGCCGCGACCAGCGCGTACTGCACCAGTGGCAGGCCCGAGGGCGCCTGCGCATACGGCTTGCTCTTCTCTTCCCAGGTGTGCGGCGCGTGGTCGGTGGCGAGCACGTCGATCACGTCCTCGGCCAGCGCGCGGATCAGCGCCTCGCGGTCGCTGGCGTCCTTGATCGCCGGGTTGCACTTGATCAGGTTGCCCAGCCTGGCGTAGTCGGCGCGGTCGAAGCGCAGGAAGTGGATGCAGGTCTCGGCGGTGATGCGCTTGCCCTGGATCGGGCCGGGCGCGAACAGCGCCAGTTCGTCGGCGGTGGAGATGTGCAGCACGTGCAGGCGGGTGCCGTGCTTCTTCGCCAGCGACACCGCCAGCTGCGAGGATTTGAGGCAGGCCTCGCGCGAGCGGATGTCCGGATGCATCTCCGGGGTCAATGCGTCGCCGTACTTTTCCTTGAACGCGGCCAGGGTCGCGTCGATGGTCGGAGTGTCTTCGCAATGGGTGATGATCGGGGTCGGCGCGTCGCGGAAGATCGCGTCCAGCGTCTGCGGATTGTCGACCAGCATGTTGCCGGTGGAGGCGCCCATGAACACCTTGATCCCGGGTGCGGTCTTCGGGTCCAGGGTCTGGATCGCGGCCAGGTTGTCGTTGCTGGCGCCCAGGTAGAAGCCGTAGTTGCCCCAGGCGCGGCCGGCGGCGGCGTCGTACTTGGCCTGCAGCGCCGCCGCGTCCAGGGTCGGCGGGTTGGTGTTGGGCATGTCCATGAAGCTGGTCAGGCCGCCGGCCACCGCGGCCGCGGACTCGCTGGCGATGTCGCCCTTGTGGGTCAGGCCGGGTTCGCGGAAGTGCACCTGGTCGTCGATCATGCCGGGCAGCAGCCAGCGCCCGGCGGCGTCGACCACGGTCTCGCCCTCGCGGGCGGCCAGGTGCGGGGCGATCGTGGCGATGCGGCCGTCGGCGATGCGCAGGTCGCCCTGGGTTTCCTGGCCTTCGTTGACCAGGCGGGCGTTGACGATGAGCGTGGAGGAGGACATTCAGTGTTTTCCTGGGCAGCGGCAGGCCGGCGGCGCCGCGGGATCGGGCACCGGGTCGAACCCGCCGGGATGGAAGGGGTGGCAGCGGCCGACGCGGCGGGCGGCCATCCAGCCCCCGCGCAGCGCGCCGTAACGGGCGATGGCGGTGACCGCGTAGGCCGAGCAACTGGGCACGAAACGGCAGCGCGGGCCCAGCAGGGGGCTGATGAAGCGCTGGTACAGGTGCAGCAAGGCGATGAGAGCGCGGGCGATCACCCGGCCATGATATGCCAGTTGCGCAACGGGGCCGCCGTTCACCGCCCTGCCGTTCACTAGCGTGTAGACGGTGTGGTTGCCGCTGGGGGTAGGGTAGGCTATAAAGGCCCGCTTTCCCGGGCCCCGGGGAAACCAAGGAAGAGCGATTCGTGGCTGCTAAAAAACCTGCAAAGAAGGCCGTCAAGGCCGCCAAGAAGCCCGTCCAGCCCGTTGCCAAGAAGGCGACGGCGTCCGCTGCTGCCAAACCGCTGAAGAAACCGGTGGCCAAGCCGGTGGCCAAGCCCGCGCCGGCCAAGAAAGCCCCGGCCAAGGCGGTGGCGAAGAAGCCGGCGCCCAAGCCGGTTGCCGCCGCGCCGGCCAAGAAGGCCCAGCCCAAGCCGGCCGCCAAGCCAGCGAAAGCCGCCGCCAAATCCGCCGCCGCGCCGGTCGCCAAGCAGGCTGCACCCGCAGCGAAGCAGGCCACGCCCGCAGTGAAACCAAAGCAGGCCACCGCCCCGGTCGCCCCGACGGTGTCCAAATCCGTACCGAAGCCGGCTGCCAAGCCGGCGCCGGCCAAGTCTGTCCCGGCCAAGGCCGCCACGCCCGCCGCAGCACCGGTTTCCCAGCCGGTCGCCGCCAAGCCCGCTGCGCCCTCGGCCCCGCCACATAAGAATCCCGTGTCCGTTTCGAAATCCTCCGCGAAAACCCCCACCAAATCCGAATCCACCCCCAAGGCGCCGGTCGCCAAGCCCACCGGCAAGGTCGCCGTCGCGGTGACCGCCAAGTCCAACACGCCGGCCAAGCCGGCCAAGTACAAGGTGGTCGAGTACAAGACCGACGAAGCGACCGGCCGTCCGATCCTGCCCAAGGGCTACAAGCCGGCCGGCGACGAGGAGTACATGAGCACGCTGCAGCAGGAGTACTTCCGCCAGCGCCTGCTCAACTGGCGTGCCGATCTGGTCGAGGAGTCCAAGCAGACCATCGAGAACCTGCGCGACGAAGTCCGCGACATCGGCGACGAGGCCGAGCGCGCCACCCGCGAGACCGAGAACTCGCTGGAGCTGCGCACCCGCGACCGCTACCGCAAGCTGATCGGCAAGATCGACAGCACGCTCAAGCGTCTGGATGCCGGCGACTACGGCTACTGCGTGGATACCGGCGAAGAGATCGGCCTGGAGCGCCTGGAGGCGCGCCTGACCGCCGAGCGCACCATCGATGCGCAGGAGCGCTGGGAGCACCTGCAGAAGCAGCAGGGCGACTGATTCGCCAACACCTGCGTCTGCGTTCGCCCAAGGCCCTGCTCGCGCGGGGCCTTGTGCTTTCTGGTGATCGCGCCGATCCGGCCGGCCTGCCTGGCTGTCTGCCGCCAAGCTTTCGATCCGGTGCCGCGATGGCGGGGGGAGGACAGTGGCGATGGCGTCTGCGTCGCGCGTGGCTGCTGCGCCTGGCGCGTCCACGATGGCGTGCGTGCAGGTCCAGCGCCGCCGCCGCTCCGGTGCCGACGGCCCGGAGCGGCGCTGCGGCGCACGCCGGTCACCGCGCTGCGGGGACGACGGCGACATTCAGCGGACGCCGTTGACCAGGCCGCTCTTCGCGTCCTTGAGCAGTTGCAGGCCGGGCAGGCCGAAGCTGTCCAGGTCCGCCTTGCTGGCCGCGATGTTCAGCCCGACGATGGCCGAGGTGTCCGGATCCACGTCCACGCCCAGCGGCATGGCGGCGAACTGGACATAGTCGCGGCTGTCGTTCCATTGCGGGCGGCCGCCGATCGCCTGGAGCAAGCGGTCGACGTGGGTGCCGACCGGCTGGCCGAGCAGGTCGAAGGGCAAGGGGACGTTCGGATCGGCGAAGGCGATCAGGTTGGTGACCCGGTCGTGGCGGAAGCCGACGGCCAACTCACTGTGGACGAGCGTATCGAGCGGGCGTGGATGGCGCGCCAATTGCGTCTTGAAGTCGCGCGGGTACAGGTACATCACGCTGAGCGTGTCCGGATCCGCGGCATCGGCGCGGGTGACGTCCGGCTGGCCGAGCGCGGCCAGGACCTGTTGCTTGCGCATGCCCAGCGCGACCGGGCCGATGCGTGTGCACGGCGCGGGCAGGGTGGCCGCGCTGGCGGAGGCGGCGAAGGCCTGGCGCAACGCGGGTATGCAGGCAGCGGTGTCGTTGCCGGCGGCGTTGGCCTGCGAGACGGCCATGCCGAAGGCGAGCAGGCCGAACAGCGAAAGGGAGCGGGGTGTCATCAGGGATCTCCGTAGCGTGTGGTGGCGAATGAGGCCGGGATGCGCATCCCGGCCTCACCGCAGGGTGAATCAGTTGCCGTGCCAGCCTTCGCGGTGGCCGTAGGCCGTGACGAAGGCGCTCTGCTGGGCGCTGGTCAACGAGCTCCACTGGTCGGTCGGATTCAGGCCCGAATTGGTGGTGATGGTGGTGATCATCTCCGCGGTCGGGTTCTCGCTCGGCGGCGACCAGGTGCTGATGATCTGGCTGAGCGTGGCGGTGCCGTTGTTGTTGTCGTTGATCCGGTTCATGTTGGCCACCGCGGCGTCGAGCCCGGCCTGGGGATTGGAGAAGATCGCGAAGCCGCGATCGTTGCCGAGCGAGCCGTGGTCGTCGGCGAAGCTGCCGGAACGGATGTCGAGCGGATTGTTGTCGCGGTTCGGGTGGGTGCCGGTGACCTGCTGGGTGGAGCCGTCCGCCGCGGTGTAGGTCACCGTGGTGCCGCTGGCCGATGCGGAGGTGGCCGGATTGGCGTTGCTGCCGGCGCCACCGTCGCCTTCGCCACCGTCGCCATCGCCGCCGTCACCATCGCCGTCGCCGTCGCCGCCATCTCCCTCGCCGCCATCGCCTTCTCCGCCTTCGCCTCCCTCACCACCTTCGCCACCTTCGCCACCTTCACCGCCCTCGCCACCTTCACCGCCTTCACCGCCTTCCCCGCCTTCGGCCTCGATCGGCGCGTCGAACTCGGCGACGGTCTGCATCGCCACCGCCTTGTGCATCGCCGCGTGGTGATGGTGGTGGGTCCTGGCCTTGGCGTGGTGCGCCTTCTTGTGCGCCTTGGCGTGATGGATCGAGCTGGAGAGCGGGTGCGCGCCGATCGAAGCGCGCGTGCCGCCGGCGACCATATCGATTTCGATGATATCGAGCGTTCTCATGTAGATCCTTTGACATGTTGCGGGGAAGGAGCCGTCCTCGCTTCGGCTGATCCGGCCGCACGGCGCATGGCCGCACGCCCGGATCGATCCTGCCGCGCGCGCGGCGCTGCGGCGACGCGACAAGCGTGCGGCCGGCCGTGGTCTCCTCGGCTGCGCGCAAACGCTCGAACGCGTAGAGATGGTTCATGCAGAGCGGCATGCCGATGCGTCCCGGGAACCGGAGAGCATCGCCACGCCGAGGGTCGCTTGCGGCCGCAGGCCGGCGCGACGTGGTAGCCGGCACTGCGTGCCGCGTGCCACGTATCGCTCCGGCAATCGCGCTTTCCGCAAGGATGAGCAGCGTGCCGAACGATCACATCCGGCGTGGCGCCGCCGCTCCCTCGCTGGAGCACACCAGTGTCAACTCCAGCTGGCGGACGGTCCAATGCGACGGCGTGTCGATCGTCCCGGTCGCGTGCACGCGATAGGCGGGACAGTCCGCATCCTCCTCGGGATTGTCCTTGATGTCGCAGCTGCCCTCGATCACGAAGGTGCGGGTGCCCTTTGCGCTGCGTGTGAATGTCAGCTTCGGGCACTCCCCGAACGTTCTCGCCAGGACGATGTCGTTCTTCAGGACATAGGCGAGCGCCTGTTGGGCTTCGTTGCCGGGTGCGGGTTGCATCGCCTGCAACGATCCTTGCGCGGCGAAGACGAGAAGCGACGCCATGCACATGCGCGGCAGCCAGGGGGACTTCATGGGGAATCTCCTATAGGTGATTGTCTTCCGGGCCGGAGTGGCTTCGGCCCGGAAGAGGGGAGTGGGATCCGGGTTACTTGAAGACGCTGATATGGACGTGCGTCGTGTCGCCGCTTTCCCGGCTGGCGGCGGTCCAGTCCGCGGTGGGGCTGGACCTGATGAAGTTGCCGGCGGGACCTTCCACGTAGCTGACGTTGGGATCGTTCATCGCGGCATTCTCCAGCGCCTGCGCGTTGTCGAAGCCTGTGCCGCTGGTGCCGACGTGCACGTCGTTGATGATGTTGATATCGACGGCGTTGCCGGTGTAGTGGGCTGAGTTGGGAGTGTGGCTGCCGTTGGTCGTGGCGGAGATGTCGATGCTGTTGACGCCATCGTCGTTGTCGAGCACCGAGTTCAGCGCCGAGGCCATCCTGGACGTGACCGGATTGTCGCTGCTCGAGCCGTCTTGCGTGTTCTGGTAGGTGATCGAAACCGTTCTGCCATCGCTGGTCTGGTGGCTGCTGCCTATGTTGGTATCGGCCGGCCCGTTGCCGTCCGCATCGTTGCCGTCGTCGTAACCGCCTCCGCCGTCGCCTTCGCCACCCTCACCGCTGTCACCGCCTTCGCCACCGTCACCGCCGTCACCGCCTTCGCCTCCCTCACCACCTTCACCACCTTCACCACCTTCACCTCCGCCGCCGCCGTCACCTCCGCCGCCGTCGCCAATTTCGCCACCGTCGCCGCCTTCACCGCCTTCGGCCTCGATCGGCGCGTCGAACTCGGCGACCGTCTGCATCGCGGCCGACTTGTGCATCGCCGCGTGGTGGTGATGGACCCTGGCCTTGGCGTGGTGCACTTTCTTGTGCGCCTTGGCGTGATGGATCGAGGTGGACAACGGCTGTGCGCCGATCGAAGCGCGCGTGCCGCCGGCGACCAGATCGATTTCGATGATATCGAGCGTTCTCATGTTGATCCTTTGACATGTTTGCGGGGAAAACCGTCCTCGCTTCGGCTGATCCGGCCGCGTGCCGTGCCTGCCGCGCGCCCGAACCGATCCTGCCGCGTGCGCTGCGCTACGACGACGCGGCAAGCGCGTGGCCGGCCGCGCTTGCCCCGGCCTCGCGCAGGCGCTCGAACGCGTAGAGATGGTTCATGTAGGTCGAGACGAAGATGCGCCGGCCATCCGGCGAGACCGCGACGCCGTTGGTGACCGCGTCCGGCAGCTGCAGCACGCCCTTGGTCTCGAGCGTGTCGATGTCGATCTCCACGACCCGGCCGCCGTTGCTGCCGACGATGACGCGATTGCCGACGCGCCTGGGCGAGGCATACACCCGCGCGCGCAGATTGATCTTCTTGAGCAACTGCATCGTGTCCACGTCGATGACGTACAGATGGCGGTCGCCGGAGCCGCAGAACAGCTTGTTGCCGGCGAACAGCGGCGTGGTGTAGCAGATTTCCTCGGTCTGCCATTCGCCGCGCTTCTCGCCGGTGGCCACGTCGAGGAGGTAGATCGACTTGTCGAAGGAGGCGAAGGCGGTCAGCCGCCGTTGCTCGTCGACGGCGGGCGCGTATTTCACCGAGCGCCGCGTCGGGAACCGCCACACGATGGCTCCGCTCCTGGCATCGAGTGCGAGCGTCTCGTGATCCGCGCTGCCCCAGATCACCAGATCGCCGCCTTCCCAGTAACCCGCCGAGCCGTGCTGCAGCTTCTCGACCTGATGTTCCCAGACCTTCTCGCCGGTCGCCATGTCGTAGGCGGCGAGACTGCCCTGCGCCCAGGGGCGGACGTACTCGATGCCGACATACACGAGGTTGTGGCGCGGCACCAGCAGCGGCGAGGCGCCGATCCAGTCGCCGTCCGGATGCGTCCAGATCTCTTCTCCGGTCTGCGCGTCCAGGCAATAGAGGGTGCCGTTGTAGGCGCCAAAGTACAGGCGCCCGTCGTGATGGGCCGGGCACGACCAGATGCCTTTCTTGGTGTAGGCCGCGCCGGCTACCGGGTATTCCCAGACCAGCCCGCCGGTCTCGGCGGAGAACGCCTGCATCTTCGCCGCGTCGCAGCCGCGGAAGAGCATGTCGCCGACCAGCAGCGGCGCGGACTTCGGCACCACGTGATAGGCGAAGCCGCCGGGCGTCGCGGTTCGCCACAGCTCGCGGTAGGCCTGCGTGGGGTGCGGCGTGCTCTGGTCCGGCGGAAGGTCGAAGTCCTTCAGGGTGAACAGCGATTGCACGGCGATGCCGTGGATCTTGCGCCACTGCATGCCGGCCCTGGACAGGAAATCGACCACCACGAACACCTCGCGCAGCGGGTGGCCGGCCATGGCGATGACCGCGCGCGCCTTTTCGGCGCTGTTGCCGGAGTTGAGCGAGTCGTCGACCAGCACGATCGGCAGGTCCAGCACCTCGCCTTCGATCGCATTGCCCAGGCCCGTGGTCTTGCGGTCCTTGCGGATGATGAAGCCGTTGACCGCGCCGCGCTCTTTCGGCGCGGTCAGCAGCAGCGCGGTGAGCAGCGGGATCGCCGCCGTCTCCAGGCCGCCGAGCTGGAACGGTTCGCGGCTGGCGTTGCGCTCCCAGAACGCGTGGGCGATCTGCTCGAGCGCCTCGCGCTGCATGAACACCCGGCGCAGGTCGAACAGCCAGGTGTACGCGCCGCCCTTCTTGGTGATCAGCGGAATGTTCTCGGCCGCGGTGTGCAGGCCGATGGTCTGGATGATGTCCCGGATCGATTGCATGGTCATCGTGTGCTCTGCGCGGGTGGTCGGGGAGGTCATGGGGACGCCGCAGCGTCCAGCGTCTTGAGGTAGGCATCGACCGGCGGTCCCCAGATCGCGGAGCCGCGGCGGCCGAAGAACAGGTGATGCCCGTCGTCGCCGTAGGCGGCGGGCGCGACCAGTTCGGCACGGCCGCCGGCCTGCACGAAGGCGCGATGCAGCGCGGCGGCCAGCGCCGGGTCGAAGAAGCTGTCGTTGCCGGTGTAGATCCACAGCATCGGCGTGCTTGCGGTCGTGCCGAAGCGGCCCGCGGCCTCGACCAGCTTCTGCGGCTGGCAGTTGCTGTTGGGCCGATCGTGGTAGTGGCCGCCGCGGCCGCCGGCCATGTTGACGAACGCGCCGACGTTCGGGTGCGGCAGGCTGTCGTAGGCCAGCGTGCCCCAGCCGCCGGCCGACTGGCCGACGACGATGGCGCGGCCCGGGTCGAGGCCGGGCAGGGTGGTGACGAAATCCACGATCGTCTTGAGCTGCCGCGCCGTCTCCAGGCCGGCCTTGGCGTAGTCGGCGCGGTCGCAGCCGTCGTAGCCTTCGGTCCAGGGGCCGCCGGTCGCGCCGTAGCCCAGGCGCAGCACCAGCGCGACGGCGTAATGCCGGTGCAGGAACCATTGCGCCGATTCGCCGCTGCAGGTTTCCAGCGTCATGCCCGGCCGCTCCGACGCCTTCGCTGGTGAGCCGTGGGCGATCACCACCACCCGCGGGCGATGCACGCCCTCGGGGCGGCACAGGCGCCCTTGCAGCGTCCACGGATGTCCGCTGTCGTCGACGATGGGGATCTGCAACGGTTCGCCCAGGTCGGCACGGCTGCGGCCGAGAGCGTCCGCTGCCGCCGCGTGCGGCGCCACGGCGAAAACCAGGAGCGCCGCGACAAGCGCGCGGCATGGCATGGTGGTCTGCATCGGAGGTCGTCTGTTGGGCGGCGGTCTAGCGGCGGATGCGCCGCATGTGGAACGCGAGGGTGGTGCACAGCGTCGGGCAATCGCGGGCCGGGGCGCGCGACGCACGCACGATCGCGCCGTCGAACAGCACCAGCCGGCCGGGACGCGGACGGATGGAGATGCACTCGCGCGCGGCATCGTAGAACACGGTTTCGCCGGCCCAGCCGTCCTTCCACTCGCTGCTGGTGTAGAGCAGGGCGACCCGCTCCTGGTCGGACGGTTTGGCGTAGTGATGCGCGGCGCCGTCCTGTCCATGCGTGTGGCCGCTGGCGTAGGCGCGGACCAGGCCGTAATCGGGCGCCAGTTCTTCGCGGATGTGCCGCCACACGTCGTTGAGCGATTCCAGCCCCGGCGTGGCGTTGAGCACGTCGTCGTGGATGGCCCGGTCCTGCGCGTTGCGGCTGCCGCACAGGTGGATGTGCCAGGACGGCTGCGCGTCGCCGAGCAGGCCCGGGTAGAGGCCGTACGCCCAGCCGCCGCGGCCGCTGGCCAGCTCCGGCAGATGCTGCACGTCGACGAAGTTGTTGACGACCTTCAGGGATGACGCTTCCGATGACGACACGAGGCTACCTCATGGATTCGTAAAGAATGAAAAGAGCGGGGGATGGGCAACGGCATCAATGTTTCGGCGGAGGCTGCGGCGCGGCGTCGTCCCCGAAGCAATTGCGTTGCGGGCCTTGTTCCGGGAGACGGACAAGGCTGACCTGGTCGTACGCACCGACCCGCAGCCGGTAGGGCACCGCGTGCCAGTTGTCGGGAAGCGACGGTTGCTCCGAGCCGGTTGCGACGTTGCGGGAGGCTTCGCAGGCGTAAAGCACGAGGGCGGACGTCGTGCCCTGGTCGTCGAACTTCCCCTGCGTTCTCGCATCGACAGGGCCGGCGACGCGCCACCACTGTCGATCCGAGACGCTCCACAGCGCGAACTTGGAGTGGTCCTCGAGTTCCCAGCGCGTGGAGACCAGAAGCCCCACGCGCGGGCAGCTCGTCGCGCCGGCACCGGCCGTGCCGGCGCCCCTGTCGCAATCGCCTTCGCCATACTTGGTGCTGTAACGCCACACGGCGATGGAAACGCCGTTCTTCAGGTCCGATTTGGCGACAAGATCGAGCGTGTTGATCGTCATCGGCAGATCGGTCAATGGCCCGTTCGAAGCAACCGCGCTGAGCCCCGCTTCGGGCTGCAGCTGCACCTGTGCGAGGGCCGGCTGTCCGGCGGTGCCGACGATGCTCGCCAGGAGCCAGCAAGGAACCGTGTTCTTGCGTTGCATGGTGGATACCTCCCGGCGTTCGGCTGCGCTGATCGGACGCGTGCGCTGCCGGATTATTGGAAAACGGAGATATGGACGTGGGTCGTATCGCCGGGGATGCTCTTGGAGGGCGAGAAGTCGCCTCCCGGCGTGGAGCGGGCGAAGTTGCCCATCGGTCCTTCCACGTAGCGCACGTTGGGATCGTTCATCGCCGCCTGTTCCAGGCTGGTGGCGTTGGCCAGCCCGGCACCTGAGTTGCTCACCACCACGCCGTTGATGGTGTCGATATCCACCGCGTTGCCCGAGGGATGATCGCCGGTCGCGGTGTGCACGCCGTTGGTGGTTGCGGAAATATCGACGCTGTTGGCGTCGGTGTCGGCGGCCAGAATGTCGTGGATGGCGGTGACCAGATTGGCGCTGACGGACTGGTCGCCGTTTTTGCCATCGCGGGTGACGTAGTTGTAGGTAATGGTCGTGGTGTGGCCGTTGTCGCCGGTGGTCGAGTCGCCGATGTGATCGGTCGGCGGGGGATCGCTGTCGGGCGCGCTGTCGTCGCCACCATCGCCATCGCCATCGCCATCGCCGTCGCCTCCGGTCGCACCATCGCCATCGCCGCCTTCACCGCCAGCGCCTTCGCCACCCTCTCCCCCTTCTCCCCCTTCTCCCCCTTCTCCACCTTCTCCACCTTCTCCACCTTCGGCTTGCTCTTCGGCGGTATGCAGCATTTGCGCAGCGAAGGATTTGTGCAGCATTGAGTGGTGCTGGGCCCTGGATTTGGCGTGATGCACCATTTTGTGCGCCTTGGCATGGTGGATCGAGGTGGACAGCGGATGCGCGCCGATCGACGCCCGCGTTCCTCCTGCCACCAGATCGATTTCGATGATGGTCAGTGTTCTCATGGCGTGTCTCCAATTGACGATGTCGCTGGGATGGGCGCCGCGTGGCGCGGCTGGGGACGGGAAAGGGTCGCCCCTTCGCACAGTTCGATGACACGGTCCGCATGCGCGATGGTCTCGGGCCGGTGCGCGATCACGATGCGGG
Organism: Xanthomonas campestris pv. phormiicola; assembly: GCA_025666215.1. Classification (NCBI taxonomy): domain Bacteria; kingdom Pseudomonadati; phylum Pseudomonadota; class Gammaproteobacteria; order Lysobacterales; family Lysobacteraceae; genus Xanthomonas; species Xanthomonas campestris. The sequence continues at coordinate 3,276,366 of CP102593.1, read as the reverse complement.
TGATGTTCAGCGCCTTGATGGCGTGGTTGAGCCGCCGTTCCATGGCGACGTCCAGGTGGCTGGTGGCTTCGTCCAGCACCAGGATCTGCGGCCGGCGATACAGCGCCCGGGCCAGGAACAGGCGCTGCTGTTGTCCGCCGGAAAGGGACGAGCCCATGTCGCCGACCAGGCTGTGATAGCCCATGGGCATGGCCACGATGTCCTCGTGCACGCCGGCAAGGCGCGCTGCGTCCTCGATGTCCTGCGGCGTGGCGAGGGCGTCGAACAGACTGATGTTTTCTGCGATCGAACCGGTGAACAGGTGATCGTCCTGCATCACGCTGGCGGTCATCGCGCGATAGCGCGACTTGCCGAGCCGGCGCAGATCGATGCCGCCGATCTCGATCGATCCCTGCTGCGGATCGAGCAGGCCGAGCAGCAGCCGGATCAAGGTGCTCTTGCCGCAGCCGGACGGGCCGACGATGGCCACCGATTCGCCCGGCCGCACAGTGAAGCTGCACTCGCGCAGGATCCATGGCTCGCCTTCGGCATAGCGGAAGCCGACCTTGTTGAACGCCACGCCCGGTTGCGGCAGCGGACCGACGTGCTCGCTGCCGGCGTAGGCTTCCGGCGCGGTCAGTACGATGTCGGCCAGGCGCTCGGCCTGCAGGCGCAACATGCGCAGTTCGATCGCGTAGTCGATCAGGCTGGCGACGCGGCTGCTGAACTGGTCGCCGTAGGCGACGAACGCGGTCAGCATGCCGACGGTGAACTGGCCCTTCAGCCCCAGCCACGCGCCCAGCCACAGCACGCCCAGCCGTTGCGCGCCGGTGGCCAGGCCCTGCAGCGCGGTGAACAGCATGTCCAGGCGCTGTACCGCGATCGAGGTGTTGAGCGTGTCGGCCGCCGCATTGAGGTAGCGCCCGGTCTGCTCGGCTTCCTGGTTGTGCAGGCGGATGGTCTGCACCCCGCGTACCGCTTCCAGGAAGCGGCTGTGCTGTTTCGCCGTCACCGTGATCTGGCTGAGGTTGGCCTCGCGGTAGATGCGGAAATACAGCAGCCGCAGGCCCGCATACACGGCCACGGCGCCGAGCACGATGGCCGACAGCAGCGGGCTGTAGACGAACAGCACCACCAGGGTGATGCTGGCCATGAGCCCGTCGAGCAGGATCTCCACGAAGCGCGTGGTCAGGGTCTGCTGGATCGCGTCGATCGCGCCGAAGCGCGACACGATGTCGCCGAGGTGGCGCGCGCCGAAGTAGGCGTGCGGCAGCCGCATCAGGTGCTGGAACACGTTGCCGGTCCAGCCCAGGTTGAAGTGGGTGCTGAGCCACATCACCGTCCAGCTGCGCAACGTGGAGACCAGCGTTTCCAGCACGATCAGCAGGGCGAAGCTCAGCCCGAGGAAAGTCAGCAGGTCGTGGTCGCCGTCGGCGATGACCTGGTCCACCACCAGTTGCATGAACAGCGGCGCGAGCAGGGCGAACAGCTCCAGCACCAGCGCCAGGCCGAAGATCTGCGCGAGCCCGCGGCCCAGGCCGCGGATCGAGCCGGCGAGCGAGCGCAGCGAGACCGGCGGCGCCTCGCGCTGGCGCTGGAACGTGGGGCCTTTCGAAAACTCGATGGCGACGCCGGTGAAATGCCGCGCGACCTCGGCCAGCGGCAGGGTGCGCACGCCCACGGCCGGATCGTGCAGGGTGACCTTGTTCCTGCCGACCTCGTGCAGGACCACGAAATGGTCGAGATCCCAATGCAGCACGCACGGGGTCTGCAACTGGCCGAGTTCGTCCATCTCCAGCCGCAGCGGCCGGCTCTGCAACCCCAGCGCATGCGCGACCTCGATCAGGCGCCGCGCGGTCATGCCCTTCAGCGACAGGGTGAAGCGCCGGCGCAGCGCGGCCAGGTCGGTATGGTGGCCGTGGTAGCCGGCGATCATCGCCAGGCAGGCGAGTCCGCACTCGGCCGCTTCGCACTGGAGCACGTTCGGCAGCCCGCGCGAGCGCCAGAAACGCAGCCGCGGCGTAGCTTCCGCGCGAGCGGCATGCAGGCGCTCGTCGTTCGCGCTGCGATCCTCGGCGTGGCGGCTCACGAACCGCTGCTCCAGCGATGCCCCATGCCGTACAGCGGTTCGAAGATCCATTCGACGATGCGGCGCCGGTCCAGCAGCATGTCCGCCTCCAGCGCCATGCCCGGGCGCAGTGGCTGCTGCTGTCCGTAGGCCTGGACGTTCTGGTTGGCGAGATCCACGCGTGCCAGGTACAGCGAGTCGGTCGATGGCGGCGTGCCGCCGCCGAGCAGCAGGGTCACCTCGCCGGGCATCAGCGCGCTGCGCGAGACGCTGCGCACCACGCCATGCTGCAGGCCGAATTTCTGATAGGGAAAGGCCTGGTAATGCAGGGTGACCTCCACGCCCGGATGCACGAAGCCGACCGCCTGGCTGGGCACCAGCAGCTGCGCCTGCAGCCGCGAACCGTCGGGCACGATGGCCAGCAGCGGCTGTCCGAGCGACACCGACGCGCCGGGCTTGACCAGCAGCGAGGAGACGATGCCGCTGGCCGGCGCGCGCAGTTCGCTGGCGCGGGTCGCTTCGTTCTGGGCCAGCGCCTGTTCGACCTGCGCCAGTTGCCGGCGCAGTTCGTTGAGCTTGGCCGAGACCGCCAACGGCAGCTGGGTCAGCTGGTCGTGGAGCGCGCTCAGTTGCTGGCGGGTGCTGGCGCGCTGCTGCTGCAGCGAGCGCAATTGCGATTCGTCGGCCAGCAGCGCCGATTGTTCCTGCTCGACCTGCAGCGCCGGGATGTAGCCGCCCGCCACCAGCCCTGACCATTTGTTGACCAGGTCCTGGACCAGCGCCATCTGTTTCTTCTCGATCGCCATCTGCGCGTCGATCTGCGCCAGCTGGTCCTTCAGCAGGGTTTGCTGGGTCCGGTTGTCCTCGGCCTGCTGGTCGCGCAGCGTGAGCGCGTCGCCGATGTCCTGGCGCAGGCTGACGGCCTGCCGTTGCAACTGCGTGCTGACGCCGGCCGCGGTATTGCCCAGCGCCTTGCTCGTATGTTCGCCGGACAGGGACACCAGGATCTGCCCGGCGGCGACGCGATCGCCTTCTGCGGCGGCGACATGGTCGACCACGCCCACGCTGTTGGCGGTCAGGCTGATCAGGCCGGCGCGCGGCACCAGCAGGCCGGTGACGTGAACGCGCTGCGTGTAGTGCCCGGCGAACAGCCAGGCCAGGATCGACGCACCGACCAGCAGCGCGGCCACGGTCCATGCCTGGGTCGAGACCGGAGTGGCCAGTCGCACCGTCCCCAGCCATGCCTGGCTGGGTGCGTCCAGCACCTCGCTGCGAAAAAGCGAATCTTCCATTTCACATCTTTCCGTTTGAACTTCGCACAGGAAAACGCGGGCGGCGGCGAACTTGGCGCTCGGTCAAGACGCTGCAGCGGATCCTGGATTTACGGTTCCAGCCGTGGCTTTCGCCAACCTTTCCGTATCCAGGCGCTGCAGCTCGGCGGTCGCAGGCACGTTCGCCGCATGGCGTCGGCATGCGCGGCCGCATGCACGTTTCGCCGATCGAGTGCGAGGAAAACCAAGGCGGTTGCCGCGCAAGCGCGCCGGCGCATGCGACGCGGCAAGGTCGTAGACAAATACGTTGCATGCGCATGCGGCAAGGTTTTCGCAGGTCGGGAAGGGCGCGCTTGCGCGGCCGCGCAGGCCGGACCCGGCGTGGGACTTAAATGCATCTGTCATGGCACCGCCTCACACTGAAGGTGTGGCGGACGGCCACGTCGTCGCCGCTTTCCGAATGCTTTCCAGTGGTCTTGTTCTTGCGCTGCAGCGCACGGTCGTCGTGGCCGTGCAGGGTCCTGTGGCGTGGTGCTGCAACGCCATCGGCGCGGAGCGCGGTGGGCGCCGCGCGCTGGGCGGGCCGTCGCGCGTGCGGCGCCATCGGCAGCGGGCAACGGGCGTGTGCGCATGAGTCGCCGATCCGTCGCTGACGCAGCACGGCCGCGCACGCCTGGCGCCTGGGCATGGCGCTACGCGCGCTGGCCGCTGCTGGTCGTGCTGGTGCTGCTGACGATAGTGGCGCTGGGCCCGCGGGTCAGCACGGCGCTGCCGCAAAGCGCACTGCCGACCGTGCCGCAGGATCCGCTTGCGCTGCAGGCCTGGCTGGACGCGCGCGAGCGGGCCACCCCCGGCCTGCGCGCGGACAACCAGGCGCGCATCGTCTGGGCCGACCCGGCGCATCCGGGACGCCGCGATTGCGCCATGGTCTATCTGCACGGTTTCACCGCCAGCCAGGGCGAGGGCGCGCCCACCCATCTGCGCCTGGCGCGCAGCTTCGGCTGCAATCTGTACCTGCCGCGGCTGCCCGGGCACGGGCTGGTCGCCGCCGACGCCTTGCGCGGCATCGATGCGCCGCGCCTGCTCGACGGCGCGGCCGAGGCGCTGGCGATCGCGCAGGTACTGGGCCGGCGGGTGGTGGTGATCGGCAATTCGATGGGCGGCGCGCTGGCGCTGCAGACGGTGGCCGCGCACCCGCAGCACGTGCAGGCCCTGGTGCTGTGGTCGCCATTGGTGCGCGAGCACGGCGAGCAACTGCAGCCGATGCTGTGGCCGTGGGGCGCACAGCTGCTGCTGTGGTCGCGCAACGGCGGCGATCCGGTCATGCGCTACCCGGTCGACAGCGGCTACTGGGCCGACGCCACCCATGTCGACGGCTACCGCGCGCTGGCCGCGCTGACCCGCGGCGGCATGTTGCCGGCGACCTATGCGCGGATCCATGTGCCGGTGTTCCTCGGTTACTACTATCGCGACGCGCAGCATCAGGACGCGACGGTGTCGGTGGCGGCGATGCAGGCGATGTTCGCGCAGCTGGGCACGCCGCCGGCGTTGCGCCAGGCGGTGGATTTCCCCGATGCCGGCAATCACGTGCTGGCCTCGCCGATCCGCTCCAGGGCGGTGCCGGCGGTGTTCGCCGCGACCTGCCGGTTCCTGGCCGGCAAGGGCGGGTTGACCCAGCCGGCGAACCTGCCCGGTTGCGCGGCGGCGTGGGACGCTGACGAGCGCCTGGACGCCGCCGCCGCGCGCTGAGCGCGACGCGGCAGCTACCGCGCCGTCACTGCAGTTCGCGCAGGTCCAGCTTGCGCAGCTTCGGCGCTTTCCAGGCGGTAATGCCGACCACGACCAATGTCACGCACCCGCCCAGTACTACCGCTGGCACCAACTTGATCAGCCGCGCCATGACCCCGTCGTAGAACGCGCCCAGCTCGTTCGACGAGCCGATGAAGATGCCGCTGATCGAGGACACGCGGCCGCGCATCGCGTCCGGCGTGACCAACTGCAGGATGGTCGAGCGCACGATCACCGAGACGCCGTCGCACATGCCGTAGACCAGCAGGATCGCCGCCGACAGCCAGAAATGCCGCGACAGGCCGAAGGCGATCGTGCACAGGCCGAAGCCGGCCACCGCCAGCAGCAGGATGCGGCCGGCGTTGCGCTGCAGCGGGCGCCGCGCCAGCCACAGCCCGACCAGCACCGACCCCAGCGCCGGCGCGCCGCGCAGGATGCCCAGGCCCTCGGGACCGTAGTGCAGGATGTCGTGGATGAAGGCCGGCAGCATCGACACCGCGCCGCCGAGCAGCACCGAGAACATGTCCAGCGCCATCGCGCCGAGCATGATCTGGTTGGAGAACACGAACTGCGCGCCTTCGGCGATGCTGCGGAAGATCGGTGCACGCGGGCCGTCGTTGACCGGTTCGGTCACGCGCAGCAGCAACAGCGCCAGCATCGCCACGCAGGCTACCGCCATGGCCACGCCGTAGGACAGGCCTTTGCCGCCCCAGCCGACCAGCACCCCGCCCAATGCCGGCCCGATCACCATGCCGGTCTGGAACACAACGCTGCCGATGCTGGCGCCGCGCGCATACGCTTCGCGCGGCAGCACGCGCGCGAACAGCGCGTTGTACACCGGCGCCAGGAACGCCCGCGCCGCGCCGGTCAGCGCGATCGCCGCGTAGATCGGCCACACGCCGCGCATCGGCAGCCAGCCGTGGGTCAGCGCGGTCAGCACCGCCGCGGTGGAGATCAGGCCCAGGCTGGCGAGCATGCCCAGCCGGCGCCGCGGCAGGTGATCGACCAGGTAGCCGGCGAACGGCGCGATGCAGAAGAACGGCAGGATCTCGGCCAGCCCGATCAATCCCAGCGAGAACGGATCGCGGGTGATCTCGTAGATGTGCCAGCCGACCGTGACCGCGACGATCTGGTAGGACAGCATCGTGCAGATGCGGTAGGCCAGCACCAGCGCGAAGCCGGGATGCGCCAGCAGCGTGCGCAGGCTCTGCGCGGGAGAGGGGAGCGGGGCGCTCATGCCTGCGCGCGCGCGCTGTCCTGGATGAACGCCAGGATCGCGGCCAGGCCGTTGCTGCGGGTCGGCGACAGGTGCTTGCCGAGGCCGATCGCGGCGACGAAGTCCGGCGCGGTGGCGAGGATCTGTTCGGCGCTGCGCCCGGAGTAGACCCGCAGCGCCAGGTAGATCAGGCCGGAGACGATCGCCGAATCGCTGATCGCATGGAACACCAGCCGCTGCGCATTGCCCTCGGGCACGATCCACACCATCGACTGGCAGCCGTGCAGGCGGTGCTGTTCGGTCTTCCATTGCTCAGGGAATGCGGGCAGCTTGCGGCCCAGATCGATCAGGTACTGGTAGCGCTCGGACCAGTCGCTGAAAAAGCCGAATTCCTCGGCGATGGCGGCCTGGGCGTCGGCGGGCGTGGGTTCGAGCGGGAAATCGGTATCGGTCATCGCAAATCCAGAGTCGATCGGTAAAGCCCCTCTCCCCTCGGGAGAGGGGTTGGGGTGAGGGGACGGGCGCAGCCTCGCGAGAAATCGATGCTCGCCGCTTCGCCCGTACCCTCATCCGGCGCTGCGCGCCACCTTCTCCCGATGGGAGAAGGGAGGTGACGGTCATTTAATATTTAGGTTCTCGATGAGCTTGGTTAAAGTCTCCAGGCGAGTTTTAGTTTGCTGATTAAGCGAAATTTCCCCGGTTACTTTGGCGTGGAAGGTGAATTCATCCGTTCCATCAGGTAGGTCTTTAATCTCTATTCCAAGGCCTGCCAATTCATTTCTGATTTCATCTGCGCGTTTGTAATTCTTCTCGGCTTTGGCTTGGCGTCGCTCGCTACGGAGGCGGCCAATTAGTTTGGATTCCTCGTCAGCGATCTTTTCGCCTCGCGAGAACCAGTGGGTTGGTTCCTGCTGCAGTAGTCCAAGTGCCATGCCGGCGCCAAGTAACTGGCCTTTTGCAAGCTTGAGCTTGTCCGTAAGTCCAGCTGCACCTTCTGCGTCGGGTCCGCCCGGATGAGCCAGTTCGCGGAGCAGCTGCCGCGCCTGGTCCGCTAAACGTGCCAATGCAGAGAGCGCTAGTGGAGTGTTGAGATCGTCGTCCAATGCATCTTCGATCTCGGAAGGAATGGATGCTTCAGCATCGATAGCCTTCAGCGCGTTTAGTGTTCTATAAAGTCCGTCGAGTCTCCTGACCTGGGCTTCGATCAGCTCATCGGACCAATCAAGAGGCTGCCGATAGTGCGCGCTGAGGAGTGCGCAGCGCAGCGCCTCCGGCGGGTGCCTGGCGATCAGCGCGTGCACGGTCTCGATGTTGCCCAGCGACTTGCTCATCTTGGCGCCGCCGAAGTTGAGCATGCCGTTGTGCAGCCAGAACCGGGCGAAGGTGGCGCCGCCGTGGGCGCACTCGCTCTGCGCGATCTCGTTCTCGTGGTGCGGGAATTGCAGGTCCACGCCGCCGGCGTGGATGTCGATGGTCGGCCCCAGGTGCGCGGCGGCCATCGCCGAGCATTCGATGTGCCAGCCGGGGCGGCCGCGGCCCCACGGCGAGTCCCAGCCCGGCAGCTCGTCGCTGGACGGCTTCCACAGCACGAAGTCGCCGGCATCGCGCTTGTACGGGGCCACCTCGACCCGCGCCCCGGCCAGCATCTCCTCCGGGTCGCGCCGCGACAGCTTGCCGTAGCCGGCGAAGCTGGCCACCGCGAACAGCACGTGGCCCTCTGCCGCATAGGCGTGGCCGCCCTCGATCAGCCGCTCGATCATCGCCACGATCTGCGGGATATGCGCGGTGGCCTCCGGCTCCAGGTCCGGCGGCACCACCCCCAGTGCGGCCATGTCCTGCCGGTAGATGGCGGCGAAGCGGTCGGTGATGGTGGCGATCGGCACGCCCTGCGCCTGCGCGGCGGCGTTGATCTTGTCGTCCACGTCGGTGATGTTGCGCGCGTAGCGCAGCGCGCCGTAGCGGCGCCGCAGCAGCGCGGCCAGCACGTCGAACACCACCGGGCCGCGCGCGTTGCCGATATGCGCGTAGTTGTAGACGGTGGGGCCGCAGACATACAGCGTGGGACCGGCGATGGGATCGAGCGGTTCGAAGGCATCGACCCGGCGGGTCAGGTTGTTGTGCAGGCGCAGGCTCATCGGCATCGGGCGTGGGGAAGCCTTGCGATTCTACCGGCAGCGGCCCAGGGTGTCTCATCCATTCCCGGCTAGGCCACGGCGTGTCCGCAGCGGGCGCTGCGTGGCGCCCGACCGGCGCGGTCGGGTCCAGTCGCGCGGCGCCGGCTGGCGGCCCGCCGGGCACAACCGGCAGCACCGCTCTTGCGCGCGCCGGCGGCCGCGTCGCCGCCGAGCGTGGACACGTGTCGACTTCCTAACTCTTCCTTGCCGCACACGCACAAAATCGGTGCGGCCTGCCGGGCGGAATGGGCGAAATACCCCAGGCCGGGGCGGGTCGCAGGGCCGTAGGCTTGCGTTCAGCCCGACGCAAGCTGCCATGCCTACACTGATCGATCTGTCCTTCAAAGCCTGGTGCCGATGCGTCCGTACCTGTTGTTGCCGCTGGTCGGCCTGTTCGCATGCGCCGCGCCGGCCTGGGCGCAGGACAGCGAGGCGCGCAACCGCGTGGTGGTGATCGAGAACGTCAGGCTCGACTACGCGCAGGTGCTGAACGTGGAGCCGGTCTACCAGACCCTGCGCGCCACCCGCACCGAGCAGCAATGCGACCCGGTGCAGACGCCGGCCCCGGCGCCGGCCCCGGTCAAGCCGGAGGACGACAGCCGCCTGAACCGGCTGATGGATTCGGTGAAGGACATCTTCAGCCACCGCCACGAGGAGCCGCCCGCGCCGGTCGCGGCGCCGGCGCCGGCGTCGAGCGGGCGCAACTGCCGCACCATCGAGGTCGGCCGCGAATTCCGCCGCCCGATCGCCTACGACGTGGACTATGTCTACAAGGGCACCAAATACCGCTCGCGGCTGCCGGAGGATCCGGGCAACCGGCTGCGCATCCGCGTGTCGGTGGCGCCGTATGTGCCCGATGCGGTCGTGCTGCCGCCGCGATGAGCGCGCGCTTGCGCTTGCGCCTGCGGCGTACGCGTGCGAGGATGCGCGCCGATGAAAGCGAACCTGCCCCAGCACGATCTCAGCGCCGCGCGCATGGCCTCGGGCATGACGTCGCGCGCGCGTCGACCGGAATCCCACATCCTGGCTGGGTAACCGGAACGCTGCGCCGTTCGTTCTGAAAACCCAGCCCGAGGCTGGGTTTTTTCGTTTTCATACCCCGGAAAGGTTTCACCCGTAAAGAACTCACTACCGCGCGTCCCGCGCACGCCACCACCGCGGTGGCTCCACGCAGCAAAGGATGGACCGATGTCTCTGAAGCACTTCTTGAACACCCAGGACTGGAGCCGGGCCGAGCTGGATGCGCTGTTGACCCAGGCCGCGCTGTTCAAGCGCAACAAGCTGGGCAGCGAGCTGAAGGGCAAATCGATCGCGCTGGTGTTCTTCAACCCGTCGATGCGCACCCGCACCAGCTTCGAGCTGGGCGCGTTCCAGCTGGGCGGGCATGCGGTGGTGCTGCAGCCGGGCAAGGACGCGTGGCCGATCGAGTTCGACCTGGGCACGGTGATGGACGGCGACACCGAGGAGCACATCGCCGAGGTGGCGCGGGTGCTGGGCCGTTATGTGGACCTGATCGGGGTGCGCGCGTTCCCGAAGTTCGTGGACTGGAGCAAGGACCGCGAGGACGTGGTGCTGAAGAGCTTCGCCAGGTACTCGCCGGTGCCGGTGATCAACATGGAGACCATCACCCACCCGTGCCAGGAGCTGGCGCACGCGCTGGCGCTGCAGGAGCATTTCGGCACCCAGGACCTGCGCGGCAAGAAGTACGTGCTGACCTGGACCTACCACCCCAAGCCGCTGAACACCGCGGTGGCCAATTCGGCGCTGACCATCGCCACCCGCCTGGGGATGGACGTGACCCTGCTGTGCCCGACCCCGGACTACGTGCTGGACCAGCGCTACATGGGCTGGGCGACGCAGAACGTGGCCGAGAGCGGCGGTTCGCTGCAGGTCAGCCACGACATCGACAGCGCCTACGCCGGCGCCGACGTGGTCTACGCCAAGAGCTGGGGCGCGCTGCCGTTCTTCGGCAACTGGGCTCCGGAGAAGCCGATCCGCGACCAGTACCAGCACTTCATCGTCGATGAGCGCAAGATGGCGCTGACCAACAACGGCGTGTTCTCGCACTGCCTGCCGCTGCGCCGCAACGTCAAGGCCACCGATGCAGTGATGGATTCGCCGAACTGCATCGCCATCGACGAGGCCGAGAACCGGCTGCATGTGCAGAAGGCGATCATGGCGGCCCTGGTGGGCCAGGGCCGCCGGGATTCGTGATTCGGGATTGGGGATTCGCAACGGCGAGTTCCTTTCCCGCTCTTAATTCAGTCAACCGCAGAGAGATTCCCCCATGTCGCAGCAAACCGCTTCCACGAATCCCGAATCCCCAATCCCGACTCCCGGCACCAAGGACATCGTCCTGGCCTTCTCCGGCGGCTTGGACACCAGCTTCTGCATTCCCTATCTGCAGGCCCAGGGCTACGCGGTGCACACCGTGTTCGCCGATACCGGCGGGGTGGACGACGAGGAGCGCGACTTCATCGAGAAGCGCGCGGCCGAGCTGGGCGCGGCCAGCCACGTCACCGTCGACGGCGGCCCGGCGATCTGGGAGGGCTTCGTCAAGCCGTTCGTGTGGGCCGGCGAGGGCTACCAGGGCCAGTACCCGCTGCTGGTGTCCGACCGCTACCTGATCGTGGATGCCGCGCTCAAGCGCGCCGACGAGCTGGGCACCAAGATCATCGCGCACGGTTGCACCGGCATGGGCAACGACCAGGTGCGCTTCGACCTGGCGGTCAAGGCGCTGGGCGACTACGCCATCGTCGCGCCGATCCGCGAGATCCAGAAGGAGCACACCCAGACCCGCGCCTACGAGCAGAAGTACTTGGAAGAGCGCGGCTTCGGCGTGCGCGCCAAGCAGAAGGCGTACACGATCAACGAGAACCTGCTCGGCGTGACCATGTCCGGCGGCGAGATCGACCGCTGGGAAGCGCCGGGCGAGGGCACCCGCGGCTGGTGCGCGCCGCGCAGCGCGTGGCCGATCGAGCCGCTGACGGTGACCTTGAAGTTCGAGCATGGCGAAGCGGTGGCGGTGGACGGCAAGCCGCTGGAAGGCGCCAAGCTGCTGGCCAAGCTCAACAAACTGTTCGCCCCCTACGGCGTGGGCCGCGGCATGTACACCGGCGACACCGTGATCGGGCTGAAGGGCCGCATCGTGTTCGAGGCGCCGGGGCTGATCGCGCTGCTGGCCGCGCACCGCGCGCTGGAAGACGCGGTGCTGACCAAGCAGCAGAACCGCTTCAAGCCGGAGGTGGCGCGCAAGTGGGTGGAGCTGGTCTACGAAGGCTTCTACCACGACCCGCTGAAGACCGACCTGGAGGCGTTCCTGGATTCCTCGCAGGCCAAGGTCAACGGCGAAGTGACGCTGGAAACCCGCGGCGGCCGCGTCGATGCGGTGGCGGTGAAGTCGCCGCACCTGCTCAACGCCAAGGGCGCGACCTACGCGCAGTCGGCGGACTGGGGCGTGGCCGAGGCCGAAGGCTTCATCAAGCTGTTCGGGATGAGTTCGACGCTGTACGCGCAGGTCAACCGCTGAGGATAAAGCCCCTCTCCCATCGGGAGAGGGGTTGGGGTGAGGGTACGGGCGAAGCCTCGCAATGTTTCTTCCGCGCACCTTCACCCACTCACGCGAGATGCGATTCACCAGGCTTCGCCCGTACCCTCATCCGCCCCTGCGGGGCACCTTCTCCCGGTGGGAGAAGGGGATTTCTCCGCTTTTTTTGCCAGGCCGCCGCCGCGGTCCACCGATCGAACCGACATGACCGATCTGCTCGAACCCACCCTCGCGCATCTGCACCAGCTGGTGTCCTTCGACACCCGCAACCCGCCGCGCGCGATCACCACCGGCGGCATCTTCGACTACCTGCGCGCGCAGCTGCCCGGGTTCCAGGTCGAGGTGATCGATCACGGCGCCGGCGCGGTCAGCCTGTACGCGGTGCGCGGCGCGCCCCAGTACCTGTTCAACGTGCACCTGGACACGGTGCCGGATTCGCCGCACTGGAGCGCCGACCCGCACGTCATGCGCCGCACCGAGGACCGGGTGATCGGCCTGGGCGTGTGCGACATCAAGGGCGCGGCCGCGGCGCTGCTGGCCGCGGCCAACGCCGGCGACGGCGACGCCGCGTTCCTGTTCTCCAGCGACGAGGAAGCCAACGACCCGCGCTGCATCGCCGCGTTCCTGGCCCGCGGCATCGCCTACGAGGCGGTGCTGGTGGCCGAGCCGACGATGAGCGAGGCGGTGCTGGCGCATCGTGGCATCAGTTCGGTGCTGATGCGCTTCGCCGGCCGCGCCGGGCATGCGTCGGGCAAGCAGGATCCGTCGGCCAGCGCGCTGCACCAGGCGATGCGCTGGGGCGGGCGCGCGCTCGACCATGTGGAGTCGCTGGCGCATGCGCGCTTCGGCGGCCTGACCGGCCTGCGCTTCAACATCGGCCGGGTCGAGGGCGGCATCAAGGCGAACATGATCGCGCCGGCCGCCGAGCTGCGCTTCGGTTTCCGGCCGCTGCCGTCGATGGACGTGGACGCGCTGCTGGCGACCTTCGCCGGTTTCGCCGAGCCGGCCGCCGCGCACTTCGAGGAGACCTTCCGCGGGCCGAGCCTGCCGTCCGGCGACATCGCCCGCGCCGAGGACAAGCGCCTGGCCGCGCGCGACGTGGCCGATGCGCTGGAGCTGCCGATCGGCAATGCGGTGGACTTCTGGACCGAGGCCTCGCTGTTCTCCGCCGGCGGCTATACCGCGCTGGTCTACGGCCCGGGCGACATCGCCCAGGCGCACACCGCCGACGAGTTCGTGACGCTGCAGCAGCTGCAGCGCTACGCCACCTCGGTGGACCGCATCATCAACGGCGTGCGCTGAGCACGCGCCGCCGGGGCCTCGGCCCTTCCATCCCGGATCACGGAACCGCCACCACCGCCATGCACGCCAACAAGCAAACCCGCCAGACCATCGTCCGCCTGCTCTCGAGCATGGCCAGCGCCAAGGAGATCAGCCAGTACCTCAAGCGCTTTTCGCAGCTGGACGCCAAGCGCTTCGCCGTGGTCAAGGTCGGCGGCGCGGTGCTGCGCGACGACCTGGAGGCGCTGACCTCCTCGCTGTCGTTCCTGCAGGAGGTCGGGCTGACCCCGATCGTGCTGCACGGCGCCGGCCCGCAGCTGGACGCGGAGCTGTCGGCGGCCGGGATCGAGAAGCAGACCGTCAACGGCCTGCGGGTGACCTCGCCCGAAGCGCTGGCGATCGTGCGCAAGGTGTTCCAGGCCTCCAACCTCAAGCTGGTGGAGGCGCTACAGCAGAACGGCGCGCGCGCCACCTCGATCACCGGCGGGGTGTTCGAGGCGCAATACCTGGACTGCGACACCTACGGCCTGGTCGGCGAGGTCAAGGCGGTGAACCTGGCGCCGATCGAAGCCAGCCTGCAGGCCGGCTCGATCCCGGTGATCACCAGCCTGGGCGAGACCCCGAGCGGGCAGATCCTCAACATCAACGCCGACTTCGCCGCCAACGAGCTGGTGCAGGAGCTGCAGCCGTACAAGATCATCTTCCTCACCGGCACCGGCGGGCTGCTCGACGAGCAGGGCAAGGTGATCGATTCGATCAACCTGTCCACCGAATACGATCACCTGATGCAGCAGCCGTGGATCAACGGCGGCATGCGGGTCAAGATCGAGCAGATCAAGGACCTGCTGGACCGGCTGCCGCTGGAGTCGTCGGTGTCGATCACGCGCCCGGCCGACCTGGCCAAGGAACTGTTCACCCACAAGGGCTCGGGCACGCTGGTGCGGCGCGGCGAGAAGGTGCTGCGCGCCACGGCGTGGAGCGAGCTGGATACGCAGCGGCTGAAGTCGCTGATCGAATCCAGCTTCGGCCGTACCCTGGTGCCGGAGTATTTCGACAAGACCCGGCTGCTGCGCGCCTACGTCAGCGAGAACTACCGCGCCGCGGTGATCCTGACCAACGAGGACGGCTACACCTACCTGGACAAGTTCGCCGTGCTCGACGATGCGCAGGGCGAAGGCCTGGGCCGCGCGGTGTGGAACGTGATGCGCGAGGAAACCCCGCAGCTGTTCTGGCGCTCGCGCCACAACAACCAGGTCAACATCTTCTACTACGCCGAATCCGACGGCTGCTTCAAGCAGGAGAAGTGGAAGGTGTTCTGGTACGGGCTGGAGAACTTCGAGCAGATCCAGCACTGCGTGGCGCATTGCGCCACGCGCACGCCGACCCTGCTGGGCTGAGCGCGATGAGCCTGGACCTGCTGCCTGCGCTGTGGCGCCAGGTGCCGACCCTGCAGGGCCGGCATGCGTCGCTGGAACCGTTGCAGGCATCGCACGCCGACGCGTTGCGCACGGCCTTGCACGGCAGCGGCCTGGAGCGGCTGTGGTACACCAGCGTGCCGGCGCCGGACAAGGTCGACGGCTACGTGGCCGCCGCGCTGGACGTGCAGGCGCAGGGCCGCGTGCTGCCGTTCGCGGTGCGCGATGCGGCCGGCGAAGTCGTCGGCAGCACGCGCTTCTACGGGCTGGATGCCGAGGTGCCGACGCTGCTGATCGGCTACACCTGGTACGCGCCGCGGGTGCAGCGCAGCGGGGTCAACACCGAGGTCAAGCTGATGCTGCTGCAGTACGCGTTCGAAACCCTGCAGTGCATCAGCGTCGGCTTCGAGACCAGCTGGTTCAACCACACCTCGCGCGCGGCCATCGCCCGGCTCGGCGCCAAGCAGGACGGCGTGCTGCGCAACCACAAGCGCCACCCCGACGGCACGCCGCGCGATACCGTGGTGTTCTCCATCATCGATACGGAATGGGCCGGGGTGAAACGCCACCTGCAGTTCCGCCTGGACTCGCATACATGACTTCCTCCAACACCTACGGCGTCGGCATCGTCGGCGCGCGCGGCCACACCGGCGCCGAACTGATCAAGCTGGTCGCCGCGCATCCGCAGCTGCACCTGGCCTTCGTGTCCTCGCGCGAACTGGCCGGCCAGCGCGTGGCCGAGTACAGCGCGGCCTACCAGGGCGAGCTGCGCTACGAAAACCTGGACGCCGATGCGGTCGCGGCCAAGGGTGCCGCGGCGGTGGTGCTGGCGCTGCCCAACGGCAAGGCCGTGCCCTACGTGGCCGCGCTGGATACGGCGGCGGCCGAGACCATCGTCGTCGATCTGTCGGCCGACTACCGCTTCGATTACAGCTGGTATTACGGCCTGCCGGAACTGACCCGCGGCCGCTATGCCGGGCAGAAGCGGATCAGCAATCCCGGCTGCTACGCCACCGCGATGCAGCTGGCGATCGCGCCGCTGCTCGAGCAGCTGGCCGGGCCGCCGCAGTGCTTCGGCGTGTCCGGCTATTCCGGCGCCGGCACCACGCCGTCGGACAAGAACAACCCCGAGCTGCTGCGCGACAACCTGATGCCGTACGCGCTGACCGACCACATGCACGAGCGCGAAGTGTCCGCGCAGCTGGGCGTGCCGGTGGAGTTCATGCCGCACGTGGCGCCGCATTTCCGCGGCATCAGCATGACCGTGAACCTGTGGCTGCAGCAGCCGCTGGCGCTGGAGGCGATCCAGCGCCGCTACCGCGAGCGCTACGCCGGCGAGCCGCTGATCGAAGTGCTCGATGAAGCCCCATGGGTCAGCCGCATCGCCGGCAAGCACGGCGTGCAGATCGGCGGCTTCACCCTGGCGCCGGGCAACAAGCGCCTGGTGGTGGTGGCGACCCTGGACAACCTGCTCAAGGGCGCGGCGACGCAGGCGATGCAGAATCTCAATCTGGCGCTGGGCCTGGACGAGCTGATCTCGATTCCCGTGTGACACCATCGGGACTGGGGACTCGGGACTCGGGACTCGGAACAGCAAGAGCCGATGCTTTTGCTTCTCCGAGTCCCGAGTCCCGAGTCCCGGGTCCCGGCAAAAGGACCCCTCATGACCAATTTGTTGTGGCAAAAACCCGGCGTCGCCGTCGATGCCAAGATCCAGGCCTTCCTGGCCGGCGACGACGTGATCCTGGACCGCGAGTTCTTCCTGCACGACATCGCCGCCAGCGGCGCGCATGCCGAAGGCCTGCAGCGCATCGGCATCCTGTCGGCCGAGGAACTGGCCGGGCTGCAGCGCGAACTGGCGATCCTGGCCGAGGATTTCCGCAGCGGCGGGTTCGTGCTCGACGAGCGCTTCGAGGACGGCCATTCGGCGATCGAGGCGCGGCTCACCGAGCGCCTGGGCGATGCCGGCCGCAAGATCCACACCGGGCGCAGCCGCAACGACCAGATCCTGGTCGCCACCCGGCTGTGGCTGAAGGAACGGCTGGCGCAACTGGCGCGGCTGAGCCGCGAGATCGCCAGGGTCGCGCTGGACCGCGCGCAGGCCGAGCAGGCGCTGCCGCTGCCGGGCTACACCCATATCCAGCGCGCCGTGGTGTCCTCGGCCGGGATGTGGTGGGCCGGCTGGGCCGAGGCCTTCATCGACGATGCCATCCGCGCCCACGACACGCTGCGCCTGATCGACGCCAACCCGCTCGGCACCGCCGCCGGCTACGGCGTCAATCTCAAGCTCGACCGCGGGCACACCACCGCCGCGCTCGGCTTCGCGCGCATGCAGGTCAGCCCGATCTACGCGCAGCTGTCGCGCGGCAAGTTCGAGATGGCCGCGCTGGAAGCGCTGGGCAGCGCGACCCTGGACCTGCGCCGGCTGGCCTGGGACCTGTCGCTGTTCACCAGCGGCGAGTTCGGTTTCGTCGCCTTGCCGGCGCAGTACACCACCGGCAGCTCGATCATGCCCAACAAGCGCAACCCGGACGTGATCGAACTGATGCGCGCCACCCATGCCAGCGTGGCCGCGGCGCGCACCGAGATCGAGCAGCTGCTGTCGCTGCCGTCCGGCTACCACCGCGACCTGCAGAGCAGCAAGGGCGCGATCTTCCACGGCTTCGGCCGCGGCCTGGCCGCGCTGGAGCTGCTGCCGGCGTTGCTGGCCAACCTGGAATGGCGCGAGGACAAGTTGCGCGCGGCGATCGATTCGGGCATGTACGCCACCGACGTCGCGGTCGAGGCGGCGCTGGCCGGGGTGCCGTTCCGCGAGGCCTACCAGGCCGCGGCGGCGGCGTCGGACAGCGCAGGGCAGGGACGCACGCCGGAAGGCAGCCTGGCCGCGCGGGTCTCGCCCGGTGCCGCCGCCGACCTGCGTCTGGCGGAATTGCAATCGCGCTGGGATGCGCTGGGCGCTTGATCCCGGTAGGCGGGGCTGAAGCCCCTCCTACAAAAAGCGCGTTCGCCGCGGTGCGCTGCGACGCCGAACATTCGAACCGATGCAAAAGGAACACCGTACGATGACGCACTACCTGGTTCTGGCGATGCGCAAACCGACCTTCGACGAGGCCGTGGTCGCCCCGCACCTGGCGTTCCTCGACGCGCTGCGCGAGCGTGGCTTGCTGGCGCTGACCGGCGGTTTCAGCGACCGCAGCGGCGGCGCCTATCTGCTGCAGGGCGTGGACGACCTGGCCCAGGCGCAGGCGATCGTCGCGGCCGATCCGTTGGC
Organism: Xanthomonas campestris pv. phormiicola; assembly: GCA_025666215.1. Lineage (NCBI taxonomy): Bacteria > Pseudomonadati > Pseudomonadota > Gammaproteobacteria > Lysobacterales > Lysobacteraceae > Xanthomonas > Xanthomonas campestris. Next base: position 3,258,356 of record CP102593.1, on the reverse strand, counting down.
GCTCCATGACTGCTCCGAGCTCACCGTCCACGAATGGAACACACGCTGATCCCATGACGACGCAAACGCCATCCCCCTTCGCCGAACAACGCCTGCCGCCGTGGCGGCGTGCGGTGCTGAAGGTCGGCAGCAGCCTGCTCGCCGCCGATGGCGGCGGCGGGCTGTCGCCGCGCTACGCGCTGGGGCTGGCGCAGTTCGTCTCGGCCAACCTGGCGGCCGGGCGCGAACTGGTGATCGTGTCGTCCGGCGCGGTCGCGGCCGGACGCGCGATCCTGCCGCGGGCGACCGAGGCCGGCGCGGCGATCGCCGCGCGGCAGGCATTGGCCGCGCTCGGCCAGGCGCAGCTGATCGCGCTGTGGCAGCGCTTCTTCGAGCGCCCGGTGGCGCAGGTGCTGCTGACCCACGACGACCTGCGCAACCGCCGCCGCTACCTCAACGCGCGCGCCACCCTGGGCGAGTTGTTGCGGCTGGGCGCGCTGCCGGTGGTCAACGAGAACGACACCGTGTCGGTGGACGAACTCAAGCTCGGCGACAACGACAATCTGGCGGCGATCGTCGCCGCGCTGGTCGATGCCGACGCGCTGTTCATCGCCACCGACATCGACGGCCTGTACACCGCCGATCCGCGCAGCGACCCGCAGGCGCAGCCGCTGGACGACGTGCCGGAGCTGACCGCGGCGGTGCTGGCGATGGCCGGCGGCAGCGGCAGCCGCGTCGGCACCGGCGGCATGCGCACCAAGCTGGAGGCCGCGGCCAAGGCCGGTGCCGCCGGCATCGAGACCTACCTGTTCAACGGCCGCAGCGCCGAGGTGGTGCGCGGCCTGGCCCAGGACCGCCTGCGCGGCACCCGCATCCATCCCGCGCGCACCCGCATCGCCGCGCGCAAGTACTGGCTGCGCCAGGTGCCGGTCGAACCTGGCGCGATCCTGGTCGATGCCGGCGCCGCCGCCGCGCTGGCCGACAAGGGCGCCTCGCTGCTGCCCGGCGGCGTGGCCGGCGCCGAAGGCGACTTCCGCCGCGGCGACATGGTCGAGGTGCGCCTGCGCGACGGCGGCGGCGAACGCTGCCTGGCGCGCGGCGTCAGCCAGTACTCGGCCGCCGACGTACGCCGCATCGCCCGCCGCCATTCGCGCGACATCGAAGCGATCCTGGGGTATAGCTATGGAGAGAATGTGATTCACCGCGACGATCTGGTGGTGATTCGGGACTCGGGATTCGAGAGCCGGGACTCGGGACTCGGGACTCGGGACTCGGTGTAAGCGCGACCCGCCGGCGCATGCCTGGGCCGATACGCCATCGCATCGCTTGCCTTCGGCGAATGCGAGAACCTGTCCGACGCTTTCCGCTTCGATGACTTGACAAGCCCCACCGCCCGCGCAGCCTTTCCGAGCCCCGAGCCCCGAGCCCCGAGCCCCGAGCCCCGAGCCCCGACATAACTGGAATAACCGATGAGCACCATCCGAACCCAAGCCCTGCAATGCCGCGACGCCGCGCAGGCGCTGGCGCAGCTGTCGTCCGCGGCCAAGCAGGCCTTGCTGGAGGCGATGGCGGCGGCGCTGGAGGCGGATGCGGAGGCGATCCTCGCCGCCAATGCGCGCGACCTGGAGGCGGCGCGGGCCAAGGACGTCGGCAGCGCCATGCTTGACCGGCTCGCGCTGGACGGCAAGCGCCTGGCCGGCGTCGCCGCGGCCTTGCGCGAGGTGGCGGCGCTGCCCGATCCGGTCGGCCAGGTCACCCGCGACGACGTGCGTCCGAACGGCATCCGCGTGCAGAAGGTGCGGGTGCCGCTGGGCGTGATCGCGATGATCTACGAGGCGCGCCCGAACGTCACCGCCGATGCCGCGGCGCTGTGCATCAAGGCCGGCAACGGGGTGATCCTGCGCGGCGGCTCGGAGGCGATCCATTCCAACACCGCCATTGCCGCTTCGTTGCGGCGCGCGCTGCGCGAGGCCGGGCTCGGCGAGGACGCCTTGACCCTGGTCGAGGACCTGCGCCGCGAGACCATGCTGGAACTGCTGCAGCTCAACGACATCGTCGACCTGGCGATCCCGCGCGGCGGCGAGGGCCTGATCCGCTTCGTCGCCGAGCACGCGCGGGTGCCGGTGATCAAGCACTACAAGGGCGTGTGCCATCTGTTCGTGGACGCCTCGGCGGACCTGGAGCTGGCGGTGAAGCTGCTGGTGGACGGCAAGACCACGCGCCCGGCCGCGTGCAATTCGCTGGAGACGCTGCTGGTGCACGCCGACGTCGCCGCGCGCTTCCTGCCGCTGGCGGCGCAGGCGCTGCGGCAGCGCGGGGTGGTCCTGCGCGGCGACGACGCCAGCCGCGACCTGCTGCCGGACATCGACGCGGCCAGCGACGCCGACTACGCCGCCGAATACCTCGACCTGATCCTGGCGATCCGCGTGGTGCCGGACCTGGCCGTCGCGATCGCGCACATCCGCCACTACGGCTCGGACCACACCGAAGTCATCGCCACCGCCGATGCGGCCAACGCCGAGGCGTTCGTGCAGGCCTTGCGCGCGGCGGTGGTGATGGTCAACGCCTCCTCGCGCTTTTCCGACGGCGGCGAACTCGGCCTGGGCGCGGAGATCGGCATCTCCACCACGCGCCTGCACGCCTATGGCCCGATGGGCCTGGAAGCGCTGACCGTGGAGCGCTTCGTGGTGCGCGGCGAGGGCCAGGTGCGGCACTGAGATGCAGCCACGCCATGCTGGCCTGGGCACCTTGTCGCTGCTTTCCGTTGCCGCGCTGGCCGGTGTGGTCGGCGATGCCGGACACGAGCTTGCGCACACTGTGGTCGCGATGTTCACGCCAGGCGTAAGCTTGCAGCAGATCTCGACCATCGGTCTGAGCAGCGTCGGCACCTCACCCTGGATTGCCTTGGCTGGCCCGGCGTTCAATCTGTGCGCCGCGCTCACGCTGTTGCTGGCGCGCAGCGCTGGCCTGCCGCCGTCGTGGCGTTATGTCGCCTGGGTGGTCGGCACCTTTAATCTGTTCAATGCGGTGGCCTATCTGGTCTATTCGGCGCTGCTGGGCAGCGGCGACTGGGCGACGGTGTTTGCCGGCGTTGCCCATCCTGCGGCATGGCGGATCCCATTGGGCATTGCCGGCGTGCTCGGCTACTGGGCCGCCATCCGCATGGCCGCATCGGGGTTGGCAACGCTGTGCGCCGATGGCGTGCTGTCTGCCGATGAAGCCACGCGTGCCTGCCGCGTGTCCTATCTCGGCTTCGGCGCGTTGCTCACACTCGGCGCGCTGTTCAACCCGATCAGCTGGACGCTGGTGTTCAGTTCCGGCGTGGCGACTGGATTCCTGGCCATGGCAGGCATGCTGGCGCTGCCCGCATCGCTGCCTGTGGCGCTGGCCGAACGCGGTGCGCTGCGGCTCGGCATGGCGTGGCGTATCGCTGGCGTGTTGGCGAGCCTGTGGTTCGTCGCCGTGATGGGACCCGGCATCCGGCTGGGCTGACCGGGCGGCATGCCGTACGCCGTCATCTGCGAATGTCTCAGAGCGCGCGCATGGTTGCGCCATGCGCCAGCTCCACCATGCGCCGCGTGCCGTTGAACGCAAGCTCGGTGCGCGTGCCGCCGACGCTGCGCAGCGCGATCCGCGTGGCCTTGCCGGCGCGCCATTCCAGGTCCACCACGAAGCCGCCGCGCGCGCCGATGCCGCTGACCCGGCCGTGTTCGGCCCAGGCCTTGGGCAGCGCCGGCAACAGCGCGATATGCCCGGGCCGCGAGTACAGCAGCATCTCCAGCATCGCGGTGGGCGTGCCGAAGTTGGCGTCGATCTGGAACACGCCGCCCAGCGTGGGATCGCCGTGCTGGCTGAGGTCGTAGATGTCGAAGAAGTTCGGCGCGGTGCCGTTGCTGTGCACGATCGACGGCTTGAGGTTGGTCGCGACCAGGGCATAGGCGCGCTCGGCCTCGCCCAGCCGCGCCCAGCACAGCGCGCGCCAGGCGCAGGCCCAGCCGAAGCTGTGCATGCCGCGCGCCTCCAGCAGCTTGCGTGCCGCGGCGACCTGCTCGGACTGCGCCAGGTCCGGATGCAGGCGATGGCCGGGATACAGCCCTATCAGTGGCGACAGGTGGCGGTGGTGCGGCTCGCCCAGGTCCTCGGGCGACATCCATTCCTGCAGTTGCCCACTGCGCGGGCTGATCTGCGGCAGGTACAGGCGCTGCTGCAGTTCGGCGATGGTCGTCGCATAGGCCGCATCGCGTTCGAGCAGCGCACTGGCCTGGCGGTATTGGCCGAACAGGTTCCAGGCCAGTTCCTGCGCATAGGCGATGCCGCGTGCGTCCTCCGGGCCATGCTCGGGCGACCAGTCGTGGTCGTCGACCAGGCGCGTGTGCGGGCGCCCATCGGGGCCGGGGACCTCCAGCGCGATCAGCCGCGCCTGCCAGAATTCGCAGGCGCCCTTGAGCAGCGGGTAGATCCGCGCCAGGTAGGCGCGGTCCTGGGTGTATTCGTAGTGCTGCCACAGGCTGTCGCACAGCCAGGCGTTGCCGCCCGGGTGCCAGGACCAGCCGCTGCCGCCGAACGGGTTGGTCGAGAACGCCACGGCCCAGCCGGCGACCTTGCCGGAGGTGTTGCGGAAGCGGTTGCGCGGGTCGTTGAAGTGCGCCTGGGTGATCTGCGTCCACGCCGGCAGCTGCGCCAGGCAGTAGCGGGCGAGCGCGTCGAAGCACGGGCTCAGCCCGGCCGCGTCGGTCAGCCAGTAGTTCATCTGCAGATTGACGTCGCTGTGGTAATCGCTCATCCACGGCGGATCGTTGTTCTCCAGCCACAGCCCCTGCAGGTTGATCGGCAGCGCATCGCGCGAGGCGGCGACGGTCAGGTAGCGGCCGAACTGCAGGTACAGCGCTTCCAGTTCCGGATCGGGCGTGTCCGCGGCGGCGCGCGCCTGCAGCCGCTCCCATAGATCGAGCTTGCGCTGCGCCGCGCTGGAGCGGCCCAGCTCCACCTGCATGCTGTCGAACAGGGCGCGGTGGTCGGCCACGTGGGTGTACAGCAAGGCCTCGGGCGCGAGCGCCGCCGCCGCGGCGCAGCGCTGCCGGGCCAGGGCCCGCGGATCCAGGTGCGGATCGCGGTAGTTCCTGGCCAGGTCGGGCACGTAGTTGCTGCCGCCGCACACGATGATGCGCAGCGCACTGCAGTCGCGGAAGTGCAGCGTGTCGCCGCGCAGTTCCACGCTGCCGTCGGCGGCGACCAGTTGCACGCTCGCGCCATGGCGCAGGCCATTGGCCAGCGTGCCGGAGAAACCCAGCTGCCCGCCGGCATCGCCTTGCACCGGCGCGGCGTGCGCGCTGACCAGCCGCAGCCGGCCGCTGTGAAGGCCACCGCCGCGTTGCTCCAGCTGGATCACGATGGCATCGTCGGGATGGCTGGCGAACACGGTGCGGGTGAACCGCGCGGCACCCAGCGTGTAGCGCGCGCGCATGCAACCGTTGCTCAGGTCCAGTTCGCGTGCGTAGTCGCGCAGCTGCGCCGGCGCGTGTCCGTCCAGCTCCAGATACAGCTTGGCCAGCATCACGAAGCTGCCGAAGCTGTCCTTGTCGTAGGGAAACTGGCCCTGCGCGTCGAGCACATCGTTGCGGCCGCCGGTCCACAGGCTGGCGTCGGACAGGTACAGGACGTCGCGCTCGGGCGCGCCGCCGACCAGCGCGCCCAGCCGGCCGTTGCCGATCGGCAGGCCTTGCCGCAGCAGGTCGGCCTCGCTGGCCGGGCTGGCGTAGCGCATGCGCAGCGCCTGCGCCGGCGGCAGCAGCGGCGAGCTGGACGGGCGCAGCGGCGCGGCCAGCGCGCGGCCGAAGGCCGGCAGGCCCAGCAGCGGCAGCATGGCGGCCAGGGCGCCGCCCTGCCTGAGGAATGCGCGGCGCGCCGCATTGCCAAGCGCGTGCTCGGAGTCGCTCATCGTGTCGGGTCTCGCAGGCGCCCCGCGCGTGGCTGCGGCGATGGGCAGAAGCATCGTTGTACCTGCCGTGCGCGCTGCAGGGAAGCCATTGCGGGCGGTTTCCGGTGCGCTTGCGCGGATGGCGTCGCGCATGTCCGCAACCGCCCGCGGCGCTGGCGGCAGCCTGGCCGGTCTCATGGCGGATGCCGCCATGCGCGTGTCCTGGCGCGCACGCGTCGCGACCGCGGATGGACACGCGCGACCGCCTGCGGCGCGTGCCGACACTTCCGTACGGGCCGCGGTTGCGCCTACAGTCGCGGTCTCACTGTCCGGAGGTTCCATGCGTCCCATCGCCGCCCGCTTGCTCGTCACCGTGATTGCCGCCGCGCTGGCCGCCGCCGCCCAGGCGCAGACCGCGCCGATGACGCCCGACATCACCGGCAAGGCCTTCGTCGCGCCGACCGAGGCCAACGACTACGTCAAGCGCGAGGTGATGATCCCGATGCGCGACGGGGTCAAGCTGCACACCGTGATCGTGCTGCCCAAGGGCGCGCAGCATGCGCCGATGCTGCTGACGCGCACGCCCTACGACGCCAGCGGCCGCGCCAGCCGGCTGGCCTCGCCGCACATGCGCGACCTGTTGCCGCAGGGCGACGAGGTGTTCGTCGATGGCGGCTACATCCGCGTGTTCCAGGACATCCGCGGCAAGTACGGCTCCGAGGGCGACTACGTGATGACCCGGCCGCTGCGCGGGCCGCTCAACGGCAGCAAGGTCGACCACGCCACCGACGCCTGGGACACCATCGACTGGCTGGTCAAGAACGTGCACGAGTCCAACGGCAAGGTCGGCATGATCGGCTCGTCCTACGAAGGCTTCACCGTGGTCATGGCGCTGACCGATCCGCATCCGGCGCTGAAGGTGGCCGCGCCGGAAAGCCCGATGATCGACGGCTGGATGGGCGACGACTGGCTCAACTACGGCGCCTTCCGCCAGGTCAACTTCGACTACTTCACCGGCCAGCTGACCCAGCGCGGCAAGGGCAGCGGCATCCCGCGCCACGGCCACGACGACTACAGCAACTTCCTGCGCGCCGGCTCGGCCGGCGACTACGCCAAGGCCGCGGGCCTGGAGCAGTTGCCGTGGTGGCACAAGCTCACCGAGCACCCGGCCTACGACAGCTTCTGGCAGCAGCAGGCGCTGGACAAGGTCATGGCGCGCACCCCGCTGAAGGTGCCGACGATGTGGCTGCAGGGCCTGTGGGACCAGGAGGACATGTGGGGCGCGATCCACAGCTACCAGGCGATGGAGCCGCGCGATGCCGGCAACGACAGGAACTACCTGGTGATGGGGCCGTGGCGACACAGCCAGGTCAACTACGACGGCTCGGCGCTGGGCGCGCTGAAGTTCGACGGCGACACCGCGCTGCAGTTCCGCCGCGACGTGCTCAAGCCGTTCTTCGACCAGTACCTGGTCGATGGCGCGGCCAAGGCCGACACGCCGCCGGTGTTCATCTACAACACCGGCGAGAACCACTGGGATCGCCTGCAGAGCTGGCCGCGCAGCTGCGCGCAGGGCTGCGCGGCGCGCAGCAGGCCGCTGTACCTGGCCGCCGGCGGCACGCTGTCGTTCGACGCGCCGGTGGCCGGGCAGGGCGACTACGAGGAGTACGTGTCCGACCCGGCCAAGCCGGTGCCGTTCGTGCCGCGCCCGGTCGATTTCGGCGATCGCGACATGTGGACCACCTGGCTGGTGCACGACCAGCGTTTCGTCGACGGCCGCCCCGACGTGCTGACCTTCGTCAGCGAACCGCTGGATGCGCCGCTCAGCATCGCCGGCGTGCCCGAGGTGCACCTGCAGGCCTCCACCAGCGGCAGCGACAGCGACTGGGTGGTGAAGCTGATCGACGTGTATCCGGACGAAATGGCTTCCGATCCGAAGCTGGGCGGCTACGAACTGGCGGTGTCGATGGCGATCTTCCGCGGCCGCTACCGCGAGAGTTTCGAAACGCCCAGGCCGATCGCGCCGAACCAGCCGCTGGCGTACACGTTCGGCCTGCCCACCGCCAACCACACCTTCCAGCGCGGCCACCGGGTGATGGTGCAGGTGCAGTCCAGCCTGTTCCCGCTGTACGACCGCAACCCGCAGACCTACGTGCCCAACATCTACTTCGCCAAGCCGGGCGATTACCAGAAGGCCACGCAGCGCATCTGGCACACGCCGCAGCAGGCGAGCTACATCAGTCTGCCGGTGCGCTGAGCGCGTCGTCCGCGGCGCGCGAGGGGCCGCCGCGGCCTTTCTCGGCAGTGATGCAGCAGCGCACGGATGCGCGTCGCATGCGTCGCGCACGCCATGCCGGTGTTGCATCGCGCTAGATCCAATCCGGCAGCAGGCATGCGCCGCCGAGGCGGTGCCTGCCGCGAGTCGGACATGCCTGCATGGGCCTGCACGATCGGATGGAGTGGAGGCATCGAGCGTCAGCCCGCCCGGCGGTGCGGGCGCGATGTCGGCCTCGGATCGCGGCAGCCGAGGCCACTGTCACCCCGAGCGCGCAGCGCAAGCGCGCGGCGCCATGCCGCAGACACAAAAAAACCCGGAAAACGTTGGTTTTCCAGGCTTCTTGTGACCGTGAAACTGGTCGGGGAGACAGGATTCGAACCTGCGACCTCTACGTCCCGAACGTAGCGCTCTACCAGACTGAGCTACACCCCGAAGGAGCCGCACATGATACGGGGGTCACCCGCATTCGGCAAGATCCTTTGCGAAAAAATTTCAGTCCTTGACGTCAGGGGCGGCGCCCTCGCGTGCCTCGAACCACATGCCGTTGAGGATGGCGGCGGTGGAGGCCAGGCCGACACCGAGAATCCAGGCGAAATACCACATGGTGCAAACTCCTATGCGATCGGGGTGAACGCGCTCAGTACGCGTTGGGGTTGTCGTCCAGCGATTCGGCGGTGACCTTGCCCTTCAGCACCCGGTACACCCAGGTGGTGTAGCCGAGCACGATCGGCAGGAACAGCACCGTGGCCAGCAGCATGATCCACAGGGTCAGGTGGCTGCTGGAGGCGTCCCACACGGTCAGGCTGGAGCCGGGCTGGCTGGAGGAGGGCAGCAGGAACGGGAAGATCGCAAAGCCGACGGTGAGGATGATGCCGGCGATGGCCGCGCCCGAGGCGATGAAGGCCAGGCCGCCGCGCCGCTTGCGCAGCAGCACCGCGCTCAGCAGCAGGCCGAGCAGGCCGGCCGCCGGCGCCAGTGCGGTCAGCGGCATCGCCTGGTAGTTGTGCATCCAGCCGCCGACCTCGCCGAGCACCGCGGTCTTCAGCAGCGGGTTGGTGGCGCCGTCGGTGACCACCGGCGAGGTCACCGCGTAGCCGGGCAGGCCCAGCGCCACCCACACGCCGCCGGCGGCGAACAGCGCGCAGGCCAGCAGCGCCGCCACGCTGCCGTAGCGGGCCGCGCGCTCGGCCACCGGGCCGTCGGTCTTCAGCACCAGCATCGCCGCGCCGTGCGCCACCAGCATGCTCACGCTGAGCAGGCCGGCGAGCAGCGCGAACGGCATCAGCAGACCGAAGAAACTGCCGGTGTAGAACACCCGCAGGGTGTCGTCGAAATGGAACGGCACGCCCAGCACCACGTTGCCCACCGCCACGCCCATGATCAGCGCCGGGATGACGCCGCCGACGAACAGCGCCCAGTCCCAGCCGTTGCGCCAGCGCTGGCTGGGCAGCTTGCCGCGGAACTTGAACCCGACCGGGCGCAGGATCAGCGCGAACAGGATCACGAACATGGCCAGGTAGAAGCCGGAGAAGCTGACCGCGTACAGCGGCGGCCAGGCGGCGAAGATCGCGCCGCCGCCGAGCACCAGCCAGACCTGGTTGCCCTCCCAGACCGGGCCGATGGTGTTGACCACCAGCCGGCGTTCGGCGTCGTTCCTGGCCACGAACGGCAGCAGCGCGCCGACGCCCAGGTCGAAACCGTCCATCACCGCGAAACCGATCAGCAGGATGCCGAGCAGCAGCCACCAGATCACGCGCAGCGTGGTGTAGTCCAATGCAATGAAGTCCATCGTCATTCTCCTGCCGGGATCAGAGTTGACCGGCGGCCGCAGGGGCGGCAAGGGGCGCGGCGGGGCGCGGGGTCGGCTGCAGCAGCGCGGGCAGATCGTCCGGGCCCTTGCGGATCGCCTTGAGCATCAGCTTGATCTCGATGACCAGCAGCGTGGTGTAGATCGCCACGAAGCCGGCCAGGGTGATCAGGATCTCGTGCAGGGCCAGGCCGGAGGCGGCGTAGAACGTCGGCAGCACGCCTTCCACCGCCCACGGCTGGCGGCCGTACTCGGCCACGAACCAGCCGCATTCGATCGCGATCCACGGCGCCGGCAGGGTCCACAGCGCCAGCGTCAGGAACCAGCGCTTGTGCTCGAAGGTGTGCTTGCACGAGAACCACATCGCGGCGATGAAGAAGGCGATCAGGTAGAAGCCCAGGCCGGCCATGACCCGGAACGTCCAGAACAGCGGCAGCACGCGCGGCACGGTGTCGAGCGCGGCCTTGGAGATTTCTTCCGGCGTGGCATTGAGGATGTCGTCGCGGTAGCGCTTGAGCAGCAGGCCATGGCCCAGGTCCTGCCAGTGGCGGTCGAACACCTCGCGCGCCTGCACGTCGTTGCGGTCGGCCTTGAGCCGTTGCAGCGCGCCGTAGGCGATCTGGCCGCCGCGGATGCGGTGTTCGGCGCGGCCGACCAATTCCAGGATGCCGGGAATCGGCGTGTCCAGCGAGCGCGTGGCGACCAGGCCCATCAGGTACGGCACCTTGATCGCGTAGTCGTTCTTGCCGGTGGCCTGGTTGGGGATGCCGAAGGCGGTGAAGTCGGCCGGCGCCTGCTCGGTCTCCCACATCGCCTCGATCGCGGCCAGCTTCATCTTCTGGTGTTCGTTGGCGGCGTAGCCGCTCTCGTCGCCGAGCACCACCACCGACAGCGAGGACGCCAGGCCGAACGCGGCGGCCACCGCGAACGAGCGCCGGGCGATGTCGCGGTGCGTGCCGCGCAGCAGGAACAGCGCGCTGATCGACATCACGAACACCGCGCCGGTGACGTAGCCGGCGCTGACCGTGTGCACGAACTTGGCCTGCGCCACCGGGTTGAACACCACCGCCATGAAATCGACCACTTCCATGCGCATCGTGTCCGGGTTGAACACCGCGCCGGTCGGGTTCTGCATCCAGCCGTTGGCGATCAGGATCCACACCGCCGACAGGTTGGTGCCCAGCGCCATCAGCCAGGTCACCATCAGGTGCTTGACCGGCGAGAGCTTGTTCCAGCCGAAGAAGAACAGGCCGATGAAGGTGGCTTCCAGGAAGAACGCCATCAGCCCCTCGATCGCCAGCGGCGCGCCGAAGATGTCGCCGACGTAGTGGCTGTAGTACGACCAGTTCATGCCGAACTGGAATTCCATCACGATGCCGGTGGCCACGCCCATCGCGAAGTTGATGCCGAACAGCACGCCCCAGAACAGCGCCATGCGCCGCCAGACCTCCTTGCGGGTCATGACGAACACGCTCTCCATGATCGCGATCATGAACGACAGGCCGAGGGTGAGCGGAACGAACAGGAAGTGGTACATCGCGGTCATGGCGAACTGCAGCCGCGACAGCTCTACGACAGTGGTGTCGATCATGGCTGTGCTACCTCGTGGAAAATGCGCATCTGGGTGGCCGGGTGGCGGTAGGTTGAAGGCGATGTTCCGCTTCCATGGCGAGTTCGGCCTTGATTCAGATCAATGTCCGCGCCGGCGGGGATCGGCATCGTGGCGGCACGCGGCGGTCCCGACCGGGATGCCGCCTTACAATGGCGGCCTGTTCGCCGCGCCGAGCCCGTTTTGACCGATCCTGCCGAGTCGTCCGCCGCATCGCCTGCCGAGTCGCCGCACCTGCGGCAGCAACGCGTGCGCTGGCTGGCGTCGCTGGCCAGCGCGGCGCGCGGGCGCCAGCGCGTGGCGGCGCTGGCGATCAGCCTGTCCGGCGCGCTGCTGATCGTGCAGGCCGGCGCTATCGCCTGGTTGCTGCAGGCCTTGCTGGTGGAGGGCGGTGAGCGGCAGCAGGCGCTGCCCGCCTTCGCGCTGCTGGCGCTGATGCTGGTGGTGCGCGCGCTGCTCGGCGCCTGCGCGCAGGGCGCGGCCGGCGATGTCGCCGATGCGGCGAAGGTCGAACTGCGCCGGCGCGTGTACCGGCGCCTGCTGCAGCGCGGCCCGCTGTGGCTGCGCGGCCAACGCAACGGCGAACTGGGCGAATTGCTGCTGGCGCACGGCGATGCGCTGGACGGCTACTACGCCGGCTACCAGCCGGCGCGGCTGGAAGTGAGCGTGGTGCCGCTGCTGATCCTGCTCGCGGTCGGCTGGAGCGACTGGGTGGTGGGCCTGCTGTTGCTGTTCACCGCGCCGTTGGTGCCGATCTTCATGATGCTGGTGGGCTGGGGCGCCGAAGCCGCCGGCCGCCGCCAGCTGCGCGAGCTGGCGCGGATGGGCGGGCATTTCGCCGACCGGCTCAAGGGCCTGGGCCTGCTGCGCCTGTACGGCCGCGGCGAGGACGAACTGCGCGGCATCGCCGCCGCCGCCGAGGGCGTGCGCGAACGCACCCTGAAAGTGCTGCGTATCGCCTTCCTGTCCTCGACCGTGCTCGAGTTCTTCGCCTCGGTCAGCGTGGCGATGGTGGCGATGTACCTGGGCCTGAGCTACCTGGGCATGATCGCGCTGCACGCGGTGGTGCCGAGCCTGGGCGTGGGCGTGTTCTGCCTGCTGCTGGCGCCGGAGTTCTACGCGCCGCTGCGGCGCCTGGCCGCGCACTATCACGACCGCGCCAATGCGCTGGCGGCGGCGGCCGAGGTGGAACGCCTGCTTGGCGAGTTGCCGGATGCGGCGGCATCGGTGGCACTGCCTGAGGCGTCGCTCGCTGCGGCCACGCCGCCGCCTGCGACGTTGGGGCCAGTGTCGCCTGCGCTGCCTGCTTCTGCGACGCCTGCAGCGCCTGGTGAGCCCACAATGCCCACATCGCCTGCAGCGTCCGCAGTGCCTGCAACGCCCGCGATGCTTGCAGTGCCAGCAGTCCCTGCAGTGCGCACGGCGATGGCGGCGCCAGCGGCTCATGAGCAGACGCTGCTGCGCGCCGAGGGCCTGACGCTGCGCCCGCAAGGCGCGCGCTGCGATGCGCTGCGCGATCTGTCCTTCAGCCTGCAGCCCGGCCAGCGCCTGGCCCTGGTCGGACCCAGCGGCAGCGGCAAGAGCACGCTGCTCGAAGCGCTGGCCGGCTGGCTGCCGCCGCGCGCCGGCAGCCTGCAACTGCGGCCCGGCTTGCGCGTCGGCTACGCCGGGCAACGTCCGTACCTGTTCCACGGCAGCATCGCCGACAACCTGCGCCTGGCCGCGCCGCAGGCCAGCGTCGCGCAACTGCAGGCCGCGGCCGAGGCGGCGCAGGTCATGCGCTTCGCCGCGCGGTTGCCGTTGGGCCTGGACACCATGATCGGCGAACGCGGCTTCGGCCTGTCCGGCGGCGAGGCGCGGCGCATCGGCCTGGCGCGGTTGCTGCTGCGCGATCCGGAACTGTGGCTGCTCGACGAACCCACCGCCTTCCTCGATCCGGACACCGAGGCCGAACTGCTGCGCAGCCTGGCCGCCTTCAGCCACGGCCGCGGCGTGATCGTCGCCACCCACAGCGAGGCGGCGATGCGCTGGGCCGACAGCGTGCTGCGGCTGCCGGCGCGCGTGGCGGTGGACGACGCGATCGGAGCCGCGCCATGAGCGGCCCGGCGCGCGACGACCTGCGCAGCGTGTTCGGCCGCCACTCCGGCCGCCTGCTGCTGACCGCGCTGCTGCTGTCGTGCACGATGCTGGCCGGGGTCGGCCTGCTCGGCCTGTCCGGCGGCTTCCTGACCGCCGCGGCGCTGGCCGGCGTGGCCGGCATGGGCAGCGGCTTCAACTTCTTCTCGCCCTCGGCCGGCATCCGCGCGCTGACCTTCGCCCGCATCGCCTCGCGCTACGGCGAAAAGCTGGTCGGCCACGACGCCACCTTGCGCATCGCCCGCGACCTGCGCGTGTGGTTCTTCCGCCGCGCGCTGCCGCTGGCGCCGGCCAGGCTCGGCGCCAGCCGCACCGGCGAACTGCTGGCGCGCCTGATGTCCGATATCGGCGAGGTCGACGGGCTCGTGGTACGCGCCTTGGGGCCGCTGGTCGCCTTGCTTGGCATCGGCGTGGCCGGCGTGGCCGCGGCAGCCGCGATCTACTGGCCGGCGGCGTTGGTGCTGGCAGTGCTGGCGCTGGCGATCGGCGCCGGCGTGCCGTGGGTGGTCGCGCGCGGCGGCCGCATCCGCGAGCAGCGCCGCGCGCAGCAGCGCGAGACGCTGCGCACGCTGGCCTACGAAGGCCTGGAAGGCGCCGCCGACCTGGCCGCGCTGGACGCGCAGGCCGACTGGATCGCGCGCGTGGACGCCAGTGCGCACGAGCTGCGCGCGCAGGACCGCCGGCAGCGGCAGCGCCTGATCGGCGGCAATGCGTTGCACGCGCTGTGCGCCGCGCTGGGTTTGCTGGCGATGCTGTGGCTGGCGCTGGGCGCGGCGCGGGCCGAGCTGATCGGCGCCGAGCAGGCGGCCGGGCTGATCTTCCTGACCGTGGCCCTGCTCGAGGTCTGGGCCGGCGCCGGCCTGGCCTGGCAGGCGCTGCAGTCCGGACGCGTCGCCGCGCAGCGGCTGCAGGCGATCGCCGGGCAGGGCGCGCCGGTCGCCGACCGCGCGCAGCCGCAGCCGTTGCCCGCCTCCGGCGACGTGCAGTTCGACGCGGTCGCCTTCGCCTGGCCCGGCCAGACCCGGCACGTGCTCGACGGCATCGACCTGCGCATCGCGCCGGGCGAGCGCGTGGCCATCTGCGGCGACAGCGGCAGCGGCAAGACCACCTTGTCGGCGCTGCTGCTGCGCTTGTGGGATCCGCAGCAGGGCAGTGTCCGTTATGCCGGCGTGGACCTGCGCGAGCTGGCCCAGGAACAGTGGCACCAGCGCATCGCCTGGCTGCCGCAAGGCGCGCCGGTGTTCGCCGGCAGCGTGCGCGACAACCTGCGCCTGGGCGCGATCGATGCCGACGACGCCACCTTGCAGCGCGCGCTGGCCGACGTGCGCCTGGACGCGTGGCTGCACGAAGTCGGCGGCCTGGATGCCTGGCTGGGCGAGAACGGCGCGACCATGTCCGCCGGCCAGGCGCGGCGCCTGGCCCTGGCCCGCGCGCTGCTGCGCAACGCGCCGCTGCTGGTGCTGGACGAACCCACCGAAGGCCTGGATGTGGACACCGCGCAGGCCTTGCTGCGCGACCTGACCAGCGCGCTCGGCCAGCGCAGCCTGCTGCTGATCAGCCACGACGCGCTGCCGGAGGGCGTGGTGCATACGCGCTACCGCTTGCAGCAGGGGCGGTTGCAGGCCGAGCCGTAGCATCGCGGGCAGCGCCGACGATGATCGGAGCGGCGCATGCGCTGAGGGTGGATGCAGTCGGGACTGAAGTCCCTCCCACAAGGGCGGCACATGTCGGACTGAAGCCCGCTCACAAAGCATCCAGCTCCTGCGCGTGCAGCAGCCTTCCTGTGGGAGCGACTTCAGGGCACCTCTAATAACCTCGATTCTAAAAATTTCGCACTATGCGCATCAATGACTTGCGAGCGTTTTAGTCGAGTTTTTTGGGGTTATTAGAGGTGCCCTTCAGTCGCGACGAACGTAGCGGTGACGCATCCGCCTGCGCGCAACGACGCAGCGCGCCGCGACCGCCTACAGCGCGTCCAGGAACCCCTTCACCGCCGGCCCGAAGCGCGCGAAATCGACCAGGAACGCATCGTGTCCCTGCGGCGAGTCCAGGCCCAGGAACTGCGCCTCGGCGCCGCCGGCGCGCAGGCCGTCGGCGATCTGCTGCTGCTGTTGCACCGGGAACAGGATGTCG
Organism: Xanthomonas campestris pv. phormiicola; assembly: GCA_025666215.1. NCBI lineage: Bacteria > Pseudomonadati > Pseudomonadota > Gammaproteobacteria > Lysobacterales > Lysobacteraceae > Xanthomonas > Xanthomonas campestris. The sequence continues at coordinate 3,242,497 of CP102593.1, read as the reverse complement.
GTGTTGGCGCCGATCGCCAGCGCGCGTTCGACGCGGATCGTCGCCAGTCCGGCGAGCACGTCGCCGCCGGCGTATTCGGCCAGGTCGAACCAGTCCATCGAGCGGCTCAGGTACAGATAGCAGTTCGGATCGAAGCGGCGCACGAAGCGCCGCGCGTGGCCTTCCAGATAGCTTTCGACCTGGAATTCCAGGCCGAACGGATCGTCGTCGGCCTGGTCCGAATCCAGCCGCACGCGGCCGAAGCGGCCATCCCATTCCAGTGCCGAACGGTAGGTGATGACGCCCAGCTTGCGCGCCATGCGCATGCCCGACTCGGGATAGGTGGCCTCGTCGTAGTCGCCGCCGTTCCAGTTCGGATCCAGGCGGATCGCCTCGCGCTGCAGCGAGCGGATCGCGATCGAGAACGGCAAGGCCTGCGCGCTGCCGGAGATGTTGATGTGGCTGCGCGCCAGCCGCGGGTGCCGGCGCAGCAGCGCCAGTGCGGTCATGCCGCCCATCGAGTTGCCGATCACGCACGCCAGCCGCTCGATGCCCAGCGCGCGCACCACGTGCGCGGCGGCGTCGGCGACGTCCTCGATCGACAGTTCCGGGAAGCGCAGGCGATACGGCTGCGCGTCGTCCGGATGCGGCGAGGCCGGGCCGGTCGAGCCCTTGCAGCTGCCCAGCGAATTCACGCAGATCACGAACCAGCGCTGCGTGTCGATCGGCTTGCCGGCGCCGAGCATCGCCTCCCACCAGCCGGGGCTGGGATCGTCGGCATGCGCGGCGGCATGCGCGTCGGGCGACAGGCCGGTGACGATCAGGATCGCGTTGCCGCGGTCCGCCGCCAGCGTGCCCCAGGTCTCGTAGGCGACGCGCGCATCGCGCAGCTGGCCGCCGCGCTTCATCGGGAACGGCGAGGGCAGGGCGAGGAAGCGGCTGCCGGGAGGAATGAATTCGGTCATGCGCCGATTCTAGCCGTGCCGCAGCGGACGCGGCGTGCGTGCGGCGTAGCGAAGGAAAAGGAAGATGCGAAGACGAAGCGCGCAATGGCCAGCGCTCCTACAGGAAAAATCCGCGTGGGCTGCCTCACGGCTTCCCGATCACCAACTCCACCGGTGTCGCCGTCGGCAGCGTCACCGTCACCGGTGCCGATTCCAGGTCGCCTTCCTGGCGCATCGCGTTGCCGCTGTTGGAGAGCCGCGCCAGCACCTGCACCTGCTTGAGTTGCGACAGCTTCTGCGTCGGCATCGGGCTGTCGCTGTCGCTCAGGGTCACGCGCAGCGGCAGCGATTGCAGCGCATGTTTCTGCACCGCGACCGGCATCGGCGGGCCGCCGGGCACGCGTGCGATGACGAACACGCTGGCGTCGCCGCGCAGGCGCACGCGTGCGGCGAATCCTGGATCCAGCGACACCGCAACGGTGAGCGTGCCGGCAGCGGCGGGTGCCGACGCGGCGCTGGGGTTCGGCGCGGCCATTGCGCTTGCCGCGGCCGTCGCCGTTGCGGCTGGCACAGCGGCGGGCAGCGCCGGCAACCCGGCATCGGCGCGCGCGGCGTCGATCTGCGGGCGCAGCGCGGCGGCGGTGGCCGCATCCACGCGCGGCAGCAGCGCCTCCCAGGTCGCCGCGGCCTCGGCGTGCTGGCCGCGCTGGCGCTGCGCGATGCCCAGGAACCAGGCGGCACGCTCGTTGTTCGGTTCGACCTGCAAGGCATGCCGCAGCCAGGCGACGCCTTGCGCGTCGAACTGGCGCTGCGGCGTGGCCAGCGCGCGCGCTTCGGCCGCCTGCACCAGCCACTGCGCTTCGTCCGGCGCCAGCTGCACCGCGCGTGCGAACGCGGCGGCGGCCTCGCCGGGGCGGCCCAGCGACATCTGCGAGCGCGCCAGCAGCGCCCAGCCTTCGGCGCGACCTGGATCCTTGGCCAGCGCCGCCTGCAGCTGCGCCACGCCGTCTTCCAGATTGCGTGGCGCCTCGCGATTCTGCGCCTGCAGCGCGCGCGGCGAGCCGACCAGCGCATACAGCGCGGCGGCGGCCACGCCCAGCGCCAGCGCCGCAACGGCGAGCAGCAGCGTGCCGCCGCGGCCGCGCCGCAACGGCCACAGCACCGCGCCGAACACCAGCGCGGCCAGGACCGCGACGGCGGCATGCATGCCCCAGCTCAGCATCGCCTCACCATTCCTGTTCGTCCTGCGCCGGCGGCGCAGCGCCGGCCGGTGCGCGGCGGCGCACGATCCAGACCAGGCCCAGTGCGCCGGCGCCGAGCAGCAGCAACGGCCCGAACCACAGCAGCCAGGTGCGCGCTTCCACCTGCGGCCGGTACAGCACGAACTCGCCGTAGCGATCGACCAGGAAGCGCTTGATCTGCGCGTCCGAACGCCCCTGCTGCATCAGTTGCAGCACTTCGCGGCGCAGGTCCAGCGCGATCTGCGCATGCGAGTCGGCCAGCGACTGGTTCTGGCACTGCACGCAGCGCAGTTCGGCGGTCAGTGCATGGAAGCGCGCTTCCTCGGCCGCGGAGCGGTACGCCAGCGGGGTCGGGTCGGCCACCGGCTGCGCGCCGGCGTGCCCGGCGCACGCCAGCAGCACCAGCAGCAGCGCGAGCCAACGGCGCGTCACGGTGCGGCCCGGCCCTGCCTGGCGGTCGGCGCGTCGCGTTCGGCCTGCAGCAGCGCCGGCAGCAGTTCGTCCCGCACGATCTGGTCGGTCAACGCACCGGAATGCTTCCAGCGCACCACGCCGCGCGCGTCGACCAGGAAGGTCTCCGGCGCCGCGGCCACTCCCCAGTCGATCGCGGTGCGTCCGTCCGGATCGAACAGCACCACGAAGAACGGATTGCCCAACTGCTCCAGCCAGTGCAGCGCGTCTTCGCGGGTGTCCTTCCAGTCGTAGCCGATCACCCGCACGCGCTTGGTCAGCGCGAAGCGGGTCAGCACCGGGTGTTCCTCGCGGCAGGTGGCGCACCAGCTGCCCCACACGTTGAGCACATACGGCGCACCGCGCAGTTCGGCGCTGCGCACGCGGAGCGAGGCGTCGTGCAGCACCGGCAGGTCGAACGCCGGCGCCGGCTTGCCGATCAGCGCCGACGGCAGCGCATCGCGATCGGCCACCCCGGAACGTTGCACCGCATAGAACATCAGCGCCAGCAGGCCGAGGAAGAACAGGGCACCGAGCACGATGGCGGGCAGCGGCAGGCGGCGGGGAGCGGGAGCGGACATCAGGATTTCTCCGGGGAACGACGGAAGCGCCGGTCGCCGGCGGTGACGAAGCCGCCCAGCGCCATCAGCGCCGCGCCGAGCCAGATCCAGCGAACGAACGGTTTGACATGCAGGCGCATCGCCCAGGCGTTGCCGCCCAGCGGTTCGCCCAGGGCGATATAGACGTCGCCGAACAGGCCGGGATGGATGCCGGCCTCGCTCAGGCTCTGCCCGCCGCTGGCGTAGACGCGCTTTTCCGGATGCAGCAGCGCCAGCGGACGGTCGTCGCGCAGCACCTGCACGTGCGCGCGTTCGGACAGATAGTTGGGGCCGCGGATCTGGTCCAGGCTCTGGAATTCGAAGCGGTAGCGGCCCATCTGCAGGCTCTGCCCCGGCGCCAGCGCCACTTCGCGTTGCTGGTCCAGCGCTTCCACCAGCAGCGCGCCGGTCAGGAACACCGCGATGCCGGCATGCGCCAGGGTCATGCCCAGCATCTCGGCGGTGAAGCGGCTGCCCTTGAGCTGCAAGCGGCTCCACACGAAGCGCGCGGTGCCGAGCAGCACCCAGGCCGCGCCGGCCACGCCGGCGGCGGTCTTCCACGGTCCCTGCGGGGCCAGGAAGAAACCGAGCACGCCGGCCAGCAGCGCCAGCCCGGCCCACGGCGCCAGCAGCGCCAGCGGCCGCGACGGCTGTTCGCGCTGCCAGCGGGTCAGCGGACCGAACGGCAGCAGCGCCACCAGCGGCGCCATCAGCACCACGAACAGGGTACCGAAGTAGGGCGGGCCGACCGACAGCTTGCCCAGCCCCAGTGCGTCGGCCAGCAGCGGATACAGCGTGCCCAGCAGCACCATCGCGCAGGCGCAGGTCAGCAGCAGGTTGTTGGCCAGCAGCAGGGTCTCGCGCGAGGACGCGGCGAAGCGCTGGCGTGCGTCGCCGGCGCCGGCGCCGAGGCGCCCGCCGCGCAGCGCGTACAGCAGCAGCGCACCGCCGCAGACCAGGCTCAGGAACACCAGGATGAACAGCCCGCGGCCGGGATCGGCGGCGAAGGAGTGCACGCTGGTCAACACGCCCGAGCGCACCAGGAACGTGCCCAGCAGCGACAGCGAGAACGCGGCGATCGCCAGCAGCAGCGTCCACGCGGTGAAGCTGCCGCGCTTTTCGGTCACCGCCTGCGAATGCAGCAGCGCCGCGCCGGCCAGCCACGGCATGAAGCTGGCGTTCTCCACCGGGTCCCAGAACCACCAGCCGCCCCAGCCCAGCTCGTAGTACGCCCACCAGCTGCCCAGCGCGATGCCGATGGTCAGGAAGCCCCAGGCCACGTTGGTCCATGGCCGCGTCCAGCGCAGCCAGCGCGCATCGACATGGCCGTCGAGCAGCGCGGCGATCGCGAACGCGAACGGCACCGCGAAGCCGACGTAGCCCGCGTACAGCAGCGGTGGGTGGATCACCAGGCCCGGATCCTGCAGCAGCGGATTGAGGTCGCGGCCTTCCAGCGGCGCCGGCAGCAGCCGCGCGAACGGGTTGGAGGTGAACAGCAGGAACGCCAGAAACCCCAGGCTGACCAGCGCCAGCGTGCCGATCACCCGCGCCACCACCGGCGCCGGCAGGCTGCGCGAGCACAGCGCCACCGCGCCGGTCCACAGCGCCAGGATCAGCGTCCACAGCAGCAGCGAGCCTTCGTGCGCGCCCCACACCGCCGAATAGCGATAGATCAGCGGCAGCAGCGAGTTGGAGTTCTCGGCCACGTAGGCCACCGAGAAATCCTGCACCAGGAACGCATGGGTCAGCGCCGCGAAGGCGCCGGCGACCAGCGCCAGCTGCGCGAACGCGGCCGGCCGCGCCACCGCCATCCAGCGCGCGTCGCCGCGGTGCGCGCCGGCCAGCGGCACTGCCGCCTGCAGCAGCGCGGCGAGCAGGGCGAGGATCAGCAGGACCTGGCCGAGTTCAGGGAGCATGGGGTGTGCGCCGGGACTCGGGACTCGGGACTCGGGACCCGGAAAAGCGAACGCTCAGGCCGCGCGCGGTCTTGCTGTTACGAGTCCCGAGTCCCGAGTCCCGAGTCCCGCGAAACGCTCCGCTCACCGCGCCGCCTCCGCCACAGCGTGCTTGCGGTGCGCACTGCCCATTTTCTCTTCCAGTTCCTTGGGCATGTAGGTCTCGTCGTGCTTGGCCAGCACGTCCTCGGCCACGAACACGCCGTCGTGCATGCGCCCGGTAGCCACCACCGCCTGGCCTTCGCGGAACAGGTCGGGCAGGATCCGGTCGTAGCTGACGGTCAGCTGCGCATCGCCGTCGGTGACCCGGAACCGCGCCAGCAGCGAACCGGGCGCGCGCTGGAACGAGCCTTTCTCGACCATGCCGCCGAGGCGGAAGCGCGCGTGCTCGCCGGTCTTGCCGGCCAGCACTTCGGCCGGGGTGTACAGATAGGCGGTGTTGCGCTGCAGGGCCATCGCCACCAGCGTGGTGGTCAGGCCGGCGGCCAGCACCAGCAGCATCAACAGCAGCAGGCGGCGCTTGCGTTGCGGGGTCATCGGCTCAGGTCCAGCGTGGCCGGGTCGGGCTTGGGCTGCTGCTTGCGTTGCGCGCGCAGTCGCGCCGCGCGCAAGGCGCCGCGCAGCTGCAGCCGCGCCAGCACGAAGTCGGCGAGCAGCACGCCGGCGAACACCGCATAGGCGCCGACCACGTAGGGCAGGTAGTTCATGCGCGCGTCTCCGCCAGTTTCGCCACCCAGTCCTTGCCCGCCTCGCGACGCAGGTTGTCGGCGCGCGCGCGCGCCAGCAGCGAGCCGGCGAACCAGAACTTGGTCGCCGCCAGCATCAGCCACAGCGGCGGCAGCATGCTCGGGTCCATGCTCGACTGGCCGAACAGGCGGATGGTCTGGCCCTGGTGCAGCGAGTTCCACCACACCACCGAATAGCGGATCACCGGCAGCAGCACCACCCCGACGATGGCCAGCAGCCCGGCCGCGCGCGCGGCGTTGCGGCGGTCCTCGATCGCCAGGTACAGGCCCATCACCCCGATGTACAGGAACAGCAGGATCAGTTCGGTGGTCAGGCGCGGGTCCCAGTCCCACCACGCGCCCCACATCGGCTTGCCCCAGATGCTGCCGGTCAGCAGGGTGATCAGGGTGAAGGCGGCGCCGATCGGCGCGCAGGCCATCGCCAGCACCTCGCACAGCTTGATCCGCCACACCTGCGCGATCGCCGCGTACAGCGCCATCAGCGCGAACACGAACAGGCTCATCCAGGCGCTGGGCACGTGGATGTAGAGGATGCGGAAGGCGTCGCTCTGCAGGCGGTCGGCCGGTACCACGAACAGCGCCTGCCAGATCCCCAGCCCGCCCAGCAGCAGCGCGGCCAGATAGCACCACGGCGTCCAGCGCGCGGCGAAGCGGTCGAAGGCGGGGGGCGAACCGAGTTGGTGGAACCAGCGGACGACGGAGGACATGCGGTCGATTCTAGCGGGCGGGGGGGCTTGCGTCGGTGCGGCGACAGCGGTTCAACAATAGACCAGATGGGACGGCGCGCGCTGCGCCAACAGGCTCAACTCAACGAGATCCGGATCGCCGCCGCCGCCGCCAGCGGCGCCAGCACCAGGCCCAGCACCAGCCCGGCCGCCAGCAGCAGCAGGCCGCCGTCGGGGTCCAGGCCCTGCGCCGCCGCGGCCACGCTGCCGGCGCCGAACACCAGCACCGGCACGTACAGCGGCAGCGCCAGCAGCGCGACCAGGATCCCGGCGCGCTTCATGCTCACCGTCAGCGCCGCCACCACCGCGCCGATCAGGCTCAGCAGCGGCGTGCCGAGCGCCAACGATGCCAGCAGCACCGGCATGCGGTCATGCGGCAGGTGCAGCAATTCGCCGAGCAGCGGGGTGGCCACGATCAGCGGCAGCGCGGTGGTCAGCCAGTGCAGCAGCACCCGCACCAGCACCAGCCAGGCCAGCGGCACCGGCGCCAGCAGCCACTGTTCCAGCGAGCCGTCCTCGGCGTCGCCGCGGAACAGGCTGTCCAGCGCCAGCAGTCCGGCCAGCAGCGCCGCCAGCCACAGCGCGGCGCCGGCGACCTCGCCGAGCAGGCGCGGCTGGTTGCCCAGCGCCAGCGCGAACAGGGCCACGATCAGCAGCGCGAACAGCGCCGGTTGCAGCGCATCGCCGCGGCGCCGCCACAGCAGGCGCAGGTCGCGCAGCAACAGCGCGCGGGTGGCCTGCCACAGCGAGGGCACCGGTGCGGCCAGGCTCATGCGGCCACCCCGCTCAGGCTCAGCATGCGCGTGCGCACCGGCGGCGCGGCGTAGGCGCCATGGGTGGTGACCAGCGCCGCGCCGCCGCTGCGCAGGTGCGCGGCGATCATCCGGTTGACCAGGGTGATGCCGTCCAGGTCGAGGTTGGCGTAGGGCTCGTCGAGCAGCCACAGCGGCGCCGGCGACAGCCACACACGGGCCAGCGCCAGGCGCTTCTTCTGCCCGGCCGACAGCTGCCGCACCAGCGTGTCCTCGTAGCCGGCCAGGCCGACGATGGCCAGCGCGCTGCCCGGCATCTGCTTGGCGCGGCGGCCCTGCAGGCCGCACAGGTAGTGCAGGTTCTCCAGCGTGCTCAGGTCCGCCTTCAGCGCGCCCAGGTGGCCCAGGTAGGCCATGTAGCGCGCGCGGTCGCCGCGGCGCACCGGGCGGCCGTCGATCTCGATGCGCCCGGCCTCGGCGCGCAGCAGCCCGACCAGCACCCGCAGCAGGGTGGTCTTGCCGGCGCCGTTGTCGCCCTGCACCAGCAGCGCCTCGCCCGCGTCCAGATGGAAGTCCAGCGGGCCGAACACGGCGGCGTCGTCGCGGGCGAAGGTGAGCCCGTGCGCGGCCAGCAGCGGCGGCGGGGAATGCAGCGGATCGGTCATCGGCGGAGGGCCGCGCCGGGACGGGCGCGGCGGCAGGTGGTGGGTGCAGGAAGGCGCGCATTGTATCGGCATGCGGCCGCCCGGCGCGGGCGCCGCCGCGGCGACGGCGGCGCCGGCCCAGTGGGCCGCGCGAAGAACGCTGTTTTGCGCGGCGACGACGCATCGCCGGCAAGCGCCTTTGCGTACACTCGACGCTTTCCCGCTCCCGTACCCGGACGCATGCACCCGCAGACCAAGCTGCCCAAGGTGGGCACCACCATCTTCACCGTGATGTCGCAACTGGCCGCCGAGCACGGTGCGGTCAACCTGGGCCAGGGTTTTCCCGACTTCGCCGCGCCGGCGCGGCTGATCGACACGCTCGCCCAGGCGATGCGCGAGGGCCACAACCAGTATCCGCCGATGACCGGGGTGCCGGTGCTGCGCCAGGCGATCGCCGGCAAGGCGCTGCGCTGCTACGGCGCGCAGGTCGATCCGGACACCGAGGTCACGGTGACCAGCGGCGCCACCGAGGCGCTGTTCAACGCCATCCACGCGGTGGTGCGGCCGGGCGAGGAGGTGATCGTGCTGGACCCGGCCTACGACAGCTACGAGCCGGCGATCGACCTGGCCGGCGCGCGTGCGGTGCACGTGCCGCTGGACCCGCAGAGCTTCGCGGTGGACTGGGAGCGGGTGCGCGCGGCGATCACCCCGCGCACGCGGCTGCTGATCCTCAACAGCCCGCACAACCCGTCCGGCGCGATGCTCGGCGCCGACGACCTGCAGGCGGTCGCCGACCTGCTGCGCGGCAGCGACATCTTCCTGATCTCCGACGAGGTCTACGAGCACATCGTGTTCGACGGCCGCCGCCACGAATCGGTGCTGCGCTGGCCGGAACTGCGCCAACGCGCCTTCGTCGTCTCCAGCTTCGGCAAGACCTACCACTGCACCGGCTGGAAGATCGGCTACGCGATCGCGCCGCCGGCGCTGAGCGCCGAATTCCGCAAGGTCCACCAGTACAACACCTTCACCAGCTTCGGCCCGGCCCAGTACGCCTTCGCCGCGATGATCCGCGACGAACCCGAGCACGACGAACAGCTCGGTGCGTTCTACCAGGCCAAGCGCGACCGCTTCCGCGAACAGTTGCTGACCACCCGGCTCAAGCCATTGCCGGTGCCGGGCGGCTACTTCCAGCTGGTCGATTACTCGGCCATCAGCGACCTGCCCGACACCGAGTTCGTGAAGTGGCTGACCATCGAGAAGGGCGTGGCGGCGATCCCGCTGTCGCCGTTCTACCAGACCCCGCCGCCGGGCCAGCGCCTGGCCCGGCTGTGCTTCGCCAAGAACGAAGCGACGCTGGATGCGGCGATTGAGCGATTGCGGCGTCTCTGACGAGCCGTGCCGGGATTCGGGACCGGGGACTCGGGACTCGTAGAATCAAGAGCCCGAATCGGCGACCCCCGCTTTTACGAGTCCCCAGTCCCCAGTCCCCAGTCCCGAGTCCCGCCCCCTCCGAACCGGACACCCCCATGCACCCCAACCCCGATCTACGCATCTCCCTGATCCAAGGCGACACCCGCTGGCACGATCCGGCCGGCAATCGCGCGCACTACGCCGAGTTGCTGGCGCCGCTGGCCGGGGCGACCGATCTGGTGATCCTGCCGGAAACCTTCACCAGCGGTTTCTCCAACGAGGCGCTGGACCAGGCCGAGGGCATGGACGGGCCGACCGTGGCCTGGATCCGCGAGCAGGCGGCGCGGCTGGGCGCGGCGGTGACCGGCAGCGTGCAGTTGCGCGTGCCCGGCGAGGACGGCGCCGCAAAGGTGTTCAACCGCCTGCTGTGGGCCACGCCCGACGGCGCACTGCAGCACTACGACAAGCGCCACCTGTTCCGCTACGCCAACGAGCACCAGCGCTATGCTGCCGGGCGCGAGCGGCTGTGCGTGGACTGGAAGGGCTGGCGGATCAATCCGCAGGTCTGCTACGACCTGCGCTTCCCGGTGTTCTGCCGCAACCGCTACGACGTCGAGCGCCCGGGCCAGCTCGACTTCGACCTGCAGATCTTCGTCGCCAACTGGCCGTCGGCGCGCGCCTATCCGTGGCGCACGCTGCTGCGCGCGCGCGCGATCGAGAACCTGTGCTTCGTGGCCGCGGTCAACCGCGTCGGCGAGGACGGCAACGGCCTGCACTATGCCGGCGACAGCGCGGTGATCGACTTCCTCGGCCAGCCGCAGCTGGAGATCCGCGAGCGCGAGCAGGTGGCCACCACCACGATCTCGGCGACGGCGCTGGCCGCGCACCGCGCGCGCTTCCCGGCGATGCTCGACGCCGACACCTTCACGCTGGGCGATTAGAGTGCGGCCTGCGCCAGTACCCTCATTCGGCCTGTGCGCCACGGAAGAAGGAAGCGATGCGGCCCGCGTCAGCCCCTCTCCCGCCGGGAGAGGGTTGGGGTGAGGGTACGGCGCGAAGCGTCTCGCGGAATCAGGTGCACGCGCGTCGCCCGCACCCGCGTCTGGCCCTACGCGCCACCTTCCGCCTAAAAAGGGACCATGGTCGCAACTGGCGCAGGAGTCTCGGCTTCGCCGGCGGCATGGCGCATGTGCCGCCGCCGCCATCCGTTCTCTTGCTTGCGCAAACGGCGCCGCCGGCGGACCAGGGCGGTGCCGGTCCTCGTCGATGCGCGCATCGGCCTGTGCCAGCGCCGCTGCCGCAAGCGCCTCAGTTGCCCTTGGCGTCCGCGTGCGGCAACGCTGCCAGGCGGATTTCGTACAGCTTCGGCCAGCGTTTGCCGGTGACGAACAGACGGTCGTGTTCGGCGTCGTAGGCGATGCCGTTGAGCACGTCGTTGCCTGGATCGGTCAGCGTCTCGGCGGCCGGCACCAGCGCTTGCAGGTCGATCCAGGCGATCACCTTGCCGCTGGCCGGATCGATTCGTGCGATGCGCGAGGTCAGCCAGACGTTCGCCAACAGGTCGCCCTTCACCCATTCCAGTTCGTTGAGATTGTCCAGCGGCTTGCCGCGCGCGCTGACCTGGATGCTGCCGACCTGCTGCAGCGTCTGCGGATCGAGGCGGCGGATGCTGGCGGTGCCATCGCTCATGTACAGGCTGCTGCCGTCGCTGGTCAGCGCCCAGCCCTCACCGGCGTAGGCGAAGCGGGTTCGCAGGGCGAGCGTGGACAGGTCGTAGACGAAGCCCTGCTGGTTGCGCCAGGTCAGTTGGATCAGCCGGTCGTGCCAGGCCACGATGCCTTCGCCGTAGTACGGGGGCGGCGTATCGACCTGCTGCAGCACGCGCCCGCTGTCCAGGGCGACCTTGCGCACGCCGGAATGGCCGAGTTCGCCGGTGCTTTCGTACAGGTGTCCGTGCAGATAGAGCAGGCCCTCGGTGAAGGCGCCAGTGTCGTGCGGATAGGTGCGCACGACCGTATAGCCCTGGATCGGAATCGCCTCGGCGGCGCTGCACAGCGAGGGGAACAGGAGGGCGGCAAGCAGCAGGGGGGAGGCGATGCGCGACATGGCGCGATCATCCCACGCCGGGGCCGCGACGTCAGGGCCGAACGCGGCGGCGGCAAGCGGAAATGCTTGCTGAACGGGCGCAGCGGCTGCGTTGGCGGCTTGTCGCGGCCGCTACATCGGCGCTGCTACGCTCGCGCCATGTCCACCACCGGGAATGCTCACATGATCAAGTCGCTCTCTCTGTTCGCGCTGCTGGGCGCCGCCACGCTCGCACCGCAGGCCCAGGCCGCAGGCAACATCGACTGCAAACTGTCGTTCAACCTGTCGGGCTGGTCGGTGTTCTACAAGACCGCCAGCGGCACCGGCACCATCCGTTGCGACGACGGTGCGGTGATTCCGGTCAAGATCAGCAGCAAGGGCGGCGGCCTGACGGTCGGCAAGTCGAAGATCGTCGGCGGCCGCGGCACGTTCACCGGCGCCTACAGCCTCAATGATTTGTTCGGCACCTACGCCGCCGCTGAAGCGCATGCCGGCATGGTCAAATCCAGCACCGCGCAGGTCGTCACCAAGGGCGATATTTCGCTGGCCCTGGCCGGCACGGGCGAGGGCGTCGATCTTGGGGTCAACGTCGGCAATTTCGTGATCGAGCGTCGCAAGTAAGCCGCAGCATCCGGCACTGAGGACGCGGCACGCGCGGTGCAGGCGGTTCCGGACGCGGGCAGCCTGGCCGAAAAAAGCGCATCCCGCCTGGGGTGGCTGGTGCCCGGCGCCGTCGATGTCTTCTTGCCTGCATCGACGGCGGCGCTGCGAACCGTGGCGTCCGCAACCACGCCGGCGAAGCCGGTCTCCTTGAAGAGGCCTGCTTCGCCGGCGCTTTGGCGACTCACTGCTGCGCGAACACCCAGGCCAGCTGGCCGCGGACCGGTTCCTTGGCGGCCAGGGCCTGCTTGTACAGCGTACGCGCGGCCCAGCATGCATCCTCGTCGCTGGCCTGCGCCATCTGCGGCAGCACCTTGACCAGGCGCTGCTGCTGGTCGGAGGGCAGGGCGGCGATCAGGCTGGTCATCGCCGCTTCCACATCGGCCGGGGCCACCGTCTGCGGCGGCGTATTGCTCAATTGCGCGTCGGTCGCCTTGAGCGAAATATCGAACCATTGATCGATCTGCGCCGGCGGCAGCGTCTCCAGACCCTGCAGCATCGCCGCGCTCATCGCCTGCGCATCGTTCGGATTGCCGCCGCGGGCCAGCAGCGCGCACTTGGGCACATCCACTTTTTCGCTGACCGCGGCGAGGATCTGCAGGCGCTGTTCCAGCGCGGCGTGGTCCAGCCGGGTGACGCCCTTCTGTGCCAGCTCGAAGCCGGCGCGCTGCGCCTGCGCCTTGTCGCCCTGCTTGAGCAGGGCGACATAGCGCGGGTCGTTGACCAGCTTGCGCAGCATGCGGTCGAACGGCGCGTGCAGCGGCGAACTCTTGGGGTAGGGGTTCTGCGCGGCGGCGACTTCTTCCTGCACCTTCTTGCACGCGCCCAGGCTCAGTACGGCGGCGATCAACAGGGGCAGCAGTATCTTCCGTGACATGGGAAATCCTGATTGGTGAATGCGCCGCCGGGGAGCGGCAGCAAGGCCGCCTAGGATATCGGCTTCGCGCGCCGCGCGCATGGCGCACGCGCTGCGCCGGCGTCGAGCCGCCGTGTCGGAAGGTCGCATTTCTCACCGGGATTGCAGTTCAGGCCTGCATAACGCCGCGTGGCGTACATGCGGTTCGTCGATCGCCTCCTGCGTGGCGCAGGCTTCCTCGAACAGCGCGCCACCATTTCGCCACAGCGCGCTGGAGCCAATGGGGGGCGATGGCCGGCGCGTGATCCTTGATCGCCGCCGTGGCGGGCGATTCGATCTACGCATGCGGCGTGCCTGCGTCAAGCCGGCCGCACCGAGCGCAATGCCCAGGCGCACGCCGGATGCCGGAATTGCATCCAGCAAAAAGGGCGCCGCATGCGCAGGCGCCCTTCGTCGTGGCGGCGTGGCCGGCACTCGCGTGCCGGCCGCGCGGTGCTCAGCCGCCGCCGCGCGGACCGCGGTTGCCGCCGCCGCCGGGACGGCCGCCGCCACCCGGACGTCCGCCGCCGGGGCGATTGCCGGCCGGGCGACCAGCGGGACCGCCCGGGCCGCGCTTCTGCCCGTCGGCGCGCGGGCCGGCCGGACGCGCAGAGCGCGGTGCCGCGCCGTACGGGCTGAAGCCGGGGTTGGCATGGTCGGACGGGAAGCTGGGCGCATTGCCCGGGTGCCCGTACGGGTGCGCCTTGCGCTGGCCCTGGCCCTGGCCGCCGCGGCCCTGGCCTGCGCCCTGGCCGGCACCGGCGCCGGCGGGGCGCGGCTTGCCATAGGGACGACCCTGGCCTTGCCCCTGGCCCGGACCACGGGCAGCGGCGGGACCGGCATTGCGGTGGCCGGTCGGACCGGTGCTGACGCCGTCGGGCACGTACCAGGTGCGGAACGCGGCGGGGTTGCCGTCCGGCAGCGGCTTGGGCCCCTTCGGGGTGCGCTGCTTGAACGGCTTCTGCGCCTGCTGGGCGGCCATCTCGCCGCTGACGGTCAGCCCGCCGTGCGGCTTCTTGCCGCCGCGGCCGCGGCCGCGGTCCTCGCGGAAGTTGTCGAAGCGGCGCAGCTCGCGGCCTTCGTCGGCGACGTTGTGGCCGTTGACGTAGGCGTTGCCGCCGCGGCCGACCTGCACGGTGGCCTTGGCCGCCTTGCGCTGGCCGATCACCGGCTGCAGGGTCAGCGCCGACGGGGTGCCTTCTTCCAGCTTCAGTTCGGCGCGCAGCGCCTCGACCTTGTCCTGCGCCAGTTCCAGCGACTGTCCGCGCAGCAGTTCGCGCGGCAGCCCGACCTTGCCGTAGCGGGTGCGCTTGAGGCGGCTGACCTGGCAGCCCTGCGATTCCCACAGCCGGCGCACTTCGCGGTTGCGGCCTTCCTTGACCACCACCCGAAACCAGTCGTGCGAATCGGTGCCGCCGATGCGTTCGATCTCGTCGAACTTGGCGCCGCCGTCTTCCAGCAGCACGCCGCGCGAGAGGCGCTCGACCATGCTGTCGGGCACCTTGTCCTCGCCTTCCGGGGCGCGCACGCGCACCACGTACTCGCGCTCGATCTCGTAGGACGGATGCATCATCGCGTTGGCCATCTCGCCATCGGTGGTCAGCAGCAGCAGGCCGGTGGTGTTGATGTCCAGGCGGCCGATCGCGATCCAGCGCGCGCCCTTCAGGGCCGGCAGCGCCTCGAAGATGGTCGGGCGGCCTTCGGGATCTTCGCGCGTGGTCACTTCGCCTTCGGGCTTGTTGTAGATCAGCACGCGCGCCGGCTCGGTCAGCGCGCTGGCGACGAAGCTGCGGCCGTCCAGCTCGATCCTGTCGCCGCTCTTGACCGACATGCCGGTCTGCGCGACCTCGCCGTTGACCTTGACCAGGCCGTCGGCGATGCGCTGCTCCAGCGCGCGGCGCGACCCCAGGCCGGCCTGCGCCAGGACCTTGTGCAGGCGTTCTTCCAGTTTCGGCTGCTCGCCGGCGGCATCGCGCTTGAGCGAGAGCTTGTTCAACGACAGCTTGCGGGAGGTGTCACTCATTTACTTGGCTCCGGCCGGCGCGGGCTGCGTCGGCCTGTGGTTCGGAATCGGCATCGTCAACAGCCACGGTCGTCGTCGCGACGGCGTTGTCTTCGGCTTCGTTCGCATCCGCCGCGCGCTCGCCCGGCGCGGCTTCGGGTTCGCCCGTCGGGGCGGTGTCGGGAGACGAGGCATCCGCCGTGGCGGCGTCTGCATCGGTATCGCGTTCGGTATCGGTATCGCTGTGTGCGGCGGCCGTGTCGTCGGCCGCGTGGGAATCGGCTGCGCTGTCGGCTTCGGCCCGTGCTGCGCCCGGATCCGGTGCAGTATCCGGATCGGATGTGGCGCCGTTGTCTTCGTCGCTCGCCTCGGCGGGCGGCGCGTCGGCTGCCGAGGCATCCGCTGCCGACTTGGCCGCGTCGGCATCCGCATCGGTGTCGGCATCGGCCGCTCCGGCCTGGGCCATGTCGCCGACCGGCAGGGTGTCGCGGTCCAGCTGCAGCTGCGGTTCCAGTTCGCCGATGTCCTTCAGTTCCGACAGCGGCGGCAGTTCGTCCAGGCGCTTGAGCCCGAAGTAGTCGAGGAAGCCCTTGGTGGTGCCGAACAGCGCCGGCTTGCCGGGCACGTCGCGGTGGCCGACCACGCGGATCCACTCGCGCTCCTCCAGCGCCTGGATGATGTTGCTGCTGACCGCCACGCCGCGCACCTGCTCGATCTCGCCGCGGGTGATCGGCTGGCGGTAGGCGATCAGCGCCAGGGTCTCCAGCGTGGCGCGGGTGTAGCGGGTCTTGCGCTCGGTCCACAGCCGCGCCACCCACGGGTGCACCTCGCTGTTGACCTGGTAGCGGAAGCCGGAGGCCACTTCCACCAGTTCCACGCCGCGCCCGGCGCAGGCCTCGCGCAACTGCTCCAGCGCCCGCTCGATGCTGCCCGGCGGCGCCGGCTCGTCCTCGGGGAACAGGCCGTGCAGCTGGGCCAGCGGCAGCGGTTGGTTGGCGGCGAGCAGGGCGGCCTCGACGATGCGGTTGATCAGCGCTTGATCCATGCGGAAGGGGGTCTTCGAAAACTCAGGTAGGGTCGTTGGCGGCGTCGGTATCGTCGAACTCGCTGTTGAACTGCAGCGGTTCGTTGGTGTTGCCCAGCGCCAGCGACTTGACGTAGATCGGCGCCAGCGGCAGCCGTTCGCCGTTGCGAACGACCTGGTCCATCGGCTCCTGGACGATGTCCAGTAGCTGCTCCTTGGCCAGTTCCAGCAAGGCCAGGAAGGTGACCAGCACGCCCAGCTTGCCTTCCTCGGCGCTGAACAGCGATTCGAAACGGTAGAAGCGGCCGTCGTCCAGGCGGCTCAGCACATCGCCCATCCGCTGCCGCACGCTCAGCGCCTCGCGCTTGATCGCGTGGCCGCTGAACAGCTCGGCGCGCTTGAGCACGTCGTACAGCGCCAGCAGCATCTCCTTCAGCTCCACCGGCGGCGGCAGCTTCACCGTGGCGCGGTCGGGCACATGCGCCTGCACCGGCGTGGTGTCGCGGTCCTGCCGCGGCAGCGCGTCGATGTCCTCGGCGGCCTGCTTGAAGCGTTCGTACTCCTGCAAGCGGCGCACCAGTTCGGCGCGCGGATCGGCTTCCTCGCCTTCCTGCGCCGGCGGCCGCGGCAGCAGCATCCGCGACTTGATCTCGGCCAGGATCGCGGCCATCACCAGGTATTCGGCCGCCAGTTCGAAGCGCAGCTCCTGCATCACGTTGATGTAGTCCACGTACTGCCGGGTGATCTCGGCGACGGGGATGTCCAGGATGTCCAGGTTCTGCCGGCGGATCAGGTACAGCAGCAGGTCCAGCGGGCCTTCGAACGCATCCAGGATGACTTCCAGCGCATCCGGCGGGATGTACAGGTCCTGCGGGATCTGCAGGACCGGCTGCCCATGCACCACCGCCAGCGGCATTTCCTGCTGCTGTGGCGCGGTCGGCTGGATTGGCGGGTTCGCGTCGAGCGCGAGTTCGGAGGTCATCGGTTGGACGTCAGGTACATCAGGTGTTGCGGTAGCGAAGGGCCGGGCAGGGGCGATCCGGCTCGGGGCCTTGCCAGCAGTACTGCAGTTCACGTCGCGTCATCCCCGCAACGCGATCCACACTTCAACAGGACACAAGGCGTACGCCGCACGAGTCGCGGCGACGGAACAGCTTGAGGAGGACGTCTGCGCGGGCGGTGTCAGGCAGCGAATCGGTCGTCGGAAGGGGCTGGGGAGCCGATCACCGACGGGCCGCTGCATCCGGCCGCGTGCAATGGAACCAAGGGTAATGCGCCAGCCGGGTCGGTGTCCAGCGCCGTGGCGCTAGAATTGTGCGGGGTTCATATGCGAAACGCAGGACGGGTGGCGGGATGTGGTACGTGATCGAGGGATACGACGGCGCCGATGCGCTGCCGCGACGGGCGGCGGCGCGGCCGGCGCACCTGGCCCGGCTGGAGGCATTGCAGCAGGCCGGCCGCCTGCTGCTGGCCGGGCCGTGCCCGGCGATCGACGCCGAGGACCCGGGTCCGGCCGGCTTCAGCGGCAGCCTGGTGGTGGCCGGGTTCGACTCGCTGGCGCAGGCCCAGGCCTGGGCGCAGGCCGATCCGTACGTGGCTGCGGGCGTCTACGCGCGGGTCGAGGTGCGGCCGTTCCGGAAGACCTTGCCGTGAGCGGGCCTGCCGTGAGCGAGACGGCCGCGGGCCGGGTCGAGCGCATCCGCGCCGCGTTGCAGGCGGCGTTCGCGCCGCAGGCGCTGGAGGTCGAGGACGACAGCCATCGCCATGCCGGCCACGCCGGTGCGCGCGACGGGCGCGGCCATTTCAATGTGCGCATCGTCAGTGCCGCCTTCGCCGGCATGGCGCCGCTGGCCCGGCACCGCGCGGTCTATGCCGCGCTTGGCGAGATGATGCAGACCGACATCCATGCGCTGTCGATCCGCGCCGAAGCGCCGCGCGACGTTGCCTGATGCGTTGCGCATGCCGATCGTCGCGAACCGCGCGGCATGCCGCGCAAGCGCAGCGGCAGCGCCGGAAAAAGCGGAATCCAGGTGGCTATTATGCTGCGGCGCGTCATGATTCTGGCGATTTTGCGATCGATCAAGTATCTGAATTGAAAGGGTTTTATTGAAAAAATAACAAAAGGCTTCTGCCTCGTCCTGAAAACGATTACAGTCCGCGCCAGTTTCTCAATGTCTCGGCCGCGGAGGGCGGCACGATGGCCAAGAGCGCGGTCACAATCAAAGATGTCGCACGCGAGGCCCGGGTATCGGTGGCCACGGTGTCGCGTGCGCTCAACGGCCACGAGAACGTCGCCGAGCCGGTACGCAAGCTGGTGCTGGAAGTGGCCGAGCGGCTGCGCTACAGCCCGCACGCGGCCGCGCGCAGCCTCAGCAGCCGCCGCACCCAGACCCTGGGCGTGGTGCTGCCGGACCTGTACGGCGAATTCTTCTCCGAGCTGATCCGCGGCATCGACGGCGCCGCGCGCGCGCGCCGCCAGCATCTGCTGGTGTCCAGCTACCACGGTGATCCGGAAGAGCAGGGCCGCGCGCTGCGCGCGATGCGCGGGCGCGTGGACGGCCTGCTGGTGCTGTCGCCGTACGCCGAGCGTCCCGGCTTCCTCACCGACAACCTGCCGCAGGCGTTGCCGACGGTGCTGATCAATACCTATCTGCCCGGCGCCGAGTATCCGGTACTGAGCATCGACGACCATGCCGGCGCGATGGCGATGACCGAGCACCTGCTGGCGATGGGCCATCGCCGCATCGCCTTCGTCGGCGGCCCGGACCTGAACTTCGACGCGCGCGAACGCCTGCGCGGGTTCCGCGACGCGATCGCCGCGCATCCGGGCCAGGCGCAGGGCCAGGAGTTTCCCGGACAGTTCGACGAAGCCTCGGGCCATCGTGCCGGGCAGGCGATGCTGCAGTCGGGCACGCTGCCCGATGCGGTGTTCGCCGCCAACGACATGACCGCGCTCGGTTGCCTGTACGCCTTCGCCCAGGCCGGCGTGCGCGTGCCCGACGATATCGCCCTGGCCGGTTTCGACGACATCCCGCTGGCGCGCTTCGTTCACCCGTCTCTCACCACCATGCAGGTGAGTATCGCCGGCCTCGGCGAGCAGGCGATGCGGCGCCTGTTGCAGTTGATCGATCAACCGGGAAGCGACGAGGGGCTGCGGCAGACGCTGACGCCGCTGCTCGTCGTGCGCGATTCCAGTCGCAACGTCATGAAGAAATAGGAGGAGCAACGTCGCCGACGCCGCTGTCGCCATGCTGTTTTCAGCGCTTCACTTGCTGCACTTTTTTCCTTGTTTACGCAGTCGCTGCAACAACTAAGAACCAACCTGGAGGGTTTTCATGCATCAACGTACTCAGACCGTGGCTAGGCCTGCGCGCAAGCTCCTCACCTGTGCGCTGGCCAGCTGCCTGCTGCTGAGCGCCGCACCGGCGTTCGCACAGAGCACCGCCGCCACGATCCGTGGGCAGGTCGCGCTGGAGTCGGCGCCGGCGGCGCAAGCGCAGGTCACCGCGACCAACCTGGCGACCGGTCTGTCGCGCACCGTGCAGGTCAACAACGGCAGCTATGCGGTCGGCGGCCTGCCGCCGGGTTCGTACCGCATCGAGCTGACCGCCAATGGCCAGACCACCTCGCAGAACGTCACCGTGCAGGTCGGCCAGACCGCGACGCTGAACCTCGGCGGCGCCGCACCGGCCGCCAGCGCCGGCGCCGAAGGCGCCACCACGCTTGACGCGGTGCAGGTCACCGCGCCGCCGGTGCTGGTGGAGACGCGCACCTCCGAGAACGCCACCTACATCTCCAACGTGCAGATCGAGAAGCTGCCGCAGGCCACGCGCAACTTCCTCGAGCTGGCCGACAGCGTGCCGAGCGTGCAGTTCCAGCGCGACGCCAAGGGCAACACCACGGTGCGCTCCGGCGCGACCTCGGCCAACGGCACCAACGTCTACATCGACGGCATCAGCCAGAAGAACTACGTGCTGACCGGCGGCGTCAGCGGCCAGGATTCCAGCCGCGGCAATCCGTTCCCGCAGTCGGCGATCGGCGAATACAAGGTCATCACCTCCAACTACAAGGCCGAGTTCGACCAGGTCAGCAGCGCGGCGATCGTCGCCTCGACCAAGTCCGGCGGCAACGATTTCCACGGCAGCTTCTTCTGGGACACCACCAACGACGACTGGCGCGCCGAGAGCCCGCTGGAACGCGAGGCCGGCAAGCGCGACGATTTCTCCGAAACCCAGTACGGCGCGACCTTCAGCGGCCCGATCCTGCAGGACCGCGCGCACTTCTTCATCGCCTACGAGGCCAAGGAATACACCACGCCCAACACGGTGATCCCGGGCGGCATCTATGCCGACCGCGTCGATCAGCTGCCGGGCGACCTGCAGCCGCTGGTCACCACCTACAGCACTCCGTTCAAGGAAGACCTGTATTTCGGCAAGATCGACTGGACCATCGGCGACAACAGCCTGTTCGAACTGAGCGGAAAATACCGCAAGGAAGACGAGCTGTCGGACATCGGCGACACCACCACCTACCAGCACGGCAGCACCAACGGCCAGGAAGAGAAGCGCGCCAACCTGCGCTGGCAGTACACCGGCGCCGCGTTCCTCAACGATCTGAACCTGAGCTACGAAAGCGCGTACTGGACCCAGGATCCGCTGACCAACGGCAGCGGCTACGTGCTGTCGTACGTGCCGCAGGCCGGCAGCGAGACCACCATCCTGACCGCCGGCGCCGGCAGCAGCTACCAGAACAAGGGCCAGAAAGGCTGGACCCTGCAGGACGACCTGACCTTGAACAGCATGGACTGGCACGGCAGCCATACGGTCAAGATGGGCTTCAAGTACAAGGACATCGAGCTGGATTCGACCCAGATCAATCCGGCCAATCCGCAGTACTACTACAACATCCTGACCGATACCGACACGCCGTACCGGGTGCGCTGGGGCGATACCAGCGGCGGTTCGGTGGTGTCCAAGAACAAGCAATACGGCGTCTATCTGCAGGACGACTGGGAGGTCAACGAGCACCTGACGCTCAACCTGGGCGTGCGCTACGACTACGAGAAGACCCCCTCGTTCCTCGACTTCGTGACCCCGGCCGACGTCGCCAGCGCGCTGCAGAACTGGAGCAACCTGGACAACGCCAACTACGACATCTCCAGCTACATCAGCAACGGCCACAACCGCAAGGCGTTCAAGGATGCGTGGCAGCCGCGGCTGGGCTTCTCCTACGACCTGTTCGGCGACCAGGCGCACGTGATCTACGGCGGCGCCGGCCGCGCCTACGACCGCAACATCTTCGACTACCTGGCGCTGGAGCAGCTCAACAACAGCTTCAAGTCGTACAGCTATTACTTCAGCAGCGCCAACAACGCCTGCCTGGGCGATCCGTGCGTGCCCTGGAACGAGAGCTACGCGACCCAGGCCGGCCTGGACACGCTGGCGTCGAACACCACCGGTGGCGGCGGCCGCGAGATCTACCTGATCGACAACAACATCAAGGTGCCGTACTCCGACCAGTTCAGTCTCGGCATGCGCAACATGGTGCATCTGTGGGGCAACGACTGGTACACCGACGTGACCCTGAGCCGGATCGTGAGCAAGGACGGCTTCGTGTTCCTGCGCGGCAACCGCCGTGCCGACGGCTCGTTCTTCCTGCCGGGGACCACCTCCGGCGTGCCGACCGATTCGCCGAACGGCTACAGCGCGATCGTGCTGGGCACCAATGGCCTGGAAACGCGCAACAACCAGCTGGCGCTGAAGCTGGACAAGCCGTACGACAAGGAATCGGGCTGGGGCCTGACCGTGGCCTACACGTTCTCCGATGCCAAGGAAAACCGCCAGTACGGCGAGCACTACGCGCTGGATCAGGCGTCGATGGCCGGCTACGGCTGGCGCGAGGCCGGCGGCATTGCCAAGAACCGTCTGGTGGTGACCGGCATCTACGAGCTGCCGTACGCCATCACCCTGTCCGGCAAGCTGTCGCTGGCCAGCCAGACCCCGCGCTACGGCACCAACTGCCTGGCCGGCAACGACCAGTGCTATATCATCCAATACAAGCCGGATTCGACCCTGGGCTACAAGGAATTCAGCCTGGCGGCGAACAAGGAATGGGATACCGGCGCAGGCATCAAGTTCAATGTGCGGGCCGACGTCATCAACCTGTTCAACTGGACCAACTACGCCGACTACAACACCGACACCGGGACCTACGACGACCTCAACACGGCGTACGGCACCGCGAACGGCGTGCTGGCGTCGCCGATGCGCACGTTCAAGCTGTCGTTCGGCCTGAACTGGTAAGTCCTGCTGCCGTGGCGCCCGAACCTGTTCGGGAGCCGCGGCGGTTGCAGGGATATGTTCGCGTGATCTAAGCGATTGGCGGGGCGCGCATGCTGTCGAAACAGCGCGTTGTCGTACGCACGGCGCTGGCGCAGCGCGAACAGGCGCTGCGGCAACCCGAGTGCGGCGTCGCGGCGTGTTGTCGGAATACCGGTGGAAACGTAGGAAAAGCATGGGCCGCGCAACGTCGTCGCTGCCCGTGTCGCTGTCGATAATGCGTCATTTGTTGGATTTCTTTCTCACATTCGGCCAATTCGCTATTCCTGCAACCAGAACATGAAGAACCCCGGGAGGGTTTCATGAAAAACCACATCCAATCGACGTACCGGCCGCAACGCAGCGCACTTGCCTGCGCCTTGGCCGGCTGTTTGCTGCTTGCCGCCGCGCCGGTGCTCGCGCAGAGCACCGCGGCCACCATCCGCGGCCAGGTGACGGTCGATGCCGCCGCTGCCGGCAGCGCCAAGGTGACCGCGACCAACCTGGCGACCGGCTTCAGCCGCAGCGTCCAGACCAGCGCATCGGGCAGCTATTCGGTGGCGGGCCTGCCGCCGGGCACCTACCGGGTCGACGTGCAGTCCGGCGACAGCACCAGCAGCCAGACCATCACCGTGCAGGTCGGCCAGGCGGCGACGCTGAATCTGGCCGCCGGTGGCCCCGGCACTGCCGCTGGCGGCGCCACGACCCTGGACACCGTGCAGGTCACCGCGCCGCTGGCGGTGGAAACCAAGACCTCCGAGGTGGCCACCTACGTCACCACGCGCCAGATCGAGGCCTTGCCGCAGAGCTCGCGCAACTTCCTGGCCTTCGCCGACACCGTGCCCGGCATGGTGTTCGAGACCAGCCCCAGCGACGGCTCGACCAAGCTGCAGTCAGGCGCGCAGAGCGCGAACAACATCAATGTGTTCATCGATGGCGTCGGTCAGAAGAACTACGTGTTGGCCGGCGGCATCACCGGGCAGGACTCCAGCCGCGGCAATCCGTTCCCGCAGCTGGCGATCGGCGAATACAAGGTCATCACTTCCAACTACAAGGCCGAGTACGACCAGCTCAGCAGTGCGGCGGTGTCGGCGGTGACCAGGTCCGGCGGCAACGATTTCCACGGCAGCTTCTTCTGGGACTACAGCAATTCCGATTGGCGCGCGGCGCGCGAGTCGGAGAAGGAGCAGGGCAGCAAGGACCGCTCCAAGGACGAGCAGTACGGTTTCTCGTTCGGCGGCCCGATCGTCAAGGACGTGGCGCATTTCTTCGTGACCTACGAGGGCAAGGACTATTCCGCGCCGCAGGACGTGTATCCGGGCCAGGGCTATACCGTGGCCGAACTGCCTGCGTCGGTGCAGTCGGCGGTGCGCAACAGCAGCGTGCCGTTCCACGAGGACCTGTACTTTGGCAAGATCGACTGGTCGGTCGATGAGAACAATCTGCTGGAGCTCACCGCCAAGCGTCGCGAGGAAACCGGCCTGGGCAACGTCGGCGCGCAGAACACCGAGTCCTACGCCACCGAAAGCAAGGTGGACGAGACGCGGATCGACCTGCGCTGGCAGCTGACCATGGGCGACTGGCTCAACGATGCGCACCTGACCTACGAGAAGGCGTTCTGGTCGCTGGAGCCGAAGAACTTCGGCGACGGCTACGTGCTGACCGATGGCGCGGACAACAACGGCAACGTGATCCTGGCCACCGGCGCCGGTTCGGGCGGCTACCAGCACAAGGGCCAGAAGGGCCACTCCTTCCAGGACGACCTGACCTTCTCCGGCTGGGAGGGCCACACCCTCAAGATGGGCGTGAAGTACAAGCAGGTCGAGCTGACCACGCTCGAGCAGCAGCCGTACAACCCGCAGTACTACTACGACATCAACGACAGCACCACGGTGCCGTACTACATCAGCTTCGCCTCCGGCCTCACCGGCACCAGCCAGGGGACGTTGACCTCCAAGAACAAGCAGTTCGGCATCTACTTCCAGGACGACTGGGAGGCCACCGAGCGGCTCACCCTGAACCTGGGCCTGCGCTGGGACTACGAGAAGTCGCCGAGCTATCTGAACTACGTGACCGATCCTGCGGTGGTCGCCGCGCTCTACAGCCAGGATCCGAATGCGGCCACCACGCAGACCTATGCGCAGACGCTGGCGCTGGGCGGCATCGATATCTCCAAGTACATCAGTAACGGCAGCAACCGGCATGCGTTCAAGGATGCCTGGCAGCCGCGGCTGGGCTTCTCCTACGACCTGACCGGCGATCAGACTCACGTGCTGTTCGGCGGTGCCGGGCGCTCCTACGACCGCAACCTGTTCGACTACCTGGCGCTGGAGCAGACCAAGGCCACCTACGGCAGCTATGGCTATTCGATCAACACCGCCGCGCATCCGTGCACGGTGGGAACCGGCAACTGCCTGGAGTGGAGCGACGCGCTGTTGCAGCAATCCACCCTCGATGCGCTGGTGGCGAGCAACTCGGCCACCGGCCGCGAGGTCGATCTGCTGGCCAACAAGCTCAAGGTGCCGTATTCGGACCAGTTCAGCCTGGGTATCCGCGACACGTTCCAGATGCTGGGCTACGGATGGAACAGTTCGGTAACGCTGCAGCGTGTCGTCTCAAAGGACGGTTTCGTGTTCCTGCTGGGCAACCGCCGGCCGGACGGCAGCTTCTTCGAGGCAGGCACCATCTCCGGCTCGCCGTGGGACTACGGCGTGCCGGGCTACGGTTCGCTGATCCTGGGCACCAACGGCCTGGAGACCCGCAACAACTCGCTGCTGCTGAGCCTGGAGAAGCCGTACACGTCCGAGTCGCCGTGGAGCATCAACTTCGCCTACACCTACAGCAACGCCAAGGAGAACCGCCAGTTCGGCGAGCACTATGCGCTGGACTACGCCACGCTCGCCGATTACGGCTGGTTCACTTCCGGCGGCGTCGCGCGGCACCGCCTGGTGGTCAGCGGCGTCGCCGACGGTCCCTGGGACACCACGTTCTCCGGCAAGCTGACGCTGTCCACGCCGGAGTACTACTACACCACCTATTGCCCGTCGGACGGGCAGTGCCGCATCCGCCAGTTCCATCCCGACACCACGCTGGGCATCAAGCAGCTGGACCTGGCGGCGCAGAAGGTGTGGGACACCGGGTCCAACGTCAAGCTGAAGATGCGCCTGGATGTGCTGAACGTCTTCAACTGGAAGAACTACGACTCGTACAGCGTCGATTGGGACAGCGGGACCTATACCGGCTACGACCAGTACGCGACCCGTACCGCGAAGCTGTCGCTGGGGCTGGACTGGTAAAGGCTTTGCCGCGGCCACCCCGGAACGTTTAGGGTGGTCGCGGCGAGGTGGGAAGTAGGATAATTTCACACATGCATGTAAACGATTTCACAGGGGTGTCGAAGGCATGAAACTGGGCAGCGTCGCACGCTCACCATTGGTCCTGCTGCTGGCGGCGGCAGCGCTGCTGGCATCCTGCAAGAAAACCGAGGAGCCCTCCGTAGCGGACAAGAAGCCGGTAAAAGTGATCCTGATCGAAGCCGAACTCCCCCCCAAGCTGGTCAAACCCGAATTGCCGCCGCTGTTCGACGACATCGAACGGCGCACCTTCCAGTTCTTCTGGGACACCACCAACGAGCAGAACGGCCTGGCGGTGGACCGCTACCCGTCGCGCCCGTTCGCCAGCATCGCCTCGATCGGGTTTGCGCTCACCGTCTATCCGATCGGTTACGAGAACGGCTGGATCAGCCGCGAGCAGGCGGTGCAGCGCACGCTGACCACGCTGCGCTTCCTGCGCGACGTGCCGGTCGGTCCGCAGCGCAGCGGCCGCGCCGGCTACAAGGGCTTCTACTACCACTTCCTGGACATGCAGAAAGGCCTGCGCTACGACCAGTGGGTGGAGCTGTCGAGCGTGGACACCGCGCTGCTGATGATGGGCGTGCTGTTCGCGCAGTCCTACTACGAAGGCGACAGCGCCGACGAGAAGGAGATCCGCCAGATCGCCGACACGCTGTACCGCCGCGTGGACTGGAAGTGGATGCAGCAGCGCACGCCGCTGATCACGATGGGCTGGTACCCCGAGCGCGGCTTCATCCAGCACGACTGGATGGGCTACAACGAAGGCATGATGGTCTACCTGCTGGCGCTGGGCTCGCCGACCCATCCGGTGGAACCCGATGCGTGGCAGGAGTGGACGCGCACCTACAACAAGGACTGGGGCGTGTACTACGGCCAGGAATACCTGGCGTTCGGGCCGTTGTTCGCGCACCAGTACAACCACGTCTGGATCGACTTCCGCGACATCCAGGACCAGTACATGCGCGAGCACGGCATCGACTACTTCCTCAACAGCCGCCGCGCCACGCTCGCGCAGCGCGAGTACGCCATCGACAACCCGATGAAGTGGAAGGAGTACGGCGAGAACGTGTGGGGCCTGACCGCCAGCGACGGCCCGCAGAACACCACCCAGGACTACCGCGGCGAACAGCGCCAGTTCTTCCACTACCGCACCCGCGGCGCCGGTTTGTTCGAGGCCTTCGACGACGGCACCATCGCGCCGACCGCGGCGGTGTCCTCGATCGTGTTCGCGCCGGAAGTGGTGATCCCGGCCACCCAGGAGATGCACAAGCGCTTCGGCGACTACATCTATTCCAGCTACGGCTTCCTGGATTCGTTCAATCCCAGCTTCAACTACGATATCCCGCTCAAGACCGGGCGCATGCTGCCCAACCGCGGCTGGGTCGCCGGCGACTACATCGGCATCGACCAGGGCGCGATCGTCACCATGATCGCCAACTACCGCAACGAGTTCGTCTGGAACGTGATGAAGAAGAACAAGTACCTGCGCACCGGCCTGGAACGCGCCGGTTTCAGCGGCGGCTGGCTGACCCCGGAGGGCGAGACCCAGCCGTTGCCGAAGAAGGACGAGCAGGCGGCCACGGCCCGGGCGCTGGGCATCGCCGAGTCGCGCGCCGCATCCGCCGAAGCGCAGCCCAATCCCGCGCAGCGCCAGCCGCAGAATCCGCAATGAGCGGCTTGCGGACGATGCGCCGGTACGTGACGCTGGGCATGCTGGTGCTGGCCGTGTGCGGTTGCGCGCGCGCGCCGCAGGGCGAGGTGGTGCGGTTCTGGGCGATGGGCCGCGAGGCCGAGGTGGTGGCCGAGCTGATCCCGGAGTTCGAGAAGGAGAATCCCGGCATCCACGTGGACATCCAGAACATCCCGTGGACCGCCGCGCACGAAAAGTTGCTGACCGCGTTCGCCGCCGACGGGTTGCCGGACGTGTGCCAGCTCGGCAATACCTGGATCCCCGAATTCGCCGCGCTGGACACGCTGCAGCCGCTGCAGCCCTACGTGGACACCTCCAAGGTGGTCGATCCGAAGGACTACTTCGCCGGCATCTGGGACACCAGCGTCATCGACGGCCAGCTGTACGGGGTGCCGTGGTACGTGGATACGCGCCTGCTGTTCTACCGCAAGGACATGCTGAAAGAGGCCGGCGTGGACAAGCTGCCGCAGACCTGGGCCGAGTGGGAGCAGGCCATGGCCGCGGTGAAGAAGCACGTGGGGCCGAAGCGCTACGCGATCCTGATGCCGATCAACGAATTCGAGCAGCAGCTGTCGCTGGGCCTGCAGCTGGACGATCCGCTGCTGCGCGACCACAACAACTACGGCAACTTCCGCAGCCCCGGCTTCCGCAAGGCGCTGGGCTTCTACGCCAACATGTTCGAACAGGGCTGGGCGCCGAAGATGTCCGAGACCCAGATCTCCAACGTGTGGGACGAATTCTTCAACGGCTTCTACGCGTTCTACATTTCCGGACCGTGGAATATCCGCGAGTTCCGCAAGCTGGAGCCGGCGGCGCTGAAAGGGCAGTGGGGCACGATGCCGCTGCCGGGCACGAGCGGCCCGGGCGCCGGCATCGCCGGCGGCACCAGCCTGGTGATCTTCCGCAAGTCGCAGCAGAAGGACGCGGCGTGGAAGCTGATCGAGTTCCTGTCGCGGCCGCAGACCCAGGCGCGGTTCCACGCGCTGATCGGCGACATGCCTCCGCGGCGCAGCACCTGGGAATACCCGTCGCTGGCCAACGATCCGCTGGCGCACGCGTTCCGCGACCAGTTGGAGCGGGTCAAGCCGGCGCCGAAGGTGCTGGAGTGGGAGCGCATCGTGCAGGAAATGCGGCTGGTCACCGAGCGCGTGGTGCGCGGCGGCGAAAGCCAGGAGAAGGCGGTGCAGGACCTGGACAAGCGCGTGGACGAAATCCTGGAGAAGCGGCGCTGGATCTACCAGCAGCAGCATCCGCAGGCAGCGGCCGCAGCGGCTGCGGGAGCGGCGCCATGAAGCGCGGTTCCCTGGCCGGCTGGCTGTTCGCCGGGCCGGCGCTGATCGTGATCGGCGTGTTCTTCGGCCTGCCGGTGCTGTCGGCGCTGGCGCTGAGCGTCACCGACTTCGACCTGTACGCGCTGGCCGACAGCAACCACCTGCGCTTCGTCGGCTTCGGCAACTACATCGAGTTGCTGCAGACGCAGATGTTCTGGAAGTCGCTGTGGAACACCACCTACTTCGTCATCGTCGGCGTGCCGTTGTCGATCGGCGCCTCGCTGGGCGCGGCGCTGCTGCTCAATGCGCCGGTGGCGCGGTTCAAGCCGCTGTTCCGCACCGCGCTGTTCGCGCCGGTGGTGACCACGCTGGTGGCGGTGGCGGTGATCTGGCGCTACCTGTTCCACACCAGCTACGGCCTGGTCAACTACGGCCTGAGCCATCTGGGCATCGGCCCGATCGACTGGCTCGGCGACCCGCACTGGGCGATGCCGACGATCATGCTGTTCGCGGTGTGGAAGAACTTCGGCTACAACATGGTGATCTTCCTCGCCGGCCTGCAGGGCATCCCGCAGGACCTGTACGAGGCCGCGCGCATCGACGGCGCGTCGAAGTGGCGGCAGTTCCTGCACATCACCCTGCCGATGCTGGGGCCGGTGCTGCTGGTGGTCGGGGTGATCACCGTGTCCGGCTATTTCCAGCTGTTCGCCGAACCCTACGTGATGACCCGCGGCGACCCGCTGCAGAGCACGGTCAGCGTGCTGTACTTCATGTTCGAGGAAGGCTTCAAGTGGTGGAACCTCGGCCGCGCGTCGGCGGTGGCGTTCCTGCTGTTCCTGATCATCCTGGGAGTGACCTCCGTGATGCTGCGCTTCGGCCGCAAGAAGGACCTGGTATGAGCCGCGAAATCGGCGCGTCGCGCTGGAACACGCTGCTGGTCAACGGCGGGCTGCTGGTGCTGGCGCTGATCAGCCTGGCGCCGCTGCTGTGGATGCTGTCGGTGTCGTTCATGCCGGCCGGGCAGGCGAGCCGCTTCCCGCCGCCGCTGCTGCCGACCGGCCCGACCCTGGCCAACTACGGCGAGCTGTTCTCGCGCACCGGCATGGCGCGCAACTTCGCCAACAGCCTGCTGGTGTCGTGCGCGATCACGCTCGGCTCGCTGCTGGTCAACACCATGGCCGGCTATGCGTTCGCCAAGCTGCGCTTCGTCGGCAAGGAGCGGATCTTCCAGGTGCTGCTGGCGGCGCTGGTGATCCCGGCGCAGGTGGCGATGCTGCCGCTGTTCCTGCTGATGAAGCAGCTGCACCTGGTCAACAACTTCGGCGGGGTGGTGGTGCCGGCGCTGGCGACGGTGTTCGGCATCTTCCTGGTGCGCCAGTACGCGCGCTCGATCCCGGACGAACTGCTGGAGGCCGCGCGCATCGACGGTGCCGGCGAACTGCGCATCTTCTTCCAGATCGTGCTGCCGATGCTCAAGCCGGTGCTGGTCACGCTGACCATCTTCACCTTCATGGCCGCGTGGAACGACTTCATGTGGCCGCTGATCGTGCTGACCGACCAGGAGCACTACACCTTGCCGGTGGCGCTGGCGGCGCTGTCGCGCGAGCACATCATGGACGTGGAGATGATGATGGCCGGCGCGGTGGTGACGGTGATCCCGGTGCTGGCGCTGTTCCTGGCGCTGCAGCGCTACTACATCCAGGGCCTGTTGCTGGGAAGCGTGAAGGGGTGAGGCGCAACGCTTGCGCGCCACTGGCGCGCGTTGCGCCGAACGCCTGGCCATGGATGGCCAGGCCGGGTTGTCTGGAGCCGATCCGTTGCGCCATGGATGGCATGGGAAAGATGCGAGTGCGGCGACGCGCTTGCGAGCCACTGGCTCGCGCGTTCCCGAACGCCCGGCCATGGATGGCCGGGCCGGACGTTCTGGAGTGCGAGTGTCACGCCATGGATGGCAGCGGTTCTGCCGATCATGGAGCGCCACTGGCGCGCGTTGCGCCGAACGCCCGGCCATGGATGGCCAGGCCGGCGTAGCCGGAGCCGGTATGCTGCGCCATGGACGGCATGGGGAATGCACGAGTGTGGGAACGCGCTTGCGTCGCTCGGCGCTGAACTGCCGGCCATGCTGAGGATGTAGCTGTAGGAGGGGCTTCAGCCCCGACGCCGTGCCGGTCACGCGTCGGGGTTGAACCCCTCCTGCAAAAAAGCCAACGACACAACGGGAACGAGGTTCATGACGGGAGCGGCGATGACGAGCAGACGGTGGACGATGGCCATCCTGGGCCTGGCGGCGGCGCAGGCCTTCGCCGCGGCGCCGACCGCGCCGGTAGCGCTGGACAGCTTCAACAATCTCGACAACTGGCAGATCGTCGTCTCCAACCAGGTCACCGCCTCGACCCGGCTGGTGCAGGCCGCCAGCGGCGGCCGCGCCAAGGCGATCTGCCTGGACTACGACTTCAACGGCGTCTCCGGCTACGCCGGCATCCGCCGCGCGATCCCGATCGAGTATCCGGACAACTACCAGCTCGCGTTCCAGCTGCGCGGCGATTCGCCGAGCAACGACCTGCAGTTCAAGCTGGTCGACGCCAGCGGCGACAACGTGTGGTGGGTCAACCGGCCGCGCTACGACTTCCCCAAGCAGTGGAGCACGCTCAGCTTCAAGAAGCGGCAGATCGACAAGGCCTGGGGGCCGAGTCCGGAGAAAGAACTCAAGCGCAGCGCGCAGGTCGAGTTCACCATCTACAACCAGGTCGGCGGCAAGGGCACGGTGTGCTTCGACCAGCTGAGCCTGACCCCGTTGCCGCCGCAGGACACCTCGCCGCTGACGGTGAAGGTCAGCGCCGACACCGCGCCGGCGCTGGAACAGCGCATCGCCGACGGCAAGGCGGACACGGTGTGGTACAGCGGCAACGCCAAGACCCAGACCATCATGCTGGACCTGGGCAAGGTGCGCGAGTTCGGCGGCGCCAAGGTGCAATGGGCGCCGGGCGTGTATGCCTCGCGCTACAAGCTGCAGGGCTCGGCCGACGGCCGCAGCTGGCGCGAGCTGCGCACCGTCACCGCCGGCAACGGCGGCACCGACTGGTTGCCGATGCCCGAGACCGAGGCGCGCTATGTGCGCATCGACCTGGAGGACGGCCCCAGCTTCCGCTACGGCATCGCCGACATCGCGCTGCAGCCGCTGGCCTTCGCCGCGACCCCGAACGACTTCGTCAAGTCGGTGGCGGCCGATGCCACCCGCGGCTGGTTCCCGCGCGGCTTCAGCGGCGAGCAGCCGTACTGGACCATCGTCGGCCTGGACGGCGGCCGCGAACAGGGCCTGGTCGGCGAGGACGGCGCGATCGAAGTGGGCAAGGGCGGCTTCAGCATCGAGCCGTTCCTGCTGCTGGACGGTAAGCGCCTGAGCTGGGCCGACGTGAAGACCGCGCAGAGCCTGCAGGACGACTACCTGCCGATCCCCAGCGTGGACTGGAGCCACGACAACGCCGGCCTGCGCATCACCGCCTTCGTGCAGGGCACGCCGGAGCAGGCGCAGCTGGTGGCGCGCTACCGGCTCAGCAACCCGAGCAAGAAGCCGCACGACTACACCCTGGCGCTGGCGGTGCGGCCGTTCCAGGTGAACCCGCCCAGCCAGTTCCTCAACACCGTCGGCGGGGTCAGCCCGATCCATCTGCTGGCGTTCGACGGCGCCCAGGTGCAGGTCAACGGCGAGCCGCGCGTGTTCGCGGTGCAGAAGCCCGACGCGGCCTACGCCACGGCGTTCGACGCCGGCATCGACATCGAGCGCCTGGCCGCCGACAGCGCCGCGCTGCCGCAGCAGGCGTCCGACGCCGACGGCCTGGCCTCGGGCGCGCTGCTGTACCGCGGGCGCCTGGCCCCGGGCGAAGTGCGCGAAGTGGCCTTGCTGATCCCGCAGACCGGCGCGCAGGCGCTGCCGTCCGGGTTCGATGCGGCGCGTGCGCAACAGCTGGTGGCCGAGCAGTGGCGCGAGAAACTGGACCGGGTGCAGCTGAGCGTCCCGGCCGAGGGCAAGGCGCTGGCCGACACCTTGCGCACCGCGCTGGCGCACATGCTGATCTCGCGGATCGGGCCACGCCTGCAGCCGGGCACGCGCTCGTATTCGCGCAGCTGGATCCGCGACGGCGCGATGATTTCCGAAGGCCTGCTGCGCCTGGGCCGCGCCGACGTGGCGCGCGAGTACCTGGAGTGGTACGCGCCGTACCAGTTCGCCAACGGCATGGTGCCGTGCTGCGTGGACGACCGCGGCAGCGATCCGGTGCCGGAGAACGACAGCCATGGCGAACTGATCTTCGGCGTCGCCGACTACTACCGCTACAGCGGCGACCGCGCGTTCCTGGAAAAGATGTGGCCGCACGTGCTGGCCGCGTACGAGTACATGGAACAGCTGCGGCTCAGCGAGCGCACCGAGGAGAACCGGGCGCGCAATCCGGCGTTCTACGGGATGATGCCGGTGTCGATCAGCCACGAAGGCTATTCGGCCAAGCCGATGCATTCGTACTGGGACAACTTCTGGGCGCTGCGCGGCTACAAGGACGCGGTGGAGATCGCCGCCGAACTGGGCCGGGTCGACGATGCGGCGCGCTTTGCCGCCGCGCGCGACGAATTCCGCCAGGACCTGTACGCCTCGTTGCAGACCGCCACGCAGCAGCACCATATCGATTTCCTGCCCGGGTCGGCCGAGCTGGGCGATTTCGATCCCACCTCCACGACCATCGCGCTGGCGCCGGGCGGGGAGCAGGGCCGGCTGCCGCCGCAACTGCTGGGCAACACCTTCGAGCGCTATTGGGGCGAGTTCGCCAGCCGCCGCGACGGCAAGCGCGAGTGGAAGGACTACACGCCGTACGAATGGCGCAACGTCGCCGCGTTCGTGCGCCTGGGCTGGCGCGAGCGCGCCTGGGACGCGACCCAGTTCTTCTTCAAGGATCGTACGCCGCAGCCCTGGAACCAGTGGGCCGAAGTGGTCTCGCATACGCCGCGCAAGCCGTTCTTCGTCGGCGACCTGCCGCATGCCTGGGTGGCGTCGGACTTCGTGCGCTCGGTACTGGACATGTTCGCCTACGTGCGCGACATCGACGACAGCCTGGTGCTGGCGGCCGGCGTGCCGGCGGCATGGTTCGACGGCAAGGGCATCGCGATCCAGGACCTGCGCACTCCGCAGGGCGAACTGAGCTACCAGCTGCGCCGGCAGAAGAACCGGCTGATCCTGGGCATCGGCGGCGGCCTGCGCGTGCCCAGCGGCGGCCTGGTGCTGCCGTGGCCGTATACCGGCGAACCCGGCCGCACCCTGGTCAACGGCGAAGCGGCGCAGTGGGAAAACGGCGAGCTGCGGATCCGTTCTTTGCCGGCAGATGTGCAGATCGAGGTGCGGTGAGGCCGGGACGTCGGGACGTCGGGACTCGGGACTCGGGACTCGGGACTCGGTAAAGCCAGGACCGGGGACCCGGAACAGCAAACGCGACAGCAACAGCCAAACAAAAAGCGCCGGCATGCCGGCGCTTTTTTGTGGTTCGCTTTTCGAGTCCCGAGTCCCGAGTCCCGAGTCCCGACTTTACCGAGTCCCGCGGACGATCTCGGCCGCCTTCGCCGCGCTCTCGCGCACCTTGTCCCACTGACCGTTGGCCAGCCAGTCCTTCGGCACCATCCACGAGCCGCCGATGCAGACCACGTTCGGCTGCGCCAGGTACTCGGCCGCGGTGCTCTCGCCGATGCCGCCGGTGGGGCACAGCTTCAGGTCCGCCAGGGGGCCGGCCAGGCCCTTGAGCATGGCCAGGCCGCCGACCGCCGAGGCCGGGAACAGCTTGCACACGCGGAAGCCGCGCGCCATCAGCGCCAGCAGTTCGGTCGGGGTGGCGGCACCCGGCACCACCGGCAGCGGCGCCCGCGCCAGCGCGTCGGCCAGCGCCGGCGGCGTGCCCGGGGTGACGATGAAATCGGCGCCGGCGTCGATCGCCTGCTGCAGCTGGGTTTCGGTCAGCACCGTGCCGGCGCCGATCCTGATGTCCGGCAGTTCGCGCTTGAGCATCGCCAGCGCGTCCATCGCCACCGGCGTGCGCAGGGTCAGCTCGATCGCGGGCAGCCCGCCTTCGAGCAGCGCGGCGGCAACGCGGCGCGCCTCGTCCAGGCTGTGCACGGTCACCACCGGCAGGATGCCGGCGGCGCGCAGGAGGTGTTCGGCTTCGTTCTGGTGGTCGGCAATCGTCATGGCAATCTCGTAGTCGCGAGGATGGCGGAAGTGCGTCGGCCGCAGGCGGCCGACGCGGGGGGAGGGGCATGGCGCCGATGGCGCCGGTCGGGCCGCAGGCTTACGCGTCCTTTGCCTCGTGCGGTGCGTCGGCGGCCTCGCTGCCGCGGCCCAGGTCGTACTCGGCGTCGTAGTTCCAGTCGTCGCCGTCGGCCGCGGGCGGGCCGCAGGAGATCGAGATCGCGCCCTGGTCGGCCGGGCCGACCACGCGGCGATTGATCGCGAACAGGTTGCGGCCCAGGTCGTGCGCGGCCGGCGCGGTGTTCGGCGCCAGCGCACGCGCCGCCCATTCGGCGGCATCCACCAGCACTTCCAGGGTGCCGGCCTCGCCGTCCAGGCGCACGATGTCGCCTTCGCGCACGCGCGCGATCGGGCCGCCGCGCGCCGCTTCCGGGGTCATGTGGATCGCGGCCGGGAACTTGCCCGAGGCGCCGGACAGGCGGCCGTCGGTGACCAGCGCCACGCGCCGGCCCTGGTTCTGCAGCAGGCCCAGCAGCGGCGCCAGCGAATGCAGTTCCGGCATGCCGTTCGCGCGCGGGCCCTGGTAGCGCAGCACCACCACGAAGTCGTGCGGCAGCACCCCGGCGGCATGCAGCTTGTTCAGTGCCTGCGGCGCGTCGATGACCACGGCCGGCGCCTCGATGGTGCGGAATTCCGGCTTCACCGCCGACAGCTTGATCAGCGAACGGCCGAGATTGCCGCGCAGCAGGCGCAATCCGCCCTGCGCCTCGAACGGATTGGAGGCCGGGCGCACCACGCTTTCGTCGGCGCTCTTGGCCGGGCTCGGCACGTAGGCCAGCGCGCCGTTCTGCACGCACGGCTCGTCGCCGTAGGCGCGCATGCCGCCGGGCACGATGGTGGCCAGGTCGTCGTGCATCAGCCCCGCGTCCATCAGCTCGCGGAACACGAAGCCCACGCCGCCGGCCGCGGCGAAATGGTTCACGTCGGCCTCGCCGTTGGGATACACGCGCGTCAGCAGCGGCACGATCTGCGACAGTTCGTCCAGGTCGTCCCAGGTCAGCACGATGCCGGCCGCGCGCGCCACCGCCAGCCAGTGGATGGTGTGGTTGGTGGAGCCGCCGGTGGACATCAGCGCGACCGCGGCGTTGACGATCGCGCGTTCGTCGATCATGCGGCCGAGCGGGCGGAAATCGCTGCCCAGCGCGGTGATGCGCAGCGCGCGTTCGGTGGCCTGCTGGGTCAGCGCGTCGCGCAGCGGCGTGCCCGGATTGACGAACGAGGCGCCGGGCAACTGCACGCCCATCGCTTCCAGCAGCACCTGGTTGGAATTGGCGGTGCCGTAGAAGGTGCAGGTGCCGGGCGCGTGGTAGGACGCCGATTCGGCGGCCAGCAGTTCCTCGCGGGTGGCCTGGCCGGCGGCGTAGCGCTCGCGCACCTCGGCCTTCTGCTTGTTGGGAATGCCCGGGGTCATCGGCCCGGCCGGCACGAACACCGCCGGCAGGTGGCCGAAGGCCAGCGCGCCGATCAGCAGGCCGGGCACGATCTTGTCGCACACGCCCAGGTAGAGGGTGGTGTCGAACATGTCGTGGCTGAGGCCGATCGCGGTGGCCTGGGCGATCACGTCGCGCGAGAACAGCGACAGCTCCATGCCGGGACGGCCCTGGGTCACGCCGTCGCACATCGCCGGCACGCCGCCGGCGACCTGCGCGGTGGCGCCCAGTGCACGCGCGGTGCTGCGGATGATTTCCGGGTAGTGCTCGAACGGCTGGTGCGCCGACAGCATGTCGTTGTAGGCGGTGACGATGCCCAGGTTCGGGGTGATCCCGCCTTCCAGGCGGCTCTTGTCGGTCGGGCCGCAGGCGGCGAAGCCGTGCGCCAGGTTGCCGCAGCTCAGGCGGCTGCGGAACGGGCCGTCGCGCAAGGCGGCATCGATGCCGGCCAGGTAGGCGCGCCGCGACGGCGCACTGCGCGCGCGGATGCGTTCGGTGATCGCGTGGATTTTCGGATGCAGGCTCATTGGCTGACGTGGCTATGAAGTGTGGGGATGTGGTCGGGACTCGGGACTCGGGACTCGGGACTGGGGACTCGAAAGAGCGGGAATGCAGCAGCGATGGGCTGTTACGAGTCCCCGGTCCCGAGTCCCGAGTCCCGGCCTCACTCACACCAATGCACGCGCAAGCGCGCACCAGGCGTGTCGAAGGCGACGCGGATCGGGAATTCGTGCGGATCGCTGCCGGCCAGCGCGCGCTCGAGCACGTCGAGCTTCTGCTTGCCGCGCAGCAGCAGCATGCGCTGGCCGATCGGCGCCAGGCCGGCCGGGGTCAGGGTGATGCGCAGCGGCCAGGTGTTGGCGCCGGGGCAGCCCGTGGCGTCCAGCGCGGCGTAGGGCAGGGGATTGGCCAGCGCCTTGTTCAGGTCGGTGGCGCCGGGGAACAGCGACGCGGTGTGGCCGTCGCCGCCCATGCCGAGCACCGCCATGCACGCGGCCGGCGCATGCTGCGCATGCAGGTTGGCGGCGTGCACGCACTCCTGCAGCGGCTTGCCGACCCGCACCAGCGGCTCCAAGCGCGCGCCTTCGGCACGCTCCAGGAAGCTCTGCCGCACCAGATACGCGTTGCTGTCGCTGTCCTGCGGCGACAGCCAGCGCTCGTCGACCAGGCCCACTTCCAGCTTGCTCCAGTCCAGCGGCAATTCGGCCAGCGCCTGGTACACCGGCGCCGGGGTGGTGCCGCCGGACAGCAGCAGCCGCGCGCTGCCGCGCAGTTCGATGTCCCCGCGCAGCGCGTCGCCGATCTCGGCTGCCGCCGCGTCGATCCATTCGTCGGGATCGTCGTAACGGATCAGGGTGATGCGATCGGACAACGTGGGGCTCATGCAACGACTCCTGGGGATTGCCGCTCGGCATCGACCGCGTAGGCGGCGGCGCCGAGCAGACCGGGACGGGGGTGGGTCACTGCCAGCGACGGCACCCGCGCCATGATCGACGAAAAGCGGCCCTTGTGCTCGAAGCGCTGGCGGAAGCCGGAGTGCTGCAGCGCGTCGAGCATCTTCGGCACCAGGCCGCCGGTCAGGAACACGCCGTCCCAGGCGCCCTGCACCAGCACCAGGTCGCCGGCGATGGCGCCGAACACCGCGCAGAACACGTCGATGGTGCGCATCGCGCGGTAGTCGCCCTGCTCGGCGCGGGCGGTGATGTCTTCCGGCTGCAGCGGGCCGGGGTTGTCGCCGGCGATCTCGCTGAGCGCGCGATGGATGTTGACCAGGCCGGGGCCGCAGATCAGGCGTTCGTTGGACACGCGGCCGAACTGCTGCGACAGCAGCTCCAGGATGCGGATCTCCTCGGGCGTGCCCGGCGGGAAGCTGACGTGGCCGCCCTCGGTCTCCAGCGGGATGCAACGGCCGCCGCGGGTCAGCAGGCCGCCGACGCCCAGGCCGGTGCCGGGGCCGATCACCGCGTAGTTGCGCGGCGTGGCGACCGGCGCCGGCTGCCACGCCGCGCCGCCGACCTGGACCACGTCCTGCGGCTGCAGCAGGCTGATCGCCATCGCCTGCGCGGCGAAATCGTTGATCAGGTGCAGGTCGTCGAAGCCGAGCATGGCGCGGGTGCGCGAGCGCGAGATCACCCACGGGTGGTTGGTGATCCGCGCCTCGTCGCCGTCCACCCGCCCGGCCACGGCGAACACGCCGCTGCGCGCGTCCACGCCGGTCTGCTGCAGGTAGTGGCGCGCCGCGTCGCCCAGCGACGGGAACTCCACCACCGCATAGGTCTGGGTGCTGTCGTCGAGCAACGGCGTGGACGCGTCGAGGTCGGCGAGTGCGAAGCGCGCGTTGGTGCCGCCGATGTCGGCGACCAGCACCGGCCGCAGCGGCGCGCTCATGACGCGTCCCGCTGCACGGCGCTGGCGTCGTCGGCGGAGACGTAGCGTTCGGCCTCCTGCGGCCCCCAGCTGCCGGCCGGGTAGGGCAGCAGCGGCAGGTGCGCCTGCGCCCAGGCGTCGCTGACGCTGTCGATCCAGGCCCAGGCCGCGCGCACTTCGTCGTCGCGCACGAACAGCGCGTGGTTGCCGTTGAGCGCGTCCAGCATCAGCCGCTCGTAGGCGATGCGGCGATGCAGGCCGGTCGGCACCGACAGTTCCAGTTCCAGCGGCTGCAGTTCCAGCGCACCCCATTCCGGACCGGCCAGGCTGCTCATCAGGCCCAGTTCGATGTTCTCCTGCGGCTGCAGCTGGAAGGTCAGCCGGTTCGGCGCCACGTGCTTCGCGTCGGGGCGCTCGAACAGCCAGTGGGTGACCGGCTTGAGCGTGACCACGATGCGCGTGGTGCGTTCGGCCAGGCGCTTGCCGGTGCACAGCCGGAACGGCACCCCGGCCCAGCGCCAGTTGTCGATGTAGGCGGTGACGCCGACGAAGGTCTCCACGTCGCTGCCTTCCGGCGGCTGGTAGGCCTGCGCCTGCTGGCCGTTGATGGTGCCGGCGGTGTAGCGCCCGCGCACGCTGTCGCGCGCGGCGTGCGCGGCCTGCAGCGGACGCAGCGCGCGCAGCACCTTGACCTTCTCGTCGCGGATGCGGTCCGCCTCCAGCGAGGCCGGCGGCTCCATCGCCACCAGGCACAGCAGCTGCAGGATGTGGCTCTGGACCATGTCGCGCAGCGCGCCGGAACGCGCGTAGTAGGCGTCGCGGCCGTCCACGCCCTCGCTCTCGGCGACCAGGATCTCCACCGACTCGATGTAGTTGCGGTTCCACACCGCCTCCAGCAGCGTGTTGCCGAAGCGCAGCGCGATCAGGTTCTGCACCGCGGCCTTGCCCAGGTAGTGGTCCAGGCGGAACACGCGGTCTTCGTCGATCAGCGCGCCGATCGCCTGCAGGATCTCGCGCGCGCTGGCCGAGTCGTGGCCGATCGGCTTCTCCAGCATCAGCCGGTTCGGCGCGGCCAGCGCGCCGCCCAGGGCCAGGCCCTGGCAGGTGCTGATGTACAGACCCGGCGGGATCGCCAGGTAGCTGACGCACTTGCGCGAGGCCAGCTCGCGCACCGCCTCGGCCACCGACTCGGCATTGCGCAGGTCCACCGAGCGGTAGTCGATGCGATCCAGCAGCGACTGGATGACCGCCTCGCTGACCTGCGGCATCGCCGCCTGCAGCCGCGGCTTGAGGATCTCGTGGAACTTGGCGGTGTCGTGCGGCGACAGCGCCAGCGCACGGATGCGGAAA
The DNA here is from genome assembly GCA_025666215.1 of Xanthomonas campestris pv. phormiicola. NCBI lineage: Bacteria > Pseudomonadati > Pseudomonadota > Gammaproteobacteria > Lysobacterales > Lysobacteraceae > Xanthomonas > Xanthomonas campestris. Next base: position 3,202,328 of record CP102593.1, on the reverse strand, counting down.
TCTTCCGGCAGGAAGCCGTCGTCGAGCATGCGCAGCAGCGACGGGAACAGGTAGCGCTGGGCCAGATCGCCGGTGGCGCCAAACAACAGGAAGGTATCGTGCATCGACCGGTTTTCGGTTTCGGGTGACATTTCGTCGATCACCTGGGGGCTAGTAGTGACGTGGCGTTGGTAAGCAAGCGGCGGAAGCGGCCTGTATCCGTCCTGCAGCTCGCGCGGGGGCATAGCGATGACGACCGCCAGGCGGGACCGCACGATCCGGGAGATGAATACGACTGCCAGACCTCTGAGCATACCTGTCTAATGCCTCAAGCATCAGAGCGGGCGCTCGGCGCACGCCCGGACGGCGGCGGCTGGCGGTTCGCATCGCAGGCCCTCCCAGGCGTCGATGTTGCCCCGTGAAAACGGTTACATGGCAGAATACCGCATTGCGCTCCCATTGTTGCCTGTGTCGCTGGCACGATGCGAACCGCATTCGTATGCACTGCCTTCGGGAGGGACCGGCGGCAGCCCGTCTCTCCTGCCGGAAACCGGATACCGCACCATGGCGAAAGTACAACTGGACAACATCCGCAAGGTCTACGACAACGGCCAGGTCGCCGTGCACGGGGCCAGCTTCGAAGTGGCCGACGGCGAACTGATGGTGCTGGTCGGGCCCTCGGGCTGCGGCAAATCCACCCTGCTGCGCATGATCGCGGGGCTGGAGGAGATCAGCGGCGGCGAGCTGCGCATCGGCGAACGCGTGGTCAACGACGTGGCGCCGAAGGACCGCGACATCGCCATGGTGTTCCAGAGCTACGCGCTGTACCCGCACATGACCGTGGCCGAGAACCTGGCGTTCGGGCTGAAGCTGCGCGGCGAGAGCAAGGACGTGATCGCGCGCCGCGTCGCCGCCGCCGCCGACACCCTGGGCCTGACCCCGATGCTGGACAAGCTGCCGCGGGCGATGTCCGGCGGCCAGCGCCAGCGCGTGGCGCTGGGCCGCGCGCTGGTGCGCGAGCCGGCGGTGTTCCTGCTCGACGAGCCGCTGTCGAACCTGGACGCCAAGCTGCGCCACTCGGTGCGTACCGAGATCGCGCAGCTGCACCGCAAGCTCGGCACCACGATGATCTACGTGACCCACGACCAGGTCGAGGCGATGACCCTGGGCCAGCGCATCGTGGTGCTCAAGGACGGGCGGATCCAGCAGATCGACACGCCGATGGCGCTGTACGACCGCCCGGCCAACCTGTTCGTGGCCGGCTTCCTCGGCAGCCCGGCGATGAACGTGCTGCAGGGCCAGCTGCTCGAAGAGGGGGGCCTGCAGCAGCTGCAGCTGGCCGACGCCAGCCGCGTGCCGCTGCACGGCGCGCATGTCGCGCGGCAATGGCTGGGCCGGCCGATCGCGATCGGCGTGCGCCCCGAGCACCTGCAGCCCAGCGAGGACGGGCAGGGCGGGTTCGAGGCCACGGTCGAGGTCATCGAGCCGGTCGGCAACGAGATCTTCGTCAACCTCAGCTACGGCAGCCAGCCGCTGGTGATGCGGGTGGCGCCGCGCACGCTGCCGGGCCTGGGCGAACGCCTGCGCGTGGCGGTGCGCGGCGAGGCGCTCCACTTCTTCGATCCTGAAAGCGGCGAGCGTTTGGAGGCGCGGGACTCGGGACTCGGGACTCGGGACTCGTAACCGAACCAAGCCCAAAGCAAGAGCCTTGGGCTGCGGGACTCAGCGCGCCAGGCCGTCGCGCAGCGGCTGCCAGTGCGCCGGATGCGCGCCGATGGACAAGCCGGTCGGCGCCACCTCCTCAAGCGGCAGCACCGCCAGCGCCAGCGCGCCGGCGACGCTGACCACGCTGCCCAGCGCCTGTCCGTCGCGCAGCACCTGCGCGCCGAGCTCGGCCACGCCGTCCACCTCCAGCAATTGCAGGGCGCGCTTGGCCTTGCCCAGGAAATGGGTGCGGGCGACGATCTCCTGGCCCGGATAGCAGCCCTTCTTCACGCTGAACGCGTGCAGCCGGTCCAGCGCCAGTTGCTGCGGGGTCCATTGCTCGCGCTGGCTGGGATCGAGCCGGGCCAGGCCCAGGCGCAGGTCGGCGTGCCGCCAGGCGGCGGCAAAGGCATGATCGGCGGCGACGGGCGCGGCCTGCGCAGCGGGGACCAGCAGCAGCGTGCGCGGCAGGCCGTCGCCGCCCATGTCCAGTTCGATCGCCCCGCCGTCGCGTTCGGCCAGCGCCGCGCCTTGCGCATGCGCGGGCGCGGCCAGGCGCGCGTAGGCGTGCAGGCCGTCGTGCGCGGCGATGCGCACCTTGCGCCGGAACACGAAGCGGTTCAGCGCCGTGGCCAGGTCCGCCGCGCCGCCGTCCGGCAGCAGCACCAGCAAGGCGTCGTCGGCGCGGCGCAGCAGCGCGAACAGCGCGATCACCCGGCCCTTGGCGCTCAGCCAGGCGTTCCAGTGCCAGTGGCCGTTGCGCAGCGCCTGCACGTCGTTGGCGAACTGCGCCTGGGCGAAAGCGACTGCATCCGCGCCGCTCAACGCCACGTATTGCAGGTCTGGGAGCGCGGAAAAACCGGCGGAAGTGAGATTCAGGTTGTCAGGCACGAGGGGGAGGACTAAAATTACGCTGTTGTGAGACCCGCATGATAGGCCAACCAACCCCCACACCCGAGCCCGATCCCGAAACGCAGCGACCCGCCGAGGAGAACACTCCGGAAGCGACGCCTGCGCCGCGGGAAATCGGCGGTCGCGGCGGCCTCGAGCCGACGCGCTACGGCGACTGGGAGAAAAACGGACGCTGCATCGATTTTTGAGCAGCTTTGAGCCAACGCGGCCTTAAGCACGCCGCCCAGCCGAGACAACGAGCCCAGCGAATGGCGACCCGCGAACGTCCTCTTTCCCCCCACCTGCAGGTCTATCGCTGGCAGATCCAGATGGTGACCTCGATCCTGCATCGAGCCACTGGCATCGTCCTGTCGGTCGGTGCCCTGATCATTGCCGCCGCGCTGTTGGTGCTGATGCTCGGCCCGGCCTCCTGGAACTGCTTCCGCGGCATGGCTGGCGCCTGGTACGGCCAGCTGTTCCTGTTCGCCTGGAGCTGGGCCTTCGCCTACCACCTGTGCAACGGCCTGCGCCACATCGTGCAGGACTTCGGCCACGGTTTCGGCATCCCCGCCTTCGTGCGCAACAGCTGGCTGTCGGTGATCGGCAGCCTGGTGCTCGTCGCGCTGATCTGGGCCTACGTGCTCATCGGAGCCGCCGCATGAACCGCTATCGCACCCCGTTGAAGAACGTGCGCGGCCTGGGTGCCGCCAAGTCCGGCACCGAGCACTTCGTGCTGCAGCGGCTCACCGCCACCGCGCTGGTCGGCCTCACCATCTGGTTCCTGGTGTTCGTGCTGAGCCTGCTCGGCGCCGACTACGTCACCGCCACCGAGGCGGTGGCCAAGCCGTGGAACGCGGTGCTGCTGGTCGGCTTCCTGGTCGCGATGTTCTGGCATGCGCAGATCGGCCTGCAGGTGATCCTCGAAGACTATGTGCACAACTCGCTGCTGGCCCTGGCGCTGCAGACCACGGTGAAGTTCGTCGCCGTGCTCGGTGCGATCGTCGGTGTATTCGCGGTCGCCCGCATCGCGCTGGGCAGCGCCTGATCGGCGCCCGGAACAGGAATTCAAACTAGATGTCCGCTTACAAGATCACCGAACACAAGTACGACATGGTCGTGGTCGGCGCCGGCGGCGCCGGCCTGCGCGCCACCTTCGGCCTGGCCGCCAAGGGCCTGCAGACGGTGTGCCTGACCAAGGTCTTCCCGACCCGTTCGCACACCGTGGCCGCGCAGGGCGGCATCTCCGCCGCGCTCGGCAACATGGGCGAGGACGACTGGCGCTACCACTTCTACGACACCATCAAGGGCTCGGACTGGCTGGGCGACCAGGACGCGATCGAGTACATGTGCCGCGAGGCGATCCCGGCGATCATCGAGCTGGAGCACTACGGCGTGCCGTTCAGCCGCACCGAGGACGGCAAGATCTACCAGCGTCCGTTCGGCGGCATGACCACCAAGTACGGCGAAGGCCCGTCCGCGCAGCGCACCTGCGCCGCCGCCGACCGTACCGGCCACGCCATGCTGCACACGCTGTACCAGCAGTCGCTGGCGCACAACGCGCGCTTCATGATCGAGTACTTCGCGCTCGACCTGATCTTCGACGCCGAAGGCGTGTGCCGCGGCGTGCTCGCGCTGGACATGGCCGAAGGCTCGCTGCACCTGTTCCGCGCCCACGGCGTGGTGCTGGCCACCGGCGGCTACGGCCGCGCCTACTTCAGCGCCACCTCCGCGCATACCTGCACCGGCGACGGCGGCGGCCTGGTGATGCGCGCCGGCCTGCCGATGCAGGACATGGAGTTCGTGCAGTTCCATCCCACCGGCATCTACGGCGCCGGCTGCCTGATCACCGAGGGCGTGCGCGGCGAAGGCGGCATCCTGCGCAACAGCAACGGCGAGCGCTTCATGGAGCGCTACGCGCCGCACTACAAGGACCTGGCCTCGCGCGACGTGGTGTCGCGTTCGATGACCATCGAGATCCGCGAAGGCCGCGGCGTCGGCGAGCACAAGGACCACATCCTGCTCGACCTGACCCACCTCGGCCCGGAAGTGATCAACGAGAAGCTGCCCGGCATCGCCGAGAGCGCGCACATCTTCGCCGGCGTCGATGTGGCCAAGCAGCCGATCCCGGTGATCCCGACCGTGCACTACAACATGGGCGGCATCCCGACCAACTACCACGGCGAAGTGGTGCGCAAGGACGGCGACAACCCCGATGCGGTGGTGCCCGGCCTGTACGCGATCGGCGAAGCGGCCTGCGTGTCGGTGCACGGCGCCAACCGCCTGGGTTCCAACTCGCTGCTGGACCTGGTGGTGTTCGGGCGTGCGGTGGCCAACCGCTGCGCCGAGACGATCAAGACCGGCGCGCCGCACAAGACCCTGGCCAGCGATTCCTGCGACAAGGCGCTGGGCCTGCTCGACAAGCTGCGCAATTCCAACGGCGGCACCCCGACCTCGGTGATCCGCGACAAGATGCAGCGCACCATGCAGTCCGACGCGGCGGTGTTCCGCACCAGCAAGACGCTCAAGGAAGGCGTCGACAAGATGGCCGAGATCTATGCCACCTTCGAGGACGTGAAGGTCTCCGACCGCTCGCTGGTGTGGAATTCGGACCTGATCGAGACCTACGAGCTGAACAACCTGCTGCTCAACGCGGTGGCGACGATCAACTCGGCCGAGCAACGCAAGGAAAGCCGCGGCGCGCATGCGCACGAGGATTTCCCGGACCGCGACGACGTCAACTGGCAGAAGCACACCCTGGTCACCGTCGACGACAAGGGCCAGTGCAGCTTCGACTACCGCCCGGTGCACATGTACACGCTCAGCAAGGACGTCGACGTGGTGCCGCCGAAACCGCGCGTCTACTGACCAAAGCCGGGAAACGGGAATCGGGAATGGGGAATCGAAAAAAGCGCCTGCGCTCTTCGCCCCTGCTTCCCATTCCCCATTCCCCAATCCCCATTCCCGGATTTTAAAGCCATGGCAGAGTTCACCCTCCCCAAGAATTCCAAGATCGGCAAGGGCAAGCACTTTCCCGCCACCGGCGCGAAGAATGCTCGTACCTTCAAGGTCTACCGTTGGAATCCGGACGACGACAGCAACCCGCGCACCGACACCTACGAGGTGGATCTGGACGCGTGCGGCCCGATGGTCCTGGACGCGCTGATCAAGATCAAGAACGAGATCGATCCGACCCTGACCTTCCGCCGTTCCTGCCGCGAGGGCATCTGCGGGTCGTGCGCGATGAACATCGACGGCACCAACACGCTGGCCTGCACCAAGGCGATCGCCGACTGCGACAAGGCCGAAGTGCCGATCTATCCGCTGCCGCACATGAGCGTGATCAAGGATCTGGTGCCGGACCTGACCCACTTCTACGCGCAGTACGCGTCGATCAAGCCGTGGATCCGCACCCAGACCCCGCCGCCGCCGGACCGCGAGCGGCTGCAGTCGCCGGAAGACCGCAAGAAGCTCGACGGCCTGTACGAATGCATCCTGTGCGCGTGCTGCTCGACCAGCTGCCCGAGCTACTGGTGGAACGGCGAGCGCTACCTGGGCCCGGCGATCCTGCTGCAGGCCTACCGCTGGATCATCGACTCGCGCGACGAGGACACCGGTGCGCGCCTGGACGATCTGGAAGATCCGTTCAAGCTGTACCGCTGCCACACCATCATGAACTGCGCGCGGACCTGCCCGAAGGGGCTGAACCCGGCGCTGGCGATCGCCGAGATCAAGAAGCTGATGATGGCGCGTCGCGCCTGATCGGCTAGCGCTTCACCACGACGGGCACGCCCGTCCACTGCGCGGCACCGGCTCTCGGGTTCGGTGCCGCGCGCGTTTTCGACGGTCGCCAGGCAAGGCGTCCGTCCACCAGGCAAGGGTGCGATGCGATGATGGACGAAGCCACCGAACTGAAGAAGCTGCGCTGGCGCTGCCGGCGCGGCATGCGCGAACTGGACCAGCTGTTCGGGCGCTACCTGGACCGGCGCTGGGCGCAGGCGTCCGAAGCCGAGCGCGGGGTTTTCCTATACCTGCTCGACTGCGAGGACGATAAGTTGTGGCGCTGGTTCATGGGCTACGAGGCTTGTCCCGATGCACGCGCCGCCGATCTCATCGCTGCCATCCGCGCCATGCCGGCTTGAGTGGCGCCCTTCGCGCTGGCTGCTGGCGGCGCTGGCGCTGCTGAGCGTACTGGCGCCGCTGTCGATCCTGGGCTCGGACATGCCGCGCGGTTGCGCCTGGCCGGTGGCGGCGCTGGCCGCGCTGTATGCGGCGTGGCTGCTGCGCCGCGAAGCCCGGCGCGCACCGCGCGCGCTGCTGATCCCGCCACAGGGCAGCGCGACGGCGAGCCTCGACGGCCAGCCGCTGGCGGCGTTGCAGGTGGACTGGCGCGGGCCGCTGGCCTTCGTGCGCTGGCGCGACGCGGATGGCCGGGTGGGGCGCCTGGCCTGGTGGCCGGACACGCTGCCGGCGGCGGCACGACGTGAACTGCGTCTGGCCGCTCAGGCCCGTGCCGCTTCGTCTGCGCCGCCGCAGATGGCACCATAGCGCTCCCTGGATGGTGGCTGCGCATGTTCAAACCCTTACCCGTGGCCATCGGCCTGCGCTATCTGCGCGCCAAGCGCCGCAACAACTTCATCTCCTTCATCTCGATGGCCTCGATCCTCGGCATCGCCCTGGGCGTGACCGTGCTGATCACCACGCTGGCGGTGATGAGCGGTTTCCAGAAGGAGATCCGCGACCGCCTGCTGCAGATGGCCGCGCATGCCACGGTCAGCGCGCAGGGCGCGCCGATGCAGGACTGGCAGCACGCGGTGGACGTGGCCACGCGCGATCCGCGCGTGGCCGGCGCCGCGCCGTACGTGGAAGAGGAGGCGCTGCTCACCGGGCAGCGCAACCAGCCGGCGATCGTGCGCGGCATCCTGCCCAGCGAAGAGGCCAAGGTCTCGGTGCTGGCGCAGAAGATGAAGCAGGGCTCGATCGACAGCCTGACCCCCGGTTCCTACAACATCCTGCTCGGCCAGGAACTGGCGCTGTGGCTGGGCGTGGGCGTCGGCGACAAGGTGGTGGTGATGCTCGGCGAACCGCAGGCCAGCCCGATGGGCATGGTGCCGCGCTACAAGCGCTTCACCGTCAGCGGCATCTTCGAAGCCGGCTACAACGAGATCGACCGCGGCCTGGCGGTGACCAGCATGGCGGACATGCAGCGCGTGCTGCGCATGGGCGACGGCGTCACCGGCGTGCGCCTGAAGCTGTACGACATGGACCTGGCCTGGAACGTGGCGCGCGACCTGGCACTGAACCTGCACGGCCCGTACATGGTCAGCGACTGGACCCGCGAGAACGCCAACCTGTACCAGTCGCTGAAGATGGAAAAGACGGTGATGGGCATCCTGCTGTCGCTGATCATCGCGATGGGCGCGTTCAACCTGGTGTCCTCGCAGGTGATGCTGGTCACCGACAAGCAGGCCGACATCGCCATCCTGCGCACGCTGGGGCTGAGCCCGGGCGGGGTGATGCAGGTGTTCATGGTGCAGGGCACGCTGATCGGCGTGTTCGGCACCGTCGCCGGGGTGATCGGCGGCATCCTGCTGACCTTGAATCTGGAGCGGATCCTGGCCGGCATCGAGGCGCTGTTCAACATCAAGCTGCTGCCGGAGGACGTGTACTACATCACCGGCCTGCCCACCGACATGCAGCCGCACGACGTGGTGGTGATCACCCTCGTCGCGCTGCTGATGAGCTTCCTGGCCACGCTGTATCCGGCCTGGCGCGCCGCGCGCACGCAACCGGCGGAGGCCCTGCGTTATGAGTGAGGGCCGGGAGTCGGGATTGGGGATTGGGGATTCGGATATGCAAAAGCCACAGCGAGCGGAGGCGGCGATCCGCGCCGAGGGCTTGGGCAAGACCTATGCCGAGGGCAAGATGCGCACGCCGGTGTTCGACGGGCTGGACCTGGCGGTGGCGCCGGGCGAGACCGTGGCCATCGTCGGCGCGTCCGGCGCCGGCAAGAGCACGCTGCTGCACCTGCTCGGCGGCCTCGACGTGCCCACCGCTGGCGAGGTGTATGTGGCCGGGCAGCGCATGTCGGCGCTGTCGGACGCGGCGCGCGGCCAGTTGCGCAACCGCTCGCTGGGCTTCGTCTACCAGTTCCATCACCTGCTGCCGGAATTCACCGCGCTGGAGAACGTGATGATGCCGGTGCTGCTGGGCGGCGCCGCGGTCAAGGACGCCGACGCGCGTGCGCGCGCCCTGCTGGAATCGGTGGGCCTGGGCCATCGCCTGGAGCACAAGCCCGGCGAACTGTCCGGCGGCGAGCGCCAGCGCGCGGCGGTGGCGCGTGCGCTGGTCAACCGCCCGGCCTGCGTGCTCGGCGACGAGCCGACCGGCAACCTCGACGACAAGACCGCGGCCAACGTGTTCGCGCTGATGCTGGAGCTCAACCGCGCGCACGGCACCAGCCTGGCCCTGGTCACCCACGACCGCGGCCTGGCGCGCAAGCTCGACCGCGTGCTGGAACTGCACCAGGGCAAGCTGCGCGAACTGGCGCCTGCCGAGGTGTAGCGGCAGGCATGCCGGCGTGGAATGCGCGCCGGCATGGCCGCGGCCCGTCGGTCACGCCCATGCATCCCGGGAGCATGGCGGTTTCGGCGATCGGTCGCGTCTGAAGCCGCCTACAGTGCACCCGACACGTCGGCCGCAAGCCACCGTGGGAGCGACTTCAGTCGCGACGGGCGGAGCCGTCCAGCCATCCGGCTTCGGAAACAGTCGGGACTGAAGTCCCTCCCACAGTGCACCCAGCCAGTCGGCCGCAAGCCACTGTAGGCGGCTTCAGCCGCGACGAGCGAAGTCGGCGTTTGTCCGATCGCGGAACCGATGGGCTGATGGGCCAAGACCATGCGGAGCCGCTCCCACGACGAGGGCAGCCAACCGTATGAAGACCACCCGAAAGCCTATCTATTCGACGATCCTGCACCGCCCATCCCCCCGCGGCAGCAGCTCAGCCGACGATGCCGCGCTCGCTCAGGGAATCACCCGCTGCGCACGCAGCCGCGCGAACAGCTCCAGGAACGACGCGCGGCTGTCGTAGTAACCGAGGAAGCCGAGGTCGCGGCTCTTGGTCATGTCGTTGACGCATTCGATCTCGCGGCCGAGGTCGGCATCGGTATGCCACCACGACGCCAACTGGTTCACGTCCGCCTGCACCAGCCCATGGCGTCCGGCGATCTCGCGCCACTGCGCCGGCGCGGTGTCCTGCAATCGCGGCTGCAGCGGCATCGGCGCATCCGGATACGGTGCCGCCTCCAGGCCGAAGAACGCGGCGATCTCGCCCCACATCCAGCGCCAGCGGAACACGTCGCCGTTGACCGTGTTGAACGCCTGGTTGCGCGCGGCCGGGCTGGTCGCGGCCCAGGCCAGCTGGCGGCCGAGCAGGCCGGCGTCGGTGAGGTCGGTGAGGCTGTCCCACTGCGCGCGCGAACCGGGGAACACGAACGGCTGCCCACGGTGCTTGCACAGCGTCGCGTACACCGCCAGGGTCACGCCCATGTTCATCGTGTTGCTGCCGTTGGCCTGGCCGATCATGGTGTGCGAGCGGTGCACGCTCCACCCGAAACCGTGGTGCGCGGCGGCGTCGAACAGCAGGTCTTCCAGCGTGTAGTAGAAATTCTCGCCCGGCTGGCGCGGCTCGCTCTCGCGGAACGGCGTCTCCGCCTTGCCGCTGCCGTAGTGCTCGAACGAACCCAGGTAGTGCTTGGTGCCGGTGACCAGCGCCATGTGCTGCAGCGCCGTGCGGTCCAGGCCTTCGCACAGGTGGCGCAGCATCGCGCCGTTGGCGGCGACGTTTTCCTGCTCGGTGTCGCGCCGCGTCCAGGTGCAGAAGAACACATGGGTGACCGGCAACCCACGCAGCGCGGCGATGGTCGCGTCGCGGTCGAGCAGGTCGGTCGCGACCGCAATCACGCCTTCCTGCGCGACCGGGCGGCGCGCCAGCCCATAGACGGTCCAGCCTTCGGCAACGAGAACGTTCGCCAGGTTGTAGCCGGAGATGCCGGTGACCCCGACCACCAGTGCGGTGCCCTTGCGCATGCGCGGATTTCCTTCGATGTGGACCGTGCACGCTAGCCGCATGCCGATGAACATGCGGCGAAGTGGCCAGGCGGCGCGTACCGGACCGCGGCGTCGTGGCACCGATGCAGCCGGGGCGCGGCACCGCGGCGCATGCTGTACCGCCTTTCGCGCCGAGCTCATTGGCTCATGGCCTGTTGGAACGCGTGCCATGCCTGCATGGCGCGCGCAGCGCCGCCTCGCCTGCAGCGTTGTGGGCAGGCATGCGGCCGTTGAGCTGGCCGGCGATTCGGCGGGCCGAGGCGAATTCCTACGCGCAGCCCGGTGCTTGGCCGATAGCGTACGCACGATCGGTGCGCGAGGCTGGCGATGCGGTTCTCGTCGCGCTGGTCGTAGTCGGTCGCGAACCCGGCCGTCGTGTGTCCATCTGGGTTTTGTCCGCGCCAAAGGAGTGGCGATCGTATGCAGCCGTGTCCCGCATCCGCGAGTGGCCATGAGCGCATGGCGCCAGCGTCCATGCCGACGCCTTGCAACAAACGCCCACGCAACGGCGCCGGCTGCGCGGGATCGGTATCCACGACGCCGGCGCCTTGGCGCGGCATGGCGGTGGCACCGTTCGGCATCGGCGTCGCCACCAGCCTCGCCGCCGGTGTGCTGGCAGCGCTTTGGCTGCCGAAGCTGGCGCCGTGGCCGTTGTCGCTGACCCTGCTGCTCGGCGGCATCGCCGCCTGTGTCGGCATGCCGCGCTGGCGTTGGCTGGGTGCCTTCGCCGTGGGGTGCGGCTGGCTGGGACTGATCGCCGGCCTGGTGCTGGCGCGGCAACTGCCCGCCGACTGGGAGAAGCGCGTGGCGACGCTGCAGGGGCAGGTGGTGGAGCTGCCGCAGGCCGAGGTGCGGCGCACGCGGTTCATGTTCCGGGTGGATGCCGATCCCGCGCAGCCGGCGCCGTTGCGCGGGCGTTTGTTGCAACTGGCCTGGTACGACGATTTCGGGGCGCAGCTGCCCGGGCCGCGCACGGCGCTGCACGCCGGCGCGCGCTGGCGTCTGAGCGTGCGCCTGCGCGCACCGCGCGGGCTCAGCAATCCCGGCGGCTTCGATGCCGAGGCGTACGCGCTGGCGCAGCGGATCAGCGCCAGCGGCTACGTGACCGCGCCGCACGCGGCCGTCGAACTGGCGCCGGGGCACGGTATCGATGCCTGGCGCGAGCGCCTGTCGGCGCGCATCGCCGCGGTCGTGCCGAGCGCGTCGGCGCGCTATGTGCAGGCGCTGGCGCTCGGCGACACGCGCACGCTGGACGATCGCGACTGGCGCCTCCTGCGCGCCGCCGGCCTGACCCACCTGATCGCCATCTCCGGCTTCCATGTCGGCCTGGTCGCCGGCGCGTTCGCACTGCTCGGCGCCGGTCTGTGGCGGCTCTGGCCGCGGCTGGGGCGCCATTGGCCGCGCCGCCAGGCCGCCGCGCTGCTGGCGGTGCTCGGCGCCGGCGGCTACACCGTGCTGTCGGGGATGGCCCTGCCCACCGTGCGCACCGCGTTGATGATCGCGGTGGTCGTGGCCGCGCGGCTGTGGCGGCGCCCGGTGCGGGTGGTCGATGCGCTGGCGCTGGCGGCGATCGTCATGCTCGCGTTCGATCCGTTGGCGGTGCTGTCGGCCGGGTTCTGGCTGAGCTTCCTCGGCGTGGCCTGGCTGGCCTGGTGCATGCCGGTCGCGGGCAGCGGCTGGCGCGACAAACTGCGCGAATTCCTGTCGGCGCAGGGCGTGGCCACGCTGGGCCTGCTGCCGCTGAGCACGATGCTGTTCGGCCAGGCCTCCGCGGCCGGCCCGTTCGCCAACCTGCTGGCGATCCCGTGGTGGAGCCTGGTGGTGGTGCCGCTGGCGCTGCTCGGCACCGCGCTGGAGGCGCTGCACGCCGGCGCCGGGGTGTGGGCATGGCGCGCGGCGGCGGCGTGCTTCGAACTGAGCTGGCCGCTGTTCACCGCACTGGGCGAAAGCCGCTTCGCGCTGTGGTGGCTGCCGGAAGCGCGCGACTGGGCGCTGCCGCTGGCGCTGATGGGCGCGTTCTGGGTGCTGCTGCCGCGCGCGGTGCCGGGCAAGCCGCTGGCGGCGCTGCTGTGGTTGCCGCTGTTCTGGCCACCTTTGGAGCGGCCGGTGGCGGGCGAGGTGGAACTGGTGATGATCGACGTCGGCCAGGGGCTGTCGGTGCTGGTGCGCACTGCGCAGCACCAGCTGTTGTACGACGCCGGCCCGGCGATCAAGGACGGCTACGATGCCGGCGAGCGCGCGGTGGTGCCGACGCTGCACGCGCTCGGCGTGGCGCGCCTGGACCGGACCGTGATCAGCCATGGCGACAACGACCATGCCGGCGGCTTCGAGGCGGTGCGCGCGGCGCTGCCGGTCGGTTTGGCCGAGGCGCCGGCCGGTGCGCCGGTACGGGTGGACCGGCCGTGCCTGGCCGGAACCGCATGGGAGTGGGACGGGGTGCGTTTCCGCTTCCTGCATCCGGCGCCGGGCTTTCCCTATCTCGACAACGAGTCCAGCTGCGTGTTGCGGGTGGAAAGCGCGCATGGCGCGATGCTGCTGACCGGCGACATCGGCGAGGCCGTCGAGGGCCGGCTGCTGCGGCAGGCGCCGCAGGACCTGCGCGCCGACGTGGTGCTGGCGCCGCATCACGGCAGCGCGCATTCCTCGCAGGCGGCCTTCGTCGCCGCCACCGGCGCGCGGCTGGTGCTGATCTCGGCCGGCCAGGGCAACCGCTTCGGCCATCCGCGCGCGGCGGTGGTGGCGCGCTGGCAGGCGTCCGGCGCCGAAGTCGCGACCACCCCGCAGGGCGGCGCGCTGCGCGTGTGGCTGGGACGCGCCGGCCTGCAGCTGCGCGAGCGGCGGCCGTGGCGGGCGCGGCTGTGGGACGCCGCGGAGCGGGTGCGGGCGGCTGCTATCCTATCGGCCAGTGAACGAACGGCCGAACGTGCCGGAGGGTTGCAACGTGTGGGAACTGGTCAAGGCCGGTGGCTGGCCGATGGTGCCGTTGCTGCTGTTGGGCGTGGTCGCGCTGGCGATCGTCCTGGAGCGGTTCTGGAGCCTGCGCCGTAGCGAAGTGCTGCCGCCGGGACTGGGCCAGGAAGTGCGCAATTGGGCCACCCGCGGCAAGCTCGACCCGACCCATATCGAGTCGCTGCGGCGCAATTCGCCGCTGGGCGAGCTGCTCGCCGCCGGGCTGGACGTGCGCAGCCGGCCGCGCGAGATCGTCCGCGAACGCATCGAGGACACCGGCCGCCACGTCGTGCATCGCATGGAGCGGTTCCTGAACGCGTTGGGCACGGTGGCCTCGGCCGGGCCGCTGCTCGGCCTGCTCGGCACCGTGGTCGGCATGATCCAGATGTTCCTGGGCATCCTCGACCACGGCGTCGGCGACGTGAACCAGCTCGCCGGCGGGATCGGCAAGGCGCTGGTGTGCACCGCCACCGGCATGATCATCGCGGTGCCGGCGCTGGTGTTCCATCGCTATTTCAAGAGCCGCATCGCCGGCTACATCATCGAAATGGAGCGCGAAGCCACGGCCCTGAGCGACGTCCTCGACGGCCACGGCCACGGCCGCGCCGGTACGCCGGCGCCGGCCGCGTCGCGCCCGGCCCCGCGCGGCGGTGCCGCTGCGCCGGCCAAGGGCTGAGCCGGTGCGGATCCGCGACGACCGCGGCCAGGACGAGCCGCAGATCGACCTGGTGCCCCTGATCGACGTCATCCTTGTCCTGATCATCTTCTTCGTTGTGACCACCACCTTCGACGCCCGTTCCACGCTGCAGCTGCAACTGCCCAACGCCAGCGACCAGCACAACCCGGCGCCGCCGCGCGCGCTGAGCGTGCTGGTCAATGCCGACGGGCACTATTTCATCAACGACCAGGAAGTGCTGCGCACCGACGTGGAGTCGGTCAAGCGCAGCATCGCCCAGGTCGCCGGCGACGACCGCGAGCAGCCGGTGCTGCTGCGCGCCGATGCGCGCACTCCCTACCAGGCCGTGGTCACCGCGCAGGACGCGCTGGGCCAGCTCGGCTTCCGCCGCATCGCCATCGCCACCGCGCCGGAAGTCAAACAGTGAGCGTGAAGTCGGCACCGGTCTGGCCGATCTACCGTCGGCTGCTCGGCTATACCCACGCCTACTGGGCGATGCTGACCGCGGCGGTGGTGGCGATGGTGGTCGAGGCCACCGCCGGCTATTTCTTCACCCGGCTGATGGATCCGCTGGTCAACCGCGGCTTCGTCAATCCCGAGGCGCGCATGGCGGTGCTGCTGCCGATGGCGATCCTGGGCCTGTTCCTGATGCGCAGCGTCGCCACCTTCGTCGGCGACTATTGCATGGCGCGCACCGGGCGCAGCGTGGTGCGCGACCTGCGCGAGCAGGTGCTGGCCAAGTACCTGCACCTGCCGTCCTCGCACTTCGACGTGGAGGCCACGCCGGTGATGGTCAGCCGCCTGAACTTCGACACCGAGCAGGTCACCCAGGCCGCTTCCGATGCGCTGAAGACGCTGGTGGCCGACACCCTGACCATCATCGGCATGCTGATCGTGATGCTGCAGATGAGCGTCAAGGTGACCTTTGCGCTGCTGGTGGTGGCGCCGCTGATCGGGGTCATCGTGTCCTATGTCGGCAAGCGCTACCGCAAGATCAGCCGCGGCATCCAGGACGGCATGGGCTCGATGGCGCAACGCGCCGAGCAGTCGCTCGGGGCGCAGCAGGAAGTGAAGGTGCACGGCACCCAGGCCCTGGAAATCAGCTACTACGCGGCGCTGGCCAACCGCATGCTGGGCCTGAACATGAAGGTCGAGACCACCCGCGCGCTGGCCTCGAGCATGGTCCAGTTCCTGGCCGCGGTGGCGCTGGCGGCGATCGTCTGGGTCGCCACCCGCGAGGCGCTGGCCGGGCGCCTCAACGCCGGCCAGTTCATGGCGCTGATGACCTCGATGATGGCGATCATCCCGTCGCTGCGCCGCCTGACCAGCGTGCAGACCTCGATCTCGCGCGGCGTGGCCGCCGCCGAGCGCCTGTTCTCGATCCTGGACACGCCGGAGGAGCGCGACACCGGCACCGTGTCGGTGCAGCGCGTGCGCGGCGAACTGGCGTTCGACAAGGTGATGCTGCGCTACCGCCAGGACAGCGGCCTGGCGCTGGACGACATCAGCTTCAGCGCCAAGCCAGGCACGGTCACCGCCATCGTCGGCCGCTCCGGCAGCGGCAAGACCAGCCTGGTGCGGCTGGTGCCGCGCTTCTACGAACCCAGCGGCGGCCGCATCACCCTGGACGGGGTGCCGCTGCACGACTATCGCCTGCACGACCTGCGCCGCCAGATCGCGCTGGTCGGGCAGCGGGTGATGCTGTTCGACGACACCATCGCCGCCAACATCGCCTACGGCACGCAGGCCAGCGACGCGCAGATCCGCGCCGCGGCCGAGGCGGCCAACGCCTGGGAGTTCATCGAGCGGCTGCCGCTGCAGCTGCGCACACCGGTCGGCGAGAACGGCGCGCTGCTGTCCGGCGGCCAGCGCCAGCGCCTGGCGATCGCCCGCGCGATCCTGCGCGACGCGCCGATCCTGATCCTGGACGAAGCCACCGCCGCGCTGGACAACGAATCCGAGCGCCTGGTGCAGGACGCGCTGCACCGGCTGATGCCCGAGCGCACCACGCTGGTCATCGCGCACCGCCTGTCCACCATCGAACATGCCGACCAGGTGCTGGTGATGGACCACGGCCGCATCGTCGAGCGCGGCACCCATCACGCGCTGCTCGCCCAGGGCGGCCTGTACGCCCACCTGCACAGCATGCAGTTCCGCGAAAGGCAGCCTTGATGAGCGGTCGCGGGCCACACACGCCTGGCTACTGGTATGGCCAGGGCACGCCGCCGCTGTACGCGCAGCTGCTGACCCCGCTGTACGCGGCGGCGATCGGCCTGCGCCGCGCGCTGTACCGGCGCGGCTGGCGCAAGCGCCACAGCATCGCGGTACCGGTGGTGGTGGTCGGCAACCTCACCGCTGGCGGCACCGGCAAGACCCCGCTGACCATCGCCCTGGTGCGCAAGCTGCAGGACGCCGGCTGGACGCCGGGCGTGGCCACCCGCGGCTATGGCCGCAGCCAGGACCAGGTCGCGCGCTGGATCGAACCGGGCACCACGCCGGAACTGGGCGGCGACGAGCCGGTGCTGATCGCGCACAAGACCGGCGCGCCGGTGCGGGTGGACCGCGACCGCGTCGCCGCCGCGCGCGCGCTGCTGCAGGCCGGCTGCGACATCGTGGTCTGCGACGACGGCCTGCAGCACTACCGGCTGCAGCGCGACATCGAGATCGAAGTGGTCGACGGCCAGCGCCGCTACGGCAACGGCCGCCTGCTGCCGGCCGGGCCGCTGCGCGAGCCGGTGGCGCGCGGCCGCGAATGCGATTTCCGGGTCATCAACCTGGGCCAGGCCAGCGATGTCGGCGAGGTCCAGGCCGGGTTCGGCGAGTGGGCGATGCGCCTGCGCATCGACAGCGCGCAGCCGCTGCAGGGCGGCCGCGCGCGCGCCTTGCGCAGCTTCGCCGGGCAGCGCGTGCACGCCGTCGCCGGCATCGCCCATCCGCAGCGCTTCTTCGACATGCTGCGCGCGCATGGCATCGGCGTGGTGCCGCACGCGTTTCCCGACCATCACCGCTACCGCGCCGCCGACCTGTCGTTCGGCAGCGAGTTGCCGGTGCTGATGACCGAGAAGGACGCGGTCAAGTGCGCGGCGCTGGTCAACGACTGGTGCTTCAGCGTGCCGCTGCTGGCGGAGTTGCCGGCCGCGTTCTGGATCGGCCTGCTCGACCGGCTGGACAAGCTGCGCGGGCGCAGCGGCGACGCCATCGAATAGCGGCGCTGGCTACGCTCATGCGCAGCCAGCGGAGACTGAGAGTGGCGGTGCAGGGGGCCGAGACCCTGTTGCATGCGGCCAGCCCGACGGCCTCGGCTGTCGGGGGGGGCGCCTGGTTCGGTCGCGAGCACACCTCGATTGGGGCCACAGCTCGCTGTGTCGCAATGCGTCGCTAGTGCTGTCCCGGTCGCGCGCAGCAACCGAATATCTATGGGCATGCCCGCATCGCGCCATCATCGCGAGCGCTGCCACGCGCAGGCCGCTGACGTGGCGGCCCATGCGCAGCTGCTGCCGCATGTCCCGCCTGCAGGCAGGCCTGTTGTTCGTTTCCGGGCCGTGGCCGACTGGATTGCCGCCGACCTCGAACACGCCTCTGCCGCTGAAACGCCTGCTCTTGGTCGCGTGCCGAGGAGCGGCTTGCAGCGCTCGCCAGCGCCGTTCGGCAAGGCGGACATCGCCGCATCGCGATGTCCGCCGCGCACCCCCGCTCAGAACCTGTAGTTCAGCGACAGCGCGGTATTGCGCGGTGCGCCGTAATAGCCCTGCGCCCAGTACAGGCTGTTGATGTACTTGCGATCGGTGACGTTGTAGACGTTGAGCGTGGCGCTGAACTGCGGAGTGAAATCGTAGTGCGCCATCAGCCCGAGCAGCGCATAGCTGTCCTGGCGGGTGAAGATCTCGTTGCCGCTGGTGTCCAGGGTTTGTTGATCGCGGTAGATGTCGCCCTGCCAGGTCAGCGTCGCGCCCAGCTTCAGCGCTTCCCACTGCGGAACGGTGTAGGTGGTGGCGAGCTTGAAGGTGCGGCGTGGCACGTAGGTGCGCACGTTGTGGCCCGCGTCGTCCTTGAGGCTCAGCTGGGTGTAGCCGGCGTTGAGCTGCCAGTGGTCGCCGAGCCGGCCGGCGAGGTCGAACTCGTAGCCGGTGGAGGTGGCGTCCACCGCCTTGTAGGTCTGCAGCGTACCGACGTAGGTGTCGGCTTCGGCGGTGTTGTCCTGCTTGGCCCGGAACAGGGCGAACGAGGCGTTGACGCGTTGCTGCAGCCACTGGCCCTTGATGCCCAGTTCGGCGTTGCTGCCGGTGATCGGGTCCAGTACCTGCAGGTTGCGGTCCAGCTCGGTCTGCGGATTGAAGATCTCCGCATAGCTGGCGTACAGCGCGTAGTTCGGATCGAAGGTGTAGACCGCACCGACGAACGGGGTGGTCTTGCTGTCGTCGTAGGCGTGCTGCACGCCGTAGTTCTGGCCGCGGCTCTCGATCTGCGTGTGGTTGACGCCGGTGATCAGCTTCAGCGCGTCGCTCAGATTCCAGCGCGCGGTGGCGTAGGCGCTGCGGCGGGTGATGTCGAAGTCGGCACTGTCGGAATAGGCGTCGAAGCTCGGCTTGGGGTAGTCGCCGGTCCAGTCCTCCAGCGCCGGCAGGGCGGTGCCGATGTCGTTGCCGTACCACGACAGCTGATCGGCCTGCACCCGGCCCCATTTCACCCCGACCACCAGTTCGTGCTCGCGGCCGCCGAGCGCGAACGGGCCGCTGGCGTAGACGTCGGCGTACTTCTGTGTCTCTTCGCTGTTGTACTGCGACGGATAGGAGTACAGCCCGAGGCCGGTGCTGCGGTCCGGAGTGCCGTAGACGTAGAACAGCTGGCTATCGTCGTCGAGCTTGCGGTAGTTCAGTGCGACCTTGAGTTGCCAGTCGGCGCCCAATGCCTGCTGAAGTTCCACGAACGCGCGCTTGTCCTGCGTCGTCCAGTACGACCAGTTGGCCGAGGTGCTGGTGGAGCGGGCGTAGTCGGTGGCGCTGCCGTCGCTGTAGAACAGCGGCAGCGCGCCCCACATGCCGCCAGTGGAGTCGTTCTTCTGGTAGCTGGCGCCGACACTGAGGCGGGTGCTGTCGCCGAGGTCGGCCTCGACGATGCCGTAGAAGCTGCGCTTCTTCAGCGCATAGCGGTCCAGGTAGCTGTCGCCGTCCTGGCCGACGGCGACGATGCGCCCGCGCACGCTGCCGCTGGCATTGAGGCGTCCGGACAGGTCGGCGTCGACGCGGCGCGTGTTCCAGCTGCCCACGGTCACGCCGGCGCTGCCCTGCAGGTCTTTGGTCGGGCGCTTGCGCACGAAGTCGATCGTCGCCGACGGGTTGCCGGTCGAGGACAGCAGGCCGTTGGCGCCGCGCAGCACCTCCACGCGCTCGTACATCGCCGTGTCCAGGTCGCCCTCGGCGCCGCCGTTGGTGAACGGCAGGCCCAGCCCGTCGACCTGGAAATTGAGGATGTCGAAGCCGCGCGCGGTGTAGTAGGTGCGGTCGGTCTCGATCTTCTCGACGTTGACCCCGGTGGCCAGCGCCAGCACCGCATTGGCGTTGTCCAGGCCGAAATCGTCCATCTGCTCGCGGCCGATCGTGCTCACCGACTGCGGGGTTTCCAGCGGAGTCAGCAGCAGGCCGGTGCCGGTCGCGCTGGCCGGCGCGGTGTAGCCGTCGGCGCGCTGCGCGACCACGTCGAGCTTGTCCAGCAGCTTCGGCGCGCTGGCGGCGTCGCTCGCCGCATCGGCGGCCGCTGCCGCTTCCGCGGCGGCGGCGCTGGCCGCCAGTGGTGCGAGCAGGGCGGCCAGGGCCAGGCACAGCGCCTGACGGCGAACGCGGACAAAGGTCGGCTGGGCGGCGGACCACTTGGACTGGGCGGGAAGGTTCATCGGCGGGGTCTATAGAATGGAGGGAGGCGAGAGGCCATGGGCGCAGCGCCGAGCCGCACGGCGCGCTGCGGCGACACAACCGGCAACGGCCGGCTGCTGGTCCATGGCGAATACGAACTATTCTCAATAAATCGCAGGGAAAGATCAATTCATGTTCGAATTTCGTGAATTCCAGCGTTCAGCTACCGCCACCGGAGCGGGCAAGGCATGAGTGCCGCGCACGCCATGCCGCCTTCGTTCGTGGTCGCCATCCCGGCGCGCTATGCCGCCTCGCGCCTGCCCGGCAAGCCGCTGCGCCTGCTCGGCGGCGAGCCGCTGGTGCGGCACGTGGCGCGGCGTGCGCTCGGCGCCGGCGCGCAGCAGGTCTGGGTGGCCGCGGACGATCCGCGCATCGCCGCGGCGGTGGCCGATCTGGACGGGGTGCATGTCGCGCTGACGTCGGCGGCGCATGTCTCCGGCACCGACCGCCTGGCCGAATGCGCCGACATCGCCGGCTGGGACGACGCCACCCTGGTGGTCAATCTGCAGGGCGACGAGCCGTTCGCGCCCGCCGCCGGCATCGTCGCGGTGGCGCAGACGCTGGCCGCCAGCGGCGCGGAGATGGCGACGCTGGGCAGGCCGGTCGAATCCGCCGAGAGCCTGTTCGACCCGAACGTGGTCAAGCTGGTGCGCAGCGCGCAGGGCGATGCGCTGTATTTCAGCCGCGCGCCGATCCCGTGGCACCGCGACGCGTTCGCCGCCTCGCGCGAGCAACTGCCGCCGGGTCCGTGGCTGCGCCATATCGGCATCTATGCCTACCGCGCCGGCTTCCTGCGCCGCTTCGCGGCGATGCCGCCAGGTGGGCTGGAACAGGTGGAGGCGCTGGAGCAGCTGCGGGTGCTGGAAGCCGGCTTCCGCATCGCGGTGGCGCTGTCGCCGGCGCCGTTCCCGCCCGGGGTCGACACGCCCGAGGACCTGGCCCGCGCCGAGGCGCACCTGCGGGGGCTGGCATGAAGCTGTTGCTGGTCTGCCTGGGCAACATCTGCCGTTCGCCGATGGCCGAAGGCGCGCTGCGCGATCACCTGCAGCGCTCGCCGCTGGCTGCGCGGGTGCAGGTGGATTCGGCCGGCACCGGCGCCTGGCACAGCGGCGAGCCGCCGGACCGGCGCGCGATCGCCTGCGCCCGCGGCCATGGCGTGGACATCGCCGGACTGCGCGCGCGGCAACTGCAGGCGGCCGACTTCGCCGCGTTCGACTGGATCCTGTGCGCCGATGCGGCCAACCTGCGCGATGTGCGCCAACGCGCGCCGGCCGATGCGCGGGAGCGGGTGGCGCTGTGGCTGCCCTGGGCCGGCCTGGACGGCCCCCGCGAGATCCCCGACCCCTACACCGGCGGCAGCGCGCAATTCGAGGAGGTCTGGCAACTGGTAAATGCGGCCGCCGCCGGCAGCGTGGCACGACTGTCCGCCGACAGCGGCTCCGGCATAATCGGCCGATGAACTCGATCGCCGCCCTGGAACTGCCGCAGCCCGGCCTCTGGCTCAATGCCGCGCCGACCACGCTGCGCGAGCAGCAGGGCCGGGCGCTGGTGCTGGCCTTCGTCAACGCCGCCTCGGCATGGTGCGCGCAGCGCCTGGCCGAACTCGGCCAGTGGCAGGCGCGCAACCCCGGGCGCCTGCAGCTGATCGTGGTGCAGGTGCCGCGCTTCGACAGCGAGCGCGAACCGCAGCGGGCGCTGAAGCTGCTGCGCAGCCAGGGCGTGTCGGCGCCGATCCTGCTCGACGCCGACTGGGCCGCCTGGCAGCGTTTCGATGTGCAGGCCTGGCCGACCCTGGTGCTGCTCGATGCCGGCGGCTACGAGCGTGAGCGCCTGGTCGGGATCGGCGGCGCCGATCTGGAAAAGGCGCTCAACGCGCTGTGCGCCGGGCAATCGCTGCCGCTGGACGAGGAGCTGCGCGATGCGCGCGAGACCCAGCCCGAGCCGCGCCTGCCGCTGCGCTTCCCGGTCGGCCTGGCGGTCGCCGACGATCGCCTGTATGTCGCCGACAGCGGCCACCACCGCATTCTCGAATGCACCAGCGGCGGCCGCGTGCTGCGCCAGTTCGGGCTGGGCACCGCCGATTTCATCGACGGCGGCATCGGCGAGGCCGCGTTCCACCGGCCGCGCGGACTGGCGCTGGAACGCGGCGTGCTGTACGTCGCCGATACCGGCAACCACGCGTTGCGCCGGATCAACCTGCTCAGCGGCCACGTCGACACCCTGTGCGGCAACGGCCGCGCCGGCGAGCCGGTCGAAGGGCCGGTGCAGCACGCGCAGCAGGCGCCGTTGAACCACCCGCAGGACGTGGTGGTGGCCGACAACCAGGTGCATATCGCGATGGCCGGCGACAACCGCATCTGGAGTTACGAACTCGGCAACCGCAGCCTGCGCTGGCGTGCCGGCGCCGGTGCGCTGGAATTGCGCGACGGCAGCGGCCACCTGGCTGCGTTCGCGCAGCCGTGCAGCCTGGCCGCGGTGCAGCAGGCGCTGTACGTGTGCGATGCGCTGGGCTCGGCGGTGCGCTCGCTGCAGCTGCGCGGCGACCTGGTGCAGACCCTGCTCGGCGGCCAGGCGCCGTGGGACTTCGGCAACGAGGACGGCCCGCGCAGCCGCGCGCGCCTGCAGTTCCCGCAGGCGATCGCGCTGAGTCCGCAATCGCCGCTGCTGTGGATCGCCGACAGCGGCAACGGCAGCCTGCGCAGCCTGCGCCTGGGCGGCGGCGAACTGTCGACCTGCACCCTGCCGCGGCGCCTGCATGGCCCGGCCGGGCTGGCGGTGAGCGCGGGCGCGGTGTGGATCGCCGAGACCGATGCCCATGCCGTATTGCGCTACGACATCGCCAGCGGCGAACTGAGCGACGTGCCGATCAGCGAATGACCGCATCCGCACTGCCCGCGTTCGACGGCAAGGCCTTCGCCGCCAACCTCAGTACCGCACCCGGCGTCTACCGCATGTACGCGGCCGACGACACCTTGCTCTACGTCGGCAAGGCCGGCGCGTTGCGCAAGCGCGTGTCCAGCTATTTCAGCGCCTCGCCGAAGAATGCGCGGACCATGGCGATGCTGGCCCAGGTCGCGCGCATGGACGTGACCGTGACCCGCAGCGAGGGCGAGGCGCTGCTGCTGGAAAACCAGCTGATCAAGTCGCTGGCGCCGCGCTACAACGTGTCGCTGCGCGACGACAAGAGCTATCCCTACGTGCTGCTGACCCGCGAGGAATGGCCGCGGATCGCGCTGCACCGCGGCCCGCGCGCGTTGCCCGGACGCTACTTCGGCCCGTATCCCGGCGTCACTGCGGTGCGCGAGACGCTGAACCTGATGCACAAGCTGTTCAAGCTGCGCAGCTGCGAGGACAGCGTGTTCCGCAACCGCTCGCGGCCGTGCCTGCAATACCAGATCGGCCGCTGCAGCGCGCCGTGCGTGACGCTGGTGGCGGCCGACGAATACGCCGAGTCGGTGCGCCGCGCCATGCTGTTCCTGGACGGCCGCAGCGACCAGCTCGGCGACGAGCTGGTGCAGGCGATGCAGGCCGCCAGCGAGCAACTGGAGTTCGAACGCGCCGCGCGCCTGCGCGACCTGCTCGGCTCGCTGCGCAGCATGCAGAGCCGGCAGTACGTGGACGGCCGCGCCGCCGACCTGGACGTGCTCGCCTGCGCCACCCAGGGCGCCAATGCCTGCGTGCTGCTGCTGGCGTTCCGCGATGGCCGCAACCTCGGCACCCGCGCGTTCTTCCCCAAGACCAATGGCGAGGACAGCGCTGCCGAGGTGCTGGGCGCGTTCGTGTCGCAGTACTACGCCGAGCACGCGCCGCCGCGCGAAATCTTGCTGGATCGCGAGATTGCCGATGCCGAACTGATCGAAGCGGCGCTGGGCTCGGCCGCCGAGCGCAAGGTGCAACTGCGCTGGAACGTGCGCGGCGAGCGCGCCGGCTACCTGGAACTGGCCAGCCGCAACGCGCAGGCCACGCTGGCCACCGAACTGACCAGCCGCAACGCGCAGCACGCGCGCAGCGAGGCCTTGCGCGAGATGCTGGGGCTGGCCGAGCCGGTCCGGCGTGCGGAGTGTTTCGACATCAGCCACACCATGGGCGAGGCCACCGTGGCCTCGTGCGTGGTGTTCGACGCCAGCGGCCCGGTGCGCAGCCAGTACCGGCGCTACAACATCAGCGGCATCGAGCCGGGCGACGACTACGCGGCGATGCGCCAGGCGATCGAGCGCCGTTTCCGCCGCGCCGCGGAAGGCGAGGGCAAGGGCGATGCGGTGCTGCCCGACGTGCTGCTGATCGACGGCGGCGCCGGCCAGCTGGCGCAGGCCAATGCCGCGCTCGCCGACCTGGGCGTGGACGGCATCCTGGTGATCGGCGTGGCCAAGGGCGCCGAGCGCCGCGCCGGCCACGAAACGCTGGTGATGCCGGACGGGCGCGAGCTGCGCCCCGGCGCCGCTTCGCCGGCGCTGCAGTTCATTCAGCAGGTACGTGACGAGGCGCACCGTTTCGCGATCACCGGCCACCGCGGGCGGCGCCAGAAGGCGCGCATGACCAGCAAGCTGGAGGACATCCCCGGCATCGGTCCGCGCCGCCGCGCCAGCCTGTTGAAGCATTTCGGCGGACTGGCCGGACTCAAGGCCGCCGGCGAAGCGGAGATCGCGCGCGTGGAGGGCATCAACGACGCGCTCGCTGCGCGAATCTACGCTAACCTGCATGGGCTGCCGGTACCCGATCCGGCAGGCGAGTAGAGCAGCGCAATGAAGTTGACCATCCCCACCTGGCTCACGCTGCTGCGGATCGTGATGATTCCGGTGCTGGTGCTGGTGTTCTATCTCCCCTATACATGGACCAACTTCGCCTCGGCGGCGATCTTCGGCCTGGCCGCGTTCACCGACTGGCTGGACGGCTGGGTGGCGCGGCGCTACCACCAGTATTCCGCGTTCGGCGCGTTCCTGGATCCGGTGGCCGACAAGCTGATGGTCGCGGTGGCGCTGTTCCTGATCGTGCAGGGCCACCCGACGCCGTGGATGGCGTTCTGGGCGGCGGTGATCGTCGGCCGCGAGATCGCGGTGTCGGCGCTGCGCGAATGGATGGCCGAGATCGGCCAGCGCGCCAAGGTGCGGGTGGCGATGATCGGCAAGGTCAAGACCACCGCGCAGATGGTCGCACTGCTGTGCCTGCTGTATTCGGTGATGCCCGACGGTTCGCCGCCGGAGAGCGTGTGGATGGGACTGTTCATCTTCCACATCGGCGACTGGACCCTGGCCATCGCCTCGATCCTGACCCTGCTGTCCGGCATCCAGTACCTGCATGCGGCCTGGCCGAGCCTGCGCGCCGACGAGCGCGCCGCGGTCGCGGACAAGAATGCGAAAAAAATCGAAGGCAACGGTTGACAGCCTGCCGGTTCCCGGTAGAATTCGCGGCCTCAAGCGGGAATAGCTCAGTTGGTAGAGCGCAACCTTGCCAAGGTTGAGGTCGCGAGTTCGAGTCTCGTTTCCCGCTCCAACGCTTGATTTTCGGACTTCCCATGAAGTCTTCGCTTCCTGATCCCACAGTGGTCTGTGCCTGTGGAGCATCCAGCGAGGTTCGCTGAAAGCCACCCCCACACACGCATTTTTCGGTACATCGATTCGTACTGGAATCCGGGTGCCGGGTTGGCCGGTTCTAGCCGTGCCGCTCCCATCGACGTCGCTCCTTCTCTCCTCATTGCGAAGGAGAGTTCGATGGCATTGACGGGCGCCGCCGCCTTTCGACGATGTGCACATACATCCGGTCTCGGTTGCGCGCCGACACGCGGCGTGCGCTGCCGAAGACGCGGCCGCCGCGCGCGGCGAAGCTCGCCGCGGCGGCGCGGCCGGTGCCGCACGACATGCCGGTCACCGGGACAACGTTGCAGGTGGACGTGGCAGTTGCTTGTCGGGAGATCGGCAGGCCGCCGCTCAGCGAGCCGGCTCCGGCCTGATCCGGAACCAGATGGAATACATGGCCGGCAGGAACACTAGGGTCAGGATCGTCCCGGCGAAGGTGCCGCCGATCAGCGTGTAGGCGAGGGTGCCCCAGAACACCGAATGGGTCAGCGGGATGAACGCCAGGATCGCGGCCAGCGCCGTCAGGATCACCGGCCGCGCCCGCTGCACGGTGGCTTCGACGACCGCATCGAACGGGCTCAGTCCTTCCTGTTCGTTGTGGTGGATCTGCCCGATCAGGATCAGCGTATTGCGCATCAGGATGCCCGACAGCGCGATCAGGCCGACCAGGGCGTTGATGCCGAAGGGCTGCTGGAAGACGAGCAGCGTCGGCGCGACACCGATCAGGCCGAGCGGACTGGTGGCGAACACCATGACCATGGCCGCGATCGAACGCACCTGCAGGATGATGATGAGCAGGGTGAGCGCGATCATGATCGGGAACAGCGGCAGCATCGCCTTGGTGGCCTTGCCGGATTCTTCGATCGAACCCGCCTGTTCGATCCGGTAGCCGGAAGGAAGCGTGTCGATGATCGGCTGCAGCTGGTCCATGACGGCGGTGGAAACGTTCGGCGGCTGCAGCCCTTCGGCGATGTCGCCGCGGACCGTGATGGTCGGCGTGCGATCGCGGCGCCGCAGGATGGGATCCTCCATGCGCACGTCGACGCTGCCGACCTGCGACAGCGGAATGCGCTGTCCTGCCGCGCCGACCAGGGTGAAGCCGGCGATCTTCGCGGGATCGAAGCGGATCTCGCCGGCCGCGCGGCCCAGCACCTGCACCGAACGGATGTCCTCGCGCACCTCGGTCAGCGGCACGCCGCTCAGCAGGAACTGCAGCTGCGACGCCACCGAGCTGGAGGTCAGGCCCACCGCCTGGAGCCGGTCCTGGTCGAGGGTGAAGCGCAGGGTGGGGACGCGCGGCCCCCAGTCCGTGTTGACCGTGCGCATCATCGGGCTGGCATGCATGACGCCGGCGACGTCGTCTGCGATCCTGCGCAGCGTGTCCGGGTCGGGTCCCATGACCCGGTAGGCCACCGGAAACGGCGACGGCGGGCCGAACACGATCTGGGTGGCGCGCACCTGCGCCTCGGGCACCAGGCCGTCGGCCACGGCCCGGCGCAGCCTGAACTTGAGCGCTTCGCGCTGCTTGTCGTCGCCCGCGAGCACCACGATCTTGGCGAACGACGGATCGGGCAGTTCGGGCGCCATCGCCAGGAAGAAGCGTGGCGCGCCCTGGCCGATGTACGCGGTCACGATCCGCGCCTCCTTCTGCCTGGCCAGCCAGGCTTCGACCTTCGCCGTCGCCGCGCTGGTCTGCGCGATCGAGGTGCCGTAGGGCATCTGCACCTCGACCAGCACTTCCGGCCGGTCGGAGGTCGGGAAGAACTGCTTGTTGACCAGCCCCATGCCGACGATGGACAGCGCGAACAGTCCCACCACCGCGCCGGCGACCAGCCATTTGCGCGCGATGACGCGCCCGAGCACCCGCCGGAAGCGGTGGTAGTGGCGGGTGTCGTAGATGGCCGCGTGGCCGCCCTCGACCTGCTTGATGTCCGGCAGCAGTTTCACGCCGAGGTAAGGGGTGAATGCCACCGCGACGACCCAGGACGCGATCAGGGCGATGCCGACGATCCAGAACATGTTGCTGGTGTACTCGCCGGCCGTGGAGCGCGCGAATCCGTTGGGCATGAAGCCGATGGCGGTGACCAGCGTGCCGGACAGCATGGGCGCCGCCGTATGGCTCCACGCATAGGCCGAGGCGGCGACGCGGCTGTAGCCTTCCTCCATCTTCACCACCATCATTTCGATGGCGATGATGGCGTCGTCCACCAGCAGGCCCAGCGCCAGGATCAGCGAACCGAGCGTGATGCGGTCGAAGTTCTTGCCGCTCGCGGCCATGACCACGAACACCGCCGCCAGCGTCAGCGGCACCGCCGCCGCGACCACGACGCCGACACGCCAGCCCATGCTGACGAAGCACACCACCATCACCACGAGCAGGGCGACGAAGAACTTGACCATGAACTCGTCGACCGCAGAACCGATGTTGACGGCCTGGTCGGTCACCTTGCTCAGCGTCATGCCCAGCGGCAGCCCGGCGTTGACCTTGGTCACTTCCGCCTCCAGCGCCTTGCCCAGATCCAGACCGTTCCAGTCGTCGCGCATCACCACGCCCAGCAGCAGCGCCGGTTCGCCGTTGTTGCGCACCAGGAAGGTGGCGGGGTCCTCGTAGCCGCGCTCCACGGTCGCCACGTCCGACAGCTTCAGCGTGCGTCCCTGCGCGACGATCGGGGTGCGCCGGATCTTCTCCAGGCTGTCGAACGCGCCATCGACGCGCAGGAAGACCTGCGGCCCCCTGGTCTCGATGGAGCCGGCGGGGGTCAGTACGTTCTGGCCGTTGAGCGCGGCGAAGATGTCCTGCGGCGCGACGCCCAGCGTGGCCAGGCGGTCGTGGGAGAACGCGACGAAGATGCGCTCGGGCTGCTCGCCGATGATGTTGACCTTCTTCACGCCCGGCACGTGCAGCAGTTGCTGGCGCAGCGCCTCGGCGTCGCGCACCAGCAGCCGCTGCGGTTCGCCCTTGGCCTTGAGCGCGAACAGCGCGAAGGTCACGTCCGCATACTCGTCGTTGACCATGGGGCCGATGACCCCGGCCGGCAGCTTCTTGGCCTCGTCGCCGAGCTTCTTGCGGGCCTGATAGAACTCTTCCTGGACCTGCGCAGGCGGGGTGCTGTCGCGCAGGGAAATCATCGTGAACGCCAGGCCGGGGCGCGTGTAGGTTTCCGTGCGGTCGTACCAGCGCAGTTCCTGCATGCGCTTTTCCAGCGGTTCGGTGACCTGGTCCTGCATCTCCTGCGCGGTTGCGCCCGGCCATGCGGTGACCACCGTCATCTGCTTGATCGTGAACGGAGGATCTTCCGCGCGGCCGAGCTGGAAGAACGCCAGAACGCCGGCCACGGAGATCAGGAAGATCAGGAACAGCGTGATCGAACGCTCGCGTACTGCGAGCGCCGACAGGTTGAAACGCCCCTCGCTCATGGCCGCGCTCCGCCGGCCAGCGCCTGGCCCTGGCCGATCGGCCTGACGATCTGGCCTTCGCGAAGCAGATGCGCGCCCAGCGAGACCACCTGGTCGCCGACCTTGAGATTGCCCTTCACCTGCGCCACGTCGTCGCTCAGGCCGAGCACCTGGACGGAACGCCAGACGGCTTTTGCCGGCTTGCCCTCGACGGTCCACACGCCCGGGCCCTTGCCCGGATCGAACACGGCGCCGATCGGCACCTGCAGCGAAGCGGTGGAATCCGTGTCGGGTGGAATCTCGACGGTGACGGTGGCGCCCAGCGGTGCCCGGGCCAAGGCGCCTTCGAGCACGTACCTCGCCTCGTAGGTGCGGGTGGCCCGGTCGGCCGCATCGGACAGCTGGCGCAAGGTCGCCGGCATGGCGGCCTGGCGATCGCCGTACAGCCTGGCCTGGGCCGACGAGCCCGCGGCCGGCCGCAGCGTCTCGGGTAGTTGCACGATGGCTTCGCGCTGGCCGGCCCGCGCCAGGCGCACCACCGGTTGCCCGGCGCCGACCACTTGCCCCGGCTCGGCCAGCGTCTCCACGACCACGCCATCGGCGTCGGCAAGCAGGACGGCATAGCTCGATGCGTTCCTGGCGACGTCGGCTTGCGCCTCGGCCGCCTTGAGTTGCGCCCGCGCCGCGTCGGCCGAGGCCTTGATCTGATCGTAGGCGGACGCAGAAACCGCCCCTTCGGCGACCAGGCCGCGGTAGCGCGCCTCATCGTCGGCGGTCTGCGCGGCGCGCGCGCGGGCGGCGGCTACGGTTTCCTGCTGCGCCCGCGCCTGCAGGCCCAGGTCGATCGGGTCCATGCGCATGAGCGCTTGGCCGCGCCTGACGCTCTGCCCGGTATCGACGAGGCGCTCCAGCACCTTGCCCGGCACGCGAAACGCCAGATCGCTCTGGACCCGGGCGGCGACGACCCCGGTGAACGAGCGCGGCGCGGCGGCGCCGCCCTGGACGGCGCCGATCCTGACCCGTGGCGCCTCCGTGCGCGGGTCGGAGGTGTGTGTGTCGCCGCATGCCGCCAGGGAAAGCGGCAAGAGGCAAAGGGCATAGGGGACGAGCTGGCGCCGAAGCATGGGAACCCTTCCTGACGGGATAGGGCGCCCATTCTATTCTTGTGACCAATTTAGTCAATAGTCACATACAAAGTTCACGGCGACAGGCTGCGCAAGATCAGGTTGGACAACTGGGTCGTCGCCTCGGCGGCGTTGTCCAGGTTGTGCTGCAGCAACAGCGGATTGATGAACGGGCGCATGACCAGGTAGATGGCGCTGGCGGTCTCGTCCAGCGGGGTCTTGCGCTCGAATTCACCGGCTTCGCGGCCGTCGCGCACGATCTGCAGGACGAGTGCCTTGATGTGCTCTTCGTAGGCGCGCGCGGAGGGCCAGGATTCGGCGGCCGAGGTTCTGGCGATGTCGTAGAGCTTGCGGTCGTCGAAAAACAGCTCGCTGCCAGCCTCCACCAATGCCTTGAACACGCGCCGCAGGCGCTCGGGCGCGGAAGCGACGCCGACGACCGCCTGGTCGACGGCGGCCATGATCGCGCTGAGCCGATTGGAGCAGATGACCTCGCCGATCGCCTGCTTGGAGTCGAAGAACTTGTAGATGTACGCCTTGGAAAAACCGATCGCTTTCGCCAGGTCGGAGACGGTCGTCTTCTCGTAACCGTAGAGGCCGAAGTATTCGGTCGCCGCCTCGACGATCTGGTCTCGCACATCATGATCCGAAGGCCCCCTGAGCTGGGGCGCGGGAGAAGGTGTCTTGGTCATCGCCGCAGCTTAGCGCGCAGGGTGTGGATTGACAACGAGTGACCATTTTGTACTATGGTCACATCGAATGGCCTTCCAGGATCATCATGCTGCCCCGTCGCTCTCTTGTTCTTTCGCTGCTTTGCGCCAGCGTGATGGCCGGCTGCGCGGTCGGCCCCCACTACCGCCGGCCCGACGCGCCGCTCCCCAGCCACTACATCGGGCACGCGCAGCCTGGGCAAGGCGAGAGCCCGCCAGCGGCCGAACTGGCGGCATGGTGGCAAGGCTTCGACGATCCGCTGCTGACGCGCCTGGTGTCGTTGGCGCTGGCGCAGAACCTGGACCTGGCGCAGGCGGGCGCCCGCGTCGCCCAGGCACGCGCCGGGCTCGGTGCGGCCAACGCGGCCCTGCTCCCGTCGGGAGCGGTCAGCGCTTCGGCCGCCCGCGCTCGCCAGTCGCTGGAGACCCCGCTGGGCCAGGTGCTCGCCAGCACGCCCGGATACGATCGCTGGGGGAATGCCTACGAGGCCGACCTCGAGGCGGGCTGGGAAGTGGATGTGTTCGGCGGACTGCGGCGTGGCCGGCAGGCCGCGCTGGCCGACTACCAGGCCTCGCAAGCCGGCGCCATGGCGACGCGGTTGGCCGTGGCCGCACAGACGGCGGACATCTACATCGCCATCCGCGGGTTGCAGGCCCGCCTGGATATCGCCCAGCGGCAGGTCAAGACCCAGCAGGACCTGCTGGCGAAAGTCCAGCTGCTGTACGGCAAGGGCCTGGCCGCCGAGTATCAGCTGCGGCAGACCGAAGGGGCGCTGGCACGGGTGCAGGCGACCGTTCCGGTGCTGCAGATGGGCCTGGACGCCGCCATGAACGCGCTCGACGTGGTGCTGGGCGTCCCGCCGGGGACGCATCGGGCCGACCTCGAAGCCGTCGCACCGATTCCGGCGACGCCGCGGATCGCGGCGATGGGCTCCCCGGCCGAGCTGTTGCAGCGACGCCCCGACCTCATCGTTGCGGAACGGCGGCTCGCGGCGACCAACGCCAGGATCGGCGAGGCGATCGCCGAGTACTACCCCAAGTTCTCCCTGAGCGGGATGCTGGGAAGCGCCACGGCGGTCTCCAGCGGCAACCTTTTCACCAGTGGCGCGAGCCAATCGGCAGGCATTCTGGGATTGCGCTGGCGTCTTTTCGACTTCGGCCGCATCAACGCGCAGATCGGGCTCGCGAAGGGCCAGGATGCCGAGGCATTGGCGGCCTACCGCCAGGCCGTGCTGCGTGCGACCGAGGACGTCGAAACCGCCTTCTCGGCACTGCTCAACCGTAGGCAGCAGGCCGCCAGCTTGACGCAGGGGGAGGCCGCGCTGTCCCGCGCCAGGGCGTCCTCGTTCGTGGCGTATCAACGTGGCGCCGCCAGCCTGATCGACGTGCTGCAGGCCGACGATTCTCTCCTGCAGGCGTCCGATGCGAGGGCGCAGGCGCAGACCGAATCGGCGCGCGCGGCCGTGGCTGCGTTCAAGGCGCTGGGCGGTGGCTGGGAACCGGTGGCGCCCGCAGCGATGGCGACGCGCTGATCCAGATGCGAGCAGGCAACGCGGCGTGCGTCGGCCTGGCGAAGTGCGAGACCGGTATCCTGTCGCGGTCGTATCCGCTCGGGGGCCTGTCGCCACGTTCTGTTCCTGCCCGCCGAGCCATTGCATCGAGGGTCCGCATGTTTCCGAAGCGCGTTTCGGCTGCTGCGCGGTGGTGGTTCTTGCTGGCCTGTCTGTCTTTCGGCATGCCGGCCTTGGCCAAGGAGACGTTGCGGTGTCCGCAGACGCTGCGCGTCTCCGGCGCCGTGCTGCAGAGTCCGGATCTGCCGGAGGGCGCCGGGATGGCCTTCGAGGCCGGGCAGCCGCTGCCGTTCTTCTCCATGGGCGTGTTCTCGGGACATCCGCGCGAGCTGGCCTCGCTGGTGCCGGACAGCGACAGCGAGGAGCCGGCCTCCGGGATCGCGCGGTCCGTCTGGAGATTCGAGCGCCCGGATCCGCACGGAACCTACGCGGTCTGCGAGTACGGCGCCGCCGGCAAGGTGCAGATCTACAAGCGCATCAGCGACGCGGCGAGATCCTGCACGGCCACCGCACGCAACGACAGCGTCAAGCGCGTGATCGTGGACGCGGCCTTCGAATGCGAATGACCCGCGCGTGGCGGGCCGGCGCTGCCGTGCGCCGTTGCCCGGACGCCGGTCGCCGCGTGCCGGTCAGCCGCCGCGCCTGGTCCTGGGCGCTGGCCATGGACTGCCGAGACGAGCGTTCTGCGCCGGACATGCCGCGTGTCGGCGGCACGCTACTCTAGGACGTGCACCGGCGGTTCGGTTCCGGCCGGTCGCAGCATGACGTCCTCTTCGGTGCAAAGAACGATGGCATCCCCGCATCCCGCTGCTGCGTCCAAGAAGCGCTTCGCCCTGTCCGAATCGCATCGGACCGCCAACATCGTTCCCAATGCGGTGCGGTCCATGCTGGGCCTGGTCAAGGATCGCGCACTGCCCCCGGAGCGGCTGTGCAGGGGACTCGGGTTCACCTACCAGGACCTGCACGACCGCGACCTGCTGCTGTCCTATCACCAGGTCCGCTCGCTGATCCTGCGGGCCAGGGCCTTGCTCGGCGACGCTTCCATGGGACTGGCGGCCGGCATGCGGCAAACCCCGGTGTCCTGGGGACTGGCGGGGCTCGCCATGCTGACCTGCGAGACCTTCGGCGAGGCCATCGGCTATGGCCTTGCGCACCAGAACGAAGCGGGCGCGATGATGCACCACCGCTTCGAGCAGCAGGGACGCGAGGTCGCGATCGAGCTCATGCCGCATGTGTTCGACCTGGAGATCGAGCCGTACCTGATCGAGGAAGCGTTCGCCAGCGCGCTCAATGTCAGCCGCTGCATGGTCGGCCCCGAGATCAGGCCGCGCTGCGTGGAGTTCGCCTTCGCCAAGCCGGCGCAGGCGCAGGCGTATGCGCACTTCTTCCGTTGCCCGGTGCGCTTCGACACCGGCAGGAACAGGATGAGCCTGGACGCGAAGTGGCTGGCGACGCGGCTGCCCGGCTACGACCGCATCACCTGCGGGCTGCTGCGGCAGCAGCTCAACACGCTGATCCAGCGCTCCGCCGCACGCAACGACCTGATCGAGTCCATCGCCATGCGCCTGCGCCTGCGCCGGCGCCGAGGCGCCGCCGCGCCAGCCCGAACTGGCACGGCAGGCCAACCTCAGCGAGCGCACCCTGCGGCGCCGGCTGGGCGCGCAATCGGTGGGTTACCGCGCGTTGCGCGACGCCGCGCTGTACGAACGCGCGCAGGACCTGCTGAAGAACTCCGGCATGCGTGTTGCCGACGTGGCGCAGGCGGTGGGCTATGCCGACGCGCGGACCTTCCGGCGGGCGTTCCAGCGCTGGTCGGGAACCTCTCCGAAGGCATTTCGCAACGGCGGTTGAGCGCGTGGCCGCCGTGTCCAAGCGCAGTGCGCGGCAAGCGCCGCGCGTCCGGGCCCGGTCGCGTTCACGTGCGGTGGCTGGCGTCGGACACCAGTTCCCACTCGCCCTCGCGCTGGCGTACCAGGCCGCGCTGCACCAGCGAGGCCTGGTAGCGCTGGTGCCCGCGTTCGGCGCTGCGCCTGAACCACGGCAACGCGCGCACCAGCAGGTTGGGCGACAGCATGGCCAGGCGCACGCTCCACGATTCGCTGCTGCGCACGAAGCGTTCCAGGCATGGCGCGTCCAGGCAGCGCAGCACCTGCAGCGCCACCGCGTCGGGCGTCTGCGGCGGGTCCATGAATTGCAGCTTGTTGCCGCCGTGGATGGCCTCGCGCATCAGCATGGGCGTCTCGGTGGCGGAAGGATTCACGATCGAGAACCGCACCCCCAGCCGCGCGCCATCCAGCCCCAGGCACAGCATGGCGCCGCGCAGGCCGAACTTGCTGGCCGAGTACACGGTGGATTCGGGCAGCGGGAACATCCCGCCCAGCGACACGATGCTCACCACCCGCCCGTCGCCGGCGCAGTGCAGCAACGGCAGCAGGCTGTGGGTGAGCAGCAGCGGCGCCATCAGGTTGAGTTCCAGCTCGCCGCGGATCGAATCCTGGCTGCGCTGCTCGAACGGCGTGGTGCCGACGATGCCGGCGTTGTTGACCAGCAGGTCCAGCCGGCCGCAGTGCGTGTGCACGCGCTGCACCAGCGCTTGCCGCGCGGCGGGATCGGTCAGGTCGGCCAGGTGCGGCGTGGCCATCGGCCCCAGGGCGCGCACGGCGCGCTCCAGGGCGTCGGCGTCGATGTCCACCAACAGGCAGCGCACGCCGCGCTGGATCAGCCGCGCGGCGATCGCCCGGCCCAACCCGCCGGCGCCGCCGGTGACCAGCGCGTTCCAGCCCGCGAGATCGGCGCGATCAGCCATGCGCTACCTCGCTGTTGCGGCAGGCGCCTGCGGGCGTGGCGCCGCCATGCCCTGGCCGCGTCCTGAGATGGTCGTACATGCGCTCGCTCAGTTCGCCCCAGCCCATGCGCCGGCGCAGCTTGCGCAGATAGGCCTTGAACGCATGCGCCTCGATGTAGACGGCATGGCGTTGCGACTGCACGAACTGGATGCCGCCGAAGAGGTCGGGCGTGTCGCTGCGGATGATGCCGTCGAAGCGGCGGGCGCTCTCCGGAGCGGTGCGTTGCGCCTTCAGGTACGAGGCGATCATGTGCGCCTGGGTGTCGAACAGCTTGTAGGCGCTGGAGTTGGTCTCCAGGTAGCCGATGCCGAACAGGTTGCGGTGGGTCCGGTTGAACATCGACAGGTACATCTGCGGCCGTCCGCCGCTCCAGGCGAAGTACTGCGTCGCATACGGACAGCTCCATTTGTAGCCGGTGGCGCACAGCACCAGATCGATCTCTTCCTGCGAGCCGTCCTTGAACAGCACGTGCCGGCCCTGCAGCCGTTCGATGTCGGGCTTCACAGTGATGTTGCCGTGCTGCAGGTGGTGCAGCAATTGTGCGTTGAGCAGCGGGTGGCTCTCGAACAGCTTGTGGTCGGGCCTGGGCAGGCCGAGGCGGGTGAGGTCGCCGTTGATGAAGCGCAGCAGGCCGCCGAAAATGGGGCGGGCGAGCCACAGCGGCAGGTGCGGGCCGGTTTCCGCGATCTGGTCGACCGGCACGCCCATCAGGTGCTTGGGGATGAAGTGGTAGCCGCGGCGCACGCTGATGAAGGCACGCTGCGCGTGGATGGCGGCGTCGCAGGCGATGTCGGCCCCCGATTGCCGGCGCCCAGCACCAGTACGCGCAGGCCGTGGAACTCGTCGCCGTGCTTGTAGCTGACCGAATGGCGTACCTCGCCGTCGAACTGGCCGGCCAGCTGCGGCATGTTCGGATCCCAGTTCACGCCGCTGGCGCAGACCACGGCGCCGTAGATCCTGCATGAGCCGTCGGCCAGCTGCACCACCCAGCGCGCGTCGCTGTCCTTGTGGATCTGCAGTACCGCCGTGCCGAACTGGATCCTGTCGCGCAGGCCGAAGCTGTCGGCAAAGCCGTGCAGGTAGGCCAGGATCTGCCGGTGCGACGGATAGTCCGGATAGTCGCGCGGCATCGGATGGCCGATGAAGGCCGACAGGTCGCGCGAGGAAATGAAGTGGGTGGAGGCGTAGATCGGCGAACCGGGGTTGCGGGTGTCCCACAGGCCGCCCAGGTCGCTGTGGCGTTCGAACTGATCGTAGTCCAGGCCCTGCGCCTTGAGCGCGCGCCGCGCTCAGCCCGCCGGGCCCGGCGCCGATGATGCAGGTGGCGTCGGAGCGGTCGATCACCTGGGTCGAGTGCGAGCTTGTCTGCATGTGCGGTGTTTCTTGTGTGGATGCCACGCGGCATGCAGCGAATGTAGGCAGCGGCGCGGTTGCGCCAGCGGACAGTTTCGGCCAGGAAGGTGGCTGAATCGGCCGCTGCTTCTGCGCTGGCGCGGTGTCTGTTCCGGTGGACGCCAAGGGGCGGGCGGGAGCAGGCCGACTGCGCGTGCGATGGTTCTGGCGACATTCCAGCATGCCTGGCGATGGGCCGTACCGCTGCCTGTTCACGCCGTAGCGGACGCTGCAGCGCCAGGGCGGGCGCGTGCGCGTCGGCCGCGGCAGCGTTCCGAACCGGGCGCGGCTGGACGGCAAGCCGGTTGGCGCCGCCGAGGCGGGCCAGGCGCTGACCCTGCCGTTGCCACCCGGCGCCGGCGAGCGCGGCTTGGCGGTGTCGCTGCAGGTCCGCGCCGGCGAACGCGGGCGCCGGCGCGGCGACTGGGATGCCTGTTCCGAAGCCGCGCAGTGTCGACCGCGTGCGTGGCGAGCTGCTGTAGGTTCGGCCGGGGGCGTCGCATCGCGCGCAGACCGGCGGCAGGGCAGGCGGCTGGCAGCCGCAGCGGCCGGGCGTGGGCAGGAGCGGCGGAGGCATCGGCCGACGCGGTCGCGGCGCCGATCGCATGTGCGGATGCCGGCGCCCTCGACGCACTACGCACCCTCACCCCGCCACTGCAGGAGCAGCCATGAACTTCGAGATCGCGACCTGGTACGACACGTGGAACGGCACCGGTGCCGACAATCTAGCGCAAGGCAAGGTGCCGCTGGGCTATCCCAGCCGCTACAACCTGGCCTTCGGCGAATTCGTCCAGACCGGCAACGGCTACACGCTTGACCTCAATGCGCAGTACGCGGCGCAGAACCTCGCCCAGCTCAAGGCGCAGGCGCCGGCCGCGCTGGTCTATGCCGGGCTCGGCGACACCGGCTTGGCGGCGACGGTGGCGGACAACCGCGACAACGCCAATCGCTCCACCGCCAACATCGTGGCCTATCTGCAGCAGCAAGGGCTCAACGGCATCAGCATCGACGCCGAAGGCGACGGCATGCCCTCGGTGGTGGAACTGCTGTCGCAGCTCGGCCCGAGCTTCAAGGCGGCCGGACTCGGCATCGCGGTGTCGGTGCCGTGGCCGGGCGACGGTCCGGTCGGGCTCTACGGCGATGGCGCGGTGGCCGCGTTCAACCAGTACGTCGATGCCGCCGAACTGCAGGACTATTCGTCGCTGGGCACGCCGCAGGATGCACAGGTATGGATCCAGGCCGGGGTGCGCGCCGACATCCTGATGGGCGGGGTGGCGACCGAGAACGGCGGCGTGCAGACCTCGCTCGAAGACACTGCCGCCTGGACCAGCTACGCGCTGCAGAACGGCTTGCGCGGCATGTTCAGCTGGAGGCTCGACAACGACCACGGGCAGGACGGCCAGGAAGAGGACGTGGACCCGACCTTCACCGGGGCGAAGACCATCTACGACACCGTCCATCCGTCGTCCGGCGGCGCGCACCCGGCGGATTAGCGCGCCTTTCCTTCCGCGTTCGCAAGGTGTTGCAGCGACCGCGGTGCGACGGGCCTTGCCGACTGCGCCCGTCGCCACCGCTGGCCGAGCCCAATCGGCGTCTCTTGCGAAAAGCGACATTCCCGCAGCGATATGTTCCTGTCGCTGCCAGCGCAACGCAACGCACCGCAGGCGCAAGGCGCATGCGTGGCGATGCGCTGCGTCCGCGCGGCCACGCGTGCAGACGCACACGAAGCGCATGCGCCGCTGGATATACTCCAGTGGCGCAGCCTGCACGGCGCACAGCTTCGTCTGGCGCGCGCACGGCGCAACCCGCCTTGCAGCGATGCGCGAGCGATGGGCTGGGGGCGAAGGCGGGCGCGAGCTGCTGCAACGCCGCCGCCCACCGCGACGACCAGAGCCCCAGGACGAGAAAGAAGAACCGGCAAGTGAGCACCCGTCGCGACGCATACGCGGACCAGATCCGCTACCTGGCCGAGTTGGGGCCGCGCGCCTCCGGCACCGAGGCCCACAACGCGTTGATCGACCGGGTGGCGATGCAGCTGGCCGAGCTCGGCCTCGAGGTGAAGCGCGACCCGCACACCTTCGAACGCTGGGACGTCGATCGGGACGCGCTGGCGCTGCAGGCGGGCGCGCGCCGCATCGCGATCGCGTCGGCCTGGCCTTATTCCGGCGAGACATCGCGCGACGGAATCACCGCGCCGCTGATCCTGCTGCGCGGGCGGCGCAAGCGCTGGCGAGCGGCCGCCGGCAAGATCGCGGTGATCGAGGTGGCGCATGTCGCCGCGCCGGCGTCGCTGCTGATCGACGCCTGGGACGGACCGCTGCCCTTCGACCGGGTCGCCAATCCGATCATCAGTTCCGAACTCGCCGGCACCGATCTGGCCAAGGCGAAGAAGGCGGGAGTGCTAGGCGTGATCGCGGTCTGGCGAGGCCTGGCGGATGCGGCGGCTGCCGATCAGTACCTGCCGTTCACCCGCGGCTATCAGGGCCTGCCGGCCGTCTGGGTTCCCGAAAGCGAACGCGTCCAGTTGCTCGCCGCCGCCGCACGCGGCGAGCAGGTCACGCTGATCCTGGCCGCGAACAGGACCGCGAATGCGCGCATGGACACGGTCTGGGCCGTGTCGCCGGGAACCGGTCCTCGCGCCAACGAGTCGGTGCTGGTGGTCACCCACAGCGACGGCGGCAACGCGGTCGAGGAGAACGGCCACATCGGACTGCTCGCGCTGGCACGCGACGCGGTCGCGGCGCCGCATGCGCGCAGCATCGTGTTCGTGTACACGGCCGGCCACCTGCGCATGCCCGCCGTGACCGCGCATGGCCAGGCCACCAGCGCCTGGCTACAGGCCCATCCCGAGCTGTGGGCCGGCGCATCCGGCGGTTATACCGCGGCGGCCGGCCTGGCCATCGAACACCTGGGCGCGAAGCGCTTCCACGTGGATCCCGGCACTGGCCGCTACGCGCCCGACGGTACGCTCGAACCCGAATTGCTCTACGCCACGACGCCCGAACTCGCCCGGCTCACCCGCAGGTTGTGGAGCGGCGCCTCGGCCGGCGCGGCGACCCCGGTCAAGCCGGGCGCGTTGCTGCACTTCGGCGAAGGCGAACCGCTGTTCCAGCGCGCAATTCCCGCTGTCGCGCTGGTTACCGGTCCCGAATACCTGCTCGCGGAATGCGTGGGCGACCTCGTCGACATCGATGTCCTGATCCGCCAGGTCGACAGCTTCCGTCGCCTGCTTGAGCACCTTGCCGGCGACATCGACCGGGATCGCTTCGGCAAGGTCGTGCTGCCCAGCAAATGGAACAAGGCGTTGGCCGCGATCCGCATCGGCCTGTTTCTGCTGCGCCGCCGCTGAGCTCACGTCGGTGGCGCTGCAGAACCGACGCGATTCGATCCAGCGCTGTCGTTCGATGGATGCCATCCGCGCCGACGATGCCACTTGTGGGAGCGACTTCAGTCGCGACGGGCATTCCCCTTGAACCCATCGCGACCGATGGCCCCAAGGCTACCGGCAGCCCTCTCGCAGCCCCGTGTGTGGCCGCCGCGTCAGGGCGTCGCCGTGACCTCGCGGAAACCCGCCCGTCCGCAGGCCGCATCGTAGGCATAGTCCGCCGCGGCGAGCACGTGGCGGCCGCTGTTGATGTGCGCCGGCGGCGTCTTCAGCGGTCCGCGCCATTGCACGCTGTCCGGTGTCGCCGGCGCGTTGCCGCCGACGGTGAATCGGTAACTGAAGACCGGTTGGCCGGCGGGGCCGATGTCGAGCGTCATCGGCGTCTGTGCGGGGACCACCAGCGCGGTGGCCGCCGTGGCGCCGGCGGCGTTGCCGGATGCCGCGGACGCGGACTTCGCCGCGGTACCGAGCTTCTGCTGCAGCTTGGCGGGGACCGGCGGCTGCGCGGTCGGGGTCAGCATCATGTAGCCGATGCCGGTATCCGGCAGCAACTTGCCGCACACCTGATAGTCGCTGCCGCTATCGGGGAAGCGCGCGCATGCGTTCGGCGCCTGCCAGTCGCCGTTGACGGTGGCGCTCGCCGCGGTGCGCTGCAGCGGGATCAGCGCAAAGCCGTGCAGCGCCTGCTCGCTGACGCCCAGGGTGATGCCGGACGCGCTGACGATGTAGCCCGGGCTCATGCTGCCTGCGCGCATCTGCACGAGGTTGAGAAACGGATTGCGCGCCGCCTTGACGCCGCGGTCGTGGCCCACGCCCATCATGCCGAAGCCGGGCGAGATCGTCTGGCAGTTGCGCAGCATCTGCTTGCCGCCGCTGCCCAGGGCGAGGCTGCCGTTGTAGGCCGGACAATTGTCCGGTACCTGGCCCAGCGCTGCCGCCGAGGTGGTCGCAACGACGTCGCAGGTGCATTGCGCGGCCAGCACTTCGATCGAGTCGATGCGCGCCGCCGCACTCTTGCCGTCGGCGGAGACGCCGAGTCGCATCGGCACCTGCACGTACTTGCCGGGGTGGTACTTGCTGTCGCTGGAATAGAAGATGTAGCCGGGCGTGGTCGAGGCGTCCCAGGCCTGCTGGATCGCCGCGCCGAGCGGCACCACCACGCCGGTGGAGCCGGTGTCCACTTCCAGCACCTGGCCGGCGGCGGCATTCGCCGAGGCCGGGGTGCCGACCTGCACCCGCACCTGGTAGGCGTATTTCGGCATGTTGCCGGACACCAGCGGCAAGTTCAGCGTCTGCGTCTGCAGCCGGCAGGATTGCGCCTGCGCGGCGCTGGTTGCGGCCAGGCATAGCAGCAGTGCGCCGCTGCAGCGTGTCCATCGATTCATGGCGATGCCTCGGTGTGGATGTCGTTGCGATGCTAGAACCCGCGACGGCGCAGATGGCGCCGATGGGTCGCCGCATGCGCGCCATCGCGCACTTGTCTACGTCGGCGGGCGAGTCGCTGTGGTGGAGATTCCAGTCCCGCCGGCGCCACGGCGCTGCCGATCCGGCGCGGCCGCGGCGAGCGGGGCGGCACGCCGCGGCCCATACGCAAACGCCCGGCAGATCGTGGATCTGCCGGGCGTCGGAATCGTAGATGGAGGCCTGGGTCGGAATTGAACCGGCGTACGCGGATTTGCAGTCCGCTGCATAACCACTCTGCCACCAGGCCGGTGGACTGAATTCTAGCCGAAACCGTGGGAAACGGTGTCCGACAAAACAAAGCCCCGCTGACGGGGCTCTGTCTGAATCTGGAGC
The DNA here is from genome assembly GCA_025666215.1 of Xanthomonas campestris pv. phormiicola. Taxonomy (NCBI): domain Bacteria; kingdom Pseudomonadati; phylum Pseudomonadota; class Gammaproteobacteria; order Lysobacterales; family Lysobacteraceae; genus Xanthomonas; species Xanthomonas campestris. The sequence continues at coordinate 3,160,320 of CP102593.1, read as the reverse complement.
GGGAAACGAGACTCGAACTCGCGACCTCAACCTTGGCAAGGTTGCGCTCTACCAACTGAGCTATTCCCGCTTGGGAGCAAGCCATTCTACAGGCCTCTCACGGCTTGCGCCAGCCTCCTGGCAAAAAAATCCTGCGGTGCCGGTCGCGGACGGGAAACGCACGGCAATGGGCATGCGCATGGCATCGGCAGCGGCGGCTTTCTGCGCCCATTCGCAGAGCGTCGTCACCAGGATCCTTACTGCTTTGCCGCACAAGCATGCCGACGGGAACAGTGAAGCCCTCTCCCATCGGCAGAGGGGTTGGGGTGAGGGTACGGTGCGCAGTGAGCGCCCTCGCCGGTGCCGCGCCAGCGGTCCGCGCCGCTCAGCCGGCGGCGAGCAACGCCGCCAGCAGCGCCGCCAGCAGCAGGGCGGCGCCGGCCAGCAGCCGCGGCCGCAGCCGGCGCCGCGGCTGGCGCTCGATCGCGTTGGCGCCGGCCCGGCGCAGCAGGCCGTGGGCGAAGCCGTGGCGGTCCATGCTGCGGTCGCAGGCGTCCATGCAGGCGCCGCAGGCGGTGCAGGCGTAGTGCGGGCCGTTGCGCAGGTCGATGCGCGCGGGGCAGGCGTCCACGCAGGCGCCGCAGTCCACGCAGTCGCCGAGTTGCGCGTCGGTGAACTTGGGCAGGGTGCCGGCGTAGGTGGCCAGCGCGTCGCCGCGCTGGCCGCCCTGGCCGGCGAGCCGGGCGATGCTGGCGCGCAGCGCATAGTCGCGGGCGGTGCCGGCGTCGAGCAGGCGCCGCCCGCGCTGGGCGATGCTGCCCTGGCCGCAGGCGCGCGCGCCGCGCGGTTCGCCGCGCATCGCGTCGTAGCCGATCAGCGGCGTGTCGCGGTCGCACAGCAGCGGCTGCAGCCGCGCATAGGGGCACAGGTAGCGGCACACCTGGCTGCGCAGGAAGCCGGCATTGCCCCAGGTGGCCAGGGCGTAGAACAGCACCCAGAAGCTTTCCCAGCCGCTCCAGGCGAACGGCCGCAGCCGCGCCACCAGGTCGGCGATCGGCGCGAAGTAGCCGACGAAGCTGATCCCGGTCCACAGCGCCAGCGTCGCCCAGACCACATGCCGCGCGGCCGCCGGCCACGCGGCGAAGCGCCGTTCCAGCCAGGCGAAGGCATGGCTCCAGACCGATTGCGGGCAAGCGAAGCCGCACCACACGCGACCGGCCAGGGTGGTCGTCACCATCAATGCGGCGGCTGCGGCGAACAGCGCCAGCAGCAGCCAGCCGACATCGTGCGGCCACAGGGTCAGGCCGAACAGGTCCAGGCGCCGCGCCGGAAGGTCGAAGCGCAGCGCCTGGCGGCCGTCCCAGCGCAGCCACGGCAGCAGGTAGAACGCGGCGAACAGCAGCCACAGGCTGCCGCGGCGCAGGCGCGCGTAGCGGCTGCGCGGCGGCGCCGCCGCGGCGGAGCGGGCGGCGTCCGCGCCCGGCGCGATCGTGCGCGAGGCAATGGCGCGGGGCAGGGGCGTTCGCGTCACGGCAAGAGCTCGTCGTCGGCGCCGTCGTCGGCGCGCGCCGGCGGTCGCAGCAGGAATCCGGTCAGCACGCTGGAGCTCAGCGTGGCCAGCCAGAACATGAAGAAGCCCAGCGTATAGCCGAGTTCGCGGCTCAGCGGGCGGCCGGGGAAGCTGATGTCGCGCAGCGCCAGCGGATCGACCAGGGCGAAGAACAGCACGCTCATCGCGCCGGCGACCAGGAAGCTGGGCCACAGGATCACGCCCAGCCGCTGCACCAGCGGGCGCGGCGCGGCGGCATCGAGCGGATCGAGCAGGGGGTCGTCGCTGGGCGTCATGACGGGCGGGCTCCATCGCGGAAGGGGAGGTGCGGCATGCGCCTGGGTGGTGCCACGCATGGGCTGGCGCCGCCCACACGCGGTCGCGCCGCCGCTCCCCGTCGGCGTCGGCGCAGGCGCATGCCGCCCATGCAGACTAGGCAGTGCCGCGCGTGGCGACATTGATCCTGATCAAGGCCGGGCCGCGGCGGCGGCGGATACTGGCGCCATCGAGCAGGAGCACCGCCATGCATGACCACATCGCCGCGTTGCCGTTGCCCGGGCCGGACCTGTGCAGCGAAGAGGAAGTGAGCGCGCTGGTGGACGCGTTCTACCGCCGCGTGCGCGCCGACGCCGACCTGGCCGCGGTGTTCGCCGCGCATATCGAGGACTGGGACGCGCACCTGCTGCAGCTGAGCGATTTCTGGTCGGCGATGCTGCGCGGCACCCGCCGCTTCCGTGGCGCGCCGATGCCCAAGCACATGGCCATGCGCGAACTCAGCGACGTCCTGTTCCAGCGCTGGCTGGGCCTGTTCCGCGCCACCACCGCCGAACTGGACAATGCGCCGATGCGCCTGTTGGCCGACGACATCGCCGCGCGCATCGCCGACACCTTCTGGCGCCGCCACCAGATGAGCTGGCGGCCGTTCGAGCCGGCGACGCCGTTGTCGCCTGTCGAGTGACGCAGCGGATCGATCCAGCGGATTGATCCAGGTCAAAGCGGCCTGCCGCCGCGCCGCGCATGCTGGCCGCCATGGACATCCTGACCGCCTCCGATCCCGCCGCCACCTGGACCTTCGACGCCGAGCTGCTGCGCCGCTACGACCGTCCCGGCCCGCGCTACACCTCGTATCCGACCGCGCCGCATTTCCAGGCCGGCTTCGGCCCGGCGCAGCTGTTCGCGGCGGTGCAGGCCAGCGATCCGGCGCGGCCGCTGTCGCTGTACGTGCACGTGCCGTTCTGCCGCAACCCGTGTTTCTACTGCGGCTGCAACCGGGTCATCACCCGCGACACCGGCAAGGGCCGGGCCTACGTGCAGCGGGTGCTGCGCGAGGCGGCGATGATGGCCGCCTGCCTGGACACCGAGCGCGAGGTGGTGCAGTTGCACCTGGGCGGCGGCACGCCGAATTTCCTGGCGCCGGACCTGCTCGGCGAGCTGCTGCAGGGCCTGCGCGCGCTGTTCCGCTTCAGCGAGGCGCCGGATCGCGACATCTCGATCGAACTGGACCCGCGCACGGTGACGCCACAGGACATCGCCGCGCTGGCGGCGCTGGGGTTCAACCGCGCCAGCCTGGGCATCCAGGATTTCGATCCGCTGGTGCAGCAGGCGATCAATCGCCGCCAGGGCGTGGCCGAGACGCTGGACATCCTGCGCGCCTGTCGCGTGCAGGGCATGCGTTCGGTCAACGTGGACCTGATCTACGGCCTGCCGCGGCAGACCCTGGCCGGCTTCGAGCGCACCCTGGACACGGTGATCGCGGCGCGCCCGGACCGCCTGGCGGTCTACGGCTATGCGCACATGCCGCAGTTGTTCAAGGCGCAGCGGCGCATCGCCGATGCGGAGCTGCCCGACGCCGAGCACAAGCTCGCGCTGCTCGGATTGGCGGTGCGCAAGCTGTCGGCGGCCGGCTACCAGTACATCGGCATGGACCATTTCGCGTTGCCGCACGAAGACCTGGCGCGCGCGCAGCGCCAGGGCGGGCTGCACCGCAATTTCATGGGCTACACCACGCATGCCGATACCGACCTGCTCGGCCTGGGCGTCAGCGCGATCAGTCGCATCGGCGACAGCTACAGCCAGAACCAGCGCGAACTGCCGGCCTGGGAGGCGGCGGTGGACGCCGGCGACAGCCCGGTGCTGCGCGGCCTGCAGCTCAGCGCCGACGATGCGCTGCGCGCGGAGCTGATCCAGCAGCTGATGTGCCAGGGCCGCGCCGATGTGGCGGCGCTGGCGCAGCGCCATGGCATCGACTTCGCCAGCTATTTCGACGAGGAGCTGCAGGCGCTGGCGCCGCTGTGCGCCGACGGCCTGGCCGACTACCGCGACGGCACGATCCAGGCCACCGCGCGCGGGCGCCCGCTGTTGCGCCTGATCGCGATGTGCTTCGACCGCTATCTGCGCCAGCCGGCGCAACCGGCGCGCTATTCGCGGGCGATCTGAGCGCCGCGCGGAGTCACCAGGTTCACCGTTGCCGAATGGCATCCCCGGCGCCGTCGTGGCGGCGACGCCGGGGTTCTTTTCGGCGGCCGCGCAGGAGCCTGCTGCCCGCGCCGCGGTTCACAAGCGGGCTGCAATCAGGCACGCTAGCGGCACCAGGCCCGGATGGCGAAACTGGTAGACGCATCGGACTTAAAATCCGCCGGGGGCGACCCCATGCCGGTTCGATTCCGGCTCCGGGCACCAGTGGCGTCGTTGACGCCGGGAATGGGGAATGGAGAGCAGGGAATGGGGAAAGGCGGGTCGGCTTCCGCGCATTTCCCTGAGCGCACGCGCGTGATGCCGCAGCTGTAGCGTGCGCCGACATGGCGCATCTTCGCGGGCTGCGCCGATCTGCATGAAGCACGAAGTCATTGGACCGGCGCCGGCTGGGCATCGCTGGAGCCTTCGCTCGTTGCGCCAACGGCAAGCTCCTTATCCAGCCAGCGCGCCACCTGCTGCAGCAGGTCGCGTTGCAGATCGCGCTCTTCCGGCCAGTGCGTGCTGCGCGGGTAGGTCACCATCTGCACCGGCGTGCCGTTGGTTTTCAGCGCCTGGTACAGCATCTGCCCTTGCGCCAGCGGCACGCGCTGGTCCTGTTCGCCGTGCAGGATCAGCACCGGCATGCGCACGCGTTCGGCGTAGCGCAGCGGCGAGCGCTCGTCCAGCATGGCGCGTGCGGCCAGGGCGTCGCGTCCGAAATAGCCGGGCAGGAAATCGTGCACGTCGGTGGTCAGCGCCATGCTGTACAGGTCGGTGACGCCGGCGCCGACGATGGCGGTGCGGAAGCGCCGCTGCGGGTCGTGGGTCGCGGCCCACGCCGCCAGGTAGCCGCCGTAGCTCCAGCCGCCGATGGCCACGCGCGCGGGATCGGCGATGCGCTGGGCCACGATCGCGTCCAGGCCGTCGAGCACGTCCTGGTAGTCGCCGCCGCCCCAGTCGTTGTTGGCCGCCTCGGTGAAGGCGGCGCCCTGGCCTTCGGAGCCGCGCGGATTCGGCAGCAGCACGGCGTACCCATGCGAGGCCAGCAGCTGCGCCCAATCGTGCCAGGAGCCGAGCCAGCCGGACCACCATGCCCAGGCCGGCCCGCCGTGGATCTGCAGCAGCGTCGGCAATGGCGTGCCCGGTTTCCAGCCCGGCGGCAGCACCAGCACGCCGTCGATGCGGCGCCCATCGCGCGAGCTGCGCCAGCTCAGTTCGCGCAATGTGCCCAGCGCCCATTGCCGGACCTGCGGATTGCTGTCGGTGAGCGCGTGCGTGCGGCCGTCGCGCAGCAGCCAGATGTCCGCCGGGGCCGTCGGCGTTTCGCCGAGGAAGGCGACACCGCCGTCGCGGGCGAGGGTGAACGCGGCCCAGGCCGCATGCGTGGCGGCCAGCGTGCGCGCCTTGCCGCTGCCGGCGTCGACCTGCAGGAATTCGGCGCGCAGCCCGCGCTGGCCTTCGACCACGATGTGCGCAGCGTCGCGCCATTGCGCATGCCACAGCGTGCCGTCCCAGTCCGGCGCCAGGCGCACCCGGCGATCGTCGGCCAGGCGGTGCGCGAGCAGGGTCGAGGTCATCTTGCCCCGGCTCAGCGCCGCGTACAGCAGCTGGCTGCCGTCGGGCGACCAGCGCGGCGGCTGCGCGCCCACGTCGGTGGCGACCACGCGCAGCAGGTGGCCGTCGGCGGCATCCACCAGCAGCAGCCGCGAGCGGTTCCAGTAGCCGTTGAAACCGGGGGCGTCGGCCACGCGCAAGGCCAGCTTGGTGCCGTCCGGCGACCAGGCCAGTTGCGAGACCTGCAGGCCGGGCGCGCTCAGCGCGCGCGGCGCGCCGTCGGGCAGGTCGCGGACCCAGACCCGGTCGTAGGCGAGGTCGTGGTCCACCTGCTGCGCATCGTCCTTGCGCTGCAGGCGCGCCTTGCGCTCGGCGGACGGCGGATCGGTGGCGATCCAGGCCAGGCGCCTGCCGTCCGGCGACCAGGCGAAGGCGCTGACCGGACCGGCGGCCGCGGTCAGCTGTTGCGGCGCGCCGCCAGCGCGGGCGATGCGCCAGACCTGCATGCTCGGCGCGTCGGCATCCGCCGCCGCGTCGCCGGGAGCGCAGGCGGGGCGCGGGTCCTGGGTCTTGCCGCGATCGGACAGGAAGCCGATCCAGGCGCCGTCCGGCGACCAGCGCGGAGCCGTTTCGCCGGCCTCGGAGGTCCCGGCGTCGGTCAATGCATGCGCGGAGGCCGCGCCGGCGGCTGTGTCCACAAGCCACAGCCGCGACAGCGGCGGCTTGCCTTTGTCGCGCGGGGTCTTCAGCACGTAGGCGACCTGGTGGCCATCGGCGGAAATCTGCGGATCGTCCAGATGGCGCAGGTCGACGATGTCGTCGGCGCTGATCGGACGCAAGCCCGCCGCCGGCGTGGCGACGCTCCATGCCGACACCAGCAATGCGGCGCACAACCGCCATGGCAACAACGTTCGGGTCATAGCGGGACATCTCTTCGAAGAATGCCGCCGTGGGACGCGCGGCGGCATGTGCGCGGCCGGTGGCGGCCGCGCAGGATGGCAAACGCAAGCTGCGGATGCCGGCTCAGAAATCGATCTTGACGTTGGCCGCGTAGGTGCGCGGCGCGCCGATCGCGAACTCGTAGTAGCCCCCTTGCCAGTAGTCGCGGTCGAACAGATTCTGCACCTCGGCGCGCAAGGTGACGGGGCGGCCGCCGATCCGGGTCTGGTAACCGGCACCGGCGTTGACCACGGCATAGCCCTTGGCATAGACGGTGGTCTGCTGCGCGGTATTGTTGTAGATCGCGGTGCGCCCGTACCACTTCAGGTCCGAATGCAGCGCCAGGCCGTCGATGCCGGGCACCTGATAGTCGGCATCCAGGGTCGCGGTCAGCCTGGCAGTGCCTTCCAGTTGCTTGTCCACCAGCCAGGCGGTGCTGGTCTGCTGGTAGTAGGCGTCGAGCAGCAGCAGCGATGCGCCGAGGCCCAGCCGTGCGCTGGCCTGCACGCGGCCTTCCAGCTCCAGCCCGTCGTAGCGCAGGTTGCCGTTCTGCACGTAGACGTTGGCGGCATTGGCGTATTCGGCGCCGCGGTCGATCCGGAACAGCGCCGCCGCCGCCTGCCAGCCCGGCTTTTCGATCTTGTAGCCGAGCTCGTACTGCTTGCTCTGCAGCGGATCCAGCTGCGCGCCGGCATTGGCGAAGCTGTTGCCGACGCTGCTGCCCTGTTCCAGCGACTTCACGTAGCTGGCGTAGATCGTGGAGTCGGCGGCGGGCTTGAACAGCAGCGCCACGGTCGGCGTCCACACCGGTTTCTTGTAGATGTCGGTGACCTCGCCGGTGCCCCAGGCGTGGTTGGTCTGGGTATAGTCGGTGAAGCGCGCGCCGAGCAGCAGCGACCAGTGCGGCGAGAAGGTCAGGGTGTCGCTGGCGAAGCCGGCCAGCTGCTTGACGTCCGAATAGCGGAACAGCGCCAGGTTGTCGGAACTGGGATTCCAGGCGAAGCGCACCGGCACCGACAGGTAGCCCGAGCCGATCACGTCCCAGGAACTCAGGTTGCCGTTGCCCAGGTCCTGCGCCATTTCCTGCCAGGACGCACCGACCACGACCTTGTGGCCGACCGCGCCGGTGGCGAAGCCGCCTTGCAGCATCGCCTGCGCGTACTTGAAGGTCCACAGGTCCAGGCCGTTGAACACCCAGTCGTCGTAGTAGTCGTCGGCGCCGTCCAGTTCGAAGTATTCCTGGCGCAGCCGGTAATCGTTCTTCAGGTAGCCCAGCGACAGCGTCGCCTTCCAGTCGGGCGAAATCTCCCAGGCCAGGCCGGTGGAGAGCATGCTGAACTTGTCGTGGTTGAGCGTGGCCGGCGAGGAATAGTTGGTGTTGCCGCTGATGCCGTCGGGCAGGTACTTGAGCGGGTAGCTCCAGGGATAGAAGTAGGGCGTGGGCGCATCGATCTGCTTGTCCTGGTACAGCAGGTCCGCGGTCCAGGTCACCGCCGGGGTCAGCTTGCCGACCAGCGACAGCGCGAACGCATTGCGGTCGACGTGGCCGCCCGAATAGAAGTTGCCGGCCTCGTGCACGGCATTCATGCGATAGCCGAAATCCTTGTCCTGCCCGAGCCAGCCGCCCACATCGACGTGTTCGCTGACGACGCTGTCGGAGCGGTAGCCCACGTCGAGGCTGGCGATGTCGCCGCCGTCGGCAGGCGGCTTCTTGGTGATGTAGTTGACGATGCCGCCGGGCTGGCCGAACCCGTACATGAAGCCGCTGGCGCCCTTGAGCAGCTGCACCTGTTCCATCGCCTCCAGCGGCAGGTTGACGCCGAACAGCGCGGTCGGCTGGCCGTTGACCTTCATGCTGTCCTCGAAGCTCAACGGCAGGCCGCGCACGATCAGCCGCGAGGCCCAGCCGTTGTAGTCGCTGCCGGCGCTGCGGCTGACGCTGGCGTCGCGCGAAAACACGTCCATCAGCGATTTGGCCTGGCGCGTTTCCAGTTGTTCCGCGTCCACCGTGCTGACCGAGAACGGCGTGTCCAGGTCGGATGTGTCGCCGAGCGCGCCGTTTTGCACCTGCTGTTTCTGTTTCTTGGCGGTGACCTCGACGCTGTTGAGATCGGTCACCTGGGTGCCGTCGTCCTCCGCGGCGAGCGCATGTTGCGCCAGCAACGCCAGCGCCAGGGCGACGGAGAGCCGGCTGGACACCGCGGCGCGGCGGGGCAGGGCGTGGGAAACGGCACGGACGGGTATGGCGATCATGGCGGTCGAACCTCGCGAAAGTGGCTAGGCGAATGCCTCCACGCCGGGTCCGGCGAGCGTCGGCATACCGGCGCCCACGCACTGACTGCGCCGGTCCAGGCGATGACGACGATCCAGCGAGCGGAAGGCAGCAGCGGAGGCCGGGCAGGATGGATCCCGCTCCGGCAGTGCAAGGCGGGCCTGTCCCCGGCCGGAAAGCGCATCCCCACTTTCTCTGCCTTGCCGTGATCCTATGTAGCGCGGCGCCGCGCTTGCGGCAATGCAGCATTTCTAGCGAATCCAATAGCCAGGCTGATAGATCTTGCTCACCGATTCCGCAGGGCCTCCAGCGCGCGCTGCTGGGTGCGGTGCATGCTGCCGATCAGCCACTGGGTGAAGCGTGCCGCCGAGCTGCCTTCCCGGGCCGGCAGCAGCGACATCAGCCGGTAGTGCGCACTGGGCACCGGCGGCCGATCCAGCGCCGGCACCAGCAGGCCGGAATCGATCAGCCGCTGGATCCCGACCGAGCGCGCCATCGCCAGGCCGTCGCCGTAGATCGCCGCCTGGTAGGCCAGGTAGGCCAGGTTGAAATGGCGCTCGGCGGTGATCCGCCAGCGCGGTTTCTCGGCCACGTGCTCCAGCCACTCGCGCCACTCCGCGCCGGCCAGTTCGCCTTCCAGCCAGACCGCGTCGTCGTGCATCAGCAGCACGTCGCGCACCTGCGCCGCTTGCGCGTCCAGGCGTTGCCGTGTCGCCGGCGAGCACACCGGGAAGATCGTCTCGGCGAATTCGGCCAGCTGGCACAGGCCGGCGATCGGCGCATGCGAATAGCCGATCACCACGTCCACGCGCTGCTCTTCCATCCAGTACGCATGCGGCGCCACCATCTCCGCGCGCACATGCAGCTCGATGCCCTGGCATTCGCGATAGAAGTCCGGCAGGTGCGGCATCAGCCATTCGATCGCCAGCGACGGTGGGCACACCACCACCAGCGCGCCGCCCTGCGAACGGGCGATGCGCGACAGCGCGTCGTTGAGTCCGGCCGAGGCGCCGTTGACCGCGCCCAGCAGGGTCATGCCGGACGGGGTCAGCGCGATCCTGCGCTGGCTGCGCCGGAACAGTTCGGTGCCCAGCCGCGCTTCCAGCCGCAACACGCGCTGGCTGACCGCGCCCTGGGTGACGTTCAGCGCCGCTGCCGCGCCGGTGATGCTGCCGTGACGGGCGGCGGCCCGGAACACCCACAGGTCCGAGAGCAATTGCGCGTCCAGGCGGAACGCGTCCTGCTCGGCGCAGGACGCAAGCATGGCGTCTTTCATTGATAGGCCCCCGATACGGCCGATGAGCCCCCCCTGATGCGAATCTAGCCTTGCCCCTGGCCGGATGTGTGTCAAGGCTGCAATGCGGCCACTGCCGCCGGGGTGGATGATGCGCAATCGATTCGCCGTTGCTGACCGGGTAGCCCTTGTGGCAGTGCGCGGCGGCCGCCCCGATTCGCGACTCGGACGCTACGCGTTGACCTTGATGACCAGCTTTCCGAATGGCCCGTGTTTGAGGTGCTTGAACGCTGCCTGCGCTTCGGCGAACGAAAACACCTGGTCGATCACCGGCTTGATGCGGTGCCGGTCGATGGCCTGATTCATTTCCTCGAATGCGCGCCGGTGTCCAACGGAAACACCTCGCAAGGTGGCGCGCCGGAGCATCAGCGGAATGGCCGGCATGCGCAGCTCGGTGTCGTCCAGGAAGCCCATCTGCAGGATATGCCCGGACCCGGCCAGGGCTTCGACGGACTGGCGCAGATTGTCCCCGCCCATCAGTTCCAGCACCTGATCAACGCCATGGCCATCCGTCAGTTCGAGCGCTGCTTGCGCCCAGGCCGGAATGCGGCTGGTGTTGATGCCGGCCCAAGCGCCAAGCGTTTTTGCACGGGCCAGCTTGTCGTCGCTGCGTGAGGTCACGATCACGCGCGCTCCCAGCGCATGGGCGAACTGCAGGCCGAACAACGACACGCCGCCGGTGCCCTGAACCAGCACCGTCTGTCCCTTGCGCAGGCGTCCTGCTTCCACCAGCGCGAACCATGCGGTGAGGGCTGCGACGGGCAGGGTGGAGGCCTCTTCATTCGACAGGGACAACGGCGCCGCTACCGCCGCCTCCTCGGGAAGCACGACATATTCTGCAAGCATGCCTGGCAGCGGGCCGCCCAGGGACAAGCCTTGCTCGAGCATCGCCCGCGGCGGCTTGCCATCGAGCCACTGCGTCCAGAAGTTCCCCATGACCCGGTCGCCGATCCTGAAACGGCTTGTCTTCGAACCCAGCTCGACCACTTCCCCGGCCATGTCGGAAACCGGGACGAATGGCATTCGCGGCCGCTCCGGCAACAGTTCGCCGTTGACCACCAGCGTGTCCCGGTAGTTCAGCGAGACCGCCGCGACCTTGACCAGAACTTCATCGGGGCCAGGGCGCGGTAACGGCCGCTGCGCCAGTTCCAGGTTTTCCATCCCAAAGGTCGGCAATTGCCAGGCCTTCATGAATTCGGCCGCCATCTTCATTCTCCTGTGCACGTCGCCCAATCGCGACGGCCCAGCTTATCGGCGAGGAAAACGTGCTGGTTGCGAATAATTTCGCATAGATTGGCCACTTAAATTCTTCAATTGGCGCCAGCATGACGAGTTACAGCGCATCCCGCCTGCAAGGCATCACCGTCTTTGTCCAGGCAGTGGAGGCCGGCAGTTTCACCGCGGCCGCGAGGAGAATCGGTCTTTCCAAATCGGCAGTGGGCAAGGGCGTGGCGACACTGGAGGAGCGATTGGGCGTGCGCCTGCTCGACCGAACCACACGTCGGCTTGCGCTGACTGCGGCGGGTGCTGACTTCCATCAAAGCTGCCTGCGCGTGCTCGCCGAACTGGACGAGGCCGAGTCGCGGGCCGCCTCGCGCCGCAGAGAGGTGTCGGGAACCCTGCGCATCAGCCTGCCGGTGACGTTCGGGAGACGCTGGGTCATGCCCGTGCTGCGCGACCTCGTTCGGCAGCACCCGAAGCTCGCGCTGGACGTTGCGTTTTCGGACCGCGCAGTCGATCTGCTGGAAGAGAACGTCGATCTGGTGGTGCGCTTGGGAGAGCCAGGCAACAGCGGCTCTCTTTCGGCGCGCTACCTTGGGCTTCAAAGAACAGTCACCTGCGGCTCGCCTGCCTACTTCGCAGAAAACGGACATCCAACATCCGTCGGCGATCTTGCACGTCACGACTGCATCGCTTTCGGACGAGGTGGCGACATGGTGCCGTGGCAACTGCTGGATGGCGAGGGACGTGCGGTGAACGTCAAGATCAAGGGGCGTCACACCATTAGCGATGGAGACGCGTTGCGCGCGGCTGTGCTCGATGGCATGGGCATCGGTCAGCTTCCTACCTGGCTGGTGGCCGATGAACTGAGGAGCGGCGCCCTCCAGACGGTTTTCGCTTCGCGAGGGGTCGAAGGTTCTCCGATCCACGCGCTGTGGCCGGCAACGCGGGACTTGGCGCCCAAGATCAGGGCGGTCGTCGATGAACTCATGCGGGCGTTCATGCCCGTCCCGCCCTGGGACAAGAATTTGGCCTGAATCGGGCGCAAAGAGTCCGATCTGCAGAGCGCCATTCGGCCGTGCAGGGCCGCAGCGACAGCAGCTGGCCGTGGGTCCCGCCACCGGCGGATGTGTGCCGAGGCTGCAATGCGGCGTCTTCTGCCGCATCGGTCAGGCGCAGGCCCGGTGTCCGCCGGGATCGCAGGGTGGTTCGCCGCCGCCGCATGCCGGAGGGCACGCCGTCCGGCTGCGCGCTGCCGATCGGCGCTGTCGGCATACGGAAAGGAGCACGAAAGACAGCCCGCCTAGGCTCTGCCCGAATTAGCCGGAGAGCCGCCTTGCGCGCCCAGTGGAAGATTCTTTGCGATTTCGACGGTACCGTGTCGCTGCAGGACGTGACCGATACCTTGCTCGAGCGTCTCGGTCAGCCCGGCTGGCGCGCGCTGGAAGACGATTGGGTGGCCGGGCGCATCGGTGCGCGCGAGTGCATGAGCGGCCAGGTGGCGCTGCTGGACGGCGACGTCGACGCGCTGCACCGGGTGCTCGACGAGGTCCGCATCGATCCGGCGTTCGTGCGCTTCGTCGATCTGGCGCGCGACCTGGGCATGCCGCTGAGCATCGTCAGCGACGGCCTGGACTACCCGATCGCGCGGATCCTGGCGCGGCACGGCCTGCATCAGCTGCCGATCATCGCCAACCGCCTGCTGCGCACCGACGCCGGGCAATGGCGCATGGCCTCGCCGCACGCGCAGCCTGGCTGCGCCAGCGGCACCTGCAAGTGCGCGGTGATGGCGCAGCAGGAACCGGCGCGCTCCACCTTGCTGATCGGCGACGGCCGCTCCGATTTCTGCGTGGCCGGCAAGGCCGATCTGGTCTTCGCCAAGGACGGCCTTTTACGCCATTGCCGCGCCAGCGGCATCGCCCACCACGCGATCGGCGGGTTCGACGACGCCATCGCCCTGCTGCACGACCTCGCCGCGCCTGCCGTCGTCAGCGCCCGCTTTCCACTCCCCGTTCCCCAACGAGCCTGATCCCCATGAATCGGAATGTTCCGCTCCCCACCGCGCTTGCGCCGCTGCACGGCGGTCTCGACCTGCTCGACGCCGCGCCCGACCCGGACGCGCTGCTGCGCGCCGGCCCGGCCTACCATGCCGCGCTCGGCGATGCGCAGATGCTGGCCGACGAGGCCGAATACTGCTCGTTCGGCGACACCGTGCACTACAGCGAACCGCCGCGGATCTTCGCCCACTGCGACGGCAGCTACCTGTACGACACCGAAGACGTGCCGTACCTGGACCTGCAGATGTGGTATTCGGCGGTCAACTTCGGCTACGCCAATCCGCGCCTGAACGGCGCGTTGAAGCGGCAGATCGACACGCTGCCGCAGGTCGCCAGCCAGTACCTGCACCCGACCAAGATCGAACTGGCCAAGACCATCGCGGTGGACGCCGAGCGCAAGTGGGGCCGCAAGGGCCGCGTGCACTTCAACGTCGGCGGCGCGCAGTCGGTGGAGGATTCGCTGAAGCTGGTGCGCAACGCCACGGGCGGCAAGAGCCTGATGTTCGCCTTCGAGGGCGGCTACCACGGCCGCACCCTGGGCGCCTCGGCGATCACCTCCTCGTACCGCTACCGGCGCCGCTTCGGCCATTTCGACCGCGCCCAGTTCATCGAATTCCCGTACCACTTCCGCGGCCCCAAGGGCATTTCCAAGGAAGAGTACGGCGAGCAGTGCGTGGCCAAGTTCGAGCGCCTGTTCGAGACCGAGTACAACGGCGTGTGGGATCCCAAGGCCGGGCAGTGCGAGTACGCCGCGTTCTACGTCGAGCCGATCCAGGGCACCGGCGGCTACGTGATCCCGCCGCCGAACTTCTTCACCGGCTTGAAGAAGGTGCTCGACAAGTACGGCATCCTGCTGGTGGTGGACGAGATCCAGATGGGCTTCTTCCGCACCGGCAAGCTGTGGGCGATCGAGCATTTCGGGGTGACCCCGGACGTGCTGGTGTTCGGCAAGGCGCTGACCAACGGGCTCAACCCGCTGGCCGGGATCTGGGCGCGCGAGGAGCTGATCAACCCGACCGTGTTCCCGCCGGGGTCGACCCATTCCACCTTCGCCTCCAATCCGCTCGGCACCGCGGTGGGCCTGGAGACCATGCGCATGCTGGCCGAGACCGACTACGAGTCGATGGTCATGGCCAAGGGCGCGCACTTCCTCGACGGCCTGCGCGACCTGCAGAAGCGCCATCCGGAAATCGGCGACGTCGATGGCCTGGGCCTGGCGCTGCGCGCGGAGATCTGCCAGGCGGACGGCTTCACCCCGAACCGCAAGCTGCTCGACACGATGGTGGACATGGGCCTGGAGGGCGAGCTGCGCCACAACGGCAAGCGCATCGGCCTGGTGCTGGACGTGGGCGGCTACTACAAGAACGTGATCACCCTGGCGCCGTCGCTGCACATCAGCCACGACGAGATCGATCTGGGCCTGTCGCTGCTGGACCAGTTGCTGACCCGCGCCAAGCGGGTGGCATGAGATGGCGGGAGACAGCGCGTTGGCGCCGCGTTGCCTCCCGTCCGCCGCCGCGGCCTGCGCCTCAGCGCGCCTCGCGCAATGCGAGCACCGCGTTGAGGCCGCCGAAGGCGAAGGAATTGCTGAGCACCGCGCGTACCCGGTGCGCGCGGGCCTGGTTGGGCACGTAGTCCAGGTCGCAGTCCGGATCCGGATCCAGGAAATTCGCGGTCGGCGGCACCGTCTGCTCGCGCAGCGCCCCGATCGCGGCGACCAGTTCCAGCGCGCCGGCGGCGCCCAGCGCATGGCCGTGCACCGCCTTGGTCGAACTCACCGCCAACGCATCGGCATGGTCGCCGAACACCTGCCGGATCGCCTGCGTCTCGCAACGGTCGTTGGCCAGGGTGCCGGTGCCGTGGGCGTTGATGTAGTCGATCTGCTGCGGCTCCAGGCCGGCGTCCTGCAAGGCCAGGCGCATCGCCGCGGCGGCGCCGTCGACGCTGGGCGCGACGATGTCGTGCGCATCGGCGCCCAGGCCGAAGCCGGCCAGTTCGGCCAGCGGCAGCGCGCCGCGCGCAGCCGCATGCGCGGCGCTTTCCAGCACGAACACGCCGGCGCCTTCGCCCAGCACCAGGCCGCTGCGCTGCGCGCAGAACGGCCGGCAGGTGTCGTCGCTGACCACGCGCATCGCTTCCCAGGCGCGGATCAGCGGCACGCTCAGGCAGGCCTCGCTGCCGCCGCTGATGGCCACGTCGGCCAGGCCGTGGCGGATCAGCAGCGCGGCTTGCGCCAGCGCGTGGTTGGCCGAGGCGCAGGCGCTGGAGATGGTGAAGGCCGGGCCGCGCAGGCCGAAGGCGATGCTGATCTGGCTGACCGGGGCATTGTTCATGCTGCGCACGATGGTCAGCGGATGCAGGCGCTCGGCCTGCTCGCGATACAGCCGCCGCGATTGTTCGTCGCGGCTCAATTCGGCGCCGACGCCGGTGCCGAGCACCACCGCGCCGCGGGCGGCGCCGGCGCTGTCCAGCACCAGTCCGGACTGGGCCACGGCCTCGCAGGCCGCGACCAGCGCCATCTGCGTCATCCGGTCCAGCTGGCCCGGCGCGATGCCGCCGAGCTGCGCCGCCTGCGGCGCGAAGCCGGGCAGGGCGGCGGCCAGGCGCATCTTCAGCGTGGCCTGCGGATCGGGCGAGGCCAGCGCGGCGATGCCGCTACGGCCCTCGCACATGCCGCGCCACAGGGCATCGGCACCCAGGCCGAGCGCGCTGACCGCGCCCATCCCGGTGACGACGACGCGGTGTCCCTGCGCCGAGCGGTCCATGCCGGCTCAGTGCGCCGCGGCCAGCGGGGCGGCGGCGGCCTTGGCGGCCAGCGCCTGGTGCACCGCTTCGGTCAGCTTGCCCAGCGAACCGTCGTCCAGGTTCGGATCGCGCTGCGGGAAGGTGATGTCGAAGTGCTCCTCGATGTCGAACAGGATTTCGATCGCCTCGAGCGAATCCACGCCCAGGTCCTGCAGTTTGGTCTCCGGGGTCAGGCCGGCGGGATCGATCTCGCCATGCTTGGCGACGATGCTGTGGATCTGTGTCTCGATAGACGGGGTCATGGCAGTCCTCCGCGAAATGAAAGGCCACCGCGCGGCGAATGCCGCCGGTGGAAGGCATGCCGCAGCCCACGGCGGCGGCATCCATCCTCCACGCTAGCCGGTCAATCTTGCAGATGCCTTTCGTAAGCCAACTCGAACCGCAGGCGCTGCAGCAGCAGTTCCTCGCGCACCCCCCGCAGGATTTCCTGGCGCGGACCCTGGCGCATGGCGTGCCGGCGTTCGACGCCGAGTTCGACCTGCTCACCACCGCCGACCCGGCGCTGCGCGCGCGTGTCGCCGGCTGGCCGCTGCAGCGGCTGTGGCGGCGCTGGCTGCGGCCGCGCACCAGCTTCGTCGGCAGCACCGTCAGCGAATACGCCTGGTTGCCGCGCGCGGCCGACCCGGCGCAGTTGCCCCGCCAGTGGCGGGCGCAGCTGGGGCGCGAGCGTGCGCTGCTGATCGTCAAGGACATCCCGCAGCACTCGCCGCTGCTCGATGCCACCGACAACGCCTGGGCACACGTGTTCCTGGAGGCCTGCGCGCGCAGCGGCTACGTGTTGCTGCGCGGGCAGGCGCTGGCCTGGGTGCCGATCGATTTCGCGTCCACCGACGACTATCTGGCGCGCCTGTCGCGCGGCCGCCGCCGCAATATCCGCCGCAAGCTGCGCTCGCGCGCCGATCTGCAGATCGAGGCGCTGCCGACCGGCGCCGCCTTCGCCGACCCGGCCCTGCGCGCGCACTGCTATGCGCTGTACCTGCAGGTCTACGCGCAGAGCGAGGTGCACTTCGACCTGCTGACCGAAGCGTTCTTCGATGCGCTGCTGACCGACGCCGATTCCGGCGGCCTGGTGTTCACCTACCGCCACCAGGGCCGGCTGATCGGCTGGAACCTGTGCTACGTGCACGACGGGCGGCTGCTGGACAAGTACATCGGCCTGCACTATCCGGATGCGCGCGAGCACAACCTGTACGCGCTGAGCTGGATGCACAACCTGGACTACGCCTGCTGCCATGGCCTGCGCGCCTACGTCGCCGGCTGGACCGACCCGGAAGTGAAGGCGCAACTCGGCGCCAGCTTCACCTACACCTGGCATGCGGTGTACCTGCGCAATCCGCTGCTGCGCATCGTGCTGCGGCGGCTGCGGCCGCTGTTCGAAGCCGACGACGTCGGCGCTGCAGACCCGGACGCCGACGCGGCGGAATGACATGAGCGCACCGGTACTGCTGGACCTGGATGGATCGCTCGGCACGGTGCCGGGCGCGTTGCGCCTGCCGCTGCAGGCGTGGTGCGACGGGCTGCGCTTCGCCTGTTCGCTGCGCCGGCTACGGCGCTTCGGCACCGTCCTCGGCGGCGTGCTGCCGGCGCAGCACGGCACCGTGCTGCTGGGCAGCGGCGATTTTCACCACCTGAGCCTGCCGCTGATCGTGCGCCAGGCGCAGCGCGCGCAGGCGCCGCTGCGCGTGGTGGTGTTCGACAACCACCCGGACAACATGCGCTTTCCGTTCGCGGTGCATTGCGGCTCGTGGGTGTGGCGGGTCGCGGCGTTGCCGCAGGTGGCGCGGGTGGAAGTGGTCGGCATCACCTCCGGCGATGTCGGCGCCGCGCACGCCTGGGAAAACCATCTGCGTCCGCTGTACCGCGGCAAGCTGCGCTACTGGTGCAGCGGCGTGGACGTCGGCTGGGCGCGGCGCCTGGGACTGGGCCGCGCGGTGCGCGGCTTCGCTTCGAGCATGGACATGATCGACGCCTTCCTGCAGCAGCTGCGCAGCACGCCGATGCCGACCTATCTGTCGCTGGACAAGGACGTGCTGGATCCGGATGAGGTGCGCACCAACTGGGACCAGGGCGAACTGCGCGTGCCGCACCTGCTCACCGCCATCGCCTATCTGCACGGACAACTGCTCGGCAGTGACATCACCGGCGAGGTGTCGCAAGCGCGCTATCCGCAATGGTGGAAGCGGCGCCTGGCGGCGCTGGATGCGCAACCGGCGCCGTCGCCGCAATCGCTGTCGGAATGGCAGGCGCGGCAGCACCAGGTGAACCTGCGGCTGCTGCAGGCGCTGGCCGAGGCGGGGTTGCGGCGGTAGCCGCCACGACCGGGGTCTTTGCAGTCGTCCAGATGTTGTCGGAGCGACTTCAGTCGCGACGGGCTTTACTCACCGGCCTTCCGCAATCGGCGGTCCCAGGTCCGGGACTCGCTGTCACCGTGTTTGCCATGCGACTGGACGAAACAA
The DNA here is from genome assembly GCA_025666215.1 of Xanthomonas campestris pv. phormiicola. Taxonomy (NCBI): domain Bacteria; kingdom Pseudomonadati; phylum Pseudomonadota; class Gammaproteobacteria; order Lysobacterales; family Lysobacteraceae; genus Xanthomonas; species Xanthomonas campestris. Next base: position 3,141,740 of record CP102593.1, on the reverse strand, counting down.
GGCACGCCAATGTCCCTTTGCCGATCCATGCCTGCGCCTCCAGGCCATGGGGGGCGACGTGGCGCATCGGTGAAGCCCGTCGCGACTGAAATCGCTCCCACAACATTGCGTTGTCAGTCCGCACACACCTGCCGTAGTACGCCGACGATGATGTCGAAACCCTCCTCGTCCAGCCACGGACTGTTGCTGATGCTCAGGCAGCGCGCGGCGAAGTCGCGTGCGTGGGGCATCGGCGCGGCATCGACGATGCCGTGCAGGTAGGCGTAGTCGGGCAGGGCATGCACGAACAGCAAACCGACGCCGAGTCCGCGCGGCCACAGCTGCGCCAGTGCGCGTTCGCGCGCGGCCGCATCCGGCAGCAGGACCAGCAATGCCGGCCAGCTGCCCTGCGCGCCGGCGCTGTCGGCGATGACCCGCAGTCCGTCTATCGCGGCCAGGCGTACGGCGCGGCGCTGGCCCTGTGCGCGCGCCTGCGCCAGGAACGCCGGCCAGCGCGCGCTGGCGCGCACGCCGACCGCTTCGCGCCAGGCGCCGACCGCGTGTTGCGGGATCGCCGCATCGAAATGGTCGCCGGCCGCGGCCACGCGGTCGCCGCGACGCAAGGCGCGGCGCAGCGGCGCGCCGTAGGCCCAGCGCAAGGCGCGCGGCCGGTACAGCGCCGCGTAACCGAGCAATTGCAGGCTGCGCTGCAGTTCCCAACGCCAGTCGGGCTGGCCCAGGCGCGCCGCCATCGCGGCCAGGCTGCGCCGCAAGGGCGCGTGCGGCGACATCAGCAGGCCGCCTTCGTACAGGGTCGGGCCTTTGCCCACCGCCAGGCTGCAGAAGCCGATGTCGCCGCCCAGGCCGGCCGGACGGCCGTCGGCATGCACGCCGCCCAGCGCCTGCGCAGCGTCCTCGATCAGCATCGCGCCGCAGGCGGCGGCGGCCTGGCGCAGCGGTTCCAGGTCGGTCAGGCGTCCGCCCAGGTGGGTGGCGACGATCGCCAGGGTGTCGTTGCCGCAGCGCTGCGCCAGCTGCGCCGGGTCGGGTTCGATCGCATCGGGCAGCAGATCGCACAGCACCAGCTGCAGGCCGCAGTGGGCCACCGCCAGCGCCACCAGCGGACAGGTGTAAGCGGCCACCAGCACCTGCCGGCGGCGGCTGGCGGCGCTCAGGGTGCGCAGCGCGACGACCAGTGCGGCGGTGCCCGAGCAGGTCAGCAGCGCATGGGGAAAGCCGAGCTGCGCGGCCAGCCGCTGCGGCGTGCGCGCCGGCCACAGGTCGCGCCAGTGCAGCGGCAGGCCGGCGGTGGGCGGAACCTCAGTGCGCATCGGCCGGCGCGGCGCGCTCGCCGAGCGCGAGGCAGACGATGCCGGCCACGATCAGCGCCGCGCCGAGCGCCTGCAAGGCGCCGATCGGTTCGCCGAACCACCACGCCGACAGCAGCAGCACGCTGACCACCTCCAGATGCGAGGCGGCGAACGCCGGCCCGATCGGGGCGTGCTCGAGCAGTTTCATCCAGGTGAAGAACGCGCCGACATAGCCCAGCAGCGCGGCGTACAGCCAGGGACTGGCGAGCAGGCGCAGCACCCAGGCCCACTCGGCCTGTGGCGGGAACGCATGCGCGCCGCCCAGCTTGAAGCCGAACTGGGCCAGGGTGTCGAAGCCCAGCAGCAGGGCGAAGCCCACGGCGTAGCGTTGCAGCGGCGGGCGGCTCATGTGCCCAGACCGACCACGGCCACGCCGGCGCTGACCAGGCAGATCCCGGCCACCTGCATGCGCCCCAGCCGCTCGCCGAACAGCCAGCGCCCGGCGAGCATGATCGCCACGATGTTGATCGAGCCGAGCAGCACGCCGCGGCCCAGCGGCACCAGCGACAGGAACGCGGTCCAGGCCAGGAATTCGAACGCGTAGCAGGCCATGCCCAACCACAGCCACGGCTGCCGCGCCATGCGCCGCCAGCGCGCCGCGCCGCTCGCCAGCGGCGCGCTGGCGACGTGCTTGAAGGCCAGCTGGCCGACCGTGTCCAGCGCCACCGTCGCCAGCCACACCGCGACCACGGGCGCCTGCAGCGCCATCAGGCGGCCTGGCGCGGTGCGGCCGCCTGCGCGGAGAAGAACTGCGCCAGCCGCGCGCCGAGCACGCGGCGTTCGCGGTCCAGGGTGATCATGTGGTAGCTGTCGTGCAGCAGCAGCAGTTCCACCGGCCCGGACACGCCGGCCACCACCAGTTGCGCGTTGCGCAGATGCGCGATGTCGTCCTCGGCCGCGTGCGCGACCAGGCATGGCGCGCTCACCTTGGCCAGGTTGCGGCGCACCCGCCGCGACAGCAGGTGCATCTCGGCCAGCGCGTGCCACGGATTGCCGGGCAGGCCGGCGGCGCTGCTGTCGCCGCCGAGCATCGCGCCGCTGATCTGCGCGCGGATGCGCTCGTCGCGCAGGCCGTACGGCGGTTCTTCCAGGAACATGCGGCGGCGACCGATGCCCAGGCGTTTGAACCACGGCAGCAGGAACGCCAGCCGCGCGCGCCGCGGGATGTTCCAGCCGTCGTAGCGGAAGGTGGCGCCGAGCACGCCGACGCCATCGACCCACTGCGGCCGCTCTTCGGCCAACTGCAGCGCCAGCAGCGCGCCCATCGACAGGCCGGCCACGAACAGCTTGTCCACCTGCGGGCGCATCCGCGCCGCGGCCTGTTCGACGCTGGCGCTCCAGTCGCGCCAGCCGGTGGCGAGCAGGTCGTCCTCGTTGCCGCAATGCCCGGCCAGCTGCACGCCGTGCACGCTGAAGCCCTCGCGGTTCAGCGATTTGCCGAGCAGGCGCATCTCGCTGGGCGTGCCGGTCAGGCCGTGGATCAGCAGCACGCCGTGGCGGCCGCCCTGGAAGTGGAATTCGGCGGATTGGATCATGGCGGCACGGCGTCGGCAGCGAAGGAACGCGCGCAGCGTGGCGGACAGGCGTTTCAGCAGCCTTTCTTCAGCGTTGCGCGGCGGCCGGGTTGCGGAAGCGCACCAGCACGCGCTGGCCCAGGCGCAGCGCCGACGGCTGCCGGAACGCCAGCACGCAGGCCACGCTGCGGTCGTTGCCGGCGCCGTCGGCGTCGTCGTGCAGCTGCGCCGGACCGAACGCCGGCGCCAGCCAGCGCACCACCGCGGTGCCCAGCGCGGTCTGCCGGCCGTCGTCGCTGATCACCTCGGCCTGCATGCCGGGGCTCACCGCGGCGGCGTAGCTTTCGTTCAATTCGGCGCGGACCAGGCGCGGCGCATCCGGCAACAGGGTCAGCAGCGGCGTGGCGCCGCCATCGCTGCGTGCGCCGACCGCGGCGGCCAGCTGCAGCACGCGGCCGTCGGCGGGCGCGTACAGGCGGTACTGGTCGCGCTGCAGTTGCGCCTGGTGCACCTGTTCGGCGGCCAGCGCGGCGTCGCTGCGCGCGGCCTGCAGCGCGTCGGCCAGGGTCTGGCTGGCGTCGCCGGCGTCGTCGGCGCTCTGGCCGTCGCCGGCGCCGATCCGCGCCGCCTCGGCCAGCCGCCGCTGGCGCTGCTGCGCGTGCGCCAGCCGCTGCTGCAGCTGGCTCGCGTGCGCGGTCGCGGCCTGTGCGCGGGTCTGCGCGATCTCCAGCTCCAGCGCCGCGGCGCGGTCGTCGGCTTCGATCAGCAGCGTGCCGCGGCGCACCGCGTCGCCTTCGTGCACCGCCACCCGTTGCAGCGTCGCGGCGACCGGCAGGCTCAGCCGCAGCAGGCCGCCTTCCACGTCGATGCGCCCGCGCGCCACCGCCAGGTAGGCCGGCGCCGCGCTGGGCACGGGCGCCGCCTGCGGCGGCCGCGCGCAGGCGACCAGCAGCAGGCCCAGCAGGGGAACGGCGAGCAACGCTTTCATGGGGCGGACATCCGGGACGAAGAGGAGGGCGAGGGCGGCGGCGCCAGGCGGCGGTCGTCGAGGATGCGGCCGTCTTCCATCGACAGCACGCGGTCGGCATGGCGGATCAGCCGCGGATCGTGGCTGACGCACAGCACCAGGGTGTTGTGCGCGCGCGCGATGCGGTGCAGCAGGTCGATCACGATCTGGCCGTTGCCGGCGTCCAGCGCACTGGTCGGTTCGTCGGCGAACAGCAGCGCCGGGTGCTTGGCCAGCGCGCGCGCGATCGCCACGCGCTGTTTCTCGCCGCCGGACAGCTCGGCCGGGCGCAGCCGCTGGCGATGGGCGATGCCGACCTCGGCCAGCGCCGCTTCGGCGCGCGCGCGCACCTCGGCCGCGGCCAGGCCCATGTACTGCAGCGGCAGCCGCACCTGGTCCAGCGCGCTCAGCGCCGGGAACAGGTTGAAGCCCTGGAAGATGAAGCCGGTATGGCGCAGGCGGAAGCGCTCCAGCGCGGTCGCGTCGAGCGCGCCCAGGTCCTCGCCCAGCGCCTGCACCCGGCCGCGGTCGGTACGCTGCAGGCCGCTGAGGATCGACAGCAGGGTGCTCTTGCCGCAGCCCGACGGCCCGGAGATCAGAGTCAGTTCGCCGGCCCACACCTGCAGGCTCACGTCGCGCAGCACCTCGGTGCGCAGCTTGCCGGAGACGAAGCTCTTGCACAGGGCGCTGCCGTGCAGCGTGGCCGCGTGCGGCAGCAGCGCGGCGTCGATGGGGGCGGCGGCCTGGTTCATCGCAGCAGCAGCGCCGGGTCGGCGCGGCGCAGTCCGCGCAGCGCGGCCAGTGCCGAGAGCACGGTCAGCAGCATCACCGCGACCACGCACGCGGCCCAGCCGCTGCCATCGAAGGCCACCGGCACGTCGTGCGCACGCGCCAGCGCCACCAGCGCGGCGCCGAGCGCGCTGGCGCCGAGCAGGCCGAGCGCGCCGACCCAGGCCGCCTGCTCCAGCACCACCCAGCGCAGCGCGCGCATGCTCACGCCCAGGGCGTTGAGCGTGGCGTACTCGCGCGCCGCGCCGAGCACCGTGGCCAGCAGGGTCTGGCTGGTGATCGCCACGCCGACCAGCAGCACGATGCCGCCGAGGAACAGCACGCCGGAGCCGGCGCCGGTGTCGAACATCCAGAACAGGATGCTGCGCCGGGCGAACTGCGCCGCGCTCCAGGCCTCGATACGCGCTGGCGCGGCGCTGCCGGCGAGCGCGCGCGCCACCGCCGCGGTGTCGGTGCCGGGCCGCAGGCGCGCGACCATGTAGGTCGGCCAGTCCGGGTGCACCGCATCGGTGTTCAGGGCGCGCGCGGTTTCCAGCGAGGCCAGCACGTTGACCCCGCCCAGCGCGCGCAGGCCGCGGCCGACCCCGATCACCCGCACCCGGTGGCCGTTGATGCGCGCGCTGCGGCCGATGCCGACGCCGAGCTTGTCCAGTTCGGCGCGGTCCACCACCACCGTGTCCGGTTCGCGCAGCGCCGCGCGCAGGGCCGGGCTCAGCAGCCGCGCGAACATCAGCCCGTCGGCGCGGGTGTCGATGCCGGAGACGTAGATCGACACCGCGCCGGTGTCGTCGGCGCCGCGCCAGTCGCCGTCGAACCAGACGAACGGCTCGACCTGGACCACGCGCGGGTCCAGGTACAGCGCCGTAGCCGCATCCGGATCGATCGGGCGGCCCTGGTCCACGCTCTGCGTGCCCGGATAGCCCAGCCACAGGTCGGCGTCGGAGCCGGACACGTAGACGCTGGCGCTGCCGAAGATGCCCAGCACCAGCGCGGTCTGCAGCAGCAGCAACAGGCTGGCGAAACCGACCGAGACCACCACTGGCAGGAAGCGGCGCCATTCGTGGCGCAGGGTCTGGCGGGCCAGCGCGACCATCAGGGCGTTGCGCCTGCGCTGCCCGCGTCGCTGACGGTAGCGGTGGCAGTGTCGCTGGCCTGCGTTTGCGCGCTGCCCAGCGCGGTCTGCAGCGCGATGTAGTCGAGGTCGCGCTGGCGCTGCGCCTCGAGCAGCTCCAGCGCGGTCTGGTCGCGCGCGGCCTGCTGGGTGGCGACGTCCAGATCGCTACCCAGGCCCAGCCTGCGCCGCGCCTGCGCCGCGTCGGCGGCCTGCTGCAGCGCCTGCAGCGCCTGCTGCTGCGCCAGCACGCGCTGGCGCTGCTGTTCCAGCGCGGTCAGCGCGTCCTGCACTTCGGCCACCGCGTCCAGCACGCATTGGCGGTAGGCCAGCGTCGCCGCCTGCAGCAGCTCGCCGCGGGCCTGCGCCGTGGCCTGGCGCAGGCCCCAGTCGAACAGCGGGATGTCGATCAGCGGCCCCAGCGAGGCGATCTCGTGCGGGGTGGCGGTGCGGCGGTGCGAGAGCAGGTTGGTGGACCAGTGGATGGCGCCGCCCAGGCCGATGCTGGGGTAGCGGTCGGCGCGGGCGATGCCCAGTTCGCCGGCCGCGCGCAACACCTCGGCCTCGCGCGCGGCGATGTCCGGACGCCGCCGCAGCAGGTCCGCGGGCACCGCGTCGATCGCGCCGATCTGCAGGCCCGACGCCGCGCCCGGAACGGCGGCTGGCGCAACGGCGGCGCTCCACGCCGGGTCCGGTGCGCTGCGCGCCAGCAGCACCGCCAGCCGTTGCGCGGCGGCGGCGCTGGCGGTGCGCGGTTCGCCCAGCGCGGCTTGCGCCTGCAATTGCGCGGCCTGCGCCTGGGCGGCGGCGGCTGGCGGCGCCAGGCGCAGCTGGACCAGGGAGGCGCTCAGCGTCGCCTGCCGCTGGCGGACATCGGCGATGCGTTGCAGCAGCTGTTCGGCCTGTTGCGCGTGGCGCAGTTCGATCCAGTTGCGCGCCACGTCGGCGACGGTGGCGGTGCGGACCTGCTCCAGGCTGGCCTGCGCGGCCTGCAGGTCGCCGCGGCTCATGCGGCGGGCGGCTTCGCCGCGCCCGAACAGCGGCAGTTCCCATTCCGCATCGAAGCCGGCGACCAGGAACGAGGCGCTGGCGTCGGGGTCGATCGGTTCTTCGGTGCGCGCATGCAGCTGCGGCTTCAAACTTGCCGTTGCGACGCCATCCATGCGCCGCGCCGCACGCAGCCTGGCCAGGGCCTGGGCCACGTCGAGATCGTCGCGCAGCGCCTGTGCGACCAGCGCGTCGAGTTGCGGGTCGTGGAAGTCCTGCCACCACGCGCTGCCGGCGGGACGCGGCGCGGCCGCAGCCGGCAGCGCGCTCCATTGCGGCGGCAGCGGCTGCGTCAGGTCCGGCAGCGGCGTGCTGACGCAGCCGGCCAGCGCGGCGGCGCACAGCAGCGCAAGGCTGGCGTGGCGGGATGCGCGGTGCCGGCTCATGCCGGCGGTGCCGCGCTGGCCGGCAGGTCCAGCTCCACGCGCAGTCCGCCCAGCGCCGAGCGCTGGTAGCGCAGGGCGGCGTGGTGGCGCGCGGCGATGCTGGCGACGATCGCCAGGCCCAGGCCGGTGCCGCCTTCTGGCGCGTCCGGGGCGCGGAAGAAGCGTTCGCCCAGGCGCGGCAGCAAGGCCTCGTCCAGCCCCGGGCCGGCATCGTCGATCGCCAGCCGCAGATGCCGCGGCTGCCGGCGCAGGCTCACCGTGACCATGCTGCCGGCGGCGTGCTTGAAGGCGTTGTCGAGCAGGTTGTCGAGCAGTTCGCGCAGCGACCAGGCATCGGCGGCGACCCAGGCCGGCCCGTTGTCGGCGTCGTCATCGTCGTAGCCCAGATCGACCCCGGCCTGCAGCGCGTCGGGAATCCGCTCGGCCAGCGCCTGCGGCAGCCATGCGGCCAGGTCCAGCGGCAGCAGCGGGCGGATGCTCTCGCGGGGCGCCTGGGCGCGGGTCAGCGCCAGCAATTGGGTGGAGCTGCGGATCGCGCGGTCGGTCAGCTGGCGGATGTGCTGCAGCGCCTGCGCGGTGTCCTGCGCGCGGGTGCTGGCCTGGGCGCGCTGCACGTGCATGCTCAGCCCGGCCAGCGGCGTGCGCAGCTGGTGCGCGGCGTCGGCGACGAAGCGCTCCTGCAGCGCCATCAGTTGCTTGAGCCGGCCCAGCAGGCCGTCGATGGCCTGGGTCAGCGGCAGCACCTCGATCGGGATGTCCGGGCCGGACACCGGGCTGAGGTCGCGCTGGCTGTCGTCGAGCCGGCGCACCGCCGGTTGCAGCAGGCGCAGGCCCACGCGCACGCCATGCCAGACCAGTGCCAGCAAGGAGCAGGTCAGCAGCAGTTCGGTCGGCAGCATCAGCATCAGGATCTCGCGCGCGCGGCGGTGGCGGTCGTCCAGGGTCTCGGCCACCGAGATCGTCAGGCGGTCGTTGGCCTCCCAGGCCGACGGCACGATCAGGCTGGCCACGCGCACCGGGGTGCCGTCGGCCATGCGCTCGTCGCGCAGCGCCACCCGGCCGAGCGTGGCCGGCGCATCGTGCGCCGGGATCGGCTGCGTACTGTTGCTGATCACGCCGTGGTCGCGGCTGCGCACCTCGAAGAACACGCGGCCGTCGCTGCTGTATTCGAGCAGGCGCCGCGCCTGCAGCGGCAGCGGCAGGCTGGCGCCGGCGTCGTTGACCGCCTTGGCCAGGCCCAGGGTGTCCTCCTTCAGGTCCATGTCGTGGACATGGTTGGAGTACTTGAGCATCAGCAGATAGAACAGCGCCGAGACGACCAGCATCAGCAGCAGGGTCGGGATCAGCAGGAACGCCAGCAGGCGCCGGCGCAGGCTGGGATGGGCGGGGACTGCGCCCGCCATCGCGGCTGCCACGGCTGCGCTCACGACGCGTGCGAATCGGCTGCGGCGTCGGCGTCGGCGTCCGCAGTGCGGGATTCTTCCAGCAGGTAGCCCAGGCCGCGGATGGTGCGGATGCCGACCCCGGAGCCGTGCAGCTTGCGGCGCAGGCGGTGCATGGAGATGTCCAGGCCGTTGTCGGTGATCTCGTGCTGCCAGTCGCACAGCGCGTCGGTGAGCTGGCCGCGGCTGACCACGCGCCCGCTGCGCATCAGCAGCGTTTCCAGCAGCGCGAACTCGCGCGCGGTCAGTTCCAGCGGTTCGTCCTGCAGCCACACCCGGCGTCCGGCCAGGTTGATCCGCAACTGGCCCAGGGCCAGCTCGGGGATGCCGCCGCTGCTGCGCCGGCGCAGCAGGGCGCGGGTGCGGGCCAGGAACTCGGACAGCTCGAACGGCTTGATCAGGTAGTCGTCGGCGCCCTGGTCGAGGGCGCGGATGCGGTCCTCCACGCCGTCGCGCGCGGTCACCACCAGCACCGCGACCTCGTCGCGGCGCTCGCGCACGCGCTGCAGCACCTGCAGGCCGTCGCGCCGCGGCAGGCCCAGGTCCAGCACCAGCAGGTGGTAGGACTCGGCGCTGAGCGCGCGCTCGGCGGCGGCGCCGTCGTTGACGTGGTCCACCACGTGCCCGCACTCGGCGAGCGAGTCGCGCAACGCAACGGCAATGGACGTATCGTCTTCGGCAACCAGGATGCGCATGGCGCGAGATGCTTGCAACGCGGATGTTGGAAAACCGTCGTAATCGGCGGTGGCGAGGCGATTACGATGGGATCCGTTTATGTAGCGACGGTGACGGTTGCGCGGCAACTGCGCCGCGGCCGTCGCTGAACCGGTGCGGCCGGCAGGCGGCTCGGCGATGGCCGCGGTCCTCCGGCGGCGGCGCCTGCCGTTGCGCAAGCCGCCGCGCGTCGATGCGCGCACGCGTTGAAACCGGGCCCGCAAGCGCGCAAGCTCCGATCTGCTTCGCGGCCAGGGGATTGGCAATGCGCGGGATGCTTTTCTGTCTGCTTGCAGTTGCGGCGGCGTGCCCCTCAGCGGCGGTCGCGCAGGCGACCACACGGCAATGCGGGGCAGTGGAGGAGGCAGGGCCGGCGTGCCTGCTGGCGCGCAAGCCGCTGCCGGCGTTGCCGGCCGGGGCGGTGTTCTGGCATCTCGACCGCTTTGCGTCGAAGGCGTCCGCAGACGCTGCCGCCGCCCCGACCAGCGTGGTGGTGGAGGCGTTCGGATCGGTCTGGCTCTTCACCCTGGCGCAGGCCGCATGGCATTCAGAGGGCGGCGAGCACGTGTCCACGGTCGGTCCGCTCGCGGTGGCGCCGGCGTCGACCTATGCGGCCGACTATCTGCGCTCGATCTTCCCCCCGGGGACGACGGCACCGTTGCATGTCCATTCCGGCCCGGAGGCCTTCTTCGCGGTCAGCGGCGACACCTGCCCGGAGACACCGGCCGGCGTCCAGATCGGGCGCGGACCCGGCAACAGCCTGACCATCGAGGCCGGACCGCCGATGCTGCTGATGGCGATCGGCACGGGGCCACGGCAAGGCTTTGCGCTCATCCTCCACGACGCCGACCGGCCGGCGACGACCTTGACCCAGGCCTGGCAGCCGCAAGGGCTGTGCGCGCGGCAGCTTGCGGCGGATCGAAGTCCTTAGCCCGCCCTCGATGGTGGGCGCGTGTCGGGAAATTCTGACGGCACGACACGGCATCGACCGATCGCGCCGTCACGTGGCCACAGGCATCCTGTGTTCGCCGGCAACGTCATCGCTCCCGCGCCAGGGATGCGCGCTTGCACGGAATCGAACGGATCTCGATTCGCCGGCCACCTGATTTCGTTCCCGCATGCGCCGACGGACCGGCGCGCGTGCATGCGAGCGGAGTGACACGGACCGAACGCACGACGCCCCGGCATGCCGGGGCGTCGTGCGTTCGTGCGCATGGTTCCTTGCCTCGCCTGCGCGGAACACCGGCCCGGCGGCGCCGGTGCCGGTCGACCGATGCAGGAATCGGCGTCGCCTGGACGCTCTTGCGGCCTGGCGGTGCAACCGCCCGCCTGGCCGTCCTTTCACCTCGCGAGATCCGCCGGACCGCTGCTTGGTTGGCTAGACAGGATCGCCGCCATCGCGGCCGCTTCGATCCTGCCGCCTTGCATCGCGGCGATCCGTTGCCCGTGAGCGGTGGAAACGCCGCGGCCGGCAAATGCCGCCGTCAGCGTCCGTCGAGGCCGGCGAATCCCCAATCCCCAATCCCCAATCCCGGCCTACAACGCCCAATCCACGCGCATGCCGGCGACCAGCGCATTCGGCAGGTCGCGGGTCCGCGACGGGTCGTTGAACTGGTCCGGATGCACGATGTAGTGCAGGTTCGGCGCGATGCGCAGCTGCGGGGTGACCTGGATGCCGTAGCTCAGTTCCATCATGTACTGCGAGCTGTGCGGGGTGCCACTGCCGCCGGCCGCGGCGCGCGCCAGGCGCAGGTCTTCCAGCGCGTCGTCGCTGTAGCGCTGCTGGGTGACGACGAAGGCGATGTTGTCCTGCTCGCGGCTGGCGAAGGTGCCGCGCTGGACCAGGCCCAGCTCCAGGAAGTGGTCCTCGATCAGCTGCCCGGAGGTGCCCTTGAGCACCGAGCCGAACAGCACCAGCCCGCGCGCGCTGTCGGCATCGGGGCGGGTGACCTGCTGCTCGAAGCGGAAGAACGCGCCGGAGCGGCCGTTGCGGGTGGCGTAGTCCAGCCCGCTGAGCCGCGCCGGGTTGCCGTTGCGGTCGGTGAGCGGGTCGGTGTAGTCGGAGTTGTCCTGCCAGCCGCCCAGTTCGTACATCGCCGGGAAGCGCACGCTGGCCGCTTCGGTCTTGTAGCCGATCGCGTAGGGCACGATCACCCCGGTGCGGTCGCGGGTGCTCCAGTTCAGGCCGTGCTCGCCGTCCTCGGCCTGGGTCGGATTGACCTCGTAGGCGCCGACATGCACGTACACGTTCGGGGTCACCCAGGCCTTGGCATGCGCGGCCCAGCTGGACACCGGCCAGTAGGTGAAGTTGCTGGTACGGAACACGAAGGTCGGGTTGCCGCAGGCCGAGTTGCCCTGGAAGTAGCCGCACAGGTCCGAGCCGAGGAAATGGATGTTGGCCACGCTGCGTCCGGCCTCCAGTTCCAGGCGGTCGTCGAACAGCTTCTGCTCGAGGGTGAAGTTGGCCAGGCGCGTGCCCTGGCCGCCGTAGATTTCCTGCACCGAGGTGCTGTTGCCGATGTCGCTGTTGGCCAGGTTGGTGCCGTGGCGGTTGATCGCATAGACCTTCAGCGTGGCGCCGTTCCAGCCCATCAGCCGCTGCAGGTCGACGTCGGTGCCGAGCATCAGCTGGCCGGCGTAGGCGCTGCCCTGTTCCTTGCCGCCGTCCAGCGAGACCGCGGCCTCGCCGGTGTAGGCGAGCTTGAGCTTGAACGCGTCGCTGGCGTCCTGGGCGTGGGCCAGCGGGGCGAGCGCGAGCGCCAGGGCGGTGAGCGACAGGCGCCGGGTGAGGGGAAGGGACATGGCAGGGACTCCTGGGGTGTGATGGAGGCCGGCGCGTCGCCGCGGGCGACGGGGGGAGGGGGCATCGCCCCCGGCGGCACGCCGGCGCAGGACTTATTCGGCGACCGGCTTCTTCAGCACGCGCAGCGCCAGCGCGGTCAGCACGGTGCCGGCGAGCAGGGCGATCAGGTACATGCCCAGATGGGTCACCGCGTTGGGGATCGGCAGCACGAACACGCCGCCGTGCGGGACCTTCAGTTCGGCGCCGGCGGCCATCGAGATCGCGCCGGCCAGCGCCGAGCCCAGCATCAGCGCCGGGATGGTGCGCAGCGGGTCGCGCGCCGCATACGGGATCGCGCCTTCGGTGACGAAGGCCAGGCCGAGCACGCCGGTGGCGGCGCTGGTGCCGCGCTCCTCGCGGGTGAAGCGGTTGCGGAACACCCAGGTGGCCAGGGCGATGCCCAGCGGCGGGGTCATGCCGGCGACCATCGCCGCGGCCATCGGCGTGTACACCTGGCTGGCGATCAGGCCGGTGGAGAACGCATAGGCGGCCTTGTTGACCGGCCCGCCCATGTCGAAGGCCATCATCGCGCCCAGCAGCAGGCCCAGCAGCACCGCGCTGCTGCCCTGCATGCCGCGCAGCCAGTCGGTGAGCCAGGCCAGCGCTTCGGCGACCGGCTGGCCGACCACGTACAGCATGGTCAGGCCGACCAGCAGGGTGCCCAGCACCGGCAGGATCAGCACCGGCTTGAGCCCTTCCAGCGTGCGCGGCAGCTTGATCGCGCGGTTCAGCGCGGCCACGCCGTAGCCGGCGATGAAGCCGGCGAAGATGCCGCCGAGGAAGCCGGCGCCGAGGTTGGCTGCGACCATGCCGCCGATCATGCCGGGGGCGATGCCGGGGCGGTCGGCGATGGAGTAGGCGATGTAGCCGGCCAGCGCCGGCACCATCAGGGTGAAACCGGCCTTGGCGCCGATCTGGAACAGCGACCAGGCCAGGGTGCCCTTGTGCGCGTCGTCGAAGGCGTAGATGCCGCCCAGCGCGAACGCCAGCGCGATCAGCAGGCCGCCGGCGGTGACGAACGGCAGCATGAACGACACGCCGGTCATCAGGTGCTTGTACGGGCCGGCGGACTTGCCGCGTTCGCTGCTCGCCGCTGCGGCGCCGTTGCCGCTGACCGCGTGCACGCCGGCCTCGGCCAGCGCCTTGCGGATCAGCCCGGGGCCGTCGTTGATCGCCGGCTTGGTGCCGCTCTTGAACAGGCGCTTGCCGCCGAAGCGGGACAGGTCCACTTCGCGGTCGGCGGCGATCAGCACCAGGTCGGCGTCGGCGATTTCGGCGTCGCTGAGCGTGTCCTGCGCGCCGACCGAGCCCTGCGTTTCGACCCGGATCTGGTGACCCAGGGTCTTGGCCGCCTGCTGCAGGCCTTCGGCGGCCATGAAGGTGTGGGCGATGCCGGTGGGGCAGGAGGTCACGGCGACGATGCGCTTGCGACCCCCTGCTTGCGTGGCAGCGCTGGCGCTAGGTGTCGGCGCGGCATCGGCCGCGGCCAGCAGCGGCGCGAGCACGCCGTCGGCATCGTCGAGCACCGCATCCAGGCTGGCGCGCCGCGGCGCGGCGCCGGCGAAGCGTGCCGCATCGGCATCGCCGTCGCCGACCAGCAGCAGCGGATAGCCGCTGCCGGCCGCGGCCAGGTCCAGCGGCGCGATCACGCCCTGCGGCGTACGCACCTCGGCATGCACGACCGCGCCGCGCGCGCTGGCCGCATGGCGCAGGGCTTCGGCGGCGAGGACGGCTTCGGTGCTGCGCTCGCCGGCGACGATCACCACGAAGATAGGATTCATGCTTGCTCCCGATGGACGCAGGGGGACGCCGCGCGCGATGGCGGCGGCGTGGAGTTCGACGACGTGGAGTTCGACGAGGTGGCGTGCGAGGACATGGCGTTCGGCGCGTTCATTGCAGCGACTCGATGCGGACCGCGGCAGCGATGCCGTCGACCTGGTCGTGCGGCAGCCGGCGCGCGGCGCCGCTGCCGAGCGTGGCCACGGCGAAGGCGGTGGCCTGGCGCGCGCAGGTGGCCAGGTCGGCCTCGGCCAGCAGCGCCGCGACCAGGCCGGCGACCATCGCATCGCCGGCGCCGACGCTGCTGCCGCCGGCCAGCTGCGGCGGGCGCGCCAGCAGCGCCTGCTCGCCGCGCACGAACAGCGCGCCGTCGGTGCCCAGCGACACCACGACCAGGGCGATGCCGCTGGCCAGCAACGCACGGGTGGCCGCCAATAGTTCGGCGGTCGCGCGCAACGGCGTGCCGGCCCAGTCTTCCAGTTCGTGGCGATTGGGCTTGATCGCGAACGGCAGCTGCGCGCGCGGCGCGGCCAGCGCTTCGCGCAGCGGCGCGCCGCTGGTGTCCAGCAGCACCCGTGCGCCGGCGGCGGCGGCCTGCGCCTGCAGCACGCGCCAGCTGTTGTCGGCCAGGCCGGCCGGCAGGCTGCCGGTCAGCACCACCGGCAGGCCCGGACGCAGCAGCCCGGCCAGGCGCGCGCCGACCGCGTGCAGTTCGGCCGCGGCCAGCGGCAGGCCGGGCAGGTTGATGTCGGTGGTGTCGCCGCTGTCGGCGGCGACCAGCTTGAGATTGGTGCGGGTGTCGCCGGGCACGCGCAGGCAGCGGTCGTCGATGCCGCGGGTGGCGAACAGGGTCTCGAACAGGTGCGCGTTGCCGGCGCCGAGCACGCCGAGCGCGGCGGTGGCGACGCCGGCATCGGCCAAGCAGGCGGCGACGTTGATGCCCTTGCCGCCGGCGATGGCGTGCGCGCTGCGCGCGCGATGCACCTGCCCGGGCTGCAGCCGGTCGATCGCCACGGTCAGGTCGATCGCCGGATTCAGGCTGACGCTGACGGCCTGCACGCTCATGCGCCGGCTCCGTCCAGCGCACGCACGTCGGCCGCGCTTTCGCAGTCCAGCGCCTGCTGCGCCAGCGCCTGCAACGCGTCCAGGCGGCTGCCGCGCAGGCGCGCCTTCACCGCCGGCACGTCGTTGGGGGTCATCGACAGCTCGTGCACGCCCAGCCCGGTCAGCAGCGCCGCGCCGAACGCATCGCCGGCCAGGCCGCCGCACACGCCGACCCAGCGCCCGTGGCGCGCGGCGCCCTCGACGGTGGTGCGGATCAGGCGCAGCACCGCCGGGTGCAGGCTGTCGGCCTCGGCGGCCAGGTCCGGGTTCTGCCGGTCGATCGCCAGCGTGTACTGGGTCAGGTCGTTGGTGCCGATCGAGAAGAAGTCGGCATGCCGCGCCAGCGCGTCGGCCTGGATCGCCGCCGCCGGCACTTCGATCATGATCCCCAGCGGCACTTCCGGCGCGTCCAGCTCGGCGCGCAGGCGTTCGCACTCGGCGCGCAGCGCGACGATCTCCGCCGCCGAGGTGATCATCGGGAACATGATCGCCAGCTTGGCGCCGTCCCTGGCCGCGCGGTACAGCGCGCGCAGCTGCGGTTGCAGCAGGTCGGCGCGGCGCAGCAGCAGGCGCGCGCCGCGCACGCCGAGGAACGGGTTGTCCTCGCGCGGCAGGTTCAGGTGCGCGACCTGCTTGTCGCCGCCGATGTCCAGCGCGCGCACGATCAGCGAACGCCCGTCCAGCGCCTTGGCCATCGCCATGTAGGTGGCGTACTGCTCGTCCTCGCTCGGCGTGCTGCCGCGCTCCAGGAACAGGAATTCGGTGCGCATCAGGCCGACGCTCTCGGCGCCCTGCGCCAGCGCCATCGGCACCTGCTCGGGCAGGTTGACGTTGGCGCCGATCTCCACGCGGTGGCCGTCCTGGGTCTGCGCCGGCTGGTTGCGCTGCTCGGCCTCGCGCTCGCGCAGCTGGCGCTGTTCCTCGATGTAGGCGCGGGCCGAGGCCAGGTCGGCCTCCGACGGCGCCAGGTACAGGCGGCCGCTGTTGCCGTCGACGATGACGGTGGCGCCGTCGTCCAGGTCGAGCAGGTCGGCGCCGCCGGCGACCAGCGCCGGCAGGCCCAGGGTGCGCGACAGGATCGCGGTATGCGAGGTCGGCCCGCCCAGCGCGGTGGCCAGGCCGAGCACGCGGCTGGTGTCCAGGTGCGCGGTGTCCGACGGCGACAGGTCGCTGGCGAGCAGGATGCAGGGGCGGTCGGGCAGGTGCTCCAGGCTGCCGCTGGCCAGGCTCGGGTCGATCTGGGTCAGCACCCGGCGGCCGACGTCGCGCAGGTCGCTGGCGCGTCCGGCCAGCACCGCGTTGCCCAGCGCCGACAGCTTGTTGGCCATGCGCTCGACCGCCTGCTGCCAGGACCAGGCCACGCCGTGGCCTTCGACCATCAGCTGGCAGGCCAGGGTGATCAGGTCGGTGTCGTTGAGCAGTTCGGCCTGGGCGCGGAAGATCGCCGCATCGCCGGCACCGAGCCGGCGCCGGGTGTCGTCCTCGATCGCCTGCAGTTGCTGGTGGGTGCGCAGCAAGGCGTCGTGCAGCAGCGCGCCGCCGTCGCTGAGCGGCACCGGCGCGTCCGGCACCGGGCCGTCGTTGCCGGCCAGCTTGTGCACCACGCCGATCGCCAGGCCGGGGCTGGCGCCGATGCCGACGATGGCCGGCTGCGCCTGCGGCGGGGTCCAGCCGGCGACCGGCGCGGCACGGCGCTGCGCGGCCGCCTGCGCATCGGCTTTTTCCTGCGCGGTGAGGCCATCGATGACGCTGCGCAGCCGCGCCAGCGCGGCGGCGGCGTCCTGGCCTTCGGCCGAGATGGTCACCGTGTCGCCGGCATGCATGCCCAGCTGCAGCAGCGACACCAGGTTCTTGGCATCGCCGGTCTGCTCGCCGGCGCGCACCTGGATCCTGGCCGCGAAACCGCGCGCGGTCTCCACCCAGCGCGTGGCCGGACGCGCATGCAGGCCGGTGGGGTAGGTGACGGTCCAGTCGAAGCGCTCGCCGAGGTCGGCGACCGGGGCGCCGCTCGCCGCGACGGCCGCATCCTGGCTCAGCGCGTCGACGATCGCCTGCGGGTCGTCGCTGGCGAACAGCGCGTCCAGCCGCGGCTGGTCCTGGATCAGCCGGGTCAGGCGCCGCAGCAAGGTGATGTGGGTATCGGACTGCGCGGCGATGGCGACCACCAGATGGGTGGTCTGGCCGGGATTCCACTCCACGCCGTCGCGGATCTGCAGCACCGCGATGCCGTCGCGCTGGACCAGGTGACGGTCCTCGCCGGTGCAGTGCGGGATCGCCACGCCGTGGCCGAGGAAGGTGTTGGCCAGGGCCTCGCGGCGCAGCATGCTGGCCGCATAGGCCGGCGGCACGCAACCGGCGGCGACCAGCAGCTGCGCGGCCTGGGCGATGGCGTCGGCCTTGTCGCGGACCTGGACGTTGACGCGGACCAGTTCGCTGGCGACCAATACGGGGGGATTCGTCTGGGTCACGCGGGGCATCCTTCGAGGGTCTGGGGCGGCGAGTGGGCGCAGTGTGGGAACGTTCCCACTGTCGCGTCAATGTGCACTGCACAATTTATTCGGGAAATGCTGGTGCTACTATCGAATCCGGCCACTTGGAAGGGGGTTGCAGTGGGAATTTTGCGGGAACGTTGCCAGTGACGGTCAGCATCCATGACGTGGCGCGGGTGGCCGGGGTGTCGACCTCGACCGTGTCGCGCGCGCTGGGCCACGGTCCGGTCAGCGAGGACGTGCGGGCGCGGGTCGAGGCGGCGGTGCGCGAGACCGGCTACCGGCCCAACCTGATGGCGCGGCGCCTGCGTTCGCAGCATTCGGGGATCGTCGGGCTGATCGTGGCCGACATCCGCAACCCGTTCTTCACCGCGGCGATCGGCGCGGTCGAGGACGTGGCCTACCGCGCCGGGATGCGGGTGATCCTGTGCAACACCGACGAGGATCCGCAGCGCGAGGCGCTGTACCTGCAACTGATGCAGGAAGAACGGGTCAGCGGGCTGATCTTCGCGCCGACCCGCACCACCCAGAGCCAGCTGCCCAAGCTGAATTTCGACTATCCGGTGGTGCTGATCGATCGCGCCGGCAAGGCCGGCGTGCACGACAGCGTGGTGCTGGACAACGCCGCGGCGATGGCGAGCCTGATCGAGCACCTGGCCGAGCGCGGTTTCCGGCGCATCGGCGGGCTGTTCGGCAGGACCAGCAGCACCGCCGCCGAGCGCCGCGACGGCTATCTGGCGGCGATGCAGGCGCACGGCCTGGCGCCGAGCTACCGCGAGGTGGCGCCGAGCGCGGAGGCGGCCACCGCCGAAGTGCAGGCCTGGCTGGCGCAGCCCAAGCGCCCCGAAGCGCTGGTGGCCAGCAACAGCCTGTTGCTGATGGGTGCGCTGAAGGCCGCGCGCGGCGCCGGCCTGCGCATTCCGCAGGATCTGGCGCTGGCCGGGTTCGACAACGAGAGCTGGACCGACCTGGTCGAGCCGGGCATCACCGTGATCGAACAGCCGGTGGAAGACATGGGCCGCACCGCGATGTCGCTGCTGCTGGAGCGGCTGAATGCGCCGACCCTGCCGATGCGCAAGGTGGTGCTGAGCGGGCGCTGCATCGTGCGCGGGTCCAGCCTGCGCTGAGGGCGTGGCGTCGCGGGGCGCGCCGAGGGTCGGACGCTGGCGCGGTGGCGCGAGCGTCGATGCGCGAGCCGCAGCGCGCCGCCCGGCGCTTGCAGTCTGGAATCGCTGGCGCTGTGCCGCCGGCGGTGTGTCTGCCTACTCGCTGCCGTCCGGCCGCGGGTAGTCGTGTTCCGGATCGGCGTGGTCGCGTCCGGGGTCGCTGTCCGGCTGGTCGCGGTCCTTCCACTGCGCCGCGTCGTTGCGCAGCTTGTCGGGCGTGTGGCCGCGCTGCTGCGCACTGTCCGCGTTCTCGCGATTGGCTGTGTTGGACATGGGTATGTCTCCAGGGTCAGGCGGGGACAGGGGCAGGATCGGGCTGGGTATCGCGCCGCTCGGAACCGTCGAGCCTGGCCCAGCAGGCCAGTACGAAGGCTTCGGCATCGTTCCAGGCGATGCGCGGCCACGGATGTTCGGCGTCGTAGCGCTGGCGCAGGCGCTGCATGCGCACCTCGTTGGACTCGCGCGGCAGCTGCAGGAACACATCGCAGGCCATCTTGATCAAACGCGCATGCTCGCTGAAGGACTGCGGCCCCAGCTTGCCTTCCCCGTGCAGCACCTTCCAATGCGCCAGTTCGGCTTCGACATCCACGAGCAGGCACGGAGCGTGGCTCACGGCAGGATCTCCTGTAGTAGTAATGAGGGAGTTGTTCTGGGAACTGCGCGGAGGCGCTTCGCCAGACTAGGGCGTAAGGCGTAAACGCCAGGTCACATCGGCGTCGCGGCCGTGGCAAGAACCGCGACAGGCTGGCGGGACGGTGGGTGCGATGGGCCAATGATAGGCACGTCGTGCGTGAAGGCAGTGCCCGCTTGGAGCGTGCCGCCGCGCCGCTTACCATGGCCGCAGGTCCGCGCCGCGGACATCCGCACTTCCGCGACCACCCGCATCGACGGCGCACGCCGCCGCCGCGGCGCCCTGAAAGGAACGGCATGCCCGTCGATATCGTGTTCGATCCCGCGCAACTGCGCATCGCCGTCATCGGCCTGGGCTATGTCGGCCTGCCGCTGGCGGTGGCGTTCGGCGCGCGCTACGACACGCTCGGCTACGACATCGACGCGCAGCGCGTGGCGCAGCTGCGCGACGGCCACGACCAGACCCTGGAAATGGAACCGGACGAACTGCGTGCCGGCGTGCACCTGCGCTACAGCGACGATGCCGCCGCGCTGCGCGACCGCAACGTCTACATCGTTACCGTGCCGACCCCGATCGACGCCTACGAGCAGCCCGACCTGCAGCCGCTGCGCCAGGCCAGCGAACTGCTCGCCGGCGTGCTCAAGCGCGGCGACCTGGTGATCTACGAATCCACGGTGTATCCGGGCACCACCGAAGAGGTGTGCGTGCCGCTGCTGGAACAAGGCTCGGGCCTGCGTTTCAACGAGGACTTCCACTGCGGCTACAGCCCGGAGCGGGTCAACCCGGGCGACCGCCAGCGGCGCCTGGCCGACATCCGCAAGATCACCTCCGGCTCCAGCGCCGCGGCTGCCGATGCGGTCGATGCGCTGTACGCGAGCATCATCACCGCCGGTACCTGGCGCGCGCCGTCGATCCGTGTGGCCGAGGCGGCGAAGGTGGTGGAGAACATCCAGCGCGACGTGAACATCGCCCTGGTCAACGAACTGGCGCTGATCTTCGACCGCCTCGGCATCGATACCCGGGACGTGCTGGAAGCGGCCGGCACCAAATGGAACTTCCTGCCGTTCCGCCCCGGGCTGGTCGGCGGCCACTGCATCGGCGTGGATCCGTACTACCTGCTGCACAAGTCCGAGAGCATGGGCTACCACCCGGACCTGATCCACACTGCGCGCCAGGTCAACAACCGGGTCGGCGCGCATGTCGCCGCGCGGGTGCAGGCGCTGCTGGCGGACAAGGGCGTGGCCATGGCCGCGGCCACGATCCTGGTGCTCGGCGTCACCTTCAAGGAGAACTGCCCGGACCTGCGCAACAGCCGCGCGCTGGAGCTGGTGCAGGCGCTGGCCGCCAGCGGCGCGCGGGTCGATGCCTGCGACCCGTGGGCCGAGCCGCAGCTGGCGCGCGAACATGGCGGGGTGGAACTGCTGCCGGCACCGGTCGCCGGCCGCTACGACGCGGTGGTGCTGGCGGTGGCGCACGACGAATACCGCGGTTTCGATGCCGCGCGGATCCGCGCGCTGGGCACGCCGAACCTGGTGGTCTACGACGTGAAATCGGTGTGGCCGCGCGAGGCGGTGGACGACCGGCTGTAACGGCGAAACGGCGGACGCTGTACACCGCCAAGCTGTATGCCGCCCAAGCGGGCGACAGGCTGCGCCAGCGCCATTGCCGGCCTGCAACGCCTACACTTCCCGGCTTCCGACTTCCGCGAGGAACGCGATGCACCGCTACCTAGCCTATGTCGCCAGCTGCGTGCTGCTGGCGTTGTCCATCGCCCTGTGCGCGATCTGGCCGTCGTGGGGTTGGGGCGTGGCGGCCTTCGCGGTCCTGGCGCTGCTCGGCACCTGGGACCTGCTGCAGACGCGCAGCACGCTGCGCCGCAACTATCCGATCCTGGCCCACTTCCGCTACGGCCTGGAATCGGTCGGCCCGGAGATGCGCCAGTATTTCCTGCAGAGCGACATCGAGGAGGCGCCGTTCTCGCGCCAGCAGCGCGCCCTGGTCTACCAGCGTGCAAAGAACGTCATGGACGTGGTGCCGTTCGGCACCCTGCGCAGCGCCTACGCCACCGACTACGAGTGGATCAACCACTCGCTGGCGACCAGCGAGATCGCGCATCACGATTTCCGCGTCACCATCGGCGCCGGCTGCGCGCAGTCATACTCGGCCAGCGTGTTCAACATCTCGGCGATGAGCTTCGGCGCGCTGTCGGCCAACGCCATCCGCGCGCTCAACGCAGGCGCGCGCCGCGGCGGCTTCTACCACGACACCGGCGAAGGCTCGATCTCGCCGTATCACCGCGAATGCGGCGGCGATCTGGTGTGGGAGATCGGCTCGGGCTACTTCGGCTGCCGCGATGCGGACGGACGCTTCAGCGAGGAGCGCTTCGTCGCCAACGCGACCCTGGCGCAGGTGAAGATGATCGAGGTCAAGCTGTCGCAGGGCGCCAAGCCCGGCCACGGCGGGGTGCTGCCGGCGGCCAAGGTCAGCGCCGAGATCGCCGCCACCCGCGGCGTGGCGATGGGCCAGGACTGCGTGTCGCCGTCGCGGCATTCGGCGTTCTCCACGCCGCTGCAGCTGCTGCAGTTCGTGGCCCGGCTGCGCGAACTGTCCGGCGGCAAGCCGAGCGGCTTCAAGCTGGCGATCGGGCATCCGTGGGAGTGGTTCGCGATCGCCAAGGCGATGCAGGAAAGCGGGCTGTACCCGGATTTCATCGTCATCGACGGCGCCGAGGGCGGCACCGGCGCTGCGCCGGCCGAGTTCATCGACCATGTCGGCGTGCCGATGCACGAGGCGCTGCTGCTGGTGCACAACACCCTGGTCGGGCTGGACATCCGCGACCGGATCAAGCTCGGCGCGGCCGGCAAGATCACCAGCGCGTTCGACATCGCGCGCACCCTGGCGCTGGGCGCGGACTGGTGCAACGCCGGGCGCGGCTTCATGTTCGCGCTGGGCTGCATCCAGTCGCTGAGCTGCCACAGCGACCGCTGCCCGACCGGCATCGCCACCCAGGACCAGCGCCGCTGGAAGCACCTGGATCCCACCGACAAGGCGGTGCGGGTGGAGCACTACCACGCCAACACCCTGCGCGCGCTGCGCGAACTGCTCAGCGCCGCCGGCCTGGCGGATCCGTCGCAACTGGGGCCGGAGCACATCCTGCGGCGCATCTCGCAGGTCGAGATCCGTTCGCTGGCCTCGCTGTACCGCTACCTGGAACCGGGCGAGCTGCTGCGCACGCTGCCCGACCATGCCGTGTTCCAGGAGTACTGGGCCGATGCGCGCAGCGATTCGTTCCAGCCGCCGGCGCGGATCCGCAGCCTGCGCGACAGCAAGTCGCGATGAGTGCCGCCGCGCCTCCGCCGGGCGCCGTCGCCTTGCGCGCGGCGCGGCACGCCGACATCGCCGCGATGTGGGCGCTGCGCACCCGCTGCGTGCGCCAGGTGTGCAGCACGCACTATCCGCCCGAGGTGATCGCGGCCTGGGCGGCGGCGCCGGCGCCGGCGACGTATCCGCAGCTGATCGCCAGCGGCGGCGCGGTGCTCGCCGAGGACGCCGGCGGGCGCCTGCTCGGCGTCGGCGTGGCCGATCTGGCCGGCAGCGAGATCGATGGCCTGTTCGTCGATCCCGACGTGCGCGGCAGCGGACTGGGGCGACGCCTGCTGCAGGCGCTCGAAGCCAAGCTGGTGCCCGGCGCGCGCATCCACCTGGCCGCCGCACTCAACGCGGTCGCGTTCTATCGGGCCCAGGGCTACGCGGTGCTGCAGCAGGGCAGCTATGCGCATCCCAGCGGCATCGCGCTGGCCTGCGTGTACATGGAAAAGCACCCCGCACAGGCGCAGGCAGGCATGCCGCAAGCCGCCGTCTAGCGGCGCCTGCGGCGGTTGCCTGGAGCTGCGCGGCGGCCGGCCCGGGCGTGATGCCCCCGACCACCCCGCTGCGCAGGCACTGCTTGCACCGCAGCACGCCACCTGCCGCGACACCCGCGCTGCGCGCCGAATGCGTGGTGCACGTCGCCAACCGCGATCGTGCGACTGCCATCGCCGCCCGCGGCCAGTTATCGTGACCGGCTCCCCATCCCGCTTGCCGCGCATGCCCCAGCGACCGCCCCTCGGCTTCATTCCCGCGCCGTTGCCTGCCGACGAACTGGAGCGGCTGCGCGCGGTGGCCGAACTGGGCATGCTGGACACGCCGCCGGAGCCGGTGTTCGACGACCTGATCTGGCTGGCCAGCCAACTGTGCGACGTGCCGATCGCCTTGGTCACACTGATCGACGAACACCGCCAGTGGTTCAAGGCCAGCCGCGGCCTGGACGTGTCGGAGACGCCGCGCGAGCTGGCGTTCTGCGCGCATGCGCTGCTGTCGCCGCAACTGCTGGAGGTGCCGGATGCGCTGCAGGATCCGCGCTTCGCCGGCAACCCGCTGGTGCAGGGAGCGCCGCATATCCGTTTTTATGCGGGCATGCCGCTGCGCGGCAGCGGCGGCCATCTCTACGGCAGCCTGGGCGTGATCGACACCATGCCGCGGCAGCTGGGCACGGCACAGCGCGAGGGCCTGCGGCGCCTGGCCGCGCAGGTGACGATGCAGCTGGAGGCGCGCCGCGACGCGCGCATCGCCCAGACCCAGGCGCAGATGCTGAGCCTGCTGCTGGAAACGGTGCCCGACGCGGTCGTGTCGTGTTCTGCCGACGGCACGCTGTCCCAGTTCAACCGGGTCGCGCGCGCCTGGCACGGCACCGATCCGCGCGCGTTGCCGCCGGCGCAGTGGGCGCAGTATTTCGACCTGTTCGACGCGGACGGCCAGCGCCTGCTCGAGCGCGAACGGATCCCGCTGTTCCGCGCCTGGCGCGGCGAATCGGTGCGCGATGCGGAAATCGTCGTCGCCGCCGCCGGACAGCCGCCGCGCAGCGTGCTGTGCAGCGCCGAGCGGCTGCACGACGCCGACGGCCAGGCGCTGGGCGCGGTCTGCGTGATGCGCGACGTCACCGTCGAGCGCCAGGCCACGCGCGCCGCGCTGCTGGCCGGACAGCGCTTCTCCGGCGCGTTCTCGGCGGCGGCGCACGGCATGGCGCTGGTGTCGCTGCAGGGCGGCTGGCTCGAGGTCAACGACGCCCTGTGCGCGATGCTGGGCTACGACCGCGACGCGCTGCTGGCGCTGGATTTCCGCCAGCTCAGCCATCCGCAGGATGTCGCCCCGGACCTGGCGCTGGCGGCCGAACTGGTGGCCGGGCAACGCAGCGGCTATCACCTGGACAAGCGCTACCTGCGCCGCGACGGCGCCACGCTGTGGACGCGCCAGGCGGTGTCGCTGGTGCGCGACGAACACGAGCGGCCGCTGCATTTCGTGGCGCAGATCCAGGACGTCACCGAGCAGCACCTGGCCGAGGCGCGCCTGCGCCAGAGCGAATCGCAGCTGCGCACCATCGCCGACAACGCGCCGACCCTGATCGCCTACGTCGACAGCCAATTGTGCTATCAGTTCGTCAACAAGCCCTATGCGGACTGGTTCGCGATGGCGCCGGCGGCGATCGTCGGCCGGCGCCTGCCGGAGCTGCTGGATGCCGAGCACATGGACAGGATCCGGCCATATCTGCAGCGGGTGCTGGACGGCGAGGCGCAGCACTTCGATACGGAATTGCGCGATGCGGCCGGCGAACTGCGGGTCATGCACTCCAGCTACGTGCCCGACGATTCCATGGCGCCGGCGCCCCCCGGCTTCCACATCATGATCAGCGACATCACCGGGCAGACGCGACTGGCGCGGCTGATGGAAGCGCGCGCGCTGCGCGACGAACTGACCGGGCTGCCGAACCGCATGGCGTGGAACGAGACGTTGCGCCGGACCCTGGCCCAGCCCGGCCGCCGCGGTGCCGACCAGGTGGCGGTGATGTTCCTGGACCTCAACGATTTCAAGACGGTCAACGACCGTTTCGGCCATCACGCCGGCGACGCGGTGCTGGTGCATTTCGCGCGAGTGCTCAAGGCCTGCCTGCGCGAGGAGGATTTCATCGCGCGCCTGGGCGGCGACGAGTTCGTGGTGCTGCTGGACCAGCTGGCCGACGCCCGCGGCGAAGCGCACGCGGCGGCGGCGCGGGTGCTGGCCGCCGCGCGCGAGGGTTGCGTGGTCGACGGGCAGCGCCTGCCGTTGCAGCCCAGCATCGGCATCGCGCTGCAGACCGGCCCGGAATTCGACCCGGTCCTGCTGATCCAGCGTGCCGACGAGGCCATGTACAGCGCCAAGCGCGATCCGCAGCGGCGCGTGCAGATCGCCGACCTCTGATCCGCGGCGGCGCGATGGGGCGGGGCACGGCGACCCGATCAGCGCGCCGGGGGGCGCCATTGTTGGCGCGCTTGTCGGTCTTCGTGCCTGCCTGCCGCGGACGCGCCCGAACACGGCGCGGTCCGTCCCATCGCACTCGCGCGCCTCAGCGTGCGCTGTCGGCCGGCACCCGGCGGAACGGCGCATGAAAGCTTCCGGCGTCGATCGTGCCCAGGTCGGCCTGGCCGGCGTCGAAGCGGATCACGATGTCCTGCGCGCTGAGGAAGAACGCATGCTCCGACGAGGGAATCAGCGGGTAGGCCTGGTCCTTGCGCAGTTCGACCTGCAGGCCGCCAGCCGCTTCGCGGATGTCGAACGTGCCCAGCTCGGGAATGGCGAAGCGGCCGACGAAGCGGCGCAGCACGGCGATGTCCACGCTGGCGGCCTGGCGCTGGATCGGCCGGAAGTCGGGCCAGTCGTAGGCTGCGGCGACGGCGCGGACGATTTCCAGGCCCAATTGGTAGCCCTGGTCGCCGTTGCTCAGCACCACCGCGCCGTCGCAGCGGTCGGGATAGACGACCAGGGTGGCCTTGTAGCCGGCATTGGAACCATCGTGATAGGCGTAGCGGCGCGCGCCGTGCCCGCCGATCTGCAGTCCCAGCCCGTAGTCGCCGCGCACCGGGGTCAGCATGTCGCGCACGCTGGCCGCGGACAGCACGCGGCCATGTCCGGCGCTGGCCGCGCACAGCTCCAGCGCATAGCGCGCCAGGTCCTCGGCATTGCTCCACAGCCCTGCGGCGGCCAGTTCCGGATAGACATGCGCGCCGCCTGCGATGGGCTGGCCCATGGCGTCGTGCGGTTGCGCCGCCCTGGCCAGCACCGCCGCCGGCAAGGGTTGCGTATAGCCGCTGGCCTCCATCCGCAGCGGCGCCAGCACGCTGTCACGGAGCAGGTCGGGGAACGGCTTGCCGCCGACGTCGATCAGCAACTGCTGCATGACCGTATAGCCGCCTCCCGAATAGCGGTAGCGTTCGCCGACCGGCGCATCCACCACCACCGGCGCCGAGTTGGCCGGCGCCTGGCCGTCGAGCACCTGCTGCAGGGTCGGGACCGCCGCGCCCTGGGCATAGCCGTCGAAGCCGTGCACGCTGGTGCCGGCGCTGTGCGACAGCAGTTGCCGCAGCGTGACCGGATGATCGCGGGTGTAGACGGAGTCGGGCAGCTTCCAGGTCTTCAGCAGCGCGTTGACCGGCGCATCCGGCGCCAGGCGCTTGTCCTGGACCAGCTTCAAGGCCGCCATCGCCGCGACCGGCTTGCTCACCGAGCCGGCCTGGAACAGGGTCCTGGCGTCGACCGGGGCACCGTCGGCGGCGGTGACGCCGTACCCCTTGGCCCAGTCGACGCGGCCGCCGTGGATCACCGCGATCGACACGCCCGGCACGTGCAAGGCGTCCATCTGCTCGCGCAGCGACAGCGTCGTGGCGGCCTGGTCCTGCACCACGACGGCCGGCAACAGGCCGGTTTCCACCCGCCGCATCTGCGCGGAGGACGCCGGCGGCGCGGCGCCGGCGATGTTGCAGCTCACCACACCGAGTGCGAGAAGGGTCAGCAGGCGCATACGTGCTCCGGGTCGATGGCGCCGTTGCGGCGGCCACCGCATGGATATGCCACGCCGCGGCATGGCCGACAGGCCCGAAGGTCATTGGCCGTTCCGGCGCCCCTTGCGGCCGATGCCGCTCAGCCCGTCGTCCGTTGCAGCCACGCCACCGCGCCACGCCCGGCGCGCAGGCCGCTGGCGAAGCAGGCGCTGAGCAGGTAGCCGCCGGTCGGCGCTTCCCAGTCGAGCATTTCGCCGGCGCAGAAGGTGCCGGGCAGGGCGCGCAGCATCAGCGCCGGGTCCAGCGCTTCCAGGCGCACGCCGCCGGCGCTGCTGATCGCCTCGGCCAGCGGACGCGGGCGCAGCAGGGTCAAGGGCAGCCGTTTCAGCGTGGCCGCCGCACGCGCCGGATCGTCGCCGGCCTGCTTGCCCAGGATCTCGAACAGCAGCGCCGCCTTGACCCCGTCGATGCCGGCCTGGCGGCGCAGGTGCTCGCCGAAGCTGCGCCCGCCGCGCGGCTTGCCCAGTTTGGCCTGCAGCCGCGCCAGCTCGCGCCCCGGCGCCAGGTCCAGCCACAGCGTGGTCGCGCCGTGCGCGGCGATGGCCTCGCGCAGCTCCGCCGCCAGCGCATACACCAGGCTGCCTTCGATGCCGTGCTCGCCGACCACGCATTCGCCCTGCAGGGCGTGTTCGCATCCCTGCGCATCGCGCCAGTGCGCGATCACCGGTTTCAGCGGCGCGCCGGCATGGCGTTGCCGGAAATGCGCGCTCCAGGCGATGTCGAAGCCGCAGTTGGCCGGCTGCAGCGGCGCGAGGTCGACGCCGCGCGCGCGCAGCGTGTCCTGCCAGGCGCCGTCGGACCCCAATTGCGGCCAGCTGCCGCCGCCCAGCGCCAGCACGCAGGCATCGGCATGCACCAGGCGCTCGCCGTCGGCGCCGGCGAAGCGCAGCGCGCCGTCGCGGTCCCAGCCCAGCCAGCGCTGCTGCACGTGGAAGCGCACTCCGGCGTCCTTCAGTCGCCGCACCCAGCCGCGCAGCAGCGGCGCGGCCTTGCGGTCCAGCGGGAACACGCGGCCGGAACTGCCGACGTAGGTTTCCACGCCCTGCGCCTGCGCCCAGGCGCGTAGCGCGTCTGCATCGAAGTCGGCCAGCCAGTCGCCGACCTGCGCGGCACGCTCGCGGTAGCGCGACACGAACAGCGCGAACGGATCGGAGTGGGTCAGGTTGAGCCCGCCCTTGCCGGCGATCAGGAACTTGCGCCCGACCGAGCCCTTGCCCTCGTACACGTCGACCTCGGCACCGGCCGCGCGCGCGGTCTCGGCGGCGATCAGCCCGGCGGGGCCGCCGCCGACGATGGCGATGCGGCCGCGCACGGCGGCGGCAAGCTTGCTGGCGGACATCGGCGGCAACGGCTCAACGCGGCTTGACGTCGAGCAGTTCCACCTCGAACACCAGCGAGGCGTTCGGCGGAATCACCCCGCCGGCGCCACTGGCGCCGTAGCCGTATTCCGACGGGAGCATCAGTTTGCGCTTGCCGCCCACGCGCATGCCGGCCACGCCTTCGTCCCAGCCGCGGATCACCTGGCCGCCGCCAAGGGTGAAGCTGAAAGGCTGGCCGTGGTCGGCCGAGGCGTCGAACTTCTCGCCATGCTGGTCCTTGGCGGTCTCGTCGTACAGCCAGCCGGTGTAGTGCACGGTCACCTGGTTGCCGGGCCGCGCCTCGGCGCCGCTGCCGACCTGCTCGTCGATCATCTGGAACGTGGCGATGCTTCCGCCCGGCGGCGGACCCGGCGGCGTGCAGCCGCTCAACAGCCAGGCCGGCAACGACAGGCTCAACAGCAACAGGGCACGGCGCATGCGGTTCATCCATGGGCGAACAGGGCGTGCAAGGGTAGCGCATCGCCGCAGCGGCTATCATCGGCGCATGGCCAAACTGCTGCTCAACCTGCGCCACGTGCCCGACGACGAGCTCGCCGAGGTGCGTGCGCTGCTCGATGCCGCGCGCATCGACTACTACGAGACCCGCCCCGGCACCTTCGGCATTTCCGCCGGCGGCGTGTGGCTGCGCGAGGACGCCGAGCAGGCGCGGGCCAAGGCGCTGCTGGCCGACTACCAGGCGCAGCGCGGCGAACGCGCCCGCGCCGAGCGTGCCGCGGCGCTGCGCGACGGCAGCGCCGAGACCTTCGCCACGCTGCTGCGGCGGCGTCCGCTGTTCGTGCTGGCGACGCTGCTGGGCATGCTGCTGATCGCCTCGCTGGTGCTGCTGCCGTTCTTCCTGCTGCGCGGCTGAAGCCAGCCGGCACGATTGGGAGGGGCGCGGCAACCGGGGTGACGTGGCTGGGCGTGTCCCGGACGGATCGTCGCTCGGCGACTCAGGCGGCGCATGGGGCCTCTTTGCTTCCTTGCCCTCGCGCGTGAGCGCGACGCCGCCATCGCCCTCGCGCTGCCAGCCCCGGTTGCACGCCGCGCGCTAAAATGCGCGGATGATCGCCAACACCGCTGCCTACCATTTCGTCGCCATCGCCGATCCCGACGCGCTCGCCGCGCGGTTGCAGGACTGGGCGCAGGCCGGCGCGTTGCGCGGCACCATCCTGGTCGCGGGCGAGGGCATCAACCTGTTCCTGGCCGGCGCGGCGGAGGCGATCGACGATTTCTACGCGCAACTGCGTGCCGACCCGCGCTTCGCCGCGCTGCGGGTCAAGACCAGCCGCAGCGCGCAGCAACCGTTCGCGCGGCTGAAGACCAAGGTCAAGCCGGAGATCATCAGTTTCCGCCGCGATGCCGCCTCGCCGCTGGCCGCCGAACGCGCCCCGGCGGTGGCGCCGGCCACGCTGCAGCGCTGGCTGCGCCAGGGCCACGACGACAGCGGCCGCCGCGTGGTGCTGCTGGACACGCGCAACGCCCAGGAAGTGGAGTACGGCAGCTTCGCCGGCGCGCTGACCCTGCCGATCGTCAAGTTCACCGAGCTGCCCGAGGCGCTGGCGCCGCATCGCGCCGAGCTGGCCGACGCCACCGTGGTCAGCTTCTGCACCGGCGGCATCCGCTGCGAGAAGGCGGCGCTGTGGATGCGCGCCGACGGCATGCACAACGTGCTGCAGCTGGACGGCGGCATCCTCGGCTATTTCGAGCAAGTGGGCGGCGAGGGCTACGCCGGCCGCTGCTTCGTGTTCGACGAACGCGTGGCGCTGGACCCGCAGCTGCGGCCGCTGGTGGATGTTGCTGAGGTGGGGATTGGGGAGTCGGGATTGGGGATTGGCCAAAGCGGGCTGCCCCGCAACTGACCGAAACTTGCGGTCTGCAAGTGGGTTTCGGCTCGCTGCATGCCGCGTCCCCTCGGAGCCTCAAAAAAATGCTCCAGCGAATCCCAAATCCCCAAACACGAATCCCGAAAAAAAATGGCTTGGAAAGCGTCCGAGCCGTGCGCTGTTCGCCAGAGGTGCTAGCCAGTGGCGCGATGGCGCACTCGGCCCCTCAGGTCAGGCAACAGCCGCTTTAACGAATCCCCAATCCCGACTCCCCAATCCCAGCGCCGTCAGGCGTACTGCATCTTGCGCGTCATCCCGCCATCGACCACGAAGTCCTGGCCGGTGACGAAGCCGGCATCGTTCGACAGCAGGTACACCGCCAACGCGCCGATATCCTGCGGCGTGCCGACCCGCCCGGCCGGATGCTGCGCATGGTCCTGCCGCGACAGCGCCGGCTTGCGCCGCGCACTGGGCTTGCGCCAGGCATCGGTGGCGATCCAGCCCGGGCTGATGCAGTTGACCCGCAGCGCCGGCCCGGCGCTGATCGCCAGCGCATGGGTGAAGGCGAGCAGGCCGCCTTTCGCCGCCGCATAGGCTTCGCTGTCGGGTTCGGATTGGTGGGCGCGGGTCGAGGCGATATTGACGATCGCGCCGCCGCCGGCGCTGGCGCGCAGTGCCGGCAGCGCGTGCTTGCTGCACAGGAAGGCGCCGCCCAGGCTCGCGTCCAGGCGCCGCTTCCATTCGCGCAGCGCCAGCCGCTCCAGCGGGCCGCTGTGCGGATCGGCGACGCCGGCATTGTTGACCAGGCCGTCGAGGCGGCCGAAGCGCGCCAGCGCGGCGTCGACGAAGCGGCGCACGCTGGCCTCGGCGGCCACGTCCAGGCGCCGGAACAGCACCCGGTCGCCGGCATCGAGTTCGGCGACGCAGGCGCGCCCGGCCTCGGCGTCCAGATCGCCGAACGCGACCCGGCCGCCGGCGCCCAGCACCGCCTGCACCACGCCGCGGCCGATCCCTTGCGCGCCGCCGGTGACCAGCACCACGCGGTCTTGCAGGGGCAGGGCGAGGGCGGTGGAGACTGGTGGGATCAGGGGCATGGCGCACACCGGGCAGGGCGGGAGTGCAAGCGTAGCCAGGCGGTCGTGCAGTCGGCGTTGCCGTGGCGCGCTTGCGCGTGGGTGTCGAAAGACAGTGGGCGGCCGTACCCTCATCCGCCCCTTCGGGGCACCTTCCCCCGAAAAGGGGCCATGGTCCCGGAGGGAGAAGGGAGCGCTCGCTTGCTCGAGCCCCTCTCCCCCCGGGAGAGGGGTTGGGGTGAGGGTACGGCCGCACGCGAACCAGCCATGCCGCCACCGCAAATCAGCGTTCCGGCGCCGGCCGCTGCAATCGGTGCTTCGCGCCCCCAGTTCCACTGCATCGCTTTGCAGGAACCCGCTCTCCATGTTGCCGATCTCCCTCCTCGATCTCGCCCCGGTCTGCGAAGGCAGCGACACCACCCAGGCCTTCGCCAACATGCTGGACCTGGCGCAGCACGCCGAGCGCTGGGGCTACCACCGCTACTGGCTGGCCGAGCACCACAACATGCCCGGCATCGCCAGCGCTGCCACCGCCGTGCTGATCGGGCACGTGGCCGGCGGCACGCGCCGGATCCGGGTCGGCGCCGGCGGCATCATGCTGCCCAACCATGCGCCGCTGCAGGTGGCCGAGCAGTTCGGCACCCTGGCCTCGCTGTATCCCGGGCGCATCGACCTGGGCCTGGGCCGCGCGCCCGGCACCGACCAGCCCACCGCGCGCGCCTTGCGCCGCTATTTCGACAGTGCCGACCAGTTCCCGCAGGACGTGGCCGAACTGCTGCGCTATTTCGAGCCGGCCGAACCCGGCCAGCTGGTGCGCGCGGTGCCGGGCGCCGGCATCGAGGTGCCGGTGTGGCTGCTCGGCTCCAGCCTGTTCAGCGCGCGCCTGGCGGCGGCGCTGGGACTGCCGTTCGCGTTCGCCTCGCACTTCGCCCCGGATGCGATGGACGAGGCGCTGGCGGTCTACCGGCGCGAGTTCCGTCCGTCGGCGCGATTGCGCGATCCGTACGCGGTGCTGGCGCTGAACGTGGTCGGCGCCGAGTCCACCGACGCGGCACGGCGCCTGTTCACCACCCAGCAGCAGAGTTTCGTCAACCTGCGCCGCGGCCGCCCGGGGCTGATCCCGCCGCCGATCGACGACATCGAGGCGTTCTGGCAGCCGCACGAGAAGGCCGGGGTGGAGCGCGCGCTGGCCTGCACCGTGCTTGGCGATGCGGCCGAGGTCGCGCGCGGCATGGCCGAGTTCGTCGCCCGCCATCGCCCCGACGAACTGCTGCTGACCGCCAACATCCACGATCACGCGGCGCGGCTGCGCTCGTTCGCGATCGCTGCCGAGGCCTGGACCCAGGCGGCGGCTGCGTAGGCGCCGGCGAACGCGGCCGCATCCCGCCGCCGCGTCCGCCACGCAGGCGGCGCGGGCGGCCTTGGCGCACCGCGTAGACAAGTCGCGGCGGCAGCGGCGGATTTCACCGGGCCTTGCCCGCGCCTGGGATCAGATCGGTTGCGCGTACCAGGCACTGGGACGCACGTGGCAGCAAGACACGGCGTGGGCCGGTCGGGCGCTGCGCATCCAGGGATCGCGACAGGGGGCACTGCATGGAAACCGATTATTTGCCGCCGGCGGCGCGCGGCTGCGGGCTGGAAGCGGTCTTGCATCAGCTTGCGTTGCAGCTGCAACGTCTGCAGCGCGCCGCCCATGAATCCGGCGCGGCGCAGCAGCCGCAGCGGCAAGTGTTCGCAGAGGCGCCGATTCCCGACTGAGCGTCGTGTTCGCACTCGACGCCGCGCCGCCAAGCGTGCATTGCGCGAACCTGGAAGGCGGTCGCAGCC
The DNA here is from genome assembly GCA_025666215.1 of Xanthomonas campestris pv. phormiicola. Lineage (NCBI taxonomy): Bacteria > Pseudomonadati > Pseudomonadota > Gammaproteobacteria > Lysobacterales > Lysobacteraceae > Xanthomonas > Xanthomonas campestris. The sequence continues at coordinate 3,108,377 of CP102593.1, read as the reverse complement.
AGCGGTTGCGGTCGGCCGGATGGCGCTGGCGGGCACCTCGGCTACAGCCTGCGCATCCACTCGCGGCTCAGGTCCACCACCTGGTCCGAGGCCAGGCCCAGTCCCACCGCCACCGCGATGCCGCCCAGCCACGAGACCAGCATCAGGCCGCCGTCGCGTTCCAGCAGGGCCAGCGAGAACAGCAGCAGCATCGCGCCGAACGCATAGTTGGTGAAAGGAATCGGCAGCGACAGCAGGATCCCCAGCACCACCAGCAACAGGCCGCTGAAGGCGCGTGCCGGCAGCGTCTCGACCAGCGCCGGCAGGCGCGGCTTGAGCAGCTTGTCCAGCCGCCGCAGCCACGGCGCGATGCGCCCGACGAAGCGCTGCATGGTGCGCCGGCGCGGGCCGCGTTCGCCGATGAAGCGCGGCAGCCAGGGCTTGCGCAGGCCGATCAGCATCTGTGCGCCGATCAGCGTCACCAGCGGCCCGCTGAGGCCGCCGGCCAGGCCTGGCACCGGCAGGAACGCCGGCAGGATCGCCACGAACAGGAACACCCCGAACGCGCTGTGCTGCAGATCGGCCAGGATCGTGCGCAGTCGCAGCTGCTCGTCCGGATCGCCGAGCAGGAAGGTGTCGAGCAGGGTGCGGATGCCTTCGGCGCTGTAGCCGTGAGCCTCGTCCGTGCCGGGTGTCTCACCCGGTGATGTCATCGCTGTTCTCGTCCTGCAGCTTGCTCAACAGCAGCTTGTCCACGCGCGCGCCGTCCAGGTCGACGATCTCGATGCGCCAGCCGGCCCAATCGAAGAACTCGCCGGCGTGCGGGATGCGGCCGAAGTAGTAGATGCACAGGCCGGCCAGGGTGTTGTAGTCGCCTTCCTCGGCGTTGGGCAGTTCGGCGCCGCCGAGCAGCTCGCGCAGGTCCTCGATCGCCAGCGAGCCGTCGATCAGCAGCGAGCCGTCGGCGCGGGTCACCACCAGCGCGTCCTCGTCGGCGTTGTCCACCGACTGCAGGCGCCCGACCACCGCGCCCATCAGGTCGCTGATCGTGACCAGGCCCTGGATCTCCCCGTATTCGTCCACCACCAGCGCCATCGACTGCTGTTCCTCGCGGAAGATCTCCAGCAGCTTCATCGCGTGGGTGGATTCGGAGACGAACAGGGTCTCGCGCAGGCTCTGGAACAGCTGGGTGGCGTTGCCGTCCATGCGCGTGACCAGCGATTTCACTTCCAGCACGCCGGCGATGTCCTGGTCGCTGCCGCGGTACACCGGATAGCGCGAGAACTCGTGCTCGCGCATCACCTGGAAATTGCGTTCGGCCTCGGCATTGGCGTCGAGCCAGGCGATGCGGTTGCGCGGCGTCATCAGGCTGTCGGCGGTGCGGTCGCCCAGGCGCATGACCCGGTTCATCATGTCGCGCTCGTGGCTGTCGATCACGCCGGCCTCGTGGCTCTCGGCCACCAGCATGCGGATCTCCTCTTCGGTCACCGACGCCGACTGCTCGTTGCCCAGGCCGAGCACGCGCAGCACCAGCCGGGTCGAGCGCGACAGCACCCACACCGCCGGCGCGGCGATCAGCGCCAGCCAGCCCATCGGCACCGCGACGAAGCCGGCGATGACTTCCGAGCGGGTCAGCGCCAGGCGCTTGGGCACCAGTTCGCCGAAGATCAGCGTCAGGAAGGTGATCAGCACGATCGCCAGGGTCTTGCCGATCACCGCCGAATACGGCTGCGGCTGCCCGATCAGGCTGAAGGTGGCCGACAGCGCCGGGAACAGCGACTGCAGCTTGGCCGCGATCGCCTCGCCGATGGCCTCGCCGCCGAACACGCCGGTCAGGATGCCGATCGCGGTGATGCCGATCTGCACGGTGGACAGGAAGTTTTCCGGATTCTCGGCCAGCGCCAGCGCCTTGGCCGCGCGCGTGCTGGATTGCGCCATCTGCTTCAGGCGGCTCTTGCGCGAGGTCATCAGCGACATCTCGGACATCGCGAAGAAGCCGTTCAGCAGCACCAGGGCTGCCACGACCAATAGTTCAAGCATGCGCGCGCTCCCTGGCGGCGAGGGAAGCGGGGACATGGGCGCCAAGGCGGCGCGGGGGAGGGGGGCTAGGGTGGTCGTCCATAGGGTGCGCCTAGCGACGGCGCGGCTGCATGGTAGCAAACCCGGGTGGCGGGCGCGTCCACGCGGCGCCGGTGCGCTGCCGCCGGTCGCCCGATTCCCCCGTTTTGTCAGCAAACGGTCATAATTCCGCCCCGGTGCCGTCCCTCCCGCGACGGCGGGATTGCGTTTCATGTTCTCGTTGCAGACCATCTTCGGTTCCGGCAAGCAGTTCTACACCCTGCTCGACGAGGCGGCCCAGGCCGCCTACGACAGCACCAAGGCGCTGCATTCGATGATGCGCGAGTCGGATCGGCAGCCGGCGCTGGACGCCTTCAAGCTGGCGCGGCTGCGCGAGCGCGCCGCCGCCGACAAGATCGGCCAGGCGCTGGTCGACAGCTTCATGACACCGATCGAGCGCGAGGACATCGAGGCGCTGGGCTCGGCGCTGTACAAGATCCCCAAGCAGGTGGAGAAGTTCGCCGACCGCTATTCGCTGGCGGTGCAGCACCTGGAGCACATCGATTTCGCGCCGCGTGCGGCGATGCTGGAACAGGCCGCGGCGGTGGTGGTGGAGATGGTCCACGACCTGCGCAACATGCACCTGGACCGGATGAGCGCGCTCAACGACAAGCTGCGCTCGCTGGAGAACGAGGCCGACCGGCTGATGCTGGAGCTGTACCGCGACATCTACTCCGGGCGCCTGGACAACCTGCAGATGTTCCTGCTCAAGGAGTTCTTCGAGATCCTGGAGAAGGCCATCGACCGCTGCCGCGAGGCCGGCGTGGTGGTCTACCAGATCGTGCTGAAGAATTCGTAATGGGCACGGTCCGGATCCGCTGCATGCGCGGCTGCGCCGCCATGCCCGCCGCCGCGGCCGCCATGCCCGAGGCGAGGAGCGCACGATGCTGACGCTGGTCCTGATCGTGATCCTGGCCGCGCTGGTGTTCGAGTTCATCAACGGCTTCCACGACACCGCCAATTCCATCGCCACGGTGGTCGCGACCAAGGTGCTCAGCCCCGGCTGGGCGGTGATCCTGGCCGCCGGCATGAACCTGGTCGGCGCGCTGACCGGCACCGCGGTGGCGATGACCATCGCCTCGGGCCTGCTCAACACCGACGTGGTGACGGTGACCCCGCAGGTGATCCTGTGCGCGCTGCTCGGCGGCATCGTCTGGAACCTGATCACCTGGTGGAAGGGCCTGCCGTCTTCGTCCTCGCACGCCCTGATCGGCGGCCTGTGCGGCGCCGGCCTGGCGGCGGCGCACAACAACTGGGGCGCGCTGATCTGGTCGCAGAACGTCGGCGACTGGGCCAAGAACAAGGGCCTGCTGTGGAAGGTGTTCGTGCCGATGATCACCTCGCCGATCGCCGGCTTCCTGCTCGGCATCGCGGTGATGCTGCTGCTGTGGGCGATCATCGCCGGCATGGCCAGGCTTGGCGGCCGCATCGGGCGGCTGGCGCGGCCGCGCTGGGTCAACGCCTTCTTCGGCAAGGCGCAGATCGCCTCGGCCGCGTACATGGGCTATGCGCACGGCCACAACGACGCGCAGAAGACCATGGGCATCATCGCCATGACCCTGGTCGGCGCGCAGAGCACCGGCGCGCTGGACGACCTGCCGTCCTGGCTGGCGTTCCTGCACCCGGCGGCCAGCCAGGGCCAGGGCATCGCCACCTGGATCGTGCTGACCTGCGCGGTGGTGATGGCCGCCGGCACCGCGTCGGGCGGCTGGAAGATCATCAAGACGCTGGGCCACAAGATGGTCAAGCTGCACCCGATCCACGGCTTCGCCGCGGAAACCAGCTCGGCGACGATCCTGACCCTGGCCGCGCACTTCGGCATGCCGGTGTCCACCACCCACAGCATCTCCACCGCGATCATGGGCGTGGGCTTCGCCAAGAACCCGCGCTCGCTGCGCTTCGGCGTGATCGAGCGCATCGTCTGGGCCTGGATCCTGACCATCCCGGCCGCCGCCTGCGTGGCGTATCTGATCTTCCGGCTGTTTGCGCTGTTTGGCTGGGCAGGGTAAGGCCGGGACTCGGGACCCGGGACTCGGGACTCGGGACTCGGAAAGCGCAGCACCGCAAACTGAGGCTTTATCGACTTCCGTTCTTCGAGTCCCGCGTCCCGAGTCCCGAGTCCCGAGTCCCGAGTCCCGACTCAATTAGCCCGATACATCGCCAGCACATCCCCGCGCAACGCGCGCTGGCTGTCGGGGCGGTTGTAGAACATGTGCCCGCCCGGATAGTTCCTGACCTGCACCCGGGTCGGGTCGTTGCCCATCACCGGCATCTGGTCCACGGTCAGCACCGAGCCCATGAACGGGCACGACAGGTCGTTCCAGCCGTGCACGATCAGCACCCGCAACTTGGGATCGATCGCCACCGCCTGGCGCAGCTCGGTCACCGAACCCTTGCGCAGTTCGTCGTTCCAGTCCCACAGCTTGTTCACGTCGTAGTTCAGCGCCTGGTAGCGCGCATCCACCTTCCAGCCCACCACGCGGGTCACGAAATCGACCATCGCGGTGGTGGTCGGGGCGATGATGCTGTCCAGCAGCGGATCGTTGGCGCGCTGCTCCGGCGCGTTCGGGAACGGGTCGAACGCGGTGACGTTGGAGTCGTAGCGGCTGCCGAGCTGGCCCTTGTCGCGGAACACCTCGCGCAGGTAGGCCTGGGTTTCCAGGCGGCCGCCGGCGCGGCGCACGTAGACCGGGTCCAGCCCGGTCATCGCCGCCACCTGCTGGATCATGCGTTCGCTGCCGGCCGCGTCGGAACGCCCGCGCAGCAGCGCGGTGACGTAGTCGCCGCGGGTGTAGTCGATCACCTGGCGCATCGCCTCCGGGGTCAGCCGCTGCTCGCGCTCCAGGTGCGCGGCGGCGATCGAGGGCAGGGTCAGCATCCACGCCAGCGGCGACACGTCGCCGTTGTCGTCCAGGGTCGGGTTGAGGTACGGCGAGACCAGCACCACGCCGTTCATCGCCACGCCCAGCCGGGTCTGCAGGTAATGGGTGATGCGCGGCCCGCGGAAGCCGCCGTAGCTCTCGCCGACCAGATACTTGCGCGACTGCAGGCGCTGGTTCTTCAGCAGCCAGTCGTAGATCGTGCGCGACAGGTATTCGATGTCGGCCTGCGGGTTGTAGAACAGCTTCTTGGCCTGCTCGTCGGCGACCCGCGAACGGCTGAAGCCGGTGCCGACCGGATCGATGAACACCAGGTCGGTGAAATCCAGCCAGGTGCCGGGGTTGTCGTGCAGCGTCGCCGGCGCCGAGGCGCTGTCGCCCTCGCTGCCGAAGGTGACCACCTTCGGCCCGATCGCGCCCAGGTTGAGGTAGACCGACGCGGCGCCGGGGCCGCCGTTCAAGGCGAAGGTGACCGGACGGTCCTTGCCGTCCACGGTGTAGGCGGTGAAAACCACGTCGGCGACGGTCTTGCCCTGTGCGTCCTTCACCGGCAGCGTGCCGACCGTGGCGGTGTAGCTGAGCGACTTGCCGTCCACGTGCGTGACCTGGCGCACCTTCGCGTCGGCCGGCAGCGCGGCCGGCTTGGCTTGCTCGGCGCTGTCGGCCTTGTCGGGTTTGTCCGCCTTGTCGGCGCCGTCGGCATCGGCAGCCAGTGCGGCGGAGATCGGCAGGACGGCCAGCAACAACGCCGCCAGCAGCGGCTTGGACAGGTTCGGCACGGGGAGGGCGCTCGGCAGAAGGGAAGCCGGCATGCTAGGCCGCGGCGCGGCGCGCGCGGATGTGCCCAAAGGCATGGTCGGCGCGCAGCGCGCATTGCCGGATGGCCTGAGCACGCGCCTGAATCGTCATCGGCGCCACCCGCGCTGGCGTTGGCGCACGGCCTGGGCCGTGGTCCCTGGCCTGGGGCGATCGCCATGCGTGTTGCTGTCGGTGTACTAGTGCTTCTCGCTAGCGCCGGGACGACCGGCCGCGACGACAGCGGTGCCAGGACACTGCAGCCAAGGCTGTGCCGCAAGGGTCATCGATCGCCGCTGCCGACCGGCGCTTTACCAGGCCAGTGTCGGGTCCGGATCCGGGCAGCGCGGGAGCGGGCGGCAGATGAAGGCCAGGATGTAGACGCTGTCGTCATGAGGTGCCGCGTCGCGTACCGCCGGCGGCGCCGGCGCAGGCGCGACTTCGGCCACGCTGAGATCGCGCGCATAGGCATCCATGCGCAGACGCCGCAGCATCGCCTGCGCGGCCACCGGCGCGCTTGCCATTGGCGTCGCCGCCGGCCGGCCGATCACGATGCGCGGGCGCGGAGTGGGTGTCGGTATCGGTGCGGCGATATTGCGCAGCGGCATGCGTAGCGCTGCGCTCGCGATTGGCGCAGGGGCGACCGCCAGACTGCGGTCCGGCATGGCCAGCACAGGCCGTCGGCGCATGCCGATCGGCCCTTCCGGCACGCGCGGCGGTAGCCGCAATCCTCGTCGAGCGATCAGCGTCGGGGTCAACCGCAGTTGCCGCAGCAAGCCCGGATCGAAACCCAACGTCGGGCCAGCGACGCTTGGTAGCGCTGCCGTCGGCTTGCGCTGCACCTGGATGTCGCGGGCGAACACCACGGCCACCGGATACGCGGGGCAGGGTCCGTGCGCGGGCGACTGCCCGTCGCTGAGTTGCAGCGAGGCATCGGCGAAGCGCCAGAATCGCGCCGCGAAGGCGTCGGCGCTGAACCAGGGCCGGATCAGCGCGGCCGAGCTGAATTCGAAGCTCAGCGAGGCGATGCCGGAATCGCCGCCGGTTCCCAGCCGTGCGCGCAACTCGGCCGGCGCCTCGGCCAGCGCGGCGTCGATCTCCGCGCCGCTGAGTTCGAAACGCCGCCAGGAACCCTCGTCCAGCGCATTGCTAGGCGCGTAGCTGGTCGGATACACCTGCAGTTGGTCGCTGGCGCGGGTCAGCGTATCCATGTCCGGATTGCAGCGTCCCTTCCATTCGCTCAGCGTCTGCCACGGCGATTTGGCGCTCAGCCCGCTGACCTGTGCCTGCGCTTGCTCGACCGCGTCGCGGTAGCCCAGCGCCGCCCAGTCGGCCAGTGCGTCGTCGAGCCCACGCTGCAGCGCCGGCTGCCGCAGGTCGTGCCAGGCTTGCACCTGCTCGGCGCTGCCGGCACTGGCGGTGGCCTGCTGTGCCAGATAGTCCTGTTGCAGCAGCAGGTAGCGGTCGCGATAGCTGCGGTAGGCGAGCGCGGCATCGGTCGGCAGGCGCCGGCCTTCCTCGTCCTGCCGGTACAGCACCGCGCATGCGGCCTGATAGTCGGCCTCCTCCTGCGCGGTGCGGGTGGACTGGGCGAATTGGGCCTCGCGCAGCACCTGCGCGTAGACCTCCCACAGCAAGGTTTGGCCATCGCCGCTCCAGGCGGGGCCGTCGGGAATGCGGTTGGCCAGCAGCGAAAATTCGATCAGATGCTCCATCGTGCCGTCGCCGAGCAGATCCAGGGCGGCGGGTGCGAACGCCAGCGGCGTGACCGGGAAGCTGAGTTCGGTGTCGTCGCTGCCGAACACGTGTTCGGCTTTGGCCATCAAGGCCAATTGGGCGGCTGCGTCCATTGCAGGCGATTCCTTGAAAAAGGGGAAACATCGGGCGCGCGGGACGGCAGGCGGCGCGCGGCCGCCTGCCGTGGTGCTGCGGCGCCGCTCAGATCCAGTCGGTGATGCTGGGCAGCGGATCCGGCGACTTCGGGAACACATGGCACTTGAAGCCGATGATCTGGGTGCCGTCGACCGTCATCGTCTGTTTCTCGCTATCGTAGTGCGCCTCGCTGGAGCGCTCGCCGCTGGCCGAGCTGCGCCCGTGCGAACCGGCCAGGTGAAACGGGCCGAACGTAAGCGCGCCGCCGCCGCTGGCGGAGGAACGCTGCCAGGACTCGGCCATGTCGCGGAAGCCGGAGGATTTGCCGAGGCGCAGGGTCAGGTTGCGGACCAGGATCAGCGAGGTCGGGTAGGCCGGCAGCAGGCCCTTGGCCGGGGTCGCGCCGTCGGAGGCGAACTGGCCCTTGGCCTCGGGGTTGTTCTGGTCCATGCGCCAGCTCTTGCTCATCAGGAACGCGGTCTTGAACCAGGGCCGCACGATCGGCATCTGCGCGATGCTGAACTCCATGCTGAAGCTATCCGAATCGAACTGCACGTGCGACTGGCTTTCGCCGCTGGCGTTGCTGACCCGTCCGCCACCGCCGAAGATGCCCAGGAAGCCGCCGCCGGCGCTGGTGCTGGAGCGGCGCATCGCATAGCTGGAGTTGCTGGAGCTGTTGTAGTCGGAAGAGCTGAAGCCGAAGTCGGTCCAGCCGGCGTTGTCCATGAAGTTGCCGGGCACCACCGAGCTGTAGAAGAAGTCGCTGCCGGAGTTCAGGCCGGTCAGTCGCGCCTTTTCCAGGTCGTCGCGGTACTGCTGCTTGAGCAGCGCCATGTCGCGCTGCATGACCTGATCGATGAACGCGGCGATCTGCTCGTAGTCGTTCTTGTAGCCGTTGGAGACCCAGTCGGACATCGCCGCCTTGACCTTGTTGCGCAGGATGTTGGCATTGATCGCCCAGTTCTGCACCGCGCGCTGGTCGGCGGCGGCCAGGCCGTCGATGCGCTGGCTGTTGTAGTCCAGCGCCGCGCTCATGTAGTCGACCATCTTCTCGTTGTAGGCCTTGACCAGCGGACTGGGCTCGGTCACCTGGGTCTCGCTGTCGTCGATCAGGTTCTTCTTGGTGGTGGTGGTCTGCAGCAGGCCGCGAAACTTCTCGATCTTCTTCTTGATGTCGTCCGGCAGCTCGTTGTGCATGACCTGGCTCATGCGCAGGATGTACTCGTAGCGCTCGGACAGCGTGCCTTCGTTGTTCATCACGCTCAGCGCCGAGAACTGGTTGTTGACCGTGGCGGCCAGGTCCGGCACGAAATCGACCAGGCGCGAGAAGTCCTCGGCCTGTTTCAGCAGTTGCGCCGCGTCGCTGCCCTTCAGCGCTTCCAGTTGCGACGGGGTCAGTTCCGGAGTGGTGGTGGTGCCGTCGGGCTGGGTGGTACGCATCTCGTCCAGCGCGGCCTTGCGCACCACGCCGGTGAGGCCCTGCTTCATGAAGCGTACGTCTTCGGGCTGCAGCGGGATGCCGGGCGTGGCCCAGCTGAAGAAATTGTCTTCCGACTTGGGGACGGTGTCGTCGCCGTTGGTGAGGACGTTGTAGACCTTGCCCATGACCGAGTTGAGCATGACATCGGGAGTGACGAGTGGCATGAAAGTGCTCCTTGCGAAAAGTGAGTGGGCGGCGTTCCCGCCGCCATTGGGTTCACGGAAGATCTGCGATGACCGCGCCGTAGTAGTTGTCGACGAACGACTTTTGCGGCACTGCCAGGTCGAAGCTGCTCTCGCCCCACGACCAGATCGATAGCAATACGTCGTCCTTCTGGAACATCAGTGTGCCGTCGTCGTTCTGCGGGCCGTCCATCACCGCCACGCTGATGTTGTTGAGCCCGACGATGTAGTGGTTGGGGAACAGGTTTAGCAGGAACCGCTCGTCGATCAACGCCGCACTACGGCGCGCGTCGTGCAGCAGATTGGTGTTGATCAGCAGCGCCACATCGCGGCCTTCGCGGAACTCGATGCCGGTGGCGTGCGGGATGCCGGCCGGCGAGGTCCAGTTGCCTTCGTCGCTGACCTGCGCATAGATGCCGGTGGCGCGCAGCCAGCTGGCCAGTTCTTCGGGCCTGGTCAGTGCGGCGAAATTCTGCGCCGGATCGCCGACCCAACTGCTTTGCCAGAACGGCTGGTCGGTGTTGCGGATCGCGCTGAGCAGCATCCAGTCGGCGCCGAAGGTGCGGGTGCTCAGGCTGCTGTAGTCCTGCGCCAGCAGCGTGTCCTTGGGCGTGATGGATAGATCGCCCAGGTCGGCGCTGCCGTTGTCGTACAGGGTGGTGGCGAAGCTGGCGAACCCCAGCGGGTCGCGGCTGGCCCACATCAGCAGCAGCGCCGCCGGCCCGCACAGGTTCAAGTCGCCCTGGCGGATCAGACGCGGGTTGTTGACCAGGTCGAGCAGGCGGTCGGCCACTTCGGTGCGGTCCAGTCCATTCCATGAACCGGTACCGTCGCCGTCGCGGAACGTGGCGATGGCGTCGCGCGCCTCGCCGATGTCGGAGACGGTGAGGGTGTCTTTGGCGCGGGTGTCGGTGAGCAGGGCGTCGAGCTGGTCGAGATCGTCGAACGCCGGGGTATCGGAGCTGTCGCTCATATGGCTTCCTTTTCGTGGTTGATTCCTGAGCAGCCGGCGTAATGCGGGCTACTCCATCAACAACGCCGCTTGCGGAAAAAACCGGACAGCGCACGCGGCACTTTCGCGCGCGCGATGGCGCATGCGGGCGGTGGCCGATGTGGCCGCTATGTCTGGGCGATGACGTAATGCGCGCGGGCGAACTGGTCGGAGGGACTTCTGTCCCAACGCGGTGCTGCACCGCGATGAGGCGGCTTCGTCCGCCGCGGCTGATGGCCCGATGACACTCGGAGCCGCTGCTACGGATGCTTGCGCGCAGTGGTCTGTTGAATTTATGGGAGAGACTTCAATCCCGACGCTTTCGCGGCATGACGAGGTGGCCCGCTTCGTTCGTCGCGACTGAAGGGCACCTCTAATAACCCCAAAAAACTCGACTAAAACGCTCGCAAGTCATTGATGCGCATAGTGCGAAATTTTTAGAATCGAGGTTATTAGAGGTGCCCTGAAGTCGCTGCTACAGGATGCTGCGTGCTTCCAAGGGATGGTCTAGCCGCTGTCAGGCCAATCCCGGATCCGCAATCTCGGCAGTTCGGACCTCCAACCAAGCCAGCCCGCCTTTGGTCTCCAGCCACTGTTTGCGATCGCCAGCGCGGTTCTTGGCCAGTAGCATGTCCATCAGCGTGCAGGATTGGTCAGCGTGGCGCGCGCGGATGTGCACAAAGGCGTGGTCCGCATGCATGGCGCGACGGGCCCTATCATGTTCCGCCCTGCCTGCCCGGAGACGTCGTTTTGAAGTTCAGAAGCCTGTTGCCATTGGTGTTGCTGCTGGCGCTGGCCGCGTGCCTGAGCGTACCGAGCGTGCGTCATGCGGCCGATCCCGACGCGCTGTGGCGCATCCTCAACGCACACTGCCTGGCCGCCGACGCGCCGCGCGCGGCCGACTGCGTCGCGGTATGGCCGCAGCCGCAGCGGCGTTCGGTGGTGCTCAAGGACAGTCACGGCGATTTCCAGTTCCTGCTGCTGCCGATCGAGCGCATCGTCGGCATCGAGGACCCGCGCGCGCTGCAGGCGGACGCGCCCAACTACTTCGCCGCGGCGTGGGATGCGCGCATCTTCGTGGAGCGGGCACTCGGCCGCCCGCTGCCGCGGCAGTATCTGTCGCTGGCGCTCAATTCCCCGCATGGCCGCTCGCAGGAGCAGCTGCACATCCATGTCGATTGCCTGCATCCGCAGGTGCGCCGCGAGCTGGACGATATGCAGGCGCAGGTCGGCGCGGCGTGGCGGCCGTTGCCGCAGCCGCTGCTGGGCCATCGCTATCTGGCCCGGCGCTTGCCCGGGGAGGCGCTGACGGCCAATCCGCTGCGGCTGCTCGCCGAGGAACTGCCGGCCGGCGAGGCGATGCGCGACTACTCGCTGGTGCTGGTCGGGGACGCCGGTCCGGCGCCCGGCTTCGTGTTGCTGGCGACGCGGGTCGATGCCGCCAGCGGCAATCGCGCCAGCGGCGAGGAGCTGCAGGACCATGCCTGCGGCCTGGTGACCGGCGCGCAGCAGGTACTGCCGGGCGTGCGCTGAGCGCCTTGCCGCGCCGGCAGGGCGTGCGCGGGGGCGGGTTTGCCGCGACGCCGGCGAGCGCCTAGAATCGAGCACCGCTTATCTCAGTGGCCGGCCGCGCCTGTCGGCGCCGTCGGATCTCCAGCTGCCGCCAGAGAATGTCCTTCCATGTCAGAGGCCTTCTCCTCGTGCGCAGCATTCCTTCCCGCAGTCCGCAGGCGTCCGCCGGCGATGCCGGTTCGCCGGGCCTGGCCGGGCACCTGAGCCAATACCGCGTCCTGCGTCCGGGACTGGGGTTCCATTTCGGCAGCGAAGTGGAGCGCGAGGACTACGTGGCGCGTGGCGTCGACGAGGACTGCCTGCGGATCGTGCTGGTCCTGGAGGGCGCGGTCGACGTCGCCTACGACGGGCATCGCGTGCGGCTGGCCGCGCCGCGCCGGGCTGCGCCGCCGGGTGCGCCGATGCCGGACCTGGCGATCGTGGGGATGCCGCGGCCGGCCGAGTTCCGGCGGGTGGTCCGGCGCGGCGACTATGCGCGCCGGATCAGCATCGGACTCGGCCGCGAATGGCTCGAACAGTGCCTGATGGGCGGCGGACACCTCGACGCATCCGCCGCCGACGCCTTCATCGGTGGCTACCCCGGTGGCAGCTGCCGGCGCGCGTCGGCGGCGATGCGCGCACTGGCCGAGCGCATGCTCAATCCGCCGCCACTGCCGGCGCCGCTGCTGGCGATGTATCTGGAGGCGCGTGCGCTGAACCTGGTGGTGGAGGCTTGCGCGCAGCAGGGGCTGGCGCAAGCCGCTCCGGCGCCCGCCGCGCTGCGGCCGTTGCGCCCGGCGGTCTACCGGCGCATGTGCGAAGTGCGCGATTTCCTGCGCGACAACCCTTCGCTGCCATTGCGGATCGACGAGCTCGCGCGTCGGGTGGGCGCTAGCGCTGCCACGTTGCAGCGCCAGTTCCGCAGCGCGCACGGCATCAGTGTCGGTGCGTTCGTGCAGCAACGCCGGCTGGAGCTGGCGCGGCTGGCGCTGGAGCGCGACGGCGTCAGCGTGGCGCGTGCCGCGCTGCTGGCTGGCTATGCGAGCCCGGCCAACTTCGCCACCGCGTTCCGGCGCCGCTACGGCGTGGCGCCCGGTCGGCTGCGCGGGCGGGTGTAGGCACGGCGATGAGTGAAGGAGATGCGCCGATGACAAAGGTCCCGGCGCGCCGCGCAAAGATCGGCTGGCGCATGGCATGTGAAAATTTCCGGCGTTGCGAGTCATTCGCATATTCCCGGCGAGCCACGCGTGCATGGCGGCCGCTGCGGTCGTTCCGCGGCGGCGGGCATGCGCGCCAGTCAGCATCCCGCTCATCGGCGGCGGGCGCCGCTTCGGGCGGCGCTGCGGCGCCCGACAAGGTCCCATTGCCCATGCGCAATCGTCATTCCCGTTCCTCCGCCCCGTTCCCGCGCCGCACCGCCGTGCATGTTGCGGTACTGGCGCTGCTCGCCTGCAGCGGCCAGGCCTGCGCCGACGACGACGCGGCGACAACGCTCGCGCGCGTCCAGGTCAACGCCTACAGGCCCGCACA